>QZKY01000015.1 GCA_003605115.1 Oxalobacter sp.
GTTCGATGCTGTCTACACCCATCATCAACCCGCCGCAATCCGCGATTCTCGGCATTCATGCCACCAAGGATCGCCCGGTGGTCGAAAACGGCCAGATTGTGATTCGCCCCATGAATTATCTGGCGCTCTCTTACGATCACCGTTTGATCGATGGTCGGGAAGCGGTGCAAGCGCTCGTGACGATGAAGGATGCGATGGAAGATCCTGCGCGCTTGCTTCTGGATATTTAATGCGGCTTTTATCAAAGTTGTTCAGTGCTGGTTGACTGGTTGAATGGATTGGAGACTGATCTCATGGACAAGCATTTTGATGTTGTCGTGATTGGCGCAGGTCCCGGTGGTTACATTGCAGCCATTCGTGCTGCGCAATTGGGTTTTACGGTGGCGTGTGTCGATGCATGGACGGACAGCAAGGGAAAATCAGCGCCGGGAGGCACCTGTACAAACGCAGGGTGTATTCCTTCCAAAGCCTTGCTGCAGTCCTCGGATCATTACGAACATGCGGCGCATACTTTTGCGGCGCATGGCGTTGAGATCACCGTGCTGGGACTGAACCTGGAGTGCATGATCACGCGCAAGAACGACATCGTTCGCCAAAACAACGACGGCATTCTTTATCTGTTTCGTAAGAATGGCGTTACCTTTTTTCATGGTTGGGGTGCTTTTGCCGAAGCGAAAGAGGGACGTTACTGCGTTCGCGTCACGGGGCAAACGGAAGAAATCATTACCGGCACGCATGTCGTTATTGCGACGGGTTCCAGTCCGCGCCCTTTACTGGACATGCCTTTCGATGAACAAAAGGTGCTCTCGAACGTTGGTGCACTGTCCATGTCGGTTGTGCCAAAAAAACTGGGTATTGTCGGCGCGGGTGTCGTCGGACTGGAAACCGGCAGCGTGTGGCGACGCCTTGGTGCGGAAGTCACCTTGCTGGAATCCATGGCTGAGTTTCTGCCGGCGGTGGATCGGCAAATTGCCGAAGAAGCGCACAGACAGTTTATCCGCCAGGGGTTGGTGTTTGAGTTTGGCGTCAGCATCGGTAAGGTGAACACCAGCAAGAAGGGTGTGACGGTGGAATACACCGATTTGCAGAACAAGACCAAGACGGCTGTTTTCGATAGTCTGATAGTCTCGATTGGCCGCATGCCAAACGTGTCGGGCTTGAACGCAGAAAGTGTCGGCCTGGGCATGGATGAAAACGGCTTCATCGGGGTGGACGCTAACTGCCGAACCAATTTGCCGAATGTCTGGGCCGTTGGCGATGTGGTGCGTGGCCCGATGCTGGCGCACAAGGCAGAGGAAGAAGGCATGGCGGTAGCCGAACGCATTGCCGGTCAGCGCGGCCATGTGGATTTCAACACGATTCCCTGGGTCATTTATACTGCGCCTGAAATTGCGTGGGTTGGTCGAAATGAACAGCAATTGAAAGCGACCGGTGTGGCTTATAAAGTCGGAACGTTTCCGTTTTTGGCGAACGGACGCGCCAGGGCGATGGGTGACACGGTTGGCATGGTCAAAGTGTTGGCGGATGCGACGACGGATGAAGTGCTGGGGGTGCATATTCTGGGGCCGATGGCGTCCGAGTTGATTGGTGAAGCCGTGATGGCGGTGGCGTTTCGCGCAACGGCGGAAGATATTGCACGGATATGCCATGCGCACCCAACCTTGTCAGAAGCGATGCGGGAAGCTGCGTTGGCAGTCGATGGACGATCCTTGAACTATTGATAGGCGTGATGTGCGCAAGATAATTGGCAAACTTGTGGGCGGTGAAAAAATATGAACATGAAGTGTTTGGGTTTATTCAGCGGGGTGCGTGGCGTACTGGTTTGCGCGCTGGTATGCATGGTCGTGCCGGTTTTTGGGCAGGATGTCGCTTCGGTGCCGGTCGCCGCGCCGGTGTCTTCTGCTGCGCCTGACATTGCGCCCAGTGCTGATTACACGCCTTCGACGCTGTTGGCACGGTATCCCGCGCAAAGTATTACGTCGCTGGAACAGGCCAGCAATGCGATTGCGGATGTCAAAAAGGGCAAGCAAGGTATCGAAGCCATATTCAAGGCGGATGAAAAGGCGTGTTACAAGACGTTCTTTGCAAACAAATGCATAAGAGACGCCAAGGAACGTCGCCGCTTGGCACTTGCTGAAATTCGCCCCATTGAACTGGAGGCGCAGCGCTTCAAGCGGCATGAGGCTGCTTCCAAACGAGAGGCCGCGCTTGAGGAGAAACGCTTGAAGGGTGCGGGCGTGGCCTCAGACCGTACGCCAGAACAAAAGCGAGCTGACAATGAAGCGGCTTTTAAAAAGAAGCAAGAAGATCGGGAAGCCGTTCGGCAAAAGGTTATTGAAAAAAGAGCGCGAACCGAACGTCGCCGCCAGAAAAAAGCGGCACAGGCAGCCAAGCGCGCCAAAGCGATCAAGGCCAATGCATCTTCCGCAAGCAGTGCAGGAGCCAGCAGTCTTGAGGCAAGCGCAACGGCTGCGTCAACGCCAGTGCCAACATCTGCAGCAACGTCACCCGCAGCGGCACCCGCTTCAGGTAAGTAAATTACTTATAGCTTTGCTTGCGTCGCCGGGTGGTGTTGCCCATTCTCTCGGCACGCATACGCGTGGCAGAGGATCGGCTGCGCGTGGGGGTGAGTTTCTTGTCTGCTGCCGTCTTGGATTCTGGTGATACCAGTTTGATGATGATGAGCGAACAGTTGTCCCCTTGCCCTTCGGCGCGCTGGCGTGCTTTTTTGATCAGTTCTTCCGATGCCTCACGCGGTGTTTTGACCATGATAAGCGGGGCAAATTCCAGATCGCCGAAGTGCGCCCACAGTCCGTCCGAGCAGAGCAGAAAAGCGTCGTCCGGTTTCAAGTCTTCATAGCGGCCGATGGTGACGAAGGGTTCGGTATTGCCTCCCAAGCCATTCAACAGCAGGTTGGCCATACGGTGCGTTTTGGCTTTCTCACGGGTAATTTCACCCTTTTGAACCAGCAATTCGACATGAGAGTGATCAATGGTGTGCTCCTTCATGTTGACGCCGTGCAGTCGGTACAGTCGCGAGTCGCCAGCATGCGCCCAGATGGCTTTTCTCTCTGGCGTGAGCATCAGTGCAACGAAAGTAGTGTGGGGACGATTGTTGGCTGCGAAACCAATCAGATTGATGACCGTGTGTGCTTCTTTGGTAAGGGTTTGCAGCAGGGACTCAACCGTGTGGGTGAGCGGGGAGAATTCAGACATCAACAGCTTGGCCGTGTGAATGACTTGTTCGGCCGCCATGGCGCCCCCTTTGCTGCCTCCCATACCGTCAGCCAGGACGGCCAGTACATACCCCGGGGCTCTTGGCGCGGAAAGCAAGGCAACACGATCCTGCTGTTCCTTGCGGTCCCCGATATGCTGGCCGGTGCTGGCTTCGATGATGTACTGGTGCTTCATGCCAATCTGGAAGGTGGCTGGGTACAGCCTTAAGAATGGTGCATCATAACAAAAAAATCTTGCAGGGTTTTGCGCCGCATCACAATAATTCGACGGAAAAGAAACAGGGTGGCTTGGTGTAACATGCGGGGTTTGGTGCGAACCGTTTGTTACAACTTTAAGCAGGGTGGTTTCCTCTTTGAGCAACGATCATTCCGAGGCGCATGGCAGAGCACATGATGCCAGTCTCGAACAGTTTTTTGCCCCGCAAGGCCCTCTGGCTGGCGCGGTGACCACTTTTCGCCAGCGCGCTTCGCAAGTCGACATGGCCAAAGCGGTTGCTAGGGCTATCGAAGGCGCTGAAGTCTTGATTGCCGAAGCGGGTACGGGAACCGGGAAAACCTTCGCTTACCTGGTGCCAGCACTGTTGTGGGGTGGCAAAGTCATTCTTTCGACCGGCACAAAAAATCTGCAAGACCAGCTTTTTTTGCGGGATATCCCGACAGTTCGCAAAGCCTTGAATGCGCCGGTAACCGTGGCTTTGCTCAAAGGGCGCAGCAACTATCTTTGCCCTTTTCATCTGGAACGCACAATTCACAATAATCGCCTCACATCGCGAGAAGATGTCGGCTATTTGCGTGCCATTTCACGTTTTTCAAAAACCACACAAACCGGTGATAAATCTGAACTGCCCTCCGTGCCAGAAAATGCCATGTTATGGAATCTGGTGACGTCCACGCGCGACACCTGTCTGGGATCGGAATGCCAGTACTACCAGGACTGTTTTGTGATGAAGGCGCGCCGCGAAGCCCAGCAAGCTGATGTGGTGGTGGTCAATCACCATCTCTTCTTCGCTGATGTCGCTTTGAAAGACAGTGGCGTCGCGGAATTGCTGCCGACGGCCAATACCGTGATTTTCGATGAAGCCCATCAATTGCCGGATACGGCGTCACTGTTTTTTGGTGAAACGGTATCGACCTCACAAATTCTGGAATTGTGTCGCGATGTGCTGGCTGAGGGGTTGGCGCATGCACGTGACGGCGCGAAATGGGCGGAAGCGATAGCCCCGGTCGAAAAAGCGGCGCGCGATTTGCGCCTGACATTTCCGCAGGATTTCGCACGGCTCGCTGTGAGCCAGATCGCACCGTCGAGCACGTTTTATCCCGTACTTGAAGCGCTGCGTGAAGTGTTCAAGCCATTGATTGTGACGCTTGAATCGCAAGCAGAGCGTGCGGAGACAATTGCGCAATGTCGCAACCGTGCGGTGCTCTTGCTCGATACGCTGGATCGTTGGCACACAATGTCGGCGTCAGTACAAGGCGAAGAAAAAAATGATGTCGAAACGGTGTTGTGGGTCGAAGCGTTTTCGATGTCGTTGCATTTACATCAAACCCCTTTATCGATTGCACCGATTTTCACCAAGCAGCGCGAAGGTACGCCCCGCGCGTGGATTTTCACTTCGGCGACGCTGGCGGTCAAGGACGACTTCCATTACTTCACCTCGCAGATGGGGCTGGGTAACGAACGGGCGCAAACCTGGCCGAGTCCATTCGATTACCAGCAGCAGTCATTGTTGTATGTTCCGACAGGATTGCCCGAGCCGAATTCGCCCGCTTACACCGATGCCGTGGTGGACGCGGCGCTACCCGTGATTGAAGCGGCAGGTGGCAGCGTGTTTTTGTTGTGCACCACGCTGCGTGCGGTCAATCGCATGGGTGAGCGATTGCGTGAAGCCTTCAAAGCCAGCGGTAAAAGCTATCCTCTGATGGTGCAAGGCGAAGGCGGAAGAACGGAATTGCTTGACCGCTTCCGTGAAGCGGGCAATGCCGTGCTGGTCGGTAGCCAGAGTTTTTGGGAAGGGGTGGATGTACGCGGGGAAGCTTTGTCGGTGGTGATCATTGATCGATTGCCGTTTGCGCCGCCCGATGATCCCGTGCTGGCAGCGCGCGTCGCTGCCATGGAAAAAAATGGTTTGAGCGGTTTCATGGATTATCAATTGCCAGAAGCGATCATCAATCTCAAGCAAGGTGCTGGACGCTTGATACGCGACGAAGCGGATCGCGGCGTGCTGATGATTTGTGACCCGCGCCTCATCACGAAGCAGTATGGTCGTCGCATCTGGCAAAGCTTGCCGCCGTTTAAACGTACCCGCGAGTTGGAAGAGGTGGTGGCGTTTTTGGCGAAGGGTGAAGAGGGCAAGTAGGGAGTGGGAAGAAGGAAAAACTGAGGGCGGAAAAAATAGGGTCAGAGTAATTTACGCTTCGCGTAAAAAAACTCTGACCCTATTTTTTTACTCCACCCACACCACCCAGCCCTGCCACGCGCTGATGATCACGAAAATGCCGAAGCCAATCCGGTACCAGGCAAACACGGTGAAGTCGTGGGTGCTGATGTAGCGCAGCAACCAGCGCACGCACAGGAAAGCAGAAATGAAAGCGGCGATGCCGCCAATGCCGAACATCGGCAAATCTGCCACGGACAGCAAAGCACGTTCCTTGATCAGCGAATAAACGCCTGCTGCAAATAGTGTGGGAATCGCGAGAAAAAATGAAAATTCCGTCGCCGCTTTGCGCGACATGCCAAACAACAAGCCGCCGATAATGGTCGCGCCGGAGCGGCTGGTGCCGGGAATCAGTGCCAGCGCCTGCATGCAGCCAACCTTGAACGCATCGAGTGGCGTCATTTCGTCGACGGAATTGATGCGATAGGCGATGGGATGTTTATTGTGATGGCGCTCAATCAGCAGAATCACGACCCCGCCGATGATGAATGCCAAGGCAACCGGTATAGGCGAAAACAGACATTCCTTGATCATTCGCGAAAAGAGCAGGGCAGCGATGCCCGCTGGAAGAAAGGCGATCAACAGATTCAGTGCGAATTTTCGCGCGGCTACATCCTTGTTCAAACTGCTTGCGACAGACCAGATTTTTACGCGATATTCCCACAACACTGCCAGCATGGCACCGGACTGAATGGCGATGTTGAATACCTTTTCTTTTTCGCCGTTGAATTCCAGCAGGCTGCCGGCAAGGATCAAATGGCCAGTCGATGAAATGGGCAAAAATTCCGTAAAGCCTTCGACGAGACCCATGAGGAATGCCTTGAGGGCAAGGGCGAGATCCATGTTTCGAATGGTGGTTAGCGTAAAGGTGGCTATTGTAGCGCTTCACGATGCGGTTTTGCGTTTTTCTCCCATCCTCCGCTTGCGTTTCAGGTCGCGTTGGAAAGGCATCAACAAGCCTTATTCATAACGCAGGGCTTCAATGGGCAGTAATTTGGATGCCTTGTGTGCTGGATAAAAGCCGAAGAAAATGCCAATGGCGGCAGAAAAACCGACGGCCAGTAATATGGCTTTCGCTGATAGCAGCGTCGCCCATCCGGCGAATTTGCCAATAATGAATGAACCGCTGACGCCGACGATGATGCCGACGAATCCGCCAATGAGTGATAGGGTGACGGCTTCAACGAGGAATTGGTTGAGAATATCGCGACTGCGCGCACCCACCGCCATGCGCAAACCGATTTCGCGGGTGCGTTCCGTGACCGAGACGAGCATGATATTCATGATGCCGATGCCGCCGACGACCAGCGATACGGACGCCACGGCAGCGAGCAGCAGTGCCATGATGCGAGAGGATTCTTCTTGCGCCTGCAAGATTTCAGTGAGATTGCGGATGGTGAAAGCGTCTTCCTGCCCTGGTTGTGTGCGCTGTCGTTGTCGCATCAAATCGCGAATTTTTTCTTCCGCATCCTTCATGCTCTCGCCTTCGTATACTTTGACCAGAACCACGCCCACACGCCGCAACTTGCCCTGCGTGGTGCCGAATAGGCGGTTGCGATGCGTCGAGAGGGGAACCATTGCGATGTCATCCTGATCTTGCCCCATCATGTTCTGCCCCTTTCGCATGGCAATGCCAATGACCGTGAAAGGCACGTTCTTGATGCGAACCGTTTGATCAAGCGGATCAGCATCGCCAAACAATTGTGATGCGACCGTTTGCCCGAGGATGACCACTTTTGCGGAACCTGCGACTTCCGCCTGTTCGAACATGCGTCCCGTAGCGAGCGGCCACTCGCGCACATCAAAGAATTCTGTTGTGACCCCCTGTATCTGTGTGGACCAGTTGTTGTTACCGGCGATCATTTGCGCACCACCACGATTGGTCGGTGCGGCGAATTGCACTTCCGAAATTTCCTTCGTGATGGCGATGGCGTCATCTTCGGTCAGGTTTTGGCTCGCACCAGAGCCCAGCCTCACACCGGAAGCTGTCGTCGATCCCGGTAAAAGAATCATCAGGTTCGAGCCCAGGCTTTTGATTTGGTTCTGGATGCGCGCTTGTGCGCCGCCGCCAACGGCGATCATCACAATGACGGCCGCCACGCCAATGATTATGCCAAGCATCGTCAACGATGAGCGCATCTTGTTCAATCGCAATGCGTTGATGGCGATGCGTAGCGTGGCCATCAGATTCATGGCGCGCCTCCCGTGAGTGGCATGTCAGCAAGCGCGGTTTCTGCGTCTTTTGCTTCGTTGATGACATCGCTGATGACTTGGCCATCACGAAATGTAATGATGCGCGCTGCAAAATCCGCAATTTCGCGTTCATGGGTCACGATCACGATGGTCATGCCTTGATGGCTGAGTTGCTGGAGCAGCGCCATGATTTCCACGCTGGTGCGGGAATCTAGTGCGCCAGTGGGTTCGTCCGCCAGGATCAGTGAAGGATTGTTCACCAGGCCGCGCGCAATGGCAACCCGTTGTTGTTGGCCGCCGGAAAGTTCTGCCGGTTTGTGCTGTGTACGATCACCCAGACCGACTTGCGCAAGGCGTGTCAGCGCACGTTCCTTGCGCTCGGCAGGCGGAACGTTGGCGTACAGGAGTGGCAGTTCAACGTTTTCCTGTGCGGAAGTGCGCGGCAAGAGATTGAATTGCTGGAAGACGAAACCGATGCGGCGATTGCGGATGGTTGCAAGCGCATCGTTGTTGAGGTGAGAAACTTCTTCCCCAGCCAGAAAATAATCGCCGCACGTAGGCAAATCCAGGCAGCCCAGCAAATTCATGAAGGTGGATTTCCCGGAACCGGACGCGCCCATGATGGCCACGAACTCGCCTTCATCAATTCGGATGGAAACATTGCGTAGTGCATAGACGCGATGCTCGCCCATCACATATTCTTTGGTGATGTTGCGGGTTTGGATTAGCGCTGTCATGGTTTGCGCCCGATGTGAGTTTAAAACATCCGTGGGCCCACGGGGCGCGTGGTGGAGGTATTGTTGCCGGATTGGTTGGCAGTGCTGATGATGACCTCCATACCCTCTTTGAGTTCAGGGGAACTGACTTCGGTCATCGTTCCATCTGTCAAACCAACTTGCACGCTTAATTTTTTGGGTTCCTTCCCTTCTCCCGACAAATAAATGTTTCCGGAAAGGGTGCCACGCTTATTTTCGGCTGTATTGGGTGCCCCGGCTTTTTTTCTGCTGGCATTTGCCGGACGAAAACGCAGTGCTGCATTTGGCACGCGCAGTACATTGTCACGCGTATCAGTCACAATGCGTACGTTGGCTGTCATGCCCGGCAAAAGGATTTTGTCTGGATTTTCGGTGGCAAGCTCCACCATGTAAGTGACGACGTTGGAAACCGTTTGCGCAGATTTTCGGATGCGCTTGACGGTGCCCTCAAATGTGCGTCCTGCGAAAGCGTCAACCGTGAAGCTGGCCTTTTGTCCCTCACGGACACGACCAATTTCCGCTTCATCGATGGAGGTATCCACCTGCATGTCAGTGAGGTTTTCCGCGATGATGAAAAGTTCCGGTGCCTGCAAACTCGCCGCAACGGTTTGCCCGCGATCCACGCTGCGCTTGATCACGACGCCATCGACCGGTGCGCGAATGGCCGTGCGTTCCAGATCAACTTTGGCCTGTGCGAGCGCCGCGGCTTTTTGCTTGATGCTGGATTCTGCGACAGCCACCTGTGCCTGTGCACTTTTGGCTTGCTCCGCGAGGGCGCTGAAGTTGGTGTGGGACGTGTCACGCGCGCCGATGGAGATGAACCCTTTTTGATACAGCTGTTCGTTGCGATCATAATCGCGCTTGGCATTCGCAGCGTTTACCGCATGGCGTGCTGCCTCGGCGCGTTGCATCATGACTTGCGCGCGCGACGCATCCAGATCCGCTTGCGCCTGACGAACTTTGTATTGATAGGTTTCAGGGTCGATCTGGGCGATGAGTTGCCCTTGCTTCACTTCGGTGTTGAAGTCGGCGTACAGTTCCTTGATTTGTCCGGAGATTTGGGAGCCGACTTGAACCGATACGACGGGACTCAGAGTGCCGGAGGCGGCCACGCTGGCGGTGATGCTGCCTTTTTCGACTTTGGCCGTTCTATATTGCGGCGTTGCGTTGCCATTCAAACTGACAATAGTGGCAATTCCGACGAGGATGACAGCAAGTCCAGCCAATCCCCACAGCCAGTGTGATCTTAAGCAATTGTGCAACCACTTGATTAGCCCATGCATAGTTGATCAGGAAACATATTGTTGAATGGCAATTCTAACGGGAAACACTTCTGGCAGGCTTGATGTTTTGTAACAAATGATTTTTTTAACAAGCATATTGATTGACGACAATCCAGCACAGACATATATTACTGACTCAAAAGTAAGTAACTGGAGGTTGATAAATTGATATGCAACCCATAAAACACACACAACCACGGTGGGAGCGGCGCAAGGAAGCCCGTCCTGGTGAATTACTCGAAGCGGCGCTTGAATTGTTTGTGGAGCGAGGCTTTGCCGCAACGCGTCTGGAAGATGTTGCTAAAAAGGCCGGCGTCTCTAAAGGAACGCTCTATTTATATTTCTCCGGCAAGGAAGAATTATTCAAGGCGGTGGTGCGCGAAACCTTGCTGCCCAAACTAGAGGCCGCGGAAGATATCGTGAAAAACAAAATGGCAGACAGCATCGAATTGTTCCGCTACATCATTCACGGCTGGTGGGAACAGATTGGCAACACGCGCTTGGCTGGCCTAAGCAAGTTGGTCCTGTCTGAATCGGGCAATTTTCCCGAGTTGGCGGAGTTCTATCACAAGGAATTCATTTCGCGCGGCATGACAATGATTGCTGGTTTGTTGGAACGCGGGATGGCGCAGGGAGAATTTCGCAGGGTGGATTCGCATCACATCACGCAAGTCATCATTGCGCCCGTCATGATGCTGATGATGTGGAAGCATTCGTTCGGGGCGAGCAAGATCGAGCCGATATCCCCGGAAGTGTATTTGAACAGCATGGTGGATCTCTGCCTGCATGGGTTGGTTCAAGAAGGGAAAGCAAACAAATGAAGTTGCCGGACGCAACGCATCTCGCATCGCAGCATTTATCAAATGCGCGACGTAAACGCTGGGGGCTGGCGGTTCTCGTGTTGACAGGGGTAGCGTTGACGGTTGGTATCGCAATGAAAAAACGTGCGACGGCTTCGAATGGCGTGGATCCGTCAGGCAAGGCCGTGCCCGCGATGGAATTTTTGCCAAGCGATGTTACGCGTGTGAAGCTGGGTGATTTGCGCAAAGTCTTGCCGCTCACGGGCACTTTGCGTGCGGTGAATCAAGCTGCGATCAAAGCCAAAGTCAGCGCCGAAGTTCGGGAAGTGCTGGTGCGCGAAGGTGAAACGGTCAAGCAAGGCCAAGTGCTTATCAAGATGGATGCCAGCGAATATCAGGCGAAAGTGGATCAAGCACGCGGTGCCTTGCAGGCGGCACAGGGACAGCTCGATATTGCAACGCAAACGCGTAACAACAACAAGGCATTGCTTGAAAAGAATTTCATTTCGAAAAATGCGTTCGATAATGCGCAAAGCCAATATCAAATCGCTGTTTCAAACGTGAAGTCCGCACGTGGTGCATACGACGTGGCGCAAAAAGCGCTGAATGACACGGTGATCCGCGCGCCGATAGCGGGTCAAATCAGTGCACGCTCCATTCAACCCGGGGAAAAAGTGTCGACGGATAACAAACTGCTGGAAGTCGTGGATTTGCGCTTGATGGAAGTGGAGGCGACCGTGCCGGTGGGCGATATTGTGAATGTCGCCATTGGTCAGGAAGTTTCGCTGAAAATTGAAGGTTTTCCGGAAGCGATGGTCGGCAAGGTGAAACGCATCAACCCATCGATTCAGGCAGGTTCGCGCTCCATTCCCATCTATATACAAGTCGATAATTCCCAAGGCTTGTTGAAAATGGGCATGTTTGCAGAAGCCAGGCTGACGCTCACGAAAAAGACAAACGTACTGAGTATCCCGCAATCCGCCGTACAAAAAGAAGGCGATAAGTTGATTGTGTATGCGATTGAAAACAACGTGCTCAAACCGGTCGTTGTGACGCCTGGCATGAGTGGCGATGATGGTGATGGCGCAGAAAGTAACGCGGTCGAAATACTGAGCGGTCTGGAAAAAGAGATGCTGATCGTCAGAGTCAACCTCGGTAATTTGCAAGCAGGCACACCAGTACGGTTTACACAAGCAGCCAGTTCCGAAAATTCATCCAAATAGCGAAAGACAGTCTCGATGTGGTTTACCCGTCTCAGCATCAACAACCCGGTGCTTGCGACCATGATGATGGCGGCGCTGCTGGTGCTCGGGATTTTTTCCTATCAGCGACTGAGCGTTGATCAATTTCCGGATGTGACCTTTCCGATCGTCGTGGTGCAAACCGAATACCCGGGCGCGTCGCCGGAATCGGTTGAATCGGACATCTCCAAGAAAATTGAAGAATCGGTCAACACCATCAACGGCATCAACACGCTGACATCCCGTTCTTACGAAGGCATGTCGGTCGTGATTATCGAGTTTGTGCTGACGGTTGACCCGGCACAGGCCGCGCAGGATGTGCGCGAAAAAGTGGCGCTGGTCAAAGCGGGTTTCAGAAAGGAAATCAAGGAACCCAAAGTCACGCGTTACGATCCGGCGGATCGCCCGATCTATTCCATTTCCGTCTCCAACGATGACAGCATCAAGCAGCGCAGCATGCGCGATTTGACGACCGTTGCCGACCAAGTGGTTAAAAAACGGCTGGAAAATGTGCGCGGCGTTGGCTCAGTTACATTGGTCGGTGGTATCAAGCGCGAGATTCAGATCTACGTGAAGCCGGGTGAGATGGAATCGCTAGGCATTGGAGTGGAACAGGTGATCGCAGCGGTGCGCAACGAAAATCAGGAATTGCCAGCGGGGGCGGTGCGATCTCTGTCGAGCGAAAAAGTCGTACAGGTACAGGGACGCATCAAAAACCCCGCCGATTTCGGGCGCATCATTGTTGCGCGTCGCGGCACGCAGCCGGTTTTTCTTTCGCAGGTGGCGACCATTGTCGATGGACAGGAAGAACAGGAAAGTCTGGCGCTCTACAACGGACGACGCACGCTGGCGATGGATATTCTCAAGGCGCAAGGACAAAACACCATCGAAGTCATTGATGGCTTGCAAGCAGCAATGCGTGATTTGAAGCCGCAACTCAAGGCGCTCTACCCGGGGGTGAAAGTTGAAGTCATACGCGATGGGTCGCGTCAAATTCGGGTTGGCGTGGAAAATGTGCGGCGCACCTTGATTGAAGGCGCCGTGCTCACCATCTTGATCGTGTTTCTGTTTTTGAATTCCTGGCGATCGACGGTGATTACGGGACTGACATTGCCGATTGCGCTGATAGGCACTTTCCTGTTCATGAACATGTTTGGTTTCACCATCAACATGATCACTTTGATGGCGATGTCTTTGTGCGTTGGGTTGTTGATCGACGATGCGATTGTGGTACGGGAAAATATCGTGCGCCACGCGACCATGCAAGTGGATGGCAAGTTCAAGGATCACAAGACGGCGGCGCTGGAGGGTACGCAAGAGATTGGATTGGCGGTGCTGGCAACCACTTTTTCGATTGTGGCGGTGTTCTTGCCGGTGGGGTTCATGGGCGGCATCATTGGGCGCTTTTTCCATCAGTTTGGCATCACGGTCACGGTGGCGGTGCTGATCTCAATGTTCGTCTCCTTCACGCTGGATCCCATGTTGTCTTCCGTGTGGCACGATCCGGATATGCACGGCGCCATCCGCAAGGGGTGGTATGAAAAAACCATTGGCCGTGTGTTGGCGGTGTTTGAGCGGTTTGTGCAATGGCTATCGGATACTTACCAACGCTTGCTGAAATGGTCTTTGCAGCATCGTCGGAAAACCTTGATGATTGCGCTGGCTTCTTTTGTGCTTGGCCTGGCGATTCCGGTGAGTGGGTTGATTGGCACGGAGTTTGTGCCGCAAGCTGACTACTCCGAAACCGGGGTGACTTTTTATACTCCCGTGGGATCTTCTTTAGAACTTACGGAAAGCAAGGCGCGCCAGGTGGAAATCGTGCTGCGCGAATTTCCGGAAGTGCTGGATACGTATGTGACGATCAACACCGGATCGCAGCAAGGAAAAAATTATGCGTCGATATATGTGCGACTGAAGCCACGCAACCAGCGTGATCGCAATACGGCGCAAATTGCAGTACCGTTACGTGAACGGCTTTCGCAGATTGCGGGCATTACCGTGACGCATGTTGGGCAGATGGAGGGTGTTGGTGGCGACAACAAGCAAATACGACAAAGCATTCTGGGGCAGGATTTGAAGCAGCTCGCAAAAATCTCAGAAGAAATGCAGCAGCGAATGCGGCAGATTCCCGGTGTGGTGGATATCGATTCCAGCCTGAAGGCAGAGAAGCCGAGCATTTCCATCGAACCCAAACGCGATCTCGGTGCGGATTTGGGTGCGGGCGTCGCGCAAATTGGCACGGCGCTGCGTCCTTTCCTTGCGGGCGAAGATGCCAGTACCTGGCGTGGTCCCGATGATGAAAATTACGATGTAGTGGTGCGCTTGTCTCCTACGGATCGGGTCAACATCGACAATCTTTCCCGGCTGATGATTGCGAGTTCACAGCAAAATGCTGACGGTACGCCCAGAATGGTGCCCTTGCGTCAGGTTGCGGATATCAACCCGTCGACAGGCGCCAATCAAATCAACCGGCGCGATTTGAATCGTGAAATTGAAATTTCCGCCAATGTGGTAGGGCGTTCTTCCGGGCAGGTGAGTGCCGACATCAAAAAATCACTTGATCAAATGCGCCTGCCGCCGGGATATCGTGTGGAGGTCACCGGCGCCACCAAGAACATGAAGGAATCCTTTGGCTACGCCGTGAGCGCATTGATGTTGGCCATCATCTTTATCTACATGATTCTGGCTTCGCAGTTTGGCAGTTTCCTGCAACCGATCACGATTATGTCTTCCTTGCCGCTGACGTTGATTGGCGTGTTTCTCGCCCTGCTGTTTTTCCGTTCAACGCTGAACATCTTTTCGGTCATCGGTTTCATCATGTTGATGGGTTTGGTGACAAAGAATGCAATTTTGCTGGTTGATTTTGCAAATCAGGCGCGCAAAGAAGGCATGAGCCGCAATGATTCTTTGCTTAAAGCAGCCGAGGTGCGCTTGCGCCCGATCCTGATGACCACGCTTGCCATGATTTTTGGCATGGTGCCATTGGCATTTGGCATGTCTGAGGGTGCCGAACAGCGCGCGCCCATGGGGCAAGCGGTGATTGGCGGGATCATTACCTCATCGTTGCTGACGCTGGTGGTGGTGCCGGTGCTCTACACCTACCTCGACGATTTGGCGGCATGGGGCAGGCGCAAGGGAGGAAATGGGCAGTCGGTGGAAAAGGTACCCCCCGATGCCGGTAGTGTTTGATAGAATGCCAGAGAGCATCCCCAGCAGAACACAAAACGGCAGGGGATCACTGGTAGTCATGTACGCACTTTTTTGTTAGATATGGTGAAAAATGACGCCGAAAAACGCGATCAAAAAAGACATGCATCAATTACGTTTTACGCTGCTACTGTCGGCGGGGATGCTGTTTTCAAATGTGCAGGCGGCTGATTTGATGCAAGTCTACAAGGAAGCGCTTACGCATGATCCGCAATACGCCAGTGCGCGCGCCAGTCTTGCAGCAGGAGAAGAAAAAACGCCGCAAGGCCGCGCAGGATTGCTTCCGGCGATTGCGGCTTCTGGAAGTTACACGAGAAACGATCCTGGAAACAATTCGGATTACAACAAAAACACCTACGGCATTTCTCTGACGCAGCCCTTGTTCAACTGGGCCAACATTCAGCAATATCAGCAAGGGAAACTCTCCACTGCAGCCAGTGAAGCCGCATTTGCGCAGGCACAACAAGACTTGATTTTGCGTGTCTCACAAGCTTACTTTGACGTGCTTGCCGCGCAAGACGTGATCACCTTCGTGCAAGCGCAAAAAGTCGCCATCAGTGAACAGTTGGAATCGGCCAAGCGCAATTTCGAAGTGGGCACCACAACCATCACGGATACGCATGAAGCGCAGGCACGCTATGACCTTGCAGTGGCACAAGAGTTGGCGGGACTCAATGATCTGGAAGTCAAGCGCACAGCGTTGCAGCAAATTATTGGCAAGCCACCCGGCGAGATCGCCCCTTTGCGTTTGGGGGTTGCGATGACGGAGCCAGAACCTGACAAAATCGAAACTTGGGTGAGTTATGCAGAAAAGCAGAATTATCTGGTGATTGGCTCGCAACTCTCGCTCGAAATTGCGCAACGTGAAATTTCCCGGACACGCGCTGGTCATATGCCGACAGTGGATTTGGTTGCCGGACGCAGTCGGACGCTTTACTCCGGCGACACGACGAACCAGGATACGCCTTACACCAACTCCATTGGCGTGCAATGGAGCATCCCGCTGTTTGCAGGGCTTGGCACGAGCAGCAAGGTGCGCGAAGCGATTGCGCTGGAAGACAAGGCGCGTAACGATCTCGAATACACGCGTCGCAGTGCGGCACAAAATGCGCGGCAATCTTTTCTCGGCGTGACCAGCGGCTTGGCGCAAGTGAGAGCCTTGGAAGCCGCTGAAGTTTCCAGCCAGTCCGCATTGGATTCCAACAAGCTTGGCTATGAAGTCGGCGTGCGCATCAATATCGATGTCTTGAACGCCCAGCAACAGCTGTACTCCGCACGCAAGGATCTCGCCAAGGCACGCTATGACACGATCATGAACGGGCTCAAACTCAAATCCGCCGCAGGCATTTTGAAGGAAGACGATGTGGGCAAGGTTAACGGCCTGCTGCAACACTGATTGCCAGGCTGACATGGTTCTATTATTGCCAAAGACAGTCAAATTTGGGTATAATCGCCAGTTCCCTTGATTGAAAGGGAAAGAGAAACCTCAGTGGTGGCCGTAGCTCAGTTGGTAGAGTCCAGGATTGTGATTCCTGTTGTCGCGGGTTCGATCCCCGTCGGCCACCCCAAAAATTCAGATAAAAAGCCTCGTCAGAAATGACGGGGTTTTTTTTCGTCTTGAAGGCGCAAAACGCCTCACGCATTTGCAAGGCTTGTCGTATGCGTATGATGGTGGACGACGCGTTCTTCGCCTTGAGTTCAAGGTTTTCCTGCGGGCGGAGAGGCAGAAGTCTTGTCCACTTTCGCGCGTCGCTGGTATTGCTGAAGTTCTCCGCTGCCTTTCCCAAAGTGCATGACACCGAGTCCGATAGCGCTCATCAGCAAGATCAAGGCGAACAATCGTTGAAATCCGGAACCGAAGAAAAGAGTTGGCAGCGCGCACAAGGCCGCAATAGCAGCAAGCAAAAGCGAGGCGAGCGGCGACAGGATGACGCCGCCCACGATCAGGAGGATGAGGCCAAGCCATAAGAGTGTGCGTTGTGATTGCGGTTTCATTGGTTATCTATTGAACCCCGTCTATTTAACGAAGCGCAAAATTCAACCCGTCATTCCAGCGAAGGCTGGAATCCAGTGCCTTTCTGAGAGCCACTGCACTTGGGACAAGGATACGGAACCCCAGCCTTCGTCGGGGCGACAGGCATGTTATTTGGTTTTGATTGGCCTCAGCATCGTTTTATGCGGCGTCAGCTTTGTCGCTTTGGTGCAGGTGAATTCGCACTCTCCGGTACGTTCACAGGTGACGCCCTCCGGGATGGGTTTGGTGAACCTGTAGGGGTAACCGCCTTTGTGCACGCCGCCATACATGCATGCCATTTCATTCGTGTTGGTGAAGACGCGCGCGTTGCCACAGTAGAGCCGCTGCAGATTGTTGTCGTGTTTTTCAGTCCATCCCTCGTTCTTTGAAAGCAGCGCGTGCGAGAGTTGATCCCTATAGTAGAACCACGGGCATTCTTCAGTCCATGTGTTACTTGCTGCTGTTGCCGTGCCTGCGAGTGAAAGCGAGAAGATGGCAAAGATCGTTGCCAAGAGGAATCGTTTGATCATGTTTAGCCTCGTCGACGATTTGGAGTGAATGGGATGAAGCGCTGCGCTTGATTGTGGCGTCCCCACAGTCGTGTGTCAACGCGAAGCGGCTGATTCACAGTATGTCAACAATTTCTGTCTGAAAAAAACGATGCGAGAAGCGCTATGGCTTTTTAGCGAGCACGATTTGCACATTGCCCGTGGCTTTTGTGGCGAATCCGCCTTCGCAGGAAGCCAGGTAATAATTCCATTTACGCTGGAACGTCTTGTCGAGCCCGAGCGATTCGATGGTATGTAATTGCGCTGTAAAACGATGACGCCACTCGCGCAAGGTATCGGCATAGTGCAGCCCGATTTCCTGCATGTCGTGAATCGTGAGCGATGTGTGACCGGTAATCGCCTCGCGGATCGCGGTGAGGGAAGGAAGATGGCCGCCGGGGAAGATATGCTTGCGTATCCAGTCCGTCCCCTTGCGATGATCGTCGTATTTTTCGCAGGGGATGGTGATGGTTTGTAATCCCATGAGACCGCCGGGTTTGAGCAGATTGTCGCAACGGTAGAAAAAATGTTTGAGCCAGCGGTGACCAACCGCTTCCAGCATTTCGATGGAGACGATGCGATCAAAGCGGCCTTCGATGTTGCGGTAGTCGATGAGCTGAATGTCGATGCGATCTGCCAGTCCTTCGCGTTTCACACGTTCGTTTGCCCAGTCCTTCTGTTCCGAAGAGATAGTGATGCCCGTGACGCGACAACCTGTCTGGCGTGCTGCCTCGACGGCGAAGCCGCCCCAGCCGCATCCGATTTCCAGAATGTGATCGTTTGGACTGATTCGGAGTTTATCGATGAAGGCCTGATTTTTGTTTTTTTGCGCTTGCTCGAGAGACTCATCGGGGGAGTGATGAATCCCGCAAGAATACATCATGGAGGGGTCGAGGAAGGTCTTATAGAAATCATTGCCGAGATCGTAGTGCTCGTGGATGTTGCGACGACTGCCGCGAATGCTGTTGTCACGCAGCAGATGACGAATGCGATCGAGTGTGCGCGAGAAAACGGTGACGAGGAAACTGCCGTCTTCAAGCAGATCACGATTGTGGATCAGCAGTGCAAAGAAAGCTGCAACGTCGGTGCTGTCCCACAAACCATCGACATATGCTTCGCCCAGTCCGACGTCGGCGCCCAGCACAATGCGCGAAAAAAAATCGTTGTCGTGGACGTGGAGGTCGGCGATGCGCTTAGAAGCGGGATCGCCGTATTCGAGGTCTTGTCCGTTCGGGAGGGTGATGCGCAGCTTTCCGCGTTGAATACGCGCCAGCCTTTCGAGAACCAGCTTTCTGCAGAAACTTTGCCAAGCGGAAAGGGGTGTGCCGTGAAACGTCGTCATAGCCTCTTTTTGTGCTGCCGGGGTGATGGTTGTGATGCTCACCGTGTTTTTTTGCGGACAAAGTTTAACAGCAAGCTCACCCTTATTTCTACCGACGGGCGCCAAAATTTGTTGGCAACGGGAATGCTGCACTGCTCAGGCTTGCCATAAAAAATCTTCAGAAAGGTTTCCTGAGGCAGATGTTTCGACTATACTGTATGCGCATACAGTATTTTGAGGGGTGTTATGGATGCGCAAAACCCGGCATTTTCTTGCCAGACCCGCGATGGAAGGACCGTTTCGCCAACGCAAAGGCTGTTTGGTGTCGCGGCCGGTTTTACCTCAACGGCTTCCGCTTCTTGCGAAATGGGGTTGGATCTCAACGCTTACCTGGTTCGTCATGCTGCGGCTTCGTACTATTTCACCGTCGAAGGTGACAGCATGCGTGGTGCTGGCATTCTGGAAGGCGACAAGCTGCTGGTGGATCGCGCCATTGAACCTCGGCACGGGCATATCGTGGTGGCGGTGGTCAATAGCGAGTACGTGCTCCGGCGCTTGCATTGGCAACAAGGTGTGATTGCGTTGCGCGCGGAAAATCCTGGGGATGCCCCTATTCATTTGAAAGAAGGTGAAGCTTTGCAGGTCTGGGGTGTGGTGGTGGGGGTAGTGAGGAAGCTCGGGGTATGAGTCTTTCACCCTTGTTCGCCCTGGTGGATTGCAATAATTTTTTTGTGTCGTGCGAGCGTGCCTTTGACCCGCGCTTGCAGGGCAGGCCGGTCGTCGTGTTGTCCAGCAATGACGGTTGTGCGGTGGCGCGGTCGAACGAGGTGAAGGCGCTGGGGGTGAAAATGGGTACGCCCTGGTTCAAGATGCAGGATGTGGCGCGACGCCATGGGATTGTCGCGCTCTCGTCGAATTTTGCGCTGTATGGCGATATGAGTGATCGTGTGGTCGCGGTTTTGCGCGAGTTCAGTCCTGAGGTGGAGGTGTATTCGATCGATGAAAGTTTTGTCGGACTCGATGGGATGTTGGGGCAGTGGGGTACGGCGGTGGCGATGGGGCAGGCGATGCGGCAGCGCGTTTGGCAATGGACAGGCTTGCCCGTGTGCGTGGGGGTTGCACCGTCGAAGACCTTGGCGAAACTTGCCAATCATGTCGCCAAGACGCAGCCTGCCTTCGATGGGGTATGCGATTTTTCCGTTATGCGTGCGCGCGAACGCGAAGCCTTGCTTGCCCTGATTGACGTGGATGAAGTGTGGGGGATTGGCAAAAAAACAACGGAAAGTTTGCAGCGCATGGGCATAGAAACCGTTGCCGATTTATTGCAGGCCAAGCCGGATCGTTTGCGTGCGCGTTTCGGCATTGTGATGGAGCGCATTGTGGATGAATTGCATGGCCTGCCTTGTCTGGGGCTGGAAGAAGTGGAAACACCGCGCCAGCAAATCATCGTTTCGCGCTCATTTGGTGAAGCCGTGACGACGGTCGACGAAATCAGCGCGGCAGTCTCGACCTTCGTGGCACGTGCGTGCGAACGCTTGCGTGGGCAGGCATCGATTTGCGGTGCGATCAACGTCTATATTGAAACCAGCCGTTTCCGCGAGCCACACTATGCAAACGGGGTGACGGTTCCCTTGCCTGATCCGACGGACGATACCCGCATTCTCAGTGGCGCCGCGCTGTCGGGGGTGCAGCGGATATTTCGCAAGGGTTACCCTTACAAAAAGGCCGGGGTGGTACTGATGGATATTTCTCCTGCGCAATTTCGGCAACACGCCTTGTTCGATACGGCGGGTGAGGGAATACAAAACCTTGCGCGCTCAGAAAAAGTGATGGGAACGATGGACGCGGTTAACGCATTGTATGGACGCGATACGCTGTTTGTCGGCTCGGTTGGCACGCAAGCGCGGTGGATGACGCGTTCCGATCGGCGCACGCCGCATTACACGACCGATTGGGACGAATTGCCCAAAGTGTGGGCAAAATGAAGGGGTTATACGGGTGGGGGTATAATTCCTTCCCCCGTTTGTTGTTGCGTTGCCTCAACGACGCTTGCATGCCCTGCCGATACGATGGGATAGTTAAAAACGATACCGCAAGCTCATTCGCTGGCTGGCGCGCTGGTTTTGTGCGAGAAAGCCACGGCGAAGTTGCAGGCACCCATGCGGGATGCAGGAGAGGACGAAAAATCCATGACGGGCGACGATTTGCTTTTTGAGGCGTGCAGAACCGGGCAGCTCAAGGTGGTCAATGAGTTGGTGGAGCGCATCCTGGTGTTCAAGCTCAAGCCCAAGGCGAATGTGAACGCCAAGGATGAGGCGGGTTATAGCCCCCTGTTTTATGCGGTTCGGGATGGCCATCGGGATATTGTGCGCACCCTGTTGGCCAAGGGAGCCGATGTGAACGCCAAGGATCGGGACGGTGCGACACCGCTTTTCCATGCCGTGCGATCCACCCATAAGGATATTGTCAGCCTGCTTCTCGCCAAGGGTGCCGATGTCAATGCACGGGACATGAAGGGGCGCAGTGCCCTGGATCATGCGGTACATGCCGGGTACGATGAAATCGCCCGACGCCTGATTGCCAAGGGCGCAGAAGAGATTGCCGGGCGTGGCAAGGTGGTGACGCTGCCCGCACGTGCAACGGCAACCCGACCGGCGAAACCGAATGACGATGTGGGAGCGGGCAGCGTTGCCGAGGCGAAAGACAAAACCTCCGCAGCGGTGTTCCAAGCCCGGCGGGAAGCGCTCTCGGCGAAAGCGCTGCCGGAGGCGAAAGCGGGAACTGAGGCGAGCCCTGTCGATGGACGTCTGGTCAACATTGGCGATATCAACGACTTCATTTATGACGAACGTGACAGGTTGTTGCTCGGCGGCAGGTGTCGGGATGATTCGGTCGAGATCATTTGGGAATTGCTCAATGAGTACAAGCTGTATCGCGGCATGGTGGTGTGCGATCACATTGAAAAATGCCGAGCAATACTGATGTATGCCACGGGCGAAGGGGGCGGTTTGCCTGACATGGTCGGCGAGATAGGCTGGGTGCCGAATGGGGCTGCGCTCATCGTTGGCGGGGATTTGCGGGGCAAGTCAGAGCAGTGGTTCAGGTTGGTGGAACTGGTTAGCAAACGACAAAAAGAGTTGGGCGTGGTCGAGGCATCATTTTTTGACATGGAGGGGGAAACCTCCATCATTATTGAGAAAAACCCGCAGCGTCGCTTGAGTAATATCGGCAAGGCTTTGGGCGGGCGAGCGGGGTAGCGAAGCCAGAAAATTGCTCAAACTGCCACATCAGTGCTGCATAAGGCGCACTTGGGGGGCATACAGGGCTCAGAACGCCCCGTATAGAGGAGGAAATCCGGTAAAATGGCGCAGTTTTCGCCGGGAGGCGAGGGTTGACCCTATCTTTTAAAGACTGAATGAAAAATATTCGCAACTTTTCCATTATTGCTCACATCGACCATGGCAAGTCGACGTTGGCTGATCGCATCATTCAGATGTGCGGCGGGTTGTCTGATCGCGAAATGGAAGCGCAAGTTCTCGATTCGATGGATCTGGAACGCGAGCGCGGCATCACGATCAAGGCGCAAACCGCCGTGCTGACATACAAGGCCAGAAATGGCGAAGTTTATAATCTGAACCTGATCGATACGCCGGGTCACGTGGACTTCAGCTATGAAGTCAGCCGTTCCTTGTCTGCGTGCGAAGGTGCCCTGCTGGTGGTGGATGCGTCGCAAGGCGTGGAAGCGCAGACGGTCGCGAATTGTTATACCGCGCTGGATCTGGGCGTCGAAGTGATGCCGGTGCTGAACAAGATTGACTTGCCTTCTGCCGATCCGGATTCCGCCAAGTCGGAAATTGAAGAAGTCATCGGGCTGGATGCGAGCGATGCAGTACTGTGTTCGGCCAAAACCGGGCAGGGTGTTGAAGACATTCTGGAAGCCTTGATTAAAAAAGTGCCGCCGCCGCAAGGTGATCCGGATGCGCCCTTGCAGGCGCTGATCATCGATTCCTGGTTTGACAGTTATGTGGGTGTGGTCATGCTTGTGCGCGTCAAAAACGGCACACTGCGCCCGAAGGATAAAATTTTGCTGATGGCGACGGGTGCGCAGAATCAGGTCGAAAATCTGGGCGTGTTTACGCCGCGTTCGCAATCGCGCGAGTCGTTGTCGGCCGGACAGGTGGGGTTCATCATCGCTGGCATCAAGGAATTGCAATCGGCGAAGGTCGGCGACACGATCACGCTGGCGGCCAAGCCCGCGAAAGAGCCGTTGCCGGGTTTCAAGGAAGTGCAGCCCCAAGTGTTTGCCGGTTTGTTCCCCGTCGAGGCAAATCAGTACGATGCCTTGCGCGACTCGCTGGAAAAACTCAAACTCAATGATGCGTCGTTGCAGTATGAACCTGAAGTGTCGACGGCGCTGGGTTTCGGTTTCCGTTGCGGGTTCCTCGGTTTGCTGCACATGGAAATCGTGCAGGAGCGACTGGAGCGCGAATTCGACATGGATCTCATCACCACGGCGCCGACGGTGGTGTATGAAGTGGTCATGAACAATGGCGATGTGATCATGGTCGACAATCCCGCCAAGATGCCGGAGCCCCCGAAAATCAGCGAAATTCGTGAGCCGATTGTTAACGTGAATTTATACATGCCGCAGGAGTATGTTGGCTCTGTGATGACGCTGTGTACGCAAAAGCGCGGCGTTCAGCTGGACATGCACTACCACGGCAAACAGGTGCGCCTGACGTACGAGATGCCGATGGCAGAAATTGTGCTCGATTTCTTTGATCGCATGAAATCACTATCGCGTGGTTATGCGTCGATGGAATACGAATTCAAGGAGTACCGCCCGGCAGATGTGGTGAAAGTCGATATGCTGATCAACGGCGACAAGGTCGACGCATTGGCGATCATTGTGCATCGCGCCAATAGCCAGTTCCGTGGTCGCCAGGTGGCGGCGAAGATGCGTCAATTGATCCCGCGACAAATGTTCGATGTGGCGATTCAGGCAGCAATCGGGTCAACGATCATTTCGCGCGAAAACGTGAAGGCCATGCGCAAGAACGTGCTGGCGAAGTGTTACGGCGGCGACATCACCCGAAAACGCAAGTTGCTCGAAAAACAGAAAGCGGGCAAGAAACGCATGAAGCAGGTGGGGTCCGTCGAAATTCCGCAAGAAGCGTTTTTGGCCATTTTGCAGGTAGATGAAAAATGAGTTGGCAATCGATCCTGGCAAATTTCCCCTTGATTCTTTTTGTACTGGTCATCATAACGGGCATCATCTGGTGTCTGGATGTTTTCAAGTTCGCAAAGGAACGTCGACGCAAGGCAGAAACGGCGTTGGAAGAGTTTGATGCGCGGAATGCCAAGCTGGAAGCAGAGGGCGTCAAACCCGATACGAATGGACGCGAGGAACTGAAAACCAAGCTGCTCAAGCAGCCCGTGTGGATCGAATATTCCGGCAGTTTTTTCCCCGTGATTGCAGCGGTGTTTGTCTTGCGCTCGTTTTTGTTTGAGCCGTTCAAAATTCCGTCAGACTCGATGCTGCCGACCTTGCAGTCCGGCGATCTGATCCTGGTGAACAAATACACATATGGTATTCGGTTGCCGATCATCAATCACAAAATCATTTCCTTGAACGAGCCCAAGCGCGGCGATGTGATGGTGTTCAAATACCCGAATGATCCATCGCA
Organism: Oxalobacter sp.; assembly: GCA_003605115.1. GTDB lineage: Bacteria > Pseudomonadota > Gammaproteobacteria > Burkholderiales > Burkholderiaceae_D > QZKY01. The sequence continues at coordinate 24,721 of QZKY01000015.1, forward strand.
AGATTACATCAAGCGGATTATTGGTGTGGCTGGCGACAAGGTGGTTTATCGCAACAAGCGTTTGACGGTGAATGATCAGCCCGCCACTTACCAGCCCATGCCGGAGTATTTGCATTACATGGAAAACGAAAAGCGACTCGCTTACTCCAAGCAATACACGGAGAATCTCGGCGGCGTAAAGCATGGCATTCTCAACCACGATGCAGCGCCAGCGTATATGCAACGTCCGGATTACTTTCCGAACCACGAATTGTGTACGTATAACACGGAAGGGTTTATCTGCATTGTGCCGCCCGGTCATTACTTCATGATGGGCGACAACCGCGATAACAGCCTGGACAGTCGTTACTGGGGGTTCGTGCCGGACAAATACATTGTTGGCAAAGCGTTCTTCATCTGGTTGAATTTGAATGGGGAATTCAGTCGCATTGGAAATTTTCAATAATTTGAGTGATACATATGGGGGGTGAAATCATGATGCATCGGCCAGTTGATAAACAACGAGGCGTTTCATTATTTGGTCTCATTGTTGCGTTAATTATTCTCGGATTCATTGCCGTCATGGCGATGAAAATTGTGCCTGCAGTGGTTGAATACCGGGGGATTCTGAAAGCGATTCAGGAAGCCAAAGGTTCAGGAACCACCGTGATGGAAATTCGCCAGTCGTATGATCGTCGCGCGGAGGTGGGATATCTGGAATCCATACGCGGTTACGATTTGGAAATCGTCAAGGGAGAAGATGGATTTGACGTCAGTTTCGCTTACGAAAGAAAAATTCCGCTGGTGGGGCCGGCCAGCTTGCTGCTGGAGTTTTCCGGCACAACGGCCAAGAGTCCGCTCCGAAACCCGACACGCAAGATTCAGTAATGGACATTTCTTTGTTGCAAAACCGTTTGGATTACACGTTTGAAACGCCGTCGCTCTTGCACACGGCGTTGACGCATCGCAGCCATAGCAGTACGCATAACGAGCGTCTGGAATTTCTGGGCGACTCCATTTTGAATTGTGTGGTGGCGTCGTTGCTGTTTGAGCGTTACGGCGATCTCGATGAAGGTGATTTGTCGCGGCTGCGCTCCAACCTGGTCAAGCAGCAGACTTTGTATGAAATCGCACAAAAAATGGAAATCTCGCGTTTCCTGCATCTGGGTGAGGGCGAACTAAAATCGGGCGGCTTCCGTCGTCCCTCCATTCTGGCAGATACGATTGAAGCCCTGTTTGGTGCCATCTTTCTGGATGGCGGATTTGAAGCGGTGCGCAAGGTAATTCGCGGCTTGTACATTCCCATACTGGATACGGTTGATCCCAAAACGCTCGGCAAGGATCACAAGACCTTGTTGCAGGAATATCTGCAGGGTCACAAGATCGCACTGCCGCAATACAACGTGGTGGCGACGCATGGTGCGGCACACAACCAACAGTTTGAGGTGGAGTGCCTGATTCCGAAGTTGCACATTCAGGTGTTTGGCGCAGGTGGCAGCCGACGCAGCGCCGAACAGGCTGCGGCAAAACTCGCTCTTGATTCCGCGCAAAAAATGCAGGTCAAGGCTGCTGCGGCACCGCGCAAGCGCAAGCCCAAGGAAGCGCAACTCAAGCTCATCGGCATCGCAACTGTGCAAACAGATGATCCGGTAGAGCCTGCTGAGGCTGCATCCATACCTCAGCCCAAAACGGCATGACAGACGCCACATCCCCTCAAGCCTTTCGTTGCGGCTACATCGCGATTGTTGGTCGTCCGAACGTTGGCAAGTCCACATTGATGAATGCCATGATAGGCGCGAAGGTCAGCATCACCTCGCGCAAGGCTCAAACGACGCGCCATCGCATCACCGGCATTCAGACGATAGATGACGCGCAATTCATTTACATCGATACGCCTGGCTTTCAGACGCGGCATGCTAATGCGTTGAACCGCACACTCAATAAAACGGTTTCCAATACTTTGACGGCTGCTGATGTCATTCTGTTCGTCATCGAGGCAGGCACCTTCGGTCAAGCGGATCAGCAGGTGCTCGATTTGTTGCCCAAAAACGTGCCGTGCATTTTGGTGATTAACAAATCCGATCAGGTGAAGCAGAAAGAAGTGCTGCTCCCATTTGCGCGGGAGGTGGCGTCCAAGCGAGATTTCGCAGCCATTGTGCCCGTGTCGGCGCGCTTAGGTCGTCAGCTAGACGACTTGCAAAATGAAATCAAGAAATCTCTGCCAGAGAATCCGCCGGTGTTTGAGGCAGACGATTTGACGGATCGCAGTGAGCGCTTCATGGCTGCAGAAATCGTGCGTGAAAAAGTATTTCGGCTTGTTGGCGACGAATTGCCGTACACGAGTACCGTGCTGATCGAAAAATTCGAACAGGAAGGCAATCTGCGTCGCATTTTTGCTGCGATTCTCGTTGGGCGTGATACGCACAAGGCGATGGTGATCGGCAACAAAGGCGCTAAGCTGAAAGAGATTTCGACACAAGCACGCCAGGACATGGAAAAACTGTTTGGCGGGCCCGTCTATCTGGAAGTGTGGATCAAGGTCAAATCTGGCTGGGCCGACAATGAAGCCGGTTTGCGCGCCTACGGTTACGAGTGATGACGATGCAGTCTCCGGTGGGAAGGGCGGAACGTGGCGGGCGCGTGACGAACCAGCCGGGTTATGTACTGCACAGCAGCTACTACAAAGAAACCAGCCTGATTGTTGACATCTTCACGCGCGAACATGGTCGTGTGGCGCTGGTCGCGAAAGGTGCGAAACGTCCGCATTCGAAATTGCGCGGGGTGTTGCAAACCTTTCAGCCCTTGTCGGTAGGCTGGAGTGGCAAATCAGAATTGCGTACCTTGACGGCAGCAGAGTGGGTGGGTGGGTTGACCCCGCTGGAAAAATCCGCGTTGTTGTGCGGTTTCTACTTAAATGAATTGCTGTTAAAGTTACTGGCGCGCGAAGATCCGCATCCGGTATTGTTTGATCATTACACGGCGACCTTGCACGAGTTGGCGCAAACGGAAGCGATACCGATTGCCTTGCGAAAATTTGAATTGGCTTTGCTGAAGGAGACGGGCGTAGGCGGCGATTGGGCAACGTGCATCATGACAGGCAATCCGGTTGAACAGGATGTCGAATATGTTGTGGATCCGGAGCGCGGGCCACGCCCGGCCAGAAATGCCGATGTTTGGCCGCGAGTGACAGGCAAGACCTTGCTGGATATGAGAAGCGAAGACTATGCCGATGCTTCCACGCAGATGCAAAGCAAGTTTCTAATGCGGTTTTTGCTCGCGCATCATTTGGGTGGTGCGCAGGTGAAAACGCGGCAGATATTGATTGATTTGATGCAGCTGTAAAATACGCTTTTCCCCTCCCCCTGCCAGGGGGAGAGGAAGGGTGGGGGTGCGGCGGTACTGGACGAGCGCTGTTAACAATATTTAGGGGTCAGAGTAATTTTCGCTGCGCGAAAAAACTGCAGACCCCGAATATTGCGCTTACTTCCCTCCAGTTCCAGCGCCGGATTTTATTTTTCCTCGAGGAAAACCGGGGTCGGCAGTCAAATATCGCTTGCGATACTTTGGCTTCGGCCGCTACGCTTAACGTTCGCTTCACTCACGTTAGCCTGCGCCGAAACTTCGTTTTGACGCTGCCCCCGAATTTTCCAAGAGGGAGGGATTTAACAGAGATTCGAGACATTAAATGAGCTTCCTTCAACCCCACGCCCCAATCGTTGATTTGGGCATCAACATCGACCACGTTGCCACCTTGCGTAACGCACGCGGTACGTCGTATCCCGATCCGATTCAAGCTGCGCTCCAGGCCGAAGAAGCGGGGGCAGATCTGATTACCCTGCATTTGCGCGAAGACCGGCGTCACATCAAGGATGCCGACGTGGTTGCGATTCGCCCACTGCTAACCACGCGCATGAATCTGGAATCCGCGATTACCAGCGAGATGCTGGATTTTGCCTGCCGCATCAAACCACAAGATGTGTGCTTGGTGCCTGAGCGTCGCGAAGAAGTGACGACCGAAGGCGGACTCGACGTGGTGGGACATTTTGTGCAAGTGAAAGCAGCCATCCGGCAACTTCAGGCGGAAGGCATCCGCGTGAGTCTTTTCATCGATGCTGATGCCGAACAAATTCGCGCGGCGCGTGAAGCGGGCGCACCCGTAATCGAAATTCATACTGGTCGTTATGCCGATGCGCACGATGCAGCACAACAGCAAAAAGAACTGGCGCGGATTCAGCAAGGCGTGTTGGAAGGTGTGAAGTGTGGATTGAGGGTCAATGCAGGTCATGGCTTGCATTACACCAATGTGCAGGCGATTGCTGCGATACGTGATATCGCTGAATTGAATATCGGTCATGCCATCGTTGCGCACGCCGTCTTTGTCGGTTGGCAGAATGCGGTGCGCGAGATGAAGGCCATCATGGTGGCATCGCGTTTGGCTGGATTGAAGAGTCTTAAATGATTTACGGCATCGGCACCGACATTTTGATGATTTCACGCGTTGAAGCGGCGCTGGGACGTCATGGGGATCGTTTTGCAGAACGGATTCTGGGGCCGGAAGAATTGGCGCGTTACCATCGTCGAAAATCTAAAGTCGAAGCGCGCGGCATTCGCTTTTTGGCGACGCGGTTTGCTGCCAAGGAAGCGTTTTCAAAAGCCATCGGACTGGGCATGCGCATGCCAATGACTTGGCGTTCCATGCAAACGCTGAATGCCCCCAGCGGAAAACCGATTGTCGTATGCAGCGGCGCATTGCAGGAATTCATGGAACAAAACGGATTGACCGCGCAAGTTTCGGTGACAGATGAATCGGATTATGCGGTGGCCTTCGTGATCGTTGAAAAACAGGAGAGCGGCAAATGAACAATACAGTCAAGTTAGGTCCGGTGATGCTGGATGTGGTCGGCACAAGTCTGACAGATGACGATATCCGTCGCATTCAACACTCGCTGACAGGCGGCGTGATTCTTTTTACGCGCAATTATGTCGACCGCGCCCAACTCGCCGCCTTGACGAACGCGATTCATGCAGCACGCCCCGGCATTTTGATTGCCGTCGATCATGAAGGCGGTCGGGTGCAACGTTTTCGCAAGGATGGTTTTACGCGCATTCCGGCGATGAAACGGCTCGGCGATCTGTGGGATCAGGACGTGTTGCTGGCGACGAAAGTGGCGACGGCAGTGGGTTATGTGCTCGCAGCAGAATTGCGCGTCTGTGGCGTGGATTTGTCGTTTACGCCGGTGCTGGATCTGGATTATGAAGAATCAGCAATTATCGGTGATCGCGCATTTCACCGCGATGCGCGCGTGGTGACTCTGTTGGCGAAAAGTTTGAATCAGGGTTTGCTCATGGCAGGCATGGCTAATTGCGGCAAGCACTTTCCGGGACACGGTTATGTACAGGCGGATTCGCATGTGGCGATTCCTGTTGATCAGCGAGAGCTTTCCGAAATCCTGTATAACGATGCTGCGCCTTATGGCTGGTTGGGCATGAGTTTGTCAGCCGTGATGCCGGCACATGTGATTTATCCGAAAGTGGACAAGCACCCGGCAGGCTTCTCAAAAAAATGGCTGACAATTTTGCGCGATGAGTTGGGTTTTGATGGCGTCATCTTCAGCGACGATCTCAGCATGGAAGGCGCGAGTGTTGCTGGTGGTGTGGTGGACGGTGCGAAGGCCGCGCTTGCTGCAGGTTGCGACATGGTGCTGGTCTGCAATGCATCGGACGAGGCCGATCAATTGCTTTCCGGTTTGAGTGTTGCCGATGTACCAGAGTTGGCATTATCTGCCGCGCGGGTCGCCGCGATGGTGCCGAGCGTGCCAGCGCCGGATTGGGAAACGCTGCAACAGGAACTGCGATATCGTGCGGCGAAAAAATTGATCGAAGATTTGCTTCCGATTTGATTTCTTTGTTACGTAATCGGAAAATTCGGGGTCAGAGTCAAAACGAAGTTTCGGTGTAGGCTAACATGAGCATCGCGAATGTTAAGCGAAGCGGCCGAAGCCAAAATGTCGCAAGCGATATTTGACTGCTGACCCCGGTTTTCCTCACTGTGTGCCAGTTCATGCAATGACCGGAAAAGCCACAACAGATGCAGCCCGCGACGCCTTGCTGGAAACGGTGAGCGCCTTGCCGCGACTCCCCGGCGTATATCGTTATTTCGACGCGAAAGATCGTGTGCTTTATGTCGGCAAGGCGCGCGATTTGAAAAAACGCGTGTCCAGTTATTTCCAGAAAACCGACACCAACACGCGCACGGCCTTGATGATCCGACGCATCGTGCGGATGGAAACCACGGTTACGCGCACCGAAGCCGAAGCGCTGCTGCTGGAGAATAATCTGATCAAGGCGCTTCAGCCGCCCTTCAATATTCTTTTCCGTGACGACAAAACCTACCCTTACCTGAAAATCACCGGCGAAGCTTATCCGCGCATGGTGTATTACCGTGGCGCGACGGATCGCAAGAACCAGTATTTCGGCCCTTACCCCAACGTGTGGGCAGTGCGCGAATCCATGCAGATTTTGCAGCGCGTGTTTCGTTTACGGACTTGCGAAGACAGTGTCTTCCAAAATCGTACGCGACCTTGTCTGCTTTATCAGATTCATCGTTGCAGCGCACCCTGCGTGCAATTCATCAGTCATGAAGCTTATTTGGCGGATGTGGAAAGCGCCGCGAACTTTCTGCGCGGTCGCCATGCCGAGGTGATGCAACTGCTGGAAAAAAAGATGCATGGTTTTGCTGAAGCACTCGCGTTCGAAAAGGCTGCCGAAGTGCGCGATCAGATCACGGCGCTTTCCCAAATCTTGCAGCAACAAAGCATGGAAACGGGCAGCGATATCGACACGGATATTCTGGCCGTGGTGGTGCAAGGTGGTCGCGCGTGTGTGAATCTGGCGATGGTGCGTGGCGGGCGACATCTTGGTGATCGCGCCTGGTTTCCCGCGCATGCAATTGAATCTGGCGGGGTGGCAGTTGAGCCAGCCCTGGAAGACGAGATGCAGTCGATAGAAGTGGAAGTGCTGAAGGCGTTCATTGCGCAACACTACATTGGCAAATTCATTCCACACTCGCTGATCGTGAATGTGGACTTCGACGATCCGGCGCTGATGATGGCACTTGCAGAACAGTGCGGCCACCGCATTCACCTGACTGCCCAGCCGCAGGGGCAGCGTCGTGTATGGCTGGAGATGGCGAGAAATGGCGCCGAGATCGCCTTGGATCGCCTGCTTTCTGAGCAAGGATCACAAAAGGCGCGCACGCAAGCCTTGATCGATTCCTTGGGCTTGGAAGTCGAAAACCCGGATATTTTCCGGGTCGAATGTTTCGATGTCAGTCACACGCAAGGCGAAGCAACGCAAGCGTCTTGCGTGGTCTATCAGCACCATGCCATGCAAAATGGTGAATACCGGCGTTTCAATATCGACGGCATCGAACCCGGAGACGACTATGGGGCGATGCGTCAGGTCTTGATGCGACGCTACGAAAAAGTGGCGAGTGGTGAGGGAGTATTGCCGGACGTGGTGCTCGTTGATGGCGGGAAGGGGCAAGTATCAATGGCGCGGCAAGTTTTCGAGGAACTTGGGCTGGACACAAGTCTCATTGTGGGGGTGGCCAAAGGCGAGGGGCGCAAGGTGGGACTGGAAACCCTGGTGCATGCGGATGGCGCCGAGCAGGCGCTTGGCAAGGATTCAGCAGCACTGATGCTGGTTGCGCAGATTCGTGACGAAGCGCATCGTTTTGCGATAACAGGCATGCGTGCGAAGCGCGCGAAGGCACGGCAGGCATCTCGGCTGGAAGAGATTGAAGGCATCGGTGCCAAGCGCAGGCAAAAGCTGCTTGCGCGCTTTGGCAGCATGCAAGGGGTGGCGGATGCGAGTGTCGAGGATTTGGCCTCTGTCGAGGGGATTTCCAGCCAATTGGCTGAGCAAATTTACAAGCAATTGCACTAAGCGCATGAGGTTTGCATGTTATTGAGGATTACATATTTGTGAGACATTCAAAAAACATTCCCCTCCCCCTTACAGGGGGAGGGTTAGGGTGGGGGTGTTGCGTCTGACTTCAAACACTTCTCTTGTCTTGCATAGATTGTCCACCCCCTACCCAACCTTCCCCCTGCAAGGGGGAAGGGGTTCTAAGAAGTTTGGTCGCTCTCAATAATTCAATACCCCTGCATTTTCTATTGCCTTCGCGCTTTTAAAGGGTTCAACTTTGCACCAATATGGTTTACGATTTAGGTCGAGGTAATTTTGTTGATGTGTAGTGTTAGCCTTTCCTTTCCTGTATAACGTTTGCATGCCGATTAATATCCCGATTCTGCTGACCTGGATGCGTGTGGCGCTGATCCCCTTGATGGTCGGCGTTTTTTACTTGCCGGAAGGATTGTTGATGCCGTTTGAGCAGGGGATTATTTCCACGGCGGTGTTTGTGATTGCGGCCATTACGGATTCAGTCGATGGTTATTTGGCGCGTGTACGCAATGAAACCACAGCTTTTGGCGCATTTTTGGATCCGGTGGCCGATAAATTGATGGTTGCTGGCGCGCTATTGGTGCTGGTGCAACTTGATCGCGTGAATGCTTTGCTTGCCTTCATCATTATCGGTCGGGAAATCACGATTTCTGCTTTGCGCGAATGGATGGCTCTGATTGGTGCGCCCACTTCGGTTGCTGTTAGCTCATTGGGCAAGGTCAAGACGATTGCCCAAATGATTGCCATTCCCATGCTGTTGTATTACGACAGCTTGTTTGGCTTGATTGACACACGTTTTCTGGGGAAATGGCTTTTGATTGTGGCGGCGGTGCTCACCGTTTGGTCAATGTTCTATTACCTGAAAAGAGCGTGGCCTTTAATTAAAGAACATGGCGGGAACCTGCCTTGACACTCTCTATAAAACCTACCTATAATAGCAGTCTGCATTGAAAATGCGGGAGTAGCTCAGTTGGTAGAGCGATACCTTGCCAAGGTATAGGTCGAGAGTTCGAGACTCTTCTCCCGCTCCAAAATTCCATGGGGGAGCGTTCAAGGCGCGCCCCTTTTTGTTGTGAAGATGATTATGCGGGAGTAGCTCAGTTGGTAGAGCGATACCTTGCCAAGGTATAGGTCGAGAGTTCGAGACTCTTCTCCCGCTCCAAGGATTTCGTTGCGCATCCGAAGGGGTGTGCAACAATCCAACCCCATGGCGGGGTAGCAAAGTGGTTATGCAGCGGCCTGCAAAGCCGTCTACGCCGGTTCGATTCCGGCCTCCGCCTCCAACTTTCCTGATTTGCTTTTAAGATTGTCCGTGTTTGGAAAACCACCGGACAGCTTTGATGGCGTCTGCATGCCCTTGATCCGCCGCCAGCCCAAACCATAGCAGTGCGCGTACATTGTTTTGCTGTACGCCTCTTCCCAAGTGGAACATGCCAGCCAGGTTGTGCTGGGCATCAGCATAGCCTTGTTCTGCAGCTTTTCTGCACCAGAGTATGGCTTCAGCATCGTTTGGCGCGACGCCCTTCCCGTGAAAATACATGCCGCCGAGATTGTATTGTGCTTCGGCATTGCCTTGTTCGGCGGCTTTTCGAAACCATTGGACGGCTTTAGCGAGATCCTGCGCAATCCCCTGTCCTTTCATGAACATGTAGCCCAGATTGATTTGGGCATTGGCATGACCTTGCTCAGCCGCCATCTTGAACCATGCCACGGCTTGCGCGTCATTTCGCTCAACGCCCTCACCTTTCGCGTAGCGAACCCCCAGATTGTTTTGAGCACTGGCCAGTCCTTGTTCGGCAGCTTTGCGATACCAGGCAACCGCTTCGGCATCATTCTTGGGGACGCCCTGCCCTTGGGCGTATCGCGCGCCCAGATTGTTTTGCGCGCGGGCATCGCCTTGTTCCGCAGCCTTTTGGTACCATGCCACCGCCTGGGCATTGTCCTGAGATACGCCTTGGCCTTTGGCATACAGGTAACCGAGATGCACCTGTGCATTGGCGTGTCCTTGATCGGCCGCAGCCTGAAACCAGACGGCCGCCTGCTTGTAGTTTTGCGGTACCCCGGCACCCTTGGTGTAACGGACGCCCAGGTTGTTTTGAGAGCGTGCATCGCCTTGTACGGCTGCCCGGCGAAACCACAAGGCAGCCTGCTTGTCATCTTTCAGAACCCCACGACCCTCTTCGAACATGTAGCCCAGTCGGCGCTGTGCATCAATATGGTTTTTTACTGCAGCGCGGCGGAACCATGCAATGGCTTTCGCGTTGTCCAGTTTGACCTGTTGACCGAGATAAAACATGTCGCCCAGTACATACTGCGCATCGGGGTCGCCGCGTTCGGCAAGCAGGAGGATTTCCTCCATGGGGAAATCCTTCAGCAAGACGTATTTTTCATTCATGGCAGGGAGCCCCCGCTATGAAATAGGGGAGGACAATCCAAAATCATGGTGTCATGCCAGGACAAAAAAGAGCAAAATGACATGGTTCTTGGTCTGCCGACGTATGCTGGTTAGGGCGAAAAGTGAGCACATTCTAAATCATTCATGGCGCAAGCCGCCTTATTGTTTGCGCATTTGCCGAAACGAGGCAGGTTTTCGTAACGGGAATAGGGCAGGAGAGGTGTTCGGGGTTCACCCGTTTTTTGTTTGCCCGTAATTTTTAGCCTCCGTTACAATAGTGCAATCCATGCCATTTTTCCGTGTCGCCGCCTAGGAGCAGAAGATTGCTGACCCCGCCTCTTTATCCGTCCACCCATTTTGACAACGCCGAAGCTGCATTTGAATATGTCCACACCATTTATGAGGGGAGCGTCAGGCATCTGCGGGAGCAATTCAAGCGTTTCATGCGCGGAGATAAAATAACCGAACGGGTACGTGCCTATTATCCTTTCGTGCGTATGACCGCCAGCGCAGTTACGCAGCCGCAGACGCGTCTGGCCTACGGTTTTCTATCTGATCCCGGTTTGTTTGAGACAACGCTGACAAGCCCCAACATGTTCAAGACGTACTACCTTGAGCAGTTTCGCCTTTTGTTGAACAATCATGGTCATGAAGCCGTTCTGGAAATTGGCACCAGCAGTGAGCCGATACCCATCCACTTTTCGTTTGAGGAACACGATCACATAGAAGGCACACTGAGCGTAGAGCAGCGTGCAGCCATGCGCGGGCTGTTCGATTTGCCTGATCTCTCTGCGATGGAAGATGCGATTGTCAACGGCACCTGGGAACCAGAGCCCGATCAGCCACGTCCCCTCTCGCTTTTTACGGCACCGCGCGTTGATTTTTCTTTGCAACGTTTGCGTCACTACACAGGCACGCTTCCAGAGTATTTTCAGAAGTTCGTGCTGTTTACGAACTACCAGTTTTACATCGATGAATTTGTAAGGGTGGGGCATGAGTTGATGCAGGACGCCCGCGATCCGAAGGCCATGACAGAAGATCATGGTTACGTTGCGTTTGTGGAGCCAGGCAATCTGGTGACGCGTCGTGTGGGTGAGCAAGTGCATCCAGGAGATGGTGCTGGCGTTCCTTTGCCGCGGACACCGCAAATGTCCGCTTATCACCTGATTCGTGAAGACGGCTGCGGAATCACGATGGTCAACATCGGCGTGGGACCCGCGAATGCGAAAACGGCGACCGATCACATTGCCGTTCTGCGACCGCATGCCTGGCTGATGCTGGGGCATTGCGCCGGTTTGCGCAGTACGCAGGAGTTAGGTGACTACGTTCTGGCGCATGCTTATGTGCGCGACGATCATGTGCTGGATGAGGATTTGCCGCAATGGGTACCCATCCCGCCACTGGCTGAGATACAGATTGCTTTGCAGGCGGCCGTAACGGAGGTGCTGCAACTGAGCGATGACGAACTGAAAAACGTGATGCGCACGGGCACCGTAGCGAGTACCGATAACCGAAATTGGGAATTGCTGCCGCACGAGAAGCGGCTCAGTCAAAGTCGCGCGATTGCCCTGGACATGGAAAGCGCAACCATTGCCGCCAACGGTTTCCGGTTCCGCGTACCTTATGGCACCCTGCTGTGCGTGAGCGACAAGCCGCTGCACGGCGAAATCAAATTGCCGGGCATGGCGGATCAGTTTTACCGGCTACGCGTCAGCCAGCACTTGCGTATTGGTGTTCGGGCCGTAGAACTTTTGCGTCTGCGCGGCGTGGAGCGATTGCACAGTCGCAAGCTGCGGAGTTTTGCAGAAGTGGCGTTTCAGTAGCGGCAACTCTTTTCGAGGAGGAACGGATGCATAAACTTAAAATGCTTTGGCAGCAGGCGTTTCCGCAACCCATTCGGGAAGGCTTCATTCCGCGCAATTTTCGCTTGCTGGTCGTGGGTCCGCACCCAGACGATTTTGATTCCATTGGCGTCACCCTGCGACTGTTGTTTAGAGAAGGCAATCCGCTGCATGTGCTTGTTATTCGCACAGGCAGCGGTGTTGAAGATAATTACGCGCCAGGACTGACACTTGAAAAAAAAGCGGTAATACGTGACGAGGAGCAGCGTGCCAGCGCACGATTCTTTGGCTTGCCGGAAGCGGCACTGATTTTCCTGAACCCTGAAAGGGATGCACAAGATCAAATGAGTGAAACGGCGGTGAATGTTTCCGCGCTGACAGAAATCATCGCAGATACCGCGCCTGACATTATTTTTCTGCCACACGGGAACGACAGCAATAATGGACACCGCGTGACCTGCGCCATCGTGCGTCAGGTGGTGGCACGCCAAGGACGTCCGGTGGCGCTTTTTCTTAACCGGGATGCCAAGACCATCAGCATGCGCACCGATTTATACATGCCCTTTGGTGAAGAAATGGCGCGCTGGAAAGCAGAATTGCTGCGCTTTCACGACACCCAGCAACAACGCAACCTGGCTACGCGTGGGCAGGGGTTTGATGAGCGCGTGTTGATGCTGAATGCGCAAATTGCGAAAGAACTCAAGATCGTCGCGCCCTATGCCGAAGCGTTTGAAGTGGAGTTTTATAACGTGGCGGGGTAGGGTATCCTACTGTCTTTTTAAGAAGCAGCTTCAATGACCATACTCGTTACTGGCGGTGCCGGATTCATCGGCAGCAATTTTGTGCTGGACTGGCTCGCGCAAAGCGATGAGTCCGTCGTTAATTTCGACAAGCTCACTTATGCAGGCAATCTGCAAAATCTGGCGAGCTTGCAAGACGACCCACGCCATATTTTTATCAAGGGCGATATCGGCGATTTTGATCTAGTATCACGCTTGCTCAATGAACACAAACCCCGTGCCATTCTGAATTTCGCTGCGGAGAGCCATGTGGATCGTTCGATTCACGGGCCAGAAGACTTCATTCAAACCAATATCGTCGGCACCTTTCGCTTGCTGGAAGCGGTGCGTGCGTATTGGGGTGGTTTGCAAGGCGAAGCCAAAAGCAGCTTCCGATTTTTGCATGTCTCGACTGATGAAGTGTATGGGTCGTTGGAGATGAATGATCCGCCCTTCAGCGAAACGAATCGTTACGAACCGAACAGTCCCTATTCCGCCAGTAAGGCTTCTTCCGATCATCTGGTGCGTGCTTACCATCACACCTACGGTTTGCCGGTGCTGACGACAAACTGTTCAAACAATTACGGCCCCTACCACTTCCCCGAAAAACTGATTCCGCTGGTGATTCATAATGCGCTGGCAGGCAAGCCGCTGCCGATTTACGGCGACGGTCAGCAGATACGCGACTGGCTGTACGTGAAGGATCACTGCAGTGCGATTCGGCGGGTGCTGGAAGCAGGCAAGGTAGGCGAGGTGTATAACATTGGTGGGTGGAACGAGAAGCCCAATCTGGACGTAGTGCACACGCTCTGCGCCATTCTGGATGAACTGAAACCGCGCCAAGACGGACAACCCTACAAATCGCAAATTACCTTTGTCCAGGATCGCCCCGGCCATGATCGGCGCTACGCCATCGACGCCAGCAAAATGGAAAAAGAACTGGGGTGGAAGCCCGCTGAAACCTTCGAGACGGGCATACGTAAAACCGTTCAGTGGTATCTCGATCATCAGGACTGGGTGAAGAACATCACCAGTGGTGCCTATCGCGAATGGGTAGAAAGGCAGTACGGCGCATGAAGTTACTTGTATTCGGTGGTGGTGGGCAGGTCGGACATGAGTTGCAGCGTACGCTTAAGCCGCTCGGCGAAGTTGTTGCGCTGGATCAACAGGATGCGGATCTCACCAATCTGGAAAATTTGCGAACAGTGCTTTATGCGCAGTCCCCGGGAGTGATTGTGAACGCCGCGGCCTACACAGCGGTGGATAAAGCCGAGAGTGAGCCAGCGTTGGCGCAAACCATCAACGCCGATGCGGTTCGCGTGATGGCCGATTACGCGCGTTACAACGGATCATTGCTGGTGCATTACTCGACCGATTATGTATTCGATGGTGAGAAGCAAGGCGCGTATCTGGAGAATGATCTTGCCAACCCGTTGAGTGTGTATGGCAAAACCAAGCGCGCTGGTGAAGAGGCGGTGCAGGACGCCGGGTGTCATTACTTTATTTTTCGCACGAGCTGGGTTTACTCCGCGCATGGGGCTAACTTCATCAAGACGATTTTGCGCCTCGCGAAAGAGCGCGATGACTTGAATATAGTCTCGGATCAGATCGGTGCACCGACATCGGCAGAGTTGATCGCTGACATCACCGCATTGGCTATTTTGGCATGGCAGGCGGACATATTGCCAGAAGGCGTTTATCATCTGACGGCCTCCGGTGAAACCAGTTGGCATGGGCTTGCATCTTACGTACTGGATCGCGCTATAGCTAAAGGTATGAAGCTGAATCTAGACTCAAGCAAAATCCGTCCCATTCCCACCGAAGACTATCCGCTACCGGCAAAGCGCCCGAAGAATTCACTGCTCGATAATGGCAAGCTAACGGGTCATTTAGGATTTCAGATGCCGGATTGGAAAATACACACAGAGCGAGTCATCGATCAATTGCTACATCAGGAAATGAAATGAAACGCAAAGGAATAATTTTAGCCGGCGGCGCGGGTACGCGATTGCACCCTGCGACACTTGCAATCTCCAAGCAGTTATTGCCGGTTTACGATAAGCCCATGATTTACTATCCGCTCAGCACGCTGTTGTTGGCGGGTATTCGCGATATTCTGATTATTTCCACGCCGCAGGATACGCCGCGCTTTGAGCAATTGCTGGGTGACGGATCACAGTGGGGAATCAACCTGCAATATGCAGTGCAAGCTTCACCGGACGGCTTGGCGCAAGCATTCATTATTGGTGAGTCGTTTATCGGCGATGATGCTTCCGCGCTGGTGTTGGGTGACAATATCTTCTACGGACATGACTTTCACGAGTTGCTCGATAGTGCCGGCCAGCGTCGGGAAGGCGCAACCGTGTTTGCATACCATGTGCAGGATCCCGAGCGCTACGGTGTTGCCGAATTCGATGCTAACGGCAAAGTGGTTTCGCTGGAAGAAAAGCCCAAGGCGCCGAAATCTAATTATGCCGTGACGGGTTTGTACTTTTACGATGACCAGGTCTCTCGATTGGCCAAAAGCCTAAAACCTTCGGCACGCGGTGAATTGGAAATCACCGATCTCAACCGGCTGTATCTCGAACAAGAAAAACTTAACATCGAAATTATGGGCAGAGGCTATGCTTGGCTGGATACGGGCACACATGAGTCTTTGTTGGATGCAAGCCAATTCATTGCCACCATCGAGACTAGGCAGGGTCTAAAAGTCTGCTGTCCTGAGGAAATCGCCTATCGCCAAAAGTGGATCGATGCCGCGCAACTGGAAAAACTGGCGCAACCGCTTGCACGAAATGGTTATGGCCAGTATCTTTTGCGCATCATTCAGGAAAAGGTGTTCTGATGAAAGCGACGCGACTTGCCATCCCTGACGTTTTTCTCATTGAGCCGACTGTTTTCGGAGATAATCGCGGCTTCTTCTTTGAGAGCTTCAATCAAGCGCAATTTGAAGCGGCCATTGGTAGAAAGGTTTACTTCGTTCAGGACAACCACTCCCGCTCTGCCAAAAACGTTTTGCGTGGCTTGCACTACCAGATTCAACAGCCGCAAGGCAAGCTGGTGCGCGTAGCGGAGGGCGTGGTGTTCGATGTGGCGGTCGACATCCGAAAAAGCTCGCCCACTTTCGGCCAGTGGGTTGGCGAAATTCTCTCTGCAGAAAACAAGAAGCAAATCTGGATTCCAGAAGGGTTTGCGCACGGATTTATTGTGCTCTCGGACGCGGCAGAGTTTCTGTACAAAACGACGGACTATTGGGCACCCCAGCACGAGCGCTGCATTGCCTGGAATGATCCGGATTTGAAGATTGATTGGCGCACGCAGGAGGCTCCCGTGCTTTCGGCGAAGGATGCACAGGGGATGTTGTTGAATCAGGCAGAATGCTTTGCTTGAGGAGTTGTTTTCCTTTTACAAGGGGTTCCTGCGTGCTAACATGGCAACGTTTTACCCCATGCCAAGATGTTTATCTAAAAGGTTTTGACGAGGTTTGTTTTGAAACTGATCCCAACGATTCTATGTGGTGGCGCCGGTTCCCGGTTATGGCCGGTATCTCGAGAGACGCATCCCAAGCCATTTATTCGGCTGGCGGATGGCCAGAGCTTGCTGCAAAAGGCATGGCTGCGCGGCGCTGTCTTGCCGAACGTGACCCGGATTCTCACCGTTTCTAATCGCGAGCTTTTCTTCAAGATGAAAGATGAGTATTGCGAAGTTGCTGAAGCATCCAAGAAATCCATCTTCAATAGTTATATTCTCGAGCCTTTTGGCCGCAATACTGCGCCAGCCATCGCGGCGGCAGCGCTGCAAGTTGCCAAACTCCATGATGAAGACGCCCAGTTACTGGTGCTGGCAGCTGATCATCTGATTGCCGATCAAGCCGCCTTTGCGGATGCGGTTGCCAAGGCATCTGAATTGGCCGCCCAAGGCAAACTGGTGACTTTCGGCATACGCCCCGAAGCACCGGAAACGGGATATGGCTATATCGAAGCGGATGGAAATACGGTGCGGCGTTTTGTGGAAAAACCCGCTCTGGAAAAAGCACAGGAGTACGTCGCTTCCGGCCGTTACCTGTGGAATTCCGGCATGTTCTGTTTTACGGCTTCCACTTTGTTGCGCGAGATGGAGTTGCATTGCCCGAAAATTTTAACGGCGGTGCGCACCTGCTTGGCAAACTCAAGTGGTTCCGAAGGAAAAGATTATGCGCAAATCGAACTGGATGCCGTCTCATTTGGTGATGCCTCAGACGAATCCATTGATTACGCGCTGATGGAAAAATCATCCAATGTCGCCGTTGTGCCTTGCACCATCGGCTGGAGCGACATCGGTTCCTGGAAGGCCTTGGGCGATCTGACGCCGCCGGATGCGAGCGGAAACAGGATTGAAGGCGAAGTCGTCTTGCACGACGTAAACAATTGCTACATTCGTAGCGAAGACCGCATAGTCGGCGCAGTTGGCGTCGAGAACCTGATCATCATCGATACGCCCGATGCCTTGCTGGTGGCAGATCGTGATCGCGCGCAAGACGTCAAATTCATGTATACCAACCTGAAAGACAAGGGGCATGATGCCTACAAACTGCACCGCACGGTCTTTCGTCCCTGGGGGACTTACACCGTGCTGGAGGTGGGCTACCGTTTTCAGATCAAGCGGATTGTGGTTAAACCCGGCGCCAGTCTGAGCCTGCAAATGCACTACCACCGTAGTGAGCACTGGATTGTTGTGAGCGGCATGGCCAAGGTGGTGAATGGCGAAAAAGAAATCTTGGTTCGCCCAAATGAATCGACCTATATTCCTGCCGGGCACATGCATCGACTGGAAAACCCCGGTGTGGTTGATGTGGTAATGATCGAAGTGCAAAGCGGCGAGTACTTGGGTGAGGACGATATTGTTCGTTTCGATGATCAATACGGACGCACTCCGCAATGACGCTTTCCTGTTTTAAGGCCTACGACATTCGGGGAAAGCTGGGCGACGAGCTTAACGAGGATATTGCATATCGTATTGGTCGCGCCTATGCGCAGCACCTTGGTGCAAAGAAAGTGGTGGTCGGCGGCGATGTGCGCCTGACTTCTGAATCACTCAAACAAGCGCTAGCCAGTGGATTGATGGATGCTGGCGCAGACGTTATCGATATCGGCATGACAGGCACCGAGGAAATCTATTTTGCAGCCTTTCATCTGGATGTGGATGGCGGCATCGAAGTGACAGCCAGTCATAACCCCATGGACTACAACGGCATGAAGCTGGTGGGTCGCGGTGCCAAGCCGATCAGCGGTGACAGCGGGCTGAAAGCCATTCAGGCGCTGGTAGAGAAAAATCAGTTTTCGCCAGTCGCACAAAAGGGCACACTGACGCACCAATCCATTTTGGCGCCTTACGTTGATCACCTGCTGACCTACATTGACCTGAATGAGATGCAACCGCTCAAACTGGTTGTGAATGCCGGAAACGGCGCAGCAGGGCATGTGATTGATGCGATTGAAGCGCAATTCAATCAACGTCGCGTCCCGATTATTTTTATCAAGATTCACCACGAACCAGATGGCCATTTCCCCAATGGCATTCCCAATCCACTCTTGCCGGAAAATCGCAAGGCAACGGCAGACGCCGTGATTGCACACCAAGCTGATATGGGCATCGCCTGGGATGGGGATTTTGATCGTTGCTTCTTGTTTGATGAAAACGGCGAATTCATTGAAGGCTATTACATCGTTGGCTTGCTGGCCGAGGCCTTCCTGGCACGGAATCCCGGCGAAAAAATTATTCACGATCCGCGCCTCACCTGGAACACCATCGATATCGTGCAAAAAGCCGGCGGCATTCCCATTCAAAGCAAAACGGGGCATGCCTTCATTAAAGAACGCATGCGCGCGGAAAACGCCATCTACGGCGGCGAGATGAGTGCGCACCATTATTTTCGCGACTTTGCCTACTGCGATAGCGGCATGATTCCGTGGTTGTTGGTTGCTGCGCTGATTTCCAAAAAACAAACCACGCTTTCCAGTTTGATCAAGGAACGTGTTAGTGCCTATCCCTGTAGTGGCGAAATCAATTACAAAGTAAACGATACTGCCGCAGTGTTGATCCGTATCGAATCAAAATATGCGTCGCTGGCGAGAGCAATAGATCGCACAGATGGTCTGGGGGTGGATTTTGGCGACTGGCGTTTCAATATTCGTGTTTCCAATACGGAACCCTTGCTTCGTTTAAACATAGAAACGCGAGGCGATTTCGCCAAAATTGGTCATTGTGTTGCAGACTTGGAGGGTTTGATAAAGTGAGCACAGCCACATTATTGCGCAAAACAACGAACGATAATACAATGCCACCCTGCATGATGCTGATGGGGTGGTCATGAACTGGTATCTGATTCACACTAAGCCGAGGCAAGAAAAGAGTGCTCTGCTGAACCTGGATCAGCAGGGCTATGAATGCTATCTCCCTTTGCTACCAACAGAAAAGATTCGGCAAGGAATCATTGCTATTGTTGATGAGCCATTGTTTCCACGATACATTTTCATTCGTCTTGGCAGAGGTGAAACCGCAAAAAGCTGGAGTCCCATCCGTTCAACCAAAGGCGTAAGCAGACTCGTGTCCTTTGGGAATGAGCCAGCTAAAGTCGACGACAAATTGGTTGAAATGCTTCGCTCGCGCGAAAACGTCAAGCAGAAGCAGCCGCTACGCATCTTCAACACGGGTGATTATGTCACTGTAACAGAGGGCCCTTTTGTTGGTATTGAGGCAATATACCAGATGAGTGACGGGGAAGGTCGTGTAATGGTGCTGATTGAGTTGCTAAGCAAGCGGGTAAAAATGAGCGTTGAGGTTGCCAAGTTACGTAAAGTAGGATGAGTTACATTGCGGCAATATTCAATCTGAAGTCGTTGCGTTCCGCATCTTCCCTGGGAGAACCACCAAGATGGTTCACTATTGCCGTCCTAGTTGTGGCATAATCACAATGCTTTTTGAAGCTTATTTTCTAATTGTTTTAGATCCTCGCGACACTCATTAACATGCTTGCTGATCGTGACAACGGCATGGCGGTAGCGTTCCTTAAGCACCTTGAGTTCCACATCCCCTTACACGTTAATTGACCGATTTCCGAGAGAAAGACGGTTATCTGATATTGTTTTTTCGCTTAATGAGAAGTCTAAATTGGCTAGTCCTCTAGGTAGGAAGGTTAATCGAAGACATGGTTAGTTGGATTGTTAGCTGCTGTACGCATGACAACTCTTCTTGTTGTGGCGATGCAGGAGGTGTGGTGACAGCAGAGCGTAGACCTGCTCTTTTTCTAGACCGAGATGGCGTGATCAATGTTGATCACGGATATGTTCACAAAATCGAAGACTTCGAATTTGTCGACGGGATATTCGGATTGAGTCGTCTGGCAATAAGACTTGGTTATCGCCTTATTGTGGTGACTAATCAAGCAGGTATTGGACGCGGCTATTATGATTCTGCCGCATTCATACATTTAACCAAGTGGATGGCTGCAGAGTTTCTACGGGAACACGCCCCACTGACTGCTGTCTATTTTTGTCCACATCATGTAGAGCACGGTGTGGGGGAGTATCGGCAGGATTGTTTTTGGCGTAAGCCTAGTCCAGGAATGATTAAGTGTGCGGCAAGCGAACACAATCTTAACTTACGCCATTCCGTGGTGGTTGGTGATAAATCAAGCGATATGCTGTCTGCGGAGCGCGGGGGAGTGGTGCGTCGTGTTTTGCTTTCAAAAGAACCAGACCCCAATGTTCTAGGCGCGGTCCACAAGAAAACGCTTGCCGAAGTTAGTCAATGGTTGGTGTTTTCTCATGCAGGACGCTTCTTCACGAGTTAAGTACCCTTGTGAAAAAATACTTGCGGTGATTTTTGATTGCTAGTAATTCTTCCAGTTTATTCTTTCAATATTAAATGTTGCCTAGCAATTCTCGACATACGCTATCTTTAGAATCGAGAAATCGACTTCCGCATTTGCTCAGCCGTCTTTGGCGTCATATTGGCGCTGGTCGTCGTAGACAATTCTACGGTTTGGGCGCCTTGATGCTTTTGAGTGCTATCGCAGAAGTGGTCAGTCTGGGTGCGATTATCCCATTTCTTGGGATGCTTGCAGCGCCTGATATCGCCTTTAATTATCCTTTGGTTCGTGCAGTGAGTGCCTGGCTGGAGGGGGGGCGTGAGAATCTGATCGTTTTTTTCACGGCGTCCTTTATTATCGCAGCGCTGGGGGCTGGCTTTCTGCGCATTGGTCTATTGTGGGCAAGCACCAGGGTTTCATTTAGTACAGGTTCTGACCTCAGTATAGAACTCTACCGCCGAACCTTGTATCAACCATACGAGACACACATCAGCCGCAATAGCAGCAAGGTTCTAAGTGGTGTGGGCAAGGTTGGTGGTGTGATGAGCATTCTGTCGCAGTGTCTGACGCTCATTACTTCTTTGATTCTGCTAATTGCCATCAGTACGGCTTTATTTGCAATGAACCCTTTTGTTGCGTTCGTTTGTATCGCTGGTTTTGGGGTTAGTTACGGGTTGATTGCTATTGTCTCGCGGCGTAAGTTACACCAAAGTGGAATTCGGATAGCGCAGGAGCAGACACGTGTCTTCAAAGCGGTGCAAGAGGGGCTAGGGGGGATTCGTGATGTGTTACTGGATGGAACTCAGAAGCTTTATTGCGACGTGTATCAACAGGCAGATCGGCCACTTCGCCTTGGTCAGGGGAACAATCTTTTTATTGCAGGCAGCCCACGCTTTGTAATGGAAGCATTGGGGTTGGTCATGATAGCAGTGTTGGCGTTTTTTCTCAGCAAGCGTCCTGAAGGTATTTCAGCAGAGCTTCCTATGTTAGCTGCGCTGGCACTGGGCGCACAGCGCCTAGTGCCAGTATTGCAGCAAGGATATAGCGCGTGGGCAACCATTGTAGGTAGTCAAGCCTCTCTGGTAGATATTGTTGATTTTTTGGAACAGCCGATTCAAGAAGAAATGCTTCTTCCGGAACCAGCCCCATTAAGTTTTCATAAAGCGATTGCTTTTGTAGGGGTAAATTTTCGCTACAGCAAGGGTGGTCCCTTGGTAGTTCGAGATCTCAATTTGACGATTCCAAAGGGAAGTCGGGTGGGGCTTGTCGGTGCCACTGGCAGTGGTAAAAGTACGACACTTGACATACTAATGGGGCTGCTTGCGCCAACAGAGGGGCAAATGCTGGTGGACGGGGTGCCGGTACATGGTGGTCGAATGCGAGCTTGGCAGCGTACGATCGCTCACGTCCCTCAGGCTATTTATTTGAGTGATGCAAGTTTTACAGAAAACATTGCTTTGGGTGTACCCAAAGAGCAAATTGATCATGAACGTGTTCGCTTGGCTGCGAGACAAGCGCAAATTTCTGACTTCATCGAAAGCAGCGCTCAAGGCTATGATACCTCGGTAGGTGAGCGCGGAATGTGTTTGTCAGGTGGACAGAGGCAGCGGGTAGGCATTGCTCGCGCTTTGTATAAACAGGCCAGTGTCCTGGTATTCGATGAGGCTACGAGTGCGCTTGACAATGTGACCGAGGCTTCGCTTATGGAATCCATTGAGGCGCTTAATCGTGATTTGACTATTGTGCTGATTGCACATCGGTTGACCACTGTGCGTCAATGTGATGTCATAGTGGAGATGCAGAATGGGTCAATACATGCAATAGGTGACTACGATGGTTTGCTGCGAAATAGTGCGTCGTTTCGACAATTGGCAGGTGAGGCTCATAATTGACTCACCTGCTTGTTCTTGCTGGTGGTTTCGGTACACGGTTGCGTTCTGCGGTAGCTGATGTTCCAAAGCCGCTGGCGCCTGTGGCGAGGCAACCATATCTGCACTACCTTAATCAACACTGGCTCGATCAGGGCGTAACAGAGATGACCTATCTCTTGCACTACCGATCCGACACAATAGAGACCTTCTTGCAAGAACAGCAAGATAGCGGCTCATTGAACATCCCTGTAAACACAGTAGTTGAACCGGAACCGATGGGTACAGGGGGGGCTATTGCGTTCGCGTTGAGGGCGTTAAATATCGAAGGAGACTTTCTTGTTGCAAATGCAGATACTTGGCTGGGTTCTGGCGTGAGGGCAGTTGCTGCAGAAAAGTATCCTGCTATGGCGATTGTTTGGGTTCCAAACACAGAACGTTATGGCTGCGTTGAGATTGGTGACGGGCATATCGCACGTTTTTGTGAAAAAAATGAGAGCAAGGGGGCAGGCTGGATCAACGCTGGTCTGTACCGCTTGCACAGCAAGATGTTCTCAACGTGGGATGGCATGCCTTTTTCGTTGGAACGAGATGTTTTTCCATCTCTCGCAGAACGTGGGGTACTCAATGCGGTTCAGGTGGATGGAGAATTTATCGATATTGGTGTACCAGAGGACTATTTTCGTTTTTGTCGCTGGATCGAATCTGGGAAAAAGGAATCATTGTGAATCTTAATAATTTTCTTGTCGAAAAAGAGGTGCCGCTAAAGGACGCTTTGCAGAAGATCAGTGCCAACCATCATGGGATCATCATGGTTACTGATTCAGCTGGAACTGTAATCGGTGTTGCAACGGATGGTGATATTCGTAAGCGATTACTTGAGGGAGCCTCACTATCCGACAAGATTGGTGGTTTCACCAACAACAATTTTGTGTGGGCTGATGAGGCAACTCCGCGTGAAGTGCTTTTGAAACAGCTTGATCACCACATTCGTGTGATCCCGCTTCTGAATAGTGAACGACGTCTGGTTGGTGTTGTTAGTCGCGATCATTTCCCTGTTCCCGAAGAGGTTCCGACTTACGCTCGTGCTCGGTCACCTGTTCGGATTAGTTTCGGCGGTGGCGGATCTGATTTAACGCATTATTTCGCTGGTGATAGTGGTGCAGTAATCAACACCACGATTTCTCTGTACAGTCATGCAACGATGCGAATCCGTCAAGACAAGAAGATCATTATCCATTCTCGCGATCTTGGCGAATCTCTATACGCCGACAATCTTGCTGCAGCGCTTGAGCAGAAAGGGACGTTTGGTCTCATTCAGGCATTGCTTAAGGCGGTGCATCCAGAGTTTGGGTTTGAGCTATTCCTGTATTCCGACTTTCCAATGAATTCGGGATTGGGTGGCTCCGCTGTTGTATCGGCTTCCATACTTGGATGTTTCAACCAGTTCCGACGCGACAAGTGGGATCTCCATGAACTGTCCGAGCTTGCATTTCAAGCAGAGCGGCTTTATTTAGGCGTTGCAGGTGGTTGGCAAGATCAATATGCCACAG
Organism: Oxalobacter sp.; assembly: GCA_003605115.1. Classification (GTDB taxonomy): domain Bacteria; phylum Pseudomonadota; class Gammaproteobacteria; order Burkholderiales; family Burkholderiaceae_D; genus QZKY01. The sequence goes on from QZKY01000015.1 coordinate 48,950, forward strand.
TGTTCGGTGGCTTCAATTTCATGGAATTTCGAATGGAGCAGAATATTGTTCACCCGCTGCGTATTCATTCGGACATCCTGCTCGAATTGGAGGAAAGCCTCGTTTTGTGCGATACCAGTAAGCCACACGATTCTGGTGAAATTCATCGCGATCAGCATCAACACATGCAACAGGCATCAGTTCGTAACAAGGTTAAGTCCAATGTTGATTTGACATATCGCATGCGCAACCACTTGTTACGTGGACGGTTACTCAAATTTGGTGAGGCATTGCACGAGGCGTGGCAATACAAGCGTCAATTTAGTAACAAAATATCGAACTCGTATCTGGATGACATTTACGATAATGCTCTGCAGGCGGGGGCTGTTGGTGGAAAGCTGCTCGGTGCAGGTGGGGGTGGATTTTTCTTGTTCTACGCGCCACCATTCCAGAAGCTTGCATTGATCGATTATCTCGAATCTCAGAATTTGAAAGTGCGTCCATTCCGATTTGAACAGGAAGGGTTACAGGCATGGTCGGCTCGCGACAATCATCATACGGAATTTGATATCTAATGAAGATCAATATTGGAAATTTTGAAGTTGGCGGGAAACGAAGTTTCGTGATCGCTGAGATCGGTAATAACCACAATGGCAGCATCGAGCGTGCACTGCAGATGGTTGATCAGGCGATTGACATGGGGGCTGACTGCGCCAAGTTCCAGATGCGTCACCTAGATGAGGTCTATCGCCAACGCTCTTTGAGTAAAGACGGGGAGGATCTTGGAACTGAATATGTTCTTGATTTGCTACGACGTTTTGAGTTGACGCTTGATGAGCACAGGCAAGTCGCTGAGTATTGCAAAAAAAAGGGAATACTTTACATGTGCACTCCTTGGGATCCACGCAGCGTGGGTGAACTGGAGCGCCTGGATGTTCAGGCATATAAAGTGGCTTCGGCAGATTTGACGAATTTACCGTTACTCGAATGTTTGTGTGCAACGGGCAAACCATTGATTTTGTCCACTGGCATGAGTGATCGTAAAGAGGTTCAGATCACTGTGGATTTTCTCAACAGACACAATGCACAGTACGTGTTGTTGCACTGTAACAGCACCTATCCCGCCCCTTTTCATGATATTCATTTGCGTTGGATGGAGAGACTGCGCACTATTCATCCGTTTGTTGGTTACTCCGGCCACGAACGCGGTATCGCTGTTACTCATGCCGCGGTTGCATTAGGTGCTTGCGTTGTAGAGCGTCACTTTACGCAGAATCGTAATATGGAGGGGCCGGATCATGCCGCTAGCCTTGAATTTTCCGAGTTTAAGCGCTTGATTGAGGGGATTCGTGAGATTGAGGAAGCGCTGGGGGATGACACAGAACGGTCTGTCTCACAAGGTGAAATGATCAACCGAGAGAATCTTGGGAAGAGTCTGGTTGCTGCAACGGTGTTGAGTAAGGGGACCGTACTTGAGTCGCACCACATCAAGGTTCGTAGCCCCGGTCAGGGGCTGTCTCCACAGTACTATGAAAAGTTGATAGGACGCGTTTTGCAGCATGACATGCGAGAAGAGGATTTTTTCTATGCGTCAGATCTCAAGGATGAACGCATTGAACCCAGAAGTTACCGTTTCCGTCGTCCATGGGGTATTCCGATTCGTTATCACGATTTTACGGAGTATGCGAACCGCGTCCAGCCCGATTTATTTGAGTTTCATCTTTCATACTCGGACATGGAACTTAAGCTGGACGACTATCTTTCTGGTACTTACAAAGCAGGGTTTGTTGTCCACGCTCCAGAATTGTTTTCTGGTAGTCGTCTCATGGATTTGGCGAGCCCAGACGAAAGCTATCGGATTGAATCCTTGCATGAAACGCAGCGAGTGATAAATATTACCCGCGATCTGAAGCGCTTCTTTCCCAATACGAAGCGTCCGATGATTGTTGCGAATATCGGTGGTTTTACCATGGATGCTCCATTACCAAGTGAGGTAATTGAATCATATTACAATCGTTTTGCGCGTAGTCTTAAAGAGCTTGATATGGAAGGTGTTGAGTTGATTCCGCAAACAATGGCACCTTTCCCATGGCATTTCGGAGGACAGCGTTACCAGAACTTGTTTGTCAAACCGGAGGAAATCGTTTACTGGTGCAAGAAACTTAACCTGCGCATGTGTTTCGATATTTCTCACAGTCGCCTTACATGTAACCACCTTGGGGTCGATTTTTACGCATTTGCGCAACAGATTGCTCCTTTCACAGCCCACCTGCATTTGGGTGACGCATCAGGCCTGAATGGGGAGGGATTGCAAATTGGTGAAGGAGACATTGACTTCACCAAGCTAGGGACGATACTCGATGCGGGTTGTCCACTTGCACCCTTCATTCCTGAAATCTGGCAAGGGCACAAAGACGGTGGGGAGGGATTCTGGATTGCATTGGAACGTCTGGAGGGAGTATTGTGAGCACGGAAAAAATTAAAACTCAGATTGAAGCATCGATAGCTGTAAAGCAGATTTTGCTTAAAGACGAGGTGAGTCTTGCTCAAGTTGATCATTTGGCCAACCTTTGTGTTGCTGCCTTACGTAAGGGTGGAAAGATCATCTTCGCCGGGAATGGAGGCAGTTTCGCTGATGCACAGCATTTGTCTGCGGAATTTGTGTCTCGTTTCATGTTTGATCGCGCGCCTTTGGCATCGGTTGCTCTTGGAACGAACAGTTCGGCCATGAGCGCCATCGGTAATGACTACGGCTACGACCAAGTCTTTGCCCGTGAGCTTGCAGCTGTTGCAAAACCTGAAGACGTATTCGTGCCAATCTCCACGAGTGGTAACAGCCCTAATGTGTTGGCGGCAATTCAGGTGGCTAAGAATCACAAGATTGCTACTGTGGGGCTTGCAGGCTCTACGGGCGGCAAGATGAAGGACATGTGTGATTGTATTTGTGCTCCTTCCAAGGAAACGGCGCGCATACAGGAATGCCATATCATGCTAGGACATATTCTCTGCGGAATAGTCGAGAGCCTTTACTTTCCCCAGGGGAGCGCGTAATGAGCCGTCAATCCTCTCTGGAGCTTGTGCATCTGGCCAATTTCAATAGCACCAACATCGGCAATGGTGCGCTGGCGAATGGTTTGGAGCACACAATGTCGGAGGACATTGAACGCTCGATTCGCTGGAGCAGGGAAGCATGGGATGACTACACCTTTCGTAAGCTGGATTTCGACCAGACTTTTGTTGATAAGGTGAATGCTACGGACGGACTCATTGTTGGCGGCGCGGTGACTTTCAATGGGCGTGATTACAATGATCGAACGGGGACGCGGTTTGAGTTGCCGTTCGAATTGTGGGACAAACTCAAGAAACCGATTGTTTTCTACGGGTTGAGCTACCGGAATTGGCCTGGTCAAGTCTATCATCACGCAGATAAGCTGAGGCAGATGGTGGAAAAGGCATTAGCTTCTGAAAAAATAATATTCTCTGTGCGCAACGATGGCACGAAAGCCTGGTTGAAAACGATGGTCGGGATAGACAGCGATGCAATTATCGAGGTGCCCGATTCGGCCGTATTCGTTGAGGCACATGCAGGTGACTATCCCGAGATCGTCAATGGCGCAAGAAATATTATGGTTGCATTCAATGACGAAGATGCTGTTCGGCGCTATGACGAGAGGGGAGCTCACTCGCGTGAAACCGTGATCGCCGCACTGGTAGAAGTTCTCGAGCGCCTAGCTGAGCGCTACCCGATAAACATTATTCTTTGCCCGCACTACTTTGATGATTTCAAAATGATGAGTGCTTTTATTGAGCGCATCAAGCCACGCTTGGCGCACCAGAATATGGTTGCCAGCGGTTTGTGTCGCGTCAAAGACACTTCCTATTTTTATGGACGCTATATGCGTGCTGATCTGGCAATTAGCATGCGTGTGCATTCAATGTCTCCATGCATTGGACTTGGCGTGCCAATGGTTGCGCTGACAACGCAGGATCGCATGTCAGATTTCATCGCACGGCTGGAGTTACAGAACCAAGCTGTGGATGCTTTTGATCCTCTGGTTGCGGAAAAACTCTATGCCAAGGCGGTCTATACCTTGGACCATGGGGCAGACGTGCGTGATTCATTTGCACGTGCACGAGCAAAGCTACGCGACGAGACGAGAGTTTTTCATCAGCGTCTGGATAAACTGTTTTCTGGCTGAAAAAGCGACTGGAAAAAAGATATGGCTAAAGGTAAATTTGGGGAAGTACTTGCTTTAATTCCCGCACGAGGGGGATCCAAATCGGTGCCGCACAAGAACATCATTCCTCTGTTAGGCAAACCCATGATCGCTTGGGCGATTGAGCATGCACTTGCATCTGAACACGTTACACGCATTGTTGTAACCACTGATGATGAAGAAATTGCTGCGGTAGCACGCCAGTATGGCGCTGAAGTTCCCTTCATGCGCCCAGCCAATCTGGCGCAAGATCTTTCTCTGGACATTGAATTCCATCGTCACGCTGTGGAGTGGTTGCAGCAGCACGAAAACTACATTCCCGATATGGTTATCAATCTGCGCCCAACTCCGCCATCTCGACAGTCCGCTGTAATCGATAAGGCAATTGAAACTTTTGCTGCGCATCCAGATGTTGATTCGCTGCGTTCCGTGCATCTTGCCGAGCAATCGCCATTCAAGATGTGGACAATAGATGAGCGCGGCTATATGCGTCCGATTGCGTCTTTACCAGATGTTTTGGAGCCTTACAATCAACCCCGTCAAAAGTTACCCTTAGTTTACTGGCAGGATGGTTACATCGACATTACCCGTCCAAGTGTTATTCTTAAGCAAAACTCGACAACGGGGCGTGTTATATTACCGTTCATCATTGAAGAGCCCGCAGCAGACATCGACTACCCAGATGAGGTTGGTGAAGCAGAGGCTCAATTGCGTGAACGGCAGCCTTCAAAGCAGCAATCCAATGCCATAGCCCCTTCAACAACGCTTCGACATCCCTCATGAAAAAATTTCTTATTTGTGGCTTGGGATCTATCGGACAACGCCATGTACGCATGATCCAGACAGTCACTAAAGGTAAAGCAGAAATTGCAGCTTATCGTTCAAGAAAACTTGACATCGTGATTTCAGACAAGCTTGAGGCTACCTTTAACCAAAAGCCAGAAGAGCATTACGGTTTGACTGTTTTTGACAGCATGGAGACTGCGCTGGCGTGGAAGCCTGACGCAGTATTTGTCACAAACCCGATTTCCATGCACGTTGCCACAGCGACTGCGGCTGCTGAGAGCGGCGCGCATGTTTTTATCGAAAAACCGCTTGATTGCACTGATGTTGGTGTAGCTAATTTGATTCGAGCAGTGAGCAAAAAGGGGGTGGCTTGTATGGTCGGCTACCAACAGCGTTATCACCCTGGCTATTTACGTATCAAGCAACTGCTGGATGAGGGTGCTCTAGGGAGCTTGATCTCAGCAGATTTGCATTTCGGTGAGTGGTTGCCCGGGATGCACCCTTATGAGGACTACCGTGAAAGCCATGCAGCACGCAAGGATCAGGGAGGCGGTGTCATCTTATGCTTGAGTCACGAAATTGACATGGCCTACTGGTTGTTTGGAAAGCCGCGCAGTGTGTACGCGCAGGGAGGGCATCTTTCAGATTTGGAATTGGATGTAGAGGATACCGCAGAAATTTTTCTCTCATGCGATAACGCAGGCCGTGAATTTCCTGTACATGTCCATTTGGATTTTCTCCAGGTTCCTCCACGCCGTTACATCCATATCGTTGGCGACAAGGGCTCACTTGTTTTCGATTATCGAGCCAACCGTCTGGAAGTCAATTTACTCGCGACAAGAGTGCCTGAGGTAACGTTGTACGATACTTTTCAGCGCAACGACATGTTCCTGCAAGAAGTTGCAGATTTTATTAGCAGTGGTGATAAAGGTAAGAAACCCCCCATCCCTTTGGAGGAAGGTGTGGATGTTCTCAATATTTGCTTGGCGGCAAAGCGGTCGCTTGAGTCTGGCAAGAAAGAGGTGATAGTGTGAAGAAACAAATGCTTGAACGGTTTTCCTTGCAGGGGCGGGTCGTTGTTGTTACTGGTGGCGCAGGTCTGTTGGGCAGAAAACATGCGGAGGCTGTGGCGCAGGCTGGCGGCATTCCCGTGTTACTGGATATCCATCAGGATTCACTCGATGCTGCGGTAATGGCAATCAAAGACGAGTATGGCGTAGAGTCGCTGGGGTTGATGTGCAATATTACTGAAAAGCAGAATATTGAAGCATGTTTAGCCACAGTGCTCAAAACATATGGTCGCGTAGACGCTCTGGTGAATAATGCAGCAAATGATCCGAAGGTGGGATCAAGCATTGATGCACAAAAATTAACGCGATTTGAAAACTTGTCCGCAGATTTTTGGCATGCAGATATGGCAGTTGGTTTGACAGGCGCTTTCTTTTGTTCGCAGGTGTTCGGTCATTACATGGCAACCCATGGTGGCGGCGTTATTGTGAACGTCGCATCCGATCTGGCAGTGATCGCGCCAGATCAACGACTATATGAAGTTCCTGGTCTTCAGCGCAACGAACAACCAGTGAAGCCCGCAACCTACTCGGTAGTAAAAGCAGGTTTGGTGGGATTAACGCGTTATTTGGCGACGTATTGGGCTGAGGTTGGCGTGCGCGTTAATGCGATCTCTCCTGGAGGCGTTTTCAATGGTCAGAGCGAAGAGTTCGTTGGAAAACTGGCGCAGCGTATTCCCATGGGGCGAATGGCAAATCAGGATGAGTACGAGGGAACGCTACTTTATCTTCTTTCTGATGCGTCCAGTTATTTGACTGGTTTCAATCTAGTGGTCGATGGTGGCCGGAGCTGCTGGTAATTAGTAACTATGCTTATTTATTTTCATATCGATGAGCTTGCTCGCGACTCAATAGTCGCTTCAGCGCTCAAAAAAGAATCAGAAGAACGCGGCGCAAAACTTGTGTATGGCAATCGCTTTACAACAGATTATTTGCTGCGGCATTGGCAAATTTTTGACGCCATTATTTTGCCTTCATTACTTCATTATTACGGAGCCTTTCCTGATGCAAGTCGTCTGCCTGATAATATATTTATCTTGCAAACAGAAGCGATCGGGCAGGCAACCGGCACACTCAAACGACTGAATGGGAAGTATTTCGGTTCAGATCCAGTTAAATATGCGCCGTGGCATCGTTCAGTTTGCGGTTTTTTGCTGTGGGGAGCCGCGCACCTTAATACGTTCCATGAACATTGCCCCGAATATTTACCCAAATGCCGAGTCGTTGGACACCCGCGTCTTTCACAGAGTTGTTTGGCTTCTCCAAAGAAACGAGGTGAGAGTGATCTCCCAGTTGTAGGATTTGTTTCACGTTTCAACTTGTTAAGCCCATTTGATGCGCGCACACCGTTTGAAAGTATTATGAGCTCGATGCGTTTTGATAACACGATGCCTATTTACGAAGGATCTTCAGACAAAGACGTTGAGGACATGTTCTTTACTGAAGTAATTGACTTCAGAATCATGCTGCAAATCATGCTGTCGTTAGACCCTAAGCGGCACAAGTTATCGGTTAGGCCGCACCCACGCGAAAACAGGCAGGGGTGGCAGCGACTCGCCAAGAAGATGGGAGTTGAAATCACTGTATCACCGTGGGATCAGCCTTTTTCACATTGGCTTGCTGAGGTTGATTGCATCGTGACCCCGCCCTCAACGGGGTTGTATGACGTTTTCTTTCAGGGGCGTCGTCCGATAGTGATCGATAATGTGGTGCGTTCACGTGCTGAACATATTTTAGCACAAAGCGACGATCGCAATCAAATTCTGGATGGGATTTGCAGGCCTCAATCAATTGGCGAAGTCATTAGCTTGATTGAAAATTCCAACGTTCCTGCACCGCCAGAAAGTGTTCAGCAACGACTTGAGGAGCAGGTCGGCGCAAGCATTGCGCGAAAATCGATTTCCAACATTCTTGACACGATTGCTGAATTTACTGCTGCCAAAGGGATGCCTCGCAGTCGAATCACTTCATTGTTTGTGTGGAATTCGCTTGTGGTAGCGTTATCAGAGCTTAAGGCTCTCAAGGCTCGGGTTCAGCGTAGAGTAGAGCAGGGTGCAAGCTTTGATCTGACGATTAGACGCCGTCGCTGGATTGATAGATTGACGTGATAGTACAGACTAAGTCGCAATAATTCACTTGATCTTAAGGAATTTTTATGAAACGTATTATCAATGGTATTTTAAAAAAGTTTGGGCTTCAGTTAACGCGTGCAAACGGCATTCCTGCAACATATAAGCTGCTTCTGAATGCACACTATTTTTCCAGCAAATTCGATTTGATTAAAAATATACAGGGAGATGTAGTTGAGTGTGGAGTTGGTTTCGGCCACACCTTGCTGCTGATTTGTCAGTGCAGCCACATTGAAGGCAAGCAGCGGCAAATTTGGGCTTTCGACTCATTCGAGGGTTTTCCAGAGCCATCATCCGAAGATACAAGTTTTCGCAATCCCAAGAAGGGTGAGTGGAAGGTGATTACCCCCAGCGATCTGGATGTTGATCTTTATGGTTCATACAAGACATGCTTGAATGAGTTGTACAGAAAAGTAGTTCCAGGAGGAGTGATTCTATTTGATGAATATAAGCAGAAGGATACTCAGCAAGTATTTTCGGGAGCAGCAAAGGCAATCGACGAATTCTTTGCAGACAAAGCAGAAACTATTGTGTATGACCAAGAACACGATAAATACTACGCGATCACACCATGAGTATCACGAATACACTACAAATGTCTCAGTCACGCATTTTGGTGACTGGCGCTGATGGCTTCATCGGGTCACATCTCACGGAGACTTTGGTTCGCGCCGGTTACAGCGTGCGCGCCTTTGTGCTTTACAACTCTTTCAACAGTTGGGGTTGGTTGGATCGTTGCGCATCTGATGTAAAGGGGCAGTTTGAAGTGTTTGCGGGAGATGTGCGCGATCCACATGGTGTACGGACTGCCATGCAAGGTTGCGATGCAGTACTGCACCTGGCTGCTTTGGTGGCTATTCCTTATTCATACCATTCGCCTGACACTTACGTTGACACCAATATTAAAGGTACCCTGAATATCGTCCAGGCAGCCCGAGAACTTGGGGTATCAAAAGTGATACACACTTCCACCAGTGAGGTATATGGCACAGCACGTTTTGTGCCGATCACTGAAGAACACCCGTTGCAGGGGCAGTCTCCTTATTCTGCCAGCAAGATTGGCGCAGACCAGATTGCGCTCTCCTTCCATGCTGCGTTTGACACACCAGTGACAGTAGTTCGTCCCTTCAATACTTATGGCCCACGCCAATCGGCGCGCGCCGTTATTCCGACCATCATTACCCAGATTGCCAACGGTAAGCGTGAGTTGAAGTTGGGAGCCATCCACCCAACACGGGATTTTAATTTTGTGACTGATACGACAGCTGGTTTCATTGCTGCCCTAAAATCTGAAAAGGGTGTTGGCGAGGTTGTCAATCTTGGCAGCAATTTTGAAATTTCTATTGGCGAGACCGCAAGCGCAATCGCTGAAGTGATGGGGAAAAATATTCAGATAGTAACTGACGAGCAGCGCTTGCGTCCAGAAAACAGCGAAGTTGATCGTTTGTGGGCGAGCAATACTAAAGCCGAGGAATTGTTTGGCTGGCGACCTGCTTATGCCGGTCTGGATGGGTTCAAACGAGGATTGGCTGAAACCGTTGAATGGTTTGGCATCCGTGAGAATTTGAGCATGTATAAGGCGGATATTTATAATCTGTAAAAAAGTGCAGCTGATATGACGCATCCTTTGGTTGAACAAATTGTCGCAGCAATCAGTCGGGTTGCAGGTTCGCCGCCTGTGCCTTTGCACGCCCCACGCTTTGGAGGGAATGAACTTGCTTACTTGAAGGAGTGTCTCGATACGACATTCGTTTCTTCGGTGGGACCGTTTGTTGATCGTTTTGAACGAGAACTCGCTGCTTATACGGGTGCTAAACACGCTGTTGTCGTGGTGAATGGCACTGCTGCACTGCACATTGGCCTCCTTGTTTCGGGGGTTCTGCCGGGAGACGAGGTGCTTGTGCCTGCGCTCACATTCGTGGCTACAGCAAACGCTGTTGCTCATTGCAATGCGACCCCGCATTTTGTGGACAGTTGTGAGAAAACCCTGGGCATTGATCCGCAAGCTTTGCGAACATATCTTGAGCGGAATGCGGAAGTCAGGAATGGTTGCTGTCTCAATCGGAATACTGGGCGAGTCATCCGAGCGATCGTGCCCATGCACACGTTTGGCCACCCAGCGGATATGCAGGGCATTCTTGATGTGGCAGCAGATTTTAATCTGACGGTTGTCGAGGATGCGGCCGAATCGCTGGGCAGCACCTACCACGGACGTCATACAGGGATCTTCGGTAGGGTGGGTACCCTCAGTTTTAACGGCAACAAAATAATTACTACTGGTGGCGGTGGAGCTTTGCTTACCAACGATGTGGCGTTGGCGCGTAGCGCCAAGCATCTCACCACAACGGCAAAGCTGCCGCATCGATGGGAGTACAGACACGATGAAGTTGCCTACAATTATCGCCTTCCCAACTTGAATGCTGCACTGGGGTGTGCGCAGCTAGAACAGTTGCCGGTTTTTTTAGCTGAAAAGCGACGGCTGTATAAAAAATATCGTGAGGCACTATCGGGTGTTGTTGGAGTTCGTCTATTGGGTGAACCGGAGGGATGTGTCTGTAATTTCTGGTTACAGACCTTGATTCTGGACGACGACGTGGCGGTGTTACATGATTCTATTCTTGCCGCAACTAATGATGTGGGGTTGATGACGCGTCCTGCATGGGTAACAATGCATCGCCTTCCCCCTTACCGTGACTGCCCGCGGATGACTTTGCGCGTGGCGGAATCTTTGGAGCGTCGCATTATCAATTTACCGAGTAGTGCCATACTTGGTTCAGAGGGGGCGCTGTGAGTGGAGATGCCATCCTTTTGCTCGGAGCGGGTGGGCATGCTCGTTCTTGTGTTGATGTCATAGAGCAGGAAGGACGTTTTCGTATTGCAGGATTTGTCGGTACGGCTAATGAGGTGGGGACCACTCAACTTGGTTATCCTGTACTCGGAAGTGATGCGGACTTGCCTAGCCTTCTCCAAAAATTCAAGCGTGTATTGGTGACTGTGGGGCAGGTCAAATCGCCAGATGTGCGTATGCATCTCTTTGCAATGGCGCGCGCCCATCAATGCGAGCTTCCTGCCATCATTTCACCACATGCCTATGTTTCACGCCATGCCCAGATCGGCGCAGGTACCGTAGTTATTCATGGCGCACTCGTAAATCCCAATGCGCGTGTGGGTGAGAATTGTATCCTCAATACTGGTGCTGTCGTCGATCACGACGCAATAGTAGGAGATCATTGTCATATTTCCACTACGGCTGTTTTAAATGGCGGCGTCATTGTAGGCGCAGGGAGCTTTGTTGGAAGTAATGCTTGTGTTCGTCAGGATATTCGCATTGGAGAACGCTGTCTTATCGGCATGGGACAGCGGGTGGTTGCCGATTGTGCAGATGGCACATGGTTGCCGCCTCGCAAGGAGAAAGCATGAGTGTTATCGTCATCGCTGAAGCAGGCGTTAATCACAATGGCGATATTGGCATGGCTCGGCAATTGATTGATGCTGCCACTGAAGCGGGCGCAAACTATGTGAAGTTTCAGACGTTCACGGCTGAACGTTTGGTGACGCGTCAGGCAGAAAAAGCGGATTACCAAAAACAAAATGATGGAAAAAGTGACAGTCAGTTCGAGATGTTGAAACGACTCGAGCTGACTTCGCAAATGCACAAAGAGTTAATGGACCATTGCAAGTTACGCGGGATCACCTTCCTGTCGACCGGGTTTGACATTGAAAGCGTAGACTTTTTGAATGAGCTCGCTATACCACTTTTCAAAGTTCCATCTGGAGAAATTACGAATTTGCCTTATCTTCAGCGCATTGGAGCGCTGGGAAAGCATGTCGTGATGTCCACGGGGATGGCGACCATGGAAGAGATTGGCGATGCCATCAGAGTATTAGAGCAGGCAGGTACATCGCGCAGCGTGATTACGGTGCTGCACTGCACAACTGATTATCCAACTGCAATGAAAGACGTGAATCTGCGCGCGATGTGTGCCATACGTGATGCTTTCAATGTGGCAGTTGGTTATTCTGATCATACTCAAGGCATTGAGATCCCGATTGCTGCTGTTGCCCTTGGTGCGTCAGTAATTGAGAAACATTTTACGCTTGATCGCAATTTACCTGGGCCGGATCACAAAGCAAGTCTGGAGCCAAATGAATTGAGAGCCATGGTGACTGCAATTCGTAATATTGAAGTTGCAATGGGCGATGGGATTAAGCGTCCTACTGCAAGCGAGTTAAAAAACTTGCCGGTTGCGCGTAAATCGATCGTTGCGGCACGTGAGATTAAGGCGGGAGAGTGGTTCACAGCCGAGAATCTTGACATAAAACGCCCTGGCACAGGCATCTCACCCATGCGCATTGGTGAGGTACTTGGCCAAAAGGCCGATCGCGATTATTCAATCGATGAGGTTATCCTGTTATGAGTCGCAAGATTTGTGTGCTTACCGGTACGCGCGCAGAATACGGCCTGTTGCGCTGGTTGATGGAAGATGTCAAAGCTGATCCAGCATTTGAACTGCAAATTGTTGCAACTGGTGCGCATTTGTCCCCTGAGTTTGGCCTTACCTATCGTGAGATCGAGGCGGACGGTTTCCATATTGATCGCAAAGTTGAAATGCTGCTTAGCTCTGACAGTGCAGTCGGGATCACAAAATCCATGGGGCTCGGATTATCTGGCTGCGCTGACGCGTTCGCAGAACTACGCCCAGACCTCCTCGTGCTCCTGGGTGATCGATTTGAAACATTCGTTGCAGCTGCAGCCGCGTTGGTAGCTAAAATCCCTGTTGCACATTTGCACGGTGGAGAACTTACCGAGGGGGCAATAGATGATGCTTTTCGACACGCCATCACTAAGATGTCGCATTTGCATTTTGTGGCGCTAGACTCCTACCATCGCCGCGTTATTCAGCTCGGAGAGAGCCCGGACCGTGTGTTTACGGTTGGTGGTCTTGGTATTGATGGGATTTTTCGTCAACCATTGTTGGATAAAAAGGAACTTGAAGATTCGTTGGGTTTGCGTTTTGCGAAGCGTAACTTGTTGGTGACATTTCATCCTGCCACCTTGGAAAATGCATCACCAATGACGCAAATGGATGAGCTACTTTTTGCTCTCGATGCGCTTGATGAAACATTACTTATCTTTACCATACCCAATGCTGATATGGATGGGAGGGCAATGATATCAATGATTCAGGCATTTGTTGCTGCGCGTCCCCGTCGCGCAAAAGTTTTTGCATCACTAGGGCAACAACGCTATCTGTCATGCATGCAGTTCGTTGATGGGGTGGTTGGCAACTCTTCTAGTGGTATTCTGGAGGCGCCTAGCTTCCGCATTGGCACAGTAGATATTGGTGACAGGCAGCGCGGTCGCCTCAAGGCAGACAGCATTATTGAGTGCGCACCAAATCGAGCGGAGATCAGCAGTGCACTGAAAAAACTTTACACGTCTTCCTTTCAAGCACAATTAAAGCAGGTCAAAAATCCGTATGGAGATGGCGGTGCCAGCAAGAAAATTATTGAGATTTTACAAAAACACCCACTGGACGCGCTTCTCATGAAGCGTTTTTATGATCAAGTCGATTCAGAGTAAATGGGTATGCCTAACTCCAATCAATCCAAAATAGCTAAAGACGATCCGGTGTGGCGTGCAGTGTTGCCACCTGGCGCCACCATTCAGCAGGCCATTCAGAATCTGGATGAAACTGCTTTGCAGATTGTATTGGTTGTTGACAGTGAGGGTATTCTGCTTGGCACAGTGACTGACGGTGATATTCGTCGCGGTCTCCTGCGTGGAATAACCATGGATACCCATATTGATGCTATCGCTTTTCGGGATTCACTCGTAGTGCCACCAGAGTTTGGACGGGAAACAGTACTTCAATTGATGCATGCGAACAAAATTCGTCAGCTGCCGGTGACAGATGGTGGTCGACGTCTGCTTGGCTTGCATTTGATGGACGATCTCATATTTCCGAGTGAGCGTCCCAATATAATGGTGATCATGGCAGGCGGTAAAGGTGTTCGCTTGCGTCCTCACACTGAGAACTGTCCGAAGCCACTTCTTCCTGTTGCAGGAAAACCCATGCTTGAGCACATTATCGAGCGTGCCATGCTTGACGGATTTGGCCATTTTGTACTGGCCATTCATTATCTTGGGCATATGATCGAGGACTACTTCGGCGATGGAAGTCGTCTCAATGTACGAATTGACTACTTGAGAGAAGACGAACCCTTGGGTACGGCTGGTGCACTTGGGTTACTTATGCCGAAGCCTCATGCACCGTTTGTGGTAACCAATGGAGACGTGCTTACTGATATACGTTATGGCGATTTGCTTGATTTTCATGTTCGTCACAATGCGTTTGCCACTATGGCTGTTCGAGCCTACGAGTGGCAACATCCATATGGCGTGGTTCAAACACGTGGTGTTGATATTGTTGGTTTTGAGGAAAAGCCCGTGACACGAACACATATTAACGCAGGTGTGTACGCATTGATGCCTGAAGCATTAAACTTGATTCCATCTGGAGAACGTTGTGACATGCCAGGATTATTTGAAAAGCTTCAGGCGAGTGGTATGAGAACTGTTGCTTACCCTATGCATGAGCCGTGGCTGGATGTTGGTAGGCCTGTTGACCTTCAGCGTGCCAACAACGATCTGTGTGGTGAAAAAAAGGATGTGACGTGATAGACGGAAAGACAGTCATTGGTATTATTCCAGCCCGCGGTGGAAGCAAGGGGCTTCCAGGTAAAAATTGGCGGGAAATGTGTGGAAAGCCACTGATTGCCTGGACAATAGAAAAGGCACTTAAGTCAAAACTTTTAGACGTTGTGATGGTGACTACTGATAGCGTCGAAATTGCTGAAATCGCAAAGAAATTTGGTGCAGAAGTTCCTTTTATTCGTCCCGCAGAACTTGCTACTGATACTGCCAATTCTTATGTAGCGATACGCCACGCTTTGGATTATTACCGCCTCAACAAAAATCGTGAGTTTGATTTTACGATGCTTCTGGAGCCAACATCCCCTTTACGTGAAGATGATGACGTTGACCGCGTCATTGAGGCTCTCCATCTTGAGCGACAGCATTTTGATTCCATCGTTACTTTGGGGGAAGTTGGTGAGCATCCTTCCATTATGAAGCGTTTTGCCGGCAAGGAAGTAATTCCATTTTCACCCGATTTACCCCAGACAAAACGCAGGCAGGACAACGACAAAGCGTACTTCCCATACGGCGTAGCTTATCTCGCCAAGACTTCGACCTTAATCGAGGAAGATACGTTTTATACAAAGCGCTGCATGGGCTTTGAAATCAAGCAGTATCAGAAACATGAAATTGATGATTTGTATGATTTCGTATGTACAGAGGCAGTCATGAAACTCGAATGGAAAATATAATGAAATTTCTTGTTATTGGTCTGGGATCGATGGGAAAGCGCCGTGTTCGCAATCTTCAGGCGCTGAACTTTTCCAACATTGCTGGTTACGATTTGCGTACAGATCGCCGACAGGAAGCAAATGAAAAGTACGGTATAACGACGTACGAATCTTTTGAAAAAGCGATCTCCCATTACAAACCCGATGCATTGGTGATATCGACTTCTCCTGCGCATCACATGCATTACGCGTGGCAAGGATATGAGCGTGACCTCCCTTGTTTTATCGAAGCTTCGGTAGTTGAAGCTGAAAACATTATGGGGCTGGCCAAAGCTGCAGAGTCACGGAATGTTGTCATGGCTCCCTCATGCACGATGCGATATTTCCCCGGCCCAAAGCATGTTAAACGCCTGCTTGCCGAAGGGGTGATCGGAAAACCGCTCAATATTAATTACCAAACAGGACAATATTTACCTGATTGGCATCCATGGGAATCCATTACAGAGTTTTACGTCTCTCAACGAGATACTGGTGGCGGACGTGAAATTGTGCCGTTTGAATTGACATGGTTGGATGATGTTTTTGGTGAATCAGAGGCGCTTGCATGTGTAAAGGCAAAGTTAACTGATATGCCCGCTGACATTGACGATTTGTATCACTGCCTGATTCGTTATCCAGATGGCGTGCTTGCAAATATTACGGTTGAAGTGGTTTCAAGACCGGTTGCGACGAGGGAGTTGCGCATATTGGGCACTGAAGGTGAACTCATCATGAGCGCAGATGAAAATTGCGTTCGTTATGCCAATGTTAAATCGCCGGAGTGGACTCGTATTTCACTTGGAACAGGAACGGTTGAGAATGGTTATATTAATCCTGAAGAACCATACATTGCAGAAATGGCCGACTTTGTTGCAGCGGTGAAGGAAAGAAAGCAAGATCGCTTTCCCAATTCACTCAAAGATGATTGGCGAATTCTGCAGACTCTATACAAACTTGAAAAACTTGCAGAGGGTGTCAAATGAATTATCAAGGACGTTTGCTTAAAGTAATCCCTGGCGGAGCGCATACATACTCACGTGGTTTTGATCAGTATCCAATCAATGCGCCGCACATATTAGTTAGCGGTAAAGGAGCATATATTCAGGCTCAAGATGGTCGAAAGTTTCTCGATTATGGGATGGCTCTGCGCGCAGTAAATATTGGATACGCAGAATCTGAGATTGATAATGCGGCGATTGCACAAATACACAATGGGAACAATTTGACTCGCGCCTCCATGATTGAGCTAGAGGCGGCTGAGCTATTGGTTGACATGATTGATTCTATTGATATGGTGAAGTTCACCAAAAATGGCTCAACTTCAGTGTCTGCCGCAGTAAAACTTGCGCGTGCCTTCACGGGGCGTGATATGGTTGCGCGCTGCGCAGAGCACCCTTTCTTTTCGTATGACGACTGGTTTATTGGCTCAACGCCAGTCACTCGCGGCATTCCGCAAGAGACCATCGATCAGACAAAGCTTTTCCATTACAACGACATAGCATCGCTTGAGCGACTTGTCGACGAGTTTCACGGAAAATTTGCCTGTGTTGTGCTTGAGCCAGCCACGACAGAAGAGCCTAAAGATGATTTCCTGAAAAAAGTTGAAGCAATATGTCGAAAGAACGATATTGTTTTTATATTGGATGAGATGATTACAGGGTTCCGTTGGCATATAAAGGGCGCTCAACATGTTTATGGGGTAAAGCCTGATTTGTGTACCTTTGGGAAAGCAATGGCAAACGGATTTTCGGTGTCATGCATTGCGGGACGACGTGAAATCATGGAGCTTGGTTCCATAGAATTCGAAGGAACAGAGCGGGTTTTCTTGCTATCAACGACACACGGAGCAGAAATGTCAGGCTTGGGCGCTTTTGTGGCAGCCATGAAGTTCATGCAGCGTAATAAAGTTGTTGAGCACTTGTGGAATTATGGGAACAAGTTACTTGCACTAATGCAGCGTAAGGCTGAGGAACATGGTGTTGGAAATAGTTTCAAGGCTGGAGGCATTGCCTGCTCTCCATACTATTTGACGCTCGATGGTACTGGTGCCCTTTCAATGGAGTTGCGCACGCTCTTTTCGCAGGAAATGATTAATAACGGCGTGTTGATGCCATGGATTGCGCTCTCTTACCGCCATGGAGATGCGGAGCTTGCAACAACAGAGCAGGCGTTGGACAAAACTTTTGCTGTCTATAGAAAAGCGTTGGAAGAGGGGGTTGGGAAGCATCTTGTTGGCCCGGCGATAAAACCGGTTTTTCGAAAATATAACTGACAGCAAGGTGAAAAAATGAACTTGCTTCAGGATAAAGTAGTGGTGATTACTGGCGGGGCTGGTTTGCTCGGTCGAAAGTTTTGTGCTGCCGTTTCAGAGCAGGGAGGTGTGGCAATTGTCGCAGATATGAATGCCACAGCTGCAAGCGAGACCGTACATGTAATAGAAGCGACGGGTGGACGTGCTATTCCAAAGCACCTCGACATTACGTCGCTAGAATCCATAACGCGGCTGATTCAAGAGTTACACGATGAGCATGGCGTTATTCATGCTGTGGTCAACAATGCCTATCCAAAGAGCCGAAACTATGGCCGGAAATTCGAAGCAGTTTCATATGAAGATATGTGCGAAGGGTTGTCCAAGCATCTAGGGGGGTATTTTCAGGTGTCGCAACAATTTGCAGAATACTTCAAGCATCGGGGAGGAGGGAACATTGTAAACATGGGGTCGATTTATGGCACCATTGCGCCACGTTTCAGTGTATACGATGAAACTCCCATGACGATGCCGGTTGAGTATGCACTTATCAAAGCCGGTGTTGCGCAACTCACAAGGTACGTCGCTCAATACTACAAAGGGGCGGGGATTCGATGCAATATGCTTTCTCCTGGTGGTATTGCAGATGGTCAGCCGGAAAGTTTTCTGGAGAGATATAAGAATTTGTGCGCAGGAAAAGGCATGCTTGACGCGGAAGATATATCTGGCGCATTGATTTTCCTGCTTTCGGACGCGTCAAAACATCTTCTTGGTCAGAACCTCGTTGTTGACGACGGGTTTAGTCTGTAAAGCTTTAATCAAATGAGAGGCCCAATGAGTAAAATTGCACTTATTACTGGCGTAACTGGACAAGATGGTTCCTATCTTGCCGAATTCCTGCTTAACAAGGGTTACGTTGTTCATGGTATTAAACGCCGATCTTCATCGTTTAATACGGCTCGTATCGATCACTTGTATCAGGACCCGCACGAAGAGGGCGTCCGCTTCTTCCTTCACCATGGTGACTTGTCGGATTCAAGTTGCCTGGTTCGGATTATTGAGCAGGTGCAGCCAGATGAGATATACAATCTTGCAGCTCAAAGTCATGTCGCTATCTCATTTGAGGAGCCTGAGTACACCGCTAACTCAGATGCGCTTGGGGTCTTGCGCATATTGGAGGCGATTCGCATTCTTGGGCTTGAGAAAAAGACCAGATTCTACCAGGCGTCCACATCAGAACTCTATGGCCAAGTGCAGGAAGTGCCACAGAAGGAAACCACTCCTTTCTATCCGCGCTCGCCTTATGCTGTCGCAAAGCTCTACGGTTACTGGATCACGGTTAACTATCGTGAGGCTTACGGGATGTATGCATGTAACGGCATTTTGTTTAACCATGAGTCGCCGGTGCGAGGAGAGAATTTCGTGACGCGCAAAATTACCCGTGCTTTGGCTCGCATCAAGCTGGGCATGCAGGATGAACTGTTTCTCGGGAACCTGAATGCCAAGCGTGACTGGGGGCATGCCAGGGATTATGTGGAGATGCAGTGGCTGATGCTGCAGCAGGAGACCCCAGAAGACTATGTAATTGCAACTGGTGAACAGCACAGCGTGCGTGAGTTTATTGAAATTGCAGCAAAAGAACTTGGCATGAACGTTCGATGGGAAGGTGAGGGCGTGGATGAAAAAGGGTATGACGAGAAAGGACGCAGAATTATCAGTATTGATGAGCGTTATTTCAGACCTACTGAAGTTGATAGTCTGTTAGGTGATGCGACGAAGGCCAGAGTTAAATTGGGCTGGAAGCCTAGAACGGGATTTGCCGAATTGGTTTCCGAGATGACGAAAGCAGACCTTGTGGATGCAGAACGACAAAAATATTTGAATAAAGGCGGCTATTAAGCCAATATCAAAAAATGACAAAAATATCCAGACTATCCCGTTGTCGCATATGTGGGAATGAAAAACTTGTTGAGGTCGTGGATCTTGGCTATCAGTATCTCACTGGTGTTTTTCATAAAATACCAAATGACATGGGTTTAACATGTGGCCCATTGCGGCTTGTGAAGTGTCATGGAGAGAATGTTTGTGGACTGCTCCAGCTTGACCACACATATGATTTGGGCGAAATGTATGGCGACAACTATGGGTATCGCTCAGGGTTGAATAAACATATGGTCGCACATCTTCATGCAAAGATTGCTGCTATTCAGGGGATGGTGGCGCTTGCGCCGGGCGATCTGGTTATAGATATTGGAGCCAATGACGGTACGAGCCTTGGCGCATATCGTGAAGATCTCCTGCTAGTCGGAGTAGATCCGACTGGTGCCAAGTTTCAACAATTTTATAAGTCTCACGTCCAACTCATTCCGGATTTTTTTAGCGCAAGTCTGATTGAAAATGCTTTTCCAGGACGGCGCGCAATGGTGATTACCTCATTCTCCATGCTGTATGACCTTGAGAACCCAGTTGCATTTGCTTTAGACATTGCCAAAGTCCTGGATGAAAGCGATGGAATATGGGTTTTCGAGCAAAGCTACATGCCGCTGATGTTGGAGCGTGTTGCGTACGATACGGCATGTCACGAGCATCTTGAGTATTATGGTTTGCAACAGATCATGTGGTTGCTTGATCGTGTGGGGTTGAAGGTTGTGGATGTAGATTTGAATGACGTGAATGGTGGGAGCTTTTCGGTGGTCGCTGCAAGCAATCACTCAAAACTTGCCGTCAAAACCGAAAAAATAAGCAACCTGCTTGCGGCTGAAATGAGAGCGCACTTGAATGACTTGACTCCATATCAGGATTTTGACGCACAGATTAAGAAAGCGAAAGCTGGATTGGTCGATTTGGTAAAAAATGCTAGGCAGCAAGGGAAACGTGTAGCTGCACTTGGTGCTTCAACCAAGGGTAATGTCCTGCTTCAGTACTGCGGCTTTACACCACAGGACATTGAGGTGGTTGGTGAAGTAAACCCCGATAAGTTCGGAACCTATACTCCGGGAACATGGATTCCCATTGAAGATGAAAAGACCATCCTAGCTAAAGGCTACGACTTCCTTATTGTTTTGCCATGGCATTTCAGGTCATTCTTCATTGAAAGTCCTATCTTCAAAGGACAAAAGCTCGTCTTCCCGTTGCCGAGCCTTGAAGTCGTTACCCTGTGACTTTTGTAGACTTATATTTCTTGTGACGCGAAAAGCAATCATTGTGGGAAGTGCGGGGCAGGATGGGCGTCTTTTGACCGAACATCTTGTCGTGCGTGGTTATGAGGTTATTGGTGTTGATCGATATAACCATGACATTTCGGATTCTGTGCAAATTCAGGAGCTGGTTCACAACGCAAGAGCCGATGAAATTTATTATCTAGCCGCTCACCATCAATCTTCCGAAGGAAAGTCGGATGCAGATACTGAACTACTCAAGCAGAGCTATGTCGTAAATGTGATGGCGTTGGGATACTTTCTTCAGGCGGCGCTTAAGGGTAAGGAGGGGTGTGGAATTTTCTACGCATCTTCTTCGCATGTATTCTCAGGTGGAACCATGGTGCCGCTTAATGAAGAAAGTCCGAAGCAGCCAGCCTCAATTTATGCATTGACCAAGCTTGCTGGAATGCAGTTGTGTGAGTTTTACCGTACGCACTACGGACTTAAGGCAAGCTCAGGTATTCTTTTTAATCACGAGTCGCCGTTCAGACGGCCAGGATTTCTTTCGAAGCAGATAGCCATGGCGGCCGCACGCATAGCTAAAGAAGGCGAAGGGGAACTTGTGGTTGGCAACCTTGATGCAGTTGTTGATTGGGGTGCGGCCGAAGACTTCGTTGATGCTATGCACCGTGTGCTTCAATTAAAGCAAGGCGGGGATTTTATTATCGCTACGGGGATACCACACACGGTCTCTGATTTTGCAAGAGTTGCATTCGAACATGTTGGTTTGGACCATCGTAAATACGTACGTGTTTCGCCTGGGAAGATTGGTAAACGGCCAACCACATTGATTGGGAATCCGGCCAAATTGATGGAAACTACAGGCTGGAAGGCAACCCGAGCTTTCCATGAAATGGTTGCTAGTCTGGTTGATTTTGAGTTGGCGCGACTTGGACATCAATGAGTGTGCTTTTGTCAAAAGGTAATGATAAGGTGCCAACTCATGATCGTGCTGTGATCATGATCCTTGTCGCTAGCCCGCTTACTGAAAATATTTATCGCCGAATTGGAGTGGAGGAGTTGTCTGGTGATTTTGCGGTTTACGTTGTTGATTGTCTCGATTGGGTTCGCCGCTTCGCTGACCAAGTGGATTTCATCAGGAAAGATGCTTCCAACATTGTACGAGCGGGATCCGAAGAGGAGTTTATTGCGGTACTGAAGAAAATTGCACCGGAGTTTGTTCTTGATTTTATCGGTCGTGGGCCTTACACAAGAGTCATACAAGATACCTGTAAAGTGATTGAGGCCTCCTATATAACTCACCATCTTGTTCCTTTCCCAGCCGCAGTCTCATCACACTCGCCATGGAAAAGTTTACTTCTACACCCGTGGAGGACGAGTATTAAGTTGGTTCATTATCTCTTGCGTCGTGTCAAGGGAAACAATCCATACCCTCCAGACGTTGCACTGATTGCCGGACGGAAGTCTGAAAATCCGTGGCTTCTTTCTGCTAAGGCGATTATACGCACGGCGACACCAGGATTTTTTGAGCTCAAGCAAGCAAGGCTGGACAATGAGAGTGAGGCGTTGCTCAGGCTGCCAGAAAGAGGCTATTTGCTTTTTATTGACGACTGCCTAGCATTGAGTTTTGATTTTGCCTTGGGCGATTTCAAGCCTATTGTAAGCCCTGATCATTATTATCAGGTTCTTAATGCTTTTTTTGATCAAGTTGAACAGGCTACTGGTTTGCCGGTTGTTGTTGCGGCACATCCTAATGGCAAGGAATATCCTGCATATAACAAACTATTTGGGGGGCGGGCGCTATTTTACGATCGAACCGCCATGCTGTCATACGGATGTGCATGCGCCTTCACGCATTTCTCGAGCGCAATCAATTACCCCGTGTTATTGCGCAAGCCAATAGCGATACTGACTTTTGATGAGTTGCGTGCTGCGCCTCAAGGCGAAGTTTCGGAGTTGCTCTCTTCATTATTGCAGCGTCCATTGCTGGATATGTCGTTGCCGCCATCGGAAAAACAAGAATTGCTCGCAGAGATCATGGAGTCGCCTATTGAGGCTGCCTATGCTAATTACGAGCGATCTTACATTGTGGATACGGCTTCTCCTGGGGACAATCCTTTTGATAATCTTGTGAATCATTTGAAGTCAACTCGTAGCAATAATGCGCGAGTCGTTAAGAATTAACCATCAGGCCTGCTTATGTTAAAAAAAATTATTAATTTCATGTATGCGCTTAGAGATAGGCAAAGAATCACTATTGGGTTGACGAAGGGGGTTGCAGCAATGGCGACGCGTACAGTTGATTTGCGAGATCCAGGCAGTTGGGAGTTTTCGGGATTCAGTCAGAATGGCGAGGATGGAATTCTGCAGGTTCTGAGATCGCAACTCAAACGTCAGAATAAATACTTCATTGAAATTGGTGCAGCCGATGGAATCGACAACAATTCTGCATGGCTTACCATCGTCGAGAAATACGCCGGCCTCATGATTGAAGGAGACCCTGCGCTGGTTGAGCGAGCCACAAGAATGGTTGGGCATTACAGTTTGGGTCTAGAAATAAGAAATATGTTTGTTGATAAAAATTCTGCCCCGGGAATAAAGAGCTTATCTCTGTATGCTGACCCTGACGTTTTTTCCCTTGATATTGATGGAAACGACTACTACGTGGCGGATGCTTTGATAAAGTCTGGTTTTAGACCCAAGATTTTTGTTGTTGAGTTTAATTCCGCGTTTGGCCCGCTGGAAGCTAGGACTATCAAATATTCACCTACGTTCAGATATACAGCAGCACATCCAAGTGAACTTTACTACGGCGTTTCCATTACTGGGTGGCGTAATTTCTTTGATTCAGCAGGGTATCGTTTTGTGACAGTAGATCGCAAAGGAGTGAATGCATTCTTTGCGGCGCCGGAGTACTTTGACCCGGGCTTTTTAAACTCAATTGTAGCTTTGGAATTTGCAGAAAATGAATTGCAGATGCGCAAGTTCCGTGTAACCCATGCAGAACAATTCAAGCAGATTGCACACATGCCTTTTCATTTTATCGCAGGGCAGGAATGATGTCTGAGGCGATTTTATCCATATGTATTAACACCAGAAATCGTGCGACCTATTTATGTGAGACGCTCGATTCAATTTTAAATCAGGTTCAAGACGGTCTTGAGGTTGTGGTGCTGGATGGTGCTTCCGAAGACGATACCCAGGCTCGTATGCAGGCATATGCAAATGTCTGGCCAATTCTGAAATATGTACGTACTGATAGTCCAGTGGGAATTGATGAAGGTTACGACCTTTCTGTTCAACATGCTAGTGGTCAGTATTGCTGGTTGATGACCGACGATGATCTTATTGCAAGCGATGCAGTAGATAAATTGATTGCAAAAATTGCTCTTGGTTACGATTTGATTTTGGTGGATCTGGAATGCTATACCAAAAACATGTCGATATCCTTACGACAAAGACTTTATGGCGTGCAAGAGGATATAGTTTTTCGCTCATCGCAAGATGAAAATTTCTGGGGTATTTGTGCCAATGGCTTGTCGTATATTGGTAGTGTAGTTATTCGCCGTTCTGTATGGTTTGAGCATAACAGAGCCCCATACTATGGAAGTTACTTTATACACGTTGGCGTCATTCTTGAGAGTGCAACGATTCATAGTGTGTTGTTAATGAGCAAGCCTTATATCAAGTATCGCAGCGCAAACAGCAGCTGGACACCGAGAAGTTTTGAAATATGGAATTTTAAATGGCCGCGGCTGATATGGTCGAGCATTCGATTGCCTCTGGCATCGAAGCAAATATCTGTTCCTCAAGAGCCATGGAGACGTAAACTTTCAGTCCTCAAATCCAGAGCTATGGGTGAATATAACTTGAGTGTGTACCGTGTTTGGCTGTCTAGGCAACTCACCTGGCAACAGCGTTTCCCGTTCTTGCTGATGGCATTTATTCCAAAGGTGGCGCTAAATATTTTGCTAATTACTTTTTGTTTGCTGTTCAGAAGATCGAACACATATACAATTTACAATCTGGTTATGAGCAGTCGCTGGCGAGGGTTCACAAGGGCTTTGACCGCTATCATGGGTATCAGATTGGGGTGATGCTTTTTTTAGGAATGTATATTTTCATATCCAGGATATTTTTACAAATAACTCATATTTATGAATAACTCCAAAAATATTAAGGTCGTCATTCTTTGCGGTGGGCTTGGCACCAGGCTTGCTGAAGAAACGCAAGTTAAGCCAAAGCCGATGGTTGAAATCGGTGGCCGACCAATCTTATGGCATATCATGAAAATCTATGAGCGCTATGGGCATTTGGATTTTTTACTGGCGCTTGGCTATAAGGGAGAGGTAATCAAGGACTATTTCCTGAATTACCATGCACATCAAAGTGATTTGTCGGTCAGGTTGAAAACAGGGGACGTAGAGTATGGTGCGCCCACTTCCGAAGACTGGCGTGTTGGTTTAATCAGTACCGGAGCTGCGTCAATGACAGGCGGACGTCTCTTGCGGCTTAAGCCACATCTGAAAAATCAGGGTACTTTCATGTTGACATATGGCGATGGCGTGTCAAATGTGGATATTAAGGAATTACTTGCTTTCCATCGTTCTCATGGGAAGATGGCTACCGTTACCGCTGTGCGTCCCCCGGCACGTTTTGGTGATTTGGCCATCGAGGGTGGCAAGGTCATGCGCTTCGCAGAAAAGCCACAGGCTGGCGAAGGTTGGATCAATGGTGGATTCTTCGTTTTCGAGGCGGGTGTATTCGATTATTTGGAAAGCGATGCTACTGTTCTTGAAAGAGAACCGCTTGAACGATTGGCAGCGGACGGACAGCTGATGGCTTATCATCACTCAGGTTATTGGCAGTCGATGGATACGTTGCGTGATAAGCAAGCTCTGGAAGAACAATGGGCGAGTGGCGCTGCGCCATGGAAGGGGTAAAAAATGAATGCATTTGAGAATATGTACAACGGACGTCGTGTACTCGTCACTGGCCACACAGGATTCAAAGGATCATGGCTGGTTCAGTGGTTATTGCAGCTGGGTGCAGTGGTGGCTGGATATTCGGTCGACATTCCCTCAGTCCCCTCAAATTTTGAATTGCTTGGCCTTGAAAAGCGTATACGTCACTACGTAGGTGATATTCGTGATCTGCAACAGCTGTGCGAGGCAATAGACGATTTCAAGCCAGATGTTATCTTCCATATGGCAGCGCAAGCACTTGTGAGGCGTTCATATGCTGAGCCTGCGCTTACATTTGAGACCAACACGCTGGGTATGGTGAATTTGCTCGAATGTGTACGACAGAGGAAATGGATTGAAGCGGTTGTGCTGATTACTAGCGACAAAGCCTACCGTAACGACGAGTGGTGTTGGGGTTACAGAGAAATAGATGCGCTTGGTGGGCATGATCCATATAGTGCGTCCAAGAGTTGCGCCGATCTGATTGCGCAGTCTTACGTTCACTCTTTCATGGCTTCGGGAGATACGAGGGTTGGCATTACTCGCGCAGGAAATGTGATTGGTGGCGGAGACTGGGCTGCGGATCGAATTGTGCCAGACGGGATACGCGCGTGGAGCCAAGGAAAGCCTGTTGAGATCCGTAGTCCTCAAGCAACCCGTCCTTGGCAACATGTGCTTGAACCCTTGAGTGGCTACCTGTGGTTGGGTGCGCGTTTGTTGCAAGGCACAAAAAATTTACATGGGGAAGCTTTTAATTTTGGGCCTGATGCAAAAGTTAATCAGACTGTTGCGGAGTTGCTTGATGCGATGACAGTCCGTTGGCCAGGCACGCACTGGCATGTGCCCGCAGAGTTCGAGAGTCAAGGGCGCGAGGCGATGCTTTTAAAACTTTCCTGTGATAAGGCATTGTTTTACTTGCAGTGGTTTGCTATTTTGGACTTTCACGCGACAGTTGCTTTTACAGTTGACTGGTATCGAAACTGGCACAAAGGTGATGTCGATATGAACGGCTTCACCACTCAGCAGATTGAAAATTATTGTGCACAGGCCATGAGCAAAGGCGCAGTATGGATAAAAACATGAAACCCTCTATCGCCGGTTTAATCATGACACCATTAAAACAGATTGGTGATGAACGAGGGGCAGTCCTACATTTGCTACGGAGCGATGATGCGAATTTCAAGGGGTTTGGCGAATGCTATTGCTCGGAGACACTACCGGGAGCAGTGAAGGCATGGAAGCGACATAAAGTACAAACACAAAACTTGGCTGTTCCATCTGGCCAACTTAGACTGGTTGTGTTTGATGATCGTGAAGGTTCGCCAAGCAAAGGGAAGCTTGAAGTTGTTGATCTCGGCAGACCAGATAATTATGTTCGCGTGTCCATTCCGCCCGGGCTCTGGTACGGTTTTAGCACCCGAGGAGAAGTTCCCGCGCTCATAGTTAATTGTGCAGATCAACCTCATGATCCTGATGAGAGCGAACGGTTGCCCGAGAATGACCCTCACATCCCTTACCGCTGGCGAGATCACAAAAGAGGTGGGTTGTGACGATGAGTTTACTTGTCGTCGGTGGTAATGGATTTATTGGGCGCCATGTATCTGCCCGTGCGCTTGCAATGGGGTGGCAGGTAACCAGTCTAGGACTGTCAGGTAAAGGCTTACAGGGTGCGTGTTGTGTTGCCGCTGATATTTCAGATATTGAGTCTGTGCGCAGGGTTTTGTTTGGAGAAAAATTTGACTATGTAGTGAATTGTGGCGGTTATATAGATCACAGCACCTTTGGTAGTGCTGGCCGCAGGTTGATACGAACACATTTTGACGGTGTCTTAAACCTTGTTGAAACACTTGACCGCACTTCATTAAAGCGGTTCGTCAATATTGGGAGCAGCGATGAGTATGGCAACCTTCCCGCACCTCAGTCGGAAATTGTGCGTGAAGCACCTATTTCACCTTATTCCCAAGCAAAGGTTGCTGCAACACATTTCTTGCAGATGATGCATAGATCTGAAGATTTTCCCGCAGTAACCCTTCGTCTCTTTCTGACTTACGGGGCTGGTCAGGACGAACATCGTTTTTTACCGCAAATTATACGAGGCTGCCTAGAAGATTGCGAATTTCCTACATCCTCTGGAGAGCAATTGAGAGACTTTTGCTACGTTGATGATACGGTTCGGGCAATATTTGCTGCTCTTGACAGCGATCTTGTTAACGGAGAAGTAATCAATGTTGGGTCGGGTCATGCAGTATCTATCTCGTACATAATTAAAAAAGTATGCATTATGGTTGGTGCAGGTAATCCTCAATTTGGCGTCTTTCCATATAGGCGCGGTGAAAACATGGCGTTATATGCGGATATCAGCAAAGCCCACCGATTGCTCGGATGGTCACCGGCGGTAAGTTTAGAACAAGGGTTGCGCCGCACCATTGCTTATTTTTCTGGTGAGCGGTGATGAATCGGCCGCTTGTGACGGTTGTAATGAATTGCTATAACGGTGAGGCTTTTCTCAGAAGGGCTATTGAAAGCGTTCTTGCACAAACCTGGAAAAATTGGGAGATTGTTTTTTGGGACAACCGCTCTACGGACACAAGTGCAGAGATTCTCAAGTCATATGAGGACTCGCGTATCCGGTACTATTATGCACCTACTCACACTTTTCTCTATGAGGCGCGCAACTATGCCATTGAGAAAGCCAACGGTGAGTTATTGGCCTTTTTGGACGTTGACGATTGGTGGTTCACGGATAAGTTGGAGCGGCAGGTTCAAAAATTTGAGGATCCTGATGTGGCTGTTGTTTGTTCAAACTTCTGGATTGAGAATGAAATAAAAAATAAAAAGTGGGTGATGTACAACGCCCCCCTCCCTCAAGGCAGAGTTCTTGATTCTTTGCTGAGAGATTACCAAGTCGGGCTGCTTACGTTAATGTTGAGACGAAGTGCTTTGCCAAGTGACACCCCTCCTTTTAACCCACGCTATCACATCATAGGGGACTTTGATTTGGTAATACGTTTGGCGGCAGCCCATAAAGTGGCCAGTGTTGACTCTCCACTGGCGGCGTATCGTATTCATGGCAAGAACGAAACGAGCATGCGCAGAATGATGCATGCCGAAGAATTGGAAAATTGGATGAATGAAATGCGTAATGATTCAAAAATCAGTGCAAGCCCATCATTTAATTTGGTTCTTACTAAAATTCTATATATTCTGGCTCTTGATACTTTGCTTTCTGGAAAGAAATGTGATGCTTTTAAGCATATTAAGCGAATGGCTTGGGGTATGCACAAATTGCGTGCAAGCCTAGCATTTTTACTCCCCACGATTTTTATTAAAAAACTAAAGAATTAGTGAATAAAACTTAAGGGTAATCAGACGTTATTTCGAGACGCAGGAAAGTGTCTAGGGTTCCGGGGGCGATTCAATCAAACCTTTGTTAAATTTATAGAGTCTTTGCTCGGTAACAGTGCGCATTTTTGTTAGAATGAAAAGCATTTGTATTTGTGATAATTTAAAGAAGGGGTGCTAGTGCGAGATATCGTTGAGCGACATGCCTTGTGGCTGCACGCTTCATTGGTGATTGTTTCATTTCCTTTGCAGGTTTCTTTAGATAATCCGTATATTGCGGTTCTGGCTTATTTTCCGTTTCTCATTTTGTTCTCCTATGTCACGTTAAGTAACCGTAGATGGGTTAGAGAATTAAATTTTGCAGACTTAGTTTTTCTGGCCGCCTTTATTTATCCGGTGATTGAGTTTGGACTCTTGGCACTTTTAAGTCTGCAAATACCAGATGCGGTGTTTTTAAAGTACCCGATCATTTTCGCCAGCGCTGCGCTTATGTACGTCCATGTAAGATTCTTCGCGACAAGGCGTTCGCTTGATTATGCGTTAACAGCCATTATCGTACTTACCTTTATATTCTCAGCGCATTGGGTATATGAATCATACCTAAGAGTTGTGGATGGTCATGTATCCTGGTATGCACACAAAATGCTTGGCTACATCCTACGATATAACGGTATTCCAATTGATGAGGCTAATTTATCCGTGGTTGGCGCTGAATATCGTTCTTATGGCCTTTTGGCAAAACACAGCTTTACAGGGGCATTCGTCGGGTTGGGTTTTTTGATTTTTGCGGCAAGGATGACGCTATATTCAAGGCTAGCCAGGATGTTCATTTTCTGGATGGGATGCGTAGTGCTTTTAATAGGGGGCGCCTCATTGGCGTTGGTAGGATTTATTTTCGCGTATATCGTAATGCTTTTTTTTATAAACCATGGGGTCTTGAAGTTTTTTTTTCTTGAGAGTGCTGCATCTGTATTTTTAGTGGCGTCCTCAGTGATGATAATGTTTAATTCTGACTGTTATGGACTTGGGGAATTAATTATCAACCGAACCAAACTTCTGGCGACGCAATTTCGCTTTTTTACAAATATAAGCCAATCTGCAATTGACACGGGGCAAGGAATCATCAGCACTTCTTTCCCGGCTATCTATAAAGCAGAGTCAAAGAATTTGTACAAATATTTTATAGAAAATCCTTCCGTAATTTTTTGGGGAGATGGGTTTAGGGGCATATTTGAAAGCGAGTTCAAGAGAGGGGGGGATGTGGCATTAAGTGAATTACTTGTAACATATGGTCTTTTTGGAAGCGCATTCATATTTTATGCGGTCATAAAAAGATACACACAAATGCTTAAGTGCTTACTGCGTGAGAGTTGTACACAACAAGAAGACAGTCACTTTTCTTTACAAGCGATTCCTATTTCATGCATGCTTTTTTTTGCAGCCACCCTTATTCACTACAACATAATTTTTCAGAAAGAGATGCTTCTAGTCTTGACGATTGTTTTGGCGATATCTGGTCGAGTATGTTGGGCTAAAAAAAACAAAGAAGTTATACCGTACCCTACTTTAACGCATGCGTTTTATAACAAAAGGCATGACTAAGAAAAAATTTCAGAAAAGGCGAGGCGCGTGAAGGAATATTCGCGTGAAATTAGAATATTCATACATGCTCCCAATGTTCACCAAGGAGGTGGAGCTGCGTTGCTGATCGAGCTTCTCCGAGCTGCTTCTCGTCTTGATACTGTATCCATTACAATTGATGCGCGCATGGTGCTGCCCAATGATTTGTCTTTAATGAATGTAACACGTGTATCCCCGACTTTGTTTAGTCGATTGCAGGCTGAATGGCGGTTGGCAAAAGCTGTCCAGCTAAATGACATAGTGCTTTGTTTCGGTAATCTTCCTCCCTTTTTCAAACTGGGTGGGAAAGCTACGGTCTTTCTGCAGAATCGCTATCTGGTTGACTGGTCACCCTCCTTTACTGATTTACCTCTTAAAGTCAAAGCGAGATTATTAGTGGAGAGGTTTTGGTTGTATTGGAGACGCAAAAATGCTGAGAGTTACTTCGTACAAACTCCTTCAATGGAGCGACTGACCAAAGCCAGACTTGGAGTAAGAGTGCGCTCTTTCGCGTTTGTTCCTGAAGTCTTCAGTCCAATCAGTACCTTGACGGAGGAAAGAAAAAAAGTTGAATATGATTTTCTTTATGTTGCCTCTGGTGAACCGCATAAAAACCATAAGGTTCTCGTGGAGGCATGGAGGAATTTGGCAGAAGAAGGTATATTTCCATCACTTGCACTAACTCTTTCACTACATGATGCCCCTCAGCTCTTGAATGAAATTAATCAGATATCTACTGTCGAAGGCTTGCGAGTGCATAATCTTGGCATTATTTCTCGTGAAAAATTATTAGTCTTGTATGGACAAGTTGGAGCCATAATCTATCCATCTGAGTTTGAATCTTTTGGCTTGCCATTGCTGGAAGCCACAGCTGCAGGCCTACCAATACTTGCAGCTGAATTGGATTATGTGAGAGATGTAATTGATCCTGTGGAAAGTTTCAACCCCAAGTCACCTATATCAATAGCACGTGCAGTTAAAAGGTACATGGGATTAAAAGAGAGAGTGGCGCCTATTAAAACAGCAAAGGAATTTTTGCAGCACTGCATAGATGAGGAAAAAAATTGAGATTGTTAGTGGTGACTCAATACTATTGGCCTGAGAATTTCAGAATTAATGAGGTTGTATACACGCTTGCCCAAAATGGTATTACTGTAGAAGTACTTACCGGAAAGCCGAATTACCCTCACGGTAAATGTTTTGAAGGATATAAGGCATGGGGATGCACAAGAGAGGAGCGGCATGGGGTAACGGCGCACCGAATACCCATGGTGCCACGCGGTAAGAGCGCTGTTGGACTTATTCTTAACTATCTTTCGTTTGTGCTGTCAGGTCTTTTTTTTGGGTCTTTTGTGCTGCGGAAACGAAGCTACGATGCAATTTTTGTTTTTGCGCCTTCGCCCATATTGCAGGCCATTCCTGCAATCTTTCTGGGCTGGTGGAAAAAGATTCCAGTTTTGTTATGGGTACAGGATTTATGGCCGGAGAGTTTGTCGGCAACGGGGTATGTAAAAAATAGTGTCTTATTAAAATTGATAGAGTATGTCGTTAAGGGGATTTACCGTGGGGTTGACCTTTTGTTGGTTCAATCTAGGGCTTTTATTCCACAAGTGAGGCACCTCGCAGGAAAGACCCCCGTCGTGTATTACCCAAACTCTTTTATTGAGTGGAGCTTAGATTCAGCATATCAAATTGATTGTGTAGGCTTGAAAAGCCATTTTTCTGTGCTTTTTGCAGGAAATATTGGCAACGCTCAAGCGATAAACATAATTTTAGAAGCTGCAGAAACCTTGAAAAATGTTCAGGATTTGAGTTTTGTTCTTGTTGGAGATGGTAGTAGACGAGAATGGGTGAAGAACGAAATTCAGAGTCGTGGACTGAAAAATATTTTTTTGCCTGGCAGTTATCCTGTTGAAGCCATGCCTTCCATCATGGAACAGGCTTCAGTACTTTTGGTAACCTTGGCGGATACCAAAATTTTTCGTAAAACCATACCCAGCAAGCTGCAGGCATACTTGGCTGCTGGCAAGCCGGTTTTGGCCAGCTTGAATGGTGCGGGCGCAGATCTGGTACTAGAAGCTCAGGCTGGGCTCGTAGCGCCTGCGGAAGATGCAGGTGCATTGGTAGAGGCAATCCTGCGTTTGAAAGGGATGTCACAGGAAGATCGGGACGTACTTGGAAAAAATGGCAGAGCCTATTTCCTCAAGCACTTTTCGCATGAGAAATTGGTTAAAGATTTGATTCAGCATATACAGTCAACTATTGACCAGCCTCGAAAAGGAGTCTTATGAGAATTTTGGTATTGGGTGCAAGCGGCATGCTCGGGAGTGCTATGGTGCGCGTGATGTCTGAACGTCATGATCTAGAAATTTTTGGCACGCTTCGCTCCCCTTTGCCTGATTTCGAAAGAATAATGAAGGGAGTTCATTTTCTGCATGGAATATACGCCCATGAGCCAGATAGTTTGGCTTCCGCGCTTTCAGCATGTCGGCCTGACGTTGTAGTAAATTGTATTGGACTGGTAAAGCAGATATCGACATCAGATGGGCCGCTTGATGCCATACCAATAAATAGTATTCTCCCCCATCGCTTGGCCAGATTTTGCGAACTTTCGGGGGCGCGACTTGTTCATATAAGCACTGACTGCGTATTTAGCGGAAGTAGAGGAAATTACAAAGAATCTGATGCGCCGGATGCTCAAGATCTTTATGGGCGCTCAAAATTATTGGGAGAGGTGGATTATCCGCATGCCATTACGATTCGGACTTCCATGATCGGACACGAGTTGCGTGGCGGCCACAGTCTAGTGGAATGGTTCATGTCGCAGAAATATAGCTGCCTTGGCTATGAGCGCGCAATTTTCTCCGGGGTACCTACAGTTGTATTGTCGCGCATGATTCGGGATATTATCTTGCCGCGACGCGATTTACATGGCGTATATCACGCAGCAGCAGAGCCTATTTCAAAGTTTGATTTGTTAAAGCTAATTGCGGAAAAATACAAAAAAAAGATAAAAATCATTCCAGATGCAAAAGTGGCTATTGACCGTTCATTGGATGGGAGTCGTTTACAGGAAGAAACCGGGTTTATCGCCCCCTCATGGCCGGAGTTGATTGACGTAATGTATTCATCTCATCGAGGCACACATGTTTGATGACAAGACATTGATGATAACTGGTGGAACCGGTTCATTCGGTAACACCGTTCTGAAGCGCTTTTTGTCGTCCGACGTGCGTGAAATACGTATTTTCAGCAGGGATGAGAAAAAACAGGAGGATATGCGTATTGAGTTAAACCACCCCAAGTTGCGCTTTTATATAGGTGATGTGCGCGAAGAGAGTAGTGTATGTCAAGCCATGAAAGGGGTGGACTATGTGTTTCACGCTGCAGCGCTGAAGCAGGTGCCTTCCTGTGAATTCTATCCAATGGAGGCGCTGCGAACGAATGTCATGGGAACAGAAAATGTACTGAATGCGGCAGCGCAGTGCGGAGTTGATCGTGTTGTGGTCTTGTCGACTGATAAGGCAGTATATCCAATTAATGCCATGGGGATATCAAAAGCTATGGCTGAAAAGGTGATGGTAGCAAAAGCGCGTTTGCAACAGGCAGGAGAAACAGTTTTTTGCGCAACGCGTTATGGCAATGTTATGGCATCGCGTGGTTCGGTAATCCCTCTTTTTGTTACACAAATAAAAAATGGTCAGCCGTTGACGGTTACCGATCCTAATATGACTCGTTTTCTGATGTCGCTAGAGGATTCCGTTGATTTGGTGCTGTACGCGTTTGCCAACAGCCAGCAGGGCGACATTTTTGTACAGAAAGCGCCGGCCTCAACAGTTGGTGATCTAGCTCAAGCGCTGAAGGAGGTGTTTGATAAGCCTGACTTGGAAACTCGGGTGATTGGCACTCGACACGGTGAGAAGTTGTATGAGTCATTAATTTCTCGCGAGGAGATGGCGCGTGCAGTTGATATGGGGGGGTATTATCGAATCCCGGCTGATAATCGAGATCTAAATTACGCTAAGTATTTTAGCGAGGGCGAAACCGATATCTCACAACTTGATGATTATACGTCCCATAACACTCGCAGACTGAGTGTCAGGGAAATTAAAGATCTGCTCTTGAAGTTGGATTATATTAAGAAAGAGATCCATGCTTAAAGTTATGACGATTGTGGGTACTCGACCAGAGCTAATTAAAATGAGTCGAGTTATTGCCGAGTTTGATCAGCATACTCACCATGTTTTGGTTCATACAGGACAAAATTACGATTACGAATTAAACCAGATTTTTTTTGAAGATTTAGGTATTCGTAAGCCGGATTACTTCCTGGATGCCGTTGGTGAGAATGCGGTGCAAACTATTGCACGAGTTATAGAGAAATCAGATTCTGTAATGGGAAATGAAAAACCAGATGCTGTAATGCTGTATGGTGATACAAACTCATGTTTGGCTGTGATTGCAGCCAAGCGTCGCAAAATTCCTGTGTTTCATATGGAAGCAGGTAACCGCTGTTTTGATCAGCGCGTTCCCGAGGAATTGAATCGGAAAGTCGTTGATCATTTGAGCGACATCAATATGGTACTCACGGAGCATGCAAGACGATATTTGCTTGCAGAAGGGATTAGGGGAGAGACGATTATTAAGACGGGCTCGCACATGCGCGAAGTCTTAAATTATTACAAGCCACACATTGACGCCTCTGAAATTTTGTCAAAGCTGGATTTGCAAGAGAAAAGTTATTTTCTAGTAAGCATTCACCGTGAAGAAAATGTCGATTCTACTGAAAATTTAGTTGAAATTATTCGAGCCCTGAATGGGTTGGCGCAGGAATATAAAGTGCCCATTATTGTTTCAACTCATCCGCGAACACGCAAGCGACTGGATGCTATGGACTCAAATGGAATTGATCCACTAATTCAGTTTTTAAAGCCGTTTGGTTTCTTAGATTACATAAAACTGCAGTTGGGGGCGCTGTGCGTACTTTCAGATAGTGGCACCATTACAGAGGAGACGGCTTTGCTTAATCTTTCTGCGGTTACTCTTCGGCAGGCGCATGAGCGACCAGAAGGAATGGATGCCGGAACGTTAATTATGGCAGGAATAAAATCGTCCTCTGTGCTTGACGCTGTACGAGTCACGATATCTCAATATGACGCAAATTTTAATCGTGGACAGGTTGTGGATTACGCGCCAGAGGATGTGTCACGCCAAGTTCTTAAAATTGTTCACAGCTACATAGATTACGTAAACCGCACAGTCTGGTCAAAAGACTTGTAAATGACCTTCTGTAAAGCACTATTTTCCGCCACCAGATTCACTCCTTGCTCCGATTATGAGTGTTGACAGTTAAGTAATTCAAAAAATCTTTGAAAACAATGATGGAGAAAATTCTGGTTACCGGGGCTAATGGTTTTGTTGGAGGTGCGCTCTGTAAGCATTTGGATAAAACTGACAAAGATGTAATACGCGCAGTGCGTAGCATTACATCTCCTAATGAAACAGAATTTGATGGCATTGACCCTGACGGTAAATATGATGCTGTCTTGACAGAGGTCGACGTAGTCATACATCTTGCCGCCCGTGTACACGTCATGCAAGACACGGCAGCGAATCCACTGGATGCCTTTCGTGAAGTAAATACCTACGGCACCTTGAATCTCGCGCGTCAGGCTGCTGAATGTGGTGTGCGGCGTTTCATTTTTCTCAGTAGCGTGAAGGTTAATGGTGAAAGCGGTACATTTTCAGATGAGAGCGCACCGCAGCCAAAAGACCCTTATGGCGTCTCAAAATGGGAAGCCGAAGAGGGTTTAAAAAAAATTTGCAGCGAAACTGGTATGGAAGTCGTTATTTTGCGCCCGCCGCTGGTTTATGGTTCGGGGGTTACAGCCAATTTTCTTCAGTTGATGCGCGCAGTGGATAGGGGGATTCCCTTGCCTTTGGGTGCTATTGATAATCGGCGCAGTCTGATTTACATCGGTAATCTGGTGGATGTCATCACGCGCTGTCTGGATCATCCCGCAGTAGCAGGCAAGACTTATTTGGTAAGTGATGGAGAAGATGTTTCCACCACCCTGCTGATCAGGAAGCTGGCAAAAGCATTGGGGCGTTCACCGCGTTTGCTTCCCATTCCTTCCAGCGCGTTACGTCTAGCAGGGCGTTTGCTAGGGAAGGGACAGCAGATGGATCGGTTGCTGGATTCGCTTGCTGTTGATGCTGGTAGCATTTGTAAAGATCTTGACTGGAAGCCGCCTTTTACGATGGATGAGGGGTTGAAGGCGGCGACGGAGTGGTATCGTAAGCTTCGATCAGATCGGTGAGTGGTGTGAGTCGTTCACCCCCATCCCCACCTTCCCCCTGCGAGGGGGAAGGGGTTTAAAGGTAGTCGTTTAAAAATACCGTTTAAAAATGCCGCAGGATTTAGTAACTCTCAATAACATGTGAGGGAGCTGGCAAATCTCTATGCAAAAAAGACTGAATTATCTCGCCCAACCTGTTCTGGCCATGCCGCGCGTCGCCAAACGGATGCTCGTGCTTGGGGTTGACGCAGGCTTATGCGTCTTGACAGTTTGGTTATCGCTCTACTTGCGCTTGGGCGAATTCGTTGCCTTGTCCGGTACAGCGCTGTGGGCGGCGGTGGCGTCTGTTGTTATCGCCATTCCCATTTTTATTGTCGCGGGGATGTATCGCGCTATTTTTCGCTATTCAGGTTGGCCAGCGTTGATGACGGTCACCAAAGCGACGGCTGCTTATGGGATTCTTTATGCCGCAGTTTTTACTGCGATCGGTTTTCAAAGGGTGCCAAGAACCGTTGGCTTGATTCAGCCAATACTATTGTTGTTAACGGTAGGTGCGTCTCGCGCCGTAGCGCGTTTCTGGTTGGGTGGATTGTATCAAAATGAACTGAAGTTGGCTGCTCTGCCAAAGGCATTGATTTATGGCGCAGGCAGTGCTGGCAGGCAGTTGGTGGCGGCAATGCGTAACAGCCAGGAAATGCGCGTGATTGGTTTCTTGGATGATGATGACCGTTTACATGGTCATATCTTGAATGGGCAGCCCATTTACAGTCCGGCGGATTTGCCCGGTTTGGTGGAAACTCAGCAGGTTAGTGTTGTCCTTCTCGCGCTGCCTTCCATTAACCGCAAGCGTCGCAATGAAATCCTGCGCCAAATGCAAAGCGCCAAAGTATCGGTTAGAACCTTGCCGAGTATTGCGGATCTCGCGCAAGGGAAGGTGAGCGTTTCGGATTTGCGTGATCTGGATATTGATGATCTGCTGGGGCGTGAGCCGGTAACACCTAATCACATTTTGCTTGGCAAAAATATTCTTGGCAAAACCGTACTGGTAACAGGGGCGGGCGGTTCCATCGGAAGTGAATTGTGCCGCCAAATCATGAAAGTGAATCCTGCAGTTCTTTTGCTGATTGATCAAAGCGAGTTTGCACTCTATGAGATTCACGAAGAGCTGCATGAAAAATCGCTTGATTCAAAAGTGAAATTGGTTCCCTTGCTGGCGTCTGTGCGCGATCAAACGCGCATGCGGGAAATTATGTCAGCTTGGAAGCCGGATACCGTTTATCATGCGGCGGCTTACAAGCATGTGCCATTGGTAGAACACAACCCTGCCGAGGGCATCAAAAACAATGTCCTTGGAACCGTCATAACGGCGCTTGTGGCACAAGAGCAAGACATTTCTGACTTCGTCCTGATTAGTACGGACAAGGCTGTTCGCCCGACGAATATTATGGGTGCAAGCAAACGCTTGGCCGAAATGGCTTTGCAAGCGTTGGCAGCTAAATCCAATAGCACAAAATTCTCGATGGTGCGCTTCGGGAATGTGCTGGGATCATCCGGTTCAGTCGTGCCAAAGTTTCGTGAGCAAATTCGGAATGGCGGCCCCATTACATTGACGCATCAAGAAATTACCCGTTACTTCATGACAATTCCCGAGGCCGCCCAATTGGTCATTCAGGCAGGCGCAATGGCCAGAGGCGGTGATGTGTTTGTGCTGGATATGGGGCAACCAGTCAAGATTAAAGATCTTGCGCAAAGCATGATTGAGCTCTCGGGTTTGACGCTTCGTGACGATGTGAATCCGGATGGCGACATCGAAATCGAAATTACCGGTTTGCGTCCCGGGGAAAAACTCTATGAAGAATTGCTCATTGGGGATAATCCGCAGCCAACATCACACCCGCGCATCATGAAAGCGCATGAAGATTTTCTTCCCTGGAATGCATTGCAGGAGAAACTAAGTGCTCTCGAATTAGCACTGGATGTGAATGATGTAGGCGTGATTCGTCTGATGCTTCAGCAACTGGTGGTGGGTTACACGCCCAACGAAGAGATTGTGGATTGGGTGCATCTGGCGCATGAGTCCGAAGTTGAGGTGGTATGATTCGTGATTGAATAAACGCGCCGCTTAACTCGCCATCCATTCCCCCAGTCCCACCTTCACCAAGGTCGCATTGCCGACCACCCCATTCTCCGTAATCAACCCCGTCACCAATTCCACTGGCGTCACATCGAACGCCGGATTGCGAATCTGCACGCCTTCTGGCGTCCAATGACAATCGCGGAAGCCTTTTACTTCATCGGGATGACGTTCTTCAATCGGGATGTCAGCGCCAGTGGCAATGTTCAGATCGATGGTTGAGAGCGGGCAGGCGACATAAAACGGTATGTTGTGCCGCTTCGCGAGAACCGCGACCATGTAGGTGCCGATCTTGTTGGCGACGTCGCCATTGGCGGCAACGCGATCCGTTCCGACGACGATGGCATCAATTTCCCCACGCTGCATCAGGTGGCCTGCCATGTTGTCGGTGATCAGGGTGACAGGAATTTTTTCTTGCACCATTTCCCACGCCGTCAGGCGCGCGCCTTGCAGGAAGGGGCGCGTTTCATCAGCGATCACGGAAATTTTTTTGCCTGCCGCAATGGCAGAGCGAAAGACGCCGAGCGCCGTGCCGTAACCCGCAGTCGCCAATGCGCCCGCATTGCAATGCGTGAGGACGCGGGCACCATCTGGCAAGAGTGCCGCGCCATGATCTCCTATAGCCTTGTTGATGCGGATGTCTTCTGCATAAATTTCATGTGCTTCAGCGAGCAAGTGCTGAGCGATCTGTGGGAGGGCTTGCGTTTCGCAGGATTGCCAGACTTGCCGCATCCGGTTCAGTGCCCAGAACAGGTTGACGGCAGTGGGTCGACTGGCAGCTAATGCATCAAAGCCAGTATTCATGGCAGCATAAAAGGTTTCGCGTGAGGCGGATTGCTGCTGCAACGCTTCGAGCGCAACACCGTAAGCTGCTGCCACCCCAATTGCCGGTGCCCCACGAATCACCATGCTGCGGATGCTCTCTGCAACACCGGCAGCATTATCGTAAGTGCGATATTCGAATGCGGCTGGCAAAATGCGCTGGTCGATCATCTCAATGCGTCCATCGCGCCAGCGTAAGGTTTCAACCTTCATGGGTTCTTTTTGCATATTGGGTTTATTCGTGACGCTTCCATTGACCGTAAGTCTTGAACTGTTCGAGCACATCGGCCATTTGTGCAGGTGAAAGCAATTTGGGTTCGCCAATCTGCAAGACACGCCAATATTGCTCGCACAAGGATTCCACTTCCTCCGCAATAGCCAAGGCATGATCAAGATCGCGTCCCAGCGCAATCATGCCATGCTGAGCCAACAGGCAGGCGTATCGATCAGTCAGTGCGGTGAGGGCATGATCGGAAAGCGTTTGCGACCCAAACAAGGCATACGGCGCGCAACGGATGGAATCGCCGCCTGCCAGGGCAATCATGTAATGAAAAGGTGGGATGTCACGGTGCAGGCAAGCCAGTGTCGTCGCGAACGTGGCATGCGTATGGACGACTGCGCCAACATCGGGGCGCGCTGCGAGAATGTCGCGATGCATGCGCCATTCGCTGCTTGGCTTGGTATTGTTGATGGCCACTCTGGCATTTCCCTCGAAATCGAGTTTCACCATCATGTCAGATGTCAGCGCATCAACGCTGACGCCTGAGGGGGTCAGCAGCAAGCCGTCATTGCAGCGCACACTGATATTGCCGGATGTGCCGCGGTTCAAGCCGCGCGCGACCAGCTGCCGCGCTGCTGCCAGCATGGACTGACGATGGGAATGTTCTTCAGGGCGATTCATGACAGTGCGAGCACACGTCCTGCAACGGCATCCAGTTGTGCTATCGCTTCAGGATCGCGCGCTTGCGGTGGCGTGATGATGGCGTGTTCCAGTGCCGATCGGCAGGAACATTCCGCCGCGTGATGGTCGCCAGCTAAATGTGGAACGGCATGGCGCACGAGTGAGCGCGCTCTATCCGCATTCTCCATCAGCACGGTGATCACTTGAGAAACGGTGACATGGTCGTGATCCGGATGCCAGCAATCGTAATCCGTCACCATGGCGACGGTGGCGTAGCAAATTTCAGCTTCGCGTGCGAGCTTGGCTTCCGGCATGTTCGTCATGCCGATGACATCGCATTGCCAGCTTCGATACATTTCGGATTCGGCCAAGGTTGAAAATTGCGGTCCTTCCATGACAAGGTAGGTGCCGCCGCGCACGGTATCAATACCGGCTTGTTTGGCTGCCGCTGCGATGTGGTCGCCAAGACGTTTGCACACCGGATGCGCCATCGACACGTGCGCGACGCAGCCGTTTCCAAAGAACGATTTGTTACGGGCGAAGGTGCGGTCGATGAATTGATCCACAATCACGAACATGCCGGGACGGAGATTTTCACGAAGCGATCCGACAGCGCCGACAGAAATGATGTCCGTCACGCCGACGCGCTTGAGGGCATCAATGTTGGCGCGGTAGTTAATGTCTGAGGGCGGCACAAGGTGCGCGCGTCCGTGTCGCGGTAAAAATACAACGGGCTGACCATTCAGTTCACCAAAGAGCATTTCGTCCGAAGGTTCACCAAAGGGTGATTGCACTTTACGCCAGTGTGTATTGGTGAGTCCGTCGATGTTATAGACGCCGCTGCCGCCAATAATGCCGATGATGCCCATAGTCGAAATCCTGTCGAATGTGTGTGGTGTTGCGTTGATATGTGGTGCCAGTTGAGTGCATTGATTATACCGGAGGGGTTATGCCACATCATCTTGTCAAGGGGTTTGGTGTCTCGCTCGCATCAAGAATTTCGTTCAGCAACTGCGCCAGTCGCAAGCCTGCTCTCTCGATTTGCTTGCGGACAACGGGTACAGAATGTTCCTGATACGTTTTGTCCAGCGCATATGGTTCAGAAAAGTCTTTTCCACACTGGAAGCCGGGAAGTGGCGCATACACTTCCGTGCGCGACAGATCGCGCGCTTCCAGCATCCACATCCGAACCGCTATGGGATAAGGCGGGAGTTTTTCAGTGGCGTCGAGTTTGGCGGTGACAGGATTGTCCTTGAGCGCCGCATTCAACAAATCCGCATCCCACAGTTTGTGCAGGGTGGTGTGCTTGCCGCCTTCCAGCAATGCGTCGATGTTGCCCGTGCCGTCGTAGTTGCTTCCGGAATGGAGTGGTTGGTGGATATCGCCGACCAGATGCACCACCCATTTGAGTGCCTCATTGCGTCGTCGATGGTTGGCGTGCTTGTCTTTCAAAACCCGGATGTAGCGCAGCAGGTTTTTATCCACGCATCGGTTTGCCCAGCAGACGCCAAGCTTGTCTTTGCAAATCGGATTGCTGCGCGTGTGCCAGCCAACATATTTTCCTTTTGGGGCGGCGTTTCTTATTTCGTCAGCCCAGGAGGCAATTTCCGGCAAAGTCGTGCGTCCGGATGGACGGTTGTATGCATCCAGGTCATCTTTGAGTAATGCATCTACTTGCGCGCGAGCGGTCGGGGTAAAGTTTGCTTCGGCAATGATCGCGATAGCCGTGTGCCCATTTTTGTTCCATGCCGAGGCGGGCAGGGAAACCGTTAGCAGGCATGAAACCAGCAAGACCGGAGGGATTTTGAGCAAGGAAATCATGACAAACAGGATAACAGGGGAAGGACTTGTCATACAGGGGTGGGGCGCATGTGGGCTGATGAAAAAGCCGTACAAGGATTTTTTGTTTCCTGCTATAATGCTCGCTTCTTTAGGCGCGTAGCTCAGTTGGTTAGAGCACCACCTTGACATGGTGGGGGTCGTTGGTTCGATTCCAATCGCGCCTACCAGATAACTGGTTGCGGGACAGAGTTTAGCGACGCAGTCGCGTACTCTGTCCTCAACAAATTATGAAGCAGTTGACTCTGTAAGAGCGAGAAAGGCACCCTGGTTATGACACCGCGAACGTCCAACAACCTGTTTGACTGACGCCGGTCGGGTACTTTTCATCATGCACCATGAAAAAGCGCGGCTGGCCCGCGTTTTTTTTCGTCCTTTTTTAGTTGTTCCCCAGCGCTGCATGAATGGTGAATATGCCTTAGGATACAAGGCACTTATATAAAAGCTTTTTGCGTCGGCCATGCGCCGCGCGACAATGGAGGATCAAATGGTTTCAATCCAGCTTCCTGATGGTTCCAAACGACAGTTCGACAATCCCGTGACGGTTGCCGAGGTGGCTGCCAGTATCGGTACGGGCTTGGCAAAAGCGGCGCTGGCAGGCAAGCTTGATGGTCAGCTTGTGGATATGTCACACCTGATCGATCACGATGCGCAGTTGGCTATCGTGACGGAGCGTGACCCGGATGGTCTGGAGGTGATTCGCCACTCTGCAGCGCATTTGATGGCTTACGCAGTGAAGGAACTGTTTCCGGATGCGCAAGTGACCATCGGGCCTGCGATTGACAATGGTTTTTACTACGACTTTTCCTACAAACGCCCGTTTACGCCGGAAGATATGGCCGCCATTGAAAAGAAAATGGTGGATCTGGCAAAGAAAGACGAGCCGGTGACCCGCAGGGTGATGCCGCGTGACGAGGCGGTGGCGTATTTCAAATCCATCGGCGAAGCGTACAAGGCAGAGATCATCGAATCGATCCCGGCGGATCAGGATGTCTCGCTCTATACCAGTGGCGGCTTCACCGATTTGTGCCGTGGCCCGCACGTGCCTTCCAACGGCAAGCTTCGCGTTTTCAAGCTCATGCGACTCGCCGGCGCGTACTGGCGCGGTGATTCCAAGAATGAAATGCTACAGCGCGTGTATGGCACGGCCTGGGGTAAAAAAGAGGATCAGGACGCTTACCTGACCATGCTGGAAGAAGCGGAAAAACGCGATCATCGCCGTATCGGTCGTGCGCAGGATCTCTTTCACTTCCAGGATGAAGCGCCGGGGCTGATTTTCTGGCACCCGAAGGGCTGGATCATTTGGCAGCAGGTTGAACAGTACATGCGCAGCGTTTACCAAGACAATGGCTATCAGGAAATCAGAACCCCGCAGATTCTGGATCGCAGCCTCTGGGAAAAATCCGGTCATTGGGAGAACTACAAGCAAAACATGTTCACCACCGAATCGGAAAATCGCTCTTACGCGGTCAAGCCGATGAATTGCCCCGGGCATGTGCAAGTGTTTTGTTCGGATTTGCATTCCTACCGTGAATTGCCGCTGCGATTCGGCGAATTTGGCCAGTGTCATCGCAACGAGCCATCCGGTTCCTTGCACGGCATGATGCGCGTGCGCGGTTTTACTCAAGATGATGGTCACATTTTCTGTACCGAAGACCAAATTCTCGATGAATGCGTTGCGTTTACTGCATTGTTGCAAAAGGTCTATGCCGACTTTGGTTTTACTGACATTATTTACAAAGTGGCAACGCGCCCAGAGAACCGCGTTGGCTCAGATGAAGTGTGGGAT
The DNA here is from genome assembly GCA_003605115.1 of Oxalobacter sp. Lineage (GTDB taxonomy): Bacteria > Pseudomonadota > Gammaproteobacteria > Burkholderiales > Burkholderiaceae_D > QZKY01. The sequence continues at coordinate 93,657 of QZKY01000015.1, forward strand.
AAAGCCGAAAATGCGCTCATAGAATCACTCAAGCGTTCCGGTTGCGAGTTTGAAATTTCCCCCGGCGACGGGGCGTTTTATGGCCCGAAAATCGAATATACGCTCAAGGATGCCATTGGCCGGATGTGGCAATGCGGCACCATTCAGGCTGACTTTTCCATGCCAGCCCGCTTTGGCGCAGAGTATGTCGCGGAAGACAATACCCGTAAAACACCAGTGTTGTTGCATCGCGCCATTTTGGGTTCACTGGAACGGTTTATCGGCATGTTGATAGAACATCATGCCGGTGCTTTGCCCCTCTGGCTGGCACCGGAACAGGCCATCGTGCTGAATATCTCGGATGGACAAGCCGAATATGCGCAAAATGTTGCCCAAAACCTGAAAAAACAAGGATTTAGGGTGCGCGCCGATTTGCGCAACGAGAAAATTACCTATAAAATACGCGACCACTCCATGCAACGTATGCCCTACCTGATAGTGGTGGGCGACAAGGAGCGGGAAGCCAATACCGTCGCCGTGCGGGCACGGGGCAACCAGGATTTGGGCGTGATGACGCTGGACGCATTGGCAGCACGCATGCGTAACGAAATCGATACCAGAACCTGAATGACCCAAAGTGCCACATCGCACGGCTTGATTGATTTTTATAAAGGAAACGACAATCGCTACTGAGAAATCGCACCGCATAAATGGCGAAATCACTTTTGCAAAAATTCGCCTGGTAGGAGTAGATAACGAGGCGCTTGGCATCGTCAGCTTGACCGAAGCATTCAGTAAGGCAGAAGAAGCAGGCGTGGATCTCGTGGAAATCGCGCCGAACGCTGAGCCGCCTGTGTGTCGCCTGATGGATTACGGCAAGTTCCGTTATCAGGAACAGAAGAAGGCGCACGAAGCCAAGATGAAGCAGAAAATCATCCAGGTCAAGGAAATCAAATTCCGCCCGGGCACTGACGAAGGCGACTATAACGTCAAGCTGCGGCACATCATTGAGTTTCTGGATGAAGGTGACAAGTGCAAGATTACGCTACGCTTTCGCGGACGCGAGATGGCACATCAGGAAATCGGCATGCGGATGTTGGAGCGATTGAAGGAAGACCTTGATGCACATGCGCTGGTCGAGCAGTTTCCAAAGCTGGAAGGGCGCCAGATGGTTATGGTGATGGCGCCGAAGAAGAAAAAGTAACTTATTCACTCCTTCCCCCTAGCAGGGGGAAGGTTGGGATGGGGGTGTAGTGCCAGATTGGATTGATGAGTTTGAAATATGGTATTGCACCCCCACCCTAGCCCTCCCCCTGAGAGGGGGAAGGGACAGGTTTTAAAAATTTGCGCAGATCGTCTTCAAGACGGTTCGCACAAAAAAGACGTCAGACTCGATTCTGTCGTCACACAAGTGAGAACAGGCATCCAAGAGCAGCACTTCGCTGCCACCTGCAATCATAAAAAATGGAGTTACCCGAAAGGGTAAAAGTACTATGCCAAAAATGAAGACCAAGAGCGCCGCCAAAAAGCGCTTCCGTGTGCGTCCAGGCGGCACTATCAAGTGCGGTCAAGCTTTCAAGCGCCACATCCTGACCAAGAAATCCCCCAAAATGAAACGCCAGTTACGTGGCGCGACGAACGTGCATGCGAGTGACGTCGGATCCGTCATGCGTATGATGCCCAATAACGCTTAACCTCACACCTATCAAGGAGAAACCATGCCTAGAGTAAAACGTGGGGTCACAGCGCGGGCCCGTCATAAGAAAATGCTGGCGCAAGCCAAAGGCTATCGTGGTCGTCGGAAAAACGTCTACCGTGTGGCCAAACAAGCCGTCATGCGTGCAGGGCAGTATGCCTATCGCGATCGTCGTAACAAGAAGCGCGTATTTCGTGCCTTGTGGATCACGCGTATCAATGCCGCTACACGCGAGCTTGGCATGACATACAGTGTGTTCATCAACGGCCTGAAAAAAGCCTCGATTGAACTGGATCGCAAGGTGCTGGCGGACATGGCAGTGATGGACAAACCGGCGTTTGCCGCGATTGTTCAGCAAGTTAAAGCCCGTCTCGCTGCCTAAGTGATTCATTGCGTGACTCACTGAGTGACACAGACGCCGCGTACCTGCGGCGTGAATAATAAGCGGGGCAGAGGCCAACACCTTTGCCCCGTTTTGTTTTTGCAGTCTTAATGCTTTCATTTCTGAACGGGAAAATCCGTATGAATTCCTTGGAGCATATTGTTGTTCAGGCACAAACCGATTTCGCTGCTGCTGCGGACGCTGCTGCGCTGGAAAACGCCAAAGCCCGCTATCTGGGCAAAACCGGCCAGATTACCGAGCACATGAAAGGCTTGGGCAAGTTGCCGCCGGAAGAACGCAAGGTGCAAGGCGCCGTCATCAACTCCGCCAAAGAAAAAATCGAAGAAGCGCTCACGCATCGCCGCAATGCGCTGGCTGATGCATTGATGCAGGCGCGTCTCGGCGCCGAAGCGATTGACGTCACGTTGCCGGGGCGCGGTCGTGGCAAAGGCGGTATCCATCCCGTGATGCGCACCTGGGAGCGCATAGAAGCAATTTTCGGGTCGATTGGTTTCGATGTGGCCGACGGCCCCGAAATTGAAAACGACTGGAACAATTTCACCGCATTGAACAGTCCGGAAAATCATCCCGCGCGTTCGATGCAAGACACGTTTTACATTGACGGCAAAGACACGCAGGGCAAGCAATTGCTGCTGCGCACGCACACGAGCCCGATGCAGGTGCGTTATGCAAGTCACCGTCAGCCGCCGATCAAGGTTATCGCGCCGGGGCGCACCTACCGTGTCGATAGCGATGCCACGCACTCGCCGATGTTCCACCAGGTTGAAGGCTTGTGGATCGATGAGAATATCAGCTTCGCGGATCTCAAGGGCGTTTATCTGAATTTCGTTAAAGCATTTTTTGAAACGGACGATTTGCAGGTGCGTTTTCGCCCGTCGTATTTTCCATTCACAGAACCTTCCGCCGAGATCGATATTGCATTCGGCAGTGGCGCATTGAAAGGGCGTTGGCTCGAAGTGTCGGGCGCGGGACAAGTGCATCCGGTCGTGCTGCGCAACATGGGCATTGATCCGGAAAAATACATTGGCTTTGCGTTCGGTTCTGGCCTGGAGCGCCTGACGATGCTGCGCTACGGCATCAACGACTTGCGTCTGTTCTATGAAGGCGATTTGCGCTTCTTGAAACAATTTAACTGAAGCAGTTCAATTAAAAAATACTTCAATCGAATAGCTTGCTGAAAGATCACTATGCAATTCTCTGAACACTGGCTGCGCACGATGGCCGATCCGAAAATGTCGTCGGAAGAACTCGCGCATTTGCTGACGATGTCCGGGCTGGAGGTAGAAGAACTCGAAGCAGTCGCCCCGCCGTTTTCGAAAGTGGTCGTGGCCAAAGTGCTGGAAGTCGAAAAGCATCCGAACGCAGATCGTTTGACGGTATGCAGGGTGGATGCAGGCACGGGCGAGATTCTCAGTGTGGTCTGTGGCGCACCGAATGTGCGTCCCGGCATGATGACGATGTGTGCCTTGGTGGGTGCGGCATTGCCACCGGGTGAAGATGGCAAACCGTTTGAGATCAAGCTGGGTAAGCTGCGCGGTGTGGAATCGCAAGGCATGCTGTGTTCCTTGCGTGAATTGAAGCTTTCCGAGGATCATTCTGGCATCGTGGATTTGCCAGCCGATGCACCGCTGGGAAAAGATACCCGCGATTACCTTTCGCTGAACGACAAAAAATTCACGATTAAGCTCACCCCGAACAAGGCGGACTGTCTGTCCGTGCTGGGGGTGGCGCGCGAAGTCGCGGCGCTCACCAGCGTGGCGCTCGTGCCGCCCCCGCATCAAACGATTGCGCCGACGATCAAGGATACCTTGCCGGTGAAAGTGGCTGCGCCGGATTTGTGCGGTCGTTTCTCCGGTCGCGTAATTCGTGGCATCAATGCAAAAGCGGAAACGCCCGAGTGGATGAAGCAGCGTCTGGAACGCAGTGGCCAGCGTCCCATTTCTGCGCTCGTCGATATATCCAATTACGTGATGCTGGAATCCGGTCAACCCAACCACGTGTACGATCTTGCGAAAGTGCACGGCGGACTGGAAGTCCGCTGGGGCAAGCCTGGTGAATCGCTCACCCTCTTGAATGGCAATACGGTTGAAGTGGATGGCTGGGTCGGCGTGATTGCGGATGCGAACGGCGTCGAATCGCTCGCGGGCATCATGGGCGGGGATCGCACTGCGATTTCCCTCGACTCAACGGATATTTTTCTTGAAGCGGCATTCTGGTGGCCGAACGCGATTCAAGGTCGTTCGCGCCGTTTTAATTTTTCCACTGATGCAGCACATCGCTTCGAACGTGGCGTGGATTTCGCAGGCACCGTGCAACAGCTCGAACGCATGACGGCGTTAATCGTTGCCATTTGCGGTGTCGACGGTCAAACCAAGGTTGGACCGATTGACGATCAGCAAATCAATTTACCGAAACGCAACCCGGTTACTTTGCGCGCGGCACGTGCGGTGAAAGTCATCGGTGTGCCATTCACGGATGAACAAATCGCGCAAATTTTCAAACGGCTTGGTTTGCCATTCACGCAACAGTCTGGTTTATTCACGGTGACGCCGCCATCCTACCGCTTCGATATCGAAATAGAAGAAGACTTGATCGAAGAAATTGCGCGCGTGTATGGCTTTGAAAATATTCCCGAACTGCCGCCGATTGCACCAAACGTGATGCGCATTGCGCCGGAAAGCGAACGTTCCACTTTCCGTGTGCGCCATTTTCTTGCTGATCTCGATTATCAGGAAGTCGTCAATTACAGTTTCGTGGAAGAATCCTGGGAAGCCGATTTTGCGGGCAACACGAATCCGATCAAGCTGCTTAATCCGATTGCGAGCCAGATGAGTGTGATGCGCACCAATCTGATCGGCAGCCTGGTGGCCAATGTACGTTACAATTTGAACCGTCGCATCAACCGCGTGCGGGTTTTTGAACTCGGCGCAGCTTTCTTGCGCAGCGACAGCACGCAAGATGGGTCGCTTTCGGTGGCGGGATACGAACAACCCAAACGCATCGCTGCACTGGCCTACGGCTCCGTGGCAGAAGAGCAGTGGGGGCAGTCCACCCGCAATGCGGATTTCTTTGATATCAAGGCGGATCTGGAAGCCTTGTTTTCGCCCAAGGTCTTGCGCTTTGAAAAAGCCGAACATCCCGCCTTGCATCCGGGGCGCAGCGCTCAAGTGATGCTGGAGGGCAAAGCCATTGGCGTCATTGGCGAGCTCCATCCGCGTTGGCAGCAAAAGTATGAATTGCCGCTGGCACCGGTGGTGTTTGAAGTGGACGCTGTTGCCCTGCAAGAGCGTGATGTTCCGGTTTATCGCGAAATCTCGCGTTTCCAGCCGGTTTCTCGTGATTTGGCGCTGGTTGTGAAGCAATCTGTTCCTGCACAAAGCCTGATGGACGCATTCTTGTCAGAGAAAGGCGGAAACCCTTTGTGCAATATCTTGCAAGCTGTTGTTTTGTTTGATGAATATCGCGGCAAAGGATTGGAAAATGATGAAAAAAGTCTTGCGTTCCGCTTTACCTTGCAAGATACTCATAAGACTTTGCAGGACGAGGCGGTAGAAGCTGCGATGGCTGCATTTGTTGCTGTTGCGGGGAATCGGCATGGCGCGAAGTTGCGTGCATAAAAACAGGGCAAGTGCATTCAGGAGTGGCGAGAACAATGCGGATGAATGACAAAGTTGAAACACCGGTTGAATCGAAAGGCAACGTGCCATTGTCGGAGCTGGATGTGGCTGAAACAAGCCGTACGCAAAAAAGCTTGCCCACCCTTACCAAGGCGGAGCTTGCCGAGATGCTTTTCGAGCGCGTTGGTTTGAACAAGCGCGAGGCCAAAGACATGGTTGATACCTTCTTCGATGAAATCCGGAACGCCTTGAACCAGGGCGACAGCGTCAAACTTTCTGGTTTCGGCAACTTCCAGTTGCGCGACAAGCCGCAACGTCCTGGCCGCAACCCCAGAACCGGAGAAGAAATTCCTATTGCGGCGCGACGCGTCGTGACTTTCCATGCCAGTCAAAAACTGAAGGCATTGGTTGAAAATTCTGGTAGCGATACCAAGACAAGCGCCGTTTAATAAAACATGACGGAAAAACCCAGCAAGCAAGAGCCTGTTGTTTTGCCGCCCATTCCGGCAAAGCGCTACTTCACTATCGGCGAAGTGAGTGATCTGTGTGGCGTCAAATCGCACGTCTTGCGTTATTGGGAGCAGGAATTCACGCAACTCAAGCCGGTCAAACGGCGCGGCAATCGTCGCTATTACCAGCACCACGAGGTGTTGCTCATTCGTCGCATACGCGAACTTCTTTACGAACAAGGATTCACCATCAATGGCGCGCGAAACAAACTGGAATCGCGCACGCTTGTCGAGCCTGAGTCTGCTCGCGTGCCTGATCCTGCCGAAGTTCGCATGGCCTTGGAGGAAATTCTTGAAGTGTTGCGGCAGTGATCCATCCAAGGTGATGGTCGCTGCTTAAAAAAGTAAAAAACACAGTGGAAAAATGCGGTGAAAAACACTGCGGAAAAATGACATCATGCGTATTCTCATCACCAACGACGACGGTTACCTGGCACCTGGCATTAACGCACTGATTGAAGTATTTGCCCCCATCGCAGAAATTGCCGTCGTGGCGCCGGACAGCAATCGCTCCGCTTCCTCCAATTCTCTTACGCTGGAACGTCCGTTGTTTGTCATTCAGGCGCAGCCGAATGTCTATCACGTCAATGGCACACCCTCGGATTGCGTGCATATTGCGCTAACGGGATTGTTGCCCTGGAAACCGGATTTGGTTGTTTCCGGCATCAATCAGGGGCAAAACATGGGTGACGATACCTTGTATTCCGGCACTGTTGCTGCAGCGACAGAAGGTTACCTGTTTGGCATTCCCTCCTTCGCGTTTTCCCAGGTAGCAAAAGGGTGGGGAGAGTTGCAATCCGCTGCGCGTGTTGCCCGAGAAATTGTGTTGCGCAAGTTTGACGAATTTCCGAAACCTTTTCTGTTCAACATCAACATTCCGAATCTTCCCTATGAAAAGATGAGGGGATTGCGCGCAACGCGGCTTGGCAAGCGGCATCAGGCCGAGGGCGTGATTCAGATGACGGATCCTTTCGGCAGAGCCATGTACTGGATTGGTCCTGCCGGAACAGCAAAGGATGGCGGCGAAGGCACGGATTTTCATGCGACGGAAAATGGATATGTTTCAATTACGCCGCTTCAAATCGATTTGACACACCAGGAGCAACTGGCGATTTTGAAAAAAGGTTTGGCATGACCGGCAGGAAAGCCACGAAGTTTCCCTTGCCGCTTTCCTCCGTGATGGACAAATCGTCCAAGCGAAAGGCAACGGAAAACAAAAACGTGGCGCGCAGTGCGCAATCGCAGCGTGGAGAGGTAGTAAAAGCATCGCATGTGTCCCGAGGCGCTCCGGAATTGATCTCGCGATCAGCACCCAAGGCAGCACGCAAGCTTGCGTTAAATTCTGCAGCGGCGGTTGCGGTAAAGGTCTCAACCCAGGCGGCTTCCGAATCAGGCATGCTGGTATCCAGCGCGGTGCGGCGTGCGATGGTAGATCGTCTGGCAATGCAGGGCATACGCGATCCCCAGGTGCTGGCAGCAATGGAAGCGTCACCGCGTCACTTGTTTCTGGATGAAGGCTTGGCGAGTCAGGCTTACATCGATGCATCACTGCCTATCGGCTATCAGCAAACGATTTCGCAGCCGTATATTGTGGCGCGCATGATCGAAATTCTGCGCGACAACCGCAAAAAAGGTGAGTTGAACCGTGTGCTGGAGATTGGCACAGGATGTGGCTATCAGGCGCTGGTGCTGTCGATGGTCAGCAGAGATGTGTACTCCATTGAGCGCATCAAGGGTTTGCACGAGCTGGCGAAAAATCGTTTGCGGCCGCTGCGCGTGCCTAACATACGCCTGCATTTCGGAGATGGTATGCTTGGCCTGCCGCAGGTAGCACCGTTTGATGGCATCATTCTGGCGGCGGCCGGGATGGATGTGCCGCATACCTTGCTGGAGCAATTGGCTGTGGGCGGACGTCTTGTCGCGCCTGTCGGTGGTGAGAAACAATCCTTGCAACTGATCGAAAGAATCAGTGCTACAAAATGGAGTAAAGCAGTATTAGAGGAATGTCATTTTGTGCCGCTATTGTCGGGAACGGTATGATGGTGCGGCGGTTTATCAAGCCTGAGAGAGAAACTACAATGAAAAATTTTCGATGCTTGCTGTTGAGCGTTTGTATCAGTTTGTTGGCGGCGTGTACGTCGATGCAAAAGCCCGCCCCAATTCTGGATCGGACTTCCGGCGTACGTCCTGCTGCCATGTATGAAGGCAAACCCGGTTACTACGTTGTCAAGCAGGGTGATACGGTCATGCAGGTTTCGCGCATTACTGGCCAAAATCCTGCGGACATTATCGCGTGGAATAATCTTTCCCATCCCAACTCCGTGAGCGTTGGTCAGGTGTTGCGTGTTGCCCCGCCGGGTGCAGAAGGCGCACCGATGATAGGGCAAGGGATGCCTGTTGAATCGCAAACTGGCGGCGTCGCATCCCGTTCGGTGGAAATGACCCCTTTGGTATCAGGAGGCAGCGCAGCAAGCGCGACTGCGTTTGAGAACAAGACCGTTCCGCGTGGCGAAAAACTACCCTATTCGGATAGCGTTCTTGCAGAAATGCAGCATAACCCGGATTATGCGCCACAACTTGCTTCTGCTGACAAAGCGGCGATGAAGACAGAAGTGCAAAAACCTGTCACATCCATGTGGTCTGGCGGCACGCAAACGGGCGCGACGGTCAAAACCTGGGCGTGGCCAAGCGAAGGCAGAATGGTTTCTGTTTTCAGCGACAATTACAGCAAAGGGATCGATATTGCGGGCAGGATGGGGCAGCCTGTGACGGCGGCAGCAGACGGTAAGGTAACCCACGTCGGTCCCTTGCGCGGTTATGGCAATATGGTGATCATCAAACACAGCGACAACCTTAATTCAGTGTATGCCCACAATAAGACCATATTGGTCAAGGAAGGCGACACAGTAAGACAAGGCCAGCAAATTGCCGAGATGGGGAATTCCGATAGCGATATGGTCAAGTTGCGCTTCGAAATTCGTCAACACGGTAAGCCGGTTGATCCTACCCGATACTTGCCGCCACGATGACGCGCCGCTCCCCAAGGCCTCTGCATGATGAAGATGCACCGGACGATTTCGGCGATGTGCGAAATGATCCGGAAGCCAGAGGTGTTGGGGATGATGAAGCGGAGTCTGTGCCGGAAGAAACGCTGAAATCGGCATTAAGCTCAGAGCTCTCCACTGACGCGACCCAGCATTACCTGAATCGCATTGGCACACATCCGCTTCTTTCCGCAAAAGAAGAAAACGAAGTTGCCACTCTCGCCAAGGCAGGCGATTTTGCTGCGCGTCAAAAAATGATCGAGAGCAATCTGCGGCTGGTCGTATCAATCGCCAAGAACTACATCAATCGCGGCGTCGCTTTGCTCGACATGATCGAAGAAGGCAACCTTGGATTGATGCGCGCGATTGAAAAGTTCGAGCCGGAGCGCGGTTTTCGTTTTTCCACATACGCGACCTGGTGGATACGTCAAAACATCGAACAGGCGATCATGAACCAGGCGCGCACGGTGCGTTTGCCTACGCACATCATGCGCGAACTCAATCAGATTTTACGCGCCAGATATCATCTCGAAGCGCGACAGCACGAAGGCAAAGAACCCACAGTCGAAGACATTGCCCATCTCGTTAACCGTCCTGTGGAAGAAGTGCAAGATATCCTGGCCTTATCCGAACACCCCATCTCGCTGGATGCGCCCATTGCAGGCGATTCTCAATCGAGTTTGGCCGACATGCTGTCTGATGTAGAGGGCAATGCGCCAGAGGCACATTTTGAAAGTCGGCAGACGGCGGCGCTGGTGCGTGATTGGCTTTCCAAATTAAATGAGAAACAGCGTTACGTCATCATGCGTCGCTTCGGATTGGACAATGGCGATGAAGCTACGCTCGATACCCTGGCTGCAGAGCTCGGCGTGACGCGTGAACGCATACGTCAGGTGCAGCAAGAAGCACTCAGCAAACTGAAGCGTTCTTTTGCCGCGCAAGGACTCAAAAAAGAACAGTTGTTGTGACGCACCGGTGTTTTTGTGCCGTGCTCAACGCATTATCGATAAGTTAATACAGCAGCGCGCAATCGTCGTGATAAAAATACATTTCTTGGCTAAATTGGCATCAGATCAGAAACCCATTTCGCCGGAGGTGTCGCGTTTGGCGGAAAACGCATGAATTTAAGCTTGACGCGTCAGCCTTTTTTGTGAAAACTGGGTGCTGTCGTGACAAGAGTGTTGGGGTTTTCTATGTCGGGTTCAAGTAAGTCGAGTTTGCAGATAAATGAAGTCGGGTCGCATGATTACGCAGTGCGTGCAAAGTTGAATGCGCAATCTGGCGATGTGACGCTCGCAATGTCACTGGATTTCAATACGCCCCGCGAAAAAATCGTCAAAGAAGTGGCTGGAAAGCGCTATATGGGCGCCCTGCTCACATCCGATGCCATTAAAACTTCCCGTTTATTGTTGCGAAAACTTAGGGCAGATGGCGCAAAAACTTTAAACGTCACCGGCAACAGTATTTCTACCCTTGTGATCCATAACCTGACGCAGGAAAAAGCGAACGAGCAAGTGTATGCCGTTTTGTCGCCGGTGCATAAGCTTTATCCGATACGAAAAATTTTTTCTGGCGGCAGTAGTGGTGTCGATCTTGCTGCGGCGGTTTGTGGAATGGTGCTGGGGATTGAGACGGTCGTTACAACACCAACAGATTTAAAACAGGTCACCATTGATCAAATTCAGTACGGTGCAGGTCAGCTAAAAAAACACTTAAGAACGACTGAGGCTGCGTGAATAGACAGACGACTTTCCGGTTTGCCTTTATTTGAAAATATCGATGCATGTGGCAGAAACTTGTTGGCATGACGCGTCATCACGCGCGTTTTTACCCGGGTTCTTTTTTCAGGGTAGTGTCATTCCGCTCTGACTGGTAAGATGCACCTCATGAACGCATCTTCCGAACCAGCGACAGTCGGCCAAAACCCGCATCTGAGCCGTCAGATTCTTTTGCTCGCTGCAGGGGCGTTTTCCAGTGCACTCTCCACGCGGATTAGCGATCCCATCCTCCCGCAATTGTCGCAAGTCTTTGGCATCACGATTGGTGAAGCGGCTTCTGTCATTTCCGCCTATGCGCTGGCATACGGCTTCATGCTGTTGGTGTATGGCCCTGTGGGGGATCGTTACGGCAAGTTCCGCGTTATCACCATAGCGGCTATCGCCAGTTTGGTCGGTGCCTTGGGCAGCGCACTCGCAATCAGTTTTCAGTGGCTCACGCTTTTTCGTTTTTTGAACGGTGCAACGGCATGTGCACTCATTCCGCTTTCCATGGCGTGGATTGGCGATAACGTTCCTTACGAACGCAGGCAGCACGTTCTGGCGTACTTCATGTCTGGGCAAATCCTCGGGCTTATCAGCGGGCAGGCGGTTGGTGGTTTTTTGGCAGACGTGGCCGGATGGCGCAGCGTTTTTTATTTCCAGGTTCTCACTTATCTCATTGTTGGCACCTGTCTGGTGATTGAAACCAGACGCAGCCCCGGCATTGATCGCAAGGTGGAAAACGCGAGCGAAGGCGTCTCATTCTCAAAACAGATTGTCGCCGTTATTGGCAAGCCCTGGCCACAGCAAGTGTTACTTACGGTGTTCGTCGAAGGCTTTTTTCTGTTCAGCGCGCTCGCCTTTGTGCCATCTTTCTTGCATCATCAATACGGTCTTTCGCTCACGACTGCCGGACTCTCGATGGGCATGTTCGGCATCGGTGGCTTGTGTTACACCCTGTTTGCGCGTTTCTTCGTCACTCGCTTCGGTGAACGTGGCCTTGCCTTGGGCGGCGGTGGATTGATTTCGCTTGCCTTCCTACAGATCATCTTCTGCAACGGTTGGCACTGGGTATTGCCCGCCATGTGGTGCGCAGGCATTGGTTTCTATATGCTGCACAACACGCTGCAAACGAACGCCACACAAATGGCACCTGCTGCGCGCGGCACAGCTGTTGCGCTCTTCGCGTCCTGTTTTTTCACAGGCCAATCCCTCGGTGTGTGGCTGGCTTCCATGAGCGTTGATCGCTTTGGGTTTTACGCCGTATTTTGTGCTGCGGCACTCACGCTGCCCATCATCGGGTTCTTTTTCTCTACGCGATTGCGGGAAAAGCAGTTGGGGTGATGACGAGAAAACGACTTGCTATTTATTCGTACTCTCAATCGTAATCAAGGCAATTTCAGGTGCAGAGAAAAGTCGTATCGGCGGACCCCAGGTGCCGACCCCACGACTGACATACAGTTGTCTCCCCTGTCCGAGCTGAATCAGGCCGGTGGGGACGCCGTTGATGAGACGCGCGGGGAGGGCGAACGGGAAGATCTGTCCGCCGTGTGTGTGACCGGAGAGTTGCAGATCGAAGGCCATATCGCTATCGATGATGGGCTTGTGCTTCAGCAGAATCACAAAGTCATCTTGGGTGACGGCGGCCATCGCCTTGCGCACATCGGTCTTCGCTTCCTTGCTGGGGGTCATGCGCGATTGGTCATCTACGCCTACCAGCACGATACCGCCGGTTCTGACTGAATCGGCACGGAGCATCGTGAAACCTGCATTTAGCAGGAAACGTAGCGAGTGATCGATGCCAACAATATATTCATGATTTCCGGTGATGGCATAGGTGCCATGCGGCGGTTTGTAGGTGTGAAAGTATTGGGAAAGCGAATTAAGCTCATCGCCCTGCCCATCCACGATGTCGCCTGTGGCCACGATGAGGTCTGGTTTGAGCGCCTTGACTTCCGTCATCACGCGCCTGAGATATCTGTCCTTGATCATGACGCCGAGGTGCAGATCTGAAATCTGTGCGATGGTCACGCTGCCGGATTTGAGCTTCGGCGTTTTGATGGTGATGCGTTCGATCTGGATATCTTGCGCTTCGTAAAATCCGTAACACACCATGGCCAGCGTGACAATGGCAACGATGCGAAAGGTCATCACGTGGTTCAGCTTCCATTGCATTTTCAGGAGCGTCGCAATGCCGCGGCCGAAATCGAAAATTAAGGCGATGCAAAAGAAGACCACCAGATAACCCATCCAGGTGTACACACTCCAGGCGGTGACAGAAGCAAGGCGGTGCCAGTCGTTTCTTTCCAGGATGCGGACAAGGATTGGAGCAATCGTGAGGGCGATGCCTGCCAGGATGAGTGAGCCCATCAGCACCCTGGATTGCGGGAAGGCTTTCCACGCCTTGCGGAAGGCATAGAAGTGCATCAAACCGTACACCACGATGAAAATACTGAGAAAAAGCAGCATGTTTTTTACCGGAAGTTTGTACGTTGTTTGAGGATCATCGTTTCAATTGCGTCAAGCGCGCAATCCATATATTTGCGCCTGACTCTGCCATATCCAGCACTTGTTCAAAATCTTCCGCGCCGCCGTAGTATGGGTCGGGTACATCACGGTGAATGAACAAGGCAAGCTTGTGGTGGTGTTCCGGCGGGCAGAGATCGCGCAACAGGTGCAGGTGGCCGCTGTCCATGGCTAGCACGTGATCGAAGTGCGTGAAATCTTCTTGCGTGACCTTTCTGGCGCGCAAAGGAGAAAGGTCGTAGCCGCGTTTTTGTGCTGTCCTTTGGGTGCGCGGATCAGGCGCTTTGCCGATGTGATAACTGTGCGTACCGGCAGAATCCACTTCGACCTGCGTGTGTAAGCCAGCTTCTTCCAGCCTGGCGCGCATCACGCCTTCCGCTGTGGGCGAGCGGCAGATGTTGCCGGTGCAGACGAAGAGAATTCGAGTGGGTTTCATGGCTGAATTATTTTGCCGATTATTTTATTGAGGCTGTTGCCTTCAAAATCGCCCCCAACAACTGCCAGCTTTTTGCGACCGTATCGATCTCGACCGACTCACCCGGTGCGTGCGGATTATGGATCGTGGGGCCGAAAGAAATGATGTCGAGGTTCGGATACTTCGCGCCGATGATGCCACATTCCAGACCGGCGTGAATCACCTGCGTTTCTGCTTTTGCGTCGAATGCCTTTTCATACACTTGCTGGCACAGTGCGAGCAGTGGCGAAGCTGTGTTCGGCGTCCAGCCGGGATAGTACCCGGCTTTTTTCGCCGTGGTGCCGCTCAAGCGCCAAAGGCTCACGATTTCATCCGCGAGTGCTTCACAGGCAGTATCGAGATTGGAGCGCGTCATGAAATTGCAGGAGCCCGCGCTCGGCTTCAGATCGATCATGCCGAGGTTGTTCGAGGTTTCGATCACGCCGGGCAAACTCACACTCATGCGCTTCACACCGTGCGGCGCGGCATGTAAGCTGTTGAGCCAAATTTCATGATCTATCTGTGGCATCACTTTGTCTGCACTGGCGGGGCGAATCGCCACTTGCACGCCGTCGTCTGCGCCGCGCAATTCTGTGCGCAGTGTTTTATTCCATTCAGCGAGGGCGTCGTAAAGTGCGGAGGTGCTTTCCGGTTGAAGCGCAATGATGGCATAGGCTTCGCGTGGCAAGGCGTTGCGCGCCGTGCCGCCGACGAATTGCGAGAGTCTGAGCGGAAAACGGTTTTGCAGCGAATACAGTATGCGCGTCAGAAGCTTGATCGCATTGCCGCGCCCTTCATTGATGTTGATGCCGGAATGTCCGCCGCGCAGACCGCACACATCAATGCGGTGACATTGCCAGCCGGTGGGTACAGCTTCCGCTAGGCTCTCGCGATTCACGTAAACATCCATGCCGCCTGCACATCCCAGGTAAAACTCGCCCCATGCTTCGGTGTCCAGATTGATCAGGTATTTGCCTTGCAGTAGATTGGCAGGCAATCCGTTTGCGCCGCCCATGCCGTCTTCTTCATCGACGGTGAGCAGCGCTTCGAGTGTGCCATGCACAAGTGTGGTGTCTTCCAGCGCAGCGAGTGCGAGCGCCACGCCGATGCCGTTGTCTGCACCGAGGGTGGTGTCGAGAGCGACGAGCGCACCGTCGCGCACGATGGGGCGAATGGGGTCGCGTTCGAAATCGTGATCGGTGTTGCTGTTCTTTTGACACACCATGTCCAGATGCGCTTGCAGGATGACACCCGGCGCATTTTCACATCCTCTGCTTGCAGGTTTGCGAATGTACAGATTGCCTGCGGCATCGATCAGCGTGGTGAGTTGCCGCTGTTCCGCCCACTGCTTGAGGTGATTCAGCAGACGGGTTTCATTTTTGGAACCGTGCGGGATGTTGCAAATGGTGGCGAAGTGCGCCCAGACTATAGCAGGCTCAAGACCTGTGAAGGGAGAAGGCGTGGAGGGGTGGATGGCGTTGGACATGAAAATCAGGAAAGCCGAGTGAATACAAAGCGCGAATTTACCATGTAACGGATTTTATCGCTGCAAGATGGCGGCCAATTCGGCAAAGCCGATGCGGTAGCGAGCGGCCAGCGTTTGAGCGGTACCCAGACGCTTGCCTGTATCGGAGCCGAGCGCACGGGTAAGTGCGGGGGCGATGGTGTGGATATCGCAGACAGCAGAGGCATCCGGCTCCCAGGTGTTGGCATAGGCATCCGCTTTGCTGTGATGCTTGGCATATTGCGGGTGAATGAGGTTCACATGCGGCAAGGCGAAGGCGGTAGCGACGATGCGTCCATGCAGGCTGCTGCCGCAATAGCCCGTGGCATGGGCGATGAGTGCACAGATGTCCCACAGGTCAAGCGATTCAAACATCGCTTTCGATGGGGAGTGCAGTCGCGCTTTGATGCGTCGGTAGCAGTCGAGATCGTCATGCCAGGGTGCTGCGCCTGCGCGGAAGAACACAATGCCCAAACCGGTGGCGCTGGCAACGCGATCCAGTTGCGACGCGATTTCGTTCAGCGTGGCGTCGTCGCCGAAGTCCGCGCTGAATTGCACCGCAAGATAGCCTTGTGGAAAAGTGTTCAGGATATTATCCATCTCCACCGCATTGGTGCATTGCCAGATTTTTTCGCCAAAGAGTTCGGCCACCATCACAACGGGATCGGGGAGAAGGCTTGCGTGAACGTTGGCGGCGGCCAGCGCAGCATGGGTATGCACATCGCGCACGCTGACGAAATCGGCATCGCGCAGTTTGGTAAGCACTTCATCGCGCATCGCGGGGCTCAGTGCATTCAGATCGACGCCGCCCACACTGTTATAGATTACTCTTGCGGTGTTTTGAAATTGTTGTCGCGGCACAGTGTAGGGAGCGAGTGCGGCAGTACGCAATTCGTTGCGCACCCATTCAATTTTTTCTGCCTCGCGATTATCGAGGGACTGGATGATTTCGCTTACCCATTCCACCGGCGACAGCATTACAGCGGCTTGCCAGGCATCGCAGGTAAGCAATTCGCCACCGACGTGGATCAGATTGACCGGACGATCTTCCAGTTCTTTTGTCAATGTAGAAATGGCACTGACAATGTGTCCACCGTAATGGTGAAAATCCTGTTCCATTAATCCGGCGTACACAAAAAGCTGATCCGGCAGCATGGCGGAGACGATGTGAGGCAACAGCATATCGCCGAAGTTGTGCCGGTCAAACGCGCCGAACAGGATGGTGGTGTGCGAACCAGTTGTCATGGAGTAAAGGGCTTGGGGATGACGGCGTCATCACTTCCTCTTATTCATTCTATGCTGTTTTATGCGAATCGTAGGGTGCCATTTTTTCGAAGGCCACATGTGGGGTTACTTTGTCATGGCCTTAAACGCAATTCGCAAATCGTTCTTGAGATCGTCGACATGTTCAATGCCAACCGATAGACGCAGCAGCGAATCGCCGATGCCCATTTTTTTGAGTTGCGTGGGCGGAAGCGAGGCATGCGTCATGATGGCCGGAGGTTCAATCAGGCTTTCCACGCCGCCCAGACTTTCGGCCAGCGTGAATACTGCACAAGCTTCCAGAAAACGTTTGCTGCCGTTCAGGTCGGTGTCCAGCTCCAGTGCGATCATGCCACCAAAGCCATGCATCTGGCGCTTGGCCAAGGCGTGTTGCGTATGAGAGGGTAGCCCCGGATAAATCACCCGGCGCACACCAGCTTGCGTTTCCAGCCATTGCGCGAGTTCGAGCGCATTGTCGCAGTGACGTTGCATGCGCACATCAAGTGTCTTGAGGCCGCGCAAGGCAAGGAAGCTGTCGAATGGACTGGCAATCGCGCCGACAGCATTTTGCAAGAAACCGAGACGTTCTGCATGCGCGGTATTGTGTGGCGCGCCACTGGCGATGGCGACGCCGCCGATGATGTCGGAATGGCCGTTCAGGTATTTTGTTGTTGAATGAATGACGAAATCGAAACCAAATTCAATCGGGCGGTGTATCCACGGCGAAGCCAAAGTATTGTCAGCGACCGTGATGATGTTGTGACGTCGCGCGATGGTGGCGAGCGCTTGCAGATCAACCAGTTGCAGCAGCGGATTGCTCGGTGTTTCTACCAGCAGCATGCACGTGTTCGGTCGGATGGCATTCTCCAGTGCAGCCGGATCGGAGAGATTGGTGAAAGTAAAATCAAGTCCCGCACTCTTTCTGCGCACACGCTCGAACAAGCGATGTGTGCCGCCGTAGAGATCGTCACAGGCGATGACGTGGTCGCCGGTGTCCAGCAATTCGAGGGTGGTTGAGATGGCCGCTAATCCGGAAGCGAAGGCAAAGGCTTGACTGCCGCTTTCGAGATCGGCAATGCATCGTTCGAATGCCCAGCGCGTGGGATTGTGCGAGCGCCCGTAGTCCAGACCCTTGTGTACACCGGGACTTTCGTGGATGTAGGTCGAGTTGGCGTAGATCGGCGTGACGATGGCGCCCGTGGCCGGGTCTGGCGTTTGTCCGGCGTGAATCACGCGTGTGCCGAAGGCGTGTTGAGATGAAGCCTTAGATGTGTTCACAATAAGCTCCGCAAAAAATTATGAAACGGGCGAGCCGTTCGCACACAGCAATCGCGTTCAGACGGTGTGCGAACGAATCACCATGTGACTCAAGCAGGCAAGCCTGCGGCATCGAATATGCCTTCGAACAATATCGAACTGAGATAGCGCTCTCCGGAGTCGGGCAGGATCGCGACGATGGTCTTTCCTGCGTTTTCCGGTTTTTGTGCCAGACGTATCGCAACCGCCGCCGCTGCACCGCCCGAAATGCCGGCGAGGATGCCTTCCTCTTTTGTCAGTCGTTGCGCAAATTCGATGGCTTCTTCGTTTGTCACCGTTTCCACGCCGTCGAGTAAAGACAAATCCAGCACTTGTGGCACAAAACCGGCACCGATACCTTGAATCTTGTGCGGCCCCGGTTTGAGCGCTTCACCCGCGCGCGTTTGCGTGAGGATCGGACTCGCTGCCGGTTCAACGGCAATCGCTTTGACGGGATGCTTGCGCGTATGTTTCAGATAACGGGTGGTGCCCGTGATTGTGCCGCCGGTGCCGACGCCTGCAACAAAAATATCGATCTTGCCCTTCGTGCCTTCCCAGATTTCGGGCCCCGTGGTGGCTTCGTGAATGGCGGGGTTGGCTGGATTCTTGAATTGCTGCAGCAGCACGTATTTGTTCGGATCGGAGGCCGCGATTTCTTCAGCCTTTGCAATCGCACCGTTCATGCCGCGCACCCCTTCCGTCAGCACCAGTTTGGCACCGTAAGCCAGCAAAAGTTTGCGGCGTTCGATACTCATTGTTTCAGGCATTGTGAGTGTAATCGGGATGCCGCGTGCCGCAGCAACGAATGCCAGCGCGATGCCGGTGTTACCGCTCGTGGGCTCAATCAATTCTTTGCCCGAACCGAGCAAGCCGCGTTGTTCCGCATCCCAGATGAGGGCTGCACCGATGCGGTCTTTCACGGAATAAGCCGGATTGCGCCCTTCGACTTTGACGAGTACGTTGGCTTTTGCATCACCGATGATGCGGTTCAGTTTGATCAAAGGCGTTTTGCCGATGGATCGCGAATTATCTTCATACCAGTGTGACATGCTTCTCTCCTGCCCCCGTTGTTATCCGGCGTACACCGGACCTTGGGGGAGAAGGCTGGCGACGCTTTAGCGGTATTTTTTTGAGTCGCCCCGCAAGTGGTCAATAAATCGGCGACGTAAAACAAAACGACAAGACAAAACCACAAAACAAAAAACCCGCTCAGCGCAATCGCTAAAACGGGTTTCCCTCACTTTAGCTGAATTTATTAAGCGCCCGCAAGCTGAAACAAATCGGCGCTGTTAGTGAACTCTAAAGCAGTTTTCCTGACCTGTCAAACGACCCCTGTTATCTGAAAATAACAGCGTTTGAAAAGCCGTGTATAAGGTAGGGTTATTGGCGCCGAAAGCCTACAGATTGCATGGTTCCCGTCGCTTGAAAATATTATATAAAAACGTATAATGAAAGCGATTGAAGACGAAGCAGGCACATGAACCATCGCTTAACAGGAGCGCTCCATGAAAATCGACAGGACCGTTGACGTAGCTATCATCGGCGCGGGCACGGCAGGTTTGTATGCCTTGCGCGAAGTGCGACGCGCAAGAAAATCCTTTGTCTTGATTGATCACGGTCCTTTGGGCACAACCTGCGCGCGAGTCGGGTGTATGCCCTCCAAGGTTGCGTTGCACGAAGGTCACATGTGGTCATCGCGTTTTGATCTCTCTCATATTGGTGTTAGAGGCATTGATGCGATGACCATTGACACCCAACAGGCCTGGGCAGCCATGCGCGTGAAGCGAGACGGTTTTGCAGGTCACACGGCAGAGCGGGCGATACATGCCGCAGGCGATGCTCTCATTGAGGGACGTGCGCGTTTTCTGGAACCAACCGTCCTGGAAGTGGATAGTCCGAAAGGGCGCATCATCATCAAGGCAAATGCCGTCGTGATCGCGACAGGATCAAAGCCCGTTATGCCGCGCTGGCTGGACGCAGTGAGGGATCGTGTCGTGACAACAGATGAACTGTTTGAAATGCCGGATCTTCCACAGTCCATGGGCATTATTGGCTTGGGTGCCATTGGTGTTGAAATGGGGCTGGCGCTGTCGCGTCTGGGGGTGGAAGTGATTGGTGCGGGTATCGGGCAATCCATCGCCGCCATTAGCGATCCAGCTATTAACGAACGTGCGATTGCGCGATTCGGCAAGGAGATGACGATGTGGCTGGGCGCGCCAGTCAGTGTGGAAAAAACGTCGGATGGTGTACTGATGCGATCGGGGGAAAAACAGGAAAAAGTGGAGCGCCTGCTGATATCGATTGGTCGCACGCCGAACGTCGCGAGCCTGAATCTGGTCAGCGCCGGATTTCCGCTGGATGCAAACGGCTCGCCGATTTTCGATAAGGCGACTATGCAGATTGGTGATTTGCCGGTGTTTGTCGCAGGCGATGCCAATGGTGATCGGCTCTTGATGCACGAAGCGGCAGATGAAGGCGTGATTGCCGGAGTCAATGCGGCGCGCGGTGAATCGTTGCGCTTCCAGCGTAAGATACCCTTCGGGATTGTGTTTTCCGACCCGGATGTGGCGAACATTGGTGCGCGCTTCGATGAGCTGAATTCAGAGGATATTGTGGTGGGAAGTGTTGAAGGTGAGGCCAATGCGCGTTCACGGGTCATTGACGAGACCGAAAGTCTGATACGGATTTATGCCGACGCGAAATCCGGGCGGTTACTTGGCGCATCGATGATCGTGCCGCGCGGCGAACACATCGCGCACTTGCTGGCCTGGAGCATCCAGCGCGGCGAAACGGCAGAGAGCTTGATGCAAATGCCGTTCTATCATCCGGTCGTGGAAGAAATGTTACCGCTGGCACTGCAAGACATCGTGCGCAAGGTGCCACGCGCAGGTGGCGTTCCGGCGGGATTTATTCTTGAATGATCGTCGCTTGAAAATTGCGGCACTGAAAGAAGGGAAACGGCATGAAATACGACTACGACATCATCGTCATTGGCATGGGGCCCGCTGGCATGGCTGTTGCTGCTATGGGCGCGGAGATGGGATTGAAAGTATGTGCGATTGAAAAGCAACGCATCGGTGGTGAGTGCCTGAATGTCGGTTGCATCCCCAGCAAGGCATTGTTGCGCATTGCCAAAACGCGACACAACGTGGAAAAGCTTGCTGAAATGGAGCTGCGCGAATTGCCTAGCCCGGGCATTAAAGATCCATTCGGCAAGATAGCGCGTGATCTGCACTACATCAACGAAAGCAAAACCATCGGGATGTTCAAGAAAGTGGATTTGCGTCTAGCGCAAGGTGCTGCATCCTTTGTCGATTCGCATACGGTAGATGTCGGCGGCGAAAAAATTTCCGCACAGCGTATTTTCATTGCGACCGGAACCCGCCCGCGCATTCCGGCGATTCCCGGCATCGACGCTGTCGAGGTGTTGACCAACGAAAACGTTTTTAATCAGGAGACTGTGCCCAAGTCCATGGTTATCATCGGGGGTGGCGCGATTGGATGTGAGATGGCGCAGGCGTTTTCGCGTCTGGGGTGTCAATCTAGCATTGTGAATGCCGCGCCGCATCTGGTTCCTCTTGGCGATCCCGATGCCAGCGCGATCCTGGAAGAAACCTTTGCCGTAGAAGGCATACAGGTTTACAACCAGCGTAATATCACAAGGATCGAAAAAACTGCGGAAGGCGTCGTGGTGCATACGGATGCGGGCGAGCAAATTGTGGGCGAACGTTTGCTGGTCGCGGCGGGTCGACACATTGAACTCTCTGGATTGAATCTTGAAAAAGCCGGCGTGAAAGCCACGCCGCAAGGCGCGATCCACGTGGACAAGTATCTGCGCACCAGCCAGAAACATATTTATGCTGTCGGCGACTGCAATGGCCATTTTTTGTTTTCGCACGCGGCCATGCATCAGGGAATGATCGCCATCATGAACAGCATCTTGCCCTCCTGGATGAAGCGCAATTTCAAGAATTTTGTTGTGCCTTGGGCTGTCTTTACCGAACCGCAGATCAGCTACGTGGGTATGCGCGAGGCAGATCTGATGGCGAAAAACATCGCGTATGAGACCACGCAAGTCAATTTTGGCGATTATGGTGCTGCTATCGCGGAAAATGTTCCCACGGGATTTGTGAAGGTGTTTTCCAGCGCTGCCGGGAAAATTTATGGCGTGAGCATTGTCGGCGAAGGCTCAGGCGAAATGATCAATGAATGGGCGCTGGCCATTCAAAAGAAAGTGCGCTTGCACGATATCATGCTGTTGCAGCATGCCTTCCCCACCATGGGCTTTCTGTCCAAGCGGGTGACGGAAGTGTGGATGATGAAAAAAATGGGTTCCGCAACGCTGCAAAAGATTTGCCAGTGGCTGTTCCGGCGATAGAATAGCAAGGCATACTAAGAGGCGATTTTCGGCAGCAGAAGTTCATACGAGGAGGCAACATGCAGATCGGGATGATAGGCATTGGGCGCATGGGGGGCGATATGGTGCGCCGCCTGATGCAGCGAGGTCACGACTGTGTGGTGGCGGATCGGGACGCAATGGCATTGGCGGCATTGGCATCTGAAGGCGCAATGACTGCTGACAGCTTGCAGGATTTTGTGGCGAAGCTTGCCGTGCCGCGCGTGATCTGGATGATGCTCCCAGTTGCAGTTGTCGATGGTGTAATCGCAGAATTGAAGTCGCTGCTGTCTTCAGGCGATGTGTTGATCGATGGTGGTAATTCCCACTATCACGACGCCATTCGTCGCAGTGCTACCTTAAGCGCGCAAGGCGTCCATTACCTTGATGTGGGTACGAGTGGCGGTGTTTGGGGGCGGGAGCGCGGTTACTGCATGATGATTGGCGGCGATGCCCCTGCGGTCGCGCGACTGAATCCCATTTTTGCGGCGCTGGCACCGGGCAAAGAAGCCGCGCACGAAACAGCGGGGCGCGCGTCGGACACGATGGCGGCATCAACAGCAGAGCAGGGTTATTTGCATTGTGGTTCAAGCGGTGCGGGGCATTTCGTGAAGATGGTGCATAACGGCATTGAATACGGTTTGATGGCGGCGTATGCGGAAGGGTTCAATCTGCTGCATCGTGCCAACGTGGGAGTGCAGGGGCGCGCAACGGACGCCGAAACCACGCCCTTGCGTCACCCGGAGCATTTTCAATACGATTTCAATCTGGCAGACATTGCCGAGCTGTGGCGACGCGGCAGCGTGGTCACGTCGTGGTTGCTGGACTTGAGTGCGCAGGCGCTCGCGCAAAACCATTTGCTGGATCGCTTTGCCGGACACGTCTCGGATTCCGGCGAAGGCCGCTGGACTGTACAGGCGGCGGTGGATGCCGGTGTGCCGACGCCGGTGCTCAGCGCAGCACTGTATCAACGCTTCAGTTCGCGGGATGAAGATGCCTTCGCCAATCGGCTCTTGTCGGCC
Organism: Oxalobacter sp.; assembly: GCA_003605115.1. GTDB lineage: Bacteria > Pseudomonadota > Gammaproteobacteria > Burkholderiales > Burkholderiaceae_D > QZKY01. Next base: position 117,123 of record QZKY01000015.1, read on the forward strand.
ATGCGCTATCAATTTGGCGGGCATGAAGAAAAACTTGCTGAAGGGGAGAAGTGACCATGCCGGGTGCTGCGCCACTTGATCCGACCGTGCTGATCATCATTGGTGCCAATGGCGATCTGGCCTGGCGCAAATTGCTTCCCGCGTTGTACAACCTGCATCTGGATCGCCACCTCCCGGAAAAATTCGCCATCATCGGCGTAGATCGTCGCGAGCAGGATCGTGCTACATTTTGTGAACGGATTCGTGATGGTGTCAATCGTTTTTCGCGCCGCGCGGTGACGGACGAAACCCTCTGGCAGAGGTTTGGCGACAAGGCAGAATACTTGCGCGAAGATCTTGCGGATAATACTTCTGGCGCAGCGTTGATTGCGCGCTTAAATGAAATTGATGCGCAATGGGGCGCACGTGCCAACCGGATTTATTATTTTGCGATTCCCCCGACACTGATGCGCCTTGCCGCAAGCATGCTGCAGCGTCTCGGCATTTGCATGGATTGTTCGCATGATCGCGTCGTACTGGAAAAACCCTTTGGCCATGATTTGGCTTCGGCGCACGATTTGAACGCGTATCTGCTGGAAATTTTTGCAGAACGCCAGTTGTATCGCATCGATCATTATCTCGGCAAACAGACGGTGCAAAATATCCTGGCTTTCCGTTTTGCGAATTCCCTGTTCGAACCGATCTGGAACCGACGTTACATCGATCACGTGCAAATCACGGTGGCCGAAACCGTGGGTGTGGAAGCGCGCGGTGAATACTACGAAAAAGCCGGTGCATTACGCGACATGGTGCAAAATCACTTGCTGCAAGTGCTGTGTCTGGTGGCGATGGAGCCGCCGATCAGCTTTGAAGCAGATGAAATCCGGAATAAAAAAGTGGATGTGCTGCACGCCATTCGTCCGATTCAGGGAGATGACATCCATCGTGTCGCCGTGCGTGGCCAATATCGCCAGGGCAGCATAGCTGGTCAAACAGTATCCGGGTATCGGGAAGAGGCGCAGGTGTCGCCGGCATCCACGACGACGACCTTTGCCGCCTTCAAACTGCACATCGATAACTGGCGCTGGCAGGGCGTGCCGTTTTATCTTCGCACGGGCAAACGCATGGCGGCGAAGGTTTCTGAAATTGCCATCGTCTTTCGTTCGCCGCCACATCAATTTTTCCCCTCCGCTGCAGTGGAAAGTTGGCAGCCGAACCGCATCACGATTCGCATCCAGCCTGATGAAGGCATTGCCACGCGCATTCAGGTGAAGCAGCCGGGCAATCGCCTGTTATTAGGTGCTGCGGAAATGCAGTTCTTGTACAAGGATGCTTTCACGACGCCAGCACCTGAAGCGTACGAAACGCTGTTGCTGGATGCGACGCGCGGCGATGCCACGCTATTCATGCGCGCGGATCAGGTGGAGTCGGCGTGGAAAGTAGTTATGCCCATTCTCGATGCATGGGACGCCATACCGCCGACGGATTTTCCGAATTACGACGCCGGGAGTTGGGGGCCGGATGCGGCGAACCTGATGTTGGCGCGTGAAGGACATGCATGGTTGCCGCCTTCCGTCACACCCCAGGCGCAGGAGGGCGCATGATACAGATTCTGGACGATGCAAGCGCGCTGGCCAATGCGGCGGCAAAATTGTTTGCGGATGAAGCGCGCAAAGCCGTTGCCTTGCGTGGGCGGTTTCTGGTGTTGCTGGCAGGGGGGGAAACACCACGCCATACCTATGAACTTCTCGGCCGCCAACCCTATCGTTCGAGCGTGCCGTGGAGTGCGGTGCATTTTTTTTGGGGGGATGATCGTTGCGTGCCGTTGCGCGATGCGAGGAGTAATTTCACCATGGCGCGTCATGCGATACTGGATCATTTGCCCATTCAGCGAGAGCAACTTCACCCCATCTACTGCATTGGCGCTACACCGCAAAAAGCGGCGGCAGAATACGAATTGGGGCTGAAAGGGTTTTTTGCGGGTGCACAGCCTGTCTTTGATTTGGCATTGCTGGGCTTGGGTGAAGACGGTCACACGGCCTCCTTGCTGCCGGGATCGTCCTCACTCCAGGAGGCGAAGCGTTGGACAGCCGTGAGCAAGCGCCCGGAAGAAAAATTCAGTCGCGTGACCTTGACGGTGCCTGTTTTGAATCAGGCGCGCCGCATCGTTTTTCTGGTGAGCGGTGAAAACAAGGCATCCGTCCTGCAACACATCCTGCAAGATACCGGGTCGCCAACACCTTATCCTGCACAGTTAATTCGACCAAAAAATGGCCAGGTGGACTGGTTGGTGGATCGCGCAGCAAGTCGTTTTCTCACCTGATTTTTCTTTCCTTGAGCAGTCTGCACTGCTGTTGCGCGTGCGCGAGGGTCTTCACCTGACCCCGTTATGCCCTCCCGTTTTTTGGAAAAGGACGGCTTGTTGCGTCGCTGTAAAAGTGGTTCTTTCGTCAACCATTCGCACACTCACCACCACATGAATACGCCGCCGCCGCTTGCCTCAAATCATAAAACTGAAAAAATGTGCCCAAATAAGACGAAATTGATCAATCTGAAGTGAAGTTTTGTTTATTCTTTCCGTAGAATAACCATTCGCATTTCACCAACACCCTGCTTTCGATTTGCCCCAGTATCCTTAACTTAAAGTCCCGCGTGCGTCATAACGAAAAAGATAAATATGGTTTGCGGGTGGTGATTGAGCGGCTGCCGATCATGCTGCTCTCACAGATATTCGTGGCTTCCGTCTGTCTTTCCCTGCTGACGATCGACGGATTCAAAACCTGGGAATCGTACAAAGAGCGTGTCAGGGAAAACACGATCTTGTCAGGCAATCTGGCGCGTTCGGTTGCCCAGAACGCTGAAGACACCATCAAACAGGCTGACACGGTTTTGGTGGGGCTGGTGGAACGCATCGAGCGCGATGGCACGAGCCGGGCGGCCTTGGAGCGCCTGCAAAAGGTGCTGGTGCTGCATGTCGGTGAGTTGCCTAAGCTTCACGGGTTGTTTGTTTATGACGCCACAGGACGTTGGCTGACCACGAACCGCAATATGGTTTTGAATGCCAACAACTCGGATCGGGAATATTTCATCTACCACAAGACGCACCCTGATCGTCATGTCTATATCAGCAAGCCGGTGCACAGTCGCTCCACAGGAGAGTGGATCATTCCCTTGTCGCGTCGAATCAATCGCGCGGATGGCAGTTTTGCGGGGGTTGTGCTGGCCACGGTGCACATGAAGTATTTCCGGAACTTCTACGACACTTTCAATATTGGCCGTGACGGTACGATTGCCTTGGTGCATATGAAGGGAGCGATTCTGGTGCAGCGCCCTTTCCAGGATGAGCGGATCGGTTTCGACCTGAAAAACACCCCTTTGTTCCAGGAGCATGTGGCTAACAGCCCTACTGGCACGTATCGCGCCGATAGTACCTATTTTGATAGAAATGAACGCATTGTTAGCTATCACCGTGTCGAGGGACATCCCTTGCTGGCCGTGGCGACCTTGTCCGAGGATGAGGTATTTCGTCCATGGTGGATGGATGCGGCCAAGCATTTTGCAATAACGCTGATTCTGACCATTGTCCTGGGGTTCATGGGATATCGCTTGATGCGACAGATTGGACAACGCTTGGACGCGGAGGGACAGCTTCGCGATGCGCAAAATACACTGGAATCGCTCAATCAGGAACTGGAGCAAATGGCATGGCTGGATGGGCTGACCGGGCTGGCCAACCGCCGTCGCTTCGATGTTGATTTGAATGAAGAGTTTCATCGCGCCATGCGCCGCGAAGAACCCTTGGCCTTGATCCTGATTGATATTGATCACTTCAAACAATATAACGATAGTTATGGTCATATCGAAGGGGACAAGTGTCTTCAGAAAATTGGACGTGTTTTGAAATCATGTATGAAGCGTGAAGGCGATTTGTCGGTGCGCTATGGCGGCGAAGAATTGGCCGTTTTGCTGCCCAATACTGATGAAGAGGGTGCAATGGTGGTGGCCGAGCGCTTGATCAGCGCCATACGTCAGATGAATATTCGCCACAAGGATTCGCCGACGGGATTAGTTACGGTCAGTTGCGGCGTGCACGCGCTCATTCCGTTCAGGGGACGCAACATCCCGGCAGACCTGCTGCAGGCGGCAGATACGGCACTCTATGCAGCCAAGGCAGCAGGGCGCGACCAGATCGTGTGTGCCTCCAAGCTCAAGGGGACAGAGTAAAAGGCACGGCGCATTCTTTTCGCTCGTTTTTTTCTTTCTCCCTCCTGCGTCTTTGTCCACCACATCTGTCGCGGTTTGGCATGATCTGACGCGCCTCATCATGTGCCTCCGCCTCGCCCTCCAGTCTGGAATGCTGCGACGATAATGCGAAGGCAGCGCCGCCTGACTGAAAGTTTCAGGAGAGGCTGTTAGAATCATCCATCAGGTTACTGAAAGACGGATCGCGCTCCCAGCCCGTGAGCGTGACTTAAGGGGAGACGCATAATGTCAGAACGGTTTCACCAGACAGAAAAAACGGCCGCTAGCGATACCGATGTCGATGCCCAGGAAACACGGGAGTGGCTGGAAGCGCTGGAAGCGGTCATCGCTAACGAAGGAAGTGAACGTGCGCATTACTTGATTGAACGTCTGATCGATTTGGCGCGTCGCCGCGGCGCCACGATCCCCTTTTCAACCAATACTGCCTACGTCAATACGATTCCCGTTGAGCGGGAAGCCAGATCACCGGGAAACATAGAAATTGAAGAGCGCCTGCGTGCCTGGATGCGCTGGAATGCGATGGCGATGGTGGTGCGCGCCAATCGGCAAGAGGGCGATCTGGGCGGCCACATTTCCAGTTTTACGTCTGTTGCCACGATGTTCGGTACGGGCTTCAATCATTTCTGGCGTGCGCCTTCCGGGCATCACGGTGGTGACTTGATTTACTTTCAGGGACACTCTTCTCCCGGCATTTACGCACGCGCCTTTTTTGAAGGACGCATCAGCGAAGAACAATTAAAGCATTTTCGCCAGGAAGTCGAAGGCAAAGGCTTGTCTTCCTACCCCCATCCGATGTTGATGCCGCACTTCTGGCAATTCCCCACCGTCTCGATGGGCTTGGGGCCGCTTATGGCGATTTATCAGGCGCGTTTCCTGAAGTATTTGCATGCGCGCGGCATCGCGGACACTGCGGATCGCAAGGTGTGGGTTTTTTGCGGCGACGGCGAAATGGATGAGCCCGAAGCAATGGGCGCCATTGGCATGGCTGCGCGCGAGCATCTCGATAATCTCGTTTTTGTCATCAACTGCAATTTGCAGCGACTGGATGGTCCGGTGCGCGGGAATGGCAAAATCATTCAGGAACTCGAATCGGATTTTCGCGGGGCGGGCTGGAATGTCCTCAAAGTGATTTGGGGGTCAAACTGGGATCATTTGTTTGCAAAAGATGCGGAGGGCATTCTCAAGCAAGTGATGATGGATACCGTTGATGGCGAATACCAGAATTACAAAGCAAAGAACGGTGCATATGCTCGGGAACATTTCTTTGGCAAGCATCCGAAATTGCTGGAGATGGTGTCGCACATGACGGACGACGATATCTGGAATTTGCAACGTGGTGGTCACGATCCCCACAAGGTGTATGCGGCATTCAAGGTCGCGCAGGAACATCAGGGGCAGCCAACGATTTTGCTGATGAAGACCATCAAAGGCTACGGCATGGGTGAGGCCGCAGAATCACGCAACACCGCACACCAAACCAAAAAACTTGAAGACGCCGTGATTCGTTCGATGCGTGACAAGTTGAGTGTGCCAATCTCCGACGACGATCTCAAGGGCGAGATTCCTTTCTTCAAGCCGTCCGAGGATTCGCCTGAAATGATTTACCTGCACGAGCGGCGTAAAGCGCTGGGCGGCTATTTGCCGCAGCGCCGCATGAAATCGGATGAGTCGATTCCCGTTCCTGCGCTCTCGGTGTTTCATGCTGTGCTGGAGCCGACGGCCGAAGGAAGGGAAACCTCGACCACGCAATCTTATGTGCGGATCATCAATATCCTGTTGCGCGATGCGAATTTGGGTAAACGTATCGTGCCGATCATGGTGGATGAATCGCGCACCTTCGGCATGGAAGGATTGTTTCGACAAATCGGCATCTGGAGCCAGCAAGGGCAATTGTACGAGCCGGTCGATATTGATCAAGTGATGTATTACCGCGAAGATAAGGAAGGGCAGATCCTGCAAGACGGCATCAACGAGGCCGGCGGCATCAGTTCTTGGATTGCAGCGGCGACTTCGTATTCGAGCAACAACCGCATCATGCTGCCGTTCTTCACGTTTTATTCCATGTTTGGTTTGCAGCGCATTGGCGATCTGGTGTGGGCTGCGGCTGACATGCGCGCACGCGGTTTCCTGATGGGCGGCACGGCCGGACGCACAACCCTGAATGGCGAAGGTTTGCAACATGAAGACGGGCACAGCCACGTGCTGGCATCGACGATCCCGAATTGCCGTCCCTACGATCCGACTTTTGCCCATGAACTGGCCGTGATCATTCAGGATGGCATTCGCCGTATGGTGGGTGAACAAGAAGATGTGTTCTATTACATTACGATCATGAACGAGAGCTACCCGCAGCCGGGCATCAAGCCGGGACAGGAAGAGGGTATTCTCAAAGGTTTGTATTTGCTTCAACCCGCAGAAGGCAAAGCCAAGCATCGCGTGCAATTGCTGGGATCCGGCACTATTTTGCGCGAAGTCATAGCGGCTGCTGATTTGCTCAAGCAGGATTGGGGTGTGGCTGCGGATGTGTGGTCTGCCACCTCGTTTACGATGGCGGCGCGCGAAGGTCAGGATACCGCACGCTGGAATTTGCTGCATCCTACGGACACTCCGCGTGATGCTTATGTGACGCAATGCTTGCAAGGAACGAGTGGCCCCATCATCGCTTCGACAGATTATGTGCGCACCTTTGCCGAGCAGATTCGTGCATTTGTGCCGAAGGGGCGGCGTTATACCACCTTGGGAACCGATGGCTTTGGCCGCTCGGATACCCGTCGGAAGCTGCGCGAATTTTTTGAGGTGAACCGGCATTATGTGACGATTGCTGCACTGAAAGGCTTGGCGGACGAGGGGGCAATCTCGAACGATGTGGTGCAGCAGGCGATTGCGAAATACGGTATTGATGCAAATCGGATCAATCCGGTGTTGGCGTAAGGCGGAGCTAAAGCTATGAATGAAATCGAAATCACAGTCCCCGACATCGGCGACTTCAAGAACGTCGAAGTGATCGAAGTGCTGGTCAAGCCGGGAGACATCGTCAAGACGGAGCAATCGCTGATCACGGTGGAATCCGATAAGGCCAGCATGGAAATTCCGTCCAGCGCGGCTGGCGTCGTGAAAGAAATGAAAGTAAAGCTGGGCGACAAGGTGTCGGAAGGGTCGTTGATTCTGGTTTTGGAAACGCAAAGTGCACCCGCTGCTGTCACTTCTGCACCGCAAGCTTCTGTTTCGCCAGCTGCTGCAAGGGCTTCGTCTGCTGCGTCGAGTCAGATTGTCGCCATTCCTATACCTCCTCCTGTTGTCACGCCCCCTCCGGTAACACCGGAACCCAGTGCGGAGCTTGCCTCAACACCACCCGTTTCAAGCGGTACTACGGTGCCGCATGCTTCGCCCTCCGTGCGAAAGTTTGCGCGTGAGCTAGGCGTCAATCTGGCGCAAGTCATCGGCACCGGACAAAAGGGACGCATCCTGCATGGTGATGTGCAAGCCTTCATCAAAGGGGTTATGACGGGTGCCGCTGGCGTTGGCGCATCGAAATCGCGAAGCGGCGGCGCAAGCCTTGATTTGCTGCCCTGGCCTTCGCTGGATTTTTCAAAGTTTGGTGAAACAGAATTGCTGCCGCTGTCACGCATCAAAAAAATGAGCGGGCCTAATTTGCATCGCAATTGGGTGATGATTCCACATGTAACGCAATACGAGCAGGCGGATGTGACCGAGCTCGAAGCGTTCCGGCTTTCAATGAATGAATCGCTGAAGAAAGAGGGCGTACGCCTGACGATTCTGGCGTTTGTGATCAAGGCGGTGGTGAGCGTACTTAAGCGTTATCCCGAGTTCAATGCTTCGCTGGATGAAGCGGGAGAAAATCTCATCCTCAAAAAATACTGGAACGTCGGGTTCGCGGCAGATACGGCACATGGCCTAGTTGTGCCCGTCGTGAAAGATGCGGACAAAAAAGGCGTGGTTGACATTGCGAAAGAAATGGCGGAATTGTCCAAGCATGCACGCGAAGGAAAATTGCAACCGTCCGAGATGCAGGGCGCGACCTTTACGATCACTTCGCTAGGCGGGATTGGGGGCACCTATTTCACGCCGCTGATCAACGCGCCGGAGGTAGCGATTCTCGGTTTGTCGAAACTGTCGATGCAGCCAGTTTGGAACGGCAAGGAATTTGTGCCGCGTCTGATTTTGCCGCTGTCGCTGGGCTACGATCATCGCGTGATTGATGGCGCGCAGGGCACCCGCTTTACGACTTATCTCGCTGAAGTGTTGGCGGATATGCGTCAGATGATTCTTTAAAAATTAAGGTCAGAGTAATTTTTGCTTCGCAAAAATAAACTGCTGACCCTCATTTTTAACGCAAAAGCGATAAACAGCACCTGCCCCCGAGCGAGGGTGTGGGTGAATACGGAGCTAAAGCCATGAACAAGATTGAAATCAAAGTACCAGATATCGGCGACTTCAAAAATGTGGACGTGATTGAAGTGCTGGTCAAGCCGGGCGACAGGATCAAAAAAGAGCAATCGCTCATCACAGTCGAGTCGGACAAGGCGAGCATGGAAATTCCCTCCAGCCAGGCTGGCGTCGTGAAAGAGTTGAAAGTCAAATTGGGTGACAAGGTTTCGGAGGGTTCGCTCATCCTGATGCTTGAAACGGCTGACGTTACGGTATTGCCTCAGGCGGCGGCGCCAGTCGCTTCGCCTGTTGCGGCACCCACGATTGCACCGACGGCCGCAAGCTTTTCCGGCAAGGCAGATATTGAATGCGACACTTTGGTGCTGGGCGCGGGTCCCGGTGGTTACACAGCGGCATTTCGCGCGGCCGATCTGGGACAGAAAGTGGTGCTGGTGGAGCGTTATTCCGTGCTGGGCGGTGTTTGTTTGAACGTGGGGTGCATTCCTTCCAAGGCGCTCTTGCATGCAGCGAAAGTGATTACGGAAGCGGAAGAAATGTCTCACTGCGGTATCGAGATGGGTAAGCCGAAGATCAACATCGACAGACTGCGTGGCTGGAAAGACGGTGTCATCAAAAAACTGACGGGCGGCTTGGCAGGACTGGCGCGTGCGCGTCGTGTGCAGATCGTGCAAGGGGAAGGCGCGTTCACCTCTCCGAATACGCTGGCGGTGGAAACCAGTGAAGGCAATAAGAATGTGCGTTTCAAGAGCGCGATTATCGCGGCCGGATCCAGTGCAGTGCATATTCCGGGTTTTCCTGCGGGTTCTCCCTCGGGACATCCAGGCTTGATCGATTCGACCGGCGCGCTGCAATTGCGCAAAATACCCAAGCGCATGCTGGTGATCGGTGGTGGCATCATCGGGCTGGAAATGGCTTGTGTGTACGATGCCTTCGGCGCAAAGGTCACGGTGGTGGAGTTTGCAGATGGACTGATTCCGGCGGCGGATCGTGACATTGTGCGGCCGCTGCAAAAGCGCATCGCCGGACGTTACGAAGCGATTTATCTCGGCACGAAAGTGACGAAGCTGGAAGCAAAGGGAGAGGAACTGCTTGCGACGTTTGAAGGGGCGAATGCGCCCAAGGAAGCACAAGCGTATGATCTGGTGCTGATGGCCGTGGGGCGTCAACCGAACGGCACACGCATCGGCGCTGACAAGGCAGGCGTGATCGTGAATGAGCGAGGGTTCATTCCCGTGGACAAACAACAGCGCACCAATGTGCCGCACATTTTTGCCATCGGCGATATTTGTGGTGATCCCATGTTGGCGCACAAAGCCAGCAACGAAGGCAAGGTTGCCGCCGAAGTGATCGCCGGACACAAGGTGGCGTTTGATGCACTGACGATCCCCTCCGTGGCTTACACCGATCCGGAACTAGCCTGGATGGGCTTGACGGAAAACGAAGCAAAGACCAAGGGCACGGCTTACGAGAAATCCATATTCCCGTGGGCTGCTTCCGGTCGCGCGCAAGCCATGGGGCGTGATGAAGGGATGACCAAGTTGTTGTGGGATCCAGAAACCAAGCGCATTCTGGGCGCGGGCATTGTTGGCGTAAATGCGGGGGAGTTGTTGGCGGAAACGGTGCTTGCGCTGGAAATGGGCGCGGATCTTGAAGACCTGGCGCTCACCGTGCATGCACATCCTTCACTCTCCGAAACGCCGATGTTTGCCGCAGAAGTGGGTCTGGGTAGTATTACCGATTTGTATATTCCTAAAAAATAAGCGACAGCGTTCCACATAAAAAACGATCTGAATGAAAGTCAGATCGTTTTTTATGTTTGTGGAAGAATCTGCGCTGCGATCAATGCGTCAAGATTTTGTCCATACGACATCTGGCCGCCACTGCGCCAACCATTTCGGTAATTCGTCAGGCGGCATGGGGTAAGCGATGGCATACCCTTGCGCGAGCTCACAACCCATGGACAGGAGCAAGCTGCCTTGCGCGATGGTTTCCACGCCTTCTGCGACAACCGTTTGCTTGAAGGCTTGCGCCAGACTGATCATGCCGTTGACGATAGCGGTATTGTCGGCGCTGTCCGGCATGTCATGCACGAAAGTACGATCGATTTTGAGTACGTCGATCGGCAATTGTTTGAGATAAGTGAGCGAAGAGTAACCGGTGCCAAAATCGTCGAGCGCAAAGCGTACGCCAATGTCGCGACAAACATCCATTAACTTTGAAATATGCGCCATGTCTTCCAGTGCACTGGTTTCAAGAATTTCCAGTTCCAGACTGGAGGGATGCACGGTCGGGTGATTGGCAAGCAATTCGGCAAGGCGTGTCGCAAAATTCGGGTGTTGCAATTGTCGTGCGCCGATATTGACGCTGACAGGGATGTTGACGCCCTGTTTTTGCCATGCAGCGATTTGTGCCAGTGCCGTGTCAATCACCCAATCGCCGAGCTCAATGCTGAGTGCGTGGTTTTCAATAATGGGCAGGAAAGTCGCGGGTAACAAAACGCCGCGAAGGGGATGTAACCAGCGAATGAGGGCTTCTGCGCCAACCAGTTCCCCGGTTTTCATGTGTATTTTAGGTTGGTAATACAGCGCAAATTCACGGTTTTCAAAAGCGCGACGCAGTCGTTCAATACTCTCGAATTGTGCGGCCAGGCTGGTGGCTTGATCAATATCGAAAAGATGATAGCGGTTCTTGCCGGTTTGCTTGGCCGTGTACATCGCTTGATCGGCATGCCGCAGCAGCAAATCAGGATCGCCTCCGTCTTGCGGGTATACGGTAACCCCGATGCTGGCGGAGACTTGCATGACGGTTTCTTCGCCGCCTGGGAGTGCCAGCCGCACTTGGTCGGACGCCGCTTCGAGTAGACGAACAAGTGCCGGTTCACAATCCTGCGGATTTTCAAGATCGACAAAGAGGGCGACAAATTCATCGCCGCCAATCCGGGCAAGCGTATCGACTTCCCGCATCGTGGTTTGCATGCGTTTCGCCAGCAGGATGAGTAGTTGATCGCCGATATCGTGCCCATGAAGGTCATTGACCTGTTTGAAGCCGTCGAGATCGATGTAGGCGACAGCTACCGAGTTGTTTCGTCGCTGACTTTGTGCGATGGCGCGTTGCATCCGATCTGCCAGCATGACGCGATTCGGCAAGTCAGTCAACAGATCATAATGGGCAATGTACTGTAATTTTTCTTCGGATCGCTTTCGTGCGGAAATGTCCTGGTTGGTGCCTGACATGCGCAAGGGGGCACCATTGTCTGTCCATTCCACGATCTTGCCGCGTGACAGCACCCACACCCAGTGCCCGTCGCGGTGACGCATACGAAGTTCACAATCGTAAATGTCGGCATCACGGCGGAAGCAGCGCTCCATTTTTTCTTTGGCTATTCCAAGGCATTCGGGATCGACGAGTTGATTCATTGTTCGTCCACGGATGGGGCTGCCCACAAGTTGTGACAATTCATCGTGCGTGTAACCGAGCATTTCGGCATAGCGGTCATTCACCACTATTTCGTCTTCGGGAATAGTCCATTCCCACGTGCCGACATCCGTTCCCCAGATGACATGCTCAAGCCGCTGGCTTTGATTGCGAAAGAGGTTTTCGCTGAATTCCAGTGCGCTTTGTTGTTGTGACGCACGGATCAAAAGCAGGGAGAGGCCAAGACTCAATGCGAGCATGAACGCATTGCCCACCATACTGCGGATAATCTGTGTCTGAATGTCTTGCTCTACCGGAGCAAGAATGGCTTTTTCATCCAGGCCAACAGTCACAATCAGCGGATAGCCGTTCAGTTTGTACCAGCCATAGATGCGCGCCAATTTGTCGGCAGATCCGGGTGCGCGGAAAACACCATGACGGGGAGCATCTGGTTGAAGCAAAGGGCGATCCAGATAGATGGTTTTGCCAAGTATTTCGTCCAGGTCACGATTGCGTGCGATATAGGTGCCATCTTCATGCAGGATGGTGCTGACATCGCCGTGCTCCATCGCCAGTTTGTCCAGCATGCTAGCGAAATATTGTGGCGGGAGCGAAATAAAGGCAGCGCCGTCAAAGCGCCCATTTTTTTTGATGGGACGCGTGATAAGGATCACCCATTGGTGTGCAGAACGGGAAAAAATGGGTTTGTTGATGAAAAGCTGATCTTTGCCGTTGTATTGCTGGTAAAACTGAAAATAGTCCCGATCACCGACATAGACGGGTTTGGATAGCTTCACCGTCGTGTACTGCATGAAGCCTTTGACGTTGATCCTGGCCAGATGCACGATCGATCCACGAGGATACATGTGCAAAACGTTTCTGGCGATCAACTCAGCCCCAGGCTTGTTATCTGTCTGGAGGGTATCGCGAAATTGCCTGAGGGAAGAGTCGATTGCTAAAAGCAGCGCTTCCACGTGGTGTCCCTGCACTTCGGCCAATTGGGAGGCGCGCTTGCTGGCGGTTTCTATGGCGTTGTTGCGTACTCTATCGTGCCCTGCTGACAATCTCCACCAATAAAAAGCGCTCATGGCGACCATGAAAACGGTCAAGAGATAGGCCAGTAAGCGAAGGCGGTAGGCGGACTTCATCTCATTTGAGCCAATTTTTTGCTTTCGATCCGTTTTTTCCGTAAAGTGCATGGAAAAATAGTGCCAGAAAAATGCAGAAATGCCAATACTAGAAAATCAATGAACCCTTTCCAATCCGCGCTGAAGTGGCTCCTGAGGATTGCGCTTTCTTTCCTTGTGGTGACGGCCTTGTTGTCTGCCTGGTTCATGATCCAGGAAGAGTACAGGGTTTATGGCAGTACGTACCTTGAGTTAATGCGTTTAAAAAACGCAAAGCGTATCTCGGAAGAAAGTCGAGAGGCACAGGAAAAATCTCTGGCGCAATGGTTTGAAAGTTTGCAGGAGGCGACGGCAGATCAACTTTCGGCGCACATTGAAAAGTTTGAGAACGATATTCGCAGCCTGGAATCTGGCCAGCCTTCCTCTTACGATAAAAGCGTGGCGCTTCTCAAGGGAGATCTTGACCCGCTGAAAAAAGAATTGGATTTGCTGATTCGGAAAAAAACGCTCGCGCACCTTCGCCAATTGCACGAGACTGTGGTCAACCGCCAAAGCCGCGAATCAGCCATCATCAAGCTCGAAAGCCTCCGCCTTGAGCACGCAGCCGCCTATGAAACACTGATGCGAAAGGAAAAGGAGTGGCAGGCTTTTCGATCAGAAAACTGTCATGAAATACTGGGCGTAAAACTCGAAGAGCCGCGCGTGATGCCGTTTTCCTCGGAATGGCGGCGCTTGAATGAGCTGGAAGCGGAGTATCGTGTATTGTTTCAGGCGAACCAGGGTGCGTATGATAAATATCGGCAACAGGAAGCGTTCTTAAAACGTATTGGCGCGACTACGGCGGCACGGTTTGTGATTCCACCGGAATATGCGGATCATGTGCTCGGGTCGATGGATGAAAAAATCGCTGGACTTGAGTTGACGCTTCAGAAATCCTGGGCCAGTCATTTTGCGGGACCCGTTTCTGCTGCGATACCCGTGGCTTTGGGCATCATTTTCTTGACGCTCATGACGCCGCTGATGATCAAAACCTTCCTGTATTTTGTCCTTGCGCCGCTGGTTTCCAGAAGACGGGCAGTTTGTCTGATGCCAGGGGCTTCTGGTAGCTTGCATGGATCGCACGGGATTCATTCCACTGATGGGAGAGCACGTTCCATTTCTGCTGTTTCCCAGGAGATCGCTATTGATGCAGATCAGGAATTGCTGGTGCATTCGGAATATCTGCAAAGTACCTCGGTGAGTGGTAAAAAGGATACAAAATTCCTCCTGGATTGGTCGATTCCGCTGACAAGCCTCCTGGCGGGGCTGGTGACCTTGACGCGCATTCGCGGCGCAAGCCACGCTTCCTGCGTGATTTCATCCACCAAGGATCCGCTGAGTGAGGTGGGGGTGATCGAGATTCCAGAAGGTGCAGCAGTTGTCATTCAGCCGCGCTATCTTGTTGGCATCGTAAAGCGAGTAGATGCGCCCATTTCCATTACGCGACGCTGGCAACTGAAAAGCTTGAATGCATGGTTGACGCTGCAAATACGTTATTTCATTTTTCATGGCCCGACGAAACTCATCGTCAAAGGCTGTCGTGGTATTCGCGTCGAACGTGCGGCGGCAGGCCGTGGCATCAATCAGGCAGCGATGATCGGCTTCAGTGCCAATCTAATGTATGCCCCCAGGCGCTGCGACACGTTTGTTCCCTACCTGAGAGGCAAGCAGGAACTTTTTAATGATCATTTTTCAGGTGAGGACGGGCATTTTATTTACGAAGAAATGCCGAACGAAGGCAAGAAATCGACGCTGCTTTTCGGTCGGGGTCTGGAAGGCTTGCTGGATACTTTCATGAGAATTTTTGGGATTTGAGATGCGTGGTATCCCACACCGACATGCTACACTCGTTGAATTCTTTCTCACCCACATGACACTCGCATGGAATCGCAAGTACTTCCCCTCATTCATCAGTCTGTTGAGCGGTTTCAGGCAGGCGATTTAGCAACAGCAGAAACTCTACTGAAACAAGTGCTTCAGATTGACCCGCGAAACTTTGCAGGGCTACATGTGATGGGGCTTGTGCATGTGATTCAAAAAAATCACGAAGAAGCGGAAACTTTCCTGCGGCAAGCGGTTGATGTTAATCCTTCCAGCGGCCTGGCCAACTATAACCTGGCGATTGCACTCTCCGGTGCCGGGAAGGAGCACGACGCGCTGCCTGTCCACGCACGCACCGTGGCGCTGGCGCCCAATAACCAGGATGCCTGGGTGAACTACGGGAAAAGCTTGTCAGCCTTAAAGCGTCATGAAGACGCCTTGGTTTGCTACGACAAGGCGCTGGAGATCAATCCAGAACACGTTGCGGCGCTGGGCAACCGAGGTGCTTTGCTGGCTGAACTGGGGCGAAATGAAGAAGCATTGGTTTGCTTTGAAAAGGTCATGGCGCTTGATGCAGCGCATCCGGCCGTCTGGTTAAACATTGCGAATGTGCTGCGCAATTTGAAGCGTTACGATGAAGCGTTGGAGCATTACGACCACGCGATCAAGTTGGATCAGAAGAATGCCGATCTCTGGTCCAACAAGGCCAATGCACTGCGTAACTTGAGACGTTACGACGAGGCGCTGGAGCATTATGATCGTGCGATTCGCCTGGCACCAGAGAATGGGGATGCCTGGTACAACAAAGGCTATACTTTGACCGGCTTGAAGCGGCATGATGAGGCGCTTGCGCATTATGCGCGCGCTATTGAGCTGTCCCCTGACAAGGCGGATGTCTGGTACATCATGGGGAACACGCTGATCGAACTCAAGCAACATGAGGAAGCCATTGCCTCCTTTGATCGCGCGCTACAGATCAACCCCGATCATGAATTCCTCTTTGGTGATCGTCTGAGTGCCAGGATGACGATTTGCGATTGGCAAGATGCAGAAGCACAGTTCGCTGAATTGGCAAAGCAAATTGAAAACGATAAAAAACCATGTACGCCATTTACCGTGCTGAGTGTGCTGGATTCGCCGGCCTTGCAAAAAAAAGCGGCCATCAGCTACGCACAGAATTTCCCGGCGAACCACTCCATCGGCGCAACGCACAAACGCTCGCCGACGGGCATGATTCGCATTGGATATTTCACCAAGGATTTTCATGAGCACGCCACATCTTTCCTGACGGCTGAATTGTTTGAGCTTCATGATAAAAGTAAATTCGAAATCATCGCAATTTCATACGGGCCGGAAAAGTTTGACAAAATGCGCGTGCGTCTGTTGCAGGCCTTCGATCAATTTGTGGACGTGCGCGAGAAGACAGACAGGGAAATCGCGCAATTGTCACGCGAGATGGGAATCGACATTGCTGTGGACATGCAAGGCTATCAAACCGAGCATCGTCCGGGAATTTTTGCCTGCCGTGCTGCGCCGATTCAAGTGAACTTTCTGGCGTATCCGGGAACGATGGGTGCGGAGTACATGAATTACCTGATTGCAGACAGCACAGTTGTTCCAGAAGCGCATCGCCAACATTTCACAGAGAAGATTGTATATTTGCCGGACACCTATCAACCCAACGACAGAAAGCGTGCGATTGCAAACAGGCAGTTTACGCGCGAGGAATTGGGCTTGCCGCAATCCGGTTTTGTTTTTTGTTGCTTCAACAATAATTACAAGATTACCCCAAGTGTTTTCGATGTGTGGATGCGGATTCTCAAGGAGGTCAAAGGGAGCGTATTGTGGCTACTGGAAGATAACGCATCTGCAACGCGCAATCTTCGTGCAGAAGCAGAAAAACGTGGCGTGTCAGGAGAGCGCCTGGTTTTCGCAAAGTTCACGAGTCATGCCGATCATCTTGCGCGGCATCGTGTGGCGGATTTGTTTCTCGATACGCTTCCCTATAACGCGCATACCACCGCAAGTGATGCACTGTGGGCGGAGTTGCCCGTGCTGACGTGCACGGGTCAATCTTTCACGAGCCGGGTCGCAGCGAGTTTGTTGAAGGCCATCGACTTGCCGGAACTGATCACAGCCTCGGCAACAGATTATGAACACTTGGCAATCGAACTGGCCACGCAGTCTGACAAGTTGTTGGCGATCAAGCAGAAGCTTGCCAGCAAGCGAATGACCGCACCACTATTTGATGCGCCCCGTTACACCAGAAACCTGGAAGCAGCGTATTCCACGATGTACGAGCGTTACCAATCGCATTTACCGCCCGATCATATCGTCATTGCAAAAATGTGAAGCGCATGCATTGAAATGGAAGTGCCATCAAGGGGAGGTGGTTTCAATACCGACTGTTGCGGCAGTGGATGCTGAAGTATCCATACTGGTAAATCCTGTTTCCTTGCACAACCAAAGTGCGATGAGCGTGAAGATCGACATGCCTGAAAGATAAAGCCCAACGGAACCGACGCCCTGGCTTTTTGCCAGCCACACGGCTGCAAAGGGTGTGAGTGCTGCACCAAGGATGGAGGAGACATTATAGGAAACCCCCGAACCGGTATAGCGCACATTCGTTGGGAACAGCTCTGGCAGGATGGCGGACATGGGGCCGAAGGTCAATCCCATCAATGCCATGCCAACGCACAGGAAACTCAGCATGCGCACCGTATTCGCGCTTTCACCCGTTCCCATGTTGGCGGGATTCAGAAAGAAGTGAAAACTGAGGCCAAATACGATGATGGCAGCAGTAATGGTGATCAAAAAACGGCGGCGGCCGTATGTGTCTGCTAATCGACCTGAGAGGGGAATGGTGCCAGCGAAGAACAATACCGAAATCAGTTGCAGCACCAGAAATTTGCGATAGCCGATCCCGAGAAAGCCAAGCGCCGTTTTTCCGATGGCGTAGGAAAGAATCCAGGTGGTCATCAGGTAAAACAGTACGTATGTCGCCAGCATGATGAAGGTGCCGAGCACCAATTCCTTGAAATGATTTTTGAACACGACGGCCAGCGGTGTCTTGAGTTTTTCGCCGCGCGCCATCGCGCGTGCAAAGACCGGCGTTTCTTCCAGTTTGAATCGCACATAAAGACCTACGGCGACCATCAGGATGGAGGCAAGGAAGGGGATGCGCCATCCCCACACCAGAAAGCCGCCATCTCCTTGCGCTTGCCCCGAGTGATAGTTGAACAGCACTGTCAGCAAGAGAAAAAATCCATTAGCGAGAATGAAGCCGAAAGGTGCGCCGAGTTGTGGCCACATCGCCGCCCAGGCGCGCTTGCCTTCTTCGGCGGTTTCCGTGACGAGCAGGGCAGCACCTGACCATTCTCCCCCCAATCCCAATCCTTGACAGAAACGCAGAACCGTCAGCAACACTGGCGCAAGCAAACCGATTTGCATGACCGTAGGCAGTAAGCCAATCAGGAAGGTGGCGATGCCCATCGTGAGCAAGGAGCCAACCAGCGTCGCTTTGCGACCGATGCGATCACCATAGTGACCGAAGAGAATGGAGCCGACCGGGCGTGCAACGAAAGCCACGCCGAATGTCGCCATCGAGGCGAGCAGTGCAGCACCGGCATCGCTGCCGGGAAAAAAGAGGAGTGGAAAGACTGAAACAGCTGCGGTGGCGTAGATGTAAAAGTCGTAGAACTCGATCGTCGTGCCGATCATGCTCGCGATGACGATCCGGCTGCGTGGTACAGCGGCGTTGTCAGCGGAATGGGTTATCTCTGAGGAGTGCGCAGACATGGATTTTAGTGCGAAGGATGGTTGACGATGGCTGACTCAAGCATAAAGCTTGCTACGGATATTTCAAGCTCACGCGGCACACGCTGCTGAATCCGCAGGCTCATCAAAGCGGTATGCGATGTGGTGACTGACGAGTGCTGCAATGCGGCGCTCCAAGGATGTTCCGATATCGCCAGATAGTGCCAATACATGTGCGTCGATTGCTGAGGGCGGTGGTGTCTTGTCCGAGGTGGGGTGGGGGAGTTCTCCTGTGAACAAGGGGAAATCTCTGCCCTCCGAGGCTTGCAGGACATGAGAAAAATGGCTTGCGGCGAAGGGAGCTTCCTTTGGATAAAAAAGCATGCGGGAGAGTGCATAGATTTCTGGAGAGAAGCCGAACCACTGTTTTTTGATCATTGCGTTGGCTTGGTTCAGCCCTGCCAGCATGCCGCAGTTGATGGCATGCTTGTCGTCGTCAAAGGCGTATTTGACGGTTTCGCTGGCGCTGAAGGAAACTTTGCACCACAGGTAGGCGAGCACTTCATAGAGAATGACATTCGGGTTTGTGTTGCGCCAATAAGATTGCATGTCCTCTGCTTGTTGCAGATGGATGAGCCATAGTTGCGCGGTTTCAAGCAAAACCTGCGCGAGCGCGACGGAGAAAGTGTGGTGAGTGGGCGCGTCATCGAATTGGCGGCACGCCTGGCTGGCATCAAGTTCGAGAGAAATCAGTTCATCATTTACGGCATGCTTGTTCGGTAAGCCGCGTTCCTTGGCCGCGAGGGCGCTGATAATTTTACGAAGTTGGTCAGGCAAAATTGGCAAACCGCGAGTCGGCATCGGCTTGAGAGGCGGAAGCATTCTTGGCGCGCTCCCGATACCAGTTGATGGCTTTTTGCGCGCTGCCATGTCCTTGATCAACGGCCTTGCGGAACCATACCAGCGCCATCTTGCTGTCTTTCGTCGTGCCACGCCCGTTGAAGTGCATCACGCCCAAGTTGTATTGGGCATCGGCATGTCCCTGCTCGGCGGACTTGCGGCACCACTCAAACGCTTGCTTGAAATCCTGTTGTACGCCTTGGCCGTGAAAATAGAGACTGGCCAGACTGTACTGCGCATCAGCGCTGCCCAAATCCGCAGCTTTGCGGAACCAGGCGAGTGCCTGGGGGAAGCTTTGGGGTACGCCTTGTCCCTTGGCGTACATGTATCCCAAGTGTACCTGGGCGTTGGTGTTGTCCTGTATCGCGGCTTTGCGGAACCATGCAACCGCCTGTCGATCATCTTGCGTGACGCCGTCACCTCTGGCGTACCGTACGCCGAGATTGTTTTGCGCGCGGGCATTGCCTTGGGTGGCCGCTTTTTGATACCACTCGATGGCCTTGGTAATGTCTTTTTCAACGCCTTGTCCCATGGCATAGCGGACCGCCAGATTGTTTTGCGCGCGCGCGTCACCTTGTTCGGCGGCTTTGCGATACCAGGAAACGGCCTGTCCTTCGTCCGCCGGAACGCCCAAGCCCTTGGCATAGAGGTAGCCCAAGTGAATTTGTGCTTGTGCGTGTCCCTGAATGGCCGCTTCGCGGAACCAGGCCGCGGCCAGTTTGTAATTCTTCGGTACGCCCAATCCTCTGGCACAGCGTACCCCCAAATTGTTTTGGGAACGCGCGTCACCCTGCATGGCAGCCTTTTGGAACCAGGCGGCAGCTTGCTCGTCATCTTTCTGGGAGCCCTTGCCTTCTTCGTACATATAGCCAAGGCGTCGCTGGGCGTCCATGTGGTTTTGTTCCGCCGCTTTGCGAAACCAGGTTATTGCCTTCTGGAAATCTTGTGGGATGCCGCGACCGTGGAAGTACATGGCGCCCAAATTGTATTGCGCCTCTGCGTCGCCCTTTTCTGCTAAGGGCAAGAGCGATTCGAGCACGGCGGAGTATTGATGTTCGCTCATATATCAGCGCATTAAGGTGATTTTTCCCTGCAAGCCTGAACGCAAAATGCGGTTTGACACAATCGTTAATGCAGAGGGACACATGCGCATACATCCTTCAAAACTTGGCAATCATTCGGCTTTTGGTCAGCCTCTCCGACTGCTCTCGCTCCAGAGAATAGCCAAGGGTCAGTGCAACTGTCAATAGAACAAAAAGGCTGTGTGCGAAGCCTGAGCTTTTTGTTTGATTTTTGCGAAAAGACCTTGATATTTTGAACGGGTCATGCTTGTTCGATAAGTTGTCAAGCAGGCAGGCGAGGACAAGCGAGGCGCTGATTTCAGCAGCCATTGCGAGAACGCTTAAAAAGGTTTTAAGGCGTATGCGTCAAGGCGCGAGAATCTCAGAAGCTGTTTTTCCATTCCCGGATGGCAGCAAAGGAGAGAACGGCCTCGCGTTCTTTCAACAATCCTTTGGCGAAGAGATTTTCCATGATGGCCGGTTCGGTGTAGCGCAGAAAAGGATTGGTCGCTTTTTCCAGCGCGATGGTGGAGGGCACAGTCGGTTGGCCTTGCGCGCGTTGCGCTTGTGCCTCAGCCATGCGGGTTTGCAAAGCATGGTTTGCCGGTTCCACGGCGAGTGCAAATTGCAAATTCGAGAGGGTGTATTCATGCGCGCAATACACCAGCGTATTGTCCGGGAGCGCGGCCAGTTTTGCGAGCGATGCGGTCATTTGTTGTGGGGAGCCCTCAAGGAGCCGTCCGCAACCGCCGGTAAAAAGCGTGTCGCCGCAGAATAACCAGCGTTGCGTTTCAGCGTGGTAACTGATGTGACCCAGGGTGTGCCCCGGCGTATCCAGCACCTTCAGACGAAGTGGCAGCGAGGGGATGGTGACATTGTCGCCTTCGCTGACAGGGTGGCTTACGCCTTGGATGGGCGTTTTTTCGTGACGAGGGCCAAACACGGGTACGCTTGTTTTTTGTAGCAGACTTTCCACGCCACCCATGTGGTCATTGTGATGGTGAGTCAGTACAATGGCAGCGAGCGTGAGTTCGTGCTTGTCGAGTGCTGCCTGTACGGGAGCGGCTTCGCCGGGATCGACTACGACGGCGTGATGGCCATTGTGGATGACCCAGATGTAATTGTCCCGAAAAGCAGGGACAGTCAAAACCGCCAGAGATTTTGCAGATTGTGAAGGCATGGGAAAACCGCCAGATAAAGATTCGATTATAGCGCTCGGCGAGTGGTTTGCGACGCCAGCAGGATCGTATGTGCGCGACTGGGAGCAGGCGCGTCTGGATGTGTTGACGGCGGATATTTTTGGGTACAAGGCAGTACAAATCGGCATGCCGCAAATTGATGCGTTGCGCGCCAATCGGATGCAGCATCGCTGGATGTCTGACATGCGCCTGCCCGATGAGGCGTGCGACGATTTTGCGAAGTCGCTCACGCTGGTGCATGATTACTGTGATCTTCCTTTTGCGACGCAGAGCATGGATTTGGTGGTGCTGCCGCATGTGCTTGAATTTGCGGCAGAGCCGCATCAAATTTTGCGTGAAGTAAATCGTGTGCTGATCCCTGAAGGACAAGTGATTATTTGTGGTTTTAATCCTGCCAGCCTGTGGGGGATGCGGCAGATGCTGGGACGTGTCACGGGCGCACATTTCATGCCGGTGAATGGCGAATTTATCGGTTTGCACAGAATGAAAGACTGGCTCAAGTTGCTGGGGATGGAAACCAACCGGGGACACTTTGGTTGTTATTTGCCGCCATGTACGTCGAAAAATACTTTCAGTCGTTATGCCTTTTTGGAGAAAATGGGTGATCGCTGGTGGCCGTTTCTCGGCGGGGCGTACATTGTTCAAGCGATCAAGCGTGTGCGCGGCATGACGCTGATAGGACCGATCAGGGCGCGTTCAAAACCACACGCCATCAACATACCGGTTGCCGGTAAAAACATACATCACAAAAATGGACAAAGTTGAGATATATACGGATGGGGCTTGCAAGGGAAATCCAGGCGCGGGCGGGTGGGGCGCATTACTGGTTTTTGGTGCAAACGAAAAAGAATTGTTTGGCGGCGAAGCACATACCACCAACAACCGTAT
Source organism: Oxalobacter sp. (assembly GCA_003605115.1). Taxonomy (GTDB): domain Bacteria; phylum Pseudomonadota; class Gammaproteobacteria; order Burkholderiales; family Burkholderiaceae_D; genus QZKY01. Next base: position 139,980 of record QZKY01000015.1, read on the forward strand.
GGAATTGATGGCCGTCATTCAGGCGCTTAATGCACTGAATCGCTCCTGCAAGGTGATTTTGCATACGGACAGTCAGTACGTTCAAAAGGGAATCACGGAATGGCTGGCAGGCTGGAAGGCGCGTGGCTGGAAGACAGCGTCCCGGGCGCCTGTCAAAAATATCGATTTGTGGCAAGCGCTTGAGGTGGCGCAAGCGCGACACCAGGTTGACTGGCGCTGGGTGAAAGGTCATGCAGGGCATGATGGCAACGAACGCGCTGATGCATTGGCGAACAAGGGCGTCGAAAACATTTTGTAGTGTCCATCTCGTACCAATTAACCCACATTGCGCTTGTTGTGGTGCAGGCGCCGAGATTTCTCTTCCCCTCCCCATGACGCAGAAAAGCGGTTGGGTGTATGCTTGCCGGGTGCGTTCATCAGGAGCTTGCTGAATGAAAAGTGACAATTCTCGGAACAATGTGATCAGGCGGTGCTTCAGTTTTTACGCGGGAGCGCCCCTGTTTTTTTTCTCGCGAGCTTGGGCACAATCACCTATTACCTCCGGATCGGAGAGTTGTCAAAATTTTACATGGTTATTTACGCTGGCGGCTTCGCTTGCGGGTTTGCTGGTCTTGCTGGTTTTTCTGATGCACCGAAAGACGTTGGCGCTGCGCGAATTGCAAGGTCGCGCCGAGGAAGCGGACAACCGTTTGCGCACCCTGACGTCACGTGTTCCCGGCATGATTTATCAGTATCGTCAGCGTCCGGATGGAACCTCGCACTACCCTTATGCCAGTGAAGCAGCGCTCAAATTGTTCGGACAAACGCCAGAAGCGCTCAACGAGGATGCGCAGCATTTATTCAAGCTGATTCATCCGGACGATATCGAACTGTTCCATGAGCGGATTAATCGTTCTGCGGAGAGCCTGCAGGAGTGGAGCGGTGAGTTCAGGGTGATTTTTCCTGACGGGAGGCTGCAGTGGCGATTTTCCACGGCGTTTCCGCAACGCTTGGAAGATGGCAGCATCCTGTGGCATGGCTATTCTGCCGACATTACCGAACGAAAAAATATTGAAGCGCGCAGCAATTTGCTGGTGGCGGCACTGGAGGCCAGCGCCAATGCGATTACGATCACGGATTTGAAGGGCAAAATTGAATGGGTCAATCACGCTTTCATTGTGTTGACAGGATACAGTCGCGAAGAATTGATCGGCAACAATCCGCGCGTACTGAAATCCGGTCAGCATGAAGATGCGTTTTATGCTGACATGTGGCGTACCCTGAATGCAGGCAATGTCTGGCGCGGTGAAATCGTCAACCGCCGCAAGGATGGCCGCCTCTTTGACGAAGAGTTGATCATTGCGCCGGTTCGGGATGAGAAAGGGCGTACGCATCACTACATTGGCGTCAAGCAGGATATTTCGGATCGCAAGCGCATGGAAGAAGAGCTGCGCACGCAGGCGATGACGGATCCCTTGACCGGATTGCCCAATCGCCGATATTTTTATGAGCGTGCGGACGGCGAACTGGCTCGGCTGAAGCGGAGAAAATCCGGTGCGGCAGTCATCATCATGCTCGACATCGATTTTTTTAAGCGCGTCAATGACACCTACGGCCATCACGTGGGGGATGAAGTGCTCAAACACCTGGCTGAAATGGTTTCAGGTTCCTTGCGTCGCAGTGACTGTTGCGGACGCTTTGGCGGCGAAGAATTTGCTGTGCTCCTACCCGAAGCGACACTTGAGCAGGGCGAGCAATTCGCCGAGCGTTTGCGGGAAAAACTGGCCAACACGCCCGCCATCACGGAGGTCGGTGAGATTTCCTATACGGCGAGCTTCGGTCTTACGGTGATGACTGAAGCGGAAGAGAAAGTCAGTGACGCGCTGGAGCGCGCGGATCAGGCGCTGTATCGTGCCAAGGCAGAGGGGCGTAATCGCGTGAGCATTATCTGATCCTCACCCTTTGCGCAAGACGCGATGCGCGATTTTACGTTGCAGTTTGCGCGGGATGAGGCGCGTGCTGAAGGTCATCAGCTTGTTTTTCCATCCGGAGACGACCGTGGCGCGCCCGCGTCGCATGGCGGCCAGACCGATTTTGACGACAGGACGACTGGGCATCATGAACGCGCGCTTGAGTGGCGTTGACGCTTGACCGGAAACGTCAAAAAATTCTGTTGCGGTGGCGCCCGGCGATAGCACGGTGACGGTGATCCCATGTGGTTTGAGTTCTTCGTGCAGCGCTTCCCCCAAACTCAAGACATAGGCTTTGGTGGCGCCGTAGGCGGCATAGTTCGGTGAAGCCTGATAGGCCACGACGGAAGCCACCAGCATGATTTGCCCCCGCTTGTGCCGCACCATGTCGGCAGCGAAAAGGTGCGTGAGTTCCGTCAAGCTCGTGATATTGAGTTGAACCATATTGCGGGTCTTCTCGATGGACTCATCAAGAAAATCACCGAAAATTCCGAAGCCCGCGTTATTGATGAGCACATCGATGTGGATGTTTTCATGGTCAAGCTGGCGCTTCAAGTTGATGCTGGCATGCGGCAGAGACAGATCCAGGGCAATGACTTTTGCACGAACAGGGTGTTGCGATTCGATGTCGGCGGCAAGCGTTTGCATCCGATCGATGCGACGCGCCACAAGCACCAAGTGGTAACCAGCCGCAGCCAATTCATGTGCAAATTCCACTCCCAAGCCGCTGGAAGCGCCTGTGATCAGCGCCCATTTTCCGCTCATGCTGTCTCCCCCTTGTGTTCGACATCGTAAAACGTGCTGCCATGTGGATCGTTAACTTGATCCTTGAGCGCACAACCTCGATGATGCAGCGAGGATTATAGTCCAGCCGTTCGCCTTTCCATTTTTAAGCCCTCAGATCAAAATGTGTTGAACCAATACCAAAGGGACGTTTGCACAATGCGAAGGAGGGCTGTGCAAAAAATGATCAAGATATTTATTTTTAAACAACGTCATAAAACGGCATTTGATATTTATCTTACTGTGGTGAAACAGCGCTGGTTGTTGAATAGGGTTCTCAGTAACATGGGGCTAGTGCCCCTCTCAGGAAAAAGATGGCACTACGGCAATTTGGTTTATACTCGTTGCAATGCTTGCATCCACGAGGGGTTTAAAAGCCTTGTCATTTTAGAATGCACGTTCGGTATTGCGTCGCAGAGGGGAAACGAACCGATAAACGATATGACGACAGGCATTATTCTCCCAATGCGTCAACGACAGGCTCGTGCGTTCACGATGATTGAAATCATTTTGATCATCGCCGTGCTTGGCGTTTTGGCGCAATTGGCGGTTTCCAGTTACACCGACTACATCGAACGTGCGCGGGTTTCTCAGGCGGTCAGTGATATTGCCATGATTTCGACGCTCATTACGCAATACGAACGTGAGAATGGCAGCCTCCCGCCAGATCTGGCCGCCGTTGGCAATGGCAACATTCGCGATCCCTGGGGGCGACCCTATCAATACCTGGATCTCTCTGCCAAAGGGGCGGCCAAGGATTCGCGACGCGACCGCAATCTGAATCCGCTGAATACGGATTTCGATTTGTATAGTCTTGGGAAAGACGGTATATCTCAAAAACAAATTTCAAACAAAGACAGTCTGGACGATGTGGTTCGCGCCAATGACGGCGCTTTTATCAACCTGGCCTCCAAATATACACGCTGATGATCGCACGCTTGAAAGACTGGATATTGTTTCGCGGTGTACGCAGGCGAATCTCCTTCCTGTTTTTGATCGCCGCCTTTTTGCCGGTCATTACCTTGACGATCATGCTCTACGGGATGGTTGCAGAAATATCTCATGAGCAGGATGAACAGAAAAAAGTTGAAACCAGTCGGGCATATTCGATAAAAGTTTACGAACGCATCTTGTTTGCAGAAGCGGCGATACAGCGTTTATCCAGTAACCCGGAAGCAACCTGGAAAGCACGCGATTTATTGTTTAACACGGTTGCGCTCGTGGCACCGAACGGGCGCATGTTGCAGCACACCGGCGAACCCCTGCCAGCATCAGTCAATGAAGCGATTTCCCTGGCGAGGAAATCAGCCAGTTATCCGCACAAGGCAGCAGTACATGTCTTGAAGAAAATGGATGCGCATGCGGCACCAGCCATTGCCATTTCCATGAATCGTCCAATACCGGGACACCCGGACGCCATTTTGTTTGCGGTATTTAATCCCATGTATTTATGGGGGGATCCCGAAGCAGAATCACAGGAATTCAATACCTGTGTGTATGGTGTCGACAAAACGCAACTCTTCTGCGTTTATTCCGAAGGGTCGCAAAAAGATGTTGAGCAAGCGGTTGCCAAGGGTGCGGGCATCTGGGAATTGTTTCTCAAAGGTCGGTTCCACGGCAGTAACTGGGTTGTTGCAACCCAACATCGCTATGCGGCTCAGCCAACTCAGTGGCAACGCTTCTTCAGTATTTACGTCAAGGTTGCGCTCCTGAGTGTTTTCCTGGTGGGTTTCCTGAGTCTTTTCCAAATCCGTCGCACGATGGGGCCTTTGAGAAAATTGATCGACGGTACACGCAGGATTGCTCACGGAGATTACGCGCCTGTGGAAATCCCCGCCAACAATGAATTTCGTGAGCTGGCCACAGCCATCAACGACATGTCGGGGCGTATCAGCGAACAAATCAGAACTCTGCAAGAGCATGAAGAACGTTTTCGTCATCAGGCGCGTTTCGATAGCCTGACGTCATTGACGAATCGTCGCGCCCTTTTCGCCATGCTGGATGTGCTGGGGGAAGATCAGTATGTTTCCGATTTGACGGGAGTCTTGCTGCTGGATATTGATCGTTTTAAGTTTTTCAATAACACGCTGGGGCACCGTGCAGGTGATTTTCTGTTGAGACAAATTGCCCGCAGACTGGAACATTTGGTAGATGATAACGATACCGTCGCCCGTTTGAGTGGTGACGAGTTTGTCATTGTTTTGCGTGATTGCAAAGATCGTGAAGAAATTCGACAAATTGTTGAGCGCATCATCATGGGTATGGGCGAGCCGTTTAATGTTGAGGGCAATGATTACGCACTGACTTGCAGCATCGGGGTGGCGGTTTTCCCGGAAGATGCGAATAACCCGGAAATGATTGTCGAAGCTGCCGACATGGCGATGTACGAATCCAAGAAAAAAGGTCGAAACAATTTCCAGTTCTTTATTCCGACCATGCGCGACAGTAAGCTCAACCGCTTGCGCCTGGATACGGATGTGCGCCATGCACTGGAGCGCAATGAATTTTTCCTGGAGTATCAACCTAAAGTGAATGCCAGCACCGGGCGCATTGTTGGCGCGGAAGCCTTGATACGGTGGGCGTATCCAAAGTTAGGAGTAGTTTCACCAGATAATTTCATTCCGCTTATTGAAGACATTGGCTTGATGGTACCCATCGGTGCATGGGTGTTGGAAACAGCTTGTGCGCAAAATATGGCGTGGCATCAAGCCGGGTTTACCGACATGCGGGTGGCGGTCAATATTTCTGCATACCAGTTGGCGCATCACAGCCTGGTGCCAACCGTTGAACGCGTGTTGCAGGAGACGGGGTTGCCTGCACGTTGTCTGGAACTGGAATTGACGGAAAGCGCCATCATGGAAAATTTCGGACAAGGGATAGAAACCATCGCCAAATTGCGTTCTCTGGGCGTGCATTTGTCCCTTGATGATTTTGGAACGGGCTATTCCAGTCTGTATTACCTGAAACATTTCCCCGTGCATTTCGTCAAGATCGATCGCGCGTTTATCAGCGATTTGACGACCAAAGATGAAGACGCAGTGATCGTTCGATCGATTATCTCGCTCGCACATGATTTGCAATTACAAGTGGTGGCAGAGGGCGTTGAAACCATCATGCAGCGCGATTTGCTTCTGGCCAGCGGATGCGATGAATTTCAGGGGTTCCTGTTTGCACGTCCGGTCGTTGGCGACGAGGTCAAGCGCTTGCTGGAACGTCAGAAGCGGGATGCCTGACGCATTACGCTGTCTTGATGAGCGCTTCCAGTTCAGTTTGCTTTTCCAGCCACTCTTCTTCAAGCTGCGCCAATTCTCTGGCGCAGTAAGCCTGATCGGCCAGCAAGGTTTTCAGTTGTTCCTTCTTTTCTGGTTCGTAAAGCGTCGGGGATAGCATGTGCGCATCGATTTCAGCTTTCCTGGTCTGTAGTTTCGCGATCTGTTCTTCGAGGCGCTTGATGCGTGTTTCAAGCGGTTTGCGCCGCGCCGACAAACGTTGGCGGTCTTCGGCTTCCATGCGTTTTTGCTCGCGGCGGTCTGGCGAAGACGAGGGCGTTGAGGGAGCGGGTTGGGCGTTGTCGCTGGCCGATCCGGTGGCCTTGACGGCTTTTGCCTTGTCAAGTTTCGTCTGACTGAGTTTTGTGCTGAACAACCAGTCACGATAGTCATCGAGGTCGCCATCAAATTCACCCAGCTTGCCATCGGCAACGATGAAGAATTGATCCGTTGTGGCGCGCAGCAAATGCCGATCATGCGAAACCACAATGAGCGTGCCGTCAAATTGAGCGAGCGCATCGGTCAAGGCTTCGCGTGTTTCCAGGTCAAGGTGGTTGGTTGGTTCGTCAAGCAGGAGCAGATTCGGTCGCTGCCAGACGATCATGGCGAGCGCAAGACGTGCTTTCTCGCCGCCAGAAAATGGTGCGATCGGCGTCATTGCCATCGTGCCGGGAAAATTAAAACTGCCGAGGAAATTGCGCAATTCCTGCTCGCGCGTGTCGGGCGAAAGTCGTGCAAGATGCCAGAGCGCAGACTCATCCGGACGAAGCATCTCCAGCTGATGTTGCGCGAAATAGCCGATGTTCAATCCTTTGCCGCGAATGATGTTGCCTGCCAGCGGTGGCAGCTCGCCGACGAGGGTGCGGATCAGTGTGGATTTGCCAGCGCCGTTCACGCCCAACAGCCCAATGCGTTGTCCCGGTTGAAGCGAGAAAGTAATGTTGCGCACAATCGGGTGTGTACTGAGGGGGTGACCGTCCTCGTCGCGGATCGTGTAACCGGCTTCCACACCGTCCATGAGCAGCATGGGGTTGGGCGCGTTTTCCGGTTCGCGGAATGCGAAAGAAAATTCAGCGGCGGCGCGCAAGGGCGCAAGCTGCTCCATTTTTTCGAGCATTTTCATGCGACTTTGTGCTTGTCGCGCCTTGGTGGCTTTTGCCCTGAAGCGACGGATGAAGGATTCGAGGTGTGCGCGGTGTCGTTCCTGCTTTTCGAGCATGGATTGCATCAGCACGAGACGTTCGGCGCGTTGTCGTTCGAAGGCGGAATAATTACCGCCGTAGCGGCGCAGCTTGCGATCATCGATATGGACGATGACATTGACGACGCCATCGAGAAAATCGCGATCATGTGAAATCACAATCAGCGTGCCGGGATAGCGTTTGAGCCAATCTTCCAGCCAGATGATGGCATCAAGATCAAGATGGTTGGTCGGTTCATCCAGCAGCAGCAAGTCCGACGGACACATGAGCGCTTGCGCAAGATTCAGGCGCATGCGCCAGCCACCGGAGAATGTGGAGACAGATTGCTGCATCTCTTCCGACGTAAAGCCGAGACCAGTCAGCAATTGTTCGCCGCGCGACTTCGCTGTATAGGCGTCGGCATCGGCGAGCGCGGCGTGCAGTTCGGCAATGCGGATACCGTGCTTTGCGTTGTCAGGATGCGATTCGAGTGCGGCGAGTTCGGTTTCCAGTGCGCGAAGCGTCGTGTCGCCATCCATTGCATAATCGAGCGCCGAGCGTTCCAGCGCCGGCGTTTCCTGTGCAACGTAGGCAATGCGCCAGCGTGCCGGAAAATCAAGTTCGCCCTGATCCGCATGCAGTTCGCCACGCAGTAATGCAAACAAACTGGTTTTGCCTGCACCATTGGGGCCAATCAAACCGATTTTTTCGCCGGGATTGAGGGTAAGGTCGGCCGCTTCGAACAGGGGTTTGACACCGCGTGAGAGGGAAAGTTGGGAGAGTCGAATCATTGAGGGCAGTGTGAGGCTGAATTTTTGCCGCTTCAGCGCGCGTTTTGCAATTGTTTTGCTTCAAGCAGAAAAACGCGATCATCGCCGCCGCTGGTGGAAAGCCAGGTGAGTTCCAGATGCGGGAAGGCGGCCATCACACTTTCATATTCATTGCCGATTTCGACAACGAGTATGCCCTCCGGCGTCAACCATTGTCCCGCTGCGCTGACAATGCGACGCACGAGATCCAGGCCATCGTCTCCACCCGCGAGCGCAGACTGCGGTTCGTGCTGGTATTCCCGGGGAAGGGCCTCCATCGAAGCTTTTGGCACGTACGGCGGATTGGCGACGATCACATCGTAGCGCTGTGGGTCAAGGTTGTTATACAAATCAGATTCGATCAGATCGATGCGATCCTGGAGTTCGTAGTTGTTGACGTTGATTTCGGCCACGTCGAGCGCATCGGAAGAAAGATCGCTTGCATCGACGAACGCATTCGGGAACGTATCTGCCAGCATGATGGCCAGACAGCCTGAGCCGGTGCAGAGTTCCAGAATGTTTTCAACGTCTTCAGCGTCCTCGATCCATGGCGCGAATCTGTCCGCAATCAATTCGGAAATGAAAGAGCGCGGTATCAGTACGCGCTCGTCCACATAAAAGTGATAGTTCGCGAGGATGGCTTCGCGTGTGAGATAAGCTGCGGGAATTCGCTCAGAAGCGCGACGATCGATGATATTCAAGACCCTGTTGATTTCTTCAGGAAGCAGGTGTGCGTCCAGAAATGGTTCCAGCGTGTCGAGTGGCAAATGAAGGGTATGCAAAATCAGGAAGGCGGCTTCGTCGTAGGCATTGCTGCTGCCGTGACCGAAATCCAGCTTGGCTTCGCCAAAACGGGAAACGGCATAACGCAGCAAGTCGCGCAGGGTGGAGAAAGTATTGGCTTGCTGATTCATGACAAAATTTTCCTGTTCAAGGATGTGTGGCGGAGATAAGGGAAGCGGGATGTCGCAAGCTAGCGCAACAGATTTTCCAGCGTGCGACGGTAAATGTTTTTCAGTGGTTCGATGTGCGCAATCTCGACGTGCTCGTCGATTTTATGAATGCTGCCGGTCAGCGGACCGAATTCGATGACTTGCGGACAAATTTGCGCGATGAAGCGCCCATCGGATGTGCCGCCGGAGGTGGAGAGTTCGGTGTCCAGTCCCGTCTCGGCTTTGATTGCAGCGGACAAAGCCGCGCTCAGTTTTCCTCGTTCTGTCAGGAAAGGCAGGCCACCGATGATCCAGTCCAGCGTGTAGTCGAGCCGATGCTTGTCGAGAATCGCGCGGACGCGGCCTTGCAAGCCTTCCGGTGTGCTGGCCGTGGAGAAGCGGAAGTTGAAGTCAATCACCACTTCACCCGGAATGACATTGGTTGCGCCCGTGCCGCCATGAATATTGGACACTTGCCAGGAAGTCGGATCGTAGAATTCGCTGCCAGTGTCCCATTGTTCTGCGGCCAGATCCACCAGCGCCGGCGCTACTTGATGCACCGGATTGCGCGCGAGATGCGGATAGGCGATGTGCCCCTGGATGCCCTTGACGCGCAGTTTTCCAGACATGGAGCCGCGACGCCCGTTTTTGACCATGTCGCCCAGCGCGGCGGTGGAAGTCGGTTCGCCGACGATGCAGTAGTCGATTTTTTCGCCGCGTGTTTTCAGTTTGTCGCAGACGATGACAGTGCCATCAGTCGCATCGCCTTCTTCGTCGCTGGTAATCAGAAACGCGATGGAACCTTTGTGATCCGGGTGGGCGGAAACAAATTCCTCGGCGGCGATCACCATGGCGGCAATGGAGGTTTTCATGTCGGCTGCGCCGCGTCCATAGAGTTTTCCGTCCCGTTGCGTGGGGGCGAACGGTGCGGATTGCCATTGGTCTGCGGGGCCGCTGGGTACCACATCGGTGTGCCCTGCAAAAACAATCACGGGTTGCGTCTTGCCGCGACGCGCCCACAAGTTAGTGACGCCTTTGGAAGAAATGGTTTCGCAGGAAAATCCGTGCGACGCGAGGCGTTCGGTCAACAGTTGCTGGCAACCTTGATCATCCGGGGTGACGGAGGGGCGGGCAATCAGTTGCTCTGCCAGGGACAGTGTTTGGCTCATGAAAACTCTTCAGGAAATAAAATCAGATTTTCATCTGGAATTCCGCGAAGCTCGGCCCGTCTTTCGGTTGTTGCGAAATGGGCGCTGCGTCCGGCTGGCGTGTTCGATCGATGGGAGCCGCAGAATTGTTCAGTTGCCACATCAGATTGGTGATGGAGTCGGCATGTTGCATGGCTTCTTCTTGAGTGACCTTGCCTTCTCGTATCATTTTGATGAGGGCTTGCTCAAAGGTTTGCGATCCCGGGGAAAGACTTTTTTCGACCGCTTCACGAATGGCGTCGATTTCGCCTTTTTCGATCAGTTCGGCGATGTATTGTGAGTTCCGCATGACTTCGACCGCGGGGATGCGACCGCCCTTGGTGGAGCGCATCAGGCGCTGGCAGATGACAGCGCGTATGGTTGTCGAAAGATCTTGCAGCAAGGCTTGGCGTGTTTCCAGTGGGTAGAAACTGATGATCCGGTTGAGTGCGTTGTAGCTGTTATTCGCGTGCAGCGTGGCCAAGACAAGATGGCCGGATTGCGCGTAAGAGATGGCGGCGGACATGGTTTCCTTGTCGCGTATTTCGCCAATCAGGATGCAGTCCGGTGCCTGGCGGAGTGCATTCTTGAGCGCGATTTCGAGGTTTTCGGTATCGGCGCCGATTTCGCGCTGGTTCACGATGGATTTTTTGCTGCGGAACAGGTATTCGATGGGATCTTCCAGCGTGAGAATGTGGCCGGTCTGAAGTTCGTTGCGGCGATCCAGCATGGAAGCAATGGTGGTTGATTTGCCAGAACCTGTCGCGCCCGCTACCAGGATCAGGCCATGCTTGGAAGTGATGAGTTCAGACAGAATGTCCGGAAGACTCAGCGTTTTCAGCGCGGGAATTTCATGCGGAATGTAGCGAAATACCGCGGAGAGGGTGCCGCGCTGACAGAAAGCCGAGAGACGAAAACGCCCAACCCCCGCCGCAGGAATGCCGATGTTCAATTCGTTTTCCAGTTCCAGCTTGGTCATGTCATCGCGCTCGACGACTTCGGCCAATAAAGACCGAATGCCGGAGACATCCATTTTCTGATCGTTGATGGGAACGAGCTCACCATCAATCTTGATATGAATCGGAGAATTGACAGCCAAGAACATGTCTGATGCTCTCTTTTCCTGCATCAGTTTGAAGAGTCTTTCGATAGCCATGTTTTCCTCCCGATGATCAAATCAATGATTGAACGTGCTGCGGGGTTGAACCTTCATGCTCGCCAATTTCTTAATCGCCGCGCAGCAAATCGTTGATGCTGGTTTTGGCGCGCGTCTGGGCGTCCACCTGCTTGACGATCACGGCGCAGGCCAGACTGTATTTGCCGTGTTCGGAAGGCAGGCTGCCTGGCACAACGACTGACCCCGCCGGTACACGACCGAAGGTCACGGTGTCGGTCGCGCGGTTGTAAATGCGGGTCGACTGGCTGATGAACACTCCCATCGCCAGCACACAATTTTCTTCGACGATGACGCCTTCGACGACTTCCGAGCGGGCACCGATAAAGCAATTGTCTTCGATGATGGTGGGGTTGGCTTGCATGGGTTCCAGCACGCCGCCGATGCCAACGCCACCGGAGAGATGCACGTTTTTGCCGATTTGCGCGCAGGAGCCGACCGTGGCCCAGGTGTCAACCATCGAGCCTTCGCCGACGTAGGCACCGATGTTCACGAAGGAGGGCATCAGCACCACGTTTTTGCCGATGTAACTGCCGCGACGCACGGTGGCGGGCGGTACGACACGGAAGCCGCCTTGCGCAAAATCTTGCGGGGTATAGTTCGCGAACTTGCTCGGCACCTTGTCGTAGAACTGCATCGCGTTGACGCTGCCGGAGCTGACGGGCATCTGGATGTTGTCTTCGAGACGGAAGGAGAGCAATACCGCTTTTTTTGCCCATTGATGGACGATCCATTCGCTACCCGTTTTTTCTGCGACGCGCAGCGTGCCAGCGTCGAGCAGATTGAGCGTGTGGGCAACGGCATCGCGCAGTTCGGCGGAAGCGTTGGTGAGCGTAATATTGGCACGGTCTTCCCATGCCTGATCAATAATTTTTTGAAGTTGCTGAGTCATGATGAGCTTGCTTGTTGTGGTTATGTCGAAATATTTTTGGTGAAGGCCACCATGCGTCGCACCGCTTCGAGGCATTCGTCGACTTCGGCGACGAGGGCAATGCGAATACGGTTGCGCCCTGGATTGACGTTATGCGCATCGCGTGCGAGATAGCTGCCAGGCAAAACTGTCACATTATAGTCTGCGTAGAGTCGCTTGGCGTACTCCGTGTCCGACAGCCCCGTGCGGGCGTGGACATCGGCCCACAGATAAAAACTGGCGTCGGGCCAGGATACATCGAGTACTTCTTGCAGCAACGGCGTGACTTGCTTGAACTTGGCGACGTATTTTTTTCTGTTCTCGATGACATGTTGTTCATCATTCCAGGCCGCGATGGAGGCTTCCTGAATCGGCAGGCTCATCGCGCTGCCGTGATAGGTGCGATACAGCAGAAATTGCTTGATGATGTTGGCATCGCCTGCCACAAAGCCCGAGCGCATCCCCGGTACGTTGGAACGCTTTGAGAGGCTGGAGAGCATGATGAGACGCGGAGTGCCGTTACGGCCAAGTCGCTGGGCCGCTTCCAGTCCGCCGAGGGGTGCCTCGTCGCCGAAATAAATTTCGGAGTAACACTCGTCGGAAGCGATGATGAAACCGTACTGATCGGAAAGTGCAAAAAGTTTTTTCCATTCCGCCATGCCCAGTACGGCGCCGGTCGGATTGCCAGGGGAGCAGAGGTACAGCACTTGTACGCGCGCCCAGACTTCCGGGGGAATGCTGTCGTAGTCGGGGGCAAAATTGCGCGTCGGATCGGAGTTCGCAAAATAGGGTTGGGCGCCCGCCAGATAGGCCGCGCCTTCGTAGATTTGGTAAAACGGGTTCGGGCATAGCACCAGCGGGTTGGGCTTCGTCGGATCGATGACAGCTTGTGCGAGCGAAAACAGAGCTTCGCGGGAACCGAGGGTGGGCAAAATCTGGGTGGCCGGATCAATGGCAAGCAGGTTGTAGCGGCGTTTCAGCCAACCAGCAATGCTTTCACGCAGTCGATCCGTGCCCAGCGTGGCCGGGTAGGAGGAGAGTCCAGCCAAATTATCCGTCAGGGCGCGCTTGATGAAATCCGGCGTGGGATGGCGGGGTTCGCCCAATCCGAGGCTGATGTGTGGATAGGCCGAATTGGGCGTTGCGTCTGCAAAAAGCAAACGCAGCTTTTCAAACGGATAGGGCTGAAGTTTTTGTAATAGCGGGTTCACGGGAAATGATGCTTGGCAGTTAATATTGTGTCAGGGGTTATTGTCGGTGGCCGCAACATTATGAACAATGCGTTGTGGCGGAACAATGACAGCATGATCTGTACGGGCTATCATCCAAGGCACGAATGATAGCAGCTTGGGTGGGGGGTGAAATGGCCTTGGTGCGTTGGGATGATAAATATTTGGTTGGCAATCCGGATGTCGACCACGATCATCGGACTCTTTTTGCGATGATCAATGAATTTCATGAGGCTTTTCAGGAATCCAAGAAGCGGGGCGAATTGATAGTTATTTTGAGGCGGCTGGTCGATTATTCTGAGCGCCACTTTCAACGTGAAGAAGCAATAATGTCGGCGGCAGGCTATCCGGCGCTGGACGAACACCATGCAGCGCATGAAAAGCTCTTCGAAACCATTTTTGAGCTGAACGATAAACTGGAATCGGATCCCGCCCCGCTGGACAGGCAAACCATTGCTTTTTTGCGTACTTGGCTAAGTGATCACGTCATTGCCCAAGATTTAAAACTGGGCGCTTTTTTGCGCGAAAAAAATGGGCAAAAACTTGAGTCAAAACCCGAGTCTTAAGCCCTTGTACAGAATCTTCATATTTTTGCGTACCGCATTCTCTGGTTTCTTCCCCAAGCCTGAATGGTATGATTACAAGCTATTGTCGGGGGAGGCGCGTCAAGGCGCACCCTTTCGATGCCAAATTCATGGTTTCTGCTTTTAACTGGCTATATCGTGCGCTTAACTTCTATCAAGTTATCGGGATTCAAGTCTTTCGTTGACCCCACCAATTTTCAGGTCGCAGGAGAACTCGTCGGGGTGGTCGGCCCCAACGGTTGCGGCAAATCCAACATTATCGATGCGGTGCGCTGGGTGTTGGGGGAATCCCGGGCGTCCGAGTTGCGCGGCGAGTCGATGCAAGACGTCATCTTTAACGGAACAGACAGTCGCAAGCCGTCCGGGCGTTCTTCGGTCGAGCTGATTTTCGACAATGCTTCCGGCAAGGCGGGGGGGCAGTGGGGGCAGTATGCTGAAATTTCGGTCAAGCGCATTTTGACCCGCGACGGGTCGTCTACCTACTACATCAACAATCACCCGGTTCGTCGTCGCGATATTCAAGACATCTTCATGGGCACGGGTTTGGGGCCGCGTGCGTACGCCATCATCGGACAAGGCATGATTTCGCGCATCATCGAGGCGCGACCGGAAGAACTGCGCATCTTTCTCGAAGAAGCTGCGGGGGTCTCGATCTACAAGGAGCGTCGCCGCGAAACGGAAAACCGGCTGAAAGATGCGCACGAGAACCTCTTGCGTGTCGAAGACATTCGCCGCGAACTGGATGCTAACCTTGAAAGACTGGAAGCGCAGGCGATTGTCGCGCGCAAGTATCACACGCTGCATGCCGAGCAGGATGAAAAGCAAAAATTGTTGTGGTTGTTGCGTCGCAACGAGGCAGACGAAGAACAGCAAAAACTGATGCGCGACATCGAGCGTGCGCAAATTGGGCTGGATGAACAGACAGCCGGATTGCGTCAAGCCGAAGCTGCGCTGGAACATTTGCGGCAAGCGCATTTCGATTCCAGTGATCGCGTTCATCAGGCGCAAGGCGTGTTGTATCAGACGAATTCGGAAATCGGTAGTCTGGAAGCGCAGATCCGTTTCGTAATCGAATCACGCACGCGCTTGCAAAACCAACTGACGGCTATTTCGCGTCAGCGCGATCAATGGCAACAACAAGGTCAGCAACAGCAAGATGAACTGGCGCAATCCGAACAGCGACGAGAAGAACTCGTTACTAACGTGGCGCAAGCGCAGGAAGTGGTGCGTCAGCACAACGAGGCACTGCCGGTGTTTGAGCAAGCCTGGCGAGAAGCACAGGAGAACGCCAATGCCTTGCGCGGGGGTATTGCGAATGTGCAGCAGCAAATCGGTCTGGAATCGGCCAATCATCGCAATGCGTCCGCAACGTTATCTGCGATTGTTGGAAGACGCGAGCGTTTGACCGAAGAAAACAAGGGCATGCAAGCGCCGGACGATGATCGCCTGTCCCAGTTGAAGGAAGAACTGGAAGCGTCACAGCGGGCGTTGATAGAGGCGGAGCAGCAGATCGATACGTTGCGCGATCAGCGTTCGTTGCAAGAAGAATCCTTGCGCGCGATTCAGCAACAATTGTTGCAAGAGACTTCAGGGCAAACCCAGATTGAGGCACGCCTGAATGCGCTCAAGCAGTTGCAGGATAGTGTCCAGTCGCAAGCCAAGGTGCAGCCCTGGCTGGAGAAACATGAGTTGCACGGCTTGCCGCGCCTGTGGCAAAAACTGCAGATCGAAGCCGGTTGGGAAACGGCACTGGAATCCATTTTGCGCGAGCGCGTCATGGCGCTGGAAATGTCTAACATTGACTGGGCGAAGGCGTTTTTCAACGATGCGCCTCCTGCAAAACTGGCCTTGTTTTCTCCTGCTGCAAACACTGGCACTGCCGCAGCAGAAACCATATCGGGCTTGACGCCGATTTTGAGCCTGCTCAAACTGAACGATCCGGGACTGCGTGCCTTAATGCAGGATTGGTTGCACAATTTGTTCGTCGCAGACAATACGACAGCGGCGTTTTCCACGCGCGACAAATTGCCAGTGGGCGCTTATCTTGTCACGCGCGAAGGGCATGTGATCAGCCGTTCCGGCGTCTGTTTTTATGCGCCGGATTCCGAGCAAGATGGCATGATGACGCGCCGTCAGGAAATCGACAGTTTGACCAAACAACAACGTGCACAACACTTGCTGGCCGAAGAATCCAAGGCCAAGGTCATACGCGAAGAAGCGGCGCTCACGCAAATCAATCGACAGTTACAGGAAATTCGTCAGACAGCATCTGATCTGACCAAATCGATTCACACTTTGCAAATTGATTTGTTGAAGCTGAACGAATTGCACGAGCGTTATCGCCAGCGCAGCACCCAGATTTCGGCTGAACTGGATGAAATTGCCGCACAAGAAGCGGATATCCGTCAGACCTTGGCGGAAGGCGAAGCGCGCCTGGAGCAACTGGATATCGACTTGGGGCAGGCGCAGGAACGTTTCGAAGACAGCCAGACCATTTATCTGGACAGGGAGCGCGAACTGGCTGAAGCGCGAAATCGCTTGCGTGAGTTAGAGCGTGCCGCGCAGGAAGCCGAGTTTGCCGAACGTGCGCAACGCAGCCGTATCGATGAATTGCGTCGCAGCATTGCCACCGCAATGGAGCAGTCAGAAAAACTGCTCAAAGACATGCAGCAAGGTAGTCTGGAGCTGGAAACGCTGGACGATCAGGCGGCACAAGCCGGACTGCAAACCTTACTGGATCAGCGCATGGGGCAGGAGAAGGCGCTGGCCGATGCCCGTCATGAATTGGATCAAGTTTCCCAGCAAGTGCGTAAAGGCGAAGAAACGCGCTTGGAAGCCGAACGCGGTTTGCAGCCCTTGCGTGAGCGTATCATCGAATTGCAACTGAAAGAGCAGGCGGCGCGCCTGAATCGCGATGGATTCGCACAACAGTTGATTGATGCAGAGGCAGACGAGGCGGCGCTGATGGCTTTGGCACAGTCGGACATGAAGCCCCAGTATCTGCAAGGCGAAGTCACCCGTCTGACCAATGCCATTGCGGCGCTGGGGGCGGTCAATCTGGCGGCGCTGGAAGAGCTGGAAACGGCTTCAGAGCGCAAGCGTCATCTCGATTCGCAACACGCGGATTTGACAGAAGCCATCAATACATTGGAAGATGCGATTAGACGGATTGATCGGGAAACGCGCGACCGTTTGCAGGAAACCTTCGACAAGGTCAACAAGCACTTTTCGGAGCTGTTCCCGATCCTGTTCGGCGGTGGCAAGGCCAGCCTGATCATGACCGGTGGTGAAATTCTGGATTCCGGCGTACAGGTCATGGCGCAGCCGCCAGGCAAGAAAAACGCGACGATTCAGTTGTTGTCGGGCGGCGAAAAAGCGATGACGGCGATTGCACTGGTGTTTGCCATGTTCCAGCTCAATCCGGCGCCCTTCTGTCTGCTGGACGAGGTGGATGCGCCGCTGGACGACGCCAACACTGAGCGTTATTGCAACATGGTCAAACAGATGTCCAGCAACACGCAGTTCCTGTTCATCACGCATAACAAGATTGCGATGGAAATGGCACAGGAACTGATTGGCGTAACCATGCAGGAACAGGGCGTGTCGCGCATCGTGGTGGTGGATTTGGCATCGGCAACCGATTTGGCTTCTGAGGCAAGGGCTGCATGACAGACTTACAGACAAGCTTGATTGTCATTGGCGTCATGATTGTGGGTGGCGTCGTTTGCTATAACAAATGGCACGAGTTCCGTGCAAGGAAGCATGTCGAGCGCGCTTTTTCAAACGAGCGAGACGATGTGCTGATGAAGCCGGTCGGTGCGGATCTTGCTGCGGAGAGACAGGAGCCGGTGCTCGATGCGGGGGCATTTTCGGTGGCCACCGACGATCCCTCGGCGGGCGATCATCTGGTGGGCGATTATTTCAACGGTGCGAGTGCGCAGGTTGCTTCTGCAACGTCCTTTACGCAGCACGAAGAAATTTTGCCGGTCGACGATCAAATCGATTGCGTCATCCCCCTGTCGCTGGAGACACCCGTGCGCGGCGAAAAACTCCTGCCCTTGTTGCAGACCTTGCGCCACGTTGGCAGCAAACCTGTCCACTACATGGGATTGACGCAACCCAGTGCGCAATCTCCCCAACCCGAATGGCGTGCGATAGTTCACGGTGGAATTTATACGGACTTGCAGGCCGGTGTGCAACTGGCGAATCGCAGTGGGGCATTGAACGAGCTCGAATACTCTGAACTCATCGTTCGCTTGCGTCAAATTGCAGATGAGATCGGTGCGGAACCGATGACTCCCGAGATGTCGCAGGTCATGCATTCCGCCAAGGTGTTGCATCAGTTTGTCTCGCAGCATGACGCACGTTTGGGGTTAAGCATTCTCTCCAATGGCGTACCGTGGGCAGTCAGCACCTTGCTGGTAGCCCTGGAGCGCCTGGGTTTCGATGTGCGACCCGACGGTCGCTTTGTGATGCAGGATGCGGACGGAACCGTGTTGTTTACGCTGACAACCAATGAGCCGGTGACGGCGGAATACACAACGTGTCTGACCCTGTTGATGGATGTTCCGCGCATTGCTGCACATCAGGAAGGTTTTGGCGCCATGTTGAGTTGTGCTCGCATGCTGGCCAAGCGCCTGAATGGCACCATTGTGGATGATGGCAGGCTGGCGTTGCCCGATGCTGCGCTTGAAGAAATTGGGCAACAGGTCTATGCATTTTATGACGAGATGCAGGCAGCCGGCGTTCCTGCGGGATCGCCGCGCGCCTTGCGACTTTTTACCTGATGCAGCACGATTTGTTCTCCCCCAACGGGCAGGGCAAGCCGGATGAAGCAGGCAAGCCAAATAAAAAAAACGACATGCCCACATGGCACCAACGTGCTGAACAGCTTAAAGCCGAGCTGAACCGTCATAACCTTGCGTATTACGTCTTTGACGCACCCACCATTCCCGATGCCGAGTACGATCGACTTTTCCGAGAATTGCAGGAGCTCGAGCAGGCGCATCCCGAACTCATTTCGCTCGACTCGCCGACGCAACGCGTGGGCGGCGCGCCCTTGCCGCAATTTACGCAGCAGGCGCATGCTGTTCCCATGCTTTCGCTTGGCAATGCTTTCGACGATAACGATGTCGTGGCTTTTGACCGTCGTGTTCGGGAAGGCTTGCTTGAACAGGATGTCGAGTATTCGGCCGAGTTGAAGTTCGATGGTCTGGCGATCAATTTGCTCTATGAAGAGGGCGTGTTGACGCAAGCGACCACGCGTGGCGATGGAGAAACAGGCGAGGACGTTACCGCCAACGTGCGCACCATTCACGCCATTCCCTTGAAACTCCAGGCCAATAGTGCGCCCAGTGTGCTGGATGTACGCGGTGAAGTCTTGATGTACAAAGCGGATTTCTCGCGCTTGAACGAACGCCAGCGTGATGCGGGTCAAAAAGAGTTTGCCAATCCGCGCAATGCCGCAGCGGGCAGTTTGCGACAACTGGATTCGCGTGTGACTGCGCAGCGGGATTTGCGGTTTTTTGCCTATGGCATCGGTGCGCTGGAAGGGGTAAGCATGCCTGCCACACATGCGGCTCTGCTGGACTGGTATGTGCAGCTCGGCATCCCTGTCTGTCAGGAGCGTGTCCTGGTGCGCGATGCCGATGGCTTGCTGGCGTTCTTCAGGCAAATTGCCGAGAAGCGCGAAGCCTTGCCTTACGAAATTGATGGTGTGGTGTACAAGGTCAACCGGCTGGATCAGCAAGTGCAATTGGGTTACGTGACGCGCGCACCGCGATTTGCCATTGCACACAAATTCCCCGCACAGGAAGCGATCACCACCTTGCTGGATATTGAAGTGCAGGTGGGTAGAACCGGTGCGATGACGCCGGTGGCGCGTTTGGCGCCGATATCCGTCGGTGGCGTGACGGTGACCAATGCCACACTGCACAATGAAGATGAAATTCGTCGTAAAGATATCCGCATCGGCGATACCGTCATTGTGCGGCGTGCGGGCGATGTGATCCCGGAAGTGCTGGCACCGGTGCGAGAAAATCGCCCGGAGAATGCGCGCGAATTTGTGATGCCCACACACTGTCCGGTGTGCGGTTCAGTAATTGTGAAGTCCGATGAGGAAGCGGTGGCGCGTTGTTCCGGTGGTTGGACACGCTGCGCCGCGCAACGCAAGGGAGGCTTGCAGCATTTCGCTTCCCGCAAGGCGATGGATATTGAAGGGCTTGGTGACCAACTGATTGAGCAACTGGTGGATCGCAGTTTGGTGCAGACCGCAGCGGATCTTTATCATCTCGATTTGCCGACGCTGGCGGGACTGGATCGCATGGGCGAGAAATCCGCGCAGAATGTTTTGGCAGCGCTGGAGAAATCAAAATCCACGACGCTCGCCCGGTTCATTTTTGCCTTGGGCATCCGGCACGTTGGCGAGTCAACCGCGCGGGAATTGGCCGATCACTTCGGCACTCTTGATGCGCTGATGCCAGCAAGTGAAGAACAGTTGCTGCAAGTCCCGGATGTCGGTCCCGTGGTTGCGCAATCGATCAAAACTTTTTTTGCTGATCCGCTGAACATCTCGCTGGTTCGGCAATTGGCGGCGGCTGGTGTACATTGGCCGAACGGTGCTGCTGTTTCCGGCGGCGCCTTGCAGGGCAAGACATTTGTCTTGACCGGCTCGTTGCCGACGCTTACACGCGATGAAGCGGCGGCCATGATTCTTGCAGCGGGCGGCAAGGTTTCTGGTTCCGTCTCCCGCAAGACGCATTTTGTTGTCGCAGGTTATGAGGCTGGCAGCAAGCTGACCCAGGCACAAGCTTTAGGTATTACCATACTGGACGAAACCCAATTTCTCAATTTATTAAAGTGAGCGATATGAAAAAAATTACGAAAGCGGTTTTTGGCTACGGCCGCCCGTCTGTGCCGGGCTTAACTTTCGCTATGCTCAAGTTAGCCTGCGCCGAATATCACTTTGAGGAGTTACGATGAAAAAAATTACCAAAGCGGTATTTCCCGTGGCTGGTTTTGGCAGCCGATTTTTGCCGGCCACCAAGGCGCAGCCGAAAGAAATGCTGCCAGTCGTCGACAAACCCTTGATTCAATACGCAGTGGAAGAGGCAGTTGCGGCAGGCATGACGGAAATGATTTTCGTGACGGGGCGCAACAAGCGTGCGATAGAAGATCATTTTGATAAGGCCTATGAGCTTGAAACGGAACTGGGATTAGCCGGAAAAACGGAGTTGTTGAATGAAATTCAAGACATCCTTCCCAAACATGTTTCCTGCATTTTTATTCGTCAGTCGAGTCCTTTGGGTTTGGGGCATGCGGTCTTGTGCGCCCGCCCGGTTGTCGGGGTAGATCCTTTTTCCGTCATCCTGGCAGATGATTTGATGGATCCCAAACCGGGCATGCCGGGGGTGATGGCGCAGATGCTGGAAGTGTACGAGCGCGAAAAAACCAGCATTCTTGCCGTAAAAAATGTGCCGCCGTCGGAAACCAACAAGTACGGTATCGTCAGTGTGACGCCCTACAAGAGCAAACTGGACCGCGTGAACAGCATCGTCGAAAAGCCCGCGCCGAAGGAGGCGCCTTCCAACCTCGCCGTGGTAGGGCGTTATGTGCTGAACAACGCCATCTTCGACTACCTGGAAAAAGTGGGCAAAGGTTCGGGTGGCGAAATCCAACTGACCGATGGCATTTCCATGCTCATGCAGTCTGAACCGGTTATGGCGTATCATTATTCCGCGCGGCGGTATGACTGTGGTTCGAAGCTGGGTTATTTGCAGGCGACGGTTGCGTTTGGACTCAAACATCCTGAAGTCGGAGAGGCATTTTCTGAATACATAGACGAAATTTCACAGGCGGACTGAATGACTATCAGAGAAATTTTGAAAATGGGCGATTTGCGTTTGTTGCGTCAGGCGAAGCCCGTGACGAAGTTCGGCACGCCCGAACTGCAAAAACTGATTGAAGACATGTTCGAAACCATGGCCGACGCTGATGGCGCAGGTTTGGCTGCGCCGCAGATTGGCGTGGACTTGCAGGTGGTCATTTTTGGCTTCGAAAAAAACGAACGCTATCCGGATGCCGAAGCCATTCCACGAACCATCCTCATCAACCCGGTGTTGAAAGTGATTGGCGATGAGGTGGAAGAGGCGTGGGAGGGGTGCTTGTCGGTGCCTGGCATGCGCGGGATGGTGCCGCGCTGGGCAAAAATTAGGTATGAAGGTTTCGATCAGCATGGCAATCCCATCAGTCGCGAAGCTACTGGGTTTCATTCCCGCGTGGTGCAGCATGAGTGCGATCATCTTGGAGGTGTGCTTTACCCGATGCGTATGTCGGATTTGCGGCGCTTCGGGTACATCGATGCATTGGTTCCGGGGCGGGAGTTCATCAGCCGCGACGATTGATTGCTGTTGCAGGTGAAGTCAGGATTGAAACGCCACTTTTTCTGCGGAAATTAGGGTTATCCAAGGGGTTTGGCGTAGAATGACACTCGTGCTATAGCAGCCTGGAGTTAAGGGAGTCGTTCTTGCCATGCCCATGAGAGACGCAACTGAGAGCCGAATTGAAAAGGTGATTTGACATGCCAATCTTTTACCTTCGCCGACTGACAGGGAAAGATCGGAGCGTCAAATCGAATTTGCATCTTGGGATGTGGTTGGCGTTTATTGCCGGCGCAATGAACGCGGGCGCTTTTCTCGCTGTGAAACAATATACCTCTCACGTTACCGGGATCGTTTCATCGATGGCCGATGGGCTGGCGCTGGGGGACTTCAAATTTGCGCTCGCGGGGCTTGGCGCACTGGTTTGCTTCATGATTGGCGCGGCGGTATCTGAAATACTGATCATGTGGGCGCGCAATCATAACCTGCACAGCGAATATGCCTTGTGCCTGACCCTTGAAGCCATTCTGTTGCTGGCATTTGGCGTTCTTGGGGAATACTTTCACGACATCATGGGATTGTTCGTTTCATGTACGGTGATGTTGCTGTGTTTTACGATGGGTTTGCAGAATGCGATTATCACGCGCATTTCAAGCGCGCTGATTCGCACGACGCACATGACGGGTATTGCAACCGACATCGGCATTGAGATCGGCCGCATGTGTTACTGGAACCGAAAGGTCGACAAGGAAGACAAGGCATACATCAGGGCGAACCGGGACAGGCTGGATTTGTTTGCCTTGCTGCTGGTGATGTTTTTCACCGGCGGCGTGACCGGGGCTTTTGGCTTCAAGGCCATCGGCTATTGGGCAACCGTGCCGCTGGCGATGATATTGCTCTTTTTGGCGATTGTGCCGGTGATAGACGACATCATCCATCATCGCAATCAGCGCAGAGGATAAACGCAGAGAATGGTAACAGAAGCGCAAATTTTTACTTGGCCGGTGCGGGTGTATGTCGAAGATACGGATTTCGGAGGCGTCGTTTTCTACGCAAATTATCTGAAATATTTTGAGCGCGTCCGATCCGAATTCCTCCGTTCATTGGGCGTAACACAACAATCATTGGTTGAGGCGCATCGCCTCATGTTTGTGGTGAACCATATCTCAGTGGACTATCGTTCTCCCGCCAGAATGGACGACGATTTGCTTGTGACGGTACAGCCCAAAAAAGTGGGGCGCGCGTCGATCACTTTTTTACAGGAAGTTAAACGTGGTGCCCAGTTGCTTGTCAGCGCAGAAGTGGGAATTGCCTGCGTGAACATGGACACCATGCGTCCTCACCCTATTCCGGAATTCATGCGCACCAAAATGCAGGCGCAAACAGGCTGACAAATCCATGTAACCGTTTTTACGGCATCCCCTTTCACAGAAACCATCCTACGCAATAAAATGAACGTCACACAAAATCTTTCTTTCTTTACCCTGATTGCCAATGCCTCTTTGGTAGTGCAATTGGTGATGCTGCTCCTGCTGGTTGTGTCTGTCATGAGTTGGCACTACATCTTTCGCAAACTGTTCGCCCTTCGCAAGGCGAAGGCGCAGACCCAGGAGTTTGAGCGTGCTTTCTGGTCCGGCGGCAGTTTGCAAAGTCTGTATCAGCAGGTGGGCAACAGCGAGCGCAGCGGCGCACTGGAGCGCATTTTCGAAGCCGGCATGAGCGAATTTCTCAAAGCGAAAGCCGCTGCCGCGAAAAACGGTGCAGAGCAGACGCCGGTGCTCGATGGCGCCCGACGCGCGATGCGCGCCGCTTATCAACGCGAGATGGATAGTCTGGAGCGAAACCTGGCTTTCCTGGCTTCTGCCGGATCCGTCTCTCCCTACGTCGGCTTGTTTGGAACGGTCTGGGGCATCATGAATTCTTTCCGTGGCTTGGCCAACGTGCATCAGGCGACGCTGGCGGCCGTTGCACCTGGGATTGCCGAAGCGCTTGTGGCAACGGCGATTGGCTTGTTTGCCGCGATACCGGCGGTCGTTGCCTACAATCGCTACACGCATGAAATTGATCGTTTGTCGATACGCTTCGAAAGCTTCATCGAAGAGTTCTCCAATATTTTGCAGCGTCAGGTGCGATAGGTTGATGGGGTGATCTGATGGCAAGTTCCATGCGTGGCGGACGTTTCCGCAAATTCAAATCAGACATAAACGTCGTGCCGTATATCGATGTGATGCTGGTATTGCTGGTGATTTTCATGGTGGTGGCGCCATTGACGACGCCGGGTGTGGTGAATTTGCCGAGCGCTGAGCAAACATCGCAGCCGCCAACGGCGTACATTGAGATTTCAATGCGAAAAGATCGGGATGGTTTTTACGAGTACACCATCGGGCTGAAACAGCATCAGCAAGGCAAAGCGCGGTCACAGCGGCTGGATCGCCCTGCGCTGATGGAAAAATTGCGCGAAGCACACAAGACGAACCCGACTTATCCTGTGTTGATTGCGGCAGAAGACAAAAGCGAATACGGAGATGTCGTGAAATTGATTTCCGATGTCAAACGGGTTGGCATTCAACGCGTCGGGTTGGCGACCAAGTAACGTGAACGCAAAAGTAATATGACCGGATCGGATCATTACAGGATTCCGAAAGAGCCAGGTGGCAGTGGCTCGCTCGTATTGGCCTTGCTGGTGCATCTGGCGCTGGTGGTCTTTCTCTGGATAGGCGTGTCATGGCAAAGCCGCGACCTCGGCGGTGTAGAAGCGGAAATCTGGGATACCCACTATCGCGAGGCGGCACAGAAAGCGGCTGCAGAACCGGCGGTAGCAGAGGAAGAAGAGGCGCTCAAGCCGGCATCAAGAGCGGATACGCAAATTGCCAAGGCAGATATTGCCTTGAGACAGAAAAAAGCTGCGGCCAAAAAACAGGCTGAAGAGGAAAAACGGCGCAAGCAGGAAGAAAAAGACCGCAAAAAGGCAGACGCCGAAAAGAAAAAGAAGCTGGCTGATGAGCAGCGCAAGCGCGAACTGGCTGAGAAGAAAGCGCGCGAAGAGTGGCGTAAAAATGAGTTGCGCTACATGGCGGGAACCAGCGGCACAGGCGGCAGCGGCAAGGTGGCGCGCTCGACGGGCAATAATCGCCTGGATTCCAGCTATGAGCGCTTGATTGCGTACAAAATACGCTCCAATACCGTTTTTGTCGTCCCCAATAATTTGGACGGAAATCCTGCGGTGGAGTATGCTATCGAACTATTGCCGGATGGCGCGTTACGGGGAGAACCCCAGAAAATTACGCCCTCCGGTTTACCTGGGTTTGACGAGGCGGTACTGAGAGCCATCAAGCGCTCGGTGCCGTTTCCGCCAGACAGTACTGGCAAGGTTCCGCGCAGCATGATCACCAAGCACTATCCGAAAGATAAACACTAGGCTTACAAAGCCCACTAAAAATGAGAATGGCATCGATTTTCCGCGTTTTTGTTTCGGCAGTTTTTTTTGTTTTATCGACGGCACACCTCCAGGCTCATGCGCAATTGCGCGTGGAGATATCGGGGGTAGGCGCGGTACAAATTCCGATAGCGGTAGCCGGTTTTGCGGATGAATCGATAGCGCCGCAGAAAATCACGTCGATTATTCGAGCCGATCTGGAACGCAGTGGCGTTTTCAAGATCATCCCGGCCAATGTCGTCCTGTCTGAAACGGCGTCTGTCAGTTTTGGGGATTGGCGTAACCGGGGCGCCGAAGCGCTGGTTGTAGGCAGTTTGCAACGTCAGCCCGGTGGGCGTTTCAGTGTGCGATATATGCTGTACGACCTTATTAAAGCGGCGCCGCTTTCCGGTTTTTCGATGGTGACGCAGCCGCACAGCACGCGCCTGACAGCCCACAAGATTGCTGACGATATATACGAGAAATTGACCGGTGTGCGCGGCATTTTCTCCACACGAATTGCCTATGTGACCAAAGATGGTCGCAGCTACCGTCTGGAGGTGGCCGATGCTGACGGTGAAGATATCCAGGTCGCCCTGCGTTCAAGTGAGCCCATTATTTCACCGTCCTGGTCGCCGGATGGCAACAAGGTTGCTTACGTTTCCTTCGAGGCTAAAAAACCGGTCATCTACGTACAAAATTTGCTCACCGGCAAGCGTACTTTGATTGCCAATCACTGGGGAAACAATTCGGCGCCGGCTTGGGCACCCGATGGCAGGACACTGGCGTTGGCATTATCGCGGGACGGTCTGACGCAAGTTTATCTGGCCAATGCGGATGGTGGCGGGGTTCGGCAGTTGACCTATATCGACTGCATTAACACCGAACCACGGTTTTCCCCGGATGGCCGCTACATTTATTTCACCAGCGATCGCAGCGGCCAACCGCATATCTATCGCATGGATGTGGATGGCATGAGCGAGCAACGTGTCACTTTTAATAGTAATTACAACGTTAGCCCCCGTTTGTCGCCGGATGGCAGGCTTTTAGCCTATATTTCACGCAGAGATGGTGCGTTTTACCTTTATACACTTGACCTGACGAACGGTCAGGAGTTACGCTTGTCTGACACGACGATGGATGAGTCGCCGAGTTTTGCACCGAACAGTAAGTACATTATGTTTGCCACCGAATTGGGGCGTCGCGGCACCCTGTCGGTAGTTTCCATTGATGGCCGCAGTAGGCATCGTCTGACTCCGCGTGCAGGCGATATTCGCGAGCCCACCTGGGGCCCGTTTATGAAGTAAATTCTTGTGAGAGGAAGCATTATGCTTAAAAACAAAGCTCTGATATCTGCTCTATTTTGTTCGATATTATTGGTTGCATGTAGTTCAACCGGTTCCCTGGATGGCAGCGATGGTGCAGGCGGTCAATCGGGTGACGGTACAACATCCGGTGTGGCTGGTGGTTCAGCGGGTGATCTGTCCAAGCGCAGCGTGTATTTTGATTTTGACAAATTCAATGTCAAAGCCGAGTACAAACCCGTTGTTCAGGCGCATGCCAACCAGGTGAAAAAGGACAAGCGTAAAGTGGTCATTCAAGGCAATGCCGACGAGCGCGGTAGCCGTGAGTACAACCTGGCACTTGGTCAGCGTCGTGCTGCTTCCGTGCGCAAGACGATGAGCCTGATGGGTGTTTCTTCCAAGCGCATCGAAGTCGTTTCCTATGGCGAAGAAAAACCAAAAGCCAAGGGGCATGACGAAGCATCTTGGGCTGAAAACCGTCGCGCGGATATCGTGTATTGATGGGAAGTCCTCGCATCAAAATTGCGACGGCTTTTATAGCCGTCCTGACCGTCCTGCCGTCGCTTGCGACGGCAGGATTGTTTGAGGATACCGAGGCGCGCAAAGCGCTGCTTGAAATGCGCAGCAAGCTCGAGTCCAAGGCAGAAGTGACCGGTTTGCTGGAAGTGGCCAATCAGAACGAAGCACTCAAGCAGGAAATTGCCCGACTGCGAGGCCAAGTTGAAGTGCTTACGCATGAACTGGCGAATGCCCAAAAACGTCAAAAAGATTTTTATGTCGAACTCGATGAGCGCATGCGGAAGCTGGAACCGCAGCAAGTCGTGATCGATGGCAGAAAAGTGACAATCGATTCAGCAGAACAAAATGCATACGATGCTGCCTTTGCCCAGTTCAAGGCGGGGGATTACAAGGCGGCGAGCGCGGCGTTTTCCAGCTTTACAAAACGCTATCCCCAATCCGGTTTTGCCCCCTCTGCGCAGTACTTCTTGGGCAGTTCCTATTACGCCTTGCGAGAGTACGAGAAAGCGATAATGGCTCAAATGGTGGTGGTGAAGCTTCACGCCAATACTTCTCGGGCACCGGATGCCATGCTCAACATTGCCAGTTGCTACATCGAGATGAAAGACAAGGCGAATGCCAAGAAAATGCTCAAGAAACTTGTTGCCCAGTATCCACAGTCGGAAGCGGCAGAAACGGCAAAGACACGCCTGAAATCTGAATGAGGCCATCCTCTGACGAGGGCGCAAGCTTAAAAAATGGTCAATAAAAAGGGCTCCCGTGTGTGGAGCCCTTTTTTACAGCTTGGTCTGACAGCTTAGGAGAGTTTTCTGGCGTTTCTTAGTGAGTGGTAAGTGTTTCGGCATCTGTCCAGCGTCCTGCCTTTTTGGGAGCCGCCTTGATTTTGCCAACCCCATCTTCTTTCGTGCGTGCCTTGGAGGGGGGCAAACGGCGCAGGGTTCGAAGGGCGTCGATATCTTTCAATTCGATGGTTTTTTGGTCAACGCTGATGAGGCCAACTTCATTCAGCGCAGACAGCGTGCGGCTGACCGTTTCCAAGGTCAGGCCGAGGTAGCTACCAATTTCGTGGCGCGTCATACGCAGATTGAACATCTTGCTGGAATAACCCATTTGCGCAAATTTGTCCGAGAGGGATACCAGGAACCGGGCGACACGGCCTTCTGCGCTCAAGGTACCGAGCATGCAAATCATGGATTGCTCGCGAACCAGTTCGCGACTCATGACGCTGTACATGGCGTGTTCGAATTCAACATGGCTACGACCCAGTGCGGTGAGCTTTTTGAAGGGGAGCAGAATCAGGTCGCAGTCTGACAGGGCGACGGCTTCCGATGCGTAACGTTTGCTGTGAATGCCGTCTACGCCAAGCAAATCCGATTTCATCGGGAAGCTCAAAACTTGTTCATTCCCTAACTCGTCGATGAGAACCGTTTTGACGAAACCAGAGTTGACGATATAGAGCATGTCAAAAGCCTGGTCGGTCGTGAAAATGCGCTGACCCGCTTTGAACTGGACGTGCTGGAAAAGAACTTCTTCGTTGGCGATTGAGGAATTGTGAGATACCGGGATGCGCAACAGTTCGCAGACTTCTTTCAGATTCGACCAGAGCTTTCCCTGGCGTTGTCGACCGGCCTCTAGCCCATTGAGGGGAGGAAGTGAGGAAGTCGGTTCGGGACGGACTTCAGACGTTTTTGTGGAATACATACAAGAATCCCCCATATTTTTTGCGACCGATTGGTGAAATGTCTTTGAACTTGATCAGAAAACAGGTCTTTGATTTTCTGCTTTATGCTTCGCTTCCTGATGGGAATCAAACCAAAACCCTTTGTAGGTTCTTTCATTATTGCGATTTCTCATGTTGTTGAATATCAGCAACTGCCTAAATTACATGTAGGAATCGTGATTTTTGTTGTAGGAATTTTCCTACATGAGATTTTTCCACGTGCGCCAGACCTTGTTGTTATCTGATCATGCATTCCCGTGGTAGAAACCAAGATTGTGTTCTGCATGCTGCTCTCGATGCCTTAAACTCGTGTTTTGGTTTGGGACGGTGGTTCGCGGATATTGTCACCCCCAAGTCTTGGAGGGTCATCGCGATATCAAGGTAAGGACGGCGGGGGGGGGCAAAGCGAAACATGGCGCGCTATATATCAGGTGGTGGTTATCAGGTTCAGGCGAGAATGGTTGCCGCACTATTCGAAACAAGGCGTTCGATGGCGCCTGTGGGTGATGTGCGCCTGTTTGAAACGCACATTTCCTGGGTGCTGCTCGCGGGGCAACATGCTTACAAGATAAAAAAAGCGCTGGATGTCGGCTTTCTGGATTTTACGTCACTGAGCGCCAGGCAGTATTTCTGTGATGAAGAAGTCCGCTTGAATTCACGGATGGCGCCGGACATTTATCAGGATGTGGTGCCGATTGGCGGGACGCCTGAGGCGCCGATGATCGGGGTGCTGCCAGCTATTGATTATGCCGTCAGGATGCGCCGTTTTTCGGTAGATGCCGAACTGGACAAACTCATTGAAGCCGGTCAAGTGTCAAGCGCACACATCGACAGTCTTGCGCAAGTACTTGCGCGTTTTCATCTCAGCCTCCCCGGCATTGCGTCAGACTCGCCTTACGGTCATGGGACTGCATTTTGCAAGCTGGCGATGCAAAATTTTACGGAATTGCCAGACAACTTCACCTCGGTGTTGGGGCAGTTTGTTGTCTTGGCACTGCATGACGCTACGGAAGAAGAATATGCGGCTTGTGAAAAGCTGATAGAGGCACGGCGGGAAACCGGATTTGTCCGCGAATGTCATGGGGATTTGCACCTTGGGAATATCGTGATGATCGATGCGGTTGCCACGCCGTTTGACGGCATTGAATTCGATCCGGGGCTTCGATGGACAGACATCATGGCCGACACCGCATTTCCGTTCATGGATCTTCTGTACTATGCCCGTTCCGATTTGGCGTATCGTTTCCTGAATGCCTGGCTCGAGGAGACAGGCGATTACAATGGCGTGGCATTGTTGCGCTTGTACGCTTGCTATCGTGCTGCCGTGCGTGCCAAGATCAATGCGCTCAGGGCATCGCAGCCAGGCATTTCCGAGATTGCGCAAAAACGCGCCCACGACGCTTTTTACAAGTATTTGTCGGTGGCATGCAATTGTCTGGTGCGCCATCGTCCTGCGCTGATTATTACCCATGGCTTGCCAGGTTCCGGAAAAACAACTTTTTCACAGGCAGCACTGGAGCGTATTGGCGCCATACGCATTCGATCAGATGTGGAGCGCAAGCGACTGTTTGGTATTGCCGTGCACGAAAGCAGCCAATCGTCTCTTGGCGAAAACATTTACACGCCAGAAGCGACGATGCAAACGTATGAACGCTTGCGGGATTTGGCGCAAGGTCTCGTCAAATCAGGCTATCGGGTCATTGTGGATGCGGCGTTCTTGAAGTGGGAAGAGCGTGAACAGTTTCGGCAACTGGCCGCCAGAATGCGCGTGCCATTCGTGATCGCATCGATTCGGGCTGACGATACCGAATTGCGTGAACGCATTCAGCAACGCATGCTGCAAGGCAAAGATGCGTCCGAAGCCAATCTCAATGTGCTTGACGCACTGCAAGCTTTCAGCGAATCGCTGGAGGAGGAAGAGTCAGCCAGCACAATTGTTTTTTACAATTCGGGAACGAATGGTTTTTCCGGAAGCGATCCGGGATGGCGAACGCTCGACGACGTTTTGGACTAAGGGCAATGAAAATTCACTTACTCACGATTGATGAATCCATCAAAAGTCTGGAGGGTAAAGCAGAGGGCTTGTCGCATGCGGAAGCGCAGCGACGTCTAAAAGAGTATGGCCTCAATCGTGTGGAGGAAGTGAAAAGCGAACCAATGCTGCTTCGGTTCGTTAAGGAGTTTACGCATTTTTTTGCCTTGATTTTGTGGGTCGCGGCTGGCTTGTCTTTTTTTTCCGAATGGCACGATCCAGGGCAAGGGTGGAATAAGGTTGGTGTAGCAATTGTTGGCGTCATCCTCATCAACGGTTCTTTCGCCTTCTGGCAAGAATGGCGGATCCAAAAGACATTAGCTGCCTTGAAAAATCTTTTGCCGCACCAGGCGAAAGTGATGCGCGATGGGCGAGTGATTCAGTTGCAGGTCGAGCTGATCGTGCCGGGCGATGTTTTGCTGCTGGAGGCGGGAGACAATATCCCGGCAGATTGCCGTTTGATCGAAGCCTATGGTGTACGTGTCAACAATGCCAGTGTGACTGGCGAATCTCTGCCACAAGCACGAGAAGCACAAGCACACGAGCATGACGGTGAGGTGCTTCACGCCAGAAATGTGCTGCTGGCAGGCACGTCAATGGCGTCCGGGCAAGCGAGAGCCATTGTTTATGCCACAGGCGCGCGAACAGAATTTGGCCGCATTGCCCATTTGACGCAAACCGGTGCTGAGTTGGCTTCACCGCTCAAAATGGAAATGATGCGGTTGAGCCGAATTATTGTGCTCTTGTCCTTCGTGATTGGAAGCCTTTTCTTTTTGGCGGGATGGGTTTTGGTAGGCATCCCATTGTGGAAGGCGTTTATTTTTGCAGTCGGGATTATTGTTGCCATGGTGCCAGAGGGTCTTCTGGCCACTCTGACGCTCTCGCTGGTTTTGGGAACCCAGCGTATGGCCAAGCGCAATGTGTTGATACGCTATTTGCCTTCTGTTGAGACGCTTGGCTCGACGACGGTAATTTGCACCGATAAAACCGGAACCTTGACGCAAAACCGGATGGTGGTGAGGCAGATCTATTACGGAAGTGATGATCAGGTTCGCCACACGGCTGATCTTTCCCTCCCGCTTTCTGATGGCCAGCGTTATTTTCACGAAGCGGCTTTTTACTGCCATGATTTGCGAAATGGCGATAAGCAAGACGGAATGATTGGCGATCCCATGGAAATGGCGCTGGTGGATATGTCCAGGAAAGTCGTATCAGGTCATACTTTTTACTCGAAGCTGTACGAGATCCCGTTCGATACGGATCGACTCAGGTTATCGACGATTCACCAAACCGCTGATGGGCCGCATCTTTATTGCAAGGGCGCGCCGGAGGCGGTATTGCCGCTTTGCGAACG
Organism: Oxalobacter sp.; assembly: GCA_003605115.1. Taxonomy (GTDB): domain Bacteria; phylum Pseudomonadota; class Gammaproteobacteria; order Burkholderiales; family Burkholderiaceae_D; genus QZKY01. The sequence continues at coordinate 172,709 of QZKY01000015.1, forward strand.
AATATATCTTGGTGGTGCGGTTCGTGATCTGACAGAGACCGAGCGAAAGCGAATTCACCGGATGCAAGACGAAATGGCCAGCAAGGGGTTGAGGGTGTTGGCGATGGCGCATAAAAATCTGGAACCGGACTGGAAGGATGGCGATCCGGAGGCTGGGATGGTGTTTGCAGGGCTTGCCGGACTGGAAGACCCGCCGCGCCCTGAAGTGCCTGAGGCGATTCGGCTATGTCGTGCCGCAGGGATTCGTGTGATTATGGTGACGGGCGACCATCCGCGTACCGCGTCAGCTATTGCGCGCGAAATAGGATTGGTTCAATCAGATAACACTGTTGTGATCACGGGCGAGAAACTGCGCACGATTTCAGATACCCAGTTGATGCTCGCATTGGACGCTGAAGAAATCATATTTGCTCGCATCGGCGCAGATCAGAAACGTCGCATCGTCGATGTGCTCAAGCAAAAGGGGCATATTGTTGCGGTGACCGGCGATGGCGTAAATGACGCGCCGGCACTCAAATCTGCACACATCGGCATTGCGATGGGGATTGCCGGTACTGATGTCGCGAAAGAATCGGCGGACATGGTGCTGCTGGATGATAATTTCGCCAGTATCGTCAGTGCGATTGAGGAAGGTCGCGGGGTGTTCGACAACATCCGAAAATTCATAACGTACATCCTGACCTCGAACGTACCGGAACTGATCCCGTTCTTAGCATTTGTGTTGTTCAAGGTGCCGCTGGGTTTGACGCTCATTCAAATTTTGCTGATCGATCTGGGAACCGATTCCTTGCCAGCAGTGGGGTTGGGTGCAGATAGACCCGATCCTGCCGTCATGCAACGCCCGCCGCGTGCACGGGATGAAAAATTATTCGATACCAAATTGGCCGTGCGGGCATTTTTGCTTTTGGGTTTGATGGAATCGGTCGCAGCGATGGCCATATTCTTCATCGTATTAAAAAGTTTTGGATGGGAATACGGTCAGGAATTACTGGGAGCCGATCCCAACTACCTTGCAGCCACAACAGCTTGCTTGAGTGCGGTCATCGTCATGCAAGTCATGAATGTCTTTTTATGCCGCAGTGCCACCCGTTCCGTTTTTGCTCAAAGCTGGTTGAGTAATCCCGTTATTGTTGGGGGCATCGTTTTTGAAATGGCGCTGATCCTGTTTGTCGTTTACACGCCTGTGGGCAATACCTTGTTTGGTACGGCACCGGTTGCTTGGTGGGTATGGTTTGCTGTCATACCGTTTGCGATAGCCATGCTCGCGCTGGACGAAGGGCGCAAGGCGCTTTTCAAGCCACAGAAAGCCTCGCAGAAAGCCTTATAGGAAAACGGTGCTTCACACCGCAATCGGCGCAGGAATGTGAGGGTGTGCGTCGTATCCGACGATTTCGAAATCCTCGAAGGTATAATCGAAAATCGAATCGGGCTTGCGCTTGATGACCAGTTTCGGCAGCGGTCTGGGTTCGCGTGAGAGTTGCTGTTTTGCCTGCTCGATGTGGTTGGTGTAAAGGTGCAAGTCGCCAAAGGAATGAATGATTTCACCCGGTACGAGATTGCATTGCTGCGCCACCATGTGTGTCAGGAAAGCGACCGAAGCGCCATTGTAGGGAACCCCCAGAAAGCAATCCCCGGAGCGTTGCGTCAGCATGCAACTCAGCTTGCCATTCGATACCCAGAATTGGTACATCACGTGACAAGGCGGCAAAGCCATCTTGCCTTCTTCGGCATTTTGGGCAGGAGATTTCTTTTCGTCCGGCAAATACGCTACGTTCCAGGCATTGATGATGTGGCGACGGCTATTCGGATTTTGGCGCAAGCCATCGATCACGGCGAGAACCTGGTCGAAAATCTGGCCATCTGACCCTCCCCAGGCGCGCCATTGTGCGCCATAAAGCGGCCCCAGTTCACCGGTAGGTGTCGCCCATTCGTCCCAAATGCTGACGCCGTTTTGTTTCAGGTAGGCGATATTGGTGCTGCCCTGGAGGAACCAGAGGAGTTCGTGCAGGATGGATTTGAGGTGGAGACGTTTGGTTGTCAGAAGGGGAAACCCCTGACTCAAATCATGCCGGTACATGCGCCCAAAGACAGAAAGCGTTCCAGTACCTGTGCGATCGCCCTTCAGGACGCCATTGTCGAGGATGTCTTGCAGTAAAGAGAGGTATTGCTTTTCCATCATTATTTCCAGAACGAATGTCGAATTTTAACTCAGCTCCAGCGCAAAGTGCTTCGAAAACGTCTGGCAAGGAAAATGGCGGCGATAAGGCAGAGCATTGACCATGCAACGGGCAAGATGTTCCCCCAGCGAATATAGGGTGTGGCACCTTTGTAGCCTTGCACGGAGGCGGCAAGCGTGTCGCGGGTATAAGGCGTGAGCTGGGCAATGATTTTGCCTCTGTGGTTGATGACGGCTGTGGCACCCGTGTTGGTTGAGCGCAGCATGGGGCGTCCGGTTTCAAGCGAGCGCATCTGCGAGATTTGCAAGTGCTGCGGGAGCGCAACGCTGTCGCCAAACCAGGCAATGTTTGAGAGGTTGAGCAGGATGGTTGGCTCCGGCTGTTTGGCATCTTGTGCGGCAGCGATTTGATCGGCGATTTCCTCGCCAAACAAATCTTCATAACAGATGTTCGGCAACACATTTTGATCTTTCACCTTAAACGTCGCTTGCACGGCATTGCCGCGGGAAAAATCGCCGAGCGGGATGTGCATCAAATTGACGAACCAGCGAAAGCCAGTTGGAACAAATTCACCAAATGGCACGAGATGATGTTTGTCGTAGCGATAAGGTGTGCCGCCTGAGACCGGCGCGTTTGGGGCAATGCCAATCACGCTGTTTGAATAGGCTTCCGGTGTGTCCAAAACAGGTATGCCGATGAGCAAATGCGTGTTCGTACTCTTGCTGAATGTGGCAAGTTGCGGCAGGTAATCGGCGGGCAGGCGTTCCGGAAAAATGGGGATGGCGGTTTCCGGCGTGGCGACCAAATCAGCAGGTTGCGCCATGATCATCTCCTGATACTGCTTGAGCATTTCCCCAATTTTGCTGCGTGAGAATTTCATTTCTTGCGGCACGTTGCCCTGCAAGAGGCGAACGCTGATGGGGTGACCGTTGGGGGTTGTCCACTGAACATAGGTCAAGCCGGTGCCGGTGATTAACAGCATCATCCCGACAATTAGCGCGCCGAAACGGAATTGTGCGCGACGGTTCAGGCTAACCGTCAGGCAACCTGCCAGTAAGGCGGCACACCATCCCAGACCAAAAACACCGATAACAGGCGCAAAACCGGCAAGCGGACTGGCGGTATGCGCGTAACCACTGGCGACCCAGGGAAAACCGGTCAGCACCCATCCGCGTAACCATTCGCAAAGGGTCCACATGGATGGCAGAATCAAAAGAAGTGAAACCGTTTGAGGCGAATACCAGCGTCTCTGAAGCCGGATGCTTAAGGCAGCGAACAGCGCCGGGAAGAGTGCCAGGACAAGGGAAAAGAGCATCACCGCTACTACTGCCATCCACGACGCCAGGCCGCCATAACGGTGCATGCTGATGTACAACCAGTGCACACAACTGAGTGACCACCCAAAACCGAAGGCCAAACCGATGAGGGCACTTTTGCGCACGCTGGTATGGCGCTGAACGAGGTGGAAAAAAATCGCCAGTGTGATCAGTTGAATTGGCCAATAACCGAAGGGCGCAAAGGCAAACACCGTCAATCCGCCCACGCAGAGAGCAATCAGGGAATCCAAAAGAACAGAGTAGCGCGGGTTCAGGCGTGTCAATGTAAGTGTCAATGAAGTTAAAACGTTTCTGGCGCTTGCGCGGGCGGTGGGGGCAATTTTTCTACGAGCAGCATATGAATTTGACGCGCATCAGCCCGCAGGATTTCAAATCGCATATTTTCCATGTCGAACGATTCTCCCTTGTGCGGCATGCGTCCGAGATGATTGGTCACGAGTCCGCCAATGGTATCCACGTCTTCATCGTGAAGGGCGACGCCAAGCGCTTCGTTGAACTGGGTTAGCTCAGTCAGGGCGCGAATGCGCCATCGCGACCCTTGCGAACCAGGTTTGATCGAGAGGATGTTGTCATCCGCTTCGTCGTAGTCGTACTCATCTTCAATGTCGCCCACGATTTGTTCCAGCACATCCTCAATCGTGATGAGACCAGCGACGCCGCCGTATTCGTCCACGATGATGGCAATGTGATTGCGGTTATTGCGAAAATCGCGCAGCAGCACGTTCAGGCGTTTTGCCCCCGGGATGAACACAGCGGGGCGAAGCATGTCACGTACATCGAAGGATTCATCGACATGCAGGCGCAATAAATCCTTGGCCATCAGAATGCCGATGACTTTGTCCCGATTGCCTTCAATGACCGGGAAGCGCGAGTGGGCGGCGGCAATGGCATCGGGCATCCACTCGCTGATGGGCTGCGTAATGTCGATCACGGCCATTTGCGAGCGCGGCACCATGATGTCACGGGCGCAGAGATCCGACACCTGGAAAACGCCTTCGATCATGGAGAGCGCGTCGGCGTCAATCAGGTTGCGCTCACGAGCATCCTGCAATATTTCCAGCAGTTCAGCACGGTTTTCCGGTTCGGGAGAGATCAACGCCGATAGTCGCTCCAGCAGGGAGCGGTGAGGCCGGGCGTCGCTAGGGGGATCGAACATGGGCGGTATGCCATTAACGGAACAAAACGTAGGATACACGAAAGCCTTGCGCGAAGGCTACTTTACCGTGCAGTTTGAAGCGGGGATACAAAGATGACCATATGCCCACTCATTCGGGTCATCTGCAAGACAAAATCCCGCTGCCAGGGGCATTGCTGCCTTGTTACCAGCAGAGGCGAAGGACGGGAACTTGTTTACTGATAGGGGTCAGGGAAGCCCAGCTTGGCGAGAATGGCGATTTCCAGGGCTTCCATTTCCCTGGCCGCCTTATTGCTCCTTTCGTGGTCGTACCTTTGTGCGTGAAGAACGCCGTGGACGATCAAATGAGCAGCGTGCGCAATGAGCGTCTTGCCTTGTTCCCTGGCTTCTTTCTTCAAGATGTCTGTGCACAGGATGATGTCCGCCATGATTAGCTCATTGTCATAGTCAAAGGCGAGCACGTTGGTGGCGTAATCTTTGCCGCGATAATCGCGATTGAGTGCGCGACCTTCTTTCGCATTGACGAAGCGAATGGTCAGTTGCGCCGGTTCAAGCAAGGCGGCTTGTACCCAGCGGCGAATACGTGAGCGCGTGAGCGTTTCCTTCAGGCGCGGATCCGGATATTGGACGGAAAGATAAAATTTATTTTCGGTTGCCATGGCTATCGGCGGCTTCGTAGGCATCGACAATGCGCGCCACCAGTGGATGGCGCACCACATCGGCGCTGGTGAAATGGGAAAAAGCGATGCCGCGCACATCTTTCAACACGTTCAGCGCATCGATCAAGCCGCTTTTTTGTCCGCGCTGCAAGTCGATTTGGGTGGTGTCGCCCGTAACAACGGCCTTGCTGGCAAAGCCGATGCGCGTTAAGAACATTTTCATCTGCTCCGGCGTTGTGTTTTGCGCTTCATCCAGAATGACGAAGGCGTGATTCAGCGTGCGGCCACGCATGTATGCCAGCGGCGCAATTTCAATCGCCTGCTTCTCGAACATTTTTTGGGTTTTGTCGAATCCGAGCAAGTCGTAGAGTGCGTCGTACAGCGGACGCAAATAAGGGTCAACTTTTTGGGCGAGATCGCCGGGCAGAAAACCGAGTCGTTCGCCCGCTTCAACGGCCGGACGCGTGAGAACGATGCGTTGCACGGCATCGCGTTCCAAGGCATCAACGGCGCATGCCACGGCAAGATAGGTTTTGCCGGTGCCGGCAGGGCCAGCGCCAAAGGTAATGTCGTGTTCGAGAATGGCTTTGAGGTAACTGACCTGGCGTGGCGTACGGCCGCGCAAATCGGTTCGTCGTGTTTTCAGGATGGGGCTGGTGAGTTCAGATTCAATCAGTTTTTCTGCGGGCATTCCGGCAGCAAGATTGGCAATGGTGGCGCGCTGTTCGACAAGGGCGAGTTGAATATCGTCCACCGAAACGGGCTTCACAGCCATAGTGTAAAACTGATCGAGGATTTCAATGGCGCGAGAGGCATTCTCGCCCGTGACGCTGAATTTTGCGTTACGACGGGTAATGCTCACGTCAAGTGCAGCAGAGATTTGACGCAGGTTTTCATCAAGCGCGCCGCACAAGTTCGCCAGCTTCTCATTGTCCAGCGGGGTAGGCGAAAATTGCAAGGTTGGTTTGTTTGATTTGGATTTCAAGGGGATGTGCCTCTCGTAAGTGAGCTTGCCTATCCTACCAGAGATGGCGTCTTGGCAAAAGTTTGGGGCGAGAAGGCCAGCTAGACCGGCTCGCCGCGCAGCGAATGGGCGCGAGCCTCTGTGATGCGAACCTCCGCATACTGCCCCAGCAGTTTATGGCCTTCTGATCCAGCGTAGAAATTCACGACGCGGTTGTTTTCGGCGCGACCTTGTAACTCTGCCGGATTTTTTCTGGCAGACCCTTCCACCAAGACACGTTGCACACTGCCCACCATTTTTTCGCCAAAGGCACGGTCATTCGCTTCGAGTTGGGTTTGCAGACGTTGAAGCCGTTCACGCTTGACTTCCAGTGGCGTGTCGTCATGCAATTCAGCGGCAGGGGTGCCGGGGCGGCGGCTGTAGAGAAAACTGAAGCTGCTGTCAAAGCCAATTTCCTGCACGAATTTCATCAGCGCTTCGAAATCCGCATCGGTTTCGCCGGGAAAGCCGACGATGAAATCGCTGGAAATGGAAATGTCGGGGCGTACTGCGCGAATGCGACGAATGATCGACTTGTACTCCAGTGCGGTATAGCCGCGTTTCATTGCTGCCAGAACGCGATCTGCGCCATGTTGTGCGGGCAGGTAAAGCTGGTTTGCCAGCTTGGGCACCTTGGCGTAAGTGTCGATCAGGCGCTGTGTGAATTCCTTGGGGTGACTGGAGATAAAGCGGATGCACTCAATGCCATCGATCTCGGCAATCACTTCAAGCAGAAACGGGAAATCGGCGATACTGCCATCAGCCATTTCGCCGCGGTAGGCGTTCACGTTTTGGCCGAGCAGCGTGATTTCTTTTACGCCCTGTGCTGCCAGGCCAGCCACTTCGTCCAGCACATCTTCAAGACGACGTGATATTTCTTCGCCGCGTGTGTAGGGGACAATGCAATAGCTGCAGTATTTGCTGCAGCCTTCCATGATGGATACGTAGGCGCTTGTGCCTTCCACACGCGCGGCTGGCAGGTGATCGAATTTTTCGATTTCAGGAAAAGTGATGTCTACCTGCGGGACGCCCGTTTCCCGGCGCTTGCGGATGAGTTCTGGAATGCGATGCAGCGTTTGCGGACCAAAGACGATATCCACAAACGGTGCCCGATCAATGATGGCCGCACCTTCTTGCGAAGCAACGCAGCCCCCTACGCCGATGATGAGTTCGGGTTTTTGCAGCTTTAACTCACGCAGACGACCCAGTTCGGAAAACACTTTTTCCTGTGGTTTTTCACGGACGGAACAGGTCACCAGGAGCGCGATATCCGCTTCTTCTGGTTTTTCGGTTCGGGTGATGCCATCGGTGGCGTGCAACAGGTCTGCCATTTTGTCCGAGTCATACTCGTTCATCTGGCAACCGTGGGTTTTGATGAATACTTTTTTTGACATGTGATGCGAAGATGATGCTGGCGACTTCAAACGAAAGGAAATATTTATGGCATGCCCGGGCGCAGGGGTTTTTCTGCCTCTCTGGGGGTCAGAATCCAGATGCGATTGATGGAGTTGTCTGTGTCCTCCGCATAATTGATAATAACTTTCTCCCCTTTTGCTTCAGAAAGAAACTGAATCGTATTGTTCGTATTCCAAACGCGCAGGCCAGGACTTGTTTTGCGCTCAACTTTATCTATGTACAGCTTCGGATAAGACGCAAAGGATGCGACCCCACGTTTGGTTCCTAATGGAAACCAACGTTCAATGGCAGTTGCTGAAAGTGCCAATCCCATCAATGCCAGGCCAGCGATTATTTGTCGAATTTTCATGATTGGGCGTCAGTTATGGAAGCGAAACAGGTTTGAGGTGCCAATATTTGGTGCAGTGTAGCGGAATTTGGTGAGCTTGCCAAAAGTTCTGGCAGGTTGACTAGGGCTTAACAAAGCGCAAGAGAGAATGACAAAAACCGATGTTATCCCGGATAGTGGCCAATTTCAGACCGGCTGCTTCAGCCAGGCGAATATAGTCCTGACTCTGGTAAATTTTGCTGTTGCCACTGGCGATGGCGGTGAAGTAGGGTGAGGTGTTGATGAGGCAGTAAGCAGCGATGTCGTAACGCTGGCGATCCCAGAATGTGTCCATAATCAAAATCTGGCCGTTGGGTGCCAGGGCGTCCGTGGCTCTTTTCAGAATGCTGGCGATCTTGGCTTCGCTAAAACAACTCAAGAACTGGCTCATCCAGATAATGTCCATATGCCCCGGCAGTGCCAATTCGGTTTGCAGGAGGTCGATGGGATGAAAGTGTGCACGTTCATGCAAATGGGCTGAGCGAAGTGTTTTTCCCGCCATCTCCAGTTGTTGTGGCAAATCGACGAGATGCAGTTCAACGGTGGGGTGATAAGCTAGCGCTTCGCGGCAGAATTTTCCCGTATTGGCACCAATGTCCATCAATCGCTTCGGATTGGTTGCAAAGACATCGGGCAGAATTTCCGGGAAGGATGTGTCGGAGTAGTAATTGTCAAAAGCGATCCAGCTTTTTTTTGCCGCATCAGGGAAAGAAGACAAGCCTTCATAAAGAGAAGGCCAGTCTCCCAAGGATGCCAGTCCTACAGGTTTTTCCTCATCCAGCGCGCGCGCCAGATCGAACAAGCCCCGATAGCAAACGTCGTGAATAAAATCAAAATTGATTTTCGTGATCTCGTCCATCAGCAAAACGTGACCCGCCTTGTCCAGAACGTAGCGGTCGTTTTTCAGCAGCACCACGCCAGCGGACAGGCAACTTTCCAGGACGACCTTTAAGGCATACGTTGTCCATTTTCCTGTGGCTGCGAGCGCTTCAATTGAAAAACCATCCTCACTTGAACTTGCCAGATGATCCAGTATGCCGCGCTTCCATGCAAATCGAACGCATTGAAACACAACGGGGCCAAAAGCGATTTTCTGGACTTCGTAGCGGGCATCGAAAGCAGATTGCTTTGTGGGGGAGAATTTTTTGTCGCGCATGTGTTTATGGGCGTTGCAGAGAAGAGATATCTCAGCGTTGCATTCAGGGAGATTGCTTGATGAGTTTAACCAAGCGACCTTTCATGGTAACTCTGGAGGCCACGCCTCCGCTGGAACACATATATTCGGTGTCGCTGCTGCGCTCCTTGCTGTTTAGCTCGCTTTTGATATCGATAACAGCGTTTGCACCATAGTGTCGGGCTTTTTGCTGCAATTCGTATAAAACACCGATCAAGACCCAGTCGCATGCTTCCTTGTTTGACTTGCCGATTTTGTTGGTGCGTCGGCTGACCGTCCAGTTGCCAATTTTCTCGGTGACTTGAGAGTGTGCCTGATTGCCAAAATACAGTTTGATATCTGGGTCAAGCTTTCCCTTTGCGGCAGGTGAGTTCAGCACATCATTCAATGGATACATTTCAGGCGTGTCACGAGCGGTAGCAGTGGTGATACTCATCGTGAGTATCATCAGCGGCAACAATCGTTTAAGCGTCGTTTTCATAAAGCCCCTTTCATTCAGCTCAGTGTATTTGCGCATGATCGCATGTGGCAGCATGGAAACGATCATGCGCGCATTTTGTTCAGGGCGCTAATTTAACGACCGTACCCTTGATGGCAACACCCGACATCAAGGCGCCGCTGCCGCATACGAACTGGGTCGCGCTGCTGCGTTCGATGTTTTCGTAATTGCTCTTGATGTTGATGACGGCGTTGCCGCCTTCACTGCGCGCACGATTTTGCATGGTAAGCAATGCACTAATGAAAGCCCAGTTGCATGCTTTATCGTCGGCTTTCATGAAGCCGTTCGTTTTCTTGCTGGTTTTGTATTCGCCCATTGTTTTCAGGACACTAGGATGCCTTTGATTGGCGAAATAGAGTTTGATTTTTGGATCCAGTTTTGAGGCGCCTTCCGAACTCAGTGCGTTTTGAATGGAGTACATTTCTTGCGTGTTTCGAGCCAGTGCATTGTTGAATGCTATTACCGCTGCGAGGGTAGCAAGGCTGACAAAAATCTTTTTCATGATGATATTCCCCTGTTGGAAAAGGTTATGCGGATGAGTATGTTGGGCGTTGAAAAACAAGACTGGCATTGGTGCCACCAAATCCAAAACTATTGGACATAACGGTGTTCATTTTCTGGTTGACGCTGTGTTTCAGAATAGGGAACCCCGATGTTGCAGGGTCGGGATCAATTAAATTCGCGCACCCCACGATGAAATTTCGTTCCAGCATCAGTAGGGAATAGATGGCTTCATGTGCCGCAGATGCGCCAATGGGATGGCCTGTCAGTCCTTTGGTCGATGAAATGAGCGGCAAGTTATCTCCAAAGACATCATGAATGGCATGCAACTCACTGATATCCCCTTGCGTTGTCGACGTGGCGTGGGCATTGATGTAGTCGATCTGCCCTTCAACTTGAGCCAGCGCGAGACGCATGGCGCGTGCAGCGCCTTCGGAAGAAGGGAGCACCATGTCCAAACCGTCCGAGCAGGTTCCGTATCCCACCAGTTCTGCCAGGATGGTGGCGCCGCGTTTGACGGCATGATCCATGTCTTCCAGGATGAGTATGCCCGCGCCGCCTGCCATCACAAATCCGTCGCGTCCCGCATCGTAGGGACGGGAAGCGGTTTGGTCGTTGTATCGTGTAGAAAGCGCGCCCATTGCATCAAACGGCGCGACAATCGTCCAGCGAATTTCTTCGGCACCACCGGCGATGATGATGTCCTGTTTTCCCATTTGAATCAATTCTGCGCCATGACCGATGCAGTGTGCAGAAGTGGCACAGGCAGAACTGATGGAATAGCTGATGCCTTGAATGCCGAAAATGGTTGCGAGGCTGGCGGAGGTGGTGCTGCCCATGACACGCGGTACGGTGTAAGGCGGTATTTTTTCAATGCCTTTCTCACAGAAAGCTGTCATGGCGGTGAAGTGCTCGAAAGGAGAGCCGACACCGGAGCCGACGATGACGCCTGTGCGCGGTGAGTTGAGCAGGCTTGCGGAGAGTTTTGCTTCGTCGATGGCTGATTGTGCCGCGTGATACGCATACAAGGCCGCATCGCCCATGAATCGTCGAAATTTACGATTTACGGGCGGTTCGCTGCTGATATCCGGCATGCCTGCAACCTGGCTGCGCAAGCCGCGTTCTGCGTATTCGGGAACGTGGCGTAAGCCTGACTGTCCGTCACGCAAGGCGCGCTCGACAACATCCAAACAATTACCGATGCAGGAAACAATTCCTCTTCCGGTTACAACAACGCGACGAACCATTTTTTCTTCTATCAGTAAGTGAACCAAAAATAATTTTGAGGTTTCAAAAATGGTGCTTATTGAAATGCCGCAAGTTTGTTGTCGATGGACTCTTTCAATTGCTTAACCCATTGATTGTAATTGGGGTGGATAAAGGCATATCCTTCGCAAACCGCATGACTCATGTTGACGCTATCCTTATATTGAATCGAATAGTGCGTTGTGGAGTAGGTAATGTCAACCATGACGGTATGCTTGCCTCTGACATTCAAGGTGGCCAATAATTTCCCAGGAGATTGGGATTCAATAGACCATGGCCTTCTCATGCTTCTGCCTGCCTCAATGATCAGGTTTTGGATGTCTGTCGTTGAGAGCGTTTTTTTGCCAGCCGTTGTGAGCGGGATATTGTCGTGGTTGACCACCAAAGCTGGTAAGCGGGCGCCTCTGTAGCAACCTTGCGAACGTTCCATCATTTCTTCGCTCAGGCGTTCTGCGTGCGCTTGGGAAGCGAATAGCGCCAATAAAATAAAAATCGGAGTCAGAATTTTGGATCTCATGTTTGTCGCTCCATTGGGTTAATTGATGCGTTTGAAAATAATTGATGTATTGATGCCACCGAAAGCAAAATTGTTGCTCATGACGTATTCAAGGTTTATCTTGCGTCCTTCGCCTGTCAGGTAATCAAGGGTTCCACAGGCAGGATCAGTGTTTTCCAGATTGATTGTGGGCGCAAACCATCCGCGCCGCATCATTTCAATCGCCCACCAGGCTTCGATGGCGCCGCAGGCGCCCAACGTGTGTCCAATATAGCTCTTCATCGAGCTGATAGGCACCTTGTTCCCGAGGATTCGTTCCGTTGCCTGGCTTTCGGCGATATCACCGCGATCCGTTGCAGTGCCGTGGGCGCTGACGTAGCCGATGGCTGATGCGGGCAATTTTGCATCGTCCAAGGCATTTTGCATCACGACGCCCATGGTTTCCGTTTCCGGTTGCGTGATATGGCTGCCATCCGAATTGCTCGCGAAGCCGGCAATTTCCGCATAGATGCGTGTACCGCGTGCTTTCGCATGTTCATATTCTTCCAGCACCAAGGTGGCTGCCCCTTCGCCGACAACGAGTCCATCGCGCATGCGATCGAAGGGGCGTGGAGTAAGTTCAGGTGTATCGTTTTTTGTGGAGGTGGCAAACAACGAGTCGAATACGGCGGCACCGGGTCCCGAGATTTCTTCCGCGCCGCCTGCAAGCATCATGGTTTGCCGGCCAAAGCGAATGGATTCGTAAGCGTAGCCGATGCCCTGGCTGCCGGAGGTGCAGGCGCTGGAAGTGGGAATGATGCGTCCCTTGAGGTTGAAAAACAGGCCGATATTGGCTGCGGTGGTGTGCGGCATCATTTGGATATAACTCGTGGAGGTGACGCCCAGCATCGAGCCGGTTTCCAGCATGCGGCCAAAGACACGTACGGGCTCCACGCTGCCTGCGGAAGAGCCATACGCAATGCCCATGCTGCCATTGCGAATGTCGGGGTCATCTAATAACCCTGCGTCGATCAGTGCCATTTCGCTGGCGCGCACGGCGAGCAGTGAGACGCGCCCCATTGAGCGGATCATTTTGCGCGGGTAGTGTTCGGGGGTTTTAAAATCGTCGATGGGCGAACCCAATCTGGAATTCAATGCGTCGAAATAATCCCACTCTGGCATGCGCCGAACAGCATTGCGTCCGGCACGAAGTTTCGCTTCGATTTTATCCCAGTTATCGCCTAAGGCAGTGATGCCGGCCATGCCTGTAATGACAACGCGCTTCATCAAATTATTCCACCGTTGACGCCAATGACTTGGCGTGTGATATACGACGCCTCATCCGACATTAAAAAAGAAACAGCTGCTGCCACTTCATCGGGTTGTCCGACGCGATTCATCGGCACGATTTTCAGCGCTTCATCCAATGGCACGTCGCTGGTCATATCCGTTTCGATCAAACCGGGGGCGACGCAATTCACTGTGATGCGTCGACTCGCCAATTCAACTGCTAGCGCCTTGGTCGCGCCGATCAATCCCGCTTTCGCCGCGCTGTAATTGACTTGACCGCGATTGCCGATGACGCCGGAAACCGAAGCCAGGGTGACGATGCGCCCGCCTTGGCGCATGCGCACCAAGGGCATGGTCAGCGGATGTACAACATTGAAAAACCCATCCAGGCTGGTATCGAGTACCGTATCCCAATCTTCATCGGTGAGCGCAGGAAAAGCATTGTCGTGCGTGATGCCCGCATTGCAAACGATGCCGTAATAGGCTCCATGCTTGGCAATGTCTTCTTCGAGCATGGATCGCGCGAGAGAGCGATCGCGCACATCGAATTGCAGTACGCTGACATCTCCGTTCAGCGAGGTAATTTCATTTGCGACGACATCGGCCTCGCTGCGCGAACTGCGGCAATGAACCGTGATGGCAAAACCATCTTTCGCCAGACGCAAGGCAATGGCACGGCCGATGCCTCGGCTTGAGCCGGTAATGATCACGCGGCGTTTAGTCATTCAATTCCCTTTTCAAAAACGCGTCAAAGTTTTCAGGTTCATATACTTTCAGGGTGGCGGAAGCAAGTTCGCTTTCGCCGGAATAGATGTGGCACGCGTAGGCTCCCAACCCGCTTTCATCGATGAAGATCATGACGGCCTTGATTCGCAAGGGTTCATCGGCGGGGAAAGCAGGGGCGTGTGTTGTGTAGCGTCGTGTCCCGAGTAATACGCCCTGCTTGACAGGCAAACCGGATTGACGCTTCGATAGTCCAACATGTGCAGCAACGGCCTGTGCCATCAGTTCAACGCCGATCCAGCCTGGCATCTGCCCTTCCGCGTCGGCATACCAGGCATCGCTACGCGGCGTACATTCCGCAACGACTGTATCGTTTTCATATTCCACCACACGATCAAGCAAGAGCATCGTGTCGCGATGTGGCAGCAGTGCTTCGATGGGTGGGAGCGTATGAGGTATATTCATCATGCATCCCTTAGCGCGCATCGCCGATCACCAGGCTGGCATTGCTGCCGCCGAATGCGAAGGAGTTACTCATGCACACACGCCCGGTGGTTTTGGCAAAGGGCAATCCTTGTCCCGCAAGATTCAGTCGCGGCAAATCCGGGTCGGGTTCGCCGTCCCATATGTGCGGTGGAATGCGTCCTTGCTGTAAAGCCAGCCAGCAAAAAGCGAGTTCGGTTGCGCCAGCTGCGCCAAGTGTATGTCCAGTAAGCGGTTTCGTTCCACTGACGAGCGTGCGATCACCAAAGAGGCGACTCACGGCGCGACTTTCCATTTCATCATTTTTTGGCGTCGCCGTGGCGTGCAGATTCAAGTAATCAATGTCATCCGGTTTTAGCGTGGCATCGTTCATTGCCGCGCGCATCGCCATTTCCGCCCCCAGTCCCTCCGGATGCGGTGCTGACATGTGATAGGCGTCGCTGCTTTCTCCCACCCCAAGCAATTCAATTTCTGACTCTTCGCGGGTCATCAGGAACAGCGCTGCGCCTTCGCCGATGTTGATGCCATTGCGGTTGCGACTCATCGGGTTAGTCAAGTTTGATGTGGTGGACTCTAATGACGAAAAGCCATTCACGGTTAGTTGGCAAAGTGAATCCGCGCCACCAACGATGACGGCGTCACAAAGATTGTGGCGAAGCAGATTGCGTGCCGATTGAAACGCTTTTGCGCTGGAGGTGCAGGCCGTCGAAATCGTGTAGGCTGGGCCGAGCAAATTGAGATAACGTGCCAGAAAAGTCGACGTCATGCCAATTTCCTGTTGCGTATAACGGTAAGTGGAAGGCATTTCGCCAGTGCGCCGTTTCACCGCGATGGCAGATTCCGCTTCGGCAATGCCGGAAGTGCTGGTGCCCAAGATAATGCCAACGCGTGCGCGACCGTAGCGCCTCATGGCGAATTCAATTTCATTTTCAATTTGCTTCAAAGCGCTTAACAAGAGTTGGTTGTTTCGGCAGGAAAAAGACGCCATGTCGGACGGGATTGCCAGCAGTGCGCTGCTGACGCGTCCAACACGCGCCGGTGAGGCGGGTAACAAACCATGCTCAAGTACCATGCCGCTGGTATCACCCGCAAAAAGCTTTGGAGAGATGGCATTGCCTCCGCAACCAAGGGCATTGACGATTCCGAGCGCCGACAGGTAACAACGTTGTTTCATGGCTTCACTTTTGTTGCAAAGGACGTGTCCAGCGTTTTGATATCGAGCGCAAGCTCGGCGGATGGGATGCTTATTTGAAGGCGGTCGTAAGGTAATTGGCTGCCGAAACGGCGGATGGCAATGACCGTTTTACGACCCTTGAGTAAGCGGCGATACTCGTGCGTTTCTTCGAGTGTTAAATTTCCTTTCAAGCCCTTGCGAACGGCGTCGGCAGGCCATAGTGTAAGTTGAACCAGCGCAACCATCAAGCCTGGGTCGAGTTGTTTGTTGGGTGTGGTGAACGCGCGTGCTTCACGATTGTTGTAGTTGATATGCAATAACTTGTGACCGAGCGGTGTCAGCCCGACAAAATGCAAGCCTGAGGAACTGGATTCTATTTCTGCAAGCAAATTTTCTTTACGTCCCTTGTATGTCACTTCAACATATTGCGATGCTTCAAAAGTAGGCACAGTCGTTGTTGGTTGCAAGCAATATATTCCTTTATCTGGCAACGTGACACAGCCATTTTCCGGCTTTCCCATGCATGAGAGGAGCAGAAATGCGATGGCAATGGTTTGTATTGCACATAAAAGCTTTTTCACCTCGACTCCTCTGATTCAAAACAGAGCACCATTGGCGTGCAGAGCACGCCCACGCCAATACCGACAAGCAACATGATGCCGAAATTGGAAAGGGCGGGCATGGAGCTGAAAGCCAGCAACCCAAATGAAAGCAAGGTGGTTGCGGCTGAAAGCAGCACACCGGCTAGTGAGGCCGGAGCATGCGTGCCGCCTTCGCGCAGAAAAATGGCGTAATTGACGCCAATGCCCAAAACGAGCATTAAGCCCATGATATTGAAAAGCGTGACGGGGGTGTGGAAATATCCCAACAAACCAAGCGAAGCAGCCATCCCCAATAGCGTGGGCATGATCACAACAGCAGCGCCCTGCCAGTGGTAACGTACACACAAGACAGCGAATACGATACACAGCGCGCCGCCTATCCAGAGCGCCCCCCATTTTCGGTATTGCTCAAAAAGTTTTGAAACGCTGCCAGCCTTATCCACCAGTGAGACGCCGACGCGTTTTTCCGCTGCAGCGTGTAAAGCTGTGGCGTCACGCACGCCTTGCGGAAGGACGATGGAGGCATACCCATGAGTCGTTTTCCCCAGCCAGAGGTGGCGATAAGGTGTGGCGAGCGGTGAAGCCAGCCAGTCTTCAAGCAGAAGCTTTTTATTTTTCATCTGATGAAATGCGGCAAGCTGTTGCGCTGCCAGGTGATCATGCATGCCGACACTGGAAAACAGGTCACGCAGTTTTTTGCTGTTGAAAAAAACCTGACGTTCCCACACATCATGATTGGCTTGTTGCCTGGACAGCGAGGGAACAAAGCGCGAAAGGCTTTGAGCGCCTGTAATAACGCCCTGGTCTTCAAGTGTGCTCAGGCGTTCGCGCAGGGATTCTTCTCTGGACAGCACTTCGTCTGGCGTTGCACCTTCAATCAGGAAAAACTGGTTGCTGTTGCTGAAGCCGATCAGATCGCGAATTTTTTCTTCTTGCGCCATCAAGGCAGGTGGTCTCGCGATCAACAGGCGCACATCATCGTTGCTGGAGAGTTGCAGCCACCCTGGAACGGAGAGGCACAATAATGCGCCAGACATGACATAACAGGTGCGGCGACCGATACGTGCTTTCCACCAGACGAGAAAACGCCGTGGGAGTGCAACAGCTTCGTTGGGGTCACGCTGATTGGGGCGGACGAGCAGGGCCGGAAGCAGAAGAAAGACAGAAAGGCAGGCAGTGCTGAGTCCAACCAGAGCGAACAAGGCAATTTGGGAGAGTACCGGAAATGGCGAGAACATCATCGTGACATATCCCAACATGCTGGTGGTCAAAGCCAGAATCAGCGCAGGTGTTATACGTCTCAAACCGTCAAGCGGTGTCCATGTCGAACCGGCGCCGAGATGGGCAGCGAAATACTGGATAGCGTAATCAATCGCTTCGCCGATCAAGCTTGCGCCGAATACCAGCGTGATGAGATGCAACTCACCATAAATAAAAACAGTGACAGTGAAAGCAGCACCAAGGCCGAAGCCGACGGACAGCAGACCGAGCGCGAGGGGGCGTACCGATCGAAAAACAAGATAGAGCATCAAGAGAACGCCGATGATCGTTACAACACCGAATAAATTGACTTCATGCTCTGCGCGGGTTCTTGCAGCATCGGCGTAGAACACGGTGCCGGTGCGCAAAATGTCAACGTCGCGAAATTGTTGATGCAAGGCAGATTCCGCTTCTGCCGTGGCGTGAATAACAGCGCCTTGGACTGCACTGTCATAGGCTGAACCGCTGAGTTCGGCAGTGACGAGCACCCAGACTTTATCTCCAGCGCGCGTCATCAACAACCCGTTTTCCGGTTGCAATTTCAGGCTTTGCAGTGGAAGGCTGGCAATCCAGGCATCCGTGAAGCCAAAGGGATCGTCGGCTGGCGACAGGCTCAGACCAAAACGAAAAGGGGCGTGCAGTTTGCGCAGCAAGCGCGTCTCCAGATCGGCATTTCCGGCAGCCAGCGCGATACGATCGGCATCCGAGAGTAAATGAAAGCGATGCTGGAGATACAAGTCAGTCAGTTGCTTCGGGTTGATGGAGGGAATGTCCGAGATGACTTGTTTGAAGGTATTCGTTTGGCGCAGGTGATCGGCGAAGGATCTGGCGGTGACGGCAGCGGCTTCACCAGATGCGTGTCCCACCAAAAAGATGGCACGATTGCCTGCCACATTGGCCAACCGATTGACGGCATCTTCAGCCAGCGGACTGCGCTCCGTGGGGGGCAGAACCGCCAGAAGATTGGTCTGCAAAAGTGATGATGAGCGCGAAGTGCCGCTCAACTGAAAAACGCACGCAAGGAGAATGCCGATGGCCAGCATTCCCCAGAGGATGGCGCGCGCGCGTATTTTCATGTCATTGGTCATGTCATGAACCGGATTTGCCGAGGAAGATCTGTTTGTCTGATTCGCTGGCGAGCGTTGCGCCACGATTCCTGGTGAAACGAATATGCGTGATGTCGCCACCGGCTTCGGTGGTACGAATCGCATCGACAAAACGGCCGCCGCTTAACTGAAGTTGAACAAGAAACTGGGCAATTTGCGGGTGACGCGGTTTGAGCGTGATTTCCCATTTTCTTTCTGCTCCCAACGCGCTAGCCTCGAAATATTCGTGCAAGACAGCATTGTCTGCACCCAGCATGGCCTGGAAGACGCGGCCGATTTGTGCCAAACCCGGTACCTCGCGTTGGCCGCGTTCCCTGCGTGAACCGTCAGCATTGATTTCAACGATTTTTTCACCGGTAAGCAAATAGGCAATGCGAAAAGGCTTTTCGATTTGCCAGAGCACGCCATGATCGCGCACATAAACGAGATGACCGGAAGTCACAAGTGGGCGTTTCAAGGCCGCCATGCGTTTGGTTTGCGTGAAGTCGGCGTGAACGACCGAGTGTTTGGCGATCTGTATGTTGATGCGTTTGAGCAGAGCGTCTGAGTTTGATATGTTTGCTTGAGCGTGCGTTTGCGCTATGAAAACGCCAGACAGGGTAAAGAGCAGAATAATCCGAATGAGGTTTTTTATTTGGCGCATGCTTGCTCCACATTGGCAATGACGACTGGCGGAGAAACAAATTGCAGTTCGCTGGTGTTGGCGCAGACAGCCACTTGAATGGTGGTGCCGCGCGTCAATCGCTCTCCGCTTGCAGCATCCCGGATTTCATAAGCGATCTTGATGCGGTTTTCATATTCAAGTAGCGTGACATCGACACGAAGTTTTTGACCGTAAGTGGCGGGGCGAACGTATTTCAGATTGCATTCGACGATGGGCCACATGAATCCGGAATCCCGCATTTGGGGGTAGTCATAATGAAACTTGCGCAGCAATTCGCAGCGCGCCAGTTCAAAATATTTCAGGTAATGCCCGTGCCAGGCGACGTTCATGGCATCGACGTCGTGGAAAGGAATTTCGACATGTACGGACGCGGATAATTTATGCATGGTGATAAAGCCTCCAATGGCCTTGCCGAATCAGTGTGGCGATGTGTCGCAGTTCCTGTTCGAGTGGGCGGTCTTCGTCGAGAAAAGGGGAGTGGGAGCGGATCGTGGCGAGGAATTCGTTGACGGGCGGCGTGATGGCAACGGGGCGCTGATTCGTGTTGGCATCCACACGCTGACGCAAGGCGATGCCTTGAACGGTTGCCAGCGTCAGCGCTGCCGCAACCTGTTCTGTGAGCGTCAGTATGCGCAAACAATCCCGCGCAGCAATTGTCCCCATGCTGACCTTGTCCTGGTTGTGGCACTCGGTCGAACGTGAAAACACGCTGGCAGGCATCGTCAGCTTGAGTGCTTCGGCTGCCCAGGCAGAGCTGCCGATTTGCACCGCCTTGAAGCCATGATTGATTGCGGCGCGCTCCCCAGTGCTGCCGGACAAATTGTGCGGAAGTCCCTGATTGAATTTTGGATCGACGAGTTGCGCGAGTTGACGATCCATTAAATCGGCCAGGTTGGCGACGGCGGTTTTCAATGCATCCATCGCAAAAGCGATATGCCCGCCGTAAAAATGCCCGCCGTGTAAAACTCGTTCGCCTTCAACATCAAAAAGCGGATTGTCGTTGGCGCTGTTCAGTTCGTTTTCAATATCGCGCCGCATCCAGGTGAGCGCGTCACGCGTGACGCCAATCACATGTGGCGCACAACGAATCGAATAACGATCTTGTATGCGAATCATTTCTTGAGCGTCTTCATGCAAATCGCTGAAAATCCAGGCCGCGCTTTCATTTTGTCCAAAGTGTGGTTTGGCGGCAAAAAGTATGGGGTCAAAATGGCCACGATTGCCGCGCAGGGCAATAGAAGCCAGTGCGGTGAGTCGGCTGCACAGACGGGTCAAGTACTCGGCGCGTTCCCACGCCAGACAGGCGAGCGCGGTCATGACGGCCGTGCCGTTCATGATCGCCAGCCCTTCTTTCGGTGCAAGCTTGATGGGCGAAATGCCAATCATGGCAAGGGCTTCCGCAGCTGTGCGCTGCGTGCCATGGTGACGCACCTCGCGTTCGCCGATCAGCGCAGCGGCTACATAAGAAAGGGGTGTCAGATCGCCGCTGGCGCCGACCGATCCTTCCTCAGGAATCAAGGGCAGGATTTGATTGTTGATCAACGCCACCAGTTGTTTGAGTAATTCAGGACGCACGCCGGAATAGCCTTGTGTCAGTGAATTCAATCGACAAATGAGTACGGCAAGCGTTGCTTCATCGTCGAGGTATTCGCCCATTCCGCAGCCGTGGAAGCGCGTGAGATGCAACGGCAATTCATCCACCAGATGCGCCGGGATGGTTGTTGTGCAGGAATCGCCGTAGCCGGTGTTGAGGCCGTAAACGGTACCATTATTGGCCAAAAGTTTTTCGATAAAATCGGCACCCTGTTGAATACGTTGCGTGAACGCAGGTGCGGCTGAGAGTGTCACCGAACAACGGTTTTTCGCCACCATGAGCACGTCCTCGATGGTCAGCTTGCGAGAGCCGACTTCAATCGTGGCGGGGTGATGGTGTGTGTTGACGTTCATTTGATCTGCTTTCATGGATTGCTCGTAAGTTGTTACGGTTTGCCGCCTTGCCAGAAATCGAAAAAATTAAACCACTGATAAGGCGCTTTCAGACAATAGGTTTCCAGGCGTTTGGCATAGGCTTGCAGATAAGTTTGAAGACCTTGCTGGCGATCTTTTCGCGGCAGGTTGATTTGATCAGCAAAGCGCTCAAGATAAATCGTGTACTTGTCTTTTTCGCGCAAGCAAAAAAACAAAAAAACAGGACATTCCAGGAAGGAGGCGAGGATCATCGGGCCTTGTGCAAACGGTGTAGGCGCGTCGAAAAAATCAACAGTGGTGACGCGGCCATTTTCCGCAGGCGGGGTGCGGTCGCCGACAATAAAAACCATTTCGCCGTGATTGATTTTTTCCCTCAGGTGTATGACGGTATCAGGGCCAATTTGGGAAACCTGGATGAGGTTAAGATTGTATTCTGGATTGATTCGCATCAGCATTTCATGAAATCGCTGGGCATGATTGCTAAAAACAATCGCATTGATTTTGACGCCTTGCAGATCGCGCGAGAGTGCGCGGGACATTTCCAGATTGCCGAGATGGGCGCCGATGAAAAGCGCGCCCTGTCCGGATGCGACCAGTTCCTGAAACGCGGGAAGATTGGGAACGTCAACGCGCAGCGAACTTGTCTTCCCCATCCACGCAGCCAGTTTGTCCAGGCCAGACTGTGCGAACGCCAGCATGTGACGAAAGACGTCGACCTGGTTGGGTGCGCGCCCCTGTATTTGCGAGTGCGCATGTACCTTGCGCAAATAATCCAGCGAAGCGTGACGGGTGCGCGGACTGGTCAGATAAAAGTACGCCACAATCGGGTAGAGCAGCCACAGCGCTGCACGCTCGCCGATCAGTTGATAACAGTAATAGACGATTTGCATCCCTAACGTGCTGCCGCGTTCAGAAAGTCGGGACCAGTGTGTTTGGCCACGCGTTTTTTTGCTCGCTTCGAAGAATATTTTTCGCCACAAAAGCACAGGTAACCTGATCAGCATGCCGCAGGTAAGCAGCGTGTGCATTTTTGTAATGCGAAGGTTGTCGTGCCACAAATTGAAATGGGACAGTCCATCAGGTGGGTAGGTCACGCGTGTGGGAATATTTTCGATGCCCACGCCGCGCCAGAACAGGTGAACGATGATCGCAGTATCGAAATCCATTCGAGTGGGGATCTTGACTTCGTTGATGAGTGCGCAGGTGGCGGCCAGCGGATATAGGCGGTAGCCGCAGAGCGAATCCTGAATGGCGAATGAAAGCGTTTCAACCCATACCCAAAAGTGCGTGATATAGCGACCGTACAGACGTCCTTTGGGTACGGTGCCATCGTAAATGGGCGTGCCGCAAATCGCAGCATGGGGGTGTGCTTTGCCGCGATCGAGGAAATGCGGCACATCAGCCGGATTGTGCTGGCCATCCGCATCAATTTGCAGCGCGTGGGTAAAACCGTCAGCATGGGCGAGGCGCATGCCATGCATGACCGCAGCGCCTTTGCCGCTGTTGACGGACAGGCGCGAAAGGCGAACGAGCACCACTTCTTTTGCCAGCGCATTCAGCACATTTTGCGTTTCCAGATCGCTGCCATCGTCGACGATGAAGATGGGGAGGTTCCAGATGGCGAGTCGTTCAACCATGCTGCGAATGCTGGCCTTGTGGTTGTAGATCGGAATGAGGAGGCAGGGTTTGAAACTCATGCTGCCTCGCTAAAAACGATACGGCCGCTGGAGAATTTACGTTGTGCGTTGGCCATGGAAAAATCCAGCGTGTTTCTGGAGGGAGTGAATTCAAGCAAGAGATCGAGAATGGTTTCCGGCAGAATAATGGATTGGAAACGGAGATGCTCGACAGCTTTGAAGTGACCGGCGATGTTCAGGTACTGACGTCCGTAATGTACAGCCCAGTCTACTTGAACAACCCCTGGCAAAATGGGCAATTCGGGAAAATGCCCTTTGAAGTGGGCAAGATCGCGTGGTATATGAAGGGAAAGCCGAACGGCATGTTCTTTCCCATTTTCGATTTGCAGGATGAGGGGGTGCAAAGGCGCTGAATCGCTTTCACGTTCCTGCCGATTGAAAAGTGCGGCAAGCGCCTGCATCGATAGTTTGCCGCGCTCGTTCATTGGCAGAATATCGATAAAGCGCCAGTGCCGTGGCAAAAGCACCGGCTCAAAGGATTGCGCCAGATGCGCGCGCAAGTGAGCAATCATCTCTTTCTTGCCGCGTGTTGCAAACAGCGCCTTACCTTCATCAGAGAGAACAAGCGCAGCGCCGACTGACTGGCGTCGTCCCGTCAACGCGAGGGTCGCGGCACTTTCAATCCAGGGATGCGCCAGCAATTGCGATTCCATATCAGACAAGGACAGTCGCTTTTCTTCAATTTTGACGATGCGATCCAGACGTCCACCCAGCATGAAGCGACCATCTTCCATCATGTTGATGGCGTCATCCATCTTCCATGGCGCGTCATCGTGCAGATGGGGCGAGTGAAGAAAAGGATGCCCTTCTGCATCGTGGGCGATTTTCATGCCGGGCAGTAGAGTCCAGGCTGCATCCTTATCTTGCGTGCGCCAGGCAATGCCGCCGGTTTCAGTACTGCCGAATACTTCGATTGGAAAATATCCAAAGGCGTTTGAGAGCTCCGTGGCAACTGTGCTTTGCAATGCGCCGCCCGATGAAAAAATGTGACGGGGCTTGAATGCCATCGTATCCAGTGTCAGCAAAGACGACAGGCGAGACAGGTGCGCCGGGCTGGAAACAAGGGTGGTGTTCTTAAAGAGGGAAAGGCGCTCGCTCAAGATGTCAGGATAGGTGCAGGTGATTGCATCGAAAATTCTGCCTGTCGATAATGGCCAAAAAATGCGGAACAGCAGTCCGTAGATGTGATGATGCGGCACAGTCGCGATGATGTGGGAGTCATCCAGATTTTTTTTCCAGAGCGATTCCAGTGTAGCGACTTCTGTCTGAAACTGCGTGAGGGTTTTGCGAACTTTTTTGGGAACACCGGTGCTGCCTGAGGTGTAAAGATCAATGATAGCTTTGTCAGATTCAAGTGGCGTCAAGCGTGCGTCGGAGGGTTTTGTGTTGAGCAGTTCATCCTGGGCGATAGCATCGAATGCGATTTGCGAGAGTTGCGCCAAGGTTCCAGGCTGCGTATTGGGCGGGATGACGACTTGCTTGCCAGCATGCAGGAGTGCGAACAGAAGGAGTGTGAAGTGCAGCGTGTCACTGCTGGCGATCAGCCAGCGTGCTTCGTGTCGCTGACCTAATGCTTGTGTGATGCCTGCAATACGATCCCGACATGTCTGCCAATGAACAAGGTGCCTGCCATCATGGCATACCGGATGGTTTGCCGCGTGCGTGGCTGAAAAAAATGAATGGAGCGGAAAAGGGATGCTCATTTCATGCAGCACGTTGAATGCAAAAACGCCGAACCAGCCATTCACCGGCAAAGATGGCTCCCATGAACAGATAGGCGATCAGGCCGTTATACAGCGCCCATGTTTCTTTGCTGGCAAACAGGGCGGTAAACACGGCAATGCTGCCATTGAGAACAAAGAAGCCGCACCAGAATTGGGTCACTTTTCGTGTATAGATGACGCCTGAAAGCGGAAGTTCCGGCTCGCGTAGACGGGCAATGCGCTCGACGACGGAGGGGGGATTTTTGAGAGACAGCCCAAAAATAATCAACATGCCAAGACTGACGCCTGCAGGGTAAAGGCGCAGCAGGATTTCGCTGTTAGTGATGGCCGAGGTGCAGGCCAGCCCTAACATGCAGGCGAAAATCAAAACTTCGTGTTGTGAAATGCTTTTCAAAAAACGGCTGGCGTCGTTGAAGCGGCGAAGGATTAAAGACGCCGCGAGTAAAGAAGCGACAAGCCAAGGTTCAAAAAACTTCAAGCCAAAAAAAATTGCGAGCGGATAGACCAACCAGAGCAAGGCTTGAAAAATTTTTCTGGCGTTCATTTGGCGTTTCACGCGCTTCAGTGGAGGTGGCGGTCAGCTTGCCAGCAGTGCCTGTACGGCGGCAATGACATCGGCAACGGTGCGGACGCTTTTGAAGGTCTCTGGCTTGATGCGCTTGCCGGTCATTTCCTGCAGCTTGATGGCAAGGTCGACAGCGTCAATGCTATCCAGATCGAGCTCTTCAAAAAGATTCGTTTCAGGCTTGATGATTGCCGGATCGATTTCAAAGGCATCGTGCAGGATTTCTTTTAGTTTCTCCAGAATGTCTTGGTCAGTCATGTTGTTTCCCGTGATGGCGATAAGTGGTTTTGCATTACTTCTTGTTAGCTTGAACAAACTGTGCCAGTGTTTCAACGGATCGAAAATGTTCGCGGTTGCCACTATTGTTTTCTTCAAGCTGTAATTGATATTTTTTGCGCAGCGCAACGCCGATTTCGAGTGCGTCAATGGAGTCCAGCCCCAACCCACCTTCGCCGAAAAGGGGGGCAGTATCATCAATATCTTCTGGTTGGGTGTCTTCAAGTTCCAGTGCGTCAATGATGAGGCGTTTGATGTCTTGTTTAAGCTTGTCCATGAATGTTCAGTTTTTCGTTGTAAAAATTTTCTAGAGAGTGGGTCAATTGGCGAACGGCAACGGTTGGCCTGTCATCGATGTCAATCCATTCCTTTGGAGTAATGGAATCGAGTGCTTCAATGCGCAGGATAAAACGTCGGTGTGGGATCCGGTACCATTTTTCATGCTTGGCAAGCGTGCTTGGTGTGCATTGAATGAGGACGGGTTGAATGGACGCGCCCATTTCCAGTGCGATGCGCGCCGTGCCGCGTAAAAATTTCAGTTGTCTTCCGGGCTGGCTCCGTGTGCCTTCGGGGAAGATGATAAGCGTATTGCCGTCGGATAAATCCTTGGCACAGTCGAGCATGAGTTCGTTGGGTTCCAGGTTGCTGATGTAATTGGCTGAGCGCACTACACCACCCAAAAAAGGGTTTTCCCAGAGCGATTGTTTCACGACACAATTGGCATTTGGGATGATGGAAATAAGCGCTACCACATCGATGAGCGTTGGATGATTGGCGATGATGAGTTTGCCTTTGGCTTGGAGCAACTTTTCTTTGCCAATGATTTCCAACTGCATGATGCCAAGCTTTTCGACAAACCACATGAACAAACCAAATGACTTGTGGATGATCCAGCGCGCATACAGTTGGCGTTTGATCTTGGAGAAGATGAGGAGGGGCGGGAAAGCCAGTATGGAGAGCAATAGTCCACCGATGCCAAAAAAGGCAAAACTGGTTCCGGTGGCGGCGACACGCCAGTAATAATTAATTCGCGCGCTCATGCCAAGACCATTTCCATAATTGGTGTGCACCATGCCATCTTGCATCCTTTTTGTTTCTCAGGCATTCCAGAAATGCATGTGGCTGCGAGGGGAATTTGATTGTACTTTGTGCTGGCTCGGTTTCACACAATATCCATGCGTTTGCGTTGCTTTCCAGCAGAATGGCTAATGCCAAGGGTGTCTGTATGTCTTCATTTTCAATGCCGTAAATACCGGGGGCGGGTTCGTCAGCGTAAATGAACAATACGGGTGTTGTCGGTTCGGCAGTAAGTTGCATGCAGGCTTCCAGCAAGCCGTACCCCAGGCTTGAATCGCCAGCGGCAAGAGCCGTCGAAGGCGACAGTTCTTTTTTTGCAATTGAATAAATGCCGATGCAGGCATTCAGAACAGACATGCTGAACGTGGTGGGCGAGAGCAGTTCTTTATCTGCCAGGTCAAGCAGCATGGATGTTGTTCGCGTCAAGTCGCCGTGACGTGACGCGAACACGATCCGGATACCGGACATATCGCCTGCACAGTCGTGCGCGACCTTGAGCGACATTCTGGCAAACAGGCTCAGACGACGACGCAGCGATGGTTCAATGAAGGGCACGTCGGGCATTTTTGGAGAATCTGCCGATGCCTCTGGCTCCCAGAATGCGCATCGACTCACTGGCACTATCCAGTTGAGAGTGCCTCCATCAACATGCGGATGCGTCAGTTTTTCCATACGGTGGCGACCACTGCCTGATGGTGCAGAATATCCGTGTGAGATACCCAGCCGGAGGGTGAACCCAGTTCTTCGGGTAGCGCGAGCAAGCTGCCGTCTGGGGTAAAAGCAATATCTGCCATGGATACGGTGTTGCCGATTCCCAGTGCTTTCGTCAAGGCTTCTTTCCTGCACCAGCAAATGAGTCCGCGAATGTTCTGTTCATGTTGAGAGCCATCCAATATCCACCTCGATTCTTCGACATGAAAAAAATGTTCACAGTACGCAGACCAGTTTCGTGGCTTGATAATTTCGATGTCGATGCCGATGCTCGCTGTATGCGCAACGGCACAGGCGACCCAGTTGGCGCTATGGGAGAGACTGATGGCAGGGGCATCATGACCGATCAGGTAAGGTTTTCCGTGTTCGGATTTATCCAGCAGCCAGTTCTCAGAAGGCGATACATCTGAACATTGTTGTAGCGTCTCACTTAACAAGTGACGGGCGGCCTGCGATTGTTCGCTTCTTAGTGCCGACCGACTTTTATGCTGCGCAACGAAGCAAGCCGCATGGATGTGCACAGGCATGCTGGCAGACGTGTTTTTCTGCAAGCGGGATGTGTTGTTGAGGGTTGTACAGCTGTTTGTCAAAACCATCTTGCGCGCCTAACAGAACCCCTTACTGGCTGCCCGTACGCAAAGATAATGAAGCGACTGCATGAGTGCGACTTGATTAAAACACGTGGGAATATCAGTGGGATTACCCAAAAATGAGTAAAATTTTACCATTTGACACCATGGTATGAAAAGAAAAACATCTTTTTGGCGGCCTGATTCTTTTCGAAAATGAAACGAATGACCTTGCCAGCAAGTGTTTGTTCCGCAAATGAAAACGGCTTATCGGTAACCGATAAGCCGTTGATTTTTATTGATTATTCTGTGGTGGTGATAGGTGGACTTGAACCACCGACCCCAGCATTATGAGTGCTGTGCTCTAACCAGCTGAGCTATATCACCAGAGCCGGCGATTATCCCATTACCTTCGGAAGGCGTCAAGCCAGGTGGCGCGCTTTCCGGATGTGCTGGAGCACGATGTCGGGTGCGTTGAGGTCAAGGCAATCCACGACGATGCGATCTGGCATGGCGCGGAGCCAGGTGAGTTGCCGTTTGGCGAGTTGGCGCGTGGCGGCGATGCCTTTTTCGCGCAAGGTTTTTTCGTCATACAAGCCGTCGAGATATTCCCAGCATTGTCGGTAACCGACAGAGCGCATCGATGGCAAACCGAGATGCAGTTCGCTGCGTTTGCGCAAATCCTTGACTTCATGCAGCAGGGCATCCTCACGCAACATCGTATCGAAACGTTTCGCAATGCGTGCGTGCAGCACGCTGCGATCTGAGGGTTCCAGCGCAATCAACAGCAGTTCAAAAGGCAGTTCCGTTTGTTCACGTTGCGCAAGCAGTTGCGACATCGGCTGACCAGTGAGTTCAATGATTTCCAGGGCGCGCTGGATACGTTGCGCATCGTTTGGTTGTAATCGCGCTGCCGTTTCCGGATCAAGCTGCGCGAGTTTGGCGTGCATCGCAGGCCATCCTGCTTGCGCGGCTTCGGCATCCAATTTGGCGCGGACTTCCGGATCGGCAGAAGGGAGATCATCCAGCCCCCCCATCAAAGCTTTGAAATACAGCATGGTGCCGCCGACGAGGAGCGGTAGTTTGCCCCGGCCGATAATGTCCATCGTGATGCGAATCGCATCTTCGCAAAATTTTGCTGCGGAATAGGCTTCTGCTGGATCGATGATGTCGATCAGATGATGCGGCACTTGCGCTAATTCATCGGCGCTCGGCTTGGCCGTGCCGATATTCATGTCGCGATACACCAGCGCGGAATCGACAGAAATAATTTCTGACGGGATGTGACGCGCAATGTGAAGGGCTGTAGCGGTTTTGCCCGAAGCAGTGGGCCCCATGATGGCCACGGCCAGCGGCTTGTTACCCAAGGCTTTCATCAGTCTTTTTCTTTCGGAGCTCGGGGAAGACGCGCACACAGATGAAGAGCAAAATGCCGTTGACCAGCGCGAGTGTGGCCAGCGGGTAAAGTGTACCGTCATACGTGCCGCCAACAAAGGACCCGATGATGAAGGCCATGACCATGTACATGCCACCCGAAAGCCCCGCAGCCGTGCCTGCTTGTGTGGGGAAAGGTGTAACGGCACCGGCTTGCGATATGGGCGAATTGATGCCGTGTGCGCCAAATGTCAAAAACATCGTTGCCACCACGATGGTCCAGTGATGCATGCCAGTGATCGTACAGCCGAAAAACAAAAGCCCCGCTGACAAAGAGAGGGTGGTGCCGATGCGGAAAGCGGCACCTGCATTCATGCGTTTGAGCAGGCGTTGACATAGCATGGTGGCGAGCATGTAACCCAGCGTGCCAAAAGAAAAACAGTAGCCGAACCAGGTGACAGGGAGATTCAATACGCGAATCAAGACCATCGATGCACCGGAAATGAAGGTGAAAATCGAGCCATAAGACAAGGCGCCCGGCAGGGCATATGCCCAGAAGGCACGCGTGCCGAGCACTTCGCGATAGTTGGTGATCAATCCCGACAGGTTGGTGGCATCCGGATTTTTGTTGGCATTGGTCTCCGGCAGCCGCAAGTAAACAGCCGTTAACAGACAGGCTGCGACGAGGGTGTGAAATGCAAAGGTGGCGCGCCAGCCAAACCAGACTTCAAAGTAAGAGCCGATGATGGGGCCGAGCAAGGGTGTGAGCGACAGCCATGTGCTGGCACGCACCATCACGAGCATGCCGTTTTCCGGCGCATAGGCATCGCGAATGATCGCGCGACCGATGATGAAGGTAGAGCAGCACCCCAGTGCTTGCAACAGTCTTGCGGTAATAAGCAGCCAGATTGAAGGAGACAGTGCGCACAGTATGCTGGCGATGAGGTAAAGCGCGAGACCGCTCAGCAATATAGGACGACGCCCAAAACGGTCGGACAGCGGGCCGATGCCGAGTTGCGCGGTGCCGAAGCCAATGACAAAAATCGACAGCGTCATTTGCACAGCGGAGGCGGGGACGTTGAAATAGGTCGCCAGGCTGGGGAAGGACGCGACGTACATGTCCGTGGACAGCGACTGCATCATCAGGAAAATCGAAATGAGCGTTAGGAGTGGCGCGCCCCTGAATTGTGGCAATGAATGGAGTCGCTTGCTCATGGTTTGGTGCGGTTCGTCACGATTGTCATTGCCCGCGCATGAAAAGGGAATCGAGGTCGGTCATCGAGATTTGCACCCATGTGGGGCGTCCATGATTGCATTGATCTGCGCGTTCGGTCTTTTCCATTTGTCGTAAGAGCGCATTCATTTCTGCGATGGTCAAAGTACGTCCTGCACGCACCGAACCGTGACAGGCCATCGTCGCTAGCAAGGCATTGCGACGCTCCTCGATAAGTTGCGTGCTGCCGATTTCACGCAGTTCGCTCAGCACATCGCGCGCCAATGATTCTGCCTCTGCCTGTCGTAGCATTGCAGGCAAGGCGCGTATGGCAAGCGTGTCCGGTGAAAGCGCGGTGATGTCAAGGCCAAGTGTACGCAAGGTGTCTTGGTGTTCCTGCGCAGTCCCAACGTCGATGGCATCAGCATAGAAAGTCACGGGGATCAGCAATTCCTGCACAGGCAAACGGCTTTCGCCAATGGCTTGCTTCATTTGCTCGTACACAATGCGCTCATGTGCGGCGTGCATATCCACCATCACGAGGCCGTGCGCATTTTGTGCAAGGAGGTAAATGTCATGCAATTGAGCGAGTGCAAAGCCGAGTGGGTGCTCATCCGTTTGCGCTTCTGCAGCGGGTTGCAGGGGTGTGCGAGCAGTGTTGGCGGAAAAGATCGCACCGTAATCGGCTGTGGTTTGGGCAACGCCGAAAGAGGCTTGTTGCGGCGTACGTATCCAGGGCATTGTGCCGGATCGCGGTGATGTTGTAGTAGCAGAGGGGGTGTGTGACGTTGAGCTTGTTCCGGCGGTTTGCGCAAGTGCACGACTTACCGCATGAAAAATAAATTGGTGTACGGCGCGGCTGTCGCGAAAGCGCACTTCGATTTTGGAGGGGTGGACGTTCACATCGACCAAGGCGGGATTCAGATCGAGTTGCAGCAGATAGCTTGGGTAACGGTCGCCATGCAACACATCTTGATAGGCGGCGCGTACCGCGTGCGTGAGGAGCTTGTCGCGCACAAAACGGCCATTGACGTAGAAATACTGCGCGTCGCCACGTGCGCGGGCAGCGGTCGGTAAACCCACATACCCATAAAGACGCAAGCCATTGGTTTCGTCTCCCGCAATGTGTTCGAGCGCGAGGCGGGCTTTGGCGAAATCCTCACCGAGAATGTGTTCGCTGCGCATGGCAATTTCCGTTGCGTGCCACTGCATCGTCGTTTTGCCATTGTGGGAAAGCGAGAAGCTGACATCCGGTCTCGCGAGCGCGATGCGACGCACGACTTCGGCACAGTGCCCGTATTCGGTTTGCTCGGATTTCAAAAACTTGCGTCTGGCGGGTGTATTCAGATACAAATCCTGGACATCCACAGTCGTGCCGATGGTGCCTGAAGCAGGGACGATTTGCGTTTTACCCGTCACATTACTGATTTCCCATGCGTGTGGCGCATCGGCTGTGCGGGAAGTGAGTGTGACGTGAGCGACCGAGGCAATCGAAGCCAGCGCTTCTCCGCGAAAACCAAGCGTCGAGACGTTTTCCAGATCG
This sequence comes from Oxalobacter sp., assembly GCA_003605115.1. Taxonomy (GTDB): domain Bacteria; phylum Pseudomonadota; class Gammaproteobacteria; order Burkholderiales; family Burkholderiaceae_D; genus QZKY01. The sequence continues at coordinate 204,737 of QZKY01000015.1, forward strand.
GTGAGTGAAGCGATTTTCGAGGTGGCGTGGCGCTGGAGCGCGAGAGCGAGATCCTCTTTGGGAATGCCGCTGCCATTGTCTATGATGGCAATCCGCTTGACGCCGCCTTCTTCGAGTCGGATGGCGATGTGCGTTGCACTCGCGTCCAAGGCATTTTCAAGCAACTCTTTCACCACGGCAGAAGGACGCTCGATCACTTCGCCAGCGGCGATTTGTGAAATCAGTTGATCCGGGAGGGCTTGAATCGGACGGCGAGAAGGGGGAGGCGTGCTCATGTGAGGATTATATCAATGGATAAAATCCGGGGTGATCGAAAGAGGTGCAATAGTGGGCACAATAGGGTAAAGTTGGCGGTTTATTTGGCATGGGTTCGGGGTGGTGATGGACTGGATGCAATTTTTCGATATGGTGATTCATATCGACAAGACCCTCGGCGTGATGATTGCGCAGTACGGAACGATGGTCTATGTCATGCTCTCCGCAATCGTGTTTTGCGAGACCGGCTTGGTGGTGATGCCCTTTTTGCCCGGAGATTCGCTGCTTTTTATCGCTGGAGCGTTTTGTGCAACGGGAGCAATGAATATTTGGTTGCTGATGGGCTTGCTCATCGCCTGCGCGATTGCGGGCAACACGGTTAACTACTGGATAGGGCAAGCCATCGGACAAAAGGTCTTTACCAGAGATTACCGATGGATAGATCGAAAATCCTTGCATAACACGCATGTTTTTTTTCAGAAGCATGGCGGCAAAACGATTGTGATGGCGCGTTTTTTGCCAATCGTGCGTACTTTCGCGCCGTTTGTGGCGGGGGTCTCTGAAATGACCTTCATACGCTTCCAGCTTTTTAACATTTCGGGCGCGTTCCTGTGGGTGGCGAGCCTGGTGGTGGCGGGGTATTTCTTTGGCAATATTCCGATTATCCGCGATCACTTGAATACCATTGTTTTGCTGGGCATTGGCGCAGCCATTCTTCCACTTATTGTTGTTGGGGGATGGAAGTTCGTCAGAAAAATTACGGGTAAAAAATGAAACAGAAATTTATCTTTGTCACCATTTCTATCTTTGCTTTGTTGACCGCTTGCAGCAAAGGCGGCTCTGAAAAAATGGTTTCGCTAGGTGGCGCGTCAATTGAAAATCCTTCTGTTGTTGCGCGCGTTCGTGAAGGTTCCATGTATGTGCGCGGGATTGATCAACAGCGATTGAAGCCTGATGACATCCAAAATCCTTTTACTGATTTCGTTTATGCCGTCGCTCCCGGAAAACATGCGCTTTTGGTGATGAACATCCAGTCTGGACACATCATTCCGACGGAGAACATGCGTTGCTACATCATTGAGGCGCAATTCCAGGCTGATGTGCCGTATCGTATCGACGAAGACAAGACGAACTGGATTGCGATTATCAAGCGTGAAGATAACGGCAAGGAAGTGGCTTCGGCGAAGCTTTCTGATCAGAGCTCGGCGTTCGGCAATCTTTGCCAATGGAAGTAGAGAATCATCGCTCGACAAGCCTTCAACCAGCATAAAAGACACAGATTTCTGCCTTTGGGCACCCTCGCGCCCTCACAACGACCTTTTTGGTTGCACAAAACCCAACAATATTGAATCATTGCTTGTGGCCATTTCGGCAATTTTGTCGCCACGTTTGAAGAGCAAGGGCAATCTATTGGGGGGGCTTATGACGTATCACTTCCGCAATCTGGTTTTTGAAGGCGGCGGCGTAAAGGGTGTGGCTTATCTGGGTGTGCTGGAGGTGCTTGAGGCGCGCGGCATTCCGGCAAACATTGAGCGAATTGGCGGCGCATCGGTTGGCGCCATTAACGCCGTTTTGCTCGGATTGGGGTACTCGCTGAGTGAAACCCGGCAGATCCTGATGGATCTGGATTTCCGCAAATTCATGGATGAGTCCTGGGGTATTCCGGGCGGGATCGTGCGCATGTTCCGAAAGTACGGTTGGTACAAGGGCGATTATTTTCGCCAATGGATCGGCAAGCGCATCAAGGAAAAAACGGGAGACAGCGAATCTACTTTTGGTGACATTGAAAAAATGAAGCAGAGAAAAGAATTCAAATCCTTGTACTTCATTGGCACCAATCTTTCCACCGAATTTTCTGATGTATTTTCAGCAGAGCATACGCCGGACATGTGTGTGGCTGATGCGGTGCGCATGTCGATGTCCTTGCCACTTTTCTTTACTGCAAAACGCGGACAGAACCGAGACGTTTATGTTGATGGCGGGACGCTCGACAATTATCCGGTCAAGCTATTCGATCAGAAAAAATATCTTTCGACAAACAACTTTCGGGAAACGGATTACTATCAGCGCTTGAACGCGTCATTCCGTAAAAACAAAAGACCGGAGGTCGAGTACGTCTACAACCAGGAAACGCTGGGTTTTCGGCTCGACACCAAGGAAGAGATTAACGTGTTTCGCGATCACCAAGATCCGCAACACAAGCGCATCGACAATCTGCGCGACTATATTCAGGCGCTCGTTAGCACCGTGATTGATGCCCAGCAGGATTACCATCTACACAGTGATGACTGGCAGCGAACAGTCTATGTCGATACGCTGGGAGTGAAAACAACCGATTTTGATCTGTCAGATCAAAAGAAAAAAGAATTGGTTCAGTCGGGGCGCGATGGTGCGCTAGCCTATTTCAAATGGTATGACGATCCAACAGCGAAAGCGAATAAATAGTTTTCAAAATCAGTCTTTGTAGTCAAACGCTTCTGGCGCGGCGGTCAGGATTTCAGGATGCCAAATCGTGTGTAACGCTTCTTGGTTTTGGTCGTTTCTTCCCGGATGGCATCATTGTTTTCTTTCGCGCCGTGCTTGTAGTAAAGGGCGTCGTAAAACAATTGGATGCATGCGGCGGTGTAGCGCACACTCTTGACCTTGATGCCTGAGTTTTTGAGGCGGTATCCCATTTCCCAATCCATCCCCTCCATCGATTGCATCCGCTCGTCAAAACCGTTGACAGAGAGGATGTCCGTTTTCCAGCCGGAAGAATTATGGCAGTACCATTTGTTTTTTCTGAAGTTGATGAAATTCAGGAATCTTGCCCACAAGCCTTTGGAGAGCAGGCGCGATTTGTCGGCGGTGTCTGGGTAACCTTTTGTCAGCAGCCAGAAAAGATTGAATGCTGAACCGGAACTGACGTCGTCACGACTGATTTCTACAGCGCAGCAAGGAGGCAGTCGGGAGCGGCCACCAGAGAGGAAACGGCCGGTACGCGCCATTTTCATGTGGGCTTCAACAAAATCTTTGCGTGGGATGCTCATCCCGTCGGTGAAAATCAGGTATTCGCCATCGGCCTGGAGGATGGCCTGGTTTAGCACAGAGGGTTTGTGAAATCCTTCTTCACTGTGTGAAACGTGCAGAACACTTTTGCTTGTGTGCTGCTTGAATTCAGTCAGTGCTTGAAGCGTTTCTTCTGTAGCGCCGTAATCGGCAACAATGATCTGAAAATCCTTTACGGTCTGGTGCTCAAATCCGAGCAGAACCAGATCCAGTCTCTTGGGACAATCGAAGGTACTGATGATGACCGAAATGGAAAAGGACATGACGGAATCTCCAGGCAGTGCAAAGTTCTTGGCCAACACTTCCGCAAAATACATCGTAGCGGAGTGACTCGTGTTCTTTTCGGCTCCGGGAGCCGAAAGTGATGCTTTGTTTATGAACTCGCCTATCGTCAGGCGAACTTCCAACATCAACGTAGCCGAACACCGATTCTCTGCACACTCTGCTGATATAGCGCGAAGTGCTGGCGCGAATGATCAATGCCTGATTCCGTTTTGCTGCCCAACACTTTGTGGCAGCAGGTAACTGTCGTCAAATGGCTGTTAAATGACGCCAACACCCTGGGCAAGTATAAACTGATTTTCGAAAAAATTGCATTTGCCCCGTCTTTTTATTGCTAGAGCGACACTTTCTGGGTGCGTGAAAGCACTGTCGGCAGCCGGATCGCGCTTTTTTAACCAAAACCACCACACCCATGCTGACAGGGGTATTTTGTTGTTGGTTCGGGGATGCATTGGCAGAAGTCGTGATGCTCTTGAGGGATATCAAAATTAAGAGGGTTTTGCGTGGCTTAGAATGGATGGGCGGAAAGATTTATTTTTGGCAAGATTATTACGGGGTAAGGCAGAACCAATGGGCGCTCACAAATGATTGGGTGAGCCCCTTTTTCTTTTGCAGCCGCTTTGGCTTGGGCTGCCGCTGCGTGATTGCGACACGCTTTTGAGATGCGCTCATTAGAACGAAGTGTCGCGCAGAAACATAACCAAGGGCTCTTTTATGCTGGCAACAGAACCTGATATTCATGCCGTTAATACGCACTTTCTGGAGAAAGTGATGGGTTTGGCGGAAGAAAAAGAGATTGTGGCTATCGAGGATATTTTCGATGCACGGAAAATGAAACTGATCTCCAAGGGCGCGAAAATCACACGTTCCCAACAAGAACGTTTGATCATGCGGAAACTCAATAAGCCGTTTGAATCAAGCATCATGGTGGACGGTGCAGTGAACAATAATCAGATCCTGGAAGAGGCGAGGCGAATAGCAGATGCGGTTGAGCCAGTCGCACGCATGATCAATTCGACCAGCAGTACAAGAGCTTTTAGTCCGTTCGACGTAATGGCAGAAGCGCAATACGGACACGCGATGCAAACGATGCTGACCGTCACAGAGCGAGGAGGATCGTCGGCATTGACGCACAGCGCCATGGTGAGCCTGATGTCAGTGTGCCTGGCCAAAAATATGCGCATGAACGATACGAAACTGGTCACAGCCGCTGTGGCAGGAACACTGCACGATATTGGCGAGTTGTATGTTGAGCCTGAATACTTGAATGGTAAACGGCGTCTGCGTCCGCACGAATGGAAACACGTGATCGTGCACCCTCGGGTTGGACAAATGTTGATTACGGAACTGGAAAAGTATCCAGAAGATGTTTCGAGAGCGGTGTTTGAGCATCATGAGCGGTTTGATGGAGGAGGCTATCCACGTCGTGCGTATGGGAATAACATCAGCCTGACCGGGCAGATCATTGCTGTTGCCGAGATGCTTTCCGGGATTTTTGTGCGCGCAGAGAAGCCGATAGCGCGCGCGCGTTTGGCCATCAAGATTGTCCCCGGGGAGCATGATGGCAATGTTGTGTCCGCTGTTTCGCAGTCGCTTGGGCGAGAAAGTAACGAGAGCTTTTCAGACTTGAATGTGCCGGTTCATGAGGCTGAAAATGAAGTTCGCAGGCTTTGTGAACGCATGGGGAGTGCGCTTGAGTCCATTCAGTCACTGCTTGATTCATCGAATACGCTATCACTTAGTGGCAAAAAAATACTGAGCAACGCTCTCCGTCAAGTCGCCTGGATTCGGCAGGCATTTCGCGCGACGGGACTGTACGCTTACATGGATGCGGAAAACAAGTGCTTGATAGAAGCGAAAAGCATGGAGATTTTGTTTGAAGCGGTGTTTGTGACACGTGAAATTCAATGGCGCTTGCAAGACGTAGCACGTCACCTGGCCATACAATCGACAAGACTTGATTCAGGAGAAGCGGAGTTGTTTGAGCCAGTCATTGCGCTTCTTGATCAGCGAGAATGACTTTCCGGGTGCGGCATTATCCCTGACTGCCGCTCAAGTTGCGCTTGTTTTGACTGGGCTTGCTGTCTGAACGCACATAGATGCAAAGGCTTTGGCAGGCGGACTAGCGCAACCAGCGAACGCGTAGGAGGTACTCGGCGTGGTTATACTGATAATCCAATTCCCCCTTGTAAGCTTTTTGTAGTGCGCCACCGATGCCACGAGCCAGGTGGATATCGGTGGTGGTGATGATTTGACCGTGTCCGTCATTGGATATGGAGATGATGCGTTTCAGCGGGTGTTCTGTTTTTTGTCGTGCGGCGAAGTGCCGGACAAGATTCAGAATTTCGTCCTTGTGTTCTCTTGCAAACGGCCCCTGAATCGAAACAAACCCTGCAGGCATGTTTTCGCGGATTCTTTTGCAGGCGGAGCAAATGGTGGGGTGGGTGTTTTGCGGTGTTATCCCCCATTTCCAGTTTCCCTTGGAATAGGTGGCACCGCAATCACGACAGGTAGACGGTTCGGGCAGTTTTTTTCTGTCGGCGAAGGGATCTTGCTCGATATCGCTAAATACATGGGGATGCTGCCCTGGGCGATAAGCTTGATAAGTTGGATCCTGTTTCATAATGTTCTCTCGTAAGACGCCATGCTTTGTGCAATGTCAGTTTCCGTAAGGCGATGCAAAAATTGTCCGGTGTTTTTTTTCTTATCTTTTCCAGCATACAAACAACAACACTTTTGCTTCATTGAAGTGGTAATCCAGATCCCCCTTGTAGGCACGCAACAGGGCTTCACCGATAACGTGGGTTAACGGGATATCGGCGGTGGTAACAATGACGCCTTCCTGCTGATACTCTACCCACATAATGCGCTTGAGCGGGTCGAGTACCCTTTCACGAGTTTCGATGTGATGGATCAGACTCAGTATTTCATTACGGTGATCCAGAACAAAGTCGCCATGCAGCATGATGTAGCCCGCAGGGGTTTTTTGGTAAACCCGCGTACAACTGGGGCAACGCCCAGAAGCGATATTGGCTGGCGCCTTCATCCATTGCCATTTCTGCTCATAGCGAATTGCCCCGCAAGAATCACATAAAACCAGTTCCGTGTGGCGTACAGCTTCACGAACAGCGGCTTCGGTGGTGCTGTGGTGATGATGAGCATTTACACAAGGCTTTCGCGATAAGCTTTCCTGCTTCATGACGCACTCCTCAGGGGGACGGGCGATCTGCGGACGGGACGGTTGTGGAAACGATTGTTCTCTCGGTGGAAACTTTTTACGCTTGTTACAGGGTGATTTCGAGTGTGAACAGGTGGGATGCGGCCGTGCTTGACGAATGTCAATGGCGTATTACCAGGCGTGGCGTGAGCTGTGCAAGGTTTGATGTATGTCGACAGCGTGATCTGAAATGTGTCGATTAACAGACAGTGCCAATGATGTGTTTGGGAAGGTGGTTTGTTGATGGATGCAACAGGTGCTGTCTGTTTATCTATTAAATGGCAAAAAACGGTGTAAATGCGTGCGTTATTAGGTGAAGCCTTGCTATGATTAACATTCCAGAAATGTGACACCACAACGCCATGCTTGATTATCTATTGCGACGAGAAGCGAAGTCGACTGAATCTGAAAAAGAAGAGAACGTGGCAGTCAGCGCATCAGCGTTGACGGATGCTGACAAGAAAAGTGCCTTGCTCGAAGCTGAAAAGTTGGCTGGTGATGAACCTGCCGCAGCAGCCTTTGTTTTGAGTTGCGGCTATGCGGATGCACGTTTGCGCGCAGCAGGACACATTTACACGAAGCCATTCCTGGAGAACGTGTTACAGGCAATGCGCAAAGTGGATCGTCGCGTGGCCAAGATGATGCAGAACCGTCTCGATGCAATCGCCAAACGGGATCTCATTGCCAAACATGCCGAAGAATGTCTGGCGCTGGCGCAGCGCTTGCTCCTCGAAAATCCGCTGATGCCAAATCATGTCGTGGACATTGACCGCACATGGCGCTCAATCGGTGATATGGAAGAATCACACCAAATCCGGTTTAAGGATTTGCGAGCAGAACTGGATGTACGCTTGGCAGCGCAAGCCGGGTTGCAGCGTAAGGTCATTGATGCATTGGAAGCGTTGCGGCATTTTGGCGCCAGCATGGATGACCTGCCTTTGGTGCAGCAAGCCGAGAAACTGGCAAGCATGGAGCAAGTCTGGGCAGATTATGGCAGAAGCGCTGAATTTGCTTCACTCCCCAAGTCGCTTGTGCTTGAGTTTGAGCAGAAATGTCGAGATATCAGAGAGCGGCACGGCGCTAAAACACAGGAGGTTGAGGCAGCCGTTTCAACCCAAGAGGAGCGCGACACGACGATCGTGCTACCCAATCTGCCCAATCAGGCAGGCGAGCCATCGACGAGAAGTGCGGCAAAAAAACAGGCGAGTCTTGCTGATGCTGAACAGACAGCGGCTTTTGTGAATGCGCTGGAAAAATTTGAACAGGCGATCCAGGACGGGCATTTGCAAGCTGCGATGGAACAAGACGAAGTGCTTCGCAGGCTCGAAAAACAATTCCAGGGCTTGAGCAAGGACGATCTGGCGCGCCTGGTGCAGGTGCGTGCAGGCTTAAAGCGCTTGCAGGGATGGGCGCGCTGGGGGGGCAATGTTTCTCGTGAAGAATTGATTCAAACACTAGAGGATATCCCGGCAAAAAACTTGCCCTTGCCTGAACTGGCAAAGGTCGTTTCCATCGCGCGGGACAGCTGGAAGGCGCTGGACGTGCAATCGGGTTCGGCACCCAAGCCTTTGTGGGAGCGCTTCGATGCGGTATGCACACTTGCCTACGCGCCGATTGCAGAGCATTCCAGGAAACAGGCCTTAGCGAGACAGCAGAACAAGGAGCGTGCGGAAGCCCTGGTGGCTGACGCCATCAACTTCCTTGAAAGTTCAGGGCTGAGTCGCTCGAGTGAATCGGGGGACAGGTTGGACTGGAAGCGCGTCGCCAGTTTTTACCAAGGCATTACCCAGTCCTGGCAGCGTATTGGGCACATGGATCGCAAGGATAAAAAACGGCTGGATGCCGCTTTCGAGGCGGCGAGCCGAAAGTTGCGGGAACCTTTGCAGGAGCGTTGGGTCGGTGAAATCGAAAAACGCGAACGCCTGATACGCGAAGTGGAGCAAGTCGATGCGCGTGATCGCAGGGTGGTGGACAAAGTGCGCGCGATCCAGCTTCGTTGGCAGGAGTGCGCAAAAGCCATGCCGCTGGAGCATAAGACAGAGCAGGCGTTGTGGGAGCGTTTTCGAAAAGTATGCGATGGCGTATTTGCACAACGCAAGCTGGTCAATGCTGTTGCAGATGCGGAGCGCCAAAAAAATGCAGAAAGCAAGCTGGGCTTGTGTGCACGGCTCGAGGCAGCACAAAGTGAATCGGAGGCCACCATCAAGGCATTGCTGCGTACTACAGAGGCAGCGTGGAAAGCCATCGGTGCCGTGCCGCGTGCGCAAGAACAGCAGATCGATGCACGCTATCGCAAGGCCAACGCTATCTTGCAGGAGCGTTTGAAAACGACAGCGCGAGCCGCCAGACATGCGCAACGTGAAGCATGGGGCGAAAAAATGGCTTTGTGCCGTGCCGTGGAATCTGCCTTGGTTGGCAGCGCGTCGATGGATGACGCATGGAAAGCGCACTGGCAAGCATTGCCGCCGCTGAAAGCCGAGCGCGAAACCATGATGCGCAAGCGCTTCAATGCAGCGCTACATGCTTTGACAGGGCATGACCAGCGTTATGCGAAGCTGCTGGAATCCAATCGCGATGTACTGCTGAAAAACCTGTTGCGCGCTGAAATCATGGCGGGCATGGAAAGTCCGCCCGAGTTGGCGCATCAGCGTTTGCAGGCACAGGTGGCGGTGTTGCAATCCTCCCTGTCGGGCATGAGCGGAAAATCCTTGGTGGAACTGGTGGAGGAAATGAGCGCATTGCCAGCCTTGGCAGACGAGGCAACGATGGCTCGGTTATTGCGATTGCTTGGCAAAGTCAATCTGGAATAACGCCACTTCGCCTCCTCAGGATTTTTTTTCGGTGAATTTTCGGCGAGTGCTCTGTGAAGGAGAGCGCATCACGGGAACCTTCAGCGAGGAAAACTGTCCCTGTGAAAGGGATCAGTGAAGCAAACTCTTGGGTGGCGGCAAGGTTTGTGCATCGGCGAAAAGTTGTGCGCAGTCGATTTTGTCGAAGTTGTAGTGTTGTCCGCAAAAATCACACTGGATCGCCAAATGTCCCTGTTCAGCGAGGACTTCGTCAATCTCTCGCTTCCCGAGCATTTTCAGCATATTGCCAACTTTCTCGAGCGAGCAGGTGCATCGGAAATGGGGTTCAAGGGGCGTGAATACGCGGATGTTTTCTTCCCAAAAGAGGCGTCGCATCAACGTGTCAATGTCAACGCGCAGCAACTCTTCGTTTTTCAGCGTTGAGGCCAACATGACGACTCGATTCCAGGTTTCAAGTTCGTGGCCCTCTTCTTTCTCCAGGCCTTCGACGCCGCCTTCTCCCGGCAGCTTTTGCAAGAGCAAGCCGCGTGAGACTTTTTCATCGGCCGCCAGCCAGATTTTGGTGTCGAGCTGTTCAGAACGCATCATGTAATTCTCGATTACGGTGGCGATGTTATCGCCATCCAGTGGCACTACCCCCTGGTAGGCTTGTTGCCCCGGTACTTTGTCGTGCGGGTCAAGCGTGATGACGAAGCGCCCCTTGCCATGCACGTGCACAAGCTGGCTGAGGCTGGCGTCGTTCGGGATATCAACGTTCGGCACCAGCTTGGCCGTCGCGCGCACTTGCAGGCTGGAGTCGCACTCGACCACCAGCAGACGCACGGGGCCGTCGCCATGAATCTGCATCACGATGGCACCGTCGAACTTCAGATTCGCGGAAAGCAGGGCGGCGGCCGAGAGCATCTCACCCAGCAGCATTTGCACGGCTTTGGGATAGTCGTGTCGTGCCTGGACTTGTTGCCAGGCGTCGGACAGTTCGACCAGTTCGCCACGTACGGCCGCGTTTTCGAACAGGAATTTTTGCAGCTTGTCGGTCATGTTTATTTAATTTGCTCCAGATCTTCGGAGAACAGCTTGCTGTTCTTCATGTAAAAACGCGCTGCACCATGCATGCGATCAACGGCCTCATCCGACATGGTTTTCGAAACGCTTGCTGGCGTGCCGATGATGAGCGAATTCTTTTCGGACATCTTCTTGTTTTCGGTCACGAGCGCACAGGCTCCCACGAGCGAGTTTTCACCAATCACGGCACCGTTTAGTACAGTGGCGCGGATGCCTACGAGTGCACCATCTTCAATGATGCAGCCGTGCAGGACGGCGTGATGGCCGACTGTAACGTTTTTGCCGATGAGGAGCGGGAAGCCGGGATCGGCGTGCAACATGGAGAGATCCTGGATGTTGGTGTTCTCACCAATTTCAATGCGTTCATGATCTGCGCGAATCGTGACGCCAAACCAGACAGAAGCGCCCGCAGCGATCTTGACGTTGCCGATGATGTTGGCCGTTGGCGCGATCCACGCGGTGGGATGAATGTCGGGGGAGTGTTTTCCGAGTCGGTAAATGGGCATAAACACCTTTCTTTTTTTATGGGAGCCGAAGAAAAAGCGCATTGTACCGTTCTCTTTCGGAAACGGTAGCGCCGCCCGGATTTTGGCGATTGTTCAATGGAGTGTGTCAGCAGAAGCTTAAACGCCGTCAATGCTTTCCCCAATGAAACAAATCTGACAGATTTCACCCAACACGCGTAAAATGTTGTCCCAGAACACGATCTGAAGAGGTCATCCCTCCTGAGGGTCTCTATTATCCAGGTATCAATATGGCATTACCCATGCTAAACGTTGATTTACACAGCCATTCTGACGTCTCGGATGGTACGCTCAGTCCTGCCGCATTGCTCGCCAGAGCCAAGGACAATGCTGCCGATGTTATTGCGTTGACCGATCATGATGAAGTCCAGGGCAATGCTGAAGCACGTATCGCGGCCGAGGCTTTGGGCATCAAGTTTGTTCCTGGCGTTGAAATTTCAACGACATGGGCAGGGTCAACGGTGCATATTGTCGGTTTGCATATCGATGAAAGCAACAGCGATTTGGTCAAGGGCTTGGCATCGACGCGTAGTGGGCGTGTCGAACGCGCCAAGGAAATGGGACGCCGTTTCGCTGCGGTCGGCATACCTCACGCCTTTGAAGGGGCGATGAAATTCGTCAGCAACCCTTTCCTCGTATCCCGCAAACATTTTGCCCGTTTTCTGGTTGCGGATGGTTATTGCAAAGACATTCGCGAGGCATTTCGTCGCTATCTGGTGGAGGGCAAGCCGGGGTATATGCCTCATCACTGGGCCAGTTTGGAAGATGCCGTGAGCTGGATTCGTGGTGCAGGCGGGATTGTCGGCATTGCGCATCCCGGCCGTTACCGTTTCAGTGATTTGGTATTTGGGGCGTTTTTGCAGGAGTTTAAATACCTTGGCGGTACGATGATCGAGGTTGTAACAGGAAGTCATTCGCCTGATCAATACCTGAAATTTGCAAAGATCGCCATGGAATATGGTTTTTTGGCGTCATCTGGTTCGGATTTCCACGCGCCGGGTGAATCACGCGTCGACATCGGCACTTTGCCCCCCTTGCCAAAGGGCGTCACCCCCGTTTGGGCGGACTGGTACTGAATATTCACCATTGCGCAATCTTTTTTCAGAGGAGAAGCGCGAGAGAGGCGTGGCAGAAAAATTCGACTGCTGCTATAGTTCTCAGTCCCTTGATTTTTTCTCCGGCGTCCCTATTATCTGGTTGTTTTCATCTTGTGAGTGAGAGGTTTTCATGAAACGTGTTTTTTTGTTTGTTCTCACCAATATTGCTGTGATGGTGGTGATGTCGATCGTTCTGTCCCTACTGGGCGTCGATCGCATGTTGTATGCCAGAGGATTGAACTTGACCAGCCTGATGATTTTTTCGCTGGTGGTCGGTTTCACGGGCTCGATTATTTCCCTGTTCATGAGCAAGCCCATGGCCAAGTGGTCGACCGGCGCTCGCGTGATTGAACAGCCTTCGAATTCGACGGAGTTGTGGTTGGTGCAAACGGTGCACAGCCTGTCAACACGAGCCGGTATTGGTATGCCGGAAGTTGCCGTCTTTGAGGGTGCACCCAATGCTTTTGCTACGGGCGCGTCAAAGAATGCTTCACTGGTTGCCGTCTCAACCGGATTGCTGGAAGGGATGACCAAGGAAGAGGTCGAGGCGGTGCTGGGTCACGAAGTGGCGCATATCGCCAATGGCGACATGGTTACCATGACGCTGATTCAGGGGGTGGTGAATACCTTTGTCATCTTCCTGTCACGTGTTGTCGGTTATCTTGTCGATCAATACGTTCTCAAAAATGAGGACGACAGACCGGGCATGGGGTTCATGCTGACCTCCATGTTTTGCCAAATCCTGTTTGGCATTGGTGCATCGTTGATTGTGGCGTGGTTTTCGCGTCAACGGGAATTTCGCGCTGATGCGGGCGCCGTGCAATTGCTGGGACGCAGGCAGCCGATGATCAATGCGCTGGCGCGACTGGGAGGCTTGGAGCCTGGAGCCTTGCCAAAATCGCTGGCAGCTGCGGGCATCAGCGATTCGCCAGGGTTTATGGCACTGTTTTCTACGCATCCGCCCATTGAGCAACGGATCGCGGCTTTGCAGCAAGCAGCTTGAGAGGAGAGCGTATCTGATGCTGACGATGTCAAGATTGTCAGCATCATTTCTTGTAAACGATGAGCGAGTTTTATCAAATCCACCCAGACAACCCCCAGCATCGCTATATCAAAAAAGCGGCAGAAATTGTTCAGGCTGGCGGCATTGTCGCTTTGCCGACCGATTCCTGCTATGCACTGGTGTGCAGACTAGATGACAAAGCGGCAGCAGATCGCTTGCGTCGCATTCGCGGCGTGGATGAACGCCACCATCTGACCTTGTTGTGCCGTGACTTAAGTGAAGTCGCATCCTACGCCAAGGTTGACAATCGCCAGTATCGTTTGCTCAAGGCAGCGACGCCGGGCTCGTTTACCTTTATTCTTCCTGCGACGAAGGAAGTTCCGCGGCGTCTGAGTCATCCCTCGCGCAAAACCATCGGCCTGCGCGTACCCGATAACCGAATCGCTTTGGCTTTGATGCAGGAAATGGGGCAGCCCTTGCTGGGCGCCACACTGATTTTGCCCGGCGATGAAGACCCTTTGACCAATCCAGATGAGATTTGCGAACGCTTGAAAAACCAGGTCGATTTGGTGATTGACGGGGGGGCATGCAGTCTCGTTCCGACCACGGTGATCGATCTCAGTAGTGCTGAGCCGATGCTGGTGAGGCAGGGGAGAGGGGATGCGAGTGCTTTTGGCTTTTGATGTCGCACCATTGTCCGGACATTTCTTCTCGCGGTTCCCTCTGGTAAAATTCCCGCGATGAACAGTATCCAGACTTTCGCAGTTCACCTGCTTCCCATCCTTCTTGCGATTACGCTGCATGAGGCAGCGCATGCGTACGTAGCCAGATATTTTGGCGACACCACAGCGTACGCGCAAGGCCGCATGACACTGAACCCGATCAAGCACATTGATCCAATTGGCACGATTGCGATACCGCTTGCATTGTTCGTCATCGGCAGCCCCTATTTATTCGGTTACGCCAAACCCGTTCCTGTCAATTTCAGTCGTTTGCGCAACCCGCGCAAACACTCGGCGCTGGTCTCTCTGGCAGGTCCAGGAGCTAATTTGATCATGGCCTTGATGTGGCTGGTGTTGGCCATTGGGCTCAAAAAATTTCAGATCCAGGAAGAGTTTTTCCTGCGTGTGGCTGAAGCGGGTGTACTCGATAACCTCGTTTTCTTTGCCTTTAACCTGTTCCCGATTCCCCCACTGGATGGCGGTCGCATTTTGACAAGCATATTGCCTTATCAGTGGGCGCACCGCTTTGTACAACTGGAACCTTACGGATTTTTCATCGTCATGGCGCTTGTGATGCTCAAAGTGTTGCGTTACTGGATGGTGCCGGTGATGACTGTCGCACACGAACTCTTGCAAGCACTGGTTATTCCCTTGAAGCTATTACTTTAAACAGACTAAACATGTACCCAGACCGCGTTGTTTCCGGCATGCGCCCCACAGGGGCGATGCACATTGGCCACTACCACGGTGCCCTTAAAAACTGGATCAAGATGCAGGCAGAACATCCCTGTTTGTTTTTTGTCGCTGATTGGCATGCGCTGACTACGCATTATGACGAAGCGGAAAGTATTGAAAAAAGCACGTGGGACATGTTGGTCGACTGGTTGGCTGCAGGCGTTGATCCGTCGCAGTCGACGCTCTTCATTCAATCGCAAGTGCCGGAAGTGGCAGAGCTGACGCTGCTCTTGGGCATGTCCACGCCGCTGGGCTGGCTGGAACGTGTGCCGACGTACAAAGATCAGATCGAAAAATTGGCGCACAAGGATTTGACCAATTACGGTTTTCTAGGCTATCCGTTGCTGATGGCAGCCGATATTCTGGTTTATCGCGCCAACATGGTGCCGGTGGGGGAAGATCAGATTCCGCATATTGAGATGACGCGTGAAATTGCGCGCCGCTTCAACAATCTCTATGGGCGTGAGCCGGGGTTTGAAGAAAAAGCGCAAGAAGCGGTCAAAAAACTCGGTAGCAAGCGCGCGAAACTGTACAACGAATTGCGCACGAATTTCCAGCAGAATGGCAACGTTGAATCACTTGAGCAGGCCAAAGCAATGCTTGACGATGCGCAAAATCTGTCGATGATCGATCGCGAGCGCCTGTTCGGCTATCTCGAAGGCAGTCGCAAGCTGATTCTGGTGGAGCCGCAAGCTTTGCTGACAGAAGCCTCACGTCTGACCGGTCTTGATGGACAAAAAATGTCCAAGAGTTACGGCAATGCGATCTCGCTTCGCGAAGACAAGGATGTTTTGAACAAGAAAGTACGCACGATGCCCACCGATCCCGCACGGGTGCGACGTACCGACCCAGGAGATCCGGAGCGTTGCCCCGTTTGGCAATTGCACCAGGTATACACCGACAGCGATACCCAAGAATGGGTTGTCAAAGGCTGCAAGTCGGCGGGGATTGGTTGTCTGGAATGCAAGCAACCGCTCATCGATGCCATTCTCAAAGAACAAGAGCCCATGCACGAGCGGGCACAACCCTACTTGGACGACCCCTCTCTGGTACGCGCCATTGTTGCCGATGGATGCGATGTGGCGCGCAAGCTGGCGCATGAAACCATGCGGGATGTGCGGGAAGCAATGGGTCTGGGATATACCTGATAGGTCGTTTGCGGCCGTATCAGCTTTGCAGTACAATTGGCAAGTTTTACTGTTCAATTTACCCGCCGTAGCGCCAACCACCATCAAGCGACATCATCCAGTGCAGAAAAGCTGGAGTGGCATCGCTACGGCAATGATATCAGGAGCTATCCTTGTTGCCATTCCTTTCGGGTCATGCCACACCAGCGATTCTTGCGTTGGCTGATGGATCGATATTCCGCGGCATTTCCATCGGCGCTGCCGGCCACACTATCGGCGAGGTGGTGTTCAATACTTCCATGACGGGTTATCAGGAAATTCTGACGGATCCAAGCTACAGTCGTCAGATTGTGACGCTGACTTATCCGCACATCGGCAATACCGGGATCAACCCGGAAGATGTTGAATCGACGCACATTCACGCAGCAGGGCTGGTTATCAAAGACTTGCCGCTGATGACGTCCAACTTCCGTAAGGCGCAAACGCTTTCGGAATACCTGGCTGCAGAAAAAATCGTCGCCATTGCCGGTGTGGATACACGCCGACTCACGCGCGTCTTGCGCGAAAAGGGTACGCAGAACGGCGCCATCATGGTCGGCGACGATCAATCCAAGGCGCTCGCCTTAGCGCGCTCCTTCCCCGGCTTGTCTGGCATGGATCTCGCGAAAGTCGTTTCTGCCACCAAACCGTATGAATGGCATGAAACCGAATGGAAGCTCGGCGAAGGTTATGGTCAGTTGGTTGATGCCAAATACCATGTTGTCGCTTTCGATTATGGCGTCAAGCGCAACATCTTGCGCATGCTGACAGAACGCGGTTGCAAGGTGACGGTGTTGCCTGCGCAGGCGACAGCAGCCGATGCCATTGCACTGAATCCGGACGGCATCTTTTTATCGAATGGCCCCGGCGATCCGGAACCCTGCGATTACGCGGTTGCGGCGTCGAAAGAATTGATCGAGAAAGGTTATCCGACTTTCGGCATCTGTCTTGGTCATCAAATCATGGCACTGGCTTCCGGTGCAAAAACACTGAAAATGAAGTTCGGCCATCACGGTGCCAACCATCCGGTGCAGGATTTGGATACGAAACAGGTGCTGATCACCTCGCAAAACCATGGCTTCGCAGTGGATACGGCCACGCTACCCGCGAATTGCCGCGTCACGCATGTTTCACTGTTCGACGGTTCGCTGCAAGGCTTTGAGCGCACGGATCGTCCGGCTTTCTGCTTCCAGGGACATCCGGAAGCCTCGCCGGGCCCCAACGATATTGGTTACCTGTTTGATCGCTTTGTCGCGATGATGGAGAAAAAGAAAAATGGCTAAGCGTACAGACATCAAAAGCATTCTGATTATCGGCGCAGGTCCGATCATCATCGGGCAAGCGTGCGAGTTCGATTATTCCGGTGCGCAAGCTTGTAAAGCCTTGCGCGAAGAAGGCTACAAGGTCATTCTCGTCAACAGCAATCCGGCGACGATCATGACGGATCCGGAAATGGCGGACGTCACCTACATCGAGCCGATCACCTGGAAAGTGGTCGAACGCATCATCGAAAAGGAACGCCCGGATGCAATTTTGCCGACGATGGGTGGGCAGACCGCGCTGAACTGTGCGCTCGACTTGCATCGTCACGGCGTCCTGAAAAAATACAATGTCGAGTTGATCGGCGCGACGCCGGAAGCCATCGACAAGGCGGAAGATCGTTCCAAGTTCAAGGCAGCCATGACCAAGATCGGTCTCGGCTCTGCACGATCTGGCATTGCGCATTCCATGGATGAAGCGTGGGATGTCCAGAGAGAAATGGGTTTCCCGACCATTATTCGCCCCTCGTTCACGATGGGCGGCACGGGCGGCGGCATTGCTTACAACGAAGAAGAATTCGATGCGATTTGCAAGCGTGGTCTGGAGGCGTCTCCGACGAGCGAATTGCTGATTGAAGAATCGCTGATCGGCTGGAAAGAATTCGAGATGGAAGTGGTGCGTGATCGCGCCGACAATTGCATCATTGTGTGTTCGATTGAAAATCTCGATCCTATGGGGGTACACACCGGTGACTCGATTACTGTCGCACCGGCGCAGACGCTGACCGACAAGGAATACCAAATCATGCGCAACGCGTCGATCGCAATTCTGCGCGAAATCGGCGTGGACACTGGCGGTTCCAATGTGCAGTTTGCGGTCAACCCGGAAGACGGCCGCATGATCGTCATTGAGATGAACCCACGCGTGTCACGTTCGTCTGCGCTGGCATCCAAAGCAACGGGGTTTCCGATCGCGAAGGTGGCAGCCAAACTGGCAGTCGGCTATACGCTGGATGAGTTGAAGAATGAAATTACCGGCGGGGCGACACCGGCATCGTTCGAGCCGGCCATCGACTATGTTGTGACGAAAGTACCGCGTTTCACGTTTGAGAAATTCCCACAAGCCGATGCGCATCTGACCACGCAAATGAAATCGGTGGGTGAAGTGATGGCGATTGGCCGCACCTTCCAGGAATCCTTCCAGAAAGCCTTGCGCGGTCTGGAAGTGGGTGTAGATGGATTGAATGAGAAAACGCGTGACAAGGAAAAAATTGCCGAAGAGTTAGGTGAGCCGGGTGCGGAACGCATCTGGTATGTGGGCGATGCGTTTGCGCAAGGCTTCACCCTGGATCAAGTGCATCAGTTGACACACATCGACCCCTGGTTCCTGGCGCAGATTCGTGAAATCGTCGAAATAGAATTGTGGCTGGAGACACAAAAGCTGGAATCACTGGATCGAGAAACCTTGTTCCGCTTGAAGCAAAAGGGCTTTTCAGACCGCCGTCTGGCGTATTTGATGAAAACGACGGATCGCATGGTTCGTCAAAAACGCCACGCACTTAACATTCGCCCCGTTTACAAGCGGGTCGATACTTGCGCAGCAGAATTTGCGACGAACACGGCGTACATGTATTCGTCTTACGACGAAGAATGCGAAGCCGAACCGACCGACAGGAAAAAAATCATGGTGCTTGGCGGTGGCCCGAACCGCATCGGCCAAGGCATTGAGTTTGACTATTGTTGCGTACACGCCGCTTTGGCGATGCGCGAAGACGGTTACGAAACCATCATGGTCAACTGTAATCCGGAAACCGTTTCGACGGATTACGATACCTCCGATCGTTTGTATTTCGAGCCGCTGACCCTGGAAGATGTGCTGGAAATCGTTGACAAGGAAAAGCCGATTGGCGTGATTGTGCAATTTGGTGGACAAACGCCCTTGAAGCTGGCGCTGGATCTGGAAGCGAATGGTGTGCCGATTATCGGAACAACGCCTGACATGATCGATGCAGCAGAAGATCGTGAACGTTTCCAGCAAATGCTGAACCAGTTTGGTTTGCTTCAGCCACCGAATCGTACTGCGCGTAACGAGAAGGAAGCGATGAGGCTGGCACTGGAAATCGGCTACCCCTTGGTGGTGCGACCTTCTTACGTGTTGGGCGGGCGCGCGATGGAAATCGTGCATGATCAGCGTGATTTGGAACGCTACATGCGTGAAGCCGTGAAAGTGTCTAATGATTCGCCGGTGTTGCTGGATCGCTTCCTGAACGATGCGATTGAAGTGGATGTGGATTGCTTGAGCGATGGCAAACGCACCTTCATCGGCGGTGTGATGGAGCATATTGAACAAGCTGGCGTTCACTCGGGCGATTCGGCCTGTTCGCTGCCGCCCTTTTCCTTGTCGCAAGAAACGATTGATGAGTTGAAGCGCCAGACCGCGCTGATGGCAAAAGGCTTGAACGTGGTCGGTTTGATGAATGTGCAGTTTGCGATCCAGCAAAAAGAAGTCGACGGCAAGATGCAAGACGTGGTGTATGTGCTGGAAGTTAACCCACGTGCGTCACGCACGGTTCCTTTTGTGTCGAAAGCGACGGGTCTGCAACTCGCGAAAATTGCTGCGCGCTGCATGGCTGGCAGGTCATTGGACGAGCAAGGTATCTTTAATGAAGTGGTGCCGCCTTATTACAGCGTGAAAGAGGCGGTCTTCCCATTCGTGAAGTTCCCGGGCGTTGACACAATTTTAGGTCCGGAAATGAAATCTACTGGTGAAGTGATGGGCGTCGGAAAAACCTTCGGTGAGGCGTTCATCAAGTCGCAATTGGGTGCGGGGGTGATCATGCCGCGTTCTGGCACGGTATTCCTGAGCGTCAAAGACAGCGACAAGCCACGAGCAGTGAAAGTGGCGCGTGAACTGGTCAAGCTCGGGTTTTCGATTGCTGCGACGCGCGGCACGGCCTCGGCGATTGAGGCGGCAGGTATTCCAGTGAGAGCGGTCAACAAGGTTGTTGAAGGGCGTCCGCATGTGGTGGACATGATCAAGAACCGTGAGATTGTGCTCGTTGTGAATACGGTCGAAGAAAGACGCAGTGCCATTCAGGATTCCGGCGCGATTCGACAGTCGGCGCTGACGGCACGCGTGCCGACCTGGACCACCATTGCAGGAGCGGAAGCTGTCGTGGAGGGCATGGGATACCTTGATAGTTTGCATGTGTATGATTTGCAAACACTGCATCAATCTTTGCAGTGATATTGAAAAGGTTGACATGCGGAGGGCTGCTTCTTTTTTGCCGTTTGGATTTGTCTGAAAATAGAATAAAATAAAGGCAGTTCACCGTTACCGAGGTCACAGAAGGATGGTTTTCCATTCCGTTTGTGACCTCTCTAATTTTAAGAAAAACGATTATGAGTACAGTACCTTTGACCAAGCGCGGTGCAGAAATTCTGCGACAGGATCTGCATCGGATGAAAACCAAGGATCGCTATGAGGTGATTGCCGCGATTGCCGAAGCGCGCTCGCATGGTGATCTTTCTGAAAATGCCGAGTACGATGCTGCCAAGGAACGGCAAGCTTTCATAGAAGGAAAGATTGCAGAGTTGGAATCCAAATTAAGCTCGGCGCAAATTATTGATCCGAGCACGCTGGACGCCGAAGGTCGCGTGGTATTTGGTGCAACCGTGAAGCTGGAAGATCTGGAATCCGGGCAAACGGTTCAGTATCAGATCGTCGGTGTGGATGAGGCGGATTTGAAAGAATCGAAGGTATCCATTACTTCGCCGATTGCGCGAGCGCTGATTGGCCGTGTTGCGGGCGAGGTGGTGGAAGTGCAAGCGCCTTCGGGTGGGCGAGAATACGAAATTCTCGAGGTGCTTTACATTTGATTTTGAGCACCACGGTAAAGTGGGGTCAGCGCAATGATTTGCTGTGCAAAAACGAGCGGCTGCCCCTGATTCCGGCGGCTTAGTTGAGAGCGGATTTCTTGATGCTGGTTTGACGTTTCTTGGCGCGCTTGACGGAGCCAGCTTGGGTGATGCGTTGATTCCCCTGAAGCGTCACTTTGGAAACCGTGGGACGTCTGGTGCCGCCAGCGGTTTCTTTCACAACCGTCACTTTGCGCAAGCCTTTTCCTTTGCTTGGCGGCCGTTCTTTGGGTTTCTCGACTTTGGGGCGATAAATGACCAGCAATTTCCCGATGTGCTGAATGGGGGCAGCGTTCAGTGTTTCGCAAATCGTTTCGTTGATGGCGATACGCGCATCGCGATCATCGCCGAAGACCCGAATTTTGATCAGCCCGTGGGCGTCCAGACTCAGGCCGATTTCCTTCATAACGGCTGGCGTTAACCCGTTTTCGCCGATGATGACGACCGGGTCAAGGGCATGAGCCTCAGATCGCAGCGTGCTGCGTTGGGCGGGGGAGAGTTTCAGCATGAAGAGAAGTCCTTAAAAACCGTATTCTAAGCGAATGGCGAAAAACAAGTTCAACAAAGATTGGTTGCATGACCATATCAACGATCCTTACGTCAAACTGGCGCAAAAGGAAGGTTACCGCGCGCGTGCGGCTTACAAGCTCAAGGAAATTGATGAAATCGACAAGTTAATCAAGCCGGGACAGGTCATTGTGGATTTGGGCTGTACGCCGGGGAGCTGGTCGCAATATGTGCGCAACAGGCTGGCAGGCAAGCCCGGGGGGAGAATACACGGCACGGTGATTGGACTGGATTTGCTGCCCATGGAACCTATTGCGGATGTCCACTTCATATTGGGGGATTTCCGAGAGGAAGACGTCCTGAAGCAGCTCGAGGCGGTTCTGGCAGGACGCAAGGTCGACCTGGTGCTTTCGGATATGGCGCCCAACCTGTCCGGGATTGCTGTAGCCGATGCCGCGCGCATGGAGGATTTAATCGATTTGGCATTGGAGTTTTGCCAATCTCACATGCATCCCAACGGCAGCTTGCTGGTGAAGTGTTTCAATGCCATGGGATATGCCCAGATTGTTGAAAAGTTCCGCAAAGCCTTCAAAAGCGTTGCCTCCCGCAAGCCCAAGGCCAGTCGTGACAAGTCTTCAGAGGTCTATTTGCTGGGGCGAACCCTGAAAAATCCGCAATAGGGGGGCAGCCCGGCGCTTGATTTTTGCGTTCTTCAACCGCAAATAGCGATATCTGCTTTGATGATTCACACATTTAGGGCAAATCGCCAGCGACTTCCCTATGGGGCAGATGCAGTTGCCCCCAAATACAGGTAAAATTCACAGCGTTGTAATTGAAACCAGCCGGTTTGGGCTATCGATGCCCAAGGAGTGTAAATGAATAACAGGTTTATCAGGGCTGCGGTGTGGGCAGTCGTTTCTTCGCTAATTTTGTTTGCGACCTTCAAGCATTTTGATGGGCGCGACAAAGAGGCGGGTTTTGTGCCGATTGCGTATTCTGAGCTCCTGGATGAGATTAAAGCCAAGCACATCAAGGAAGCCAAGATTGAAGGCAACTACTTGATGGCGGTGACGAAGGAAGGCAAGAAAGTCAAAGCCACGGTGTCCTTTCATGATCGCGGCCTGGTTCGGGACTTGATCGATAACAGCGTCAAGTTTGATTTCAAGGCACCTGAAGAGCCAAGTTTCCTTTACCAGATTTTCATTTCCTGGTTCCCGATGCTGATTTTGATCGGCGTCTGGATTTTCATCATGCGCCAGATGCAAGGTGGTGGCAAAGGAGGTGCATTCTCCTTTGGCAAATCCAAGGCGCGCATGATCGACGACAAGAGTAATACGGTGACTTTTGCCGACGTGGCTGGCTGCGATGAGGCCAAAGATGAAGTGGCAGAAGTTGTGGACTTCCTGAAAGATCCCAACAAGTTTCAAAAACTCGGTGGCCGTATTCCGCGAGGCCTCTTGCTGGTTGGCCCACCGGGTACCGGTAAAACCTTGCTCGCGCGTGCGATTGCAGGTGAAGCGAAGGTACCGTTCTTCTCGATTTCCGGTTCAGACTTCGTTGAAATGTTTGTCGGTGTGGGTGCATCCCGCGTGCGCGACATGTTCGAAAATGCGAAGAAGCATTCCCCCTGCATCATTTTCATCGATGAAATCGATGCTGTCGGCCGTCATCGTGGCGCTGGCATGGGTGGCGGTAACGATGAACGCGAACAAACGCTCAATCAGTTGCTGGTGGAGATGGATGGTTTCGAACCGAATTCCGGCACGATCGTTGTGGCAGCAACCAACCGTGCCGACGTACTCGACAAAGCCTTGTTGCGTCCGGGACGTTTTGATCGTCAAGTCTCGGTGTCTTTGCCGGACATTCGCGGCCGCGAACAAATTCTGAACGTTCACATGCGCAAGGTGCCGATCGCGCCAGACGTGAAATCGGACATTATCGCGCGCGGTACGCCCGGATTCTCCGGCGCGGATCTCGCCAACCTGGTCAACGAAGCGGCTTTGTTTGCTGCACGTCGCAACAAGCGTCTGGTGGAGATGCAAGACTTTGAGGATGCGAAGGACAAGGTCTATATGGGTCCCGAGCGCAAGTCCATGGTCATGCGCGAAGAGGAACGCCTCAATACGGCCTATCACGAGTCCGGTCATGCCGTGGTTGCGAAATTGTTGCCGCATGCTGATCCCGTTCACAAGGTCACGATCATGCCGCGCGGTTATGCGCTGGGGGTGACCTGGCAGCTGCCGGAGCATGATGCCGTCACGAAATACAAGACCAAGATGCTTGAAGAAATTGCGATCCTCTTTGCAGGTCGGATTGCCGAAGAAGTCTTCATGAACCAGATGTCTACGGGTGCCTCGAACGATTTCGACCGCGCCACCAAACTGGCGCGCGCGATGGTGACGCGCTATGGGATGTCTGAGTCGATGGGCACGATGGTGTATGAAGACAATGAGCATGATGCTTTCTTTGGTCGCATGTCCACCAAGAGCGTTTCCGAAGCGACGCAGCAAAAGGTCGATACCGAAATCCGTAACATCATCGATACGCAATACGCATTGTCGCGCAAGCTCATCGAAGATAATCGCGACAAGGTTGAGAAGATGGCGCGTACCTTGATGGAGTGGGAAACGCTCGATGCCGATCAGGTCACCGACATCATGGAAGATCGCGAGCCGCGTCCACCGAAAGATGGCGTCCCTGTCAGAAAAACGCCGGGCACGCCAACAGGTATTACTCCCACAAGTGCTCCAGCCAGAGCGTAAGCAAAGGCAAAAATGGGAGCAACAAAAGTAGGGTCAACGTCAAATTTTCAGAAATTCGACTCTGACCCTCTTTTTTTTCAGTGCGGACGATACGGATTCCGAACGGGCAGAAAAGGCAGTCGACCGCTGGTGATGGGCATCCTCAACATCACGCCAGATTCTTTTTCGGACGGCGGGCGTTTTCTTTCCGTTGAAGCGGCGCTGGATCGCGTTGAGCAGATGATGGAAGACGGCGCTGACATCATCGATATTGGTGGCGAATCGACCCGTCCCGGCGCAGCGCCGGTTCCCATTCAGGAAGAACTTGACCGCATCATGCCGGTGATTTACGCCTTGCGCGATTGCGGGCGTCCGCTCTCGATTGATACCTGGAAGCCCCAAGTGATGCGTGAAGCCCTGGCCGCAGGCGCAGACATGATCAACGACATCACGGCTTTTTCGGCGCTGGGCGCGATCGATGCGGTGCGCGGCAGTGATTGCGGCTTGTGCGTGATGCACATGCAGGGTGATCCGCAAAGCATGCAAAAAAATCCGCATTACGACAACGTCGTGGATGAGGTCACTGAATTTCTGCGCGAGCGCGTTTTGGCGCTGGCGTCTGCTGGCGTGGATCGTGCCAGACTGTGCATCGATCCCGGATTTGGATTTGGCAAAACGCTTGAACATAACCTCGACTTGCTGAAAAATATCGGCAGCATGCGTGAGGCGCTGCAATTGCCATTGCTTGCGGGCTTGTCGCGCAAGGCGACCATCGGTGCGATCACCGGCAAACCCCCACAGGAGCGCATGGCGGGCAGTGTGGCAGCGGCCTTGGTTGCGGCAGCGAATGGCGCGGACATTGTGCGTGTGCATGACGTGGCAGAAACAGTCGATGCACTCAGGGTATGGCAACAGGCGACAAACTGAAAAGGGTGGGAAAAAATGGGACGTAAATATTTTGGAACAGATGGTGTACGTGGCAAAGTCGGTACTGCGCCGATCACACCGGATTTTGTGATGAAGCTCGGTTATGCTGCTGGTCGCGTTTTGGCGCAATCTCGCCCTTCGCAAGGGCGTCCCGTGGTGTTAATCGGCAAAGACACGCGCGTCTCCGGTTATATGCTGGAAGCCTCGCTGCAAGCTGGCTTTGGGGCGGCAGGCGTGGATGTGATGCTGGCGGGGCCAATGCCGACACCTGCCATTGCCTATCTCACGCGCGCCCTGCGACTTTCTGCGGGCGTGGTGATTTCCGCGTCGCACAATCCCTATCCCGATAACGGCATCAAGTTTTTTTCATCCTCCGGCAACAAGTTGCCCGATGAACTGGAACTGTCGATTGAAGAAGCCATCGACCAGCCGATGATTTGTGCAGCGGATGATCATGTTGGCCGCGCCAGACGACTGGATGATGCACACGGCCGTTACATTGAATTTTGTAAAAGCACTTTCCCGAACGAGCTGGATTTGCGCGGGATGAAAATCGTGATTGATTGTGCGCATGGTGCTGCCTACAACATCGCGCCTTGCGTGTTGCATGAACTAGGCGCGGATGTCATACCGATGGGTATCCAGCCTACCGGCGTCAACATCAACGATCAGTGCGGTGCAACTGATCCTGAAATGCTTGCCAAAGTGGTCGTTGCCAACAATGCCGATATTGGCATTGCGCTCGATGGCGATGCCGATCGCGTGGTGATGTCGGATGCCAAAGGCCGCCTCTACAACGGCGATGAATTGCTCTATGTGCTGGCGAAAGATCGTCACGCTTCCGGCGATCTGGAAGGGGTGGTCGGCACACTGATGACCAACATGGCTTTGGAGGTCGCGCTCAAACAGATGGGCGTTGGTTTTGCCCGCGCAAAAGTCGGCGATCGCTACGTGCTGGAAGAATTGATCGAACGTAAGTGGCTTCTGGGGGGCGAAGGCTCCGGTCACATTCTTTGTTTGGACAAGCACACGACTGGCGATGGCATCATTTCAGCTTTGCAGGTGCTTTCTGTGCTGCGTCGCAATCGATCCACGCTGCCGCAGTACACGAAGGAGCTCAAGCTTTATCCGCAAGCGCTGGTGAATGTGAAAGTGCCGCGTGGTTTCAAATGGCAAAGCAATGCATCGATGGTTGCCATGAAAGAAAAAGTGGAGCGTGAACTGGGTGACAATGGCCGCGTATTGATTCGTCCTTCCGGCACGGAACCGCTGATTCGCGTGATGGTCGAGGCCAAGAAAACTCAGGAAGCCAAGACGCTGGCCAAGCGTATCGCGGACCAGTGCAAGGCGGTGTAAAAAACGGGATCAGCGCTTTTTTACGCGAAGCGTGAATTACTCACCCCCTGTTTTTCCTGATGCGCAGACTTCATTTGACCGCAACCCTGCAACACGGTATGATCTCGTTCTTTCGGGGCGTAGCGCAGCCTGGTAGCGCATCTGGTTTGGGACCAGAGGGTCGTGAGTTCGAATCCCACCGCCCCGACCAGCATAAAAAAACGGGCTGTCAATGACAGCCCGTTTTGTTTTATTCTTGTCTATTCTTATCGTCTGCCCATAGCTCAGTTGGATAGAGCACAAGCCTTCTAAGCTTGGGGTCGCAGGTTCGATTCCTGCTGGGCAGGCCACTTATCTGGCTAAGTCCTTCGCAGAATGCCCTAGATGAAAGCCTCGTCGAGGTTTTGCGTGTCGATATAGGGCTCCTCCAGATGCAGCCCCATGGCTTCCCCTGATACGCTGTCTTCCTCCGTCAGGATGATGAGTGCCATATCATTGGCGTCTGCATAAGACTCTGCCTCTGCCGCCCAATCCGCCAGCGCGCTTTCCGTGGTGGCTTCGGTGGGGCGCTTGTGGTTTTTGAGCAAGAATTCCTTGATGGCTTCAATGCCTAGTTCATTCACCTTGTAAGTCTTCAGTCCCATTTCCTCTCCTGTAAGCCATTCTTTAGGGGAGCCATATTTTACCCGGTCAGGAGAATGATGGTAAGGGTTTACGCCCTTGGTCGTGAAATGGATAGCCGAGCGGTGTTTTATTGCCAACCCTGGTTATCCGGGTTTTTGATACCATGATGGACTTTCCGGCGCGGTAGCGCCCCTTCTGTACCGTTAGCGAGAGTAGCTTGTCTTCCCATAATGCTTTCCCCCAATCTTCCCCAGCGCTGGAACTGGTATGCCCAGCCGGGAGTCTTCCCGCGTTGAAAGCGGCGGTCGATCATGGTGCCGATTGCGTGTATCTCGGGTTCCGTGACGCAACCAATGCGCGCAACTTTGCCGGGCTGAATTTTGATGATGCGGCAGTAGCCGAAGGGGTGCGCTACGCACACGCCAAAGGCCGCAAGGTGCTGGTGGCCTTGAATACCTACCCGCAGGCATCGGCGTGGGAAATGTGGCGCAAGGCGATCGATCGTGCGGCGAGTTTGGGCGTGGATGCGATGATCATGGCCGATCCGGGTTTGATGCAGTATGCGCAGCAAACACATCCGCAATTGCGCTTGCATTTGTCGGTGCAAGGTTCTGCCACCAATTATGAAGCCATCAATTTCTATCGCGATCATTTCGGTGTGTCGCGCGCGGTGTTGCCGCGCGTGCTCTCGCTGGCGCAGGTAGAACAGTTGATGAAAAACACGGATGTCGAAATTGAAGTCTTTGCTTTCGGGAGTTTGTGCGTGATGGTGGAAGGCCGCTGTGCCTTGTCCTCATATGTGACAGGCGAAGCGCCCAACACGCATGGCGTGTGTTCGCCTGCGAAGGCGGTGCGTTGGTTGCAGACGCCAAAAGGATTGGAATCGCGACTGAATGGCGTGTTGATCGATCGCTACGCGGACGGTGAGAGTGCGAGCTATCCGACCTTGTGCAAGGGGCGGTTTGAGGTTGATGGCGCGTCTTACTACGCCATCGAAGAGCCGACGAGCTTGAATACGCTGGCGCTGCTCCCGAAATTGATGAGCATGGGTGTGCGTGCGGTGAAGATTGAAGGCCGTCAGCGCAGTCCTGCTTACGTGGCGCAAGTCACGCGTGTGTGGCGTGAAGCGATCAATGCGTGTCGTACTGATGCGGAAAAGTATGCGGTGAAACCGGCGTGGATGAATGAACTGAACAAGGTGGCGGAAGGGCAACAGCATACTTTGGGTGCGTATCATCGGTCATGGAAGTGAATTTCCCCCTCTTGGTTTGAGGGAGAGGGATGGGGCGTAATGCTGAATTTTCTGTGCAGTTCGTAAGAATGCTGCACCCCCATCCCAACCTTCCCCCTAGCAGGGGGAAGGGATTAAAATCGGAGAGGCAATTTTGAAACTGGCATTGGGTTCTGTGCAATATTACTGGCCGCGCGACAAGGTGTTCACGTTTTACGAACAGGTAGCGAAGAGTGCAGTTGATATCGTTTATGTGGGCGAGGCAGTGTGTTCGCGCCGCCATGAGTTGCGCGCGGCTGACTGGCTGGAGATTGCCAAAACTCTGCACGATGCCGGCAAGCAGGTGGTGTTGTCCACCCAGGTGCTGATCGAATCCGAAGCGGATTTGCAGGCCATGCGTCGCATCGTCGAAAACGGGCGCTTTCTTGTGGAAGCCAATGACATGGGAGCCGCCCACAAACTCACGGGTCAAGCGTTTGTTGCAGGGCCACACTTGAATCTTTATAACACTACCTCATTGGAGTTGGTCGCACAGTTAGGCGCGACGCGCTGGGTCATGCCTTTGGAAATGAATCGTGATGATTTGGCTGTGATGCAAAAGACGCGGCCGCAAGGTGTTGAAACGGAAGTCTTTGCCTACGGCCGCATGCCACTCGCATTTTCTGCACGGTGCTTCACGGCGCGTCATCGCAATTTGCCGAAGGACGATTGTCAATTCGGCTGTCTGGATTACCCGGATGGTTTGCTGCTGAAGACAAAAGAAGCACAACCGTTTTTGGTGTTGAATGGCATTCAGACGCAATCCGGTGGCGTTTATAATCTCGCCAACGAATGGACGCAATTGGAAGGGTTGGGGGTGGATATCGTTCGCATCAGTCCGCAGTCGGAGCAGGCGGATGTTATTGTCGATTTGTTCGATCAGGTACGTCAAAAGAAAGCCACACCGCAGGCAGCGCTTGAAGCGATGAAGGAGTACATGCCTGGTGCGCCGTGCAACGGATTTTGGCATGGCAAGCCGGGGCAGGATTGGGTAAGGCAAAACTGAAAAGGGAGCAGAGCGTGACGCAAAAAGGTTTTACCATACCCGAGCCGATCGGCAAGGCCTTATCCATGTTGCCGGCTTTCCCTGGCTCCCTGATGTTTGTGGTGGCACTTAATATCGCCCTGCAAAAACGGATTCCGGAAGATGTTCGGCAGTCATTGTCGGGAAAACGTTTGCGGATCAGTGTCACTGATGCAAAGATCGCTTTTGACTTTACCTGGAAGAACGACGCCTTTGTCGCTGACTGGGGGAATGGCACGCCTGATTTGACGATTGGCGCAAGCGCGCATGATTTTCTGTTGCTGGCTCAGCGCAAGGAAGACCCGGATACGCTTTTTTTCAGCCGTCGCCTGTCGATGGAGGGGGATACCGAGCTGGGTTTGATGGTCAAGAATACGCTGGACGCGATTGATGTATCCGTGTTTGACATGGCCAGATCGGTGCCCGCAAAGTTGCTGGACGAATTGAAGGCGCGCTTGAAATTCCCTCGTTGAGGCGCTCCCGTTGGTTCTGCAAGACATGCACGACCACAGTTTCCTGTGTTCTGCAGCCTATTCGTCGTCGTCGCCTTCGTCGTCTCGTTTCAACCGCCACGAACGCTTGCGTTTCCCCGCATCTTTGATTTCCGGATGGTCTTCACAATGACCAACGACGCGATCACGCGGGATGCCCGTGGCCTTTATGATCTCGTCGTTCGTCATGGCCTTGTCAGTGGCCTTGGAATTCAACAGCAAGTTGTAAATGGCGGCGCGCTCTTTTTTGTTTCGTTGCCTGACCCAGATGGATTTTCCCCCACCGTAGAGTAAGGCTAAACCGATTGGGAACAGTAATCCGACGATAATTGCCGCGGCAGTGTTCTTTTTGTAAAATTCAAGGATTGAGTCCATACAGTAATTCAGGAGTTAACGATTGAAGGAACAGGGTTGTCGGGACGGTGATTGTGCGTGATACAGCGCACACAGTCAATCCATTCGTTAGTCTTGCTCAAGTGGCGAGTTTTTTGCCAACGACTTTTTCGACCGACTCGATTTTGCTCTTGAGGCGCGTGTTATTGCCGGAGCGGTAATCGACGCGGATGTTAATGGAAATGCGATCGCAATCTTTTTCCAGCGCCTTGAAGCAGTTTGTAACGACAGCATTCACCTGATCCCATTCGCCTTCGAGAATAGTGCCCATCGGGTGCATTTTGTAGGTGACGCCGCTCTTGTCGATGACGTCGAGGCAGCGCGCAACATACTCCGAGAGGTTTACACCTTTGTCGTTCGGATAGATTTGCAAATCAAGCAGTACCATGTGTATCTCCTTATTCAAAGGCTCGTGTAGCCGTTTTTCGCATTGATTTTTAACTATACCGCAATTTTTTCGATTGGCGGGTGAAGTGTCAGCAGTTTTTCGAAAGCTGCGCGCAAGGCAGCGGGATCGCCGGTTGTGTAAGCCAGGAGATGGCCATTGGCGCGCGCCTTGTTGGCAATACCGTTTTGTTGGAGCAGGCGTGCCAGTTGCCGTGCGACCGGTTCTCCCGTATCGATGACGGTGACAAGTGACATCCCGGCAGCTTGTGCTGCCTGCTTGATGAGTCCTTGTACAAATGGGTAGTGGGTACAACCAAGCACCAGCGTGTCTGCCTTGTTGTCAGCCAAGGGTGAAAGGTATTGTTGAATCAGCGCTTGGGTGGCGGGGGACGTCAGTTCACCCTTTTCGATTTGATCCGCCAGTCCGGTGCAAGCTTGTGTGAGGAACTGCACGCCGGTCGAAGCGATGAGCTGATCGTGCAGCGCTTGAAATTTTTCGCTGGCAATGGTGCGATCCGTCGCCAGTACGCCGATGACACGCGTTTTGCTCGCTGCTGCAGCGGGTTTCAGTCCCGGCTCAACGCCGACGATCGGCATGTCGGGATACCGCTCGCGCAGCAAGTGAATGGCAGCAGCGGTGGCGGTGTTACAGGCGACGACAAGTGCTTTACAGCCCTGTTGGATCAAAAAGTCTGCGATGGCCAGCGCCCGCGTGATGATGGCCTGTTCTGTTTTATCACCGTAAGGGGCATAACCGGAATCGGCAAAATAAATCAAGTCTTCATGCGGCAACTGTTGTTGTACATGTCGTAATACAGACAAGCCGCCGACGCCGGAATCGAAAATGCCGATGGGTGCGTCGTTTGTGGCTTGTGTCTGGGGCATGATGCTTTGATTAGTCGCGTTTCTTTACAGGGATGCGTCCGCCGGGCAGTGTTGCAATGATCGCTTGCCACTCCTTCGGCGCGGTGTCATGTACGGATACGCCGTTGGAATCGACTGCAACCGTGACAGGCATGTCCTGGACGTCAAACTCATAAATCGCTTCCATGCCGAGATCGGCAAAGCCAACCACTTTCGCAGACTTGATGGCGCGTGATACCAGATACGCTGCGCCGCCAACCGCTATCAGATAAGCGGATTTGTACTTCTTGATCGAGGCAACCGTTTCGGGGCCACGCTCTGATTTGCCAATGGAGGCAATCAGACCAACCTGGCCGAGCATCATGTCCGTGAATTTGTCCATGCGCGTGGCGGTGGTGGGGCCTGCCGGACCCACGGCTTCATCGCGCACCGGATCGACCGGACCAACATAATAAATAACGCGGTTGGTGAAATCGACGGGCAGTTTTTCGCCTTTGGTCAGCATGTTCTGAATACGCTGGTGCGCGGCATCGCGGCCAGTGAGCATTTTGCCGTTGAGGAGTAGCGTTTGTCCCGGCTTCCACGACGCGACTTCTTCCTTCGTCAGGGTGTTGAGGTTCACGCGCAATGATTTTTCGGTATCCGGTTGCCAGCTTACGTTTGGCCAGGAGGAAAGGGATGGTGGATCGATATACGCTGGACCTGAACCGTCAAGGACGAAGTGGGCGTGACGTGTCGCGGCGCAGTTCGGGACGATGGCGAGCGGTTTTGAGGCGGCGTGGGTCGGATACATCCTGATTTTTACGTCCAGCACGGTGGTGAGACCGCCCAAGCCTTGCGCGCCAATGCCAAGCGCATTGATTTTGTCGCACAGTTCGATACGCAGTTCTTCCGTTTTGTTTTGCGGACCGCGTTGGCGCAGTTCATGCATGTCCAAGTCTTCGTTGAGCACTTCCTTCGCCATCACCATGGCTTTTTCGGCCGTGCCGCCGATGCCAATACCGAGAATGCCGGGCGGGCACCAGCCTGCACCCATGTGAGCGACTTGTTCTACCACCGCATCCACGATGGAGTCCGATGGGTTCAGCATCACGAGGGTGGCTTTGTTTTCCGAGCCGCCGCCCTTGGCACCGACGTGCACTTCCAGTTTATCGCCTGGCACGATGTCGGTGAAGATGACAGCAGGGGTGTTGTCGCGCGTATTCTTGCGCTCGAATTGCGGGTCAGCCACGACCGAAGCGCGCAGCTTGTTGTCAGGATGGTTGTAGGCGCGGCGCACGCCTTCGTTGATCGCATCGTCCAGGGAACCGGAGAAGCCCTCAAAGCGCACATCCATACCGACTTTCAGAAAGACATTCACGATGCCGGTGTCCTGACAGATGGGGCGCTTGCCTTCGGCACACATGCGTGAATTGGCGAGAATTTGCCCGATAGCGTCTTTCGCTGCGGGATTTTGCTCCATTTCATAAGCACGTGCTAGGTGGGCGATGAAATCCGCCGGGTGGTAATAGCTGATGTATTGCAGGGCTGCGGCGATGGATTCGATGAGGTCGTCTTGCTTGATGAGAGTCATGTGGTGGTATCTGCAAAAGAGGCTGTGGAGTCAGAAAAAGCCCCTGCATTTTACATTGGTGAACCTATCTCCTTCTCTATAAGAGAGGATATTTGCGCACCCGTCATCCCTTTAGAGCTATGCGATTGTTGAAATGACAAAAGTGCCGCCAATTTTTTTGCAAAAAAAGTGAAATTTTTTTGTCGAGCACCCTAAATTCCTGTGCCGCCGATCCGTTATTGGAGGAAATATGACGAGCATCAAATGGCTCGAAGTCTCTAACCGGATGATTATTAAGGAATTTTAACTGACAGCAATTTTAAAATTTAAGAGATTTTAGTGTCAGTTGTATAAAATTGGTTGTTTTTAACCACACTCTTTTTTGCTTAATGCAACAAGGAGGGTGGTCTTTGGTCGTTTGTAGGACAAAAGCTTACAAGCTACTGCCGTCGCGTCTGACGAAAAATACCGAAGCACGCCTATTTGTTATTTGATGGCGACCCCCCAAAATGTTTCTCACGGGCTACACAGCGGTGTGGCGACAAGATAAACATAGGAGGGCTGGATGAACTCGAATGACATGATGGCTGAAATTCGCGACGCCAACCTGAGCTACTTGATGTTAGCTCAGCAAATGATACGCGCCGACCGCGCCACTGCCATTTTCCGTCTTGGCATCAGCCAAAGCGTTGCCGATTTACTGGCGGGCTTAAGCAATCCTCAACTTTTGAAACTGGCGAGCTCCAACATGATGCTCGCCCGTTTCCGTTTTGAAGACAGCACTATTTTGGGCATGCTGACGAACTACAACAAAGAGCGTTCGCTGGCGCAATCTCACGCAGCAATCCTGATGGCAGGTCAACCTGTTGAAGATGTCCGCTAACAGACAGGTAGTTTTCGACGAACATTCGATTGAAAGAGGTAAGACTATGATCAAGAAAAAAAGCGTTGTCTCGGAAGCAGAACAAATCAGGCTTGCGATCGAACTCATTCAATACGGTGCGCGTCTTCAACTGCTCGAACTGGAAACCACCTTATCTCGCGAACGTTTGCTCAAGCTTTATAAAGAGCTGAAAGGCGTGTCGCCGCCGAAGGGGATGTTGCCGTTTTCCACAGACTGGTTTTTGACCTGGCAGCCGAACATTCATTCCTCGATCTTCATGAATACCCATCGTTACTTGACGGAGCATGCAGCTATCACGGGTATTGCAGCCATTCTGAAGGCTTATCAGCTTTATCTCGAACAGGTACATCCGGCGCATGATGAAGAGCCTGTGCTGTCGTTGACGCGTGCATGGACGCTCGTGCGTTTCTTTGATAGTAAAATGCTCAAGTTCACTTCATGCAAAAAATGCGGCGGTCATTTTGTCGCAAACAGTCTGGATCTCCATAATGATTATGTATGCGGCTTGTGCCATATGCCCTCGCGTGCCGGGAAAACCCAAAAAGTCAAAGAGGCTGCATTGGCTGCTGCGTGATTCCCGCCTGATTTTTATCCGGGCGGTGTGAGTGTCGAAACCGCATTCTGATTCAAAAAACAAACCGGGTCGCCGTTGGCGCGAGCCCGGTTTTTTATTGCCTGCCGTTGAAGCGCTCATCATCCAAGCGGCTGCCTTCATGCTGCTCTATGTGGGATGCTTGGCTGTTGATGCTTCCGCAGGATGGCAGATGACGCTTGGCGTGGCGGCATTGTTGCAGGGAGCCGTTGCTGCAATCATCACGTGGTGGCGAGGGCTTCCATTATGGTGGCTCCCGATTCAATTTCTTTTTCCGATAGCCTTGTTGTTTGCGCATGCAATGGCGCTATCGCCCCTGGTTTATTTCGTACTATTTATATTGTTTGTTTTGATTTACTGGGCACCGTTCAGGACGCGCGTCCCCTTGTATCTGTCGGGGCGACCCGTCTGGGAGGCTGTTGCGGCTTTTTTTCCGGAAGATGCGGCAGTGCAGTTTGTGGATATCGGCAGTGGGATAGGCGGGTTGTCACTTTATCTTGCAGATCGATTTCCCAAAGCGACGGTCACCGGCATCGAACTCGCACCATTTCCGTGGCTGATCAGTTGGTTGCGTGCGCGTTTCTCCGGAAGTCGCGCGCAATTTATTTGGGGTGATTACGCTAACGTTGATTTAGCTCAATTTGACATTGTGTTCACATTTTTGTCACCTGCGGCAATGCCGTCGCTTTGGATCAAGGCACTTTCTGATATGCGACAAGATTCATTGCTGCTGAGCTACGAATTTATCATTCCGGGTGCAAAACCGGATATAGTTATCTACCCAGCATTAGGCGGTGCACCGCTTTATGGATGGCGAATTCCACAAAATTTTTGAAAAATGAGGCGCGTCAAATCCGTAACAAGTCAGTTCCAAGAGTCTTAATGTTGAACTAAGCTGCTTCTTGCCCACTTTTACACGGTTTGATTGGGTGGTCAGCTTGATACTCTTGGGCTGAAATGTCGGTTATGGCGCGCATCTCTTTAACCTGATAGGGAGACTTTCGCTTGTTAGTCATTGTTGGTTATTTGATAGTTTTAGGCTCAGTGTTTGGCGGCTTTGCGCTGGCTGGCGGACATCTGGCAGCCTTGTTTCAGCCTGTCGAGCTGTTGATGATTGGTGGTGCAGCGCTGGGCGCTTTTTTTGTCGGCAATAACGGCAAAGCAATCAAGGCGACATTGGGTGCGTTGCCGCGAACCCTGAAAGGGTCGAAGTACAGCAAGGCGCTGTATCTGGAATTGATGTCCCTGCTTTCTGAGATTTTGACCAAGGTGCGCAAAGAGGGCTTGATGTCGATTGAAGGAGATATCGACGCACCACATGAAAGCCCGATTTTCGCCAAGTATCCGGGGATACTGTCCGATCATCATGTGATCGAATTCATCTCCGACTATTTGCGGCTGATGGTTTCCGGGAACATGGATGCGTTTCAAATCGAGAATTTGATGGATAACGAAATTGACACGCACCACCGCGAAGGCGAGGTTCCGATTCATAGCATCTCGCGGATGGGTGACGCAATGCCAGCTTTCGGGATTGTGGCCGCGGTTATGGGTGTGGTGCACACGATGGGTTCGGTAGGTTTGCCGCCAGCAGAATTGGGCATTTTGATCGCACATGCGTTGGTGGGGACGTTCCTGGGGATTTTGCTCTCGTACGGTTTTGTGAGTCCGCTGGCCAGTTTGCTGGAACAGAAATTGAACGAATCCACCAAAATGCTGGAGTGCATCAAAGTGACCTTGTTGGCCAGTCTCAACGGTTATGCGCCACCGCTGGCAATCGAATTCGGTAGAAAGGTGCTTTACTCGACAGAGCGTCCGTCCTTCCTTGAGCTGGAAGAGCACATCAGGCAATCGAAGCAACGGTAAAGCGATAAAGGAAAGTTATGGCAGATGACGGTTTCAGACCCATCATCATCAAGCGGGTAAAAAAGCATGGTGGTGGGCACCATGGCGGCGCGTGGAAAATTGCATACGCCGATTTTGTGACGGCGATGATGGCTTTCTTTTTGTTGATGTGGCTTTTGGGGTCGGTCGCCAAAGGAACGCTTAACGGCATTGCAGAATATTTCAACACGCCTTTGCAGGTAGCGCTTTCGGGTGGCAGCGGCAGCGGTGATAGCGCCAGCATCTTGAAAGGCGGTGGCAAGGATCTGACGCGCCAGGAAGGTCAGATCAAGAGAGGTGATTTGAACCAGTTGAGACGAGTGTATGACCTCAAGGGGTCGCAAGCTCAACTTGAGCGCCTTGAAGCCCAAATGCTCAAGGGATTGAAGCAGCGGATTGAAAGCGCCATTGATGCAAACAAGACGTTGAAACAATTCAAAAATCAGCTATTGCTGGACATTACCACGGAAGGCTTGCGCATCCAGATCGTTGATGAAAAAAACCGACCGATGTTTGAAATGTCGCGGGCGGAATTGCAACCTTACACGCGCGAGATTTTGCTGGAAATTGGTCGTGTGTTGAATGAAGTGCCGAACAGGATCAGTCTCTCCGGTCATACAGACGCTACGCCCTACGCAACAGGTGAGAAAAAGTACAGCAATTGGGAATTGTCGGCAGATCGTGCGAATGCATCACGCCGTGCCCTGTTAGCCGGCGGCATGGAGGAAGCCAAGATGTTGCGCGTGGTGGGTTTGTCCTCATCCGTGTTGCTGGACAAGGAAAATCCTTACAACCCGATCAATCGTCGCATCAGCATTATCGTGATGAACAAGAAAACGGAGGAGTCAGCATCGAAAGATGGCGGGGTGATTGAAGTCGAAAACCCTGAGGCACTTCAAGAACAGTTAAACGGCAAGGAAGCAGGAAAGCCGTGATTTTATTTGCGGTTCAGGTTCCTGGCTATGGGATGGAATGAATGGAAAGAGACGATTCCTTAGGTTCTCATCTGAAGCTCACTCTGGCCGGGTTGTCTGAACAGGGTGTGAAGCATCTTTCGGAGATTGAATCCGATTTGCTTCAGACGAATCTGCTTCTGGAGGAAGCGATTGCAAAATTGAGCGCGAGTTTTATGGCAGTGCACGGCGCGATATCGATTCAACAGGAAATGGTGGATTCCATCGCAGAGAGTGAGCGCATGACGCCGGAATCTGTTTCCGGGATCAAGACCATTGCGGATGAGATTGGTCGCCATATCAACGATGCCGTAACGGGTTTGCAGTTTCAGGACATGACACGGCAATTGATTGAGCGAAGTTTGAAACGGGTTATTGGCATGCGGGCGATGATGAGTTCACTTTCTGCCAGCAAGAACGGTTTGTCACAGGAAGCAAGTACCGAGCAGATCGTGGCTATCTTGCGAAGCGTGAACAAACAATTGTTCCTGCAAAACAGGGAACTGACGAAGGCACTGTGGAAAACAGTGCGCCAGAAGCACATGGACAGCGGTGATATTGAATTGTTTTAGCAATGGCATTTCAAAAATGACGGAAATCGGTTTGCTGGTCTTAACAATGGCGGGGTAAAGAAGATGGCTAAGAAAAAAATACTGACTGTGGATGATTCGGGATCGCTACGGCAGATGGTTGTATTCAGCTTGAGCGCGGCTGGGTATGAAGTTGTCGAAGCTGTGGATGGCAACGATGGCTTGAACAAGGCCAGACGAGAGAAATACGATCTGATCTTAACGGATCAGAATATGCCCGGGATGGATGGCATTGCCTTGATTCGCACTTTGCGGCGCTTGCCGAATTATCAAACTGTTCCGATTTTGATGTTGACGACCGAAGCGAGTGCAGAAATGAAAACCAGAGGGCGTTTGGCCGGGGCGAATGGCTGGCTGGTGAAGCCATTTGATCCGCAACGCCTGATTGAAGTGGTGAAAAAAGTCATCGGCTAGTTTTGTTGCTTGAATTGAATTCGGATAGAAGACATACGTTCATTCCGGGTTGATGTACTTCTACTGAGATGGGGAAACAAATGAACATCGACATGAGTCAGTTTTTTCAGGTTTTCTTCGATGAGACGTCAGAGTTGCTCGAAGAAATGGAACGCCTGTTGTTGCGGGTGGACGTCGAATCGCCTGACAT
Source organism: Oxalobacter sp. (assembly GCA_003605115.1). GTDB lineage: Bacteria > Pseudomonadota > Gammaproteobacteria > Burkholderiales > Burkholderiaceae_D > QZKY01. Next base: position 243,477 of record QZKY01000015.1, read on the forward strand.
GGAAGACATTGACGCGATTTTTCGCGCGGCACATTCCATTAAAGGCGGTGCGGCCACTTTCGGTCTTAACGACATGACAGAGGTGACGCACATCCTGGAGACCTTGTTGGACATGATTCGCAAGAAGGATATTGCGTTAACAGTTGATCACGTGGATGCCTTTTTGAATGCCAAAGACGTCTTAATCATGCTGCGAAATGTGCATCGCAATGGCGCGCAGACAGATGCGGCGGCGTTTTCTGAAGTGATTACCCGGTTGCAGGCATTGGCCAACGAGGCCAGCGCACAAGTGGGCGCCGCGCCGGCGTCTGTGCCAGTTCATGCTTCGACTACAGCGCCAGTGCCCGCTGCTCCCGTTCAATCGGCGCCGCTTTCTTCGTCAGTGTCTGCTGCACCGTCCAAGCCAGCCGGAAAAACGACCCGGCTATTGCGTATTGAATTGCCAGAAGTGTCATTAAAGGATGTGGATGCCTTGGCTGTGGAACTTGCCTTGTTGGGCAAGCTGGAACAGATCAGACAGGACGATGGCAATCGCGGATTTATGCTCGACACGCCTGAAAGCAATGACGATATTCTGGCCGTGTGCTCGTTCATTCTCGATCCGGACACCATTAAGATTACTGAGGGCGACGGCGCATCTGACCCTTCACAAACTGACGGTGCGGCAGCGCAGGCAGATGATCTGGGATATGGCTTTTTTGAGCCAATGTCTGAATTAGAGGCGCAGCAGGCGTCGGAGGCCAGCCCGGTGGCGGCAACAATTGTTGCACCGCCTTCTGCTGGCGTTGCCTCTGTACAGAAGCCCGCCAGTCGCCCCGCCGTAGAACGTGCGGTTCAACAGCAGGATTCCACCTCCATCCGCGTTGGGGTGGAAAAAGTTGATCAGTTGATCAACCTGGTGGGCGAGTTGGTGATTACGCAAGCGATGGTGGTTCAGCGCATTAGCCAGCTGGATCCCATGGAGTATGAACACTTGGTGTTAAGCGTCAACCAATTAACAAGAAATACGCGCGATCTGCAAGAGGCGGTCATGTCGATTCGCATGATGCCTATGGATTATGTTTTCTCGCGCTTTCCGCGGATGGTGCGCGATCTTGCACAGAAGCTGGGTAAAAAAGTTGAATTTGTCACGCATGGTGCGGCGACCGAACTCGACAAAGGACTCATCGAGCGCATTATTGATCCCTTGACGCACTTGGTGCGCAACAGTGTCGATCATGGCATTGAACTGCCTGATGCACGGGCGGCATCCGGAAAGAACGAGGCGGGCCGGTTACTTCTTTCCGCAGCTCACCAGGGTGGGAACATCGTTATTGAAGTCACGGATGATGGCGGCGGCTTGAACCGCGAAAGAATTCTGGCCAAAGCCATTGAAAAAGGTTTGCCCGTTTATGAAACCATGTCCGATGCCGACGTATGGCAATTGATTTTCGCGCCAGGATTTTCAACGGCGGCAGCCGTGACCGATGTCTCGGGACGCGGGGTCGGCATGGATGTCGTCAAACGAAACATTACCGCGATGGGCGGGGTGGTGGATATCCGTTCGATGCCATCCAAAGGCACGACCATCTCGATTTCATTGCCGCTGACGCTGGCCATTCTGGATGGCATGTTGATCAAGGTCGGCGATGAAATTTACATTTTGCCTTTGGGATACGTTGTCGAGTCCCTGAAACCGGATGAGTCTGATGTCAGGGAAATTGCTGGCAATGCCAAGGTGATCAAAGTGCGCGGCGAATACTTGCAACTGATCGCGCTTCATCAGGTATTCAACATTGTGCCGCGATACACGACGCCTGCGGAAGGGATGATCGTCATTCTGGAATCGGATGGCACACGCTCTGCATTGTTCATTGATGAAATGCTGGGTCAGCAGCAGGTTGTCGTGAAGAACCTTGAAACAAATTACAGAAGAGTTCACGGGGTATCCGGCGCCACGATTTTGGGCGACGGCGGGGTGGCATTGATCCTGGATGTTGCCGCACTGGTTCGGTCGCAAAGGTAATAAATGTTTTTTAAACAACGCATAAAACAGACAGTTTCTGGAGAGCTTAAAAAATAGACATCAAATAATTGAATGAAAGTAAAAAATTTTTCATTTACGAGTTGCCGTACGGCAAGATTCCTTATGGAAACATGATAAATTTCAAGAAAATCAAAAATCAGCCGTTAAATACTTTCTACCAATTAACAAATGTTAAAGAAATAAGCCTGAAATACACGTCTAATCGAAGCAATAGAAACACGGTTCGTGGTGTTCAATAAAGGCTGGATCGTTCTATAAGAAAGGGCTTTCGATATGCAACAAAATACGCAAACGCACGCTTCCGTTTCAGTCGCCGGTGTCAAGCGTAGCGATGCGACGACCCACGAATTCCTGGCATTCAAGCTGGGTAAAGAAGAGTACGGGATCGACATTCTCAAGGTGCAGGAAATCAGGGGGTATGAAAGTGTGACCCGCATCGCGAATGCGCCCGAATTCATCAAGGGGGTTGTCAACTTGCGCGGAACCATCGTGCCGATTGTCGACATGCGCATCAAATTCAATTTGGGGATACCCGTCTACGACCAGTTCACTGTCGTCATTATCTTGAATGTGACAGGGAGAGTGGTGGGGATGGTGGTTGACAGCGTTTCCGATGTCACCACGCTTACGCCAGATCAAATTCGTCCTGCACCAGAAATGGGTACGGTATTCAATTCGAATTATCTGACGGGTTTGGGAACGATAGACAACAGGATGCTCATCCTGGTGGATATAGACAAATTGATGTCAGGCCCAGACATGGGTTTGATGGACACAGTTTAATAACAGTCAGTGCTCTAATACTTACTTAGCAGAGGTACTCATATGAAAAACTTTAGAATTGGTGCGCGACTCGCTATTGGTTTCGCTGTGGTGTTATTGCTGATGACGGCGATTGCCGGTATCGGTGTATGGCGTTTGCAAGAGGTCGGCGTTGCGGCAGATCGCATGATCAAGGAAGCTTTGTACCGTGAGCGTAAGGCAGAAGATTGGGTGACTGCCACGACAGCGAACGGCGTTCGTACGATTGCGCTTATGAAGAGCACCGATCCGGATGATCAAAAATACTTCCAGGCCGAGATCAAAAAAACAAGTGCGCGCATTACCGTGATCCAGAAAGATCTCAATGCCATGCAAAAAACGGCTGATGAAGAAAAGCTGTTTGCGGTGATGGGCGAGAAACGCAAGGCGTATCTGGGTCTGCGTGATGACATCATTAAGGTCAAGCTCGCAGGTCGCGATGCCGAAGCAAAAAACATGGTTGCTACCAAGATGATTCCGGCGCTGGACGAGTATGTTCAAAGTGTTGAAAAAGTGCTCGAATATCAAAAAGTGCAAATCGATAAGACTGCAGCAAGCATTGACGCGAACTACCGTACCGGACGCTGGATGCTGATCGGTTTGGGTGCTGCAGCGGTAGTGATCGGCGTGATCTTTTCCTTCATGCTGACGACCGGCATTACTGGCCCGCTGGGTGAAGCAGTGAGAATTGCGCAAACTGTGGCCAAAGGGGATTTGAGCGGAAGAATCGATGTGAACTCTCGTGACGAAACCGGCCAGTTGTTGCAAGCCTTGAAGGACATGAACGAGAGCTTGCACCGGATGGTGACGCAGGTACGTCAAGGCACGGAATCCATTGCCACGGCGTCGGGTCAAATCGCTTCCGGTAACGCGGATTTGTCGGCACGTACCGAAGAGCAGGCCAGTTCGCTGGAAGAAACAGCTTCTTCCATGGAGCAACTGACATCTACGGTTCGTCAAAATGCAGATAACGCGCGTCAAGCCAACCAGCTTGCTGTGACGGCTTCGGAAGTGGCGGTCAAAGGTGGTGAAGTGGTGTCGCAAGTGGTTGACACGATGGGGTCGATCAGCGAATCGTCCAAGAAGATGGCAGACATCATTGGCGTCATTGACGGCATTGCCTTCCAGACCAATATTCTCGCCCTGAATGCAGCGGTGGAAGCGGCGCGTGCTGGTGAACAAGGCCGCGGTTTTGCGGTGGTGGCAACGGAAGTACGCAATCTGGCGCAACGTAGTGCCGCTGCTGCACGCGAAATCAAAGCCTTGATCGACGACTCTGTGGATAAAGTGGCTGTGGGCGGCAAGCTTGTTGAGCAGGCGGGCAGTACCATGAATGAAGTCGTCTCCAGCATCAAGCGCGTCTATGACATCATGGGCGAAATTACGGCTGCAAGCGCCGAGCAAAGCGATGGCATCGAGCAAGTCAATCAAGCCATCACGCAAATGGACACGGTCACGCAGCAAAACGCCGCCTTAGTGGAGGAAGCCGCAGCGGCTGCAGAAAGCATGCAGGATCAGGCTGCGAGACTTTCCAGCCTTGTCAGCACCTTCAGGCTGGGTACGGAAGGCAGCGTGTCATCCGCACCGAAACCGGCTGCGAAAAGGCCAACACCTGCACCAGCGACATCCTCCGGGGCGTCGTCCAGAGCCATGCTGCCCAAGCCAGCGTCATCCTCACGTCAAGTCGCCACTGTTTCGAAGCCGGCACCCCGTGCTTCTGGCGGAGGCGGAGGCAACGAAGATTGGGAAGAGTTTTAAGGTTCTCGACACATTGAATCCCGCATGTAATCATGCGGGATTCTCTGTTCGAGAAGCCGATAAATTTTGACCCGTTCCGTGCGGTGGCATCTGATGGCGCGGGCGTGAGTGTGATCAGGAAAGTTCTGTTATGAAGATCAAAGTATTGGTGATAGATGACTCGGCACTGATACGCAGTGTTTTGCGTGAGATCATTAACAGCCAGCCAGACATGGAAGTGGTGGGGGTTGCACCCGATCCCATCGTTGCACGGGAAATGATCAGGCAATTGAATCCGGACGTGTTGACGCTGGATGTCGAAATGCCAAAAATGGATGGCCTGGATTTTCTTGAGAAGTTGATGCGTTTGCGTCCGATGCCGGTGGTGATGGTCTCCTCGTTGACGGAAAAAGGCTCGGAAATCACCATGCGGGCACTGGAGTTGGGGGCGGTTGATTTCGTTTCCAAGCCCAAGATGTCAATACAGAGCGGCATGTTTGAGTATGCTGACTTGATTGCAGAAAAAATTCGTACGGCGGCCAAAGCCAGAATCAGGGCGAAGGTCTCGGCGCAGGCAGGAGAGGTGTCAAGAGCCCCCATGCCTTCCCTGGGGGCGTATGCCAGCAGTGAAAAGTTGATCATCATTGGCGCATCCACGGGTGGAACGGAAGCGATCAAAGAGTTTTTGATGCAAATGCCGCCAGATTGTCCAGGCATCCTGATTGTTCAGCATATGCCAGAGGGTTTTACGCGCTCATTCGCACAACGATTGGATACATTGTGCGCCATTTCGGTCAAGGAATCGGCTGGGGGCGAACGCGTGTTGCCGGGTCATGCCTACCTGGCACCGGGGCACTCACATTTGCTGCTGGTGCGCAGTGGCGCCAACTACATGACGCAGTTGGACAAGAGTCCGCCGGTGAATCGACACCGTCCCTCGGTTGATGTCTTGTTTCGTTCGGCGGCACAAAATGCGGGCAAGAACGCGGTGGGGGTCATCTTGACCGGTATGGGCAAGGATGGCGCGGTAGGCATGCTGGAAATGAAGGAGGCAGGCGCGCATAACTTTGCACAGGATGAAGAAACCTGCGTGGTGTATGGCATGCCGCGCGAAGCGGTTATCGTCGGTGGCGTACATGAAGTGGGCGCACTGAATGATTTGCCGAAAATGGTACTGGATTTTGTCGCAGCGCGCGGAACGCGTGCTGTACGTGTGTAAGGTAAGATGTGGCCTGTTTGCGGCATTCGTCTTGATGTCGTAAGCAAATTACAAGTCTCAATGCAATTTTCGAAGGTCTTTTGGAGCTAAAGATGGCTGATCCGAAAACAAAATTTCTCGTCGTGGATGATTTCTCGACAATGCGAAGAATCGTCCGGAATTTGCTGAAAGAACTGGGCTACGCCGAAGTGGATGAAGCCGAAGATGGCGTACAAGCTTTGCAAAAGCTCAGGAGCGAAAAGTATGATTTTGTCGTATCGGATTGGAACATGCCGAATATGGACGGGTTGGAAATGCTCAAGCAAATTCGTGCCGATTCGGCCTTGTCCAAATTGCCGGTGTTGATGGTGACGGCGGAAGCGAAAAAGGAAAATATCATCGCTGCGGCACAGGCAGGCGCAAACGGATACGTTGTCAAGCCTTTTACGGCTGCCACACTTGATGAAAAATTGTCCAAAATTTTCGAGAAGCTCGAGAAATAGGGGTGCAAATTGAACACCATCGTTACTGATACGCTTATGACAACGGATAAAACAGCCTCTGCTGATCCACTTGCGCATCCTGAAAGCGTTCTCGTACGTGTCGGCCAATTAACGCGTGCCTTGCATGACAGTCTGCGTGGCCTGGGTTTGGACAAGCTGATTGAGAAAGCGGCACATGAAATTCCCAACGTCAAAGATCGACTTGATTATGTGACCAAAATGTCTGAGCAAGCTGCGCAGCGTGTTTTGAATGCTACGGATATTGCGGGGCCCTTGCAGGACAAGATTGAGGAGGGGGGCGAGGATATTCGCAAGGAATGGCAAAAAGCTCTGGATGGCATGTATTCGGATAAACAGTATCGTGCCTTGGCGGAAGCCACCATTCAATACCTTGATGGGACCCGTGAGGCTTCAGTAGAAACCAGAAAACTTCTGCTTGAAATCATGATGGCGCAGGATTTTCAGGATTTGACGGGGCAAGTCATCAAAAAAATATCAGATCTGGTGACGAATATGGAGCAACAACTGGTACAGTTGCTCATCGACTATGCGCCGACGGAATTGAAGCGTGAGGTAAGTAGCGGGTTGTTGAATGGTCCGCAGATTAACCCGAGTTTGAGTGCTGATGTCGTGGCGAGCCAGGGTCAGGTTGACGACTTGCTTGAAAGCTTGGGTTTCTGACGAAAAAATAATTACACATTGCGCCCATGAAGGATCAGAATTTTGTCATACGCGAGCCCTTGCTCGATCCAAGGCAACAGGCCTTGGGCTATGAACTGACCTGGCAAAGAACGGGCATTGATTCGGGTATCAGCAATGTGGATCTCCTTTCTCTCTTTGCTTTTGTCGGGAAGCACCTCAATCCCGCAGAAACGGGGTGGGCGTTGGGAGGCAATCTCCTGTTTTTGGAAGCGAAGCCAGCCCTCCTGTCCAGCCCTTTTGTTCTTGAGCTCCCCTCAAAAAATGTTGTTCTTATCCTGAATCGCGCCGACATTCTGGATGCGGATGATCTGAATTCGGTCAAGGCCGTACGCGCAAAGGGATATGGGATTTTGCTTCGCAATGCCAACCCGATGTCGCCGAACAAGGAGTTGATGTCGCAGGTAACGCATATCGAAGTGCGCTGTGGCGAAATGGATGTGAGCAAGCTTGCCAAGACCTATGCGGCCTTGAAGGATTCCCCATCGGTCAGAATGGTTGCCCGTCAGGTAGGAAGCTGGCAGGAATACGATGCATGTTCTGCCTTGGGGCTGGATGCCTTTGTGGGCAAGTTGCATTTAACACCACGGCCGGGGGGCACGGCAAAAGTGGTGAACCCTTCTCAGGCCATGGTGCTTCAGTTGATGGATTTGGTGAGAAAGAACGCTGACGTCCACAACATCGAATCGGTTCTCAAACGTGATGCAGCGCTTTCCTACAAGTTGCTGCGTTATATCAACTCAGCGGGTTTTGGTTTGGCAGTGGAAGTCAAATCACTGCGTCACGCCGTTGGTTTGATCGGTTATTCGCCACTTTACCGCTGGCTCTCTCTGTTGCTGGCGAGTTCCAGCACGGATGAACATGCTGCAGTGCTGATGCAAACGGCGATTATTCGAGGACGCCTCACAGAGCTTTTGGGTCTCAGCAAGTTAGGCAAGAGCGATGCTGAAAACCTGTTTGTGACGGGCATGTTTTCATTGCTTGATCGCCTGCTGGGGGTTTCCATGGATGAAGCACTCAAGCATATTTCCTTGCCAGATGCTGTCACGCAAGCCTTGGTGTCCCGGGAAGGCAGGTACGGCCCTTACCTCGCGTTGGCAGAGTCATGCGAGCTCAAAAATGGCTTGTCAGGCGCGCTTGCCGATGGGCTTTCACTCCCCTCCGGGCAGGTCAATGAAGCGCACATGGCATCCTTGTCATGGGCGCAAAATTTCACAGAATAACCCCCTTTCTCCCAAGACGTGAACCTTCCAATAAGCGGGACATTTTCCTGCTTGTTCCGTCGATGCTCGCTTCCCTTTCTGCACAATAATGCCTACTAACCCGTATTGGATTGCCGCGTAACGGGTGCGGCACGCAGAGCAGGAGCCGGCCATGGCCGAAGAAAGCGATCTTGAGAAAACTGAATCAGCATCGCCCAGACGAATAGAGAAGGCGCGAGAAGAGGGCAATGTCCCCCGATCACGGGAATTGGCTACGTGCACCTTGTTGCTTGCTGCTGGCATCGCTTTCTGGGTTTTGGGAAGTGACGTGATGCGTGAGTTGACGCACATGCTGACGACCTCCATGTCTTTTGATCGCGCGCACGCTTTCGATAGCGAATTGCTCCTGGTGCGTTGCGCAACTTACATGACCGATGTGCTGATTGCGCTCTCGCCCTTTGCGCTGGTGTTGATTATTACGGCACTCGGCTCTCCTTTGCTCATCGGTGGCTGGTTGTTCAGTCCCAAGGCGTTTCAACCCAATTTTGGCAAGCTGAATCCACTGAAGGGCATCTCCAATATTTTCTCCATTCGTTCAATCGTGGAGCTGGTCAAGGCAATAGCGAAAGCGCTTCTGATAGGTTTTGTTTCCTGGGTGGTGATTTCCAAACAGATGGATGCGATGGTCGGCCTGAGTGTAGAACCTGTCAAGAATGGTGTAATACATCTCGGTGATTTGCTTTTGGTCAGTTTCATTTCGATCGTTAGCGCGCTGGTAGTGATTGCATTCATCGATGCCCCTTATCAAATGTGGCAATACGCGCAAAAACTGAAGATGACGCGCGACGAAGTCAAGCAGGAATCCAAGGAATCGGAAGGTAATCCGGAAATCAAAGCCAAGATTCGTGCGCAGCAACGTGAAATGGCGCGCCGTCGCATGATGGCGCAAGTACCGACAGCCGATGTGGTGGTGACCAACCCAACACGGTTTGCTGTTGCCATTAAATATGATGAAAGCGGATCCGGCGCACCCAGGGTTGTCGCAAAAGGCATGGGCGTGATCGCTGCGAGGATTCGCGAAATTGCAGTGGAAAATAATGTGACCTTGCTTGAAGCGCCCGCCCTGGCGCGCGCCTTGCACAAGCATGTGGATCTGGATCGTGAAATTCCCGAAACACTTTATCTTGCTGTTGCCGAAGTGCTGGCGTATGTCTTCCAGTTGCGCGCTTTCCGAACACAAGGCGGTTTTCGTCCGCAAGTGCCGACCAACATTCCCGTGCCGCAGTATCTCGATCCCAAGCATGATGCTCCACAACCAGCAATAGCGTAAGGAAACGTAAATGAACGAGCGATTGCCAATATGGTTGTCTGGAAAGAACATTCAGGCCTTTGCAGGCCCGCTCATCATCATCATGATGCTGGCGATGATGGTGTTGCCGCTTCCTGCATTTGCGCTTGATATCTTATTCAGCTTCAATATTGCACTTGCCATCATCGTCTTGCTGACGAGTCTGTACACGGTGCGCCTGCTGGAGTTCATGTCTTTTCCGACAGTGCTGCTGGTCAGTACGATGTTGCGCCTTTCACTGAACGTCGCTTCGACACGTGTGGTCTTGACGGAAGGCCATACGGGCCCTGACGCTGCCGGTAAAGTGATTGAAGCCTTCGGACACTTTCTGATCGGCGGCAATTACACGGTCGGCATTGTTGTGTTTGTGATTTTGACGATCATTAACTTTGTCGTAGTGACCAAAGGCGCGGGACGGATTGCAGAAGTTGGCGCGCGTTTTGCATTGGATGCGATGCCGGGCAAACAAATGGCAATTGATGCCGATTTGAATGCAGGCTTGATCGGCGAGCAAGAAGCGCGCGCAAGACGCCAAACCGTGGCGCAGGAAGCGGAATTCTATGGCGCGATGGATGGTGCCAGTAAATACGTACGTGGTGATGCGATAGCAGGCATTATCGTCATCATTGTGAACATCGTCGGCGGTTTGATTGTCGGGATGTTGCAGCACAATCTCGACTTCGGTACCGCCATCAAAAACTACACCTTGCTGGCAATTGGTGACGGTCTGGTTGCGCAAATTCCGGCATTGATCATTTCTACCGCTGCTGGCGTGGTGGTGTCGCGTGTGGCTAGCGATCAAGACATTGGCGGACAATTGATTACGCAGTTGTTCACCAATCCAAAAGTGATGTATATCACTGCAGGCATTATTGGCGGCATGGGTCTGGTGCCGGGCATGCCGCACCTGGCATTTCTGCTGCTTGCAGGGGCGCTGGGCGGAGGAGCCTATCTTGTGTCGAACCGCCCGCAAGTGTCGGAAGAGAAAGTCGAACCGGTTGTCCAAATGCCTGCGCCAGAAATCGAGGAAGCCACCTGGCAGGACATTCTCCCGGTTGACCAACTTGGTCTGGAAGTAGGATATCGCCTCATCCCGCTGGTTGATCAGTCTCAAGGCGGAGAGTTGCTCAAGCGGATTAAGGGCATTCGCAAGAAATTTGCGCAAGAAGTCGGCTTTCTGGCGCCGCCAATACACATACGCGATAACCTGGAGCTGCGTCCCGCCGGTTATCGGATCATGTTAAAGGGTGTGGAAATTGGCACGGGCGATGCTTTTACCGGACAGTTTTTAGCCATCAATCCTGGTATGGTCAACGGTACTTTGCCCGGAACGCAAACGAAAGACCCGGCTTTTGGTTTGCCCGCTATCTGGATCGATGCCGCACTGCGCGATCAAGCCCAGTCGATGGGGTATACCGTTGTGGATGCTGGAACGGTTGTGGCTACGCACCTCAATCATTTGATCACCACTCATGCGGCCGAATTGCTGGGACGGCAGGACTTACAGAAATTACTTGATCATTTGAGCAAGGATTCACCGAAACTGGTTGAAGATCTGGTGCCAAAATTGATTCCGCTTTCGACTTTGCAAAAAGTTTTGCAAAATCTTTTGTCCGAAGGCGTGCATATTCGCGACATGCGCACCATTATCGAAACACTGGCTGAGCATGCAACTTACACGCAAGAGCCCAATGAATTGACGGCAGTGGTGCGTGTCGCGCTGGGGCGCGCCATTGTTCAGCAGATTTTCCCTTCTTCAAATGAATTGCAAGTCATGACGCTCGACAGTCGGCTGGAACGGTTGTTGATGCAGGCAATGCAAACCACGGGCGGCGAGGGGGCTGGTATCGAACCCGGTCTGGCCGACACGCTCACCAAACAAACCGCGCAGGCAGCACGACAGCAGGAACAACTGGGGAACACACCGGTTCTCCTGGTGCCGGGGCCCTTGCGTGCATTACTTTCCCGATTCCTGCGACGCGCCATACCGCAACTCAAAGTTTTGTCGCATGCTGAATTGCCCGATTCAAAAACAATTAAAGTCACCAGTCTGGTTGGAGGTCAAGCATGAACGTGAAAAAATTCTTTGCCAATTCGCCCCGTGAGGCACTTGTTAAAGTGCGAGATGCACTCGGCGCTGATGCTGTCATTCTTTCCAACAGACAGGTTCATGGCGGCGTGGAAATCATGGCCTTGGCACCCGAGGACATGTCTGCGTTGGTGCAACCGGTTATTGAACATGAAGCGCTGTCCGCACACGCACTTGCGGCATTGACATCCAAAAACAGAAGTCGTGGCAGTCAGTCGAGCGCTCCGTCGAACGGTCATCAGCCGATTCGTCTGCATGATCAGAACGGCACGTCATCGTATCGCGTTAGCAACAGAGAGGCAGTGTCCCCACCCCGGGAATTCCAGGACAAGGAAGCCGTCGAGATGATGAATGAAATTCGTTCCATGCGCGGCATGCTGGAAACGCAGTTGACGGAATTGTCTTGGACCGCGCAACACCAGCGCAATCCGGTGAAAGCGGAAGTCATGCGCGAAATGCTGGCTGCCGGATTCAGTGCCACCTTGGCGCGCTACTTGACTGAAAACCTTCCCGAGTCCGAAAAATACAACGGCGGGATGAAGTGGATCAAGGGCGTGCTGGCACGCAATCTGATAGCAATGAATGATGAAAATGAATTGCTGGACAGGGGCGGGGTGTTTGCGCTGGTGGGACCCACTGGCGTCGGCAAGACCACAACCACGGCAAAAATTGCTGCGCGCTGTGTCGTGCGTCATGGCGCCAGCAGGCTCGCGCTGATTACAACGGATGGTTACCGTATCGGCGGATTCGAACAACTGCGCATTTACGGCAAGATTCTTGGCGTGATGGTGCATTCCGTCAAAGATGAAAGTGATTTGCGTACGGCACTGACTGAATTGAAAGGCAAACATACCATTTTGATTGATACGGTCGGCATGAGCCAGCGCGACAAAATGGTGTCGGAACAGATCGCCATGTTGTCCGAGGTGGGTGTGCCGATCAAACGTCTCTTGTGCCTCTCAGCGACTTCCACGGCCGAAACGCTGAATGAAGTGGTGCGCGCATACAAGGGCGACGGTTTGGCAGGGTGCGTGATGACCAAGCTGGATGAAGCGGCAACGGTCGGCAATTTGCTGGACGTGGTGATTCGTCAAAAGCTCAAGATGTTTTACATTGCCAATGGTCAGCGTGTGCCGGAAGATCTGCACTTGGTCAACAAACAGTATTTGATTGATCGTGCATTCAGGCTGAAGCGCGAAACGACGCCATTCCGCTATCACGATGATGAGCTGCCGCTGGTTGTTGCGAATACGGCGCGCTCGATGAGTGACAAGAGCCTGCGTGAGGTCATCCTTGGATAAGAAGCGATTCGATCAGGCGGAAGGCTTGCGTCGCATGCTCAGCGGCGCAAGACCGCGCGTATTTACCTTTATTTCAACCTTGCCGCGTGAAGAAAAGGTCGCCATGCTGACCAATATTGGCGCTTCGCTGGCCAATGCGGACAGTTCCGTTCTGCTGCTTGATGCTACTATCGGTGTGCGCGGAACGGCTTCCTATCTTGATATATCTCAAGCGGTCACCTTGTTGCATGCAGCGAGAAAAGAATACGATCTGGAACACGCCATTCGCCACGCGCCGCAAGGGTTTTGTATGGCGACGCTTGGCCGCAGTTCTTTGCAGGCCGTGTTGCGAAATCGCTTGCAGGCGGGGAGACTGAAGTCCATTTTTGATAAACTGATCAACTGTTTTGATGTGATCATGATCGATGCACAATTGTCAGACGATGACGACCTGATTTTCCCCATTTTGCCGGAGGGTGAAATCGTCATCCATGTGTCGGATAATGCGCGGTCGATCAAGGCAGCTTATGCGATCATCAAGCAAATCAATTCCAGGGAAGGAAGAAGGTCATTTGGGGTACTGTTGACGGGCGCTAGCGAAAAACGGACACAGGCTGTTTACGAGAATATGGCCAAAGCGGCAAGTCGATACCTGGCCGTGTCGCTGAATGCGATTGGGTACGTCCCAACGGACGAATACATCGGCAAGGCGGCCAGTTTGGGTAAAACGGTAGTGGACGCTTTTCCCAAAGCAGGCGCAGCGATTGCATTTCGTCAGTTGGCAGGGTATTTTTCGTGTGCGGACGTAACGTCAAAGGGAATGGGCGTGATGTCCCATTGATTTTGTGTGTTAACGCCTCACTTCTTGGCATGACGAATGTATAACGTTCATGGGAAAGCAAACCGGGACTTTCTTTTAACGGAGCATGCGCCTTTAGTTAAAAAAATTGCGCACCTGTTGAAAGCCAGATTGCCCGCCAGCGTCGATGTTGACGACCTGATTCAGGCCGGCATGATCGGCCTGCTGGATGCCGTCAGCCGTTATGAAGAGGTGCATGGTGCGCAATTCGAAACGTATGCAATGCAAAGAATTCGGGGCGCCATGATTGACGAGTTGCGCCACAATGACTGGATGCCGCGCGGCGTGCGGCAAAATATGCGAAAGATAGAAAACGCCATGAGCCAACTGGAGCAGCGCTTGGGGCGCTCGCCAAGCGAAAGCGAGGTGGCGTCACAACTGAAACTGTCGTTGCTTGCCTATCAGGAAATGTTGGGCGAAGGCGGTGGTCATCAGCTGATTTATTATGAAGATTTTCACGATAGCGAAGACGGTGAGCACTTCCTGGATCGCTACGCGACTGCCTTGGCGGAAGATCCGCTGCAGGCACTGCTGAACGTTGGGTTCAGGCGCGCCGTGATCCAGGCCATTGAAGCTTTGCCGGAGCGTGAAAAAATATTGATGGGGCTTTACTACGAACAGGAGTTGAATCTGAAAGAAATCGGCGCCATCATGGGGGTCTCGGAATCACGCGTCAGCCAGTTGCATAGCCAGGCGATTGCCCGCATGCGCGCGAAGCTGAAGGAGCAGGCATGGACTGGGGCAGCCTGATCGGTTTGATACTCGGTATCGGCGGCATTCTGGTTGGCCAGATGCTGGAGGGAGGGCACGTCCGTTCACTTGTGCAGCCGGCGGCGTTTATCATCGTGGTCGTCGGCACTTTGGGGGCGGTGCTGCTGCAAAGCGGCTTATCAAATTTTTGGCGTGGCTTGCGCATGGCAGGCGCTGCGTTCAGCCATCCCGAGGACAATGAAGACCTGTCGCGCAACATGTCGTTCTGGAGCACTACGGCAAGACGAGAAGGCTTCCTCAGTCTTGAACGTTACATGACCGTCACAGATGATCCATTTGTTCAGCAAGGATTGCGCCTGATCATCGATGGCGTTGAGCCGACGGTCATGCGCGAAATTCTGCATCAGGAAATCACGGCATATGAAGCGCGGGAAAAGCTGGCGGTTCGCGTGTGGGAGTCTGCTGGCGGTTATGCGCCGACCATTGGCATTCTCGGTGCCGTATTAGGGCTGATCCATGTGATGGAAAATCTGACGGATCCCAGCAAGCTGGGCGCAGGCATTGCGGTGGCATTTGTTGCCACTATTTATGGCGTTGGTTTGGCCAATCTTGTTTTCCTGCCGATTGGGGCGCGACTGCGTGCGTTTCTCAACAGGGAGATACAAAAGCGCGAAATGCTGACCGATGCATTCGTTGCCATTGCGCACAGCGAGAATACCCGTGTCATTGAGGAGCGCATGCTTATTTACCGGAAAAGCTGATGGCGCGCAAAAAGAGAGAAGAGGAGCATGAAAATCATGAACGGTGGATGGTGTCGTACGCCGACTTCATCACCTTGCTCTTCGCTTTTTTCGTGGTGATGTACTCGCTTTCATCAATCAACGAAGGCAAGTATCGCACCATGTCGAATTCCATTCTTCAGGCCTTCGGGAAAAAAGCAAGCGTCAGACCAATGGTAACGGGAAACGAAGACGAGGTTGTTCAGTCGTTTCCCGTGAAGCCGAAGCTTAATCAAAGTTTTCGGCCAAGCGATGCAGCGATACGTCGCGAAAAAGAGCAAATGACCAATATGGCGCAAAGTCTCATGGCATCACTGGCGCCACTGGTAAGCGAAGGCAAGGTTCGTGTGATGCAAACGGCGAAAGGCATCAATGTTGAAATCAATGCCAGCGTTTTGTTTGCGCAAGGCCAAGCGGATCTCAATGAGCAATCGAAGGAGACGCTTCAGACCATCGCGCGTGTTCTAAAAAGCGACACGCATATCATTCAGGTGGAAGGGCATACCGACAATGTTCCCATTTCTAACGAGGCATTCCCATCCAACTGGGAACTTTCATCGGTGCGCGCCAGCAGCGTCATTCGTTTGCTCATCGACAGCGGCGTGAGCGAAAACCGCTTGCAGGCGGCAGCCTATGCGGCCACCATTCCCATCGACTCGAACGATACGGAAGAAGGGCGGCAGCGCAATCGCCGCGTTCAATTGATGATTCTTTCCGAGCTTCCTGAAACGATTAAGGAGCTGCCTTTGCCATTCAAGAAAGCGCGTTAAGGGAACACTGATTCCTTATTCCTTTTCCCGGTACGAACGCGCAATTTCTTCCATCTCCGTCAGAAATTCAGCATAAGGTCTTTCGTCCAGCGATGCCTTGTACATACGGTAGGCCGCATACATGGAGAATGGCGGCAAAATAATGATCAGCAGGATCAGCGGGAATTCGTGAACGCGTTTCCAGTAATATCCGGCAAGGCTCAAGACGAAAAGCGGCATCAAAATGGCCAGTGTTCGGCTTGTTCTGGGAAACAGTTTTCCGAATATCATCGCGAGTACAAACACGAAACACAAGGCGTAGATCGCCATTTGAAACAGGGTCGGTGTGTCAAAGACGGTGGAAAATACCGCCATCCCCAACACAAACAATGCCACACCGCCGACAAGCCATGCCAGCAGAGATCGTTTTGCATCGTTCTCTCTCATGGTTTCTTCAACTTTCTGGTTTTTTCTCTCCGCGTATTCCGGTGTCGCCTGATTCAGCCGCCAGGCCAATTCATCACGCGCCAATTTTCGTGCGAACGGCGTGATCGTCGCATCTTGCGCACGTGCTGACAGCTTTGATGTACTCATGTTGGCATAGAGATCTTCCAGTCGCTCTTGTGTTTCTGGATGATCCATTGGGAGCGGCTCTGGATTCAGCCGGAGGTTCAGTTCAGCCTGCGCCAATTCTCTGGCCAGTGGAGTGAGCTCGGGATCGACCGCGCGACGCCTGAGTTTTTCTGTACTCATGCGCGTGAAAGTTTCTTTCAATAGCGCTTCAGATGAGGCTGGCATGGTAGGCGTACAGTGAACGGTTTATGTATGGTGAGGCGCCAGTCACTTTTTTTGGGGAGGCGTTGGCGGGGTTGCCTGGGAAGGCGCAGCCTTCGCTGGGGCAGACGGTGTGGATGGCGTGACTGCGGTGGCGGGGGGCGACGATGGGGCAGGCGCCGCCGAGCCCGATGCAGCGCTTGACGCTGAAGCCGATGCGGTGGGGGCTATTGTTGTTGCGGGAGGCGTTGAGGCCGATGCTGAGGCAGACGTTGAGGCTTGTGCAGACGCGGAAGACTTGGGTGCTGCGTCAGCATTAGGGGCACTCGCGGGTGCGCTTGCGGACGCAGTCGCACTATTGTCGGTTTTCGATTTGCCCGCATCAATTTTTTTATCCGACGGTTCTTTTGCGACAGGCGCGGTGTTTTCTGCGAGCCCTGTTTTATGTGTGGATAAGACTTCAAACAAGGCAATTTTATTCTCTGAAACAGAAGCTTGCCGTTTCAGTGCGCTCACGTAGAGGAGGCGTTGTGCAATGGTGCGAGAATGCTCCACGGGCACGATGGTGCGTTTGCTGATTGAATAAAGGAAGCGGCGTTCATTGTCGCTGGCTGAGTGTGATGCTCCGACGAGCAAAATGATATCCGGATCCGGTGTGGCCACAGCAAAACGTGCACGCAGGGATTCCAGTGACGTGGATTCCGACAGGAGCGTACTCAAGGCAGTTGTCGTGATCTGGCGGCCGACATGGAAAAAATAATTACCGTCAGCGTTGAGGCCTGAGAGTTGAGACTCTCCGGAAAAGACTACTCCCTGTTTTTCATCCATCAATCGGCTTTCCACACCGTTTGGGGTGCGCAGCAATTCAATTTTGGTGACGGTTTTCGGTGAAAATATAGCGAATTGATTGGTGGTTTGCGGTATACGCACGACACGCATCACGTTTTTATTGATAGCCTGTATCGGGAACGATTTTCCAGTGGAAAAATCGGTGATAAAAGTATTTTGGGTTCCCGCCTTGTTGTACAACGCGCTTGCTTCATCGAGCCAGAAAAATTCATTGGCGCGCACCCCACGCAGCTCCGCGACGACAAGACCTGATTCTGTATCCCGAATTTTAAGCCGGTCGCCATCCCCTGATATAAATACGCGGCCGTTTGCTGAAATCGGCCCGACGGTCATGGCACCCTTGGGTTCTCGCAAAATGGGTTTTTGCGTGTCGATGTCGATGATCTGCAGTTCGTCTCGCGTTTCGATTTGAACAATGCCTGCATTTGCAGCGAACTCAGCGTTTCGTATGGTGGCGTCTGTAACAATGTAGGCGGGCGTGAGTGCCGGTACGGGCTTCAGTGCTGATTTCGCAAGCAAGACCCCCACTTTTCTGATACTCAACCATTGCGCCATTTCGTCGTCTGCTTCTGCAAAGCAGCTGAGGTTGGTAAGATGTTTTTTGGTGCTTTCGATTCTGACGTAAAACGGGGGCGAGTATCCCCCAGCGCACTGTAATGCGCGAATCTTCATGCGCGCATCCAGTTCATCTTCAATCTCTTTCCATTGAGCGACCGTTGCGGCCTCAAATACAGAGGTTTTGGCATGTCGAAGTTTTTCAGAGATCGGCACGGCGCAGTTAATCTTGTGTTCCGGCGACATCGTGAATTCTCTGAGAGAAGTACTTGTAAATAGCGTCACAATGATGACGACAAGGCTGCCGATAATGGCAGTGATCTTGCGCATGTTACTCATTTATCTCTCCATAGCCATTTGGATGGTGGGTGACCTTGTTATCTGTTCATGATGACAATACACCGCTGGCGAAAGTGCCAAATTTAACATGGCGATCCGGCATTGAGGCTAAATCCAGGCGAATTTGGAACCCATGTGCTTGTCAAGATGGTTTGTCAGACACCGTTTGTGTTTGGCAAACATTCAATGAATGCGCTGGTGATTTCAGCACAGCACGCCATTTGGAATCCTAAGTAATTGTTTTTAAAGCATTTTATATGTGTGATGGTTTTGCGCGAGAAAGTTGCCGAGATGCCCATGCCGTTAATCGGGCGGGCTGCCAAGCGTTGTATTTCGTTCGTCTCAAAAGGTTTGCAAAGGGAGAGAGCGGTGAAGAAATGACAGCGCAATAAAAAAGGCGCGGGGTGCCCGCGCCTTTGGGGGTGAGTCGTTGTGAACGTGCTGTGAGCTTACAAGCTGTCGCCGAAATCCGCCTTGAATTTTGCCACCAGCTTGGTGTGCCAGTCGGACGTGCCTTCCAGCTTGCCGAAGAAGAAGCGCAGCATTTTCGGTTCTTCGACGAACTTCAGGCCACCGATGAGTTCGCGATTGGCGTACAGCCACTGGACGCGATCCACGACGAACTTAAGTTGCGACATGGTGAATACGCGACGCGGTGCAGCCAGGCGCAGGAGTTCCATGTTAGCGTAAGTTTCCTTGCCCTCATTGTCGCGCTGTTCGGAGATCGAGCCGCGCTCCATGCCGCGAATGCCGCCAACGAGATACAGTGCGGCCGCCAATGCGCCTGCCGGGTACTGGGTTTGCGGAATGTGCGACAGGAAGGCACCGGCATTCAAGTGAGCGCCGAGACCACCGGCCGGGGTGATCACTGGCACGCCGCTATTGTGCAGTTCGTTCACCATGAACTCGATGAACTGGGGTCCCTGGTTGATCATGTTTTCATCCATGGTTTCGTCGAGGCCGACGGTGAGCGCCTCGATTTCACGAATGGACATGCCGCCGTAGGTCAGGAAGCCTTCATACAGCGTGACGAGCTCGCGCATCTTCATGTAATCATCCTTGGTACGACAGCAGATGCCACCGCCGCGCACGCAGCCGAGCTTGCGCGCAGAGAAGTAGATGATGTCGCACAGGTCGCTGATTTCACGCGTGATTTCACGAATGCTCTTGTTCTTGTAGGCTTCTTCGCGCGTTTTGATGAAGTGCAGGTTGTCGGCCAATAGGCTGGCGTCGAAGACGAACTTGATGCCATGCTTTTTGCAGATGTTGCTGACATCGCGCAGATTGGCGAGCGAGTGGGGTTGGCCGCCGATCAGGTTGGTGCCGGTTTCCATGCGGACGAACGCGATTTTTGCCGCGCCGACTTTCTTGATCAGGTTTTCCAGCGCCACCGTGTCCATGTTGCCTTTGAACGGGTTGTCGCTGTTGAACTTCAAGCCTTCTTCGGTGATGTATTCTTCGACCATGCCGCCGTTCACGACAACGTGCGCTTTGGACGTTGTGAAGTGATAGTTCATCGGCACATAGGAGCCGGGAGTGACGTACACTTTGGAGATGATGCTTTCCGCTGCGCGGCCTTGATGCACGGGCAGGAAATATTCAGTGCCGAAAATTTCCGTGATTTTTTCTTCCAGTCTCGTATACGATTCGGAACCGGCATAGCTGTCGTCAGCGACCATCATCGCGGCGAGCTGTTGATCGCTCATGGCGTTGACACCGCTATCCGTCAGCATGTCGAGGAAGATGTCGCGGTTGCGGAGCAGAAAGGTATTGTTGCCTGCATCCTTGATGGCTTGCAGGCGGCGATCGATTGGCACCAGATCCAGTTTTTGGACAATGCGCACCTTGTGCATTTCGAGGGGGACATTCTCCCCAGAGTAGAATTTGACTTTAGACATGAAAGGACCCGTTAATGATTGTTGCGCGGACGAAAAACAAAGCCACCTATTCTATTCGCCCACTGAAAGATAAGCAAATAATAGTTTCAGCGAGGACAATACTTTTTGCGCTTACTGTCGGGTTTTGCAGTTTGTCCACAACGTCATTGGCGGTGGAGTCCAGTGAGGCCGTGACAGTGACCCCACTTTTAAAGACAAGGACAGTCTGGGATGGCAAGCCCCTGGCGTGGCCGCAGGGCAAGGCGGAAGTGACCGCATTGCGCGTCGAGGTCGCACCCGGTGCGGAGACCGGTTGGCATCGCCATTCTGTCCCGTCGTTTGCCGTCATGCTGGAGGGCAGTCTTGAAGTTCGGCTTCTGGATGGTCGCACCAAGCGCTTGAAAGCAGGGGATGTGCTGGCGGAGGTGGTCGATACGGCGCATAACGGTCGCAATATTGGTTCGACGCCTGTCAAACTGGTGGTGTTCTATGCCGGCTTGGCCAATCACAGGCATACGACGAAATCGACACTGAAACCGATAGGGGGTGAGCGCGATGCGCACGGCTGTATTGGATCCGCTGGCTACCGATGGTGCGCCCGGGAAAACGCATGCGTGCGTCCATGGGAATTGGCCAAACAGAAGGATTTTCCGCTCAGCGCGGAAAACATTGAAGCTTATTGCGCAAGTGCTGTGAATAATTAAAACGCATTCCAGTAGCCAGGCTTGCCGGCTTGACCGTCCTCGGGGTTTGATCTGGCGCCAGATGGCGCAAGAATATTACCCGACCCTTTTTTCCAGTTTGAGTTCCTGCATGATAGCCGTGGCGATTTCCTCTATGGATTTTGTCGTCGAGGAAAGCCAGCGGATACCCTCGCGTTGCATCATGGCTTCCGCGCGCTGCACTTCCTGCTTGCAGTTTTCCAGCGCTGCGTACTTGCTGTTGGGGAGGCGTTCGTTGCGTATGGCTGCCAGACGCTCCGGGTTGATGCTCAAGCCAAACAGTTTGTCTTTGTGTGGCGTGAGTGCGCTGGGCAAACTGTCGCGTTCGAAATCTTCCGGGATCAGTGGATAGTTTGCCGCGCGTATGCCATATTGCATGGCAAGGTACAGACTGGTCGGAGTTTTCCCGGATCGCGAAACCCCCACCAGAATTACATCGGCGTTCGCAAGATTTTTGTGTGATTGACCGTCGTCGTGTGCCAGGGAAAAATTGATGGCATCCATGCGATTGCCATATTCGGCGCTGTCGGCGCTCTTGTGGCTCAGACCCATGGCACGTGCGGCTTTCATGCCAAGTTCTTCCTCGAGGGGCGGGACGAAGGTTTGAATCAAGTCGAAGTGCAAGGCGTTTGATGCGCGGACAATCTCCAGAAATTCTGTTTTGGCGAGAGACGAAAACACGATGGGGCGGTGTGGGTCGTTCCCGGCAGACTTGTTGATGGCTTGCGCAACTTCCTGGGCTTTTTCAGTGGTATCGACGAAAGGAAGACGGATCTTTTTGAAGCGGACATCAAATTGCGACAAGATTGAATGCGCAAGGGTTTCTGCGGTAATGCCCGTGCCGTCTGAAACGATGAAGACACTGTGAGTGGGGTCAGTATGTTGTGCCATGGTGGAGATGGTTTTATGAACGAGCTTGACTGTACGACAAGAATACTCGCTGCGCGTTGCTGTATCAATCTATTTTTATTCGCGCCCTGTTACATCTAGTCGAAGGACAACTTGATTTCTTGACGCAAGGCAGGGGTTTTTATTTTAATCTCCCTGTACAATGTGACAATAAATGCCTTTCGCTGACCGTAAAGCTCAAAATGCTTTCATGGTGGTGTAATCAGACGTTTTTTCAAGAGGACATCATGACTTCAGTTGTGCCCGGTAGCGCCCATCACACCGCGTATATTCTCCCCTTCGAACAACTCCGTATGACTGATGTGCCGATCGTCGGTGGCAAAAATGCGTCACTCGGAGAAATGATCAGCCAACTGACGAGTGAAGGTGTGCGGGTTCCGGGCGGGTTTGCCACCACCGCGCAAGCTTTCCGTGATTTTTTGCAATACAAGACTGACGGGCGTCCTTCTTTGGCACAACGTATTGCCGATTGTCTGGCGGCTCGTGACAAGAACGATGTGAAGGCGCTGACGGAAGCTGGTGCGAAAATCCGTCAATGGGTAATTGAGACGCCGTTTCAGCCGCGCTTGCAGCAAGAAATAGCCGAAGCCTATCAGCGCCTGGTTGCCGATTCGAGTAGTGAAATGTCGTTCGCGATACGTTCGTCTGCCACTGCAGAAGATCTGGAAGATGCGTCGTTTGCCGGGCAGCAGGAAACCTTTTTGAATGTGGTCGGGGTCGATCATGTGTTGGAAGCCATCAAGCAAGTGTTTGCATCGCTGTACAATGATCGTGCGATTTCCTACCGCGAGCATCGTGGCTTCAAGCACGAAGAAGTGGCACTCTCGGCAGGTGTGCAGCGCATGGTGCGTTCCGACATCGGCGCGGCTGGCGTGATGTTTACCATCGACACGGAATCGGGTTTCAAGGATGTTGTGTTCATTACCTCCAGTTATGGTTTGGGGGAATCGGTCGTGCAGGGTGCGGTGAACCCGGATGAATTCTTCGTCCACAAACCGATGCTTGAAAAAGGCAAACTGCCGATTGTGCGTCGTCACCTAGGTTCCAAGCTGACAAAAATGGAATACTCTGGCGTGGCTGGCGCAGGGCGTTCGGTGCGTACGGTGGAAGTGTCAGACGACATGCGCGACCGTTATTCACTGCGCGATGCGGACGTGATTGAACTGGCGCAGTATGCTGTCACGATTGAGAAGCACTATGGTCGTCCGATGGATATCGAGTGGGGACTGGATGGCAATGACGGCAAACTTTACATTTTGCAGGCGCGTCCGGAAACGGTGAAGTCGCAAGAGAAGCCATCGGATACGCAACATACTTTCAAGATCAAGGCCGGCGGAAAAATTCTCGCTTCGGGTCGCGCCATTGGACAAAAGGTGGGTTCGGGGCCAGTGCGCATCATCAAACAGGCAGCGCAAATGGAGCGCGTTCAACCCGGCGACATTCTGGTGGCGGATATTACCGATCCGAATTGGGAGCCCGTGATGAAACGCGCGGCTGCGATTGTCACCAATCGCGGCGGTCGTACCTGTCATGCCGCGATTGTGGCGCGCGAGCTGGGGGTACCTGCGGTGGTGGGCTGCGGCGATGCAACCGAAGTGCTGACGGACGGAATGCTGGTGACCGTTTCTTGCGCGGAAGGGGATGAAGGCAGGATTTATGAAGGCTTGATTGAAACGGAAGTGACCCAGGAAGCCGTGGGAGATCTGCCGGAGATTCCCGTGAAAATAGCGATGAATGTTGGCAATCCCGAATTGGCTTTCGGTTTGCAATCCATTCCGAATGCCGGTGTGGGGCTGGCGCGTCTGGAATTCATCATCAACAGCATTAGCGTACATCCGCAGGCGGTGCTGGATTATCCCAAGGTGGATCATGAGTTGAAAGTGGCCATCGAATCGCTTGCACGCGGACATAACTCGCCGCGCGATTTTTACGTCGACAAGCTGGCGGAAGGCGTGGCAACCATTGCCGCCGCTTTCTGGCCGAAGCCGGTGATCGTGCGCATGTCGGATTTCAAGTCCAATGAATATCGCAAGCTGATGGGCGGCTCGCGTTACGAACCGGAAGAAGAAAATCCGATGCTGGGTTTCCGTGGCGCCTTGCGCTACGTGTCCAAGGAATTTGCGGCGGCTTTCGAAATGGAATGCGTGGCCATGAAACGCGTTCGCAACGACATGGGATTGACCAATGTCGAAATCATGGTGCCTTTTGTCCGGACAGTGGCGCAGGCGAAGAAAGTGGTGGCTCTGCTCGCATCGCATGGTTTGAAACGTGGCGAAAACGGACTGCGTCTCATCATGATGTGTGAAGTGCCATCCAATGCGATTTTGGCAGAACAATTCCTCGAACACTTCGATGGCTTTTCCATTGGTTCAAACGATTTGACCCAGCTCACACTGGGCATTGATCGTGATGCAGGTCTGGAATTGTTGATGGCGGATTTCGATGAGCGCGATCCGGCGGTACTGGCGCTGATTTCCAAGGCGATTGCAGCCTGTCGGGCGCAAGGAAAATACGTCGGCATTTGTGGGCAAGGCCCCTCAGACAGGCCGGATTTTGCCCACTGGCTGATGAAGGAAGGGATTGAGTCAATGTCGCTTAATCCAGACTCCGTCGTCAAAACGTGGCAGAATCTCGCCAAAGATACTTAGCGCGCCCAAGGAGGAACCATGTCGGACTGGATGATTTGGTCAATTGCTGTCGTTGCCGTCGTCATACTTGAAATTTTCACAGGCACGTTTTACCTCCTGATGATTGCCATCGGCCTGGCTGCGGCTGCTGGCGCAGCATGGTTTGGCACGGGCGTGACGATTCAACTGATTGTTGGCGCAGTGGTGGGTGCAACCGCCACGCTTGCGCTTCATCTCAGCAGGTTCGGCACACCGGAAAAGACAGCGGCATCGAGAGACCCCAATGCCATTCTTGATATTGGCAAGACAGTTAACGTCAATGAATGGGATGAAAAAGATGGTGGAAAGCGCGTGGCACGTGTGATGTATCGGGGTGCCATGTGGGATGTTGAGCTGGAGCCCGGCGCGGAATCGAAACCGGGTGTTTTCATCATCCAGGAAATTCGTGGTAGCCGCCTGATTGTCAAAAATGCGGTATAAAACATGCTCAGATGTGTCTTGAGCTACTTTACTTGAGCCAGTCGTTACAACAATAAGGAACGCTTATGTTCAACAACTCTACACTTGCCATCATTATTTTTCTTTTGGGTGTTGTGCTGGTCTTTAAGTCCGTCAACGTTGTTCCGCAGCAGCATGCATGGGTGGTGGAACGTTGGGGGAAATATCATGCGACCCTCGCGCCCGGCCTGAATATCGTGTTTCCGTTTATCGACCGGATTGCCTACAAGCACGTGCTGAAGGAAATCCCGCTGGACGTACCGTCGCAAGTTTGTATCACAAAGGACAATACGCAGTTACAGGTAGACGGCATTCTGTATTTTCAGATTACCGATGCCATGCGCGCTTCCTACGGTTCGTCAAACTATATTGCGGCGATCACCCAGCTTGCACAAACCACCCTGCGGTCTGTGATTGGCCGGATGGAGTTGGACAAGACTTTTGAAGAACGCGATCACATCAACATGAGTGTCGTTAGCGCGATTGATGAATCTGCCGAAAACTGGGGCGTGAAAGTGCTGCGTTATGAAATCAAGGATTTGACGCCGCCACGCGAAATTCTCCATGCCATGCAGGCGCAGATTACGGCGGAACGTGAAAAACGTGCGTTGATCGCTGCTTCGGAAGGGCGCATGCAGGAACAGATCAACATTGCCAATGGCGCGCGTGAAGCAGCGATTGCCAAGTCGGAAGGTGAAAAGCGTGCGGTAATCAATAATGCGGAAGGTGAAGCCACGGCAATTGTCGCAATCGCTACGGCAACTGCCAATGCCTTGCGACTGGTCGCCGGCGCTATCAATGAGCCTGGCGGCAGTGATGCAGTCAATCTGAAAGTGGCTGAACAGTATGTTGCAGCGTTTTCAAACCTCGCAAAGACCAACAACTCTATCATCGTTCCTGCAAACTTGTCCGACATCAGCAGCTTGATTGCCGGCGCGATGCAAGTCGTCAAGTCGCAACAGAAATCGTAGAAGGTCGTTTATGGAGGCAGAAAAAAAGCTGGACGAGCAAACGCCACCGGTGGAAACCGCACCTTCGGATTCTGTCGGGATGGAAAGTTTTTCCTTTCAGGAAAAACTTTCCATGACTTTTGAGGAGCGAACTTTCGACGAGTTACGAAAAGACGTATCCTTTCTTCGCTTGCGCAACATGCTTCTTGTCATCCTCGTTGTTGGCGCCGCCGCCTTGTTTGGCGGCGTGTGGTTCATGTTGGCCAAAGTGATAGGCGTAATGGATATGGTTTCCATCATTGTCGCTTTTGTAGCATCGACGGTACTGGTGACAAAGCGATTGAATGCCAAGAAGGCAGCAGTCGTTGAAGCACTCAAGCGTGAAGATGAAGAAAGTATAAGGCGGGCAGAATACGAAGCGGCTTTGGCTGAATATCATCAGCGACATGCTGCGCAGACAGAAGCGCAGCCTGAAAATCCGACGGATGCCTGATATTTGAAATATGATGGAAATAGAAAAACGATGAATCAGCCTACACATTCTTCAGATGAAAGACGACGCATTCATGAAGAATTGCTTCGTGATCCGGGATATTCAAAAAGCCGGAACAGCCTCTTGTGGGCATCCGTCCTTTGCTGTGTTGGGCTGGCCTTGATGGGGTTGATGGTCATGTCTGACCGCTTGTCCATGGACATGGCTATCGGCGGCATCACTGGGTGCGTTGTTGTGTACTTTTATTTCATGGTGCGTACTGTCAAAATGCGGAATGCCGCTGAAGCGCGTATGACGCATGCGCAAATCATGAAAACAACCAAGAAAAAAGAGAGCAAAAAAAATCGCTGACGTGAAAATTGGTCAGCGTTTCAAATGCATTACTCTTCCCGGCGCAAATGCGGGAACAGAATCACGTCACGGATGTTAGGCGAATCGGTCAGCAACATGATCAGTCGGTCAATGCCAATGCCGCAGCCGCCGGCGGGGGGCATGCCATATTCCAGCGCGCGGATATAGTCGGCGTCGTAGTACATCGCTTCCTCGTCCCCCGCATTTTTGGCCTCAACTTGCGACATGAAGCGCGCAGCTTGATCTTCGGCATCGTTCAATTCTGAAAACCCGTTCGCGATTTCCCGTCCGACAATGAACAACTCAAAACGCTCAGTGATGCCGGGGCGTGTGTCTGAAGCGCGGGCAAGCGGGGAGACTTCCACCGGATAATCGATGATGTAGGTCGGATCCCAGAGTTGCGCTTCGGCGGTTTCTTCAAAAAGTGCAAGTTGCAATGCGCCCAGACCGGCAGTGGCGTGTGGTTGCGCGCCGAAGCGTTTCACTTCATTGCGCAGGAAAGTCGCATCGTTCAACTGTTCAGCGGTGTAATGCGGCGCATATTTGTTGATGGCTTCAACAATGGTCATGCGTGCGAATGGCTTGGAGAGATCGAGTTCACGACCTTGATAGGTGAGGTTTGCGGTTCCGTGCGCATCGATGGCGGCCTGACGAATCAGCGCTTCGGTGAAATCCATCAGCCACAGGTAATCGACATAGGCCGCATAAAATTCCATCATCGTGAATTCCGGATTGTGGCGTGGTGAAACGCCTTCATTGCGGAAATTGCGATTGACTTCAAATACGCGATCGAAACCGCCGACCAGCAAGCGTTTCAGGTACAGCTCCGGGGCGATGCGCATGAACATTTGCATGTCGAGCGCATTGTGATGCGTGATGAACGGCTTGGCGGCTGCGCCGCCCGGAATGACATGCAGCATCGGCGTTTCCACTTCCAGGAACGCGTGATCTTCCATGAAACGGCGAATCGAGGAGATGGCAGCCGTGCGTGCCTTGAAAGAGCGGCGCGTCTCTTCGCTGGTGATCAAGTCCACATAACGTTGACGGTATTTGGTTTCTTGATCGGATAAGCCGTGAAACTTGTCTGGCAAGGGACGTAGCGATTTGGTGAGCAGGCGCAGGTTGGTGACGCGCACGGAGAGTTCACCTGTCTTGGTTTTGAACAGGGTGCCTTCCGCACCGAGAATGTCGCCCAGATCATATTGGCGTAGCGCTTCACAAATGGCATCGCCGGAGTCGCCCTGGCTCACGAAGATCTGGATGCGACCATCCATTTTGGAGCCAGAAGCGTCTTGTATGGTTGCAAAGTTGACTTTGCCCATCAAACGCTTGAGCATCATGCGTCCGGCGACGACTACCTTGATATTTTTCTCATCCAGGGCTTCGCGTGCGAGGTCGCCAAATTGCGCGCGCAGATCCGCGGCCTTGTGTTGTGGGCGAAAATCGTTCGGGAATGCGACGCCTGCTTGACGGATAGAGGCGAGCTTGGCGCGACGTTCTGCGATGATGGAATTTTCATCCGTGGTGATGGGAGCGCTTTGATTCGCAGAGTGTTTGTTTGGTGTGGTCATGTTATTCACCTGGTTTTTTGCTTAAGGTGTGTGTTCAGACGCCTTGCTTGAGCGAGGCGGAAATAAAATCGTCCAGATCGCCGTCAAGCACAGACTTGGTGTTGCCGGTTTCAAAGTTGGTGCGCAAATCCTTGATGCGTGATTGATCCAGCACATACGAACGAATTTGGTGACCCCAACCTACATCGGTCTTAGAATCTTCAAGCTTTTGCTGTTCAGCCATGCGCTTTCGCAGTTCCATTTCGTAGAGACGCGATTTCAGCATGTCCCAGGCTTCCGCGCGATTTTTATGCTGGCTGCGGTCATTCTGGCATTGCACCACGATGCCGGAGGGCATATGCGTCAGTCGCACGGCAGAGTCGGTCTTGTTGATGTGCTGACCGCCTGCGCCGGATGCGCGGTAGGTGTCCACACGCACATCAGCGGGATTGACGTCAATGTCGATGGAATCATCCACCTCGGGATACACGAACAAACTGCAAAACGAGGTGTGGCGTCCGCCCGAAGAGTCGAAGGGCGATTTGCGCACGAGTCGGTGCACGCCGGTTTCGGTGCGCAGGAAGCCGTAGGCATAATCACCTTCCACCTTGAGGGTGGCGGTCTTGATGCCGGCGACGTCGCCGTCGGATTGTTCAAGCACCTCCACCTTGAAGCCCTTGCGTTCGCAATAGCGCACATATTGGCGCAAAATCATCGACGCCCAGTCCTGTGCTTCCGTACCGCCTGCACCCGCCTGAATGTCGACGAAGCAGTTATTTGAATCCATCGGATTGGAAAACATCCGGCGGAACTCAAGGTCTTCGACCAGTTTTCTGGTTTCGTGTGCATCTGATTCGATAGTGACGAGCGAATCGTCATCGTTTTCCTCGCGCGCCATGGCGTACAGTTCGCTGGCGTCGTTCAAATCGGATTTGATTTTGATGAGTGTGTGGACGACGAATTCGAGGGCTTTTTTCTCCCTGCCAAGATCTTGTGCGCGCTTGGGATCGTCCCAGACCTTAGGGTCTTCGAGTTCGGCGTTGACTTGTTCGAGTTTGTCTGACTTCGTAGCGAAGTCAAAGATACCCCCGAAGTTCAGCTTCACGGTTCGTGAGATCCGCGAGCAGGTTGCCGATGGCGTTGATGCGTTCTGCTTCCATGATAAATACTTAAGTGATGTATCGGTTAAACCGTGCATTATACCCGAGAGGCGCTGGTGCATGCCAAGCTGTTGTACCGGTGTTGTCAGGAGAGCGCTTGAAGGCGGAAGGGGTGGCGCATGCGCTATACTCTTTGCCGCCCAATCCCAAACTGCCTATGAAAAACCGAAGCCAAAACGGAAGCGAGAATGGAAACGAGCGCCACCGCTTCTTGCTGGCGGGTGTTGCGCTGGTTGCCATAGCGCTCATTGTTTCCGGGATTGCGCCCTATGACCGCCTGACCTGGTTTCTGGAGATTGCGCCTGTGCTGATCGCAGCGCCGATACTGTTTGTGACATACAGGCGTTTTCCACTCACGGATTTGCTGTATGGCTTCATCGTGCTTCATGGCCTGGTGCTCATTGTGGGCGGAGCCTATAGCTATGCACACGTGCCCGCCGGGTTCTGGGTGCAAGACTGGTTTCATCTCACGCGCAATCCCTACGACAAGCTCGGGCATTTCATGCAGGGCTTTGTACCTGCCATCGTGACAAGGGAAATCCTGCTGCGTATGGGCTATCTGACCAGCCGGCGCATGACGGCGTTTTTGTCGGTTTGCGTCGCTTTGGCTATCAGCGCGGTTTACGAACTCATCGAATGGTGGGCTGCCTTGTGGCTTGGGCAGGGCGCGGACGAATTTCTCGGGATGCAGGGGGATCCTTGGGATACACAATCCGACATGTTTTGCGCCATGCTTGGCGCCATGTTTGCACTGTTTTTGCTGTCTAAAATTCACGACCGTCAAATCTTGAAACTGAGCTTGAAACCGAAGGAGAGACCGGATGCAAGTTGATGCACTCAAACTGATTTATTTCTCGCCAACCGAAACCTCTGTGAAAGTGGCAGTTGCCATTGCCAAAGGGATGGGGGTTCCGAAAGTAACCCATCTGAATTTGACGGTGCCGCAAGCACGATCCAGAAGCTTTCCGCCGGTAACAGACCATTTGGCGATCATCGCCATGCCGGTTTATGGCGGCAGGCTGCCCGAAGAGGCGGTTGCCCGTTTGCGGCGTGTGCAGGGGAATGGCACCCCCGCTGTCGTGGTGGTTCTGTATGGCAATCGGGCGTATGAAGACGCCTTGATTGAATTGCGCGATGTGGCCAGTGAGTGCGGCTTTGTGCCGGTTGCTGCAGGCGCTTTCATTGGTGAGCATTCCTACGCGAACGATCAGGCGCAAATTGCACTGGGACGCCCCGATGAGAATGACCTTGCCAAAGCCAGGGAGTTTGGCGGTGTCATTCGCACGATGATGAATGGTGCCGCCACCATCAACCAGATCAATGCCTTGACGGTGCCGGGCAATGTGCCCTATCAGGATTATCGTGTGCCGACGAATATCGCTCCGGTTTCTGACGAAGCACGGTGTACGAATTGCGGCGTGTGCATGATGGTATGTCCGACCGGTGCCATCGCGCTTCGGAACAACACGATGGTGACGGATGCGAGCCAATGCATTTTGTGCGCGGCTTGCGTGAAAGCCTGTGTATTGAGTGCCCGTTTCCTGAACCATGAACGTATCGTTAAAGTCAGGGAAATGCTGGTGAGCAAATTCACTGAACGCAGAGAGCCGGAAACCTTCATGGGTCAAAAAAATAGAAGTTGATCGTGTTTTTCACGGGATATTGTCGCTTGATCGCGGCAATATCCAGAACTTGCATTTGCGGCCTCTTTTTTTGCCTTACACATTGTTACAACCTCCCTGGTTCAGCGCTATAGCGCAGGTTTAAGATGCGCCAACTTCTTCTAGACGAGAAGCTTTTTGCTCATCCTCATGTGATGCGCTGGCGTGCCCCCCTTTCTTTGATGCCATGAACCGTTACATCTCGATTTATCTCGATCTCGTGCGATTTCTCGCCGCAGTCGTCGTTTTTTTTGTTCACGCCAACTACGACCGCTTCACTTACGATTTGCCGGTCGTCTGGCGTCTCAAGGATTTGGGAAGCGAGGCGGTCATGGTATTTTTTGTTCTGTCCGGTTTCGTTATTGCCTACGTCGTCGATCAAAAAGAAAAAACTCCCAAGGAATATTTCGTCAGCCGGTTCGCGCGCCTGTATTCGGTCGTCATTCCGGCCTTGCTGATTACTTTTCTGCTGGATCGTATCGGAGCGCGGATTGCGTTCGAAGTCTATGATGGCTGGTGGTACCAGAGCGACAAACCGCTGTGGCGCATTTTCGCCAACATGACGTTTATTAACGAGTTGTGGTTCACCTCGACCAGACCGTTCACGAACGGGCCGTTCTGGTCACTGGGTTATGAATTTTGGTACTACATGATTTTTGCAGCGGCCTGGTTCCTCAAACGTTGGGTAAAGTTTGTCGTTGTTGGCCTTCTCTGCCTGATCGTCGGCCCGAAAATTCTGTTGTTGCTGCCGGTATGGTTGCTGGGTGTGCAGGTGTATCACGTCGTCAAAAAACAAATGGTTTCGGAAACGCTTGGTTGGATGCTTTTTGCCGGTTCCGCGGTTTTGTATGCCATCTATCGCTTCAAGGGTTACCCGGACATGATTTACGGATACATGTTGAACGGGCTCGGCGAGGATCTCGTGCAGGACAAGCTGCTCTGGTCGCAGGATTTCATCAACAGTTACATCATTGGCGCACTGGTAGCGATGCATTTCACCGGTGCAGCTGTCATTGCGCCGCGCTTTGCGCGAATACTGAGTGCAGCCGAAAAGCCCATTCGTTATCTGGCCGGCTATACCTTTGCCTTGTACCTGTTGCATTACCCCTTGCTTCAGTTTTTTGCCGCAATAGCAACAAACGTGGAGAGCCAGTCCAAACATAATCTGATCGTGATTTTCGGATCGCTGGCAGCGGTGTGGGTGCTGGGCAGCATCACTGAAAAACGCAAGGGGGATTGGCGACGCCTGATGCAATATCTCTTTGACGGGGTTACTGGCAGCCACCCGAAAAAATCGAAGATTGGATAAATGTCCGCTTGCTACATCCGCTCGCTTGTCCCCGCCAAATCATGGTGGCCAAGTTGTCGCGGCCAAGCTTTCATCAATTGACATTTGCTTGACATTCCATCGGGCTCCAATACACTGGCATTGACATTGAGGTTTCCTCGAAATGACCGACCGGGAGGATGTTCAACATGGCAATCTATATCATCATTGCTGTCATCGCTGCAATTTTCATCTGGGGGATTGCAGCGTATAACCGCCTGATTTCGCTCAAAGGCCAGACGGCAAACGCATTCAAGCAAATCGATGTGCAGCTTAAACGGCGACATGATTTGATCCCTAACCTGCTCAATGCTGTGAAAGGCGCGATGCAGTTTGAAAGGGAGACGCTTGAAGCCGTTGTGTCAGCGCGTAATACTGCCGTGAGCGCGATGGCCGGTGCATCGCCCGAGCATGTGGCGAAAGCGGCAGCAGCAGAAGGCGTCTTGAGTGCAGCTTTGGGTCGCTTGATGGCGGTGGTAGAAGCCTATCCCGATTTGAAAGCCACCAACAACATTGCACAATTGCAGGAAGAACTTTCTTCCACCGAAAACCGCGTTGCCTTCGCGCGTCAGGCCTACAACGATACCGCGACGCTGTATAACGTCACTCAGTGTCAGTTCCCGACCAATCTGGTGGCCGGTATGGCAGCAGCCAAGGAAGTGGAGTTGTGGGAAATTGCCGATGAGACCGAACGCGCTGTTCCCAAAGTCGATTTGTCGATGAAGTAGTACGAGCCGGAATCTTGTGGCGACCCTTCTCGATCTCCAGCAAAAAAATCGCAGAAAGACAAATATTATTGTCATCTGTTTTGTGCTTTTCTTTCTCTGGTTAGGCGTGGGGCTTGACCTTGCGTTGTACTATCTGAAAGGCACGCGCGCAGACGCACGCTACCAGCGCAGCCACGCACAGCCAACGGCAACTTACGCTTCCCCTCCGACACAGCGCAAACCGTTTTACCCCCTCTTTGGCGGGCTCATTGGTTTGGTGGGCGCAGGCGTTGCGTGGTGGAGCGT
The DNA here is from genome assembly GCA_003605115.1 of Oxalobacter sp. GTDB lineage: Bacteria > Pseudomonadota > Gammaproteobacteria > Burkholderiales > Burkholderiaceae_D > QZKY01. Next base: position 277,113 of record QZKY01000015.1, read on the forward strand.
GTCGAACGCTTCGGGAACGATTCTTCGCACGATGATGGCCAAACCTGCGCGTCGCGAAAACAGTCCGGCCGAACAGGTGCTGATCAATATCGTGGAAGAAATGAGCATTGCTTCCGGCATGCCGCCTCCCAGTGTTTGGGTTATCCCGGACACTGATCCCAACGCCCTCGCGACCGGCATGAAGGACGGGGATTATCACATTGCCGTAACGCAGGGACTATTGCATAGTTTGAATCGCGATGAATTGCAAGCCGTTGTCGCACATGAAATCGCGCATCTCAAAAACAGCGACACACGATTGATGACAACCATGACCGTACTGGTTGGCATGGCCGCACTCATCTCGGAATTCGTTGCGCGGGTGCGTTTCTTTAGAGTGAGTGGCGGTAGCAGCAGCGATCGAAACAGCAGCGATACGCGAATCGGCGCCATCATTTTGGTCTTGTGGTTGCTGACAGCCCTGTTGGCACCCGTGGTAACGCGCCTGATGACAATGATGGTGAGCCGTGAACGCGAATATCTGGCTGATGCATCCGCTGCGCAATTCACGCGCAATCCTGAGGCGTTAGCACGTGCGCTGGAAAAAATCGGCTATGCCGCAGCCCCCACGAAACTGGTCAAGCCTGCGAGCGCGCATCTGTGCATTGCGTCGCCGGAAGCAGCCGATCTGGAACCGGATGAAAGCTGGTTTGCCACGCATCCACCCATCCGTAAACGCATTGATCGTCTTCGCTCCCTGGCAGGCGCAAGCGCTTTTCAAAACACGATACCCATGCGGTACTAGCGTATTTGGGGCGGCCTGTCGCCGCATTCTTCAGGCAAAATTGTCCGCGTCGTTTGACAACCCCCTGTGGCACACATATAATCCCGCTTCTGTTCCCTGATAGCTCAGTTGGTAGAGCGACGGACTGTTAATCCGCAGGTCCCTGGTTCGAGCCCAGGTCGGGGAGCCACAGATTACTCGTTGAAAACAAAGGCCTTCTTCGGAAGGCCTTTGTTTTTTTTATGCCTTTTTGTCAGCTTTGATAGCGCAAGTGATAGCGCAAACCTGGCGGCGATCGTTGCAAAAACGTAACGCACGCATTCGCATAGGTTCGCAACCTTTCGCTCGCACTGCATAGAAATCGCGTTTGTGCGCCACAAACATATAAACGCGATGTCTATACGTCGTCCACTCAACTTTTAGTGAGACGATATGAAAAAAGCTTTTCCACCATCCCCGCTGCCGCATGCCGTCGGCTTCGTAAGCCTGTTTTCCAGCCTCCTGCGCGCCCGCGCGGGCAGCACCTCGCAGGAGGTGCGCCATGGCTAAGAAAATGCCCCAACCCTTTGAATATCGCGGCGGCTGGCGTGCCACCGTCACGCTCGCCAACGGCAAGCGTCCGGTTTGTGATTTTGCTGCCGGCGAGTACAACCTGGCGCTGCGCTGGATAGCCGACCAGCTCGCCAATGCCGATTCGGCTCTTGCACCGGAACTCGGCGGGCCAACCCGGGCAACGCTTGCCGATGCATTGGAGCTTTATGCCAATTTATACACCCGGAAAAAAGGCGGCGCCGTCGCGGAGCTCAGCCGTATCAGCCATTATTTGGAGGGAGCCGGCAAGCAGCCCATCAAACTGGCTGTCAGTGCCGATGGCAAGCGCGAAATCGTGAGTTTTACACGCAAGCAGGGGCCGAGCGCTTGGCAGCAGCATACCGACTCGCGGCGCGAGGCGCGCAGCGAAACATACGCCTACATCGCCGTCCTTGCCCAGAAAAAGTGCAGCGCGATATCGACTGCGGATATTCGACGCATGATGGCCGCGATGGAAGGCGAGGGCTTATCGCCTAGCACCATCCAGAAGGAGGTCGCCTTGCTCAAGCATATGTTCAACATGGCTGCAGCGGAATGGAATTGGCTCGGCTTCAAGAACCCCTGCCTTGGCATCAAGCTTGGCAAGTCTGAGCGCCGGTTCGTCTTTTTGACGACCGAACAGCGCGACGCTTTGTGGAAGGCACTGGAGGAGTGTGATAGCCCCTATTACTGGCCCATGGTGCAGCTCGCCTTTGAAACAACTCTGCGCATCGGCAGCTTGCTCCAGATGACCTGGGACAAGGTCGACCTGGAGGGGCGTATCGCCGTGGTGCCGAGCAAGACGGGAACACAGCAGGTGGCTTTTTCCAGACGAGCCGTCGAGATTTTGAAGGGGCTGCCACGAGACGAATCCGGAAGGGTCTTTCCGATGACCTATAATGCGGCTGATTGCGCTTGGGACGGGGTGCGCAAGAAGGCGGGATTGCCGACGCTCCAGTTCAAGGATTTGCGGCACGTGGCGGCCACTGACTATGTGCGGCGGGGTATGGGAGCGCATCAGCTCAAAAGCATTCTCGGGCATACGACGCTCGCGACGTCCGAGTATTACGTCAACCTGGTTCATGGCGATTTGCTCGAAGCGATGGACCGCACCGAAGCGCTTGCGCCACAAATGCCATTGCCTCCCGCCCAATCTGGCACGGCGGCTCAGACGATGAATGAGCGTCGAGCCAGGCGACTTCAGAAGTCAGTCGATGCGCCGCCTCAAGACGCGACAGGGGCCAATGTCATTTCTTTGAGCAACAGGCGGCGCCTGGCTTAAGCGGCCAAGGCCTGGAAGCCGGCAGTGATCTGCCGGCGTTTTTTTGCGTCTGGCGTTATCAGGCCATCTCGCAAGCATCAAAAAAAAGACCCACCGAGTAAATTTTTCTGGTGGGCCTTTGGCATTGGACGCTATCAGCTTATTGCACACGCTTGCGTCTTGGCATGCGCCAGTTCAGCTGCGCAGCCATTAACTCTGACAGCCAGTTGTCGACAGCTTGTTCTGCCCAAACGGCACGTTTACCCAGGCGGAAACTCGGTGGGAATTGACCGTCTTTGACGAGTTTTTCGAGATAACGTTCGGTCACCCCAAGGCGAGCGGCCACATCGTTTTTGAGTAGCATTTTGCATGGTTCGGTATTCATTTTGATTCCTTTCATTGTCTTGCGTATCTTCTATAGGGAATGGTTTTATTCCCGTGCTTGCCCTGCGATCACGATCAGATTGCAGGGCAGTGGCATTGTTTTAATCAGGCAATCGTCGCCTTGCAGTTCAGCATGGCGCTAACAAATTAGCCTGCCTCAATTACTCTCATCTAGACAGAATGTGTCTGCATAGTAGATTCGGTTATGAGTCGAATCATCCCAAACACCAGTTTTCCATGGTGTAGGAGACCCCGCATTCTTCGCACGAATGGCAGCGTAAGTGAGTTCCGTATCGTCCCAAATTCGGTAAGGGCGGTAGTTGATTCCGCTGGAGGCTGTCGCCGCTTGCATACTCATAACATCAACTGCATCCATCCAGAAGCCAGCAGACACAATCTGATTTCCGGCAATGAACACCATATGCACAAAAGAGTCGGTTTTTCCTTGAAAACCGCATCCAGAATTCATCGCTTTGCACATAGCAGATTCCGGAACCTGAAGCTTCCCAAATTTGCCGCCAATCAGATTTATGGACCACTCGCACACTGTCTCGCTCTGCAACAAATCTATGCTGTGGATATTACATATATGAGGCTTTTGAACAGCTAAGGCTTCGAGATATGGAGTCAATTCATCTGGCAACAACAGCACAAGCGCCTTCCCACTTGCATGCAACTCGTCACATCCTCCAAGCAAACTTTTATATCCGACCACACCCACTGGCAAATTAGGATTAACCCTAATGCCGGATAATTCTCGGAGAAGTTTGTCAAATGTGGGCCAGTTTTCTGAAACATTGGTTAACGACATTTCAGTTGAACGCACATCTGGAAATGGCAAAAATTTAATGTTGGCGTCAGTTGTGAATACGGTTTTTGTCATGATGGATTTCCTGAATCAATAATCTAAGAAAATGGCTTGCCGTGTTTTAAGGCATGCTCATCCGTGGTCACCAATTTAGGAAAAGATTCGCCCCGATCATTTTGTTCGGGGCATCTTTTTCTTGATAACTTAGTGACTTCCTCTGTATAGGAACCGCTTATTTATATTTCGCCTGAAAAGTGATAGCACCTTCATATATATAAATAGGGTGGCTATACATGCCGGTTGGTGGAAAAACGATCCACCAGCTGGCGGTACACGGAAGAGCCGGTTTCGTGCTTCTGCCAAGATTCAACCGGCAGGGGTCTCAAAACATGCAGCATTTGCTGACAATCAATGAGGTTGCCGCGTTACTTGGGCGATGCCCTGAAACAATCAAGAAAGATTTGCGCCGGAACCCACGTGCTGTGCCTCCTCGTGTACTCATTCCGGGCACAAGACTTTTGCGCTGGCGCGAAGAAGATATAAAAGTTTGGCTCGCCAAACTTTCTGAGGCAACTCATGGCTAAGCCCACGAGACCAACATTCAAACCCCATCTTTATGCCAGTCATATGGTCATGGCTGGCGATATCGCATCCGACAAATCGCTCCTGTATCGTTGGATCGGCACCCATTGGGCGCCGGTCGACGAAGAGGACGTGGAGCGTGACGCCTATAACTGGATTCTTAGCCAAGACGTCAATTGGGCGAGTGCAGAGAATGCGGCAAAAGCGTATCGTGCCACGCGGTTATTCGCCCCATTGCTGCCGATGCTGACGAAAGAAGTGGTCATCCCAACCCAAAATGGTTATGTCCATTTCGACGGAGGTAGCCTGGTTTTGCGACCACATGATAAGTCGCTTGGACTAACGCACGTCCTTGAATGCAGTTACGCTCCAGAGAAACCGCCACCGGAACGGTTTATGAGATTTCTTGAACAGGTATTGCCGGATGAGGCAGTGCGAAATCGCGTGCAGGAGTACATAGGATATACACTGCTTGCAGATTCTCGTTATCAAATGGCGCAATTCTGGCTTGGGGATGGGGCTAATGGCAAGGGTGTGCTCGCGAATATTGTCCAGGCACTGCACGGACGGATTGCGGCCATTGCGTTGGACCAGTTGGCTGGCTTTCATCTTTCTGTGCTGGTTGGGGCAAGTCTGGTCTACGTCGACGAGGTGCCTCGCAAGCCGATTGACGAGCAGCGCTTGAAATCGATGATAGCCGGCGAGCGCATCGCGGTTGACCGCAAATATCGTGACCCGATAAGCATTCACGTCAGAGGAAAATGGCTGGTGCTTGGCAACCATTTGCCGGCCATTACTGACCACAGCACCGGCTTCTGGCGGCGCTGGGATATCGTGCCTTTCTCTGTCACGATACCGGAACGCGGACGAGACCCTTTGCTGGCAAAGACAATCATTGAAACCGAGCTGTCAGGGGTATTGAGCTGGGCATTGGAAGGTTTGGTGCGATTGCAATCCCGCGGTGGGTTCGACCCAGTCATCCCTGCAGCAATGGCTGCTGTGTTGCACGAAGCCAAGGCCGACACCAACTCAGTTGTGGCATGGGCCGAGGATTGCGGCATCGCTATCCAAGTGCCTTGTACAACGCGGAAGGATGCGGTTTTCGAGCACTACCGGCAATGGTGCAGCGCTAACGCCATGCGGGAAGTAAGTTCCGTTCAATTCTGGAAGCGACTGCGTGAACACGTTAAAGGTATAGATGAAAGCCGACCGCGTCTAGGCGGTACGCCAACACGGGTTTGTAATGTGACGCTTCCATCGGTTATTCATAAAATCTAAGTGTGCCGTGTGAGCCGGGTAAATTGCACAAAACAATTGTGCAGTTTCCCGGCTCTTATATATCTTCCTTTTTCTTCATGCGAAAGTTTCCGCGATTGACTTGGTACACCCGGTACATTACAGAAGAATCGCGTTTTTCAGAGAGTCAGCGCCCGATCCGGATTCAGAGTCTACCGAGAGCAACCCCGGCACATGAAGGCATTCCTCGATCAAAATGATCGAGGAATGCCTTAGTCCTCGCTCAGTCAAACATAGGCGTGCTTCGCACGCTTTCTACCAAGGAGGTTGCTATACGTGGTGAGGCTCTTCTTTATAGGGCCGTTACGAGGACAAAGCATATGCAATCTGAAAAATTATTAGACATTCCGGTCGTTGGCCGACTCATGTCTCCTGATGAAGTTCGACATGTCACTCAAGGCCGTACAGATATTCCGGAGGACCTAAAAGACAACTGGTATCTTTGCGGAGACATCCCGCTTAAGGTTTGGGATAAATACACAGCCGCACTGAAACATGACGGGGTTGATGTCGGTTTTCGACTCAGTGGTTTCGCTTCTTCGCTTGGAGCAGCTTACGCGACTTTTACCGTTCAAATTGGGCAAAGCCAGGTTCGTTTCCTGGTTCCGCTCAAAGGAAAACGAATAATTCAGTTTCTGGGTGAGGCAGCTTACTCAGGGGTGATGCTAATGCTGGCTAAGGACAATAGGAAAGACTGTTTCATCAGGCGGTTTTCGGTGGACCCGACGCACCTGTTGCCGCTGCTTGGCCTTTGTCGTAGCAGCAAAAATTTGAACAAGCAAGACACTATGTACGACTTGGTGCAAACCACCAAGCTAATGCGTGGAGTCGGTGTTGTGCCAAGTACTTTCCCTGAAGAAGAGGTGCAAGACGTTAATCTCATCGTGATTTTGCCGCAGGGCGAGGATGTGATTGAAAACGTTGGCAAGGGGGTGTCATGCACGCTAAATTAACAAAAGGAAACCGCATGTTCTTGGTAAGTGACGCTAAAACAGGACAGCACCGATTTTTTGTCGAAGCAAAAAATGAGTTGCAAGCACTCACGCGGTCATGGAGTGTTGCGCAATTCACCAATATGCCAGAAGAGGTTTTGCTGACTTTCGAGGAGTCCAAAGAGTCGCTGCCGCTGCCACACTTCATGGAGGGCTACTTTTCCATATTAAAGGAAATTGGCAGCGAGGAAAATTGAATCATTCAACCGAAACCCGCCTAAGCGGGTTTCTTCTTGGGTGATCGATTTCGGGTACGACCGACTCCTGCATCGACCATCGCAGCCAGCACCTCAGTCCATGCCTCTCGGGATGAGTTGGCCAAGGCAGCAAGTTCCGGCGTCTTGCGCTGGACGCGGTACCACGAGGCGACTTTTTCAAGCATCTCGGGCATTTCTTTGGCAAAGCGCTGGCTGGCTTCACGAAACAGGTGTTTCTGGTTAGCGCGTAGCCAGCCATCGAGATAGGCTTGCTCCTCATTGGTTAATTTTGCGTAAAGTTCATCGGGTACAGTCGTGGCATTGAGCGGTACGGTACCCAGCAGCACGCTGCGTCCCCGCTTGATGCTTGGGTCGTAGACGGTACGGATGAGGCTGACGGTGTTTTTTCTGATTCGCATTTGCATATAAAGCTCCTTGGGGCAGTAGACGGACATTCGTCTGTCCGTATAGCGCGCCTGTTTATATGTATGCGATCGTAGGCAATCCGCATGTTTGGCAATTGCCTCCTTGGATGTTGCTGAGATTCAATTGCAGAAGATGTTTCTAGGGATATTTTGCATACTAATTCAGCAATTTAAGGATTGTTTGGATAACATGCAAATTTTTTGTGTTAAAATACATGTGTATATATACAGTGCCATATATAGTTTAAAAAGTGGCTAACTCTCTATATATAGTTTTTTTACTTGTTTTTTATTAATCTTGTTGCAATTCTTCTAGGAAGGGGAAAGCAATGGCAAATAAATCTACTGGCAAAAAAGTGTCTTCTACTGCAGGCCGCGTATTAGGAAGTTCGAGCGCATCCCAACTTCAGCGCAGTTTGGCTGGTAGTGCATTGGCACAGTCTGGTACATCGAAGGTAACAAGTAAGTCGATGGAAACCAAAGCATCTGGTGCGTTACAGAGTCCTAAGGCGAGCTCAACAACCAAAGCCTTGGCTGGATCGCTGGTTTCGCAATCAAAGAAAAAACCTTGAACCAAACTTGGGGCAGCAATATCTCGCTGCTCCAGTTCTTCAGTCTCATGTGTCATCAAAAACTATACTCATATGATAAAAATCACAGGACTAGATAAGTTGCAGCGAGAGCTTGAAGAGGCAAAGCGCGTGCTGACAAAGCTGGATGGTGAACTTGGAACAGTAAACTTCAATCCTCATGATCCATCAAGCATAGAGATCGCTATTCAAGTCGTGAATAGAATGATCGACGATCGTGTGGGAGGGTATGCTTCGAATCCGATTGTTGGTCCCCTCATTGATCGGATGAAAATAACATATCAGGAAAATATTCTTGAAAGAGCTGCAAAAGCACGATTACAAGAATGCTAGCTAGGGTGACTAAAGTCCTGAGAAGTTAGAATCGGGTTGATGGGAAAAGCCCCCGGTTTCCCGGGGGCGCCTAAATAAACACAAAGCTTGGCCTGCCAGCCTTGCTCTGCTGCCTGTCAAACGAGGTGCCACCCCCGCATCAGATCGCGCAACCAGCGCGATCCGGACAATAATTCACTTCACACGCCAGCCACGGCGCAAGACTACTTTGACTGCTCCTCCCTTTCCCTCGCTTCCCACATCCGGCTGGTCTGCAGGTTGGTCATCAGTACATCAGGAGGTCTCCCTCTCCCTTGCCTTAAGTCGCTTGCCACAGCGACGGCAGTCGGAGATTCCTCGGTTAGTTTATGGAGCAAGCATTTAGCCGCGTGGCTCCAGTTGCAGGGTATCCTGAGGTTTTCCCTCTCACCCTGTAGGTTTTCAGTGACCCAAGATTCCAAAACGGTTCACTTACTGCCTGCAACTTTCATCACCACCAGCCTGCCGAAGGTCATCCTTCGGTCACGGCATCATGCGCTGGAAGCATCTTCGAGAGATGCCTTACCCGGTTAAGCTATACAGAGCTGGTCATTGCTTGCGCAATGCCCGAGCGGATGCGCCAGTTCTCCCTTGCATCCCTGTGGGGTTACCCCATTGCGGCACGTCGATTCGTGCCCACCTCATCAGCCTCCGGTCCATCACGCGTTCGACTCTCGCGAGCCGCCCACGGGCGGGATTGATTACCCGCTTCTCCATACCAGGTGTGCCGGCCATTTCCTGCCGGCTACCGTTTCCCGGTCGCCCAATATTGGCCTGTTGATTGAGGTCGAAGGAGGCATTGCAGCCCCCAGCGCCTCGTTACAGCCGCACCAGCACGATTAGATGCATGCGGCTATCGCAGTCTGGCTCCATTGGCGATGGAACCACGGGTCTTCCGACCCAGTCTTGTGTGAAGTGGAGGTGGCAGCCTCCAAACACGGTTCTGTGAATTCGGCTATCACCTCTGTTTTGGCAGCACACGAGGCTACTTTGTATAGCGACGCAACCAAACAGATAGTGACATTCCGCCATCCGGCAATCGCTGCAGGTACCGAAATTTTGGAATGACAATTGGCGGGGATGAAGGGGAGCGTCGCTTGTGCTCGCCGCTGGCCAGCTGACCTAGCTTTTTGAGTTGAACCCGCGAGCCGGCAAACCCCGGCGTGCCGGCCAAGGCGCGCAATTCAGACTCCAGCAGCGCCGAATGTCGCCGCGCAGCGGCGATCAACCGCAGCCGCCAACCCTGATAGGTGTCATCCTGCATCCGCCAGGTCCATGCCGGTTTGGTCTGACCTGAACGGGGAAGTTGAACCAGTTCGTACCCGGTTAACGTTAGGCGCCCTTCCTGTGTAGCTGCATCCGCAAGACGCTCAAGCTGTCGGGCAGGGTGCTCCCCATCAGTAACCAGCAATATCCAGAACACCTGAATATGCGACGCCTCGCGTTCCGTATGCGGTTCGTCTCCTACCGTATTACGTCCATCATGTGCCGTAGACGGCGCTTCCTTAGCCGCATGTTTCCCATCATTGCCGACATACGGCGCATACATGAGCAGCACAGCACATGCCTCGCTTTTCGCCTTCGCGTATGCCCGCTGGTGCCGGGTCTTGTCGATGCCGTACAGGCGCACGAACTTCTTGACCAGCGCGCGAGCCCTGTCCGGGCGTACCTTGCCGGCGGTCCATTGGGTATACCCAGCCCGGACAAAGTCAGCAATACGCTGCATGAAGACCGCCTTGCGGTCGAAGACTATCGGGTCATACATCTCTACCTCCTGAGGGAATTGTTTTCAGCGCAAACAAGCAAACCCATTAACCACGCGGGTTTTAGACGTATAGCGAACGCGCGTAGCGCGCAAACAAATAAAGATTCCAAGTTTTTTAGCGCGATCACGATCGCGCAAAACAGGGCGACCTTGATCCGCTACGCTCACAGAAATTGAAACTGCTGGTTGCTATACGTAATTGAGGACATCCTCAAGACAACTTTTGTTTCAAGGACACTTATGACTAAAATTTTGAAGAAGAACCAGCAACGCGGCAGGAAGCAAGGCAGTAAGCACAGCGGCAAGCAATGTCAGCCGAGGTTAATAGCGTGGTTGAATCGCCGAGCAGCACTGAACGGCGATATGAAGAAGGAGATGGCACAGCAGCTTGGCGTGACCTACCCCTATATTCACCAGCTCACAACTGGATTTCGGTCACTGGAGAATATTTCTTCTCACTTTGCACGTGCCTGCGGCCGGTATCTCGGCATCCCACCCGTGGCTGTCATGCTCGCGGCAGGGTGTATAAAAGTGGAGGATTTTCTGATGCCCGAAGCCATAGGACAGTCACCCTGTTATCTCGCAGAGGGGTTGGAACGCATCGCAACCGACCCGATGCTTGGGGCTTTGATGCCGGCAGAGGCATGGGATGCGCCGGATTCAGTGAAGACGCTGCTCGTTGCACTGTATGAAGAAGCGACACAACAGGAACTTTTCCCGCAACGCGAGTTGCCAGGGATTTTTAGGGGCATGATGGATGCAGCGTCTTTTATCGAGGAGGATGAGGCCAAACACACCGCATGGCATACCGCTGAATTCTTCGCCAATGGAGGGCTGCATGAATGAACCAAAGACAGTTTCAGAAAAATGGACGCCGCTCATGGCGTTGGCCAAAAGATTTGGTGAATCCTTGTTGTTCCGGGTGGCGCTGCAAGCCAAAAATAACGGTCATTCGCCGTTGGAAGTGGCTCAGATTTTGGGGATACCGCTAAATTATTTCTATCATCTGTATGCCGGAGTGAGCGATGTGAGTCGGTGCAGACGTGAAACATACGAGGCCTTTTCGCGTTATCTTGGCGAGCCGGTAATATCCGTACTTTGCTCTGCCGGCGTCATTCGGTTTGATGATTTATTTACTGAGGATGGACTTGAGGACGCCATCGAAGAAGTCAACGCGGAATTATTGGAAGGAGTATCGGACCAGCCGCTGCTCGTACAAGGGTTCGCCGGCTGGCTTGCAGGAGCAGTCGTTCCTGATACGTCCTTGCTGGTTCAGATGGTCGCCAGTGATTCTGATGATGAAGTGAAAGTTCGTTAGGAAGAAAATAGTAATGTTCATGGATCGCGGGCAATGCCCGCGATCATTTTTTAATGAACGGGCGATAGATGTCGGAACAAATACAATAGCAAATAAATCGTGATTGTCGTTGTAAACGCGGCGTAGCATCGAATATACTCTTGCTAAAATCGGTGAACTGCGCTATAATTTCAAATTGCTGGTAATTCAACAGCAATCCGCAGATGTCACACTTCCAGTACCTTTGAAATGAGGCGTCACCAAGTCCGGTCTTAATGGCTGCGGCTCACATCAGAACGGTCCTGCAATACAGGGGCTGTCACAAAAATACTAACTTGATCGTTGTATCCCACCTGGGTGGGGGTTGCTCTTCGTCCGTCTGCCACATCGCAGATGAATGGCACTGTTCGCATAACGCGAGCCGTGGAGGGCGTTCTTTAACAATTTGGACCAGCAGAGCTGTGACCCACTCGCCGTGGGGCAACGCGCTCTGCATGATCGCGTGTGAGAAACATTATTCGTGGAGTCGCGCTCTCAGAGTCCATATAGGGCCCTGTCTCAACACGGCCATCATTAACCATCTCAGTCGGCAAGTGCGGCGACACACTAGATTAAGGAATGAAATCGTGAATATTGAATTTGTTGTTTATGCGGAGAGAGAAGATTACATCCTGGCAGAAGTCGTAGGAACTGTCGACATTGGCGAATATGAAAATGTCGGCACAATTGTCACAGTCGAAGGACGCCGTTATGTCAATGAAATCCACTGGTCTTCGAACCCGTATTTCAATCTGTCAGAAGATATGTTCGAAAAGTTAGGTACAGATGAATCCTTTGACAAAATACATGGTGACGCTTTTACAAATTGCGGCCTTGAGGGAACGAATGCTGTTCAAAAAATCAAGGCCAACCCAGATGCAGAGCAATCATTTCCAGTTTATAGATGTGAGATGGAAGTGATAGTCGAAAAAGTTTTCGGGTGACATAGGTTGTGGCGCGAATGTGCGAACTGTGCATTCGCGCGTTGTTTATTTTCAGTTGTCGAATGACGCCCACATTTTTTATGAATTAAAGCGGAGATAGCTTATGAGGGACGATCAGAGGATTGTAATTCAGACGCGCAGCTGCTGCCGATTGTAAATTATTTAGGAGGTTGTAGTGGGCAGCAATTTTGCATTTCTGATCACCGGTAACAAACAGCCGGATTTCCCCAACTTGATTAGGAGGCAATATGCCAACGCAATACCCGACATTAGACACAAACACCAAGACCAAGACCAAGACCATTCCATCATCTGCGTGGAATAAAGATTATGCCCTGAAGAGACTTGCTTCAGAGATTGAAAAACATGGTCTTGATTTCAATCGATACATGCTAAAGAACTCACCAGTGTCAACAGCTACATACGGAGAACTTATGGCCCCAGGACAGATTCCAAATGGCGCTGTCTGTAAGGGTAAAGTGCCGAGTCAGCTCCGTAAATACTGGAGCGTAACAGCAAAAGTCCCACACTCGATTTGGCAAGCATTTTCATGCGTCAATGAAGTATTCGTTGAAGAGAAGGCATACCTTTGCCCATCAGGTGCCGGTTATTTGATTATGGTGATTCAATCGCGTGAAACGCAACTGCGAATTGTCATGCCTATGGGGGCCAAAAAACAAGAGAAGTTTTTTCGAGAGATAGCCAAATCCAGGGGGAAATATGTTGTCACTCTTTTGCCGTTTGATGCCGGCGCACATCTTGGACTTACTTTACTGGTGCAATTGACGCCTGTTAATACAGCGGCATTATTGGGGTACGTAAATAGGGGACGAGTGCCCACTACTGAGGAAGCGCATGAAGTGCTACTTAACATGGTTCAGGCGTTCGCTGAACCCAACTCGATTCCAAGCGGTTTTCAGGGAGTAGAAGTCGGGTTGGTTCACACAATTTTAATTCTGCCTTCCGTGGAAAAAACAGATTAATATCAAGGGCAGTTAATTCAACATGTTAGCAAGATGGCGCCAGTGAAAATATTGGCGCCACTTTTCTGTTCAGTGGTCATGCCTTTGCTATTAACTTAATATCCTGAAGAAGGCTCTGAATAGCTTCGATATCCACGCTCGCAATGAATTGGTCACCAACCGGATCGAGTGATGTGTTTGCGATTAAATCCGCAAGGCGGGCTTCCAAGTGAGAAATTGCTATTGTGGGACAGGGCGGCGCCGAATATTTGGTCAATATTTCGTAGGCTTCAGCATCCGCCGGATCCCATATTAGGATGTTGTTCACAACTTTGGTTGTCATAATTTTTTTATGTTATGTCGTCGCTTCGATGATTCGACTGCAATGTTGCTGAGCATGGTAGAGCAGTTTTGGCAATTTGGCGCCAGCCACGGTCAAATGTGAACGTTCGAGACAGTCCAACGGGATTCTGAATTCTTAGCACGCGGGCTTGTGCGGGATCCGTCGCGCGTTCGACAACGTACAGCCAATACGCATCACCTTTTTCGCGAGCGTAGTTGAATTGTGTATGTGATAGACCCACGGGGCGATCCTCCAAGGTGCCTGTCATCGACTTCACTTCTACCCATCGAATCTTCTTGCCACTCTTGTCGGTCTCGTATAAATCAAAACCGGGGTTGCCTTCCGGCGTTCGGCACAACGTCGGCTCAAGGCTAATAATCAGGTCGATAGCGCGCTCTTCAATCTGCATCCGCGCAGTTTGATCGAGCCCATCAGGGTCTGGGCCATCGTCATTAGGATGCGTGCCGACGTAGGAGATGAAGGGGCGCGCCCCGGTTTGGCCGGGAGTCCTCTTTCCATGTTGTCCGCCATTTCCACTCACTTTGCCGCCAGGTGCGCCCTGGCCACCCGAGCTACCACTGCCCTGGCCACTGCTATGTGGTGTGCCATTGCCAGTGCGACCGTGGCTGCTACTACGTCCTGCGCTCTTGCTCAGGCCATTGTCGTCATCAGGATCGGGTGTGCCGGGCTGGATATCCGGCATGTCATCGCCATACAGGTCTTTCGCATCATCGTACACGTCGCCTTCGGATGGCGGCTCAGTTTCAGGGGCGACATCTTTCGATGGCTCTGGTTCCTGTGTTGAATTGGTGCTCAGTCTGGACGTCAGCTCGGCAACGATAGCGGGGTCTCTTCGCAGTAGGTCAAGAATCGCCGGATCGATGCCTACCTCCTTGGCGAGTTGATCGATGATTGGCGGCTTGAAGGAGATTTTGTTCAGCAGGAAGGGGTTGGGCTTCCAGCCAAGGGTGTCGAATACCACGAGGCTCGGAGGAACCAGTTCGCCATCGTCGTTCGGAACCCACGCGACCTGATTGAGCGTTCGGATGAATGTGGCGTCGAATCGGGCGGTCTTTGTTTCGTGAAAATAGCCCCATTTGTAGGATCCGTAGAAGGCGGCAGTGCCTCGCGCTTCAAGGTCAGCTAACGCCTCCCATAGCACCTTCGCTCTGTCTGTCGCCTCCTTTGGTTTTAGCGTAGGCAAAAACTCCAGAAACTGTGTCAGGCCGCGAAGAGTGAAGTCTTCTGGGGGGTTTTCCCAACTTGCACGCTCTAGACCTGCTTCTTTGCGAATCTGCTCCTTCTCGGAATACTTCAACCCTGAGGTTGTTGCTTGCGGAATGAGATAGCGGCTTGCACCACAAGAAACAAGCAGGTCACGGATATCTTCACCGCGCAGGCAGTCGTATTCGTTGTCGACGATCAAGATGTCTGGCACGCCAGCGAAGAGTTGCTGCAGGCGGTCGGTGGCGATGTAGATATCTCCGGGCTTGGCAACGTAAGATTTGCCATCACCGGTGTCGACCACCATCACAAAGTCGGTCTCGCGCAGGGCTGAACGGAGTTTTTCCTTCTGGGCTGTCGAGTCGGTGCTGAAGGCTGTACGAATGCGTTCGATGTCGGCTGCGTAGACATCGTCACCCACATCCACTTCTTCCTGCCGGTACTTTGGCAGGAGGTTCCAGATCACGTCATCCACCGGGTCGGGTTCGGTTATGCCCAGCGAACTTAAAAACAGGCGCACCTCAGGTGTCGCGCACACCGCCCGGCGCATCGTAGGGAAACTGGTGGCAATGGAGCTTGGTAGGAAAGCCTTGGGTTTCCCGTTCTCGCGGGCGACGACGTGTGTGCCATCATCAAGGCGGATGAGTGGAATAGTGTCGAGGTGGCGACGCAGAGCCTTCTCCTGTCCACTCAGAAATTCGTACAACTGTAACATCCATTGATCTGATTGCGCCTCAAGAAAAGACTTGGTTAGGTTAGGCACCAGCTTTGTCGGCGTGATCTCGTCGATGTCGAGTTCGCGCATCAGGTAGTGGCGAATCTCTGGCGCCTTGTCTTGAGTGATATCACCAGATAACCAAGCGTCGGCTCCTGAACCGAACAGCGCCGCAACCTGTTGCGGGTTGAATAGCTCGCGCAACTCTTGAGTGCGTGCCAGTTTGGCTTGATAGGCGGCGATATGCCTTCCGTCGAAGGTTGGAAGCAGCGCTTCCTCCTGAAAGGCTTGAAGGACGGCATCGAACATCGGTGCGAACCGTGAATCTTGTGGGAACTTCTCGCGGTCAAGCGGCAGACAGCGTAGTGCCGAAACATCTAGCATGGCCTTGTCCCGCATCCAGCGCATCGCTTCTACTAAGAGGCTGGATGTTTCCTTGACCAGATACTGGTTCCATGGGTCGCTGGACGGGATGTTGTCGCGGCTGGGTGTGGTGCGGTACGGCCCCTGCACGAGAAAGCCAAGGTGGCTTTCAACCACGGTTGGGAAGAACACCACCAGTGGTGACTTGGCTAGTGGCTGCACGGCCCAGCGAGCAGAATCGTCCTTCACGACAACCAACGAAAAAGCGATTTCCACCTGACCGACCTTCTGCTGACTGGCAGAAAACACGTCGCGGTGGAACACCAGCCAGTTCTGATCGACTTCAGGCCGATCATCCTCTTTGCCTATTAGCGTTATGCGCTGGACATTGGGATCGAGCGTTTCGGGGCTGTTGCGCAGGTAGAACCCTGAGACGCCGCCCTCGACGCTCCAGCTTATTTCGTCGATGTGACGTAGGAAAAGTAGCGCCCCCGCGCCTAGTTGGCGGAATCCTGCAGTGATGTCCTGCATTGCGCTTGTGTCATCCGATTTCAGGGGGAGGATGATCTGAGTCTCATCTGCCGCTCGTGCGGAGCGTTCCAACCGTTTTGGAAAGACGTAATTCTCAATGGCGAAGTCCTCGTCACCAGAGTGGATTTCCGGGAGATCGGTGATGGTGTAGACGGACTTGAAACCGAGGCCGAAGCGACCAATCGATGACTCGTTCTTGGTGCTTTCGGCGATGTCACAGAGGCTTCTGACATCGGCCTCGTCGAAAGGCATGCCGTAATGGGAGAGAGTCAAGCGGGTCGAGTTCAGTGCGAACACAACCTTGCGCGACCCGTGCCAGTCGTAGCGCCGACCAAGGGCATCCTCGGCGTTTTGCAGCAATTCGAAGATGAAGTGCGTGCGGTCGTCGTACAGCCCGGAAGCAAGTTTTCCGGATTTTTGAGCGCCTTTTGTGCCGTAGTACTCCCGGTTTTCTTCACAAATTGCTTCGTAGTCGGATGCCACAGATTCCCCTGAGTGCGGCATTTCAGCATCTATTGCTGTGCCATGTTTGCCCAAGTTTGTATAACCCTGTCATTTTATGACAAAATGCATCAGTGAACCAACCCTGCGGCAGGGAAAAAGGAGATTGTCAGATGAGTGATCAAACCGACGAGATTCTCACGATTGATGAGGTTGCCGCTTACTTGAAGGCGGGTAAACGAACCGTTTACCGTCTCGCAGCAAGCAACCAGATTCCTGCTTTCAAACTTGGTGGCACTTGGCGTTTTCATCGTGGTGAGCTGGATCAGTGGATCGCCAGTCGCATCGGCAAAGCGGTCGATGCAGAGTCCGGCGAGGGGGGT
This sequence comes from Oxalobacter sp., assembly GCA_003605115.1. GTDB lineage: Bacteria > Pseudomonadota > Gammaproteobacteria > Burkholderiales > Burkholderiaceae_D > QZKY01. The sequence goes on from QZKY01000015.1 coordinate 294,339, forward strand.
GAATGACTAGTGTCGTTGGTCTTCAAACCACAGCCACCCCTCAGCAGCTCGAAGCCATAGTTGCTACAGAAGGCCCGGTGTTGATTATCGCTGGGCCAGGTTCCGGCAAGACTTTTACGTTGGTCGAGCGCATCGTCTACCTTATTACTCACAAGGGCGTCGCTCCCGAGTCACTACTTGTGGTGACCTTCACGGATAAGGCCGCACGTGAGCTGACCACACGTATTTCCAACAGACTGGCCGAGTTAGGCATTCAGTTCAATTTGAACGAGATGTACCTTGGCACCTTCCACTCCATCTGCCTGCGGATCTTGGAGGACTATCGCGAATACACGCGGCTCAAGCGCAGCTTTACACTATTTGACCAATTCGATCAGCAGTATTTTTTGTACCAGCGCATCAATGACTTTCGCGCAGTGACAGATGCCCAGCTTGTTATGGGGGATGACCAGTCAGGTCGCTGGACCCAGTCGGAAAATCTGCTGAAGTGGCTGAATAAGGTCAGCGAGGAGGCGCTTGACCCTGCCGCCCTTGCTCAAGCACCCGAAGTAGAAATCCGCGCTTTGGCGGCTTGCTTTGCTAAATACCAAGAACTGCTTCACGAGAACAACTCGCTCGACTTTTCAGGTATTCAGTATGAGGCGTTGCAACTTTTGGAAAATCACCCAGAGGTATTGGCGCAGCTCCGCGAAAAGCTGACCTACTTGATGGTGGATGAATACCAGGACACCAACACCATTCAGGAGCGTATTCTTCTGTTGCTCGCGGGTGAGCGTCGTAATCTTTGTGTGGTCGGTGATGACGATCAGGGTTTGTACCGCTTTCGCGGAGCCACTATCCGAAATATTCTGGAATTTCCTGCGTTGTTTCCTGAGGGGCAGTGCAAGCAGGTCAAGTTGACCGTCAACTACCGATCGCACCCAGACATTATTCGGTTCTATAACAAATGGATGGGGGAGCAGACATGGAGTGATGGCAAGCGTGAGTTTCGTTTTGCCAAGCAGATCGTGCCGCGTGAGGAAGAGTTCCCTGGTGTGCCAGCAACGGTTCGCTTGGCAGTAAGTGACGCAAAGGGCGAAACCACCAACTGGCACGCAGAAGTGCTGGCCTTTTTGAATGGGTTGAAGGAATCGGGGCAGTTGAGTGACTGGAATCAGGTAGCTTTTCTGTTCCGTTCAGTCAGGAACGATAGAGTTGTGGCGCTGGCGCGATTCTTGGAAACACAAAGGATACCCGTCTTCTCCCCACGGTCGAACATGTTCTTCGAGCGCGAGGAAATCCGCCTGATGATTGGTGCGCTGATCTTCCTTTTTCCGCAATTTTCAAAAGTGCGGGCCTGGGCCGAAGGGGTAACTCTGCCAATTTGGAATTACTACGACAATCAGTGTTTCAAGTCCTTCACGGACGAGTTACGCAAACCTGAAAACAAGCCGCTACTGGATTGGGCGCGCCCGCTGGCAAAGCGTCATATTGTGTTGGCGCAGAACACCGACTACTCCTTTTCCAGTCTGTTTTATCAACTGCTTCAATTCCCCTTGTTCTCTCGTTTTCTGACTGAGGAAGCAGTACAAGGCGTGGACAAGGGGCGTGCGGCACACAATCTTGGCATCTTCTCCAAATTGCTTACCAAGTTCGAATACCTGCATTTCATCAGTGTGTTGAATCCGGAGTTTTTGGAGAGGAACATTCGCGATTTGTTTAATCAGTTTCTCCGTTTCTTGGTTGATGGCGGCATTGGCGAATACGAGGATGATGCCGAGTATGCGCCTAAAGGCTGCGTCTCTTTCCTTACCATCCACCAGTCCAAGGGGCTGGAATTTCCCATTGTCGTTTGCGGCTCCTTGGAAGCGGTGCCACGTAGACAGTTCGGTGAGCTGGATGTACTGTTGGAAGATGGTGGTTACCTATCTAAGGAGCGTTTCGAACCGCTCGACCAAATCAAGAACTTCGATTTTTGGCGGTTGTTTTACACAGCATTCTCACGGGCGCAGAATTTGTTGGTGTTGGCTGCCCAGGAGCGGCAAGGGCGAGGCTTGGGGAAGTCGCCTTCCAGACACTTTGAGCGGCTTTTTTATGAGCTGCCTAGTTGGCGTGACATCGACCTCTCGGAGCTGACTTTTGAGGCCGTCAAGCAGATCAACCTTAAGCGTGAGTACTCTTTCACATCACACATCACGGTGTTTGAAAACTGTGCGGAGCAGTACCGCTTTTTCAAGGATCTGGCTTTCGCGCCTATACGGGAAAGTCCGATGCTCTTCGGTACTTTGGTGCATCAGACTATTGAGGACATCCACAAGACCGTCCTGCGGGGTGAAGAAAGCAAGATTAACTCGGATGCGATCAAGGCGTGGTTCTCGGCCAACTATGCGATGCTCTCCAAGAAGGAGAGGGTGTATCTTGCTCCAAGCTCCCAAATGGCAGCGCTGGGGCACATCTTGCGTTACTACGAGCGCGAGAGTGGCAATTGGGATCGACTTAAGGAGGCTGAGGTTGAGATTTCGCTGGTTAAAGATCAGTACATTTTGAAAGGCAGTGTTGACTTGATCAGAGGCGAAGGCGACACGGTCGAGATTATCGACTTCAAGTCGGAAAAGAAGCCAGATATGGAGAAAGATCGGGAGCGGCTACGGCAGTATCAGCACCAACTGGAGGTATATGCCCACCTTGTCGAGGAGCGTACCGGTCAGAAGGTCAGCAGGATGCACCTGTATTACACTGGCGAAGACGGTGGGAACCCCTATGTGTCTTTCACAAAAGACGACCGCGCCATTGGCAAAACTATTGCGCGGTTTGATGACATCGTGGAGCGCATTGAGCGGCAGGATTATCAGATAGCGGCGCGCCCAGCAAAACTATGTTCGAGCTGCGACATGCGTGCCTATTGCGACAACAAGAATTGGAAATTCAGGAAAGCTGACAAATGACGAAAACTACCACCCATCCACAGGAGAGCCTGCAATTGGGCACACCCGATAGCGGCACTACCAATGTCGAAAAATACGAGTTCGAGCCGATCAAGGGTTATCCGATGTTGAACTGGCGTGGCAAGCGTCCGTTCACATCTACGCAATACTACCCGGCACAGTTGAAGGAGGTGCATGGCGAAGAGGTGGATGGGTGGCGAAACAAGATCTACTGGGGGGACAACTTACAGGTGATGAGTCATCTGCTCAAGGAGTTTCGAGGCAAGGTTGATCTTATCTACATCGACCCGCCGTTTGATTCGCGTGCTGACTACAAGAAGAAGATTGAAATTGGTGGGAGTAGAGCTACTTCAAGCGCATCCAGCTTTGAAGAAAAGCAATACGGTGACATCTGGACAAACGACGAGTACTTGCAATTTATGTACGAACGTCTGGCACTGATGCGGGAACTTTTGGCCGATACCGGAACAATCTACGTTCATTGCGATTCTAAGAAGGGGCACCACCTTCGTTGCCTGTTAGACGAGCTTTTCGGTGCCGAGAACTTTGTGAACGAAATTACGTGGCACTACTACAACAAGATGGCTCCGGACTCAAAATGTTTTCCACGAGCATCTGACAAGATACTTGCGTTTTCGAAGGCCGTTAGTAAACACACATTCCATAAGCAGGTTGAAGAACGCGACAAGCCGGTCAAGCAACTTGTTCGGAAATTTGTTGATGGCAAGGCTATCAATGCACGAGATGAGGACGGCAACGTCATGTATCGTGAGACAAATGAGAGGCGGGTAGACGATGTATGGCGACTTTCCATGCTCCAACCTGCTGATAAGACTGAAAACACTGGATATCCGACTCAGAAACCAGAAACGCTTGTGGAGCGAATCATCTCCGCGTCCTCAAATCCAGCCGACTTGATTTTTGATTGCTTTATGGGGGCTGGAACAACTCAGGCTGTGGCTATGCGTCTCGGCCGCAGATTTGTTGGCGCTGACATCAATTTGGGAGCAATCCAGACGACTTCCAAACGGCTGAACGGCGTAGCAGAAAGCCTGAGGCAAAAATCTATTGACGACGATGAAAAGCGCTACACCGGGTTCGAGGTTTACAACGTCAACCACTACGACATCTTCCGCAACCCCGTCCAAGCCAAGGAGCTGCTCATCGAAGCCTTGGAAGTGCAGAAACTGGAGTTCAGCACCGTATTCGACGGCGAGAAAGACGGGCGTATGGTCAAGATCATGCCCGTCAATCGCATTGCAACCCGGGCAGATTTGAGCGAACTGATTGCAGGCTTTGACTATAAAGCGTGGGAGCGTAAGCAGAACGAGAACCCGAACCGCCCTGTTGAGAAAATCACCCTCGTCTGTATGGGGCACGAGCCTGATCTGGAAGCGACTCTTAAAAAGGAAGTCACTCCATTCAAAATTGAAGTTGAAGTCGTAGACATTTTGCGTGACAAGTCCGATCTGGAGTTCAAACGTGATTCACAAGCCAAAGTGCTTATCAAGGATGGCGAACTGCTCATTGAGCGGTTTTACCCGATGAACTTGCTGCAAAAGCTTTCGCTTCAAAAAGAGTCTGTCGACGACTGGAAAGAACTTGTCGAGTCCGTGCTAATTGACTGGAATTATGACGGTGCAGTGCTGCAACCGGCGGTGGTGGATATTCCAGGTAAAAACGAGCTGGTTAAAGGTGCATACAAGGTTCCGGAAGATGCGGGTACCATCCGTGTGAAGATTACCGATCTGCTCTCCGAGTCGTGGGAAGGGAGCATCAGCAATGGCAACTAAGCGCTCTGCAGCTAAAGCCAGTGGTAAGCTAGCCACCCCCGACGCTTCGCTCGACTTCGCTTTCTTCCATTTTTTGTGGCAGTTTTATCAGGCCAATCGTGGCGCGATCCGCACGCACTACAAGGAGCTGACGCGGAGGTTCATCGATTTTAACAATCCGGACAAGAACCCCAAGGCCTTTTTGCGCCAGCCACAGTTCGAAGCGCTGGAAGTCTACATCTTCCTGAAGGAGTTTTTGGGGAACGCCAAGGTCGAGGAAATCTTTCAACAGTGGTTTGAGAAGCAAGGCCGATTCGCTGACCGCAGCGAAGGCGGGGTGGTATCAGGCAATGCGGGTCAGGTGAGTTTGTTCGACAAGATTACCCAAGATCAGTACAAGGCTGTATTCGCAGCCATGCGCAAGGGTTCTCGGGCTTACCCGAATTACATCTTTGCGCTGACGATGGGCACAGGCAAAACCATCCTCATGGCCACCTGTATTTTTTATGAGTTTTTAGTTGGCAACAAGTTCGAAAAAGATGCGCGCTATTGTCATAATGCGCTGGTCTTCGCTCCGGACAAGACGGTGCTGCAATCTTTGAAGGAGATTGAAACATTCGATCTTACCCGTGTGGTACCGCCGGAGTACGTCAGCTTTTTGACGACGCACCTGCGTTTCCACTATTTGGAGGAGGCGGGCACCTCGCTCGATACGCTAGATCGTTCGCGTTTTAATATCATCGTCTCTAATACGCAGAAGATCATTCTTAAGCGCAAGCACAAGGAGAAAAATTCTGTCGATAAGTTGTTCGGTGCAACTGGTGAGATGCTCTCTGCTAATGGGGTATATGCGGATGCTGCTGATCTTTACAACTTCGACCAACCGGAAGAGGAAGGCGACCTTACCACGAATCAGCGTTTTGAGAAATTGCGTCGTCTAGAGCAACTGGGTATTTATGTGGACGAGGCGCATCACGCTTTCGGTAAAGCCTTGGCCAAGGATATGGGTGTGGGGGCTAATGCAACTGATACTAGTTTGCGTACGACCATCGATACATTGGCTGCCAGCCTCAATGCATCAGGTACCCGAGTCGTGGCCTGTTACAACTACACCGGTACGCCCTACGTGGGGCGTGAGGTGTTGCCAGAGGTGGTTTACGCTTACGGGTTAAAAGAGGCTATCGACAAGGGTTACCTCAAAAAAGTGACCTTGCATGGCTATGCCAATACGCGCACCGATGAGTTTGTCGATATCGCTATCGAAGCCTTTTTAAAGGAATCAGTCGATCTGCGTCCCGAAGGCATGTTGCCAAAGCTAGCATTTTTCGCTGCTACCATCGATGAATTGACCAGCGAACTGAGGCCGGCAGTCGAACGTGCACTCATCAAGCACGGCATCCCGACTTCGCGAATCCTGGTCAATGTGGGTGACGACAAGCTCACGACCAACGATGACATTCGCGAGTTCAATCGTCTGGATACAGAGGGTTCGGAAAAACAGTTTATTTTGCTAGTGAACAAAGGACGTGAGGGGTGGAATTGTCGCTCGCTATTCGGCGTAGGGCTGTTCCGCGAACCTAAGTCCAAAGTGTTCGTGCTGCAAGCCACGATGCGCTGCCTACGCGCAATCGGTCATGCACAGCACACCGGCCACGTTTTTCTCTCAGACGATAACCTGAAGACACTGAACAACGAGTTGCAACAGAATTTCCGCATCAGTGCTGACGAACTGCAAAATGTCGCCAAAGATAAGGAGCGCGTACAGGTGCGCGTAGTAGAGCCGCCGGTCAAGATCAAGCTGGTGCGTGTTCGCAAGCAATACAAGATGCGTGAGAAGCAAATCGCACCTGGCCAGGCGCTGGGGCTTGATCGCAACGACAAGGAGAGTTGGGGGGTACTTATTGAAAAGTACCGGATGATCGAAACGCAACAGGATGGGCTGACTGCTGCCGATGCCGCACGTGGTTCTGCCAGTCGCACCTTCGACCTGACTGCGCGCCGTGAAAAAAGAACTTTCTCGAGGCTGATGTTAGTGGCCGAGGTGTCACGCTACGTCAACCGCAGTCCGCTGGAAATTGAGGAATTGCTGGATGCTACCAAGGAAGGTACGGATGAATTGGTAGCCATCACAAACGAGTTCAACGAGCTACTGTACGACGAGATTATCCCTCGCTTATTTCGCCAGCTCTATGTCCTAGACGAGTCGCAGCAGACAGAAGAGCATGAGGTTGATCTTATTAAGATTCCGCCGAGCGGCTATTACGAAGTGACGGCAGCCAAGGACAAGATCGTTCGAAGAGAAGATGCGGCATTAAAAGATGAGGAGCGCGCCAAGAGCTTCCACCTTGATACCTACTGCTTCGACTCCGGATCAGAAAACTGGCTGTTCTGGGATCTACTGCGTGAGCAGCGCGTAAAAAAGGTCTACTTCACAGGGATGCTGACCCACGGTCAGTCTGACTTTTTCATTCAGTACATTGACCCAGATTCACATAGCGTACGCAACTATTACCCAGACTTTATCTTCCAACGTGAGGAGCCAGACGGTACTCTGAAGTATGTCATTGTCGAGGTGAAGGCTGACAACCAGATTGAGGATGCCGTGGTTCAAGCCAAAAAAGAGTTCGCTCAGCAAATCGCCGTGGCGAGTGGCATGGAGTACCGGATTATTAAGTCGTCAGATGCGGACAAGCGGCATTATCGCTTGCTCATGTAGGCATATATATATGGGCATTCTTCTGGATAGCCAATGAACATTCTTCGCCTAAACACGTCGCTAGGTAAATGCGATATTTTCTGGATAGTGGATTACCATAAGTACCACATACACGACCAAAATGGACAAAAACAGAAGAACCCAATGGTCGATGAAGTGAGTAGGCATTTAATGGATCTTAAAAGTACTGAAAACAAAAATTTTGATATTGCGGTCGCAAAAAAATCAAGGCTTGTGTTACGTGAGCTAGACACGGTTTTAGAAAAAAATGAGAAAGCAATTCTTTGCCTTGTTCCATCATCAAAAGCCAATAAATATGGACCCGGATTACTAAGGATCGCTCAATTTCTTCAGAGAAAGGACAGCAGGATCGCAGCCGTCACAAATTTGATCCAAAGGAAAACGTCTATAGTTTCTTTACATAGTGGTGGAGATAGAAACATAAGTATCCACAAGGGATCTTTGGCCATTGGGGAAAAAATTAAGCAGGATCGCACATACATTATCCTTGATGATATTGCCACATCAGGGAATTCTCTTGCGGTATGCGCTGATATGATCGAATATCAAGGCGCTCGCCGCGTGATCCCGTTAGCGATTGGGAAAACTTATGCATAATTCTGCAAGTTTTCAATTGCTTACTTTCGCATCATCCTTGCGAGAGGGTTTAAAAGCATCTCCACATTTTGTGTCAAGTGTATTGCAGAAGTGGAGAAATGATAAAGCTTCCATTAGTGATATTTACGCTTGGTATGCAGATACCTATAGTACATCCGAGAGAATTGAGCTCAAGCATATTGAGAAAGCGACAAAACGTATAGAAGAAACCCTTGCTCTTGGCATACATGGTTTGTCAATTATTGATCATCAGTACCCCCAAGCTTTGAAGGCTATTGAGAACCCTCCTCCTACTATATATTTGCGTGGAAATTTGGGTGTTCTCAATCACGTTCCTGGACTAGCCATCGTAGGCACACGAAAAGCCTCAAAAAATGGCCTAATTATTGCCGAACGTCTTGCTTCGCATTTTTCATCACGCGGTTGGCTCATCGTAAGTGGGCTAGCACTTGGTATTGACGCAGCAGCTCATCGAGGCGCTCTCCACAGTTCTGGCAGTACTATCGCGGTATTAGCCCATGGATTAGACGCTGCTTATCCCAAGGCAAATGCGAATTTAGCTAACGAGATTATTGAACGGGGTGGGGCTTGGGTTTCAGAGTATCCCGTGGGCGTACACGCAAAACCAGAGCAATTTGTTTTCAGAAACAGAATCCAAATCGGCCTCTCCGCAGGATCGGTAATCGTCGAGGGTGAAGTTAAGAGTGGCTCAATGACACAAGCCGAATTTTGCCTTAAGAACTCACGTGAATTATTTACAGTCCTTGAGCCAAAGGGACACGAACGTTTAGCATTAGTTGATGCAGGGCCAAAGGTTTTGCGAGGGCGGGGCGCCCATCCAATTTTTTCGCGAGATGACTATATTCAGGTCGAAAAAATTCTGGAAGTAAAGAGGGCTTCTTTATTGGCCCACTATGATGAATAGCTCCAGTCGCGGATAGCGTCAAGCAGACTCTAACCCATTGCGGGACTATTTCACGGAGGGGGAACAGGTACTTTAATCTTTCAGATTGATAGTTGTTTCCAATGCGATCTATGGGTAAACTGAAACCAATTTGCAGGGCTCGTTTGATAGCGCAAATGATAGCGATGAACCCTGCGTACGGGTTCGCAAGTGTTCGGGTGTGTTCGCGACAATTCACTCAAATGCTTGATTTTATTGATGTTCCGGATGACGTCGAAGTTTGCAGGAAGGCCTAGTTTTCGCCTGTTAATCCGCAGGTCCCAGGTTCGAGCCCTGGTCGGGGAGCCAACAAATTCAAGGGGTTGCAGCAATGCAGCCCCTTTTTGTTTCAGGCTTGCGTAGCCAAATCGTAACCTTTCAGTATCGAGTCCAACCGCGAAGCAGCAAAAGCCAGGTGATCCGGTGCCAAATGCGCATAACGCTCCACCATAGCCCCTGTGCGCCATCCTCCCAATCGTTGTAACTCATGGGTAGGCGTGCCCGCCTGTCGCTGCCAAGTCGCCCATGTGTGCCTTAAATCGTGCCAGCGGAAATTTTCGATGCCTGCACGTTTTAAGGCTGCCCGCCAGTGCTTGGTGTTTGCCCAAACAATCGGCTTTCCCTTGTAGGTAAACACCCTTGTGGGGTGATTTCCTTCTTGGCGTTTGAGCACCTCCATGGCCATCTCGTTTAATGGAACGGATATTGGGTGACGATTCTTAGAATGCGTCGCCTGAACCCAGGCATGACGTAATTCCATATTCACCTGCGGCCATTCCAATTTCACGACATTGCCTTGCCGGAGCCCCGTTGCGAGCGCAAACAATACCATCTCGCGTTGATGCTCAGGCAACTCGTCGAGCAAGGTTTTTGCCTCCTGCTGCGTGAGGGACCTTTCGCGGTTATTCGTTTCTTTAAAGAGCCGTATTTTTGGCGCCTTATCAATCCATTCCCATTCGTCTCTTGCCCGAATCAGAATGGCTCGAACTAGCGCTAGGTAGCGGTTAGCCGTGGCCTTGGTCGCCTCCTTGAGTTTGGCGGATCGAATCTTGTCGATCATGTCCAAATCAATCTGGTCAAGGTTCAACTCACCCAGAAAACGATGAAGCCATGTCAGCTTCTTGACGTCTTCCTTGTGCGTCGCCTTTTCCGAGGTTTCTTCCAGCCAGCGAACAACCGCCTCACGCCAGGAGCGTTTAGGCTTTATGCCTAATCGTTCCTTATCCCACTGAGCAGCCTTCAGCTTGTCATGGAACTCCTGCGCTTTTCGTCTGTTGGCAGTCCCAGTGCTTTGCTGTATCGGTCGTCCATTGAGTGGCGTGATTTTGACCCACCAATTTGGGGAGTCTTTGCGTTTGTAAAGTGACATATGGTTTCCTCCATGTGCTCACCTTGCAACGCTCGCCGTTTGTATTGTGACCGGATACAGTCGATCAGGTCAACTTTTACGAAGACCCAACGTTTTCCCATCTTCGCGCCAGGAATTTCGCCAGCATGGGCTTTTTCCAGCAACGTGACCGGATGAATTTTGAGAAAGGCGGCAGCTTCTTGCAAAGTGAGCGTGTCCATGAGTTATTTCCAGGAGTAAGTCAGGACAAACGCATCTTCAGTATGTGTGAATTGGAAGGGTGTTTTCATGCATATCTCCGGGTGTTGAAGTCGCTCGAAGATTAATGCACATGCGCTGTTTAGTAAAATCGAAGATGAAAGTTTTATTTTGATGTGTTCGCGAAGAGTTCACTCAAATCCGAGCATTTTTTAATAAATTATTGTGGGCGCGCGTTGCCTGAACGGGCTTCGATCCGTTGCTGTGTTGATTTTCTTAAAAACTATCGCAGCAGCGCAGCAATTTTTCGTAATGGATATCTTCGAACGGCTATATCAGATTGTGAACTCGTTTCCCCGGCGTTTGGCGAGAAACTGGCGATAGGTTTCAAGAGTGACTTTTTGGACAGCTTCAACGCTTTCCGGCGTCGGTATTACTTTGATCAGGCTGCGCCCGCTCCGGCGCTTGCCATAGTGCTTGAACGCTGTTTTTGTGCTGCTGTGGCCACTTAGGGCTGAAATTAGAACGAGATTCTCAAACGTTTTTTTGGCATCCGCGATAAATTGGTGGCGAAAGGAATAAAGCGTCAGATTGGCTTGGGACTGTCTAGTCCTTGTAATGCTTTCACTACGGGTTGCTTCAAACTCGTTTTTCAGCGCCTTTTGAATTTTCGTGGCTTCGTCAGGATTTTGGCAGGCACAGTATTTCAGGGCTCCTTCAATCGATTGCATTTCCTCTTCATTGAGCTGGTCGATGAACATTTCTCGGAACTCGCCGTTTGCTCGTCCGTTCGAGTGCTTGGAGTTGCGTACGCGCAGGACGGGTCTGCCACTGCCTTGATGTTTTGAAATTGATGAAAAGCACCACTCGTTGGGCCTCAAGCCTACAAGACTCGTGGCCTTAAGGACGTGCATAAGTCCCTTTGCATGTTTGTGGCCGTTCTCAATACGTCGGTTAATGCCGGCAGAGAGGGCTGCCCAAGCGCTCAGGTCAACACGCTTGTCTTTTTTTCCACTGGTTTTATTGGATGTTTTTTTCAGGTCAGAAGAGCTTTCGTTACGAAGCGCATCGATCGCATGTTCGTTGTCGGGGTACTCGGTTTCCAGGACATACAAAACAGCAGCCTTGTAAACACGCCAACTTGCCATGGTCAGTTCCGATTTCAAAAAAATCAGATGGGCGGTAACTTCATCTGACGAGAAGTTATCTATGCCACGTTCTTTTTCAAATCGCTTTTTGAGTGCATGGTATCTGCTGACATATGCACGCTCGGTTTTTCGGGATCTTGTTGCTGTCGTTTCATTGAATGCTGATCTCATGCAAGTTCTCCTGTCTCTGAGTTGCTTTTGTTGTCGTACTCCTTTATGGCGTCGATTCTCTATCTTTTTGGCGCCTTGTTTCGGGTGTTGCTCGCTTTCTTTTTATGTTGTGAACGAAATAGTTGTGTTGGTATCTCCCCCCGTTACTGCTTATCGCTAACGCTTTTCGTAACACTACGTTTTCACCAGCAGTAACGGGTTTTGTAACGCTCGATACCAAAGAAGTTTGCCTAGTTCACGAAAGTGGTGGAGCAGCGAAAAAACCCAGGAGAGGCCAACAAGATAGGATGCTGGCGACAGAGCTTCAGAAAATTGCCTTCCCAAAAAACTACAACTGACTACAAGTAACTAAATCTGACTACAACTGACCGTTGAATAATCACTGTGCGCCGAATCTGGCAAATGTTGATTTCAGAGATGAGCCAGTTTTTGAGCGAGCTTTTAAAAGGCGGCTTTTGGCGTTTTGATGTCAAAATAAAAATATGCATTCAAATGCAAAAATAACTAAAAATAACTATGAATTAAAAGAACGCAATCAAGTTTGCCACACGCGCGCTGTCCAAACGCTTTATAAATTGCGTCGCCATCACGCTAAACCGAAAATCCATCTGATTCATAGGCCAGCTGTGTGTTGGGTGTTGGCAATCTGCATTTCACGTTGGCAAATGTTTTTAGCTTATTACCTTTTCTCAGCGGCTTTTAAGCCAACCATAAAAGCGTGTCTATTCGCGCGTGCATCGTTTAAAGCGTGATGCGGCTTCAAGTTGTTCTCATTAAGAAATCCTTCAAAGGCATTGCTGTCCAGACGATGGCCGATATTTTCCACTTCAATCCAATTCGGAAGCTGACCCATTAACTCGCGAAGCTGTTCGACGTCGTATTCGTTGTCGACTATCACGGTCAAATTTCCCCCTTTATCTAGATGCAGTCTTGAAAACCAGTCAAGCAGCAAATGCCGAATTTCGGGCAGCGGAATCATCGTTCCCCATTTGCGCGAGAGTTGGGGAAGCACATGCTTTTTGACGAAATCACTGCAATTAAGATATTTGTATCCTTGCACCTCCCTGTAGAAGATGTGCTCGCCACAAAGTGACACTAGGCCAATGCTGATTAGCTGACGCTTTTCTAGGCTTGTAAATTCTGTGTCAAGAAAGACGTACATGGTTAATCTCAGAAAATGTGTTGACCCATCGCTTTGCGCTAGGCCGCTTCTTCTGCATCAGTTATGTTTAATGCGCTGCTGGTTCGTTGCATGACCTCATCAAAAGACATCCCGGATCCCATCGCTTTTGAGAACAGCTCCAGCCATGCCAACTTCTCGCCCGACATGTTAAGGAGGGCAGCGCATTCTTCTTCATGGAAATCTGCAAAAATCTGGCTCTGATTCAGCATCGGATACTCTTTTTTCGCCATATCAAGCATTTCCCCGCCATACGTTGCAAGATAGTCTTCAGGAGAAAGTAATCTGGCGCCACGCTGCCAGCAGTCACGCCATTCTTGTGTGGATATCCGATGCCCCCCTTGATCGAAGCCGCGTCCAAGTTGCAAGGCTGTAATGGGCATCGGTATTGTGTAACCGAGGGGACGTCGGATCAAAATCACCAAAGTCGGTTCATTGGATGACAAGCCCAAAATAATGAGAACTCTCTGTGCTTCACGCCCTTCCGCCTGAAAAACCATTAGCGTTACGTCCGTCTTTTTGCCTTCGTGCGCAGCCAAAATTTTCTGGCATGCCGAGAGGTCGCCATTGACTTCCCAGCAATGCACCATGTCTCTTCGAAGTCGGCCAAAACGCCAGCCCAGACATTCGCAAACCTTAAGCTGCCGTTTTTCAGACAACACCCGCTCTTTGCCAGCCAACCAGGCGAGGAAGTTCGGACGATGAACTTCGCTCCGTCTGGCAACCTCAGCCACGGACAGTCCGGTGAGCTGCAGCAGTTGTTGCGCCACTTGGCGAAGATTTTGTTTTGTTGACATATTCGCATCCAATCAGACAAGACGGGGAATTCCCGACACCACTTGACCTTCTCTTGATTTGCATGTCTAATAGTGTCTAGTGCACTATAACAAACAAAATGGCAGTGGGCAAGCATGAAGATTCATTTTCTTTCTGACATCCATCTTGAGTTCGGCAAGTGGACGAAAAGCATCGATGTAAACGCCATCGATGCTGATGTCACTGTATTGGCCGGCGATATCGGTGTTGGTCTGGAGGGGATTCAGTGGGCACTGACGATTGAGCGCCCTGTCATTTACGTTATGGGCAACCACGAGTTCTACGGCCAGCGAAAGATGGCTGAACTCTGGCGCAAAGCCAGAGAGAAAGTCGCGGGTACGCATGTCCATCTGCTGGAGAATGAATCTGTCTTGATCAACACGCCAGGAAATCCCTTGGAGCAAGTGCGTTTTATCGGCGCTGTGTTCTGGACGGATTTCTGCCTTCTGGGTTCAGAGCAGCAAGAGCAGATGATGGACTACGCAAATCACATCATGACCGATTACAGTCGCATCTTCGTGGCCGGTCGCCGTGCGGCATCTTTCATGGATGATGCCAGTATTGGGCAGCCTAACCGTCGCAAGGGTACGTGCTTGACACCGCGCATGACGCTTTCCTTGCATCACGAAAGCCGTGACTACATCACGCACGAACTGCAGTCCAGCGCCGATTCCATCAAGGCTTCCGATTCAAATCTGAAAAACGTCGTGGTAACGCACCATGCGCCGTCAGCACTCAGTTTGTTGAACCAGCAGGTGCTCGGGGCCTCCGACGCCGCCTATGCATCCGAGCTTGACGTTATGGTTGCCAAGGCCAACCTCTGGATTCATGGGCATACGCACATTTTTGCAGATTACCGCATTGGCCGTTGTCGGGTGGTGTCGAATCCTCGTGGATACGCAGGGCATGAAAAGATTGAAGGATTCAATCCATTGAGGGTGGTAGAGATATGAGTCTTGAAGCGAGAATCACATTGGAGCAGGACGAGTTGCTCCATGCGGCGTTATCAGACGGCCGCGTGCTGGTTTCAGGCGATGCGCGGGAATTGGCCATGCGGCTCGTTGCTGCTGGCGTGGAAATCTCTGCAGCGCATTGCGGGGATTGGCGAGAAGGTGAATCTTTCCCGTCAAAGGGCACAGCCATTGCGATCAAGTATGAAATGATGAAATTGCAGCGTGGCGTGAGCTTGCTGTTTCTGGATATCGATGGGGTTCTAAGGCCATTCCAGGGTCGTCACCTGCCTGATTTTCCCTATCTGCGACGTTTTGAAAATGTCCTGAGAAGTTTCACAGCTGCGCGCGTGGTCATTACGAGCACGCTTCGAGAAACAATGTCGCTGGATGCGATCAGGGAATGGTTTTCGAAGGACATTCAAGATCGCATCATTGGTTGCACGCCAGTCCATGAGTTAAAAAGTGGTGAGGATCACATGGCAAGTCGTTACCGCGAGATCATGGCGTATTTGAACGGACTGACGGTGCAGTGGGTGGCGCTCGATGATGACTCCAGCCTTTATCCGCGTCATTGTCGTCGACTGATTCTGTGCGACGATGGTTTCAGGGTGGCTGAAGAATCTGCATTGCGCCATAAATTGGAAACCTATGACTGGCTTCGGAATGCCTTTGAAACGCTCGGATTCAGCTGGAATCGAGAGGTTATTCCGCCAAGAGCGCGTGCGGGTACGAGCGAGCAGGCCTGTTTCCATTTACAGCGCAATTCGCCGGAATTTGTGTGGCGCCTTGGTCTGCTGGAAGGCCTGCGGTATAGCTATCTGGAAGTCAAAACCCTTCTCGAAGGTGGTGCGATTCAGAGAAATAGGCTGGCTGATCATTCGAAGGTACGCAAGATTGAGGTGGCAACTCAAATCTTGGTCGATCTGGTCAGATCAGGGAAGTTTGTTGTGGACAAGAGCACGTATGACAAGCTGTATGGCAAAACGCCGAATAGATTTGATGTGGAGATATCCAACATTTTCTGGCGAGCAGAAGTAATTTTTGATGAGCTCACCAATCCGATTGAAAAGGCTGTGGTTTGCTATCTTTGCCTGTTCGAGTATGACCACCCTACGGCTTTTCTCATGACGAACGGAATATTGATGCAAAGTGGCCTGTTGCCGATCTGCATAGTTCCGGAAAAATTGCCGAAATTCAGGGAGATGATGATTGGCTTTAAGGCGACAAAGGAAGCCAGCGGAATTATGCGCTTTCTCTCATCGTGCATAGGAGGCAATCGTGGTGCTGAAAGTGTTTCTTGATACCGAATTCACCAACTTTATTGACACTGGACTGATCAGCATTGGGCTGGCCGCAGAGTCGGGCGAGGTCTTTTATGCGGAAGTGCCCTACGAGCATGCAGAATGCAGCGAATTCGTGAAGGCTGCGGTCCTACCGCTTCTCGATCCGGCGTCTTACGGGTACTCAGCCGACGAGCTGAGAATAAGGCTGCATTCGTGGCTTGTTATGGTGCGGCCAAGTCATGGCGACCTTGAAATTTGCTTCGACTACCAGGGAGACTGGGATCTTTTTTATGACGCTATGCGTGACCTGATGCCATCCTGGTGTCGGCCGCGCAGGGTAGGACGCAATATAAACGAACTGCTGCGTTACGAATACCATAGTAAGAATAACTTGCCGGAGCATCATGCCTTAAACGATGCGGTATGCGTTTCGGGAAAGAACGGATATCCCGGCCGAATAAAATATGAATTTGGCTCGACGATGGTCACGCAAAAAACGTAACCGTATCGGCTGTTATCACTGGGCGGACTATCCTGAGAGATGGCGAAGCATCTGCTGATGCAGCGCATCATAAAAAACGGTGCGGAGCACCAAACAAAATAACAAACGAAAATATGTCACCAATCAGACAGACCGAAATCGATCTCCGCCTTATTCGATACCTGCTTTCATTAAAGAAAAAATCAAACAACGAAACAAACGAAATTCCTAACTTATCATTGGTAAGGCTGAAGGGGGCAGTCCAATCATCTGCTAGAAATGTCTACGGTGGGGCTGTCCACACGCAAGAAAGTTTCAAAGCAAAAAGATTTTGCTGAAGGGTCAAACGAGGGTTTTTGGAAAACACACGACAACATATACAGTACCATTATGGGACTCGATTTTTATCGTTCCTGAGTGAGCTTCAATAATCGATTTCGTGATAGCCAGTCCCAGGCCTGTTCCCTCTCCTGCTCGGTGGCGTGACGGATCGATGCGATAGAAACGATCAAACAGACGCGGCAAGTGTTCTTCCGAAATGCTGCCCGGATTGCTGACTTCAACCTGAACGGTGTTCTGATCCGGGCATGTGATGGTGACCTGCACAGTTTCGCCGGGTGGCGCGTGGCGTATGGCGTTGGAAAGCAGATTGCTGAAGGCGCGGCGCAGCATGAGCCTGTCGCCCGGAATGTCTGCCGCGCCGGTCAAGCGCAATTGGATGGATTTCTCTTCCGACAGTGCTTCGTAAAATTCGAAGAGTTCCCTGAATTCCTTTTCCAGCGATACGGATTCTTGGGAGATGACGAGAAGGCCGTTTTCAGATTGCGCGAGAAAGAGCATGTCGGCGATCATGCGTGCCATGCGTTCCAGATCTTCTGCATTCGAGACGAGAATGTCGCGGTATTCGTCCGCCGTCCGGGCTTTGGTTAAGGCCACCTGCGTTTGCATCATCAGGTTGCTGACCGGTGTGCGTAATTCGTGGGCGATGTCCGATGAAAAATCGGAGAGCCGGTTGAACGAATTTTCAAGACGCACCAGCATGCCGTTGAATGTCTCGCTCAACTCGGCCAGCTCGGAAGGGAAGCTGTCAGCGGCAATGTGTTGATCAAGACGATGCGCAGATACTTCTGCGACGTTTTGCTTCATTTTTCTTAGCGGCGCAAGGCCGCGTCTGGCGGATGCCCAGCCCAGCAAGCCCGTGAGCAAGGCGGAGAAGGCGACAAATCCCCACAGCGTCAACGTGAATCCCGTCATGAAGTGCTGGTGGTGGGAAGTATCCATGCTGACCACGACGAATATGCTCGGCCACTCCGGTGCGGATGTCGTCACGCGCGCCGCAACGCTCCGATAGGTCATGCCGTCTTTTTCCCATACGATCATCTTGCCCGGCTTGTCGTCGCGTGCGGTTTCGAAGAGCGATGGCGGGAAGGTGTGATCTACAGTGCCCCAAATTCGGTTGCGATTCAGATCAAAAACGGAGATCGAAACCGTGGGTTCGTGATGAGCGGCGAGAGCGTCGTCAAGATTTTTCGGTGAGGCAAGCACATGCTCGCCATTGTTCATTTTCGAGAGGAGGTTTTGTGTGAATGTCAGCTTCCCGACGAGTTGTGCCATGTCCAGCTCATCAAAATGCTTTTCGACGGAGTGGCCGATTAGATAACCTAGTGCCAACAATACGGCTGTTGATGCCGTAGCAAACAACAGGGTCAGGCGAAAGGTCAGCGAATGACGTTTCTTGAACCTCACTCCGGCACCTCCAGAACATAGCCCATGCCGCGCGCTGTGCGGATCAGTTTCGGTTCGAAGTCGTCGTCTACTTTGGCACGCAAGCGTCGCACGGCTACTTCGATGACGTTGGTGTCGCTGTCGAAATTCATGTCCCATACTTGTGAAGCGATTAGCGAGCGGGGCAGCACTTCGCCTTTGCGACGCATCAGCAGTTCCAGTAAGGCGAATTCCTTGGCAGTCAGGTCGATGCGTTTCCCGGAACGAGTGACGCGTCTGCGCAGCAAATCCAGTTCCAGATCAGCGATGCGAAGGATGTCCGCTTCCTTGTTTTTGCTGCCACGTCGCAAAAGTGTGCGCACCCTGGCCAGCAATTCAGTAAAAGCGAAAGGTTTAACGAGATAATCATCTGCGCCGAGCTCCAGTCCTTTGACCCGATCATCGACATGATCACGCGCGGTCAAAAAGAGTACAGGAAAGTCCAGTCCGGCCTTGCGAATTTCCTGCAGGATGCGCCAGCCGTCCACGCCTGGCAGCATGACGTCCAGCACGGCCAAATCGTAGGAATCGTTCAGCGCGAGATGCAGGCCATCCAGTCCATCGCGCACCAGATCGACAACATAACCGGCCTCGACCAAGCCTTGTTTCAGGTAGTCGCCAGTCTTGGGTTCATCTTCAACGACAAGAATCTTCATGTGAAACCTGTTTTAAGGGATGGCATGACCGTATTTTGCACCATATCAATAACCCGGTTTCAAAAATAACAAAAATGTAATCTTCACGTCAGGTTCCCGTAGGGAAGCCGGTATCACAATGTGCCTCATCGAAGGATCGTTCGCAAGCACATCGTTTCCTGGCTTGCGAGCCGATTCCCGTCCACACTTTGAGAGTGAATGCTATGGAACCGAAATTTTCACAAGTTTTTCGAGTCAGTGTTGTTGCCGTAGCTGTTACTTTGACCTTCGGCGCGGCAAGACTTGCTCATGCGCAGGAAGCCCATTTAACGCATTTCGGCAGCAATGTTGCCAGCTTGCTGGAACATGCCAAACAAAAAAACCCGGAATACGCCTCCATGCGTCTTGAAGCGGACGCAGCAAACGAGCGGATTGTGCCCGCAGGCGCCTTACCGGATCCCAAATTGCGCACCGAATGGATGGATATCACCAAAAACGGGGATCAAAATCCGACGCTGGCGCCGAATCGCGTTGGCAGTACGCGTTATCAATTGATGCAGGATATTCCCTGGTACGGCAAACGCGATCTCAAGCGCCAGATTGCCGAACAGGAAGCTGAAAGCGCTAAAGGTCGTGTCGTTGGCACCTGGGCGGAATTGTCGATGCGTATCAAATCTGCGTACGCCCAGCTTTACTATCTGCACCGCAACGAACGTCTAAGCAAGGAAATCCTGGATTTGATGACGCGACTGGAAAAGGTCGCACAAGTTCGTTACGCCAGCGGACTGGTGCCGCAACAGGACGTGATCCGCGCGCAAGTGGAGCAGACAACGATGCGCAACGAACTGGTGATGATCGAAAATGACATTCGCCAGACGCAGGCAAAGATGAACGCCTTGCTGACACGACCGGCCACGGCACCCTTGGCCGAGCCGGAATCCTTGCGGCCTTTGCCAGCGGCTGTGAAATTGGAGTATGCCGCACTGGTGGAGCAGGTTCGTGCGCGCAATCCACAAATGTTTGTCGAGGATGCACGTTTGCGTGCAGCTGAAAAAAGCCGCGAACTGGCTTACAAGAACCGTTATCCGGATTTCAGTTTGGGTCTGGCACCTACGCAAAGCGGAGGATCCGTCAAGGAGTGGGGCGTCATGCTGGAGGTAAATATCCCATTGCAGCAGTCTGCGCGCCGCTCACAGGAACGTGAAGCGGAAGCGATGTTGTCGGCAGCTCGCGCACGCAAGGAATCGACCGCGAATCAGGTGTTGGCGGAACTCTCCGGCAATCTCTCCGGTCTGGATGCCGCACGACAAACCGAAATGCTGACAACAAACAGTTTATTGCCGCAAGCAGAACTGACTTTTCAGGCAGCGTTGACTGGTTACCAGAACGGCAAGGTCGACTTTGCCACCTTGCTGGATGCGCAAAAACAAATCAGACAAGCCAAGCAAAACCTGATCAAGTCGCAAGCTGAAGCGCAAATGCGCCTGGCTGAAATCGAACGTTTACTCGGAGAAGATCTATGACACGCGCTGTAAAAATTCTCATTGCAATAGTGGTGGCGGTTGCGGTAGCAGCCGGTTTCGGATACTGGATGGCGCATCGCGACGGCAAGACAACCTCAGGGACAACGAAACCGGTCGACGCTGCGGGCAAAAAAGAACGGAAGATTCTGTATTACCGCAACCCGATGGGTTTGCCGGATACGTCGCCGACGCCGAAGAAAGATCAGATGGGCATGGACTATATTCCTGTCTATGAAGGGGGTGACGATGGTGAGCCTGCTTCAGCCAATCAAATCAAAATCAGCACGGAAAAAATCCAGAAGCTGGGTGTCAGAAGCGAAGTCGTCAGCTTGCGCAAGCTGGACAAGATCGTGCGCGCAGCCGGTCGCATCGAGCCGGATGAGCGTCGGACGTTTACGATTGCGCCGAAGTTTGAAGGTTTCGTCGAGCGATTGCATGTCAACATGACGGGTCAACCCGTTCGCAAGGGGCAAGCCCTGTTTGAAGTGTACAGTCCGGAACTGGTTTCCGCGCAGCGCGAGTATGCGATTGCCGTGCAGGGCGTGCAATCGCTCAAGGGAGCGAGTCCTGAGGCGCAGTCGGGCATGAAGCAACTTGCCGAATCGAGCCTGCTGCGCTTGAAGAATTGGGATATTTCCGAAGGACAGGTCAAGGCGCTCGCGAAATCGGGAGCGACCAGACGCACGTTGACCTTCCTATCGCCGGTTAACGGTATCGTGACGGAGAAAAAGGCGATTCAGGGCATGCGCTTCATGCCGGGCGAGATGTTATATCAAGTGGCCGATCTGTCTTCGGTCTGGGTGGTGGCCGATGTGTTTGAACAGGACATCGGTCTGATCCAGTCCGGCGCCATGGCGACCGTCAGGATCAATGCCTATCCGGACAAGACATTCGAAGGCAAGATCGCTTATGTCTATCCGACGCTCAAGGCAGAAACACGCACGGCGCAAGTGCGCGTCGAATTGCCCAATTCTGGCTTGTTGCTGAAGCCGTCGATGTTTGCGCAGGTCGAATTGCCTGTTGGCGGCAAGGAAGAAGTGTTGACGGTGCCGGACTCCGCCGTCATCGACAGCGGCACGCGGCGCATCGTGCTGGTGCAGTTGAGTGAGGGTCGCTTCGAGCCGCGCGAAATCAAGACCGGTGCGCGCAGCGAAAACTACATCGAAGTGCTTGACGGCGTGAAGGAAGGCGAACGGGTGGTTGTGTCGGCGAACTTCCTGATCGATGCAGAAAGCAACCTGAAGTCGGTCATTGGTGGAATGGGCGGACATGCTGTACATGGCGGGGCAGCAAAACCAGAAGGTGGTGTCCAGACGGATAAGAAACCGTCTGCTGTTGGACATAAGGCTGATGGGGTGATTGATGGCATTGATGGAAAAACAGGTACCCTGAGCATCAAGCATGAGCCTGTGGCCTCGCTCAAATGGCCAGCCATGACGATGGAGTTCAAGGCAGCCAACGAATCCCTGCTTAAAGATCTCAAACCAGGTACGTCGATCGCGTTTGAATTCGTCGAACGGCAGCAAGGCGAATGGGTGGTTACCAGCATCCAGCCCAGGAAGGGCGAAGCTTCCTCTGCACCTAAAGCATCGCACGTCGGTCACGCCAGTCAATAAGGGAGAAGAATAATGCTTTCCAAGATCATTGACTGGTCGGCGCGCAATAAATTTCTCGTGTTGCTCGCGACGCTGTTCATTACCATCGGCGGCATTTATGCGGTAGCCAAGACGCCGCTGGACGCGCTCCCGGATTTGTCGGACGTGCAGGTGATCGTCTATACGGAATATCCGGGGCAGGCGCCGCAAGTCGTCGAAGATCAGGTCACGTATCCGCTCACGACGTCGATGCTGGCGGTGCCGAAATCGAAAGTGGTGCGCGGGTTCTCGTTCTTCGGCGCGTCATTTGTGTATGTGATTTTTGAAGACGGTACCGACATTTACTGGGCGCGGTCCCGCGTGCTGGAGTATTTGAATGCGGCGTCAGGGCGCATGCCAAAAGGCGTCACCCCGACGCTGGGGCCAGATGCAACCGGTGTCGGCTGGGTGTACCAGTATGTGCTGATCGCCAAAGAAAAAACGCTGTCCGAATTGCGCGCGATTCAGGACTGGTATGTGCGCTATCAGCTGACCAAGGCGCAGGGCGTGGCTGAGGTGGCGTCCATCGGCGGATTTGTGCAGACGTATCAGGTGACGGTCGACCCGGTGAAATTGCGCGCCTATGGCATTCCGCTCGCCAAGGTGTCGCAAGTCGTGCGCGACTCCAATCGGGACGTCGGTGGACGTACGGTGGAAATGGCCGAAACGGAATTCATGGTGCGCAGCAAGGGTTACTTGCGCGGTAAGGCTGACATCGAAGCTTTGGCGGTCAAAAGCAGCAAAGGCACGCCGGTGCTGATTCGCGATATCGCGCGCGTCGAACTGATGCCGGACGAGCGGCGCGGCGTGGCGGAGTTGAACGGCGAAGGCGAAGTTGTCTCCGGCATTGCAATGGCGCGCTACGGACAAAACGCGCTGGAAGTGATCCACAACCTGAAAGAAAAAGTCGCCGAGATATCGACCGGCTTGCCGGAAGGCGTCAAGATCGAAGCGGTGTATGACCGGTCCGATTTGATCCACCGCGCCATCGACACGCTGAAAATGACCTTGCTCGAAGAAAGCCTGATCGTTGCAGCCGTGTGCTTCATTTTCCTGATGCATGCGCGCTCTGCGCTGGTAGCCATTTTGATGCTGCCAGTCGGCGTACTGATGGCTTTCATTGCGATGCGTCTGCTCGGCATGAATTCGAATCTGATGAGTCTGGGCGGCATCGCCATTGCCATCGGTGCGATGATCGATGCAGCGATTGTGATGATCGAGAATGCGCACAAGCATCTGGAAAGGCTGCCGGAGCAGCACACCAATCAGGAAAGAGTGGATGCGATGATCGCCGCCTGCAAGGAAGTCGGCCCGGCGCTGTTCTTCTCGCTTCTGATCATTACCGTGTCCTTCTTGCCGGTGTTTGCACTGGAATCACAGGAAGGCCGCTTGTTCTCGCCGTTGGCGTACACCAAAACGTTTGCGATGGCGGGCGCTGCCTTGCTGTCTGTGACGCTGGTGCCAGTGCTCATGATGATCTTCATTCGCGGCAAAATCATGCCGGAAGCGAAAAATCCCGTGAACCGTTTTCTGATTCGCGTGTATCGTCCGATTATTGTCTGGGTCATGCGCAAGCGAAAACTCACGATCATTGCCGCTGTGGTCGTGATGGTGGTGTCGCTGATACCGGCTTCACGTCTTGGCTCGGAATTCATGCCAACACTCAATGAAGGCACGCTACTCTACATGCCGGCCTCTTTGCCGGGCATGTCGATCACCAAGGCGGCCGAATTGATGCAGACGCAGAACAAAATTATCAAGAGCTTCCCGGAAGTGACATCGGTGTACGGCAAGGCAGGGCGTGCCAACACGGCGACCGATCCCGCGCCGACGGAAATGTTCGAGACTGTGATCAATCTCAAGCCGCAATCCGAGTGGCGTCCCGGCATGACGATGGACAAGTTGATTGCAGAAATGGACAAGGCGCTCCAGTTCCCGGGCGTATCGAATGCGTGGACGATGCCGATCAAGGCGCGCATCGACATGCTCTCGACCGGCATTCGCACGCCGATTGGCATCAAGGTGTTCGGCAAAGATTTGGCCGAAATGGAACGTCTGGCGAAAGAAATCGAGGCGGTCGTCAAGACGGTGCCGGGAACGACATCGGCGTTCGCTGAGCGCATCACAGGCGGGTTTTATCTGAACATCGAACCGGATCGCGAACAACTTGCACGCTACGGCTTGACGGTGGGCGAATTGCAGGAAGTCATCGGCACGGCCTTGGGCGGCGACATGGTGACGAATACCGTCGAAGGGCGGGAGCGTTTCGGCGTGACGGTGCGTTATCCGCGCGAACTGCGATCGAACCCCGAGCTAATCGCGCGTGAAGTGCTGGTGCCGACCATGGATGGCGCAATGATTCCGCTCGGTCAGGTGGCCAAAGTTGAAGTAGCGAAAGGCACGCCGGGCATCCGCACTGAGAATGCGCTGCTGTCCGCCTACATTTTCGTGGACATTCGCGATCGCGATATCGGCGGTTATGTGGCCGATGCACGCAAGGCCGTCAACGAGAAAGTGAAATTCCCGGCGGGGTATTACGCCACCTGGAGCGGTCAGTTTGAAGCCATGGAGCGCGCCATCGACAAAATGAAAGTCGTGGTGCCCGTCACCTTGCTGCTCATCTTCCTTCTGCTTTATCTGAACTTCAGGCGCCTGACGGAGACGGCCATCGTGATGCTGTCCGTACCGTTTGCACTGGTTGGCGGCGTGTGGCTGATGTGGGCGCTCGGGTACAACATGTCGGTGGCCGTCGCGGTCGGTTTTATCGCGCTTGCCGGTGTGGCAGCGGAAACCGGCGTGGTGATGCTGATTTATCTCGACCATGCCTGGGAAGACGTCAAGACAAAATGTCGTGAAGCAGGCCGCACGCCGACGGCGAGCGACTTGTACGGCGCCATCATGGAAGGTGCGGTCGAGCGCGTTCGTCCCAAGATGATGACGGTCGTGGCGATCATGGCAGGCTTGTTGCCGATCATGTGGGGGAGCGGCACTGGTTCCGAAGTGATGAGCCGCATTGCGGCGCCGATGGTGGGCGGGATGATTTCTTCCACCATCCTGACGCTGGCGGTGATCCCGGCGATTTATGCGCTGGTGAAAGAGTGGGAAATGAAAAAAGAAACGGCGGGTTAAAAGACGAGAAAACTTTCACATTGAGATAACGATAATGTAATGTTTACGTCACTTTCCCGTTGGTTTATCGTCGTTAATATGGACATCATGCGCTGTTGGATGAACCAGAAGCACAAACCATCTCAAGAGCGCAGGGTGATGTTAACCCGCTATATTTAATTTTAATTTAATGCACAACAGGAGTATTGATATGAAATCCAAACTGATTCTTGCAGCGTTCGCGCTGGCATTGACATCCACTTTCGGGATCGCAGCAGACGGCGACGCCGTTTCACCCCATAACCACGTAGCCGAAAAAGGTGGGCCGTCGCATGCCAAAAAAATAGCTTCGGCCAGCGCGAAGGCCAAGTCCGGCAAAGCTGGCACATCCCAAAAACAGGTGGACAAGCACAACCATGGCGCTGAAAAGGGTGATCCAGCGCATGCCGCAGGCGCAGCTTCGGACAAGAGAAGTAGCGTTGGCGTTTTGTATTCCTGAAGCAGTCTTATCATCTGTTTAAACGGTAGTCCCAACCCGCCCGGCGCGCCCAGGCGGGTATTTCAGACGGGAGGTGCCACCCTACTCGAACTCATTCAGCACTCCCGACAGGAGCACCGCTCATGGATATGAAGTTTGCGTGATATCAAATGTTTCGCCTGAAACAGCTTCCACAATTAGCGTCCACAGCCGTTCTTTAATCAACGCGCGGCTTGCCCAGTGAAATTCATTTATAAGGAGAAAGATATGAGAACCTTATTGACCGCTTTCGCAATGTCGATGCTGCTGGCATTTTCCGCCTCTGCCGAGGAAGCGCATCATCCCGATCAGAAAGCCGCATCGGCGCCAATGGCTCAGACAACTGCTGCCGATCAGAGCGCGACCGTCAAGAAAATGCGGTCGAACGTGAAAAAAATGGAATCCCAGCTCAAACGCATCGGTCAGGCCAAGACGGCGGAGGCGCGCAACAAATTAATGATGGAACACATGCAGACCATGCGAGAGAACATGATGCACGGCATGGGCATGATGGGAGGCGGCATGCAATGTCCAATGATGGGTGGCGGCATGGGTATGATGAGTGGTGGCATGGGGATGGGACAGGACGGAAGCATGATGGGTCGCATGCAGAAGATGGAAATGCGCATGGACATGATGCAGAAAATGATGGAACAAAAAGGCATGCCCATGCCTGCATCAGGAAAATAAATAACCGATCGAATGACGCGGCAAGCGGTTTCGACCGTTTGTCGCGTACTGCCGGAAACTTCTGGTGTGGGTGTCTCTGAAACGATGGTGAGGGACGATTAAATGCAAGGAGGCACGAAATGGATGATCATCATCATCACCAAAGTAGCAGTATGTCGTGGCGCATGAAAGCAGGCTTACTCGTGTTCGCTGTGATTGCCGGTTTTTACCTGTGGACCGAACACCGTGCCCATCTGTTGGGGTGGTCTCCATTTTTGATATTTCTGCTTTGCCCACTCATGCATTTTTTCATGCATGGTGGCCATGGTCACCGCAGCGGTGGAAAGGAAACGCAAAATCAAGACAAAGGGGGCAAGCCATGAACCATGAAATCCCCGCTTATGGGCTCTGGTCGCTGGTGCTGATCAACTCCTTCATTTTCATAGTATTTGCATTCAGTTTTTACAAGCCGAAAAACAAGCGTGACTGGCGCAGTTTCGGTATGTATTCCGCCTTCATCGTTGCGCTGTTTACGGAAATGTATGGTTTTCCGTTGACGATCTACCTGCTTTCAGGGTGGTTAACGAAACAGTTTCCGGGTGTTGATTTTTTATCGCATGATGCAGGACACTTGCTGGAAATGATGTTCGGCTGGCGCGTGAATCCGCACTTCGGTCTTTTCCACATCCTCAGTAATGTATTCATTGCCGGTGGTTTCTGGCTGCTGGTCGCTTCATGGAATGTGCTGTACCACGCACAACGCCGTGGAGAACTGGCGACATCTGGCCCCTATGCGCGTATTCGGCATCCGCAATATGCAGCCTTCAGCCTCATCATGTTCGGTTTCCTGCTGCAATGGCCGACAATCATCACGCTGACCATGTTTCCTATTCTGGTCTTCATTTATGCTCGTCTTGCCATGCGAGAGGAGCAGGAGGTATTGGCTGAGTTTGGAGATACCTACAGAGATTATCAGAGTAAAACGCCTGCATTTTTCCCACATTTTAATAAACAACAGACAAAGCTAGGAAGCGCATGAGTCACGAATGCTGTCACCATCACGTTGCCCACCATGGGGTGGCCACTTCTACCAGCGAAGGCACGAGCAAAGATCCGGTCTGCGGCATGACAGTACTAAACGACGCCAAGATCGCTTCCGATTATCAGGACGTGCATTACGTGTTTTGCAGTGCCAAATGCAAATCCAAATTCGACTTGGAGCCCGGAAAATATACCGGTGAGAAGCCGGTTTCAGAAGCACAACCTGTTGCTGAGGGAGCGATCTATACATGCCCTATGCATCCAGAAATACGCCAGTCAACACCTGGAAATTGTCCGAAATGCGGTATGGCGCTTGAGCCGATGTTGCCTTCGCTTGATGAGGAAGATAATCCTGAACTCGTTGATTTTCAGCATCGTTTCTGGTGGACGCTGCCACTGACCATCATCGTGACAATTGTCGCAATGGGTGGGCATCGCTTCGCCATTTTTCCTGCACATAGCCAAAGCTGGGTCGAGCTTGCGCTGGCGACCCCTGTTGTGCTTTGGGCTGGATGGCCTTTTTTCGTGCGTGGCGCGCAGTCCATCATCCATCGCAGTCCGAACATGTGGACCTTAATCGGACTTGGCGTATCGGCAGCTTACTGGTATAGCGTTATAGCTACCATCATGCCGAACGTGTTCCCGGCTTCCTTTGTTGAGAATGGCAGGATTGGCGTCTATTTCGAGGCGGCAGCCGTGATCGTTTCTCTGACACTACTTGGGCAAATGTTCGAATTGCGGGCGAGATCACAGACCTCGGCGGCTATCAAATCACTGCTCGGTCTTGCGCCAAAAACAGCACGTCGCATTCTGCCCAACGGTGAAGAGGAAGATATTCCGCTAACCCACGTTCACGTCGGTGATCGCTTGCGCATTCGTCCGGGCGAGAAAGTGCCGGTTGATGGCGTGGTATTGGAAGGCATGAGCGCAGTAGACGAATCGATGCTAACAGGCGAGCCTATACCGGTTCAAAAGCAGCCAGGAGACAAATTGATCGGTGCGACGTTGAATGCCAACGGTAGTCTGATCATGCTCACAGAAAAAATCGGGTCTGAAACTGTTCTGGCGCAAATTGTGCAGATGGTGGCGCAAGCACAGCGATCTAAAGCGCCGATGCAACGGATGGCGGACGTTGTAGCTGGCTATTTTGTTCTGGTTGTGATCGGCATTGCCTTGCTGACTTTTCTGGGTTGGGGCTTGTTCGGGCCGGAACCGAGTTGGGTTTATGGAGCGATTAATGCCGTAGCCGTTCTCATCATTGCATGTCCTTGCGCCTTGGGATTGGCAACGCCAATGTCTGTCATGGTCGCGACTGGAAAAGCTGCCACAGCCGGTATCTTATTCAGAGATGCCGCTGCTATCGAAAACCTACGCACCATCGATACCTTGATTGTCGACAAAACCGGCACTCTAACTGAGGGAAAACCGACTTTCCATGGTGTTGCGGCCGCCGCGCCCGGCGTATTTTCGGGGGATGTGCTGCGAATTGCTGCTAGCATCGACCAAGGTAGTGAACATCCCCTCGCACAAGCGATTGTGACAGAAGCACGACGACAAGGCATTGCGCTGCAGCCCCCGGAAACTTTCGAATCCAGTACCGGTATTGGCGTTCGAGGAATGTTGGACGGCAAGAACGTGCTGCTCGGTAATACGGCGCTGATGACGGAGAATGGGGTCGAGTGGCAACAGTTGCAGGAGCGTGCAGAAGAATTTCGATTGGCAGGCGCTAGCGCCATGTACCTTGCCGTGGACGGTCAGTGCATCGGTCTGGTGGCCGTCGCGGACCCGATCAAGCAGAGCACGCCAGAAGCACTGCAGCAATTGAAAGACGCCGGAATTCGCGTTGTGATGGCGACTGGCGATGGCGAAACGACAGCCATTGCGGTAGGAAAGGTGTTGGGACTGGATGAAGTGCATGGCGAAGTCCGACCGCAGGATAAAGCGGAACTGGTCGCACGCCTGCAAAGCGAAGGACGCAAGGTGGCCATGGCTGGGGACGGCATCAATGATGCGCCTGCACTGGCTAGAGCCGATGTCGGCATTGCGATGGGTACAGGCACCGACGTGGCCATGAATAGTGCGCAGATCACACTGGTTAAAGGCGATCTACGTGGTATCTCGCGAGCGCGGGTATTGTCCCAAGCGACCGTAGGCAATATGCGCCAGAATCTAGCTTTTGCCTTCCTCTATAACGCACTGGGCATCCCACTTGCTGCGGGCCTGCTGTACCCATTCACTGGGCTCCTTCTGTCTCCATTGGTTGCGGCACTGGCGATGAGCTTCAGTTCAGTATCGGTCATTACTAATGCGCTCCGACTGCGCAAGGTTTCCATCTGAGTGGAAACCTTGACTCCACAGTCGCTTCGCCGACTGCTGTTCAAGCGCCTGCTGCTAACAGGCGTTGCTTTCAGTCTGGTGGCTGCCGTGAGCTCCTACTATCTGGAAACCTGGCAAGTTGAAACGGCGGCATTCGAATCGGCACTGGAGAGTGCCCGGCATTTCGACGAACCCAAAACCAGGGAACATTTGATCCAATTTCGAGGGCACAACCACCCGGAATTGACAAGCTTGCTGAACGATTCACACTTTATCGCAATCAGGGTTTTTTCTTCAGACGGCGAGGTGCTAAGCGAGGCATGGAAGTCGATTTCCAATGGGCTGCAGTCTGCAGTCACAGCACATGTGCACGACTTCCCTACAGCGGGAGCAAGTCACCGCAACTGGATTCGCAGCGGCGGCGAGGATTTCGTCCAGGTTGTTTTGCCGCTTGCAGAACGCGGCGGCAAACCCATGGCCTATTTCGAAGGCATTTATCGTATTGACGCGCGAATGCAGCAGGCGCAGAAAGAACGCGTCAGAAACAGCAGTCTCATTGCGCTGATATCCGCTTTCGCGGCATCCATACTGTTCTATCCGATATTGCTTGGACTGACGCGTCGTTCAATGACCCTTTCTCAATCCTTACTCGAATCGAATATTGAGATGATGCAAACTCTCGGCAGTGCCATTGCAAAAAGAGACTCTGATACGGATTCACATAATTACCGTGTCGCCCTTTATACAGTCAGGCTCGCTGAATCCATGCATCGGCCGAACAACGAAATCATGGAGCTGATAACAGGTGCTTTTTTGCACGATATTGGCAAGATCGGCATTTCAGATCAGATTTTGCTCAAACCCGGGAAGTTGACGCCAGACGAGTTCGAAACCATGAAACTGCATGTCACACTCGGAGAAGAAATCATTGCCCATAACAGTTGGTTGCTAAAAGCGCGCACGATTGTTGGCCACCACCATGAAAAGTTTAATGGTTCCGGCTATCCAAATGGTCTCAAAGGGCATGTCATCCCGTTCAGCGCACGCCTGTTCGCCGTTGTTGACGTGTTTGATGCCCTGACTTCAAAAAGGCCATATAAGCCCGCTTTGCCGCTGGCCGAAGCCACCAAGATCATCGATGGTGAACGCGGCAGGCACTTTGATCCTGAGATCGTTGAGGCATTCCTGCTACAGGCAGAACGACTCTACGATGAAATCGGGTGTGCATCTCGCGACGTGTTGCAAAGAAAGCTTGCTCAAACGGTGCAAAAATATTTTGGGCGGGATACTTCGGCGCCAGGTTGAAAGTTGTGTACAAAGTCAGCAAGCACCCATTGGCTGACGATGACGAACATACATACATATTGACGGGAGAATTTCGAATGAGAAACATTATTAGAATCGCAGCAGCCTTTTCCCTATCCGCCATCCTTGCC
The DNA here is from genome assembly GCA_003605115.1 of Oxalobacter sp. Taxonomy (GTDB): domain Bacteria; phylum Pseudomonadota; class Gammaproteobacteria; order Burkholderiales; family Burkholderiaceae_D; genus QZKY01. The sequence continues at coordinate 325,533 of QZKY01000015.1, forward strand.
GCATGCTCATTTCCAGGGGGCATCAATCAAACGTCAATAGACAACGGCAATATTGTTTCAACTGCTTCGACAAATACATCGAATCAGGGTTACGTGTACACTGCAAACGAGAATGACAACACCATCAGCGCCATTGACATTGGCACAGGGCGTGTTAAAAATATCCCCACCGATATCACGCCGCACAATATCCAGATCTCTAGTGATGGCAAAACTTTGTTCGCTGTTGGACCTGTCGCTCACTCGGTTGCTTACTCATCTTCAAGGAAGGCACCCAAGACGCATGAAAAGGCTCGAGGCAAACTCATAATAATCGATGCGGAGACATTGGCACCTGGGAAAACCGCAGAGATTGAAATTGGGTATCATCCCGCTCATGTCATAGTTGATTGGCAAGACAGACTTGCCTATACGACGAATTCTGATGAAAACAGTATGCTTGTGGTCGACATTGTGCAGAAAAAAGTCGTCGCCACGATCAAGACAGGAGCCTTCCCGCACGGCCTGCGCATGAGTCCAAATGGGCGGGAAATCTATGTGGCTAATGTCAAAGATGACAGCGTGTCGGTGATAGATACCCGGTTTTCAAGAGAGGTCGCTCGCATACCAGTCGGGAAAGCACCCGTGCAGGTGGCCTTTGCGCCCAATGGCCGTTATGTCTATGTGACTTTGCGGGATGAAAACAAGGTCGCCGTAATTGAATCAGCCAGCCGCAAAACCCTCACAACAATCACAGTCGGTCGCAAGCCTATTCAGATATATGTCTCTCCGGACGGAAAATATGCCTACGTCGCCAATCAGGGCACGACGACTGAGCCGGATAACACCGTATCCGTAATTGACACTCAGAAAAATATTGTGATGGCGACGATAACAACCGGAAAAGGGGCACACGGGGTCGTATTAAGTGATGACGGCAAGCGTGTGTATATTTCCAACATCGCAGACAACACCGTATCCATAATCGACACGGCGCGGAATCAAGTGATTGGCAATGTCAATGTCGGCAAGGGGCCCAACGGCATTACGTTCCGGCGCTCGAATCTGACGAAAATGTAATCTTGTCGTCATGCTGGCGACGGAATTCATGCAGCATACTGAATCATCTGAACAAGATCACCATAAAACTCTTCAATATCTGAAAGGGAAGTAACATGAAAGGCATTACGAAACTCATGCTCCTCCTTGCATTTACAACGTCCGGGGTTGCCATTGCACAGTCTGCTCATACCGGAGGGGCGCATGACGGCAATCATGCACATGCTATGGCGGCAACGCATACTGTAGGTGGTGTTGTCAAAAAAGTTAACGTTTCCAAAGGCACGGTGACCTTCACTCATGAACCGATTCCATCTCTAGGCTGGCCCGCCATGACGATGGATTTCAGCGTCAAGGACAAGAGCTTGTTTGACAAGCTTGTCGTCGGAAAAAAGGTCACCCTCGAATTTCAGCAACAGGGCGGCGAGAATGTGGTGACGGGCGTGAAATAAAAACCTCGACAACGGTCGGGTTTAATTTTCCGATTCTGCAAAAAGGTGACGCCAGAACCGTTCGTTTTGCGACGAATTGTTCTGGTGTTGTGTTTAAGCGCTCAAGCTTTTAAGCGGAGAAAATCCCCGTGGACAGATAACGAACGCCACGATCGCAAACGATGAAAACGATCGTGGCGTTTTCGACCTGGCTGGCGATGCGCAAGGCTATTTCACACGCCCCGCCGGAGGAGACGCCGCAGAAAATGCCTTCTTCCGCCGCCAGTCGTCGCGTCATGGTTTCAGCCGCTTGTTGACTGACTTCTTCGATGCGATCGACTCTGGAACGATCGAAAATGCTGGGCAGGTAGGCTTCCGGCCAGCGGCGTATGCCGGGAATCTGCGATTGTTCGTCCGGCGATACGCCGACGATTTGCACGGCAGGATTTTGTTCCTTCAAATAGCGCGACACGCCCATGATGGTGCCGGTGGTGCCCATGGCGCTGACGAAGTGGGTGATCTGTCCGTTTGTCGTGCGCCATATTTCCGGGCCGGTGCTTTCGTAATGGGCGCGCGGATTGTCGGGATTGCTGAACTGATCGAGCACGATGCCTTCTCCGTCGCGTTGCATCTGTTGCGCCAGATCGCGCGCGTATTCCATGCCGCCGGTTTTTGGCGTCAGGATAATTTGCGCGCCATAAGCGGCCATGTTCTGACGTCGCTCGATACTCAGATTTTCCGGCATGATCAGAACCATTTTATAACCGCGCAACTTGGCCGCCATCGCGAGCCCGATGCCGGTGTTGCCGCTGGTCGCTTCAATCAGGGTATCGCCCGGTTTGATTTCGCCGCGCTGTTCCGCGCCCGTGATCATGGCCAGCGCCGGACGTTCTTTGACGGAACCGGCCGGGTTGTTGCCTTCCAGTTTGCCCAGAATGAGGTTGTTTCTGCGTGCGGCCACTTCCCCGGGAATGCGCGCGAGGCGCACCAGCGGGGTGTTGCCGATAAGCTGTTCGATCGTTGGATAAGTCATGTGTCCATCTTAATGATTTCTGGGGAAAAGCGAACGAATCTATTTCGCTATGCTTATGCCATTTTTGAATAAACGCTGGTGGGAAGTGCCTTTATATTCATTCCTGATATGTTTAGGAAAAATTCATATTTTGGCCCTGGTCCTCCTTGGGGAATAATGTCGATATAAAAGCAAGCGAAGGCTCGCAGTCGTTCGTACTTGGGCAGAGCAAGCGCCAAGGTGTCGGACGCAAGATCTGCGGCATGACAAAACAGGAATTACACCATGCACAACACTACACCTGACAGATTCACACTCTATATAGATAGCAACCGTACCAGTCCGTATGCGATGTTCGCTTATGTGGCATTGAAAGAAAAGAAACTGCCTTACGATCTGGTTGCCATCAACATCCGGGAAAAACATCATCGCGTTCCGGATTATGAAGCGATCTCACTGACCGTCAAGGTGCCGGCGCTGGTGCATGGCGCGTTTTCGCTGGCGGAATCGTCTGCCATCATCGAATATCTGGAAGAGCTTTTCCCTGCGCCCGAGCATGCGGCGCTTTTGCCGAAAACGATTCAGGATCGGGCGCGTGCTCGCCAGATACAGTCCTGGATACGCAGCGACTTGCTGACGCTCAGGGAGGATCGACCGACGACCGTGATTTTCAACGAACCGGTTAATACGCCATTGTCGGCAGCCGGGCAGGCAGATGCAGACAAGCTTATCGGTATTGCCAATCGCCTGGTAGATGAAAAGACCAGAAACATTTTTGGCGAGTGGAGTATTGTGGACACGGAATTGGCCGTGACGCTCAACCGATTGGTGGCCAATAGCGATCTCGTGCCCGAGAAATTACGCCGCTATGTGGCGACACAATGGACAAGGCATTCTGTGCAGGCGTGGGTCAGGGGTGAACTGTAATTAAAATGGTGGATGTCCTACATTCTGTGCGTGTATTTCGGATGCGCATGCCATCGCATGTCATCTCGTTTTTCAAGCAGGAACACGGCTTTATGCATTTCCGATATAAGCAAATATAAAATCAATCGTTCCCATTGCATTAAGTCCTTTCTACAATCGATTCCATCAACTTTTTCAAGGAATCGATATGAAAAGCATCAATAAATATCTTTTTGCGCTAGCGGTGGCTTTGTCCGGCACTGCGTTCGCGCAAACCTCGCTGCTCAACGTTTCTTACGACGTGGCGCGCGAACTCTATAAAGACATCAACCCGGCTTTCGTCTCCTCGTGGAAAGCCCAGACCGGCGAAACGCTCTCCATCCAGCAGTCGCATGGCGGTTCCAGCAAACAGGCGGGCGCGATCATTGCCGGTTTGCAGGCGGATGTCATCACCATGAACCAGGCGCCCGATATCGACATTCTGGTCGAGCGCGGCGGACTGGTGAAGAAGGATTGGCGCAAGGCATTTCCGTACAACGCCGCGCCGTATGCCAGCGTCAGCGTTTTCCTCGTTCGCAAGGGCAATCCGAAAAACATCAAGGACTGGAACGATCTCGCGCGCAGCGGTTTGAAAGTCATCGTGCCGAATCCCAAACTGACGGGCAATGGCCGTTACACTTATCTCGCAGCATGGGGCTACGCCTTGCAAAAAACAAATAGCGAAGTGCAGGCCAAGGATTTCGTGAAGGCGCTGTTTGCCAACGTGCCGGTTCTGGATGGCGGCGGACGCGGGGCGACCACCACCTTCACGCAACGCGGGATCGGTGACGTGCTGGTGACATTCGAGAACGAAGCGCATCTGATCGAACAGGAAGTTGGTGCAGGCAAATTCGACATCGTTTATCCGTCGATCACGATTGAGGCGCCGGCGCCTGTGGCCGTAGTCGATGCGGTTGCCAATAAGCGTGGCACGCAAAAACAGGCGAAAGCTTATCTGGATTTCCTCTTCTCGCCGACGGCGCAAGAAATCATTGCGAAGCATCACCTGCGTCCGAAAAATCCTGCCATCTTCAAAAAATATGCAGCGCAGTTTCCGAACGTGAAAACCTTTACGGTGGAAAGCAAGCTGGGCGGCTGGAGCGCCGCTCACAAGAAGCATTTTGCTGACGGCGGCATCTACGATCAAATTTCGGGGAGATAAGCATGTCATCTGCTGCGAGCCGTCGAATCTTCCCGGGATTTAATCTGTCCTTGGGGTACACGCTGGTCTATCTGTCGCTGATCGTGCTGATTCCGCTCGCAGCGGTCGCATTCAAGGCGGGCACCCTGGGATGGCAAAGCTTCTGGGATGTGGTGAGTGCACCTAATGTGGTCGCTTCCTACAAACTGAGTTTTGGCACGGCCTTGCTGGCGGGCCTGATTAATCTGGTCTTCGGATTGATGCTGGCCTGGGTGCTGGTGCGTTACACCTTTGTCGGCAAACGTTTTATCGATGCGCTGGTGGATTTGCCGTTTGCCTTGCCGACTGCCGTTACCGGCATTGCGCTCACGGCGCTGTATTCGCCCAACGGTTGGATCGGACAATATCTGGAACCGCTTGGCATCAGGGTCGCCTTTACGCCGCTGGGCATTCTGGTGGCGCTCGTTTTTATCGGCTTGCCGTTTGTGGTGCGCACCGTGCAACCCGTGCTGGAAGATTTAGAAACCGAACTTGAGGAGGCATCCGCCAGTCTGGGCGCCAATCGCTGGCAGACATTCCGTCATGTGGTTTTGCCGATTCTGTTTCCGGCACTGTTGACAGGATTTGCCTTGGCCTTTGCGCGGGCCGTCGGCGAATACGGTTCGGTCATTTTCATTGCTGGCAATATTCCGATGGTGTCGGAAATTACGCCGCTGCTCATTATCACCAAGCTGGAGCAATACGATTATGCGGGTGCGACGGCGATTGCCGCATCGATGCTGATTATTTCCTTGCTGATGCTCCTGGCGATTAACGGCTTGCAGGCGTGGACGGCCAAACGCACGGGAAGAGGAGGATGACATGACGACGATCACCATGACGACAACGCTTTCCCGTTTTGAACGCAGCCCAGCCACGCGTGAAAAGGTTTGGGTTAAATGGGCGCTGATCAGCACGGCGCTGGCTTTCTTCGGATTCTTTTTACTTTTGCCGCTGGTTGCCGTGTTTGCCGAAGCCTTGCGAAAAGGATGGCAAACCTACTGGCAAGCCATTGTCGAACCGGATGCGCTTTCAGCGATCAAGCTGACGCTGATTGCAGCCGGCATTTCCGTGCCGCTCAATCTGGTGTTTGGCGTGGCGGCGGCCTGGGCGATTACCAAGTTCAATTTTCGCGGCAAGCACATTCTGATTACCTTGATCGATTTGCCGTTTTCGGTATCGCCCGTGGTTTCCGGTTTGATCTATGTGCTGGTGTTCGGCGCGCAAGGCTGGTTCGGGCCGTGGCTGGAAGCGCACGATATCAAAATCGTGTTTGCCATTCCCGGCATTGTGCTCGCAACGATTTTCGTGACCTTCCCGTTTGTTGCGCGCGAATTGATTCCGCTGATGGAAGCGCAAGGGCGAGAAGAAGAGGAAGCAGCGACAGTGCTGGGGGCGAACGGCTGGCAGACCTTTTTTAAAGTCACGCTGCCCAACATCAAATGGGGATTGTTGTATGGCGTGATCTTGTGCAATGCACGTGCGATGGGGGAGTTCGGCGCCGTGTCGGTAGTGTCCGGTCACATTCGCGGCTTCACCAACACGATTCCGCTGCATGTCGAGATTTTGTACAACGAATATAACTTTGCCGCAGCGTTTGCGGTGGCATCCATCCTCGCCATTCTCGCGCTGGTGACGCTGGCGGTCAAAACCTGGGTGGAATGGCGTTTGCACAATGAAGCCAATACGCTGGCGTCTGCCGCAGTTGAAAAACAGGCAAAATAAAAGGAAGACATCATGAGCATTGAAGTCAAAAACATCGTCAAAACTTACGGCGATTTCACGGCCCTCAACGATATTTCGCTGAATTTCCCCGATGGCGAACTGGTTGCCTTGCTGGGCCCGTCCGGTTGCGGCAAGACCACGCTGTTGCGCATCATCGCCGGTCTGGATTCGCCGAGCAGCGGGCAGGTCTTGCTGGAAGGTCAGGATGCTTCCCATACCCATGTGCGCGAACGTCAGGTCGGTTTCGTCTTTCAGCATTACGCCTTGTTCCGCCACATGACGGTGTTCGACAATGTCGCATTCGGTTTGCGCGTGAAGCCGCGCAAGCAGCGCCCGAGCGAAGCGGTGATCAAAAAGAAAGTGACGGAACTGCTGGATCTGGTGCAGTTGGGCTGGGTGCATGATCGTTTTCCGACGCAATTGTCTGGCGGACAGCGCCAACGCATTGCGCTCGCACGCGCACTGGCAGTGGAGCCGCGCGTGTTGTTGCTGGACGAACCTTTCGGCGCGCTGGATGCGAAGGTGCGCAAGGAATTACGACGCTGGTTGCGCAGCCTGCACGATGAATTGCACATCACCTCGATTTTCGTGACGCACGATCAGGAAGAAGCACTGGAAGTCGCCGACAAAATCGTGTTGATGAACAAAGGCAAAGTCGAGCAGGCGGGGACGCCGTCTGAAGTGTATGAAAAACCGGCGACGCCATTCGTCTACGGTTTTCTGGGCAACGTCAACCTTTTCCATGGTCGTGTCGATGGGCAGCATATTCGTGTCGGGCAGCATCAACTTTCTCATTCCGATCCAGCCGATATCGCACAAGGCGCGCCCGTGCTGGCCTTTGTGCGCCCGCATGAATTGAGCATCGTGCCTTACACCGAGCACGGCAGTGGCGTGGCGGCGGTGATTGATCGCGTCCTGACTTTTGGCGTCAGCACACGCATTGAACTGACTGCGCTGCCGGAAGCCAGCAACGAGGCGCCCTTGCAGCATTTCGAAGTTGAATTGCCGCGTCAGCAAGCGAATGGCTATCAATGGTCGGCGGGCGAGAGAGTGCGACTCGTGCCCTCGCAACTGACGGTTTTTGAAAACAGCGGTCAGGATTGGGTGATTTAGAAAATTTTCTGGCGAGGTCGCCCCAGCGTAGGCTGGGGCCCAGTGGCGTTGAAAGGAAAATGCGGTCAGAGTTTTTTTAAGCGAAGCTTAAATTACTCTGACCCCAAATTTTCCGGTGCCTCGAATTTTCCAGTTGGAATGCCGCAAAAAATTAAAGAAGTATGGAAATAAAACTAAGAATCCTGCTGGTCGGAGCTGTTGCAGTTGCAGCAGGAAATGCTCAGCTTGCGGCTGCACAGGAAACGCAGATCAAATCCTTGCCCGATGTGGTGGTCACGGCCACCCGCACGCAGCACGCTACAACAGACACGCCGGGCGCTTCTTATGTCGTGACGCGCGAGGAAATGGCATCGCGAAATCTGACGGGTATAGACGGCGCGCTGAATACAGTGCCCGGCGTATTCGATCGGCGCGATAAAGGCGAAGCGGATGCGCGCTCAAGCATCACCTTGCGCGGCATGTCCGATCAAAAACGTACCCTCGTACTGCAGGACGGCATGCCGCTCAACGACGCTTACACCGGCGCGGTGAGTTTTGGCGGTTTGCCGGTCATGGATTATGAGCGCGTGGAAGTGGCGCTCGGCGCAGGCGCAAGCCTGTATGGCAACAATGCGATGGGTGGGGTGGTCAATCTCGTCACACACATGCCGGACAAGCGCGAATTTACTTACGCTGTCGGCTATGGCGACGGTCTGGGGAGCGACAACGCGGGGCACAATCTGCGCCGCACTTACGTGTCCTTGGGTGACAAGCTGGACAATGGCGTGCGCCTGTTCGCTTCTTTGGGCGAAACACACACGAACGGTTACCGCACGCAAGCCAATATTCAGAGTACAGCCCCACCGGCAGGCATTGGCGGTGCCGTGCCTACGCAGGCGGCGACGGGCGAGTCGCGCACCATCATTGGCGAAAAGGGCAGCAACGAATGGTCCAGCAATCATGCGGCCATACGCGCGGCTTACGATTTGCCGCAAAAGGGAGAGGTGCGTCTGGCTTATCAACGCAACGCCTATGAGTATGCTTACGGACAGCCTAAAACATGGTTGCGCGATGCATCTGGCAACGAAGTCTATGGCTACGGCAGCGTGCGCGAAGCGAGTTTTCTGGAAGGCGCTGGCGCGCGCGTGCGCGAACTCTATCAGGCCAGTATTGAAACGGCAGTGGGCAGTGCGCGTCTCAAGCTCAATGCGGGCATTAACGACAGTGCGACCAACTGGTATGTGACACCAGGCACAAGCGCTGCCACGACCCGAAATGGCGGCCCAGGCACTTTGACCAGTACGCCGATGCGCCTGTATTTTTCGGATGCGCAATTGACAGTAACCCCCACCCCCAATCAGGTGCTTGTGGTGGGGGCCGCCTGGCGTGGCGAAAGCGCGGACACAAAGGATCGCAGCTTGTCAGATTGGCGCAACGAAGAGACGACCGGTAGCACCACTTATCGGGCGGGCGGTAAGTCGCAAACGTTTGCACCATTCGTGCAGGATGAAATCACCTTCGCAGAAAAATTTACCGCCAGTCTCGGCCTGCGCTGGGATTACTGGCAGGCCTATGACGGTTACGCAGACAGTGTGGGCATGGCAGGCTATCCGATGCAATACGCCACGCGCACGGAACACGAGTTGAGTCCAAAATTCGGTTTGGTCTATCGTGCCAATGCCGACACCAGTTTGCGCACCAGCGTGGGCCACGCCTTTCGTGCGCCGACCGTGTATGAACTGTTTCGCACGCGCACCACTGGCGGCATCACGTATTACAGCAATCCCGATCTGAAGCCGGAAACGGTAAACAGTTGGGATGTGGGCGGCGATTTTCATCCGTGGAAAGGTGCAGCCATCAAGCCTACTTTTTATGTGTATGAAGTGCGCGACTTGATTTATCGTCGCACAATCAGCAGCACGGAAAAGGAATACATCAACGCCGGGCGCGCCAAAGGAAAAGGCTTCGAGCTGGATGTTCGTCAACAGTTGCCGCATGGTTGGACGGTGTTGGCCGGTGGCGCCATCAACAAGACGAAGATCATCGAAAACAAGGCCAGCCCCGATTCCGAAGGCAGGCAGTTCGAGAACGTTCCCGAACGCACTGGGCACCTTGGCGTGATGTGGCGTCAGCATGCGTGGTCATTCACCGGCCTGGCACGTTACGTTTCCAAGCGCTACGCGGAAGACGACAACAGCGACACCACCAACAATGTGCAAGGCTCCTTCGATCCTTATACAGTCGTGGACCTCAAGCTTGGCTACCAGATAGACAAGAATTTGAAGCTCTCGCTCTCTATCGACAATGCATTGAACCGCGATTATTACGCTTACTACCAGGCGCCGGGACGTTCATACTTTGTGGAAGTGTCCGGACAGTTTTAGGCGGTGACATTGATCAGAGCAAACAAGGGCTGTCAGAAAAAATAAAGGCGGCAAAATTTTGGGTAACTTATTTATACCTAGCGGGAATACCTGATGTCAGAGTTTCCCGTTTTGCTGGAATCTATCCAAGCAGCATTTCTTCGGCCATAACAGTCATTACCCCTGTCAGGATTCATCGAAGGCTATCAGTCAGATAGTGGTCGTTGACGCTGGGCAACTTTATGTGTCTGCGGGGCTAATTATTGTTGTAATACGTCTGCGTGGTTTGTGGGGTTGTTATGAGAGCTGATGTCAGACGATTTGAGGGGGAAAGCCAGTATCCATGCGGGTTTCAGAGGGTTTGGATTTCCATGTTATTACGCGATGCCGGTGTTATTATGCAGTTTTGCGATCAATAATACGTTAGCCGAATCGAACATGGCTCTGCCCTCTTTCTCCAACAGAACACCGAATGAGATCGTTACGAATCTCAATCATTTCGAGTCATCGGGAAGAGTTTTCAAAGCATTGTCTTGGCTCGACTATGCAAAGAATCACAAGTGCGTTAGCGCCCTAGAATACGCTGCATTAGAAACTAGATTAGCCATCGAACAGCTTATTTTTGAGCAGTTGGTAGTAGGGGTTGGCACAAAGCTAGATGCTAGCGAGTACAAGAAATGCAGTGGTGACGCAGGGAAACTTGCCGCGATCATTAAACGCCTGATTCCAAAATACGATCTTCTCATTGAATTCACGAAAGCAATGGCACCCGCCGGCATCCCCATCACAAAATGGGACAACCGAAAATTAGATGCTTTCAGCGGGAAAGTGTCGAATTATCTGCATTGGTCTGGTGGGTTAGACACCACAGTGCAGTCTGCGGCGTGGTTTGAGAAAGGCGTCCCCGTTGTCGAGGAGGCGGCCCAATACATTTGGAGTGGTTTAACGACCGGAAACACCGGGGTTATGTCGCTTGATAGGCTTGAGCCTGAAATATTCGAATTGTGGGTGCTGTATGCAAGTGGCTCTATATCCCTTGATGATGCAGTTCTCCACGCAAACATTCTGGAGCCTATGCTGCAAGAAAGGCTTGCTGCTAAATCGTTCGGGGCCCGCGCCAAATGAATTCGGCTAACCATTCCGTCGAGAGGGACCGCCCAAAAGCTGCGCTTGTGGTTTCGCTTCGCGGCTTCGCCAATACGGCGGCCCCTCACGTCAAACGTTAGATTTTTCGCCATGCAAAAAAACGCCCTCTATTACCCACGCATTGCCCTCAATAATCCTGCTTGGATAAAAGCGATGGCATTGTTTTACGACAATATTTATCGCATCGTCCCGGATAACGTAATTCCAGAAGATGCGGAAGAATTAAATGCCCTTTTAGAAGAGGGGTCAGTTGGCAGAATGATTGATCCAGCACCATATTCTCGAAGAGCCTCAGAAGAGTTTCTTTCAAAAATCGAAAACTGGAACGCTGCGGCACTCTCATTCAATGCCGAAGACGAACGACAAATATCGCGGCTTCATTCCGACAAGACCGATGAACGAGTTCGTGAACTCTTCAAGGAGTCCGGCTTTCAGTCAGAAAATAGCTGGATGTATGTTCCGACTGAGATCGCATCGAACTATATGCTCTACCTAGCGCGGGATATTGCGCAACAAAATCAGCTATCGCTAATTACGGCTGACTGGGGTGCTTGGACAGGAACTAGTTATTTCGGAGTTAATGGCCAAATTGACGACTTTATTGTCAACATTGGAAAAGATAGCTGCGATGGTGAGAATGCGGAGGCTTTTGGGTTATTCAGCTTACTTGTCAGCGAACTCCTTCCTGTCAATATTTCTGAAATTCCTTCTGAAAAAATACTTGAATTTCGTGACAAAAGAAGGCCGGAAATCATTCAGTTTCGCTCCAGCATGAATGATCTTCGTGCTGAACTGTCAAAGCTTGATTCTCAAGACGTAAAAATCGGCGCAATTCAGGAAAAGGCAAAAGAATTACTTCGCGCCCAAGAGCAGTACAAAAAGAGTGCTGACGTACTCAAGGCTAAAGGCTGGTTTGGTGTTTCGCTCATGGGATTTCCTGCCCCTCTGATTTTTGGTCAGTTGCTTTCCATTCCGGCGGCATCAAGTATCGCGCTCGGTGCTACGGGTCTAGCCATTGGGGGCCTTTTCAACATTCAAAATACTAAAGAAGAGCTCCGAAAGCTGAACGAAAAAAATCCAGCCTCGTTTCTTGTTGAAATGCGAAGCTCGTTTAAAAACTACACACAGAGACGTGGCGGGGGCGATATGAACTTTCACGCCTATAACTGCATGGAGGAATATGTCAATGATTGACCAGAAATATAACCATTCGGTCAAGCGGGACTGCGGAATCGGCGTGGTTTTTTCTGCTAGTCGTTTTTGCGCAGCAGCCTCTTATCACCAACGTTGTGCGCCACAGCGAACCATAGTGCAAGGAGTCAAATGTTTAATCTGATAGTTAACGGTGGAGGATGGGCAGAAAACCGAGATACCTTCATGCTGGGACGTACTTTTGAATACACGTCAGATGAGTTAGTGGCTCGTTTCAAACCAAACGGGAGTTTGAATTTTGAAGCAATATGCAGCCTGCCAACTTTGTTTATGGAAGAGTCGTGGGGTACAGACCCTAAGTACGCGAGAGTAGGAAGAATAGTCCAAGCGTCTGAAACTGGCGGTACTATTTCACTTGAGTACTTCTACGATCCAGAAATCGCGCCGATCTCTAACAGAATTCTAGAAAGTATCGCTAAAGAACTTGATATGACTGCTTTCGAGTTCAGCCGCACCCATTGGGCAATAAAGAACCAAGATCTTTTTCGAGTGCTATTGCGGCACGCAAGCCCGAGAAGAAAACAGCCAAAAGTTTTTTCGTTGAATGATCCTGAGCAGATTGAGCCAGTATTGGTTTCTGCCATGATGCCATTTTCATCGCAATTTGATCAGGTGTACACCGCACTTCAGGAAGTGTCACAACAGTATGGGTTGAGATGCCGCAGGGCTGATGATATATGGGAGAATCCAGCAGTAATGCAAGATGTGGTCTCGCTCATAGACAAGTCACGGATAGTAATATGTGACTGTACCGGCCGGAACCCGAATGTTTTTTACGAGATTGGTATAGCTCACACATTAGGCAGAGAGGTCATTCTTATAACTCAGGCTGAAAGTGACATACCGTTTGATCTTCGGCATCTTCGTTACGTTCACTATTTGAATAATGGAGAGGGTTTGCGAGAGCTTAAGTCAAAGCTGCAGCAAAGAATTTCGGCCTTGGTCGGAGCGCAGTAATGTGTCGTACAACAAGGCCTTACAGTCGCCCCACTTTCCGCTACCTCCCTTCGGTTATCCACTACAAGCGGTCGCCTGAAGGCAGGCGTTGGGTCAGCAGTTCGCTTTCGTCACATTGAGAAGCCCTCATTCGGAGGGATGCATGTCGAGAGGCAGCTAAGTGACGCCTTGCAGACCGCGACGCTCCGAGCCTCGAGTGTCGGAAATGGCCGAAGTACGGTCAAAAGTCGCAGGAGAGTCTGCGAGATATGAAATGCCAGAGCGTGAACGAAATCGCTCAATGCGCAACTAAGCATTACTTATCCGCTATAAGAAAGTTCGGGAAAAATTCGGGGACAGCGTAATGTATGGCTACGGCAATTCCAACGCTTGTAACTTGCGCCATGACACCTATTTAAATACTGACATCAGACTGATCAAATAAAGAAAAACGCCAGACCTTTCGGTCTGGCGGAGAGGGACGCGAGCAAGGTGGAAAGCGTCATTGGAGAGGAAGCCGTTACAAGATCATAAAATCAACGCGTACTGAACTGGTCGTATATTGCGCCGTTTGCAAAGTGTTTTTCATGCGCTTTTGTCCAGCCGCCGAAAACCTTGTCGATCGTAACAAGCTTGACTGGCGCGAACTGTTTCGCATACTTCACAGCGATTTTTTTGTCGCGTGGGCGGTAGTAATTTTTGGCGGCAATTTCCTGACCTTCCGGAGAGTACAGATATTGCAGATAGGCTTCAGCCTGTTTGCGGGTGCCGCGCTTGTTGACCACTTTGTCAACGACGCTGACCGGCGGTTCAGCCAGAATGGAAATGGATGGCGTCACGATTTCAAATTTCTCGGGACCGAGTTCCTTGATGGCCAGGTAAGCTTCGTTTTCCCAGGCGATCAGAACATCGCCAATGCCGCGTTCAACGAAGGTGGTGGTCGAACCGCGTGCGCCGGAATCGAGCACTTTTGTGTTTTTATAGATGCGCTTGACAAATTCACGAGCCGTCGCGTCATTGCCGCCGGGTTGTTGAAGCGCATAAGCCCAGGCCGCCAGATAATTCCAGCGTGCGCCGCCGGAGGTTTTGGGATTCGGGGTGATGACATCTATGCCGGGACGAACCAGGTCCGACCAATCCTTGATGTTTTTCGGATTACCTTTGCGAACCAGAAAAACGATGGTGGATGTATAGGGCGAAGCATTATGGGGAAGACGTTTCTGCCAGTTTTTCGGAAAGAGGCCGGTGCTGGAAACGGCGTCGACGTCGCCGGCGAGCGCCAGCGTGACCACGTCGGCTTGCAAGCCGTCAATCACCGCACGGGCTTGTTTGCCGGAACCGCCGTGAGATTGTTTGATCGTGATGTCTTCGCCAGTTTTCTTCTTCCAGTGTGCGGCAAAGGTTTTGTTGAACTCTTGATAGAGTTCGCGGGTCGGATCGTAAGAAACGTTCAGGAGCGTGGTCTGTGCGATGGCGCTGCCGGATAGCACAACGGCGAATAGCGTAGATAGAATTTTTATGTAAGGCTTCACGTTGTTTCCTTTCGAAAGTGGGCGGGTAGTTTGATTCTAGGCGCAGCCATTTGCGATGGGAACGAAGGAATTATTCTTTGCTTATTCAAAAATGGAATTTGTTTTCACCGGAATTCAAGTTAAATTGCATCATTACTCAAACTCTGGAATCGTATGTCTGAGAATAAAAAAAGAACCGGCATGATATTGATTGCGCACGGCGCGCGGGATCCGGAATGGGCGCTGCCTTTTTTGCGCATGCAGGAAATGACGCAGGCCATCTTGCCATCCGTGTCGGTCGAATTGGCGTTTCTGGAATTTATGCAACCGGATTTTTCTGCGCTCGTATCGCGCCTGGCGACAAGCGGGACAAGGCAAATAAGGGTCGTGCCATTATTTCTCGGCAAAACGGGTCACGTCCTGCGGGACATACAGTCAAAGCTGATGCAATTGCAGCAGGCTTATCCTGAGATTGATTTTCACATGGCCGACACAGTCAGCCATGATGAATCGGTGCTGCAAGCCATTGCACGCTATTGTGCGGCGACGACAGCACAATAATATTTTCCAGTTCATTAAAAGCGGTTGCGATTGCCTCAGCTTAACCCAGGTTCAGCTTGTGCAGCGACAGCAGAGATTTTTCCCGTTTGCAGTTGACCTTATCGCGAATCGATTGCGGATCGACCAGTCGCAAGGCCTGGCTTGGGCATGCCTGAATGCATGCCGGTCCCGTTGCAAGGTTCACGCACAGATCGCACTTGTGTGCCACTGAGACAAACGTGACGCCAGATGACGTGGTCGCACCGGCCCGCTTTTGCGGAACAAGGGTCATTTCCATGGCACCGAACGGGCAGGCCAGTACGCAGGTTTTGCATCCGATGCAACGATCGGCAAGAAGCTGCACGCTGTTTTTATCGTAGACCAGGGCGTTGGTGGGGCAAACATTCACGCACGGCGCATTTTCGCATTGCCTGCATTGCACCGGCGCGACCGCGTGTGCGCCTTTGATGACTTTCAGTCTCGGCTTGAAGTTGACGGAAGCGGGCACGTCCATGCCGCTGGTGTCAATCGGATGCGCGAGCACGCAGGCAATTTCGCAACTGCCGCATCCTATGCATTTGTCCGGTTCTGCAATGACGAATGAGTTCATTTCGTGAAAAGTTTGCTTTCGATGTGGAGGGATTAAAAATCAAACCAGTTGGATCATCCCGCCAGCGACGGTCTGATGGGTGATTTGATCAATCAGGATAAACGAGCCGGTTGCGGCAATGTCGCCGTACGCGTCCGCCACAATGGCTTGCTGCACATTGAGATGAATGCGGGCGATGTCATTGAGCGCCAGGGTGTCCGCATGACGTCTTTCCTGCGTGTTGACATCGTAAAGCGATTCAACGGACGTTACGCGCACGCCAACCTGTTTGCTGGTGTGTTTCAGCCAATATTTGCGTCGTGCGTCGAGCGGTTCTTCGGAGAGCCAGCAAATATCGGCAACGACCGTTTTCAGGATGGCGGCAGGTTGCTCCGATGCGCTCAGCATGTCGCCGCGTGAAATGTCGATATGTTCTTCAATCAGCAGCGTGACGGATTGACCTGCCGATGCAAGTTCCTGCGAACCTTCCAGCGTCAGAATGTCCTTGACGGTGACAATGAGATTGCCGGGTTGCGCCCACAGCTTGTCGCCTTTTTTTACCGTGCCAGCCTCGATGCGTCCCATATAACCGCGAAAATCATTCGCTTCGTGTCCATTGTGGCGGGCGACCAGTTGCACGGGAAAACGGAAGGGTTTGTCTTGCAGCGCATTGTCGACAGGAAGCATTTCGAGCAGTTGAATGAGCGTCGGGCCGCGGTACCACGGCATCTTGTCGCTGGACGTGACCACATTGTCGCCTGCCAGTGCGGACAGCGGGATGGCATGAATGTTCTTCAAGCCGAGTTGACGCGCAAAGGATTGATAGGCGGCCACCACACGATCATAGATTTTCTGGTCGTAGTTGACCAAATCCATCTTGTTAACGGCAACGATGATGTGACGGATATTCAGCAAATGGGCGATGGCGGAATGTCGCTTGGTTTGCGTCAGCAGTTCAGTTGCCACCTTTGCGTCAGCCGCATCATTGAGCGTCACTTTGGAAATGTCGATCAGGATGATGGCGGCATCGGCGGTTGACGCGCCGGTCACCATGTTGCGTGTGTATTGTTCATGACCGGGCGTGTCGGCGATGATGAATTTGCGTTTCGGTGTGGCGAAGTAGCGATAAGCCACGTCAATGGTAATGCCTTGTTCGCGCTCCGCTTCAAGGCCGTCGGTGAGCAAGGACAAATCGATCGTGTCGCCAACCGTGCGCTTGTGCTTGGCGCGAGAAATCGCGTCGAGCTGATCGGAAAATATCCCTTTGCTGTCAAAGAGCAAGCGCCCGATCAGCGTGCTTTTGCCGTCGTCCACGGAGCCTGCCGTGATGAAGCGAAGCAAACCGCGTTCGGCTGCGGTGACTTCGTTCGCGGTTTCGCCAGTGCTGCCGTTCGGCGTTTCAATAATGACTGCGTTCATCAGAAATATCCTTCCTTCTTGCGTTTTTCCATCGATGCTTCGGATGTTTGATCATCCATGCGGGTTGCGCCGCGTTCGGTAACATCGGTAATGGCGGTTTCAGCGATAATCGTCGCAGGGCTGGCTGCGGGTGATTGAACCGGGCAGGTGCAGGAGATATCTCCAACCGTGCGAAAACGCACCGTGCGCGTCTCCACCACTTCGCCTTCCAATGGCGGCGTGAGGTCGGTCAGCGGCACCAGCAAGCCGTTTCGCGGAATCACTTGTCGTTCGTGCGCATAGTAAATCGATGGCAAGGCCAGTTTTTCGCGGGCGATGTATTGCCAGATATCCAGCTCGGTCCAGTTGGAAATCGGGAAGACGCGCATGTTTTCGCCGGGATGCACGCGCGTGTTGTACAAGGACCAGAGTTCCGGTCGTTGCGCTTTCGGATCCCATTGCCCGAAGTCGTCGCGAAAAGAAAAAATGCGTTCTTTCGCGCGCGCTTTTTCTTCATCGCGACGCGCACCGCCGATGCATGCGTCAAACTTGAATTCCTCGATGGCTTCCAGCAGCGTCACGGCTTGTGCGGCATTGCGCGAGTCGGTTTGCGGATTACGCAATCTGACCGTGCCGCGCTTGATGGAATCTTCGACCGAACGCACGATCAGCGTTTCGCCGAGTTCGGCGGCGCGTTGATCGCGAAAGGCGATTACTTCAGGAAAGTTGTGCCCGGTGTCGATATGCATCAGCGGGAATGGAAATTTGCCCGGGCGAAAAGCCTTCTCGGCAAGACGCAGCAGGACGACGGAATCTTTTCCGCCCGAAAATAGAAGGACGGGGTTGGCGCATTCAGCCGCCACTTCGCGCAAGATGTGGATGGCTTCGGATTCCAGCCAGTCCAGGTGGCGATTGCTTGCGCTATCGAGAAAATGTTTTTCCAGTGTGGTTGTCATGATGTTGTTCATTTTGTTTACTTATAGGAGGAAAACCGGGGTCGGCAGTCGAATATCGCTTGCGATACTCGACTCTGACCCCGAATTTTCCGTTTTGCATATTCGTGTTTTGGCTTCGGCCGCTTATTTCATTCGCTTAATGCTCGCTTCGCTCGTCCCTTCGGGACCGCACTTTCAGTGCGTCCTGCGCGCTTCGCGCTGGTGTTCGCTTCGCTCACGTTAGCCTCCGCCGAGGAACGAACAAGTTGCGGTTTGCCATCTGTTCCGATAATCATGTGAAGGCCGCACTCTTTTGTGTTCGTTCCTTCCCACCACCATCGTCCGGCGCGAACGTCTTCGCCGGGGCGTATGGCGCGGGTACAGGGATCGCATCCGATCGAGGGGTAACCGCGATCATGCAAGGGGTTGTATGGCACTTTGTTGCTTCGGATGTAGTTCCAGACATCGTCTTCTGACCAGTTAGCCAGCGGATTGAATTTCGGCATGCCGTGTGCGGCATCGAACTCTTCGATATCCAGTTCCGCCCGCGAAGCGGCCTGAGCGCGACGTTGCCCGGTGAGCCACGCTTTTTTCCCACTGAGTGCACGGCCTAAGGGTTCGACTTTCCGTATGCGACAGCATTCCTGACGACTTTCGACGCTCTCGTAAAAGCCGTTGAGTCCGTGTTGCACAATGTAGCGGGTCACGTTTTCGTCGGTCGGTCGGTACACGTCGATGCTGGCGCCGTAGTTTTTATTGATGCGCGCGATCATCTCCAGCGTTTCAACGTGCAAACGCCCGGTGTCAAGCGTGAAGATGTCGATCGGTAAATCTTCGTTGAAAATCATGTCCGTTAAGACCATGTCTTCTGCGGCAAGGCTGGAGGCCAACACCGCAGGCGAAAATGCGCTGGCGATGCGTTCGAGTACAGCCAGCGTTTCCGTCAGTTTGATACTGTAATCGCTCACGCCCGTTCTCCTTCGCGATTGACGCGTCTGAAGATCGGTGCACGCTCGTCCCATGAAGCCTGGTAGGTGACGGAGAAATCGCTCAAGCCACTGCGCAGGGCTTCAGGATCGCGATGTGCAGCAGGCGCGAAGGCATCGAATCCGACGCGCTGCAAATAAAACAGCTGATCGCGCTGGATGTCGCCGATCGCACGCAATTCGCCTTGGTATCCGATCAGGCTGCGCAACTTGTATGCGATGGTGTATCCGCGTCCATCGGTAAATTTCGGGAAATTGACGGCAATGACTTTGACGTATGCCGTATGTTCTTTGAGCGCATGAACGTCGTCGTCCGTCGACAGCAACACGCCGATGTTCGCTCGGCTTTGCAGCGTATTTTTTTGCTTGAGCCACACTTTCAGCGGCACGATGATTTTTCCATCGGGGACAAGGACATCTTCCGGCCGCTGTGTTTTGGCAAGGTGCAAGACGATCCAGTCGTCATCGACGACGGCATTGTTTTTGATGATGGGTTGCGTGGAACTAGACATGTGTAAGGACCCCGGTTTTTTGCTGCGTTCTGACTGCTGTGCCATAGAGATGAACCTGAAACGGTTCGATACCGATGCGTCGCACCGTGTCGATGAAGCGTTCGCCGTTTTGGCGTTCGCGTCGATAGACGGCGATGATGCGTTCGAGGACATCCGGGATTTCTTTTCCCGAGAACCACGGCCCGATAATGCGTCCCAATACAGGTTGATTTCCCTGTGCGCCGCCTAGCGATACGGTGTATTGCTCTTGGCCGTCTTTGTTGATGCCGATGATGCCGATGTGGCCGACATGATGATGCGCGCAGGAATTCAGGCAACCGGAGAAATTCACTTCCAGCTCGCCGATATCATTCAACTCGTCCATGTTCTTGAATCGTTCGGCGATCTCAAGCGCCACCGGAATCGATTTCGCATTGGGCATGATGCAGTAATCGGCGCCGGGGCAGCAGATGATGTCGGTCAGCAGGCCGATGTTCGGCGTGGCCAATCTAGCGGCTTCCGCTTGTTGCCACAGCTCGTACAAATCCTTGTTTTGAACGTCGGCCAATACCAAATTTTGTTCATGCGTGGTACGCAGTTCGCCGAAACTGTAGCGATCTGCCAGATCGGCGATGAGATCCATTTGATCTGCGGTGGCATCGCCCGGCGGTACGCCCGGTTTTTTCAACGAAAGCACGACGGCGTTGTAACCCGGTACGCGATGCGGTTTGACATTGCGACGAATCCAGTTTGCAAACGCCTTGTCATTCTGTTTGCGTTCCTCAAGCTGCGGATCCGTCGTAGGCAGTTTTTCGTACGGATGCGGCTCGAAATGTGCGGCAACGCGTGTGACTTCCTCATGGGTGAGCGTACCCGGCCCGTCTTTCAGCGGCTGCCATTCTTTTTCGACCGCTTCGGTAAATTTTTCCATGCCGATGGCCTTGACCAGCACCTTGATGCGCGAGGCATACAAATTGTCGCGATAGCCAAACTGGTTATAGACGCGTAAAACCGCTTCAACGTAAGTCAGTAAATGCGGCCAGGGCAGGAATTCGCAAATCACGCTGCCGATCACGGGAACGCGCCCCATGCCGCCGCCTACGCTGACCCGAAACCCGATGTCGCCTTCCGAATTTTTGCGCACCGTCAAACCGATGTCGTGCAAGGCAGTGACGGCGCGGTCTTCCTGCGCGCCGGTAATGGCCAGTTTGAATTTTCGGGGCAGATGCGCAAACTCCGGGTGAAATGTGCTCCACTGACGCAGGATTTCTGCGAATGGGCGCGGATCGACCAGTTCGTCGCTGGCGATGCCTGCAAACTGATCGGCCGAAATGTTGCGGATGCAATTGCCCGCCGTCTGGATGCCATGCATCTCGACTTGAGCCAGTTCGTCCAGAATGTCGGGCACGGCTTCGAGTTGCAGCCAGTTGAATTGGATGTTCTGGCGCGTCGTGAAATGGCCGTAGCCCCGATCATATTTTCGGGCAATGTGCGCCAACTTGCGGAGTTGCGTCGAAGACAGCAAACCGTAAGGCACGGCTACACGCAGCATGTAAGCGTGCAGTTGCTTGTACAAGCCGTTTTGCACGCGCAGCGGGCGAAAGGCTTCATCCGTCAGTTCGCCAGCCAAACGCCGTTTCACTTGATCGCGAAACTGCACGACGCGTTCGGTGACGATGGTTTTGTCGTAATGGTCGTATCGGTACATGCGTGAACTCCTTTTGCAAGGAGAACATCGTAATGTTCGGGCACGCATTTCCAAAATAGAATGAATTCATTTGCTTATATCAATTATTGATATAAGCCTGCTGCTCGGTAATGCATGTTCTCGGGAAGAGGGCGTTTGACCATATGCCATTTTGATATAAGCAAATACGAAATTAATCGTTCTCGCGGTAGCTGCCGCTGTCTAGAATGGCGCCTCGCTCGTCATATTAATAATGAAACACATGCGCTTCTCATTTTTTTGCCGTTGGTTTCGCTCTTTTGCCCGTGTTGCGCTGGCATTCGGATGCAGCGCATCATTTGTCGCGGCGAATGCTGCGGGCTTGCAGCTTACGGACGGCTTGGGGCGAACCGTCGCATTTGATCGGCCTGCCAAAACGGCGGTTTACCTGGGTTTTTATGAAGCGATTCCTGCCTTGAAAATTTGGGAGCAGACAACTGGGTTAAGCCGTTTTGCGTTCGACAATGCACTGCTGCGGGCCAGCCATCCCGGACTGGAGAGCATTGCAAACGTGGGATCGGCTTCGGATATCCATGCCGAAAAACTGGTGAAGCTGCGTCCCGACGTGGTGATTACGCGGGGCGATCATCCGGCCCTGGTGACATTCATGGCGCAAAAAGGTTTGAAGGTGCTGGCCTTCAATCCGCATACGCTCGAGGATGTCTGGCGCGATTTGCGGATTCAAGCGACGGTCATGGGCAAGCCCGAGGCTGCCGAAAAAGTCGTGTCGGAGAGCAAAAAAATGATCAAGGACGTGCAGGTCAGGATTCAGCGCGTCGCCCAACCTAAAACGGTCTTGTGGTTGTGGAGCAAGCCGACCCGAATCGTGGGCAAGGATAGCGTGACCGCAGATATCATGCGTATGCTGCAAGTGCAGCATCCCGGCAGTCAGTATGCGCCTTCGACGCCGGAGATCGGTCTGGAAAAAATCGTCAAACTCAATCCGGACGTCATCCTGATATGGGGCGCGGCGAAATATTCCGAATCGGATATTTTGAACAATCCGCAATGGCGTTCCATCAAGGCGGTTCGCAACAAACAGGTATTCAAAGCGCCCAATTGGGGAGTGTGGAGTCCGCAAGCCGCACCGCTGACCTTGTGGGCGGCGACACGGATTTATCCCGAACATTTTGATTCGGGGTGGAGTCAGGCGCGCATCGATGCCTTTCACCAAAAAGTATTCGGCGTGACGATCGCAAAATGAAATCATCGCCGTTGTTCCCGTTGTTGCATCTGGTTCCTGTGCTGCTGTCCGGCACGGTGCTTTTCTTCGGCGCCGCTGGCGTGGAATGGCATGTTGTTGTGCCGAGCCTATGGGAATATGCATGGCGCGGCGTTGATCTGGTTCCGGATGCTGCGATTGTCTGGGAAATTCGTTTACCACGCATACTGCTGGCTTTGGTGGTGGGAGCCACGTTGTCGGGCAGTGGCGCAACCATGCAAACCATGTTCAGAAATCCTCTGGTCGATCCGTTCATGCTTGGCATTTCGGCCGGTGCCGCATTTGGTTGCGCGCTTTCGGTCGGCCTCTTTCCAGATTTTTCGATACAGCTGGTTTCGCTGTTATGCGCCATCATAACGGCATTTGTCGTGTTATTCCTTGCGCGCACTGCGGGTGGCGGCAGGATTGCGCTGGTGTTGTCCGGTGTGATTGTGTCCGCCTTTTTGATGGCTCTGACAAGCGCCATCAAGTTTTTCGTTCCGCCGGACAAGGTGCAGGTGATTGTGCTGTGGCTCATGGGATCGTTCGGGCTGGCAGACTGGCCATCCCTGCGCATTGCAGGCTTCGGTTTGTTTCTGGGTTTTGCGCCGGTTTTGTTGATGCGCTGGCGTTTGAACCTGCTGTCGCTCGGTAACGATGAAATTCAAGCCATGGGCATGTCTGCAGAAAAAATGCGCGTTATCGTCATCGTCTGCCTGTCATTCGCGTCGGCGCTGGCGGTATCGGTCAGCGGCATTATCGGTTGGGTGGGTTTGATTACGCCGCACATCGCACGAACGCTGGTTGGTTCGGACATGCGACGTCTTTTGCCTACGTCAATTTCATTGGGCGCAGGCTTGATGTTGCTCGCCGACACGCTTGCACGCACACTGACGACATACGATCTGCCGGTTGGGATCGTGACCGCATTGCTTGGCGCGCCATTTTTTGTTTACCTGCTGCGCAAGGCGCGGTGCGGGTGGACGCAGGGGTAAATCATGCTGGAAGTAAACCAACTGACGTTCAAGTATGCAAGTTCAAATCATGACGCATCGAAAGCCGGCATCGACCATGTCAGCTTCACGGCGCAATGCGGCAAGATGACCGTGATTCTCGGGCCGAACGGCGCAGGAAAAACGACATTATTTCGCAGTATTCTCGGTGCGCTCACGGCGCAATCTGGCTGTGTGCGCGTGCAGGGAAAAGATCTGGCTGGGCTTTCAACGCGGGAGCGCGCACGCCATCTTGCTTACGTGCCGCAGGAATGGCAAAGCCCGTTTCGTTTTACCGTGCTCGAAGCGGTGGTGATGGGATTTTCAGCGAGACTTTCGCTGCTGGCAACGCCGGGAGCGCGTGAAGAAAGAGAAGCGATGATGCGCCTAGAATCGCTGGGGATTGCGCATCTTGCCCAGCGTGGCATTGATGAGATCAGCGGCGGCGAACGTCAGTTGGCCTTGCTGGCGCGCGCATTGCTGCAAAAAGCACCGGCCATTTTACTTGACGAACCAACTTCGCATCTGGACTTGAGTAATCAAATGAAGGTGCTTGGTATGCTCGCATCATCCGTGCGGCAGGATGGCTTAACAGCAGTCGTGACGATTCACGATCCGAATCTGGCGGCGCAGTTTGCCGATTATGTCGTTATGATCAAAGAGGGCAGGATATTTGCCGAAGGCGATATGGCTTCCATCATGCGCGCTGAGGTCCTGGAAGCCTTGTATCAGCACCCCATCGAAATGACGATGCTGTCGGGTCGTCCGATTATGCGCGGAAAGCAGGGGTTGTTGCAAGATACAAATAAGCCCATCGAAAGCAATGGAGCCTTTTTAATGAGCAAAAGTGATTTGAATAGCAGTTTTTAATATTTTGAGGAATGAGGGGTTTATAGAATAATGGACGTAACAGATAGGTTAAGGCAGGCACGTCTTTATTGATGTACCCTACCGAAAATATTGAGTTCTGGCCGCCTTACGGATCACAAGGAGAAAGCATCATGTCAAACTGGTTTGAAGATAATTCGCGGTCAATCGGCAAAACGCCTTTGATCAAACTTAATCGACTTGTTGGAAACGCCAAGGCTAACGTTCTGGTTAAGGTCGAAGGACGTAATCCTGCGTATTCCATCAAGGATCGCATCGGTGCTGCCATGATTTGGGACGCCGAACAACGTGGATTGCTCGGCTCGGGCAAGGAATTGATTGAGCCAACCAGCGGCAATACCGGTATCGCGCTGGCGTTTGTGGCGGCGGCGCGTGGCATTCCGATCACGTTGACGATGCCGGAGACGATGAGTCTGGAGCGCCGTAAATTGCTGTTGGCCTATGGCGCAAAATTGGTGTTGACCGAAGGTGCACGCGGCATGGGCGGTGCGATTGCGAAAGCGGAAGAAATTGCGGCGTCCGATCCGAACAAGTACGTATTGCTGCAGCAGTTCAAGAATCCGGCGAACCCGGCGATTCACGAAGCCACGACCGGACCGGAAGTCTGGGAAGGTACGGGCGGCAAGGTCGATATTTTTGTGGCAGGCGTGGGTACTGGCGGCACGATTACGGGTACAGCGCGTTATCTGAAGAAAACCAGTTCGCATCCGGTTCAGGCGATCGCTGTCGAACCGGCAAGCAGTCCGGTTTTGACGCAGGCGCGTTCCGGTGCTGTATTGAAACCGGGGCCGCACAAGATTCAAGGCATCGGCGCGGGCTTCGTGCCCGACGTGCTAGATATGTCCTTGCTTGACGGTGTGGAAACCGTGACGAACGAAGAGGCGATCGAATTTGCGCGGCGGCTGACGAAAGAAGAAGGCATTATTGCCGGGATATCCGGCGGTGCGGCAGCGGCAGCGGCCGTGCGTTTGGCGCAAAAACCGGAAAACGCAGGCAAGACGATTGTCGCGATTCTGCCAGATTCCGGCGAGCGTTATCTCAGCTCTGTACTGTTTGAAGGCGTCTTCGACGCAGCAGGGTTGCCGGCTTGACGCATGGCTCGCAAAAGCAAAACTCCCGCCAGATTGCGGGAGTTTTTTATTGCGCTTCTCGTGAGCGAGCAGCGGCACGGATGGCTACCGCAGTCGCTTTCCTCGTTCGCTAGAGTGATGCGCTGGCGCTCGATGCTTCTTCCAGCTCCGGATACAATACGACGCCAGCCCGGATTGTGGATTCATCCAGGGATGGCGAGCAAAACTGAATGAATTGGTAGGCATAGCCGCGCAGGAAATGTCCGCGACGTACGGCAATGCGCGTGGTGTTTTCCTTGAACAGGTCTGCGCCAAGGATGCTCAACGTTTCATCGCGCTTTGCATCGTAAGCCATCGACGCAACGATGCCGACCCCCAGCCCCAGTTCCACATACGTTTTGATGACGTCAGCATCCAGCGCTGTGATCGTCATGTTGGGTGACACGCCCGCTTGCGCGAAGGTTTCATCGATGGCGTGACGACCGATCGAGTCTTCGTTGTAAGTGATGATCGGGTACTGCGTCAGATCGTTGAGCGACAGTTTTTTGTTTTTTTCCAGCGCATGTCCTTTCGGCACGATCACGACATGACGCCAGTCGTAATACGGGAAGCTGGCCAGTTCCTGCGCCTGACCAAGCGCTTCCGTGGCGATGCCGATATCCGCCTTGCCTTCGATCAGCATGCGCGCAATATCGGCCGGACTGCCTTGATGCAGCGCCAACTGCACATTGGGAAAGGCGAGTTTGAATTGCACGATCACTTGCGGCAAGACATATTTGGCTTGCGAATGGGTGGTCGCAATCGTCAATTGCCCTTGATTGGAATTGACGAACTGGTCCGCGAGCTTTTTGATGTTGTTCGCATCAATCAGCATGCGCTCCACGATGGCCAGCAATTCCTTGCCGGGATTGGTCAGCCCAAGCAGGCGTTTGCCCTTGCGGACAAAGAGTTCCACACCGAGTTCGTCTTCCAGATCCTTGATGTGCTTGCTCACCCCGGATTGGGAAGTATAAAGCGCATTCCCAACTTCCGTGAGGTTGAAGTTGCACCGTACCGTTTCCCGAATGATGCGTAATTGTTGGAAATTCATGTTTCCTTATCCTTTATTGACGCAGTCTACCATTCCAAACAAATCATGAAGCGCATCAAGCTTATCGCTTCTGGATAGCCCCAAACGCCTGACGCAAATCTTCCTTGAGATCGACAATGCTTTCAATGCCAACGGACAGACGCAACAGCGAATCGCCGATGCCCATGCGCTGGAGCTGTTCCGGCGGCAGAGAAGCATGCGTCATGATGGCAGGATGTTCGATCAGGCTTTCGACGCCGCCCAGACTTTCGGCGAGCGTGAAAACCTGACAGGCTCCCAAGAAACGTTTGCTGCCTTCCAGGTCGGTATCCAGTTCCAGCGCGATCATGCCGCCGAAGCCGTGCATCTGACGTTTGGCCAGTGCATGTTGCGGATGGGACGGCAAGCCGGGATAAATCACGCGGCGCACGCCGGGTTGCGTTTCCAGCCATTGTGCGAGTTCGAGCGCGTTTTCGCAATGACGCTGCATGCGCACATCGAGTGTCTTGACGCCGCGTAGCGCCAGAAAACTGTCGAAGGGACTGGCAATCGCACCGAGCGCATTTTGCAAAAAGCCCAGACGCTCGGCCAGTTCGGCGTTGTGCGGCGCACCGCTGGCAACGGCGATGCCGCCGATGATGTCGGAGTGGCCGTTGATGTATTTGGTGGTGGAGTGAATGACGAAATCGAAACCGAATTCAATCGGACGATGAATCCACGGCGATGCCAGCGTGTTGTCGGCCACCGTGATGATGTTGTGACGTCGCGCGATGGTGGCGAGCGCTTGCAGATCGACGAGTTGCAGCAGGGGATTGCTTGGCGTTTCCACCAGCAGCATGCGCGTATTCGGGCGAACGGCCTTTTCCAGTGCAGTCGGATCCGAAAGATTGATGAAGCTGAACTCGAGCCCGGCGCTTTGTTTGCGAACTCGCTCGAACAGGCGATGCGTGCCGCCGTATAAATCGTCGCAGGCGATGACGTGCGATCCGGTGTCCAGCAACTCAAGCACGGTGGCGATCGCAGCCAGTCCGGAAGCAAAGGCAAAGGCTTTGCTGCCGCTTTCGAGATCGGCTATACATCGCTCGAATGCCCAGCGCGTGGGATTGTGCGAGCGGCCATAATCCAGCCCCTTGTGTACGCCGGGACTTTCGTGAACGTAAGTGGAATTGGCATAGATCGGGGTGACGACCGCGCCGGTAGCCGGGTCGGGCGTTTGTCCGGCGTGAATCACGCGGGTGCCAAAGGCGAATCGCGTTGATGTGCTCATGCTGTTCTCCATCCCCCTGTTGTTTCCGGCGTTCACCGGGCCTTCGGGGGAGGAGAGGCTGGCGACGCTTTAGCGGCATTTATGAGTCGCCCCGAAAGTGGTCATAAATCGGCGACATGAAAATCGTACTGCAAAAACAAAAAACCCGTTCAGCGTATCGCTAAAACGGGTTGCCCTCGCTTTAGCTGTATTTGTAACGCGCCCGCAAGCTGAATCTCAAATCGGCGCCTTCGACATAACTATAAAGCAAATTTATTTATTTTTCATAAAATTTTTTGTGATCAGTTTATTGCGTATCTTTTAGAAAGAGCAGCAATGTAAAAACCACATTTTAAATAGGGTTAAGAAATAGTGCCCTTGCATTTCAAAATCAAGGGGTACATTTCGTCAGACTGAAGCGCTTCAATCTGATCGACGATGACCGCTGAATCATAAGTTGTGTTTCGTAGCTAAATCGTAGCTACGCTCAGGCATTTTGGCTTGTTTGTGGCTACGTTAGGCAAATAATTCAAGTGGCGAACGCTGTAAGGTGTTGATTTTAAATGGTTAAAAGTTTCATTTTGAAGCTGTTAATCCGCAGGTCCCAGGTTCGAGCCCTGGTCGGGGAGCCACAAAATTCAAGGGGTTACGTTTAGGCGTAACCCCTTTTCTTTTTCTACCTTTTGCCGACGCATCATTCTTTTGCATGTAAAAAGCGGAAACCTTGTTGCCAAATACTCTCTGCATGCATGGCGCATTGGGGGATGCCACGGGCACAGCGAAAAGCATGCACGGCGTATGGGTATTCCCCAGAAATGCAAAGAATGTGCATAATTTTTAAACATGTGCGGTATAGTTGTTTGGCCAAGCAACCATTCCAAAAGGGGGACGATATGTCAACGAGGTGCCCGAAGTGTGGAGATATTGTTACTGGTCTTGATGTCAAAGAAATACGAGGATGCGCGGGGGGAAGGGTGTGGCGTTGCGTTTCGCTTGTTTGTTCGCAGTGCAATACATCTCTCGGCATTCAACTCGATCCCCTTTCCATTAAGGCAGATCTGATGGACGAGGTGAGGGGCAGGATATATGCAGACTGATGAAGTGAATCTGGTCAATCCCTTCTGCAATTGAGCGCAGTGCGGGGCGGTATTTTGGGGCTATGTTCAGACATAGCCCTTTTTTATTTGCTTTTTATCTATTGCAGATGAGATTGCTGAAAAAGCACTTTTTAAATGTCCTACTGTCAAAGATGCCATTCGATTCTTGAGAAGCCTCTGGCGCGCAGGCCGCGTGAAGGAAACCAGGAAGCGCCTTGAACCTCTTTTTCATTGGCGATGTCACTTTATTACCGTGGGGCAATATTTTTCATCCTCTAATATAATCCGCCGCAAACGAGAATAAATCTCAATACTTTCCAATATGGAATTGTTTCAAAAAAACAGCCCACCAGTTTGCGAGCTCTTTTGTCAAAAGTGAAAAGGCTTTCGTGAAGGTAGTGGAAGCGTAATTGGACTCAAATACGAGGTTGAACATGTTTGAAAATTTTAAAAAAATTAGCGTTGCCAAAAAGCTTTTCATGCTGACGCTTTCCGCGATGATGGGCGTTGCCGTTATCACTTCCATCTTCCTGATTTCGGAAAAGAAACTTGTTCTGGAAGAGCGTGAAGCGAGCGTCCGGCAAGCGGTGGAAACGGCGCATGGCATCATTGCGCACTACCAGAATCAGGCGGCGCAAGGCGTTTTGACCGAAGCGCAGGCAAAACAGCAAGCCATGCAAGCGGTCAAGGGCTTGCGTTACAGCGGTGCGGAATATTTCTGGATCAATGACATGAATGCGCACATGGTGATGCATCCCACCAACCCTGCACTGGATGGCACGGATTTGTCAGGCAACACCGATCCGACAGGAAAACACTTGTTCCTCGAGATGGTGCAAACAGTCAAGGCTGGGGAAGCGGGATTCGTGCCTTACATGTGGCCGAAGCCCGGCAGCGATAAACCTGTTCCCAAAGTTTCTTACGTCAAGGGATTTTCGCCATGGGGCTGGATCGTCGGTTCGGGCGTTTACATGGATACGGTGGACAGTGCGATATATTCCCGCGCCATCTATTTCTCGATTGCAGGGCTGATACTTGCCGGCATTCTGTTTGGGATCGGCGCGCTCATTTCGCGCGGTATCCTGAAACAATTGGGTGGCGAACCGGATTACACCGCCGATGTGACACGTCATATCGCCCAAGGTAATTTGACGGTTCCCATTGAACTCAAGCGAGGCGATCAAGGCAGTTTGCTGTACGCCATTAGGGAAATGCGCGACAGTCTCTTGACCATCGTGCAGCAAGTGCGCAACGGTGCTGAAAACATTGCTACGGCCTCTTCGCAAATTGCATCCGGCAACATGGATCTTTCCTCGCGCACGGAACAACAAGCCAGTTCGCTGGAAGAAACGGCCTCCTCGATGGAAGAGTTGACCGCAACGGTGAAAGGCAATGCCGAAAATGCCCGTCAGGCCAATACCCTGGCCACGGCTGCATCAGACGTGGCTGGCAAGGGTGGTCAGGTTGTGTCGCAAGTGGTGGATACCATGCAGGCGATCAGTAATTCCTCGAAAAAGATGGCAGACATCATTACTGTGATCGACGGCATCGCATTCCAGACCAACATTCTCGCCTTGAATGCGGCAGTCGAAGCAGCGCGTGCTGGCGATCAAGGGCGCGGTTTTGCGGTGGTGGCGACGGAAGTGCGCAACCTGGCGCAACGCAGCGCGACAGCGGCGAGAGAAATCAAGACGCTAATTGATGATTCCGTCAGCAAGGTGGAATCCGGCAGCAAGCTGGTGGAGCAGGCGGGCGATACCATGAACGAAGTCGTCTCCAGCATCCAGCGCGTGAACGACATCATGAATGAAATCACGGCCGCGAGTCAGGAACAAAGCGATGGCATTCAACAGGTCAACCAGGCGGTTTCCCAAATGGATACGGTCACCCAACAAAATGCTGCGCTGGTTGAAGAAGCCGCAGCAGCAGCGGAATCCTTGCAAGAGCAAGCGGCCAACCTGGTTCAAGTGGTGAGCATCTTCAATACGGGGCAGGGTGATGCGGTCGCAAAGCCAGAAGCAGCAGCAAGCGCACCGGCAGTGAAGAAAGCCGTTACCGTGTTTACCGGATTGAAAGCAGTCGCCAAACCGACCCCAGTCGTTCAGCGCCCCAAAGCGCAGACGCTGCGCCTGCACGGCAAGGCGAGCGGTGGGGAGGATTGGGAAGCGTTTTAAGCTTCGGAGAATGTGAAACGGATGTAAAACGACAGTTTTAAAAAGCCAGAGCGATTCGAGCCGCAGCGATGCGGCTCTTTTTTTGTCAGATTATTTTAGAACGGGCGTAAACCCGGCTTCGGCAATCGCTTTTTCCACTGCTTTTGCATTGGCCTTGCCTTCTATGGTCACCTTTTTGTGTGCCAGATCAATGTTCACGTCGGCCTGCGGATCGATTGTCTTGATGGCTTTGGTGATGCTGCCGGCGCAGTGGCCGCAACTCATGTCTTGAATGTCGAAAGTCAACATGGTTATCTCCTTGTGTGTAAATGAAAATTTTCAGCGGTATTGATTATGTGCCGTTTAGAGAGGTCGTTACCACTACGTCGACCGTCACGATTTTTCTCCCGAGTTTTTGGCATGGTGCTGAACGCTCTGCGGTTTCCAGCGACGCAACAATAGGGCGTTCGATACCACGCTCACGCTGCTGAAGGCCATCGCCGCGCCCGCGATGATGGGGTTCAGGTAACCCAAAGCTGCCAGCGGAATCCCGATGATGTTGTAGGCAAACGCCCAGCCGAGGTTTTGCCAGATTTTTCGGTATGTTTTTTTAGAGATGTCGATGGCATCGGCAACGGCTGCCGGATCGCTGCGCATCAGCGTGATGCCAGCCGTGTGCATGGCGACATCCGTGCCGCTCGACATCGCAATGCCAACATCAGCCGCAGCGAGTGCTGGCGCATCGTTGATACCATCCCCCACCATCGCCACCTTGCCGCCTTTTTCTTTCAGCGTCGCAATGACATTGGCCTTGTCTGCGGGGAGCACTTCGGCACGAAAATCTTTAATGCCGACAGCTGTGGCGATGGATTGCGCGCTACCCGGATTATCGCCGGTGAGCATCACGGGCGTGATGCCCATCGCTGTCAAGCGTGCAATGGCATCTATCGCCGAGGGTTTGATCGTGTCGCCGAAAGCCAGCAAGCCGATCAAGGTCATCTCGTCTGCACGACGGCGAGCCAACCAGGAAACGGTGCGGCCTGCGCGTTCGTGCGCAGCGGCAGCATTGTCTAGCACATCGAGCGACAGCCCCAGCTCGCGCATCAACCGTCGGTTGCCGAGATAAATCGTTCCGGTTTTCGTTTCTGCTTCCACGCCTTTGCCCGGAATCGCTTTTGCATTGTTCACTGCGTCTGGCGAAATATCGCGTTCGCTTGCCGCAGCGATGACCGCCTTGGCCAGCGGATGATCGCTGTACTGTTGCGCTGCGCTGGCCAGTTGCAGTATTTCTTTCTCTGATGCGGAAATAGATTCAATTGCCACGACGATGGGCTTGCCAATCGTCAGCGTGCCGGTTTTGTCGAAGGCGATGGTTTTCACGCCATGCGCGATTTCCAGTGCTTCGGCATCCTTGATGAGAATGCCGTATTGCGCCGCAATACCCGTGCCCGCCATGATGGAGGTGGGCGTTGCCAGACCCAGCGCGCACGGACAGGCGATCACTTGCACGGCGACGGCGTTGAGCAAGGCTTGCTGCCAGTCGCCTGCGATCAGTCCCCATGCAAGAAACGTGATGACGGAGATCAGCAGCACGCTCGGCACAAAAACCGCGCTGACTTTATCCACGAGTCGCTGAATTGGTGGTTTGACGGCCTGCGCATCTTCCACCATGCGAATGATTTGTGAGAGCATGGTTTCCGCGCCGACGGCCGTTACTTCCGCAATGAGTACGCCATCTGCATTGACCGCGCCACCCGTGACGGCGTCGCCGATGGATTTTGAAACGGGCAAGCTTTCACCCGTCAGCAGCGATTCATCGATGTGACTGTAGCCTTCGATGATGCGCCCATCCACCGGCACACGTTCGCCGGGGCGAATGACGACGATGTCACCGACGCGAACGGCAGCGACAGGCACTTGCCACTCTTTGCCATCGCGGCGGATTGTGGCCACCGTGGCGCGCAGTGATTCCAGCGCGCGTATGGCTTCTACGGCTTGTCGCTTCGCGCGCGCTTCCAGCCATTGCCCCAGCAATACCAGCGTGATGATGACGGCAGACGATTCGAAATACAGATGCGCAGCGTGTCCGTGTTGCGAGAAAAGCAGGTAAGTTGAGAGGCCGTAAGCCGCGCTGGTGCCGATGGCGACCAGCAAATCCATGTTACCGGAGAGTGCGCGCGCGGCTTTCCAGCCCGAGCGATAAAAACGCGCACCCAGGAAGAATTGAATCGGCGTCGCCAGCACAAACTGCACCCATCCCGGCAGCATCCAGTCCAGGCCGAAAGGCATGCCAAGCATGGGAATGATAAGCGGCAGAGAAAGCAGGGCAGAGAGTGCTACGCGCCACCATGAAGGCAGCGTGATGCTTACTTCGTTCGCCTCCGTTGTGGCTTGGGTCGCTTGCGCAGTACTGATGTGGGCGTCATAACCCGCTTTGCCGAGCGCGGCGATCATGGCTTGCGCATCGATGGCGGCATCACTCTTGATGAGCGCCTTGTTCGTGGCGAGATTGACGGAAACATCGGTAACGCCCGGCACTTTCATCAAGGCTTTTTCCACGCGTGTCACGCAAGAAGCGCAAGTCATGCCTTCCACATCAAGCGTCTGTGCGCTTGGTGAAAGATTGTCAGAGGACAGCGAACCGGAAAGGATGGGCGATGCGACAATTTCATAACCGGCTTTATCTACTGCGTTGCTGATGGCTGCGATCACTGCTACAGCGTCAACATTCGATGGCACCTGCACATTCGCTTTTTCTGTCGCAAGGTTGACAGACACCGCTTCCACCCCCGGCACTTTCTGGATGGCTTTCTCCACGCGCGAGACGCAGGAAGCGCAAGTCATGCCGCCGATCTTGAATGTCAGGCTGGCAGGGGAAGTGGTGTCTTGTGTTGCTGCGTTCATGTCGGTTGTCTCCGATTTCTTGAACATCGCCATAGCCGGAAGGCTCCTGACCGGGACATTGTAGCCACTTCGCGGGGTGTTTGCTTTGGGGGTGAAAACAGGCAGTGTCGTGGTGTTCACAGGTTATAAAAAAGCACACAAGTCACCAGTATCGGCGCCACATAACGGCACGCAAATCTGATGGCGCCTATGCCGCGCAAGGGCATGCCGCGATGGTGTAGCTCATCGTGTATCTGATGCCAGACTTTCCAGCCCACCAGCACGGACACCATGACGCCGCCAATCGGCATGAGAATTTTTTCGGTGGAATAATCCAGCAAATCGAAAATCCCTTTGCCGAAAAAGGTGTAGTCGCTCCAGATACCCAGTGAAAGCGAGGCGGGTATGCCCAGCGCAAACATCAGCACCGCCATGACCACCGTTGCCGGGATGCGCGCGACGCCAAATTCGTCGATCAAAAAACTGGTCACGACTTCCATGAGCGAGACGGAAGAGGTGAGGGCGGCAACCAGCAGCAAAAAGAAAAAGGCGACGGCAAACCATTGCCCTCCCACCATTTTCGAAAAGATGGCTGGCATGGTGATGAAAGTCAGGCCGGGACCCGCAGCGGGATCAAATCCGAAAGCAAATACGGCGGGCAAGACCATGAAGCCAGCGAGAACGCAAGTGAGCGTCGTGAGTCCGACGACCCAGGCGGCGGCTCCCGGGATGGAGGTTTCTTCGCCCACGTAAGAACCGTAGGTGATCATCGCGCCCATGCCGAGCGAGAGCGTGAAGAAAGATAAACCCAAGGCACTGATGATGACGCCTCCGGTAATCTTGCTGAAATCCGGTGTGAGGAAATAAGTGAGTCCATTCAGCGCGCCGGGGAGTGTGAGCGAGCGTGCAATGAGTACCAGCATGATGATGAACAGGGCTGGCATCAAAAATTTGGAAAGGTTTTCAATCCCTTTTTGAACGCCAAACAGCACGACGGTGGCGGTCAATGCCATGAAGAGCGCGTGATAGAGGATGGGCTCAATCGGCGCGGTGATGAAGGCAGAAAAGATTTGATCGAGCAGTTTCGGATTATCGTGAATCACCGAACCGCTCGCTGCTTTGACGACATAGGCCAGTGTCCATCCGCCGACGACGCTGTAAAAAGAGAGGATCAGGAAACCGGCCAGCACGCCCATGTAACCGACGGTGCGCCAATGCTTCCCGCCCAGTCTGCGATACGCCCCGACAGGGCTGGAGTTGGAGGCGCGACCAACGGCCATTTCTGCCATCATCAAGACGATGCCCAGGGTGAAGGTGAAGCCGATGAACACGAGCAGAAAAGCGCCGCCTCCATTTTTCGATGCGACATAAGGAAACTTCCAGATCGCGCCCAAGCCAATGGCAGAACCTGCCGCGGCGAGAATGAAGCCAATGCGGGAATTCCAGTGTGTTCTGGAAGCGCGTGCGGAGGGCGGCGTTTCGGTCATTGTCGGACGATTTTTGTGGTCGATAAATTTTGCAGTATTGTCTCCGCTGCCATCAATATGTTGAAAGTCGAGAAGGGTTAAATGATTTTCCCCGGATTCATCAAGTTGTCCGGGTCAAGTGCGCGCTTGACGGTTTGCATCATGCGGATTTCGACTTCGGGCAGGTAGTGCCGTATCTCGTCTTTTTTCAAGGTGCCGACGCCGTGTTCTGCCGCGATGGAACCGCCAAACTGGTTCACGCTGTCATACACCACGCGGTTAATCTCGGGCTGTAATGCCAGAAAATCATACGGGGATTCGCCTTCCGGTGCAGAAACGTTGTAGTGCAAATTGCCGTCTCCCATGTGTCCGAACGTGACCTGGCGACATTTCGGAAAATACGCTTGCAACAGTTTGTCCGTTTGCGCGATGAATGCCGGTATTTGCGAAACAGGGATTGAAATATCGTGCTTGATATTGTTGCCTTCCATCGCTTGCGCGACTGAAATGTGTTCCCGCAGTTGCCAGATCGTTTTCGCTTGTGCGAGGGATGAAGCAAGGGCAGCATCCAGCACAATGTTTTCTTCCAGCGCATCGCCCATCACACTTTCCAGCATGGTCATCAAATGTTCTTCGCTGTCGCCGCTGCTGAGTTCAATGAGTGCGTATTGCGGGGAGGTCAGCGGTAACGGAGGGGTAACTTGCGGGAAGTGTTTGGTCACCAGTTGCAGGCTGAAGTTGGACATGATCTCAAAAGCCGTCAATGCGGTATCGCAGCGCGCCTGTGCTTTGCTCAAGAGTTGCAGCGCTTCTTTCGGAGAAGCGATGGCCACAATGGCAGTAACGGTGGCATTGGGCAGGGGGAAAAGTTTCAGAACGGCTGCGGTGATGATGCCGAGCGTGCCCTCGGAACCGATGAAGAGATTGCGCAAGTCGTAGCCGCTGTTGTCCTTGCGCAGGCCACGCAGATTGTTCCAGATCTCGCCTTGCGCAGTGACGACTTCCAGACCGAGGCAGAGTTCCCGCGCATTCCCATAACGGAGCACAGCGGTGCCACCGGCATTGGCTGCGAGTGATCCGCCGATGGTGGCGGTGCCTTCGGAGGCGAGTCGAAGCGGGTAAAGGCGGCCGACTTTTTCTGCTGCCTCATGCACGTTTTGCAGAATGCAGCCTGCCTCCACAATCATGGTGTTGTTGGCGGGGTCAATGCTGCGAATTCGGTTTAGTCGGTTCAGCGACAACACAACTGCTTTGCCGCTCTCGTCAGGCGTGCTGCCGAATACCAGGCCGGTATTGCCGCCTTGCGGGACGATGGGGACGTGATATTGCTTGCATAGCTGCACGATGTCAGCAACTTCCTGCGTATTGCCGGGTCTGAGAACGGCCAGTGCCTTGCCGGTAAAACGCTTGCGCTCATCCGTCAAAAAGGCAGTCATGCCTTTGGTGTCCGTTGTCACATAGTCAGCGCCGATGGCTTGGCGGCAGTTTTTCAGGAATTCGCTCATGTCGTGATTGTTTGATATGCAGGGGGTTGGGGTGCTGGGCGTTATTATAGAATGCGCAGGAATTCACGAGGAATTCCTGCGAAGTTAATGATGATATGCCAATCCAACACTTTCAAAAACTAAAAAGTCTTTCCCGCCAGGATTTTCTGGCGTTCTTGCGCTTTATGGTCGGGCGATTCAAGCATGCGCGTTTGCAGCAGGTAGCAGGTAATTTGACCTTTACCACGCTGTTGGCGCTGGTGCCCTTGCTGACAATTGCACTGGCTTTGTTCACCATGTTTCCGGCTTTCGGCACGCTGAAAGCATCCCTGGAGGCGTATTTTGCCCAGGTCATGATGCCCAAGCCAATCGCCAACACGATTTTGCGTTATTTGACGGTTTTTACGAACAAGGCAGGGCACTTGTCGATCATCGGTGCTGTAGGTGTTTTGTTCGCTTCTATGGCTTTGATGGGCATGATTGAGCGTGCCTTCAATCAAATCTGGCGGGTGCGCAAGCGCCGTTCACTATTGAAACGAATGGCGCTATATCTGACGCTGGGGGTGCTCGGCCCCTTCCTTTTTGTTGCTTCGCTCACGGTCACTTCCAATGTTTACTTTGCGGCGGGCGGCACGTTCCGTCATCCGACCCTATTACAGAGCTTGATCTATGCCTTCTTCTCCATCGTCTGGATGACGCTCTCCTTCACGGTGTTGTATGTGGTGATGCCAAACCGCACGATTCACTGGCGCGAAGCTGTGTGCGGCGGCATTTTCGCAGCCATTACTTTTGAAATTGTGAAGCGGGTTTTTGCGATTTTCATTCTTGACTTCACCACCTACAGAAAAATCTATGGCGCCGTTGCGGCGATTCCTGTTTTCCTGTTGTGGATATACCTTTCATGGTTGATTACACTTTCTGGCGCGGCATTCGTGGCAGGCATACATTATTTATGGCATGGACGCTGGCGGCAAATTATCTCAAGCACAAAGGGTTCTGCGTTCGTCGATGCGATGACCATTCTGGGTATATTGCATGAGGCCAAAGAATCGGGGGTGGATGAAGCGCAGATTCGCGAGATGACAGGATTGGGATTGGATGAAGTTGAAAACCTGCTGGAATGCATGGAGTCGGTCGGCTGGGTAGCGCATTTTCGTTCTGATCCCATGGTGCGTTTGCGCGAGCGAAAAATTCGCGCAGACACAACAGTGTATTGGAAGCTGACCGCTGATCCGCTTGAGCTCACCTTGGCGCAGGTCTTTCGTTTGTTCGTCTTTGGGGTTTCTGAGGATTCAGATTTGGCACGGAAAGTGGATGGTGCAATCGCGGCAGGTTTAAACGAGTCGCTCTCTGCATATTTTCTGCGCCAGTCATCCGATGCGCCATCCTCAAAATCATAATGGCTTGATGTAGTACAACAACGAAGCCGCTTGTTGGGTATACCTTGAAGCAGAACGCTCTCTGAGTTTTTTTGCGCCAGCCACGACCATGAACAAGCCGTTTTACAGACAGCTCTACTTTCAGATTCTCGTTGCGATCGCTGCGGGTTTCCTGCTGGGGTATTGTCTGCCGGATACCGGCGCGGCCATGAAGCCGCTGGGCGATGCCTTCATCAAGCTCATCAAGATGGTCATTACGCCGATCATTTTTTGCACGGTGGTCGTCGGTATTGCGGGGATGAAGGATCTCAAGGAAGTCGGCAAGACCGGTGGACTGGCCTTGCTGAATTTTGAAGTTGTCACGACGGCTTCGCTCATCCTTGGCATGGTGATGATGAACCTGCTCCAACTGGGTGCGGGGATGCACATCGACCCAGGCAAGATCGACACGCACAGCGTGGCGGCTTATGCCGTCAAGGGAAAATCGGAATCCATCATCGGATTTTTGCTCAACATCGTTCCGGATAGCGTGGTGGATGCGTTTGCAAAGGGCGATATTCTGCAAGTGCTCCTGTTTTCAATGCTGTTCGGTTTTGCATTGAACCGATGCGCAGAAAAAGGTACGGTCGTGCTCGACTTTATCGAAAAAACCGAACAGGTATTGTTCGCGATAGTGAACCTCATCATGAAGATCGCGCCCATTGGCGCATTTGGTGCGATTGCATACACCGTCGGAAAATATGGTTTGGTCGCCATGCTGCCACTGGGGAAATTGATGGCAGCGTTTTATCTCACCTGTCTGGCTTTCGTGGTTGTGGTATTGGGGGTGATGGCGCGACTGCATGGTTTTTGTCTCACGAAGCTATTGCGCTACATTCATGAAGAATTGCTGATTGTTCTGGGCACGTCTTCTTCTGACGCCGTGCTGCCTTCCGTGATGGCGAAAATGGAAAAACTCGGCATTCGCAAATCGGTGGTGGCGCTGGTATTGCCGACGGGTTTTTCCTTCAATATGATCGGCACCTCGATTTATCTGGCGATGGCTTCCGTGTTCATTGCGCAAGCGACCGATACCCCTTTGAGCGTCTTTCAGCAACTCACGCTGTTGGGTGTGCTGATGCTGACTTCGAAGGGCGCACGCGGCGTGACGGGCAGCGGATTCATCGTGTTGGCGGCTACGCTCTCTGCCATCGATTTGGTGCCAGCGGCTGGCTTGGCATTGGTGTTCGGCATTGATCGTTTCATGTCTTTGGGGCGCGCCTTGACCAATCTCGTCGGCAATGCTGTTGCGGCGATTGTGATTGCGAAATGGAGTGGTGATCTGGATGCGCAGCAGATGTTGAGGTGTTTTGATGCTTCAGAAACCTCAAGGCAAGGCGCTTAAAACATCATTTCTTTGCAAAAACAAAGAGCACTTCATACGTGTTCGGCAGCATGCCTTCAGGCGTGCGCATTGTTTCAAAACGCGCCTGCACCGTCTTCCAGGCATCTTTTCCCATTAGGGCGCGACGGCGATTTTGACCGGAGTGTCCCGCGCCAATGCCGCGAATCGTTTCCAGCATGCTTCTGAAATCATGATGGAGCGTGATGAAGGTTTCGGGAATGATGCGAATATCCGTGAAGCCCGCCTTGTAAAAAGCCTCTCGCGTTTGCTGTACAGGGTGAAAATCGAGCAGGCGTTGATGGGCGTCGATGCCGGAAAATGCGGTATCCAGTTCGTGCAGCGTGCCGGTGGTGAGTGTGGTGCAAGCCAGCATGCCACCCGGTGCGAGCACGCGGAAAAGTTCGGCGTAAGCTTGCGCGGGGTCGCACCATTGCAGCGCGAGGCTTGACCAGATGAAGTCGAAGCGCGCATCGGAAAAAGGCAAATGTTCCAGATCGCCGCAAAGTGCGTGAATGCCACGCTCCTGCGTCTTGCGCACCATCTCCGGTGCGAGATCGCAAGCGACGATTTCTGCGGACGGCCAGCGTCTCTGGAGCAGGGATGCGCCATAGCCTGTGCCGCAGCCGCCATCAAGAATGTGTTGTGGTGCGAGTGTGGCAGGAAAGTGTTCTGCCAGGCGTTCACAAACGCGATGCTGGAACGTGGCAATGGCATCGTAGGTGTTCGCAGCGCGATCAAATGCGGAACGGATTTTGTTTTTGTCGATAGCTGTCATGATGCGTTTATTCAAGCCGTGAGCCACTCGGTTATCCAGTCGGCGCATTGTTCCGGGGCTGAGATAAAAGGGGCATGCGCCGCTTGCGGGCAAATTTTCAGTGTTGCGTGCGGGAGCGTGGATTTCATCCATTCCGCAGCAGCCAGCGGCATCAATGGGTCATGCGCGCCGTGAATCACTAGCGTCGGTTGGGTGATACCCGAAACGATGTCGCGCAAATCCAGATCACGCAAGATATGCAATCCGCCGGTTAAGACTTCCAGTGCAGGGATATTGAAATCGCTCATGTCTTTCACATTGCTTTTGGCGTTGATGTCGTTGTGGTTGAACATGGCAACAAAACGCTTGAGTGCCGTTTCAACGTTGACCTCGATGGCCTGCGTGAATTCACTCAGCAGGGTCGGCGTGACGGCATGTGGCCAGTTTTCTCGTTGCACGAAACTGGGTGTGGCGCTAAAGAGAATAAGTTTTTGAACTTTGTCTGGATGACGATGCGCCGCGAGCAGTGCCAGCATTGCACCCAGCGACCAGCCGCATAGCGTAACAGGAGCAGTGCGGGGCGCGGTGTGATTTTCCATGAGCGCATCCACAACGGCTTCGGCAGTGTATGGCACGGGGAATGCTGTGTCGTCGTAGCCGGGCAAGGAAGGCAAAGAAATCATGTCCTGCCGCTTGAGCAGGTCGGCCAATTTTTGCCAGACGCCCGTGCGCATGCCCCAGCCGTGCCAGAAAACCAGATGTGTCATGCCAGCTTCCTGAGCGCGTTCACCAGCCGATCCACCTGTTCCACCGTATGCGCAGCAGAAAGCGAAACACGCAGACGCGCCGTGCCTTTGGGCACCGTCGGAGGACGAATCGCGGGTACCCAGATGCCTTGTGCGTACAAGGCTTCGGCTACGCGCAAGGCCTCTTCGTTTTCTCCGATCACAATGGGCTGGATGGCAGTGGGAGAAGGCATCAGATTCCAGCGCGTGTTCGCTAATCCTTGTTGCAGTCGCGCGATCAAGCGTTGCAGATGCGCACGACGCGCTTCACCCTGATCGATCAAATCAATGCTCGCGAGCAGCGTCGCGGCCAGAATCGGACTGGAGGCGGTGGTGAAGATGTAGGTGCGCGCACGTTGCAGCAGCCACTCGATCACGTTCGTGCTGCCTGCGACGAAGGCGCCGGACACGCCTGCCGCTTTGCCGAGCGTACCCATGTAGAGAAGACGCGGGTGCATTTTCATGCCGAAATGCGAGAGCGCACCGCGTCCGTTTTTGCCGAGCACGCCGAAGCCGTGCGCATCGTCGACGACCAACCAGGCATCGAAGCGTTCTGCCAGTTGCATCAGTTGCGGGAGCGGCGCGAGATCGCCATCCATGCTGAAAACCGCATCGGTGAGGATCATTTTGCGTTTGGCGGTGCTGCTGGCAAGTTGTTTTTCCAGCGCGGCCATGTCGTTGTGCGGATAGCGCAGATGATCGGCGCGGGAGAGCAATGCCGCATCAATCAATGAAGCGTGGTTCAACCGATCTGCAAATATGGCATCATCGCGTCCCATCAGGGCAGGCACGATACCCAGATTGGCCATCATGCCGGTACTGAATACCAGTGCGCGTTCTGCGCAAAGAAATGATGCGAGAGCCTTTTCCAGTTGATCGTGCGGCATCATGTGTCCGCCAACCAGATGTGACGAACCCGCACCAACACCCCATTTCGAAGCGGCTTGGCGCGCCGCTTCAATGAGTGCCGGCTCAGCCGCCAGACCAAGATAATCGTTGCTGCCGAACGCGAGGAATTTTTGGCCGTCGAATTCGGCTTCCACACCGCATGGGGAGGCAAGCGTGCGACGGCGGCGCAGGGCGTGTTGCTGACCCAGTTCCGTCAATTGTTTGTCGATTTCTTCCCAAATCATCGAAGCGTTTTTATGTCCGGAGTAAGAAAAACGCATGCTAGCACTGAAACGCTGGCTGGTGCTTCATTCTCAAGATTGATTTTGTTGTATGGTTGATAAATTTTAAGTCCTGTTTTGCGTCAGACGTGTATGTTTCCATTGGGATAGTTATTTTATAGTGCGATGAGATGAATGAGGAGGGCATAGATACAGTGCTCGTCGATAATGGGGGGCAACCCGGCGTGTCGTTTCGATGCTGAATTCCCTTCTTGCTTTGGCTCAATCCGCCAAAATTCCCCAATGACAAATCGCAACAGGCGCGGGGCGTGCTAAAGTATGCTTGTCATGTGATCGGCAAGGGAAAAACAAAGGATTTTTGAGCCGGTTCAATAGTTGCGGTTGAAGTTCTTATCCAGGAGAGATCATGTATAAAAAAATTCTGGTTACAACAGATGGCTCGGAAGTGTCTGCTGCTGCCGCCATCAAAGGGGTGACGTTTGCCAAGTCGATTGGCGCAGAAGTGGTGGGGATGTTCGTTGCACCGGAATATCAGTATCCGGTTTATGTTGAAATTATTCCGCCTACGTATCCTTCCGAACAGGAATACGAAACGACCATGAAGAAGGCGGGTGAAGTGCACTTGAAGCCGATTCAGGAAGCTGCCCAATCCATGGGCGTGAAATGTACTGCGCTGACTCTCTTTTCCGATGTGCCTGCGCAAAAAATCGCCGATGCGGCCACAGAAAACGCTTGCGATCTCATTTTTATGGGCTCGCACGGCCGCACAGGTTTGAACAAGCTCCTGGTTGGCAGCGTTACGGCTCGCGTGTTGGGTTTGTCTCGCGTTCCCGTGCTTGTGGACAGGTTGGATATACCCGCCAAGTAATTTATAGAGATAGATGTCGTTGAAGGAATAAAAAAACCGCTGGCACGCCAGCGGTTTTTTTATTGTGCTTTAAAGCTTAGGTATTTAAGCTTGCTCGCCGAGTACCGAAACGGTGATGTCCACGACGACGTCTGAGTGCAGTGCAACAGACAGAGCGTGATCGCCAACGGTTTTGAAAGGACCCTGCGGCAGGCGGATTTGCGATTTTTCTACCGCAAAGCCTTGCTTGCTGAGTGCTTCGGCAATGTCATTGTTGGTGACAGAGCCGAACAGGCGGCCATCGACGCCAGACTTCTGCAGAATTTGTACGGTCATGCCGGACAATTTCTCACCCAGCGATTTTGCTGCAGCCAGTTTTTCTGCTGCGGCTTTTTCGAGGTCTGCGCGGCGTGTTTCAAACTCTGCTTTGGCTGCTGCAGTGGCGCGGCGTGCCATCTTTTGCGGGATCAGGAAGTTACGGGCATAACCGTCTTTGACACGAACGATGTCGCCGAGGTTGCCGAGGTTTCCGACTTTTTCTAACAGAATAATTTCCATGTTTGTCTCCGATATCCTTGTGCTTGTCCGTGATTACGCTGTGTGCAGCGCGGTGTAGGGCAGCAGCGCAAGGAAGCGTGCACGCTTGATCGCGGTGTCAACCTGGCGCTGATAGTGCGCCCTGGTGCCGGTCAGGCGCGCCGGCATGATCTTGCAGTTTTCCTGAATGAAATCCTTGAGCGTATCGATATCTTTGTAATCTACTTGCTCAACTTTGGCCGCCGTGAAGCGGCAGAATTTCTTGCGTTTGAACAGCGGGTTTTGCTGCTTACGCTTGTCTTTCAATTTGTTCTTGTCGAATCTTCTTCCCATTGCCATATCAGGCTCCTAAATATTCTCGCGGGTATTGAACCCTAGCGTTAAAAATCAATAATGTGAAATACGAGGCTTTTGCTGTTGCGGTTCTTACGTGCCATGAATCCGTTGAATTGATGCGTTTCGCTCATTTCAGCTTTGTTGAATTTTCCTGCGATTTCGCCTGAGGCGATTGCGGGGATTTCAAATTCAATCAGCCGTTCGATGCCTGCTTCAACTTGTGTCGAACTGTGCAGCAATTTTGCTGTCACAATCGGAATGCCTGCCGGGGTGTAGCGCAATGTCTCGCGCTCTACGATGCGTGCAAGCAGTTGAAGCTGGTTTTCGGGATTCAGTTCACGCCCTTTCCGTCAAATGCGCTTAGGCTTCAGCAGGTGCTGCTGCCGCTGCTTCGGTGTTGCGCTGCTTGGCCGACTCTTCCTTTTGCACCGATTTCATCATCGGGGAAGGTGCGGTTTCGGCATGCTTCATCTTGACGGTGAGGTGACGCAATACCGCATCGTTGAACTTGAATGCGGTTTCAATTTCAGCCAGCGTTTCGCCATCACACTCGATGTTCATGCACACATAATGTGCTTTCGCGAGCTTCTGGATCATGTAAGCCAACTGACGACGACCCCAGTCTTCTACGCGGTGGAT
This sequence comes from Oxalobacter sp., assembly GCA_003605115.1. Lineage (GTDB taxonomy): Bacteria > Pseudomonadota > Gammaproteobacteria > Burkholderiales > Burkholderiaceae_D > QZKY01. The sequence goes on from QZKY01000015.1 coordinate 370,129, forward strand.
TTTGCCGCCGCGACTGGTGACCGTATTTTTGTAGCGCTCGATCATCGCGGGCACTTGCTCGCTTTGATCGGGATGCACGATAAATACAATTTCATAATGACGCATGTAATCTCCTTATGGACGGATTAAGAAATCGCCCACCTCGGCGTCAAGACGAGTGTGGGAAGAGGAAAGCCGAGAATTATACCCAGAAATGGCTGAAAATTCAACGCCTTGAATGGGCGGGTGCTTTAAAAAGAGCAATGTCATGGCAAGAGACAGAAACGTAGCGCTTTATCACAAGCCATCTGTGGCAAAAAATGCAACACACACCCTCAGTGCGTTACACCATCCCGCTTAACGACTTTCAGGAAAGTCAGCGCCAATATCTTGATGTCTGTTATGAAAGATTGTCGCTTGAGGTATTCCTCATCCAGCTTCACTTTGTCAGGAATGGGGAGTTCGTCTCGGCCATTGATTTGCGCCCAGCCGGTCAGGCCGGGTACGAGCCGAGAAACGCCACAGGCCGTACGCAATTCGACCAAGTCATCCTGGTTGAAAAGGGCAGGGCGCGGCCCCACAAAACTCATGTCTCCTTTGAGGATGCTCCAAAGTTGGGGCAATTCGTCGAGGCTGGATTTGCGCAGAAAAGAACCGCAGGGCGTCAGATATTTTGCGGGATCGGAGAGGAGATGGGTGGCTACGGCGGGGGTGTCGATCCGCATGGTGCGGAATTTCGGCATGCTGAAGATGGCATTGTCTTTGCCGACTCGATCGGACCAGTAAAGTGCCGGACCTCTTGAGGTCATTTTGACCAAAATGGCGACAAAGAGAATCGGTAGCGCAAAGATGACCGATGCAATCAGAGCCAAAACAATGTCAAAAAGACGTTTCATGTGGTGTTGAGTGAGTATTCAGCGCAGGCGATTTTATCAGTTGCCGTTCGGATTGTGGCTTGGATAACAGTTCATTCGCAAGGATACTTGCCTTTTTATGAAAACTGTATAAAAATACAGGCTGTTGATTTAGACAGCCTGATTTTTAATACGGATGGTCAACAGCGGAGGGCAGGAACATGATCAAATTGACCGCGCGGCAACAGCAAATTCTCGATCTCATCAAGTCAGCCATCGAAAATACCGGCTTTCCCCCGACACGCGCCGAAATCGCTGCCGAACTGGGATTTCGCTCCATCAATGCGGCGGAGGAACATCTTCAAGCTTTGGCGCGCAAGGGGGCGATTACCATTGCCCCCGGCACCTCGCGCGGTATTCGCTTGTGTGAGTCCATGCAGGATAGGGACGGCTTGTCCGATAGACGGCCATTGGGGCAAATGACCTTGCCGCATGCCGCCTTGCAGCAACTGAGCTTGCCATTGGTGGGGCGCGTGGCGGCCGGTTCGCCCATTCTGGCGCAGGAGCACATCGAAACCACTTACAACGTCGATCCGGGCATGTTTTCTCAAAAGCCGGATTACCTGCTGAAGGTGCGTGGCATGTCGATGCGGGATGTCGGCATTCTGGATGGCGATTTGCTTGCAGTGAAAAAAGTGGATCAGGCACGTAACGGTCAAATTGTCGTGGCGCGTCTGGGTGATGATGTCACGGTCAAGCGCCTGAACAAAACTGGTTCCCGGATCGAGTTGCATCCGGAAAACCCCGATTTTGAATTGATCACGGTTGAAGAGGGGCGCGAGGACTTTGCGCTAGAAGGTCTTGCTGTTGGACTCTTGAGAACCTTTAGTTAAAGCGCTTGGTGTGACGTAAAAACACAAGCAATGCATGTGCGCCACCGGTACAATCCGGTATTCCGTTTAGCGCGCTTCTCCCATGTTCCTCTACGCTTTCACGATATTCGTCAGCGCTTTCCTGCTGTTCCTGGTGCAGCCCATTATCGCGAAACAAGTCTTGCCCTGGTTCGGCGGATCATCCGCCGTCTGGACAACCTGCATGGTGTTTTTCCAGTGTGTTTTGTTTGCCGGGTACGCCTACGCAGACTGGATAGCGCGGCGTTTTTCCATTCGCAAGCAGGCCATCGTACACGCGACTTTGCTGTTGTTCAGTCTCATCAGTTTGCCGATCATTGCGAGTGCGGGTTGGAAGCCCTCCGGCAACGATGATCCCAGTTGGCGCATCCTGGGTTTGTTGACGGCCACCATCGGTTTGCCCTATTTCCTGCTTTCCACGACAGGCCCCTTGGTGCAAGCATGGTTTGTACGCGGCTATTCCCGCACGACGGTCTATCGACTCTATGCACTCTCCAACCTCGCGTCTTTGCTGGCTTTGCTGGCGTATCCCTTTTTGATTGAGCCTTGGGTCAAAACGCAGACGCAAGCCTGGGCGTGGAGCGGTTTTTATTTGTTGTTCGTCCTGGCGTGTGGCGCGTCGGCGTTACTGACGGTGCGTCAACCGGCTGCGATTCCGCATGACGATTCAGGCGACGTCACCCTTTCGCAGATCGCAGCGCAGGCTTCACTACCTGCGCCCACGCGGTGGGAACATCTGACCTGGCTGTTGTTTGCTGCGATGGGCGCCTTCATGCTGCTGGCGGTCACCAATCACATCACGCATGATTTGGCTTCGGTTCCATTCCTGTGGATATTGCCGCTTTCCTTGTACCTGGTGACCTTCATTCTCTGTTTTGAAGGGCGTAACTGGTACAGGCGAAAATGGTTCATCGTGCCAGTGGTGTTGTCTGTTGCGGGCATGGCATGGACGCTGATCGAAATGGAAATCAGAATCGGCATTCCCGTCGCCTTGGTTGGCCTTTTTGTCGTTTGCATGTTCTTCCACGGCGAACTCGCCGCACGCAAACCAGCCCCCGAACATTTGACACGTTTTTATCTCATGCTCTCGCTCGGCGGTGCCCTGGGTGGTTTGGCCGTCGGGATCGGCGCGGTCAAGTTGTTCAACGCCAATTACGAATTCATCATGGGTCTGGTGATGACAATGCTGGTGCTGGTCGTACTGTTGCGTCGTCAATGGAAAATCTTGCTGATCCTGTTTGTTTTGGTGCTTGGATTTGGCGCCTATTTCGCCTACACAAACCGGGATCAGATGAGCGATGGCATTGTGCTCAAGAAGCGCAATTTCTATGGCAGTCTGAGCGTTCGGGAAGTGGGATTGCCTGATGATGCGCAGGCGATACGTCGCTTGATCCACGGCGTGATTATCCATGGCGAGCAGTATCGTGACGAGAGATGGCAAGACGAACCCACGACTTACTATCGCGTGGATTCCGGTGTAGGGCGCGCACTGGAAACGATTGAGCAAGCGAACCGGCGTATTGGCGTGATTGGTCTGGGCACGGGCACACTGGCGGTCTATGGTCGGCCGGGAGATGTCATGCGCTTCTACGATATCAATCCGCAAGTCATCGAGGTGGCACAAAGCCATTTCACTTTCCTCAAACGTAGTAAAGCGCAGATCGATCTGGTGTTAGGCGACGCAAGATTGGCGATGGAGCAGGAAGCGCCGCAATCCTACGATTCGCTTGTGGTGGATGCGTTTTCCAGCGACTCTATTCCGGCGCATCTGGCCACGACGCAAGCGGTTGATGTGTATTTGCGTCACTTGAAACCCAAGGGCATCATCGCCTTCCACATCAGCAACAAGTTCCTCAAACTCGCGCCGGTGCTCAAGCAAATCGCAGAAGAGAAAAAAATGCGTGGCATGCTGGTCACGGAGCCTGCGGATGGCAGAGAGCATTATTCGTCAGAGTGGTTTTTGATGACCAAAGATGCTCACTTGGAAGCGCATCCTGCCATTGCACCGCAAATCGCATCAATCGAAAAGATTGAAAATTTGCAGTTGTGGACGGATGACTTCAATAATCTGTTTCAGATTTTGAAGTAACTACTTCTTTCATCTCCGGAAAATTCGGGGTCAGAGTCAAAATTCGCTGCGCGATATTTGACTCTGACCCCGGTTTTCCGATTCTGAAGTAATCATTTCTTTTCCATCTTCCACAAAATCTGCTTCGCAATCCCGCGCAAGATATTGATTTCTTCCACTTCCAGACCGTTTCGTGCAAACAATCGACGCAGGCGTGGCGTCAAGGTTTTCGGATTATTCGGATCGAGATAATTGATGGCAACGAGCGCTTCCATGAAGTGTTCCATCATGCCCTCGATTTGATCGACGGTCGCCGGTTTTCCTTGAAAACCGATCTCGGTTTCATTCAACTGATCGCCCAGCTCAGCCAGACGACATTCATACGCGAGCAATTGCACGGCCTGTGCAATGTTCAGCGAAGCGTATTCGGGATTTGCCGGAATGTTGATGAGCGCGTGGCATTTTTCGATGGCGTCATTGGGTAAGCCATAACGCTCACTCCCAAAAACCAGGGCTGCGCGTAGCGTTGTTTCGCCTACGAGTCGGTTTGCCGCTTCACGCGCGGTGAGGATGGGCGGGGAAAAAACCCGGGGGCGCGCGCTGAGCGCGGCGGCGAAATCGCAGCCTTCCAAGGCTTCATCGAGCGAACTGACAACGCGCGCATTCGTCAACACATCATCCGCGCTGCTGGCAAAGGCCAAGGCCTCTTCGTGCCTGACGACATCTTCCTGATGTGGATTGACCAGCACCAGATCGGAAAAACCCATGGTTTTCATCGCACGCGCAACCGCGCCGATGTTGCCGGGATGATAGGTCTCCACCAGCACAAAACGCAGGCGCTGAAAGACGGGGGGCGGGGTGGAATTGTCGGATTTTGGCGAGTTCATTTACAATACTGACTTTGCGCCTTCCTAATCAGGTTTTGGCGCCTTGTTCTTGAAATTCGTCATCCCTTAGGGCGACGAAAACGACATTTTAACGGAAGCACTATGCACCCCATGCTTATTACGGCGGTTAAGGCCGCACGCCGCGGCGCGGCAGTGATCAATCGCGCCTCAATGGATCTCGGACAGATTACGGTCACCGAAAAGAAGCGAAACGATTATGTGACCGAAATCGATCAGGCCGCCGAGCGCGCGATTGTCGATGTGTTGCTGAAAGCCTATCCCGGCCATGCCGTGCTGGCCGAAGAATCCGGTGCTTCCGCCAACCTGAATGCAGAAAACGAATACGTCTGGATCATCGATCCGCTCGACGGCACCACCAATTTCATTCACGGTTTCCCGCAATACTGCGTTTCCATCGCCCTGCAACACAAGGGTGTCACAACCCAGGCCGTCATTTTTGATCCGACCCGAAACGATCTCTTCGTCGCCACCAGAGGAGACGGCGCATTCCTGAACGACAAACGCTTGCGCGTTTCCAAATGCGACAAGTTGGCCGATTCGCTGATCGGCACCGGCTTTCCGGCGCGCGACATGGGCAAGCTCGAAGAGTACATGAAAATGTTCAAGGTGCTCACTGAAAGATGCCAGGGCTTGCGTCGTCCCGGTTCGGCTGCGCTGGATCTTGCGTATGTGGCCGCAGGCCGCCTCGATGGTTTTTTCGAGAAGGGGCTCAATTCGTGGGATATGGCGGCGGGCGCGCTTTTGATTACCGAAGCAGGCGGCATCATCGGCGATTTCACGGGCGAGCAGGGATATCTGGAATCGGGCGATGTGATCGCGGGTAACCCGCGGATTTTTCATCAACTGATTACGCTGCTCAAGCCATACGCCTGATTCTCATTCAGCAGGAATGGATTGAATGACCCGCGATATGCGAGCCGTTTTTTTAGGGGGCTATTTAACCGTGCCGAAAACCCAGCAGGCATGTGGGGTTTAAGAGGATTGAAGTCTGATGTTATTAAGCAGTCCACGATGTTAATATGAGATTTTGCGATCCATATCAGGTTATTTACCCGATCCATGCTCGGAGCTATTTTTCCCGTCGTCGAAATTGAGTCCTTCAATGATCTTTTGCCATACCTGAGCGGCAAGGTCTTCCATGTTACGCTCGCTTCGAATTGGGATGACATCACAGCCGTTGGAAAACTCCTCGTTAATACTAGTGATCGACTGTCACCCTTCGGGAATACGGTCAATGGGTACTTCCGTTTCAAAGGCTGCGTTTCTTTCTTCGACTACCGAGCTTATGGCTCTGCGGAATGGGAAGACCATTCGTACAAGTGTTTACCTACGCTTCCGTTGGAGGCTCAGAGCCACATTCTCGTCCTGTTCCTCTCTCAAAGTGAGCACCATAAACTGCGTTCTTGGGAAGGTTGGAAGCAGGACCAACTTTGGTCATACAGGGTTGTTCCGTATGTTGAGTGCGGTTACCCTGGCTCGGTCGAACTATCCGCAATACAAGAGGTTCTTCATGTTCGAAAAAAGTCAAACCTCACTGCATGAAGGTGATTAACCTCTCCATAAAGCCTCATGTCGAACATTAAATATGCGAACATCCGCTCTGGGTTTCGAGCAGTTTTCCACCTCAATTTCTGAAGCGTTTTTCGCATCAACACAGAAAACCGTAAGCTGTTATACTTCGGCCACGCGGCAACTTGTACCAGTCCCCCTAGCCGCTGTCTGATTCCACTCCCAAATTGTTTGTGGCATTGTTGACCCGAACCTCCCCGTTTGCCTGCGACTGGCGTCTTGAATGACGACAGGCCGATATTTTTAAGAAATGAGATATGCCTTTTACTAAACTTGGCTTGTCCGAGCCAATCCTTCGTGCCGTTTCAGAATTCGGTTACACCACACCTACGCCCATTCAATCACAATCCATTCCTGCCGTATTGGCGGGAGGCGATTTGCTCGCCGGTGCGCAAACCGGCACAGGCAAAACGGCTGGCTTTACGCTGCCGATTTTGCATCGGCTGTCGACGGATGTCGTCGGCGCTGCGCTGACGAGCAAGACCTCGCCACGTGCCATTCGTGCGCTGATTCTTGCGCCAACGCGCGAACTGGCTGCGCAAGTCGAAGAAAGCGTGCGCACATACGGCAAACATTTGAAACTGAATTCCGCTGTGATTTTCGGTGGTGTCGGCATCAACCCGCAGATTCAACAACTCAAACGCGGCGTAGATATTCTGGTCGCCACGCCGGGTCGTTTGCTCGATCATATGCAACAAGGTACCGTGAACCTGACTAAAGTCGAGATACTGGTGCTGGACGAAGCCGATCGCATGCTCGACATGGGCTTCATTCGCGATATTCGTAAAGTGCTTGCCGCTTTGCCGAAGAAGCGGCAAAACCTGTTGTTCTCGGCGACCTTCTCCGATGAAATCAAGTCGCTGGCTGATGGCTTGCTGAATGCGCCTGCGATGATTGAAGTGGCGCGTCGCAATTCCACCGTCGAAATTATCGGCCAACGCGTGCATCCTGTTGACCGCAATCGCAAGCATCCGATGCTGGCGCATTTGATCAAGACCAATAACTGGGAACAGGTGCTGGTGTTCACGCGCACCAAGCATGGTGCCAACAAGCTGGTGGAGCAGCTTGAAAAGGATGGCATCCATGCGATGGCCATTCACGGCAACAAGAGTCAGACAGCGCGTACCAAGGCGCTGTCCGAATTCAAGGATGCCAAACTGCAAGTGCTGGTCGCGACCGACATCGCGGCACGCGGTATCGATATCGATCAGTTGCCGCATGTGGTGAACTACGATTTGCCCAATGTGCCAGAAGATTACGTGCATCGCATCGGACGTACCGGACGCGCAGGGGCGAGCGGTGAAGCGGTGTCGCTGGTCTGCGTTGACGAGCATCAAATGTTGAAAGACATTGAAAAGCTGATCAAGCAAACTTTGCCGAGAGAAGTGATTCCCGGTTTCGAGCCGGATCTCAATGCCAAGGCGCAGCCGATTCAGCTTCGCAGCGGCAATGCAGGCGGTCGCCAGCAACAGCAACGACGTGCCAATCCTGCTGCTGGCAAGGCTCAGCCTGCGACGCAGGCCAAGCCGCGCAGTAATGGTCCGGCACCGGCGAAACCTGGCAGGAGTGTGCCACGTTCATCTGGACAGCAGCAGTCCTTCGGCGCGCGCGGCAGGTAGCAATATTCTGGGGTCAGCAGTTTTTTTCGCGAAGCGAAAATTACTCTGACCCCAAATATTGCATAACATAGAGCCTCGTCCGTTTTGATTCTTGTCTCCGATGGTTTCTCCGCAATCCATTCATATCTTTTGTCACGTCATCGATAATCTGGGCGATGTCGGCGTTTGCTGGCGCTTGTCGCGCCAGTTTGCGCATGAGCATGGTCTTGATGTGACGCTGTGGGTGGATGACCTATTCAGCCTGAAGCGGCTGTGCAAAACGCTGGATCTGTCGAAGGATCGGCAAGGCGTTGACGGGGTGACGGTACGACGCTGGCCGCAAGATGGCGCAGTGTTTTCACCTGACGAAGTCGGCGATGTGGTGATCGAAGCCTTCGCCTGTCATTTGCCCGATTCTTACGTGGCTGCGATGGCGCAGCGCGCAACACACAATGCAGCGCACCTTGTCACGACAGGTAAACCGAAACCGGCGTGGATCAATCTCGAATACCTGAGTGCGGAAGCATGGGTAGAAGATTGTCATGCACTCCCGTCGCCGCACACGTCTTTGCCGCTCACCAAGTATTTTTTCTTTCCGGGTTTTACCGAAAAGACGGGCGGCTTGATTCTGGAGAGGGATCTCTTTGCGCGACGCGACGCTTTTCAAGCTGACGCGCAGGCGAAAACGCACTTCTTCTCAGAACTGGGTGTGCAGGTCTCCAGTGATGCATGTGTGGCATCCCTGTTTTGCTATTCGTTTGCCCCTGTGGAAGATTTGTTCAAGGCGATGCAGGTTGATGCACAAGCCATTGTTTGTCTGGTGCCGCAAGGCGTAGCGAGTGATGCGGTGAGCGCATTCTTGCAACAACCGGCCATTGCAGGCGCAAAGGCGACAAGCGACGCGCTGACAGTGCAGGTCATTCCTTTTGTCGATCAGCACAAATACGATCAATTGCTGTGGGGGTGCGATATCAACTTCGTGCGCGGAGAAGACTCCTTCGTTCGCGCGCAATGGGCGGGGAAACCGTTTCTCTGGCAGATATATCAACAGGAAGAGAATGTTCACGCTGGCAAGCTTGATGCGTTTCTTGGGCATTATGTTGACGGGATGCCTACCGGCTCGGCACTGGCTATGACACGTTTTCACCTGGCCTGGAATGGCATCCGTGACGCCGGGGCATTGCATGACCAGTGGCAGGCTTTGCGTGCTGCTTTGCCCGTTTTAACGCAGCACGGGCATGATTGGGCGCAGCGTTTGTCGCAGCATGGCGATCTGGCATCGAGCCTGCTCCAATTTATCGCTAAAATCAGTTAAAATGTGCAGCTTTATAGCGATTCCAAGCATGTCAGGTGCATTTTTTGCCGCAAATGACTTGGGGTCACACTTATTACGTCATGGTGTTCAGGGGGCATGGGATTCTGAGCGGCCAGTGATTTATTCAAAACTCCCAAATTCAATCGTATAGCTCTATGAAAACAGCTCAAGAAGTTCGTGTCGGTAACGTTGTGATGGTTAATGGCGAGCCGATGGTGGTACTCAAGTCCGAATATTCCAAATCCGGCCGCAATTCTTCCGTATGCAAGATGAAGATGAAAAACCTGCTGAGCGGTTCCGGCATGGAAGCGGTGTACAAGGCCGATGAAAAATTCGATGTCATCGTGCTGGAAAAAAAGGAAGTGACCTATTCCTATTTTGCCGATCCGCTGTATGTCTTTGTGGATGCGGATTTCAACCAGTATGAGGTCGAAGCAGAAAACATGGGCGATGTGCTCAACTATCTGGAAGACGGCATGCAATGCGAGGCCGTGTTCTACAATGAAAAAGCGATTTCGATCGAGTTGCCGACGACCATCGTGCGTGAAGTGACGTATACCGAACCGGCAGTTAAAGGCGATACGTCTTCTGGCAAGGTACTGAAGGCAGCGAAGATTGCAACTGGTTTCACGATTCAGGTTCCGCTGTTTGTTGCGCAAGGCGAAAAGATCGAGATCGATTCGCGCACGGGCGAATACAGAAGCCGCGCAAAATAATTTCAAGCTTACATTGTCCGTGGCTGTGACGATGTCACGCCACGAACGATCTGGACTTGGAATTTCCGAGATCATTCAACGCCATTGCACCGGAAGCGGTGTGATGGCGTTTTTTATTCCTTGACGATGGTGGTGGTGCCTTCCCGTTTTTCCTTGGCGAACAAAGAGCGGAGTCTCCCTTTGATCGAGGAGATTTGGGAGCGCGTGGAAGTTTCGGAGGCGTTGACGGGCGCCAGGAGGGATTTCTGGAGTTCGAACAGGCTTTGCGGCCTTTCCATGTGATCGATTTTCAAACAGGTGCGAACGATTTCGACGATTTCCGGGGTGAAAAGGCTATCGAGCTTTTTCAGATATTCATCCATCTTGTCGTGCGCCTTGCGTTGATCCCAAGGCTGCGGTGGAATCCCTGCCATGCAGGCAAAGATGGATGCGCCGACACCATAGATATCGGTCCAGGGGCCGATGTTGCCGGTTTTGGAGTATAGCTCTGGTGGAGCAAACCCCGGCGTGTACATGGGGTTCAGCTTGTTGGTTCCGCTGGTGTTCAGCGTTTGTCTGGCTGCGCCAAAGTCCAGCAGGATCGGTGTGCCTTCAATGCGAAGATAAATGTTCGCGGGTTTCAGATCGAGATGCAGCAGTTTGTTGGCGTGAACTTCGCGCAAGCCGTTGATAACTTGCGCGAAAGTATTGCGGATAAAACGTTCCGACATGAGTGGCTTCACGCCTTTGTCCCGACGGTGCAAAATGTGTTCTTGCAGCGTGCGTCCCGATTCATACGCCATCACCATGTAAACGGTTTCATTGGCACGAAAAAAATTAAGAACGCGAACCACGTTCGGGTGTGCGATGCGCGCAAGCGCGCGACCTTCTTCAAAAAAGCATTTCAAGCCGATATGGAAGATCGGCAGGTTTGCAGCGGACACATGCGATACCAGCTCTCCCTCGTTGCGTAGGGCGAGCGCGCTCGGAAGATACTCTTTGATGGCGACGGCATTGCCTTCTTCGTCATAAGCGAGGTACACCATACTGAACCCGCCTGATGCGATTTTCTTTACAATGCGATATCCGCCGATTTCAAGACCTTCTGGTAATGGTGCGTTATTTTGTGTTGCCATAACGTATTATCCTTCAGAAAAAACATTGTCTTGATAATTCGCTGTTTTGTAAAGAGAAAGAGGGGGCAAATTGACAATTCGTAGCATGACTGGGTACGCAATTACGACACGGGAAACCACGGCTGGCACCATCACCGTCGAGGTAAAAAGCGTTAATTCTCGTTTTTTGGATCTACAGTTTCGTATGAATGATGACTTGCGGACGCTTGAACCCGCTCTGAGAGAATCTGTCGGCAAATATGCGACACGGGGCAAGGTAGAGTGTCGCCTCAGTCTCGGCAGGGCAGTGGTGACAGGCGTCTCTCAATCGATCAATCAGTCGCTTCTCGATGCGCTGGAACGCATGCAAAACCAGGTTCGCGAACGTTTTGTGGACGCATCGCCATTAAGCGTTAGTGAATTGCTACGCTGGCCCGGTGTGATCGAAGAAGCCAGTATTGGCGAAGAAACACTACAGTCGGATGTGATGATCGCCATGTCTGAAGCACTGGCCGCGTTTGTTTTGTCGCGCGAGCGGGAAGGCGCAGCCTTGCAGGCGATGTTGCTCTCGCGCGTTGCGGCAATGGAAGAAATTGTTGAACGTATCACCCCCTTGGTTCCGCAGGTGGTGTCGCAATTCCAGCAAAAAGCTATCGAGCGCATGCAGGAAGCATTGGGCTTGGCGGGTGAAGGCGGTGTGTCCAAAACGCTTTCACGCGATGAAGCGATGGATCGCATTCGTCAGGAAGTCACCTTGTATGGTGTTCGGATTGATGTTTCCGAAGAGCTGACGCGAATGAAAGCGCACTTACAGGAAACGCGTCGCGTTCTGGAAAAAGGCGGCGCAGCAGGCAAGCGGCTGGACTTTATGATGCAGGAGTTGAACCGTGAAGCCAACACCTTGGGATCCAAAGCCGCCATTAAAGAATTGTCTGATGCTTCGATCGAGCTCAAACTCTTGATTGAGCAAATGCGCGAGCAGGTACAAAATCTGGAATGAGTGCCTTTCACGAACCGCTTACGAATGGCTGCTTGTGAACTGCCGGTTGAATTGAATTTGTTGATCTTGCAGAGGTTCGATGAGGGAGTTGAAGCGGTTCATCCAGATTTTTCCTGGTTCGATCAGGTGAGTGGCGTTTGTTGCCGAGGGGTTCATGATGGCGTCCAGAAAATCTTTTTGCGGCCATACAAGCGTTTTGCTGCCGGCATAACTCAACCAGACGGGCAAGGTATTTTCTTGGACAAACATGTCGATGGCAGCGGCCACAGCGGGTGTATCGAAGACGGAAGGGTCGGTAAGCGTCATGCAGACAATATAGGCGTTTTCAAAAACATGCCTTGGCTCAAAGCTGATTTTCAGGGAAAATACGGCCTTTGACTTGTCGGGTCGAAGTTCTTCGGGCATGCCAGCGTGACGTCGCCAGAGGCAATGCCAGGTTCGACATACGTATGGGCGGCTATTGTAGATTCTGCATCCCTGATTGACGATGCAGTTCTGGCATAGAACGTCTGCCGGTTTTCTAAAGTTAGGTGCATTGATGGATAAAAATTCGCAACAAACCATGCATTCGCCGCATTCCCTGCCGGGAACCAAGGAAAAGTACGAATCCGAAAGAGAAATCGGTGGCATGGCTCAATCCTCCACGAGCGGGGACGACATCAAAAAAGTGGGGAAATACCAACAACAGTTTTGGGCAGGGCTTCTCACACTGCCCGATGCTAAAGAAATGACCGACGGGTCAAGCTACAAGCTTGTTTGAAATGTAACACCCCATTCGCGATTAAGCTAGATTTCCACAAATGCGGAATGGATATTTGTTGTATCCTGCCGCTGTAAATGCGGGCTCGAAAAGCCGTTTGTCGATAGCCTTTGGGTAACCAGAAGAATTTGTGGAGGTGAAATGAATAAGGCGATGGTCATTTTTTTGTCGGGCATTTTCCTGTGTTCTCTGGCGTCGGCACAGCAAGTTTACAAATGGGTAGATAGCAAAGGCAAGGTGCATTACGGCGACATGCCTACTGCCAAAAAGCCCAAAAAAGTGGATACCACGCCACCCATGAAAGGGGCTAACGGCAAGTCTGGCGGAACCTGTCCCTACGCGAAGTAATACGTGTTGCTGAAAAAGATAAAGGATGCCGCGGCATCCTTTTTTTGCGCCCTTATTCCGTCTCTCGTTCTATAATCGCCCGAATTTCTGAAATGAGCGTTTTATGACGGCCACCACCTTGTTTTATTTTCTCTGTGCTTCGGCGGCGCTGACGATTTCGCCAGGGCCCGATAATCTCTTTGTTCTCACCCAGGGCATTGCGCGTGGCCGGAAGCCGGCGATTGTGACGGCTCTGGGCATGTGTAGCGGTGTGACTGTTCATACCGCCTTGGCCGCTTTGGGGATATCTGCCATATTTCATTCATCCATCCTCGCCTTTAATGTTGTCAAATATGCAGGCGCCGCTTACCTCATTTATCTCGCGTATAAGACACTCAGTGAGCGTTCGACGGTTCGTTTGGCTGAGGCTGTTGACTTGCCCACATTTTCCCTGTACAAACGCGGTTTCATCATGAATGTCTTGAATCCGAAAGTGGCGATGTTTTTTCTTGCATTTTTACCACAATTTGTGGCGCCAACCAGCGAGCACGTCTCGCTGCAGATGCTTGTGCTCGGCCTGATTTTCATGCTCCAGGCAATTGTCATTTTTTGCCTCATTGGCTACTTCGCTGGCAGCGTTGGTCAATTCATCCTTTCCCGTCCCAAAATGGCCAAGTATCTTGATTGGCTAACCGCTGGGGTCTTTGTCTCCCTAGGGCTACGACTAGCTCTAGCCGAGAGATAAGACGCATCCCTCTTCGTGACCCGGCGGCCAGTGTTCTCCAGATTTTTCAGTTAAAGAGTAACCGCTAGGCTTCAAAAAATCGAAAGTTGATGTTGTCTTGATAAACGAGACGTGGCTTATCATTGTAAAAAGCGGGTTGCAAAAAATTTAACGAAATAGAAAAGACTGGTATGGGTAGCGCATCCTTAATACAACAGACCATTGAACAGCTCCGGCACCATGCGCCGTTCGACCGCATGGAGCATGAGCACATGGTTTGGCTCGCTGAACGGCTTAAAGTGAGCTATTTCGACAAGGATGAAATCGTGCTGTCGCCAGAGCAGGGAGTGCCTTCGCGCTTGCTCATCATTCGTCAGGGGACGGTTGTTGGGTGGCAAGGAACCCGGCGCGTGGAAGAAGCGATTGCCTACGAATTGCAGGAGGGTGAATTTTTCCCCTTGAGCGCCCTGCTGGCGCGTCGCCCGGTCAATTACACCTTCACTGCCAATGACGACGTTTTCTGTCTTGAGTTGGGCGCAGATGAATTTGACGCCTTGTTGAGAATGTCTGAAGTCTTCAACGACTATTGCACGCGACGCATCGCCAACTTGCTGGAACAATCTGCGCACACCATCCAGGCGCAATACACCCAATCCACAACAGAATTGCAATCCATGTCGAGTCCGCTGTCTGAAGTGATCAGGCGCGAACCGGTGACGTGTACGCCCGACACATCCGTGCGGAGTGTGCTGGAGACGATGCATGCTTTACGAATCGGTTCGATGGTGGCAGCCGAGAATGGTTCGCCCGTCGGGATTTTTACTTTGTACGATGTGCTTGATCATGTGGCCTTGCCGCAGATCGATCTCGATCAGCCCATCATTCGCTTGATGAGTAAAAACCTCTACACACTTCCTCCTCATGCCTTTGCTTATGAAGCAGCGCTCCTGATGGCCAAGGAAGGGATACGCCATGTGCTTGTCACGAATCAAGGCAAACTGGTCGGTGTGGTTTCTGAGCGCGACCTGTTCGCTTTGCAGCGGGTTGGCTTGCGTCAAATCAGTACGGCCATTCGGGGCGCGCACGATCTGGACACGCTGAAGCAATCTGCCAAAGACATTCAACAGCTTGCGCAAAACATGCTGGCGCAGGGGGTGGCGGCTGAACAATTGACGCAGTTCATTTCAACGTTGAACGATTTGCTGACGACACGGGTCATCGAACTCAAGCTTGCCGAGGCGCGTCAAAAACCGGATTGGGTCGAAATAGATTTTTGCTGGTTGGCGATGGGCAGCGAAGGACGTTTTGAACAGACGATGACCACCGATCAAGACAATGGCATCATTTTCAGGACGCCCCCGGATGCCACGCCGAATCAAGTGCGTGAACGTCTTTTGCCATTGGCAACGCATATCAATGTTGCGTTGGATGCCTGCGGGTTTACCTTGTGCAAGGGCGGCATCATGGCATCCAATCCAAGCTGGTGTCTAAGTTTCGAAGAATGGGAAAACACTTTCTCGCAATGGATTTCGCGTGGCGACGGGAGCGAGTTGCTCAATGCGTCGATCTTTTTCGATTTTCGCCCGCTGTATGGCAACGAAGAATTGGCCAAACAATTGCGGGAATGGTTGAATGGACGCATAAAAAACAACCGGATGTTTTTAAGGAAGATGGTTGAGAATGCGCTCCGCAATCGTCCGCCGCTCAGTCTCTGGCGAAATTTTCTGGTAGAGCGGACGGGCGACAGTCAAAACACGCTCAATCTGAAAATCAACGGCGTGACCCCTTTTGTGGATGCCGCGCGTATTTTTGCCCTTTCCTTGGGATCCAATGAAACCAGTACGGCGCAACGCTTGCGTGCTGCGGCGGAAGCCTGGCGCATGGATAAATCCGAGACGGAAGCGTGGATCGAATCTTTTTTGTATATTCAGTTGCTTCGTTTGCGCTTGCAGCATCAGCAATCAAGCAAGCATGAAGCGCCGTCGAATCGTATCAATCCGGATACGCTCAACGGTCTTGATCAACATATTTTGAAACAGACATTCAGGCAGGCTCGTACCTTGCAGAATGTTTTAGAAAAATTCTTTACTTTTTAACGGGTATTGATTTAAGGCGCCTTCTGACTTATCCGGTTGGTAGGCAAAATTTTTTGAACTAAGGCAGATCCGCCATTTTTTTGTTAACGCTGGAGGAAAAGTATGACCAATCCAAGCTTGAACTGGGCCGCTATCAACGCGGATCCACGTTTTCAGGCACTGCATAAGAAGAAAACCAATTTTTTATGTAGCCTGATGATAATTTCTGTTATTTACTACTTCATGCTCCCCCTTGGCGCGGCTTATTGGCCGAGCCTGTTCAAGGTCAAGGTATGGGGTGTTGTGAATGTCGCGATTCTCTTTGCTTTATCGGAGTTCGTCGTTGCCTGGTTGATTGCTTTCATTTACTCGCGCCGTGCCAATGCACAATTTGATGCGATGGCACTGGAAATCATTAACGACGCAGAGAAAATTGGAGCGAGCAAATGAAAAACAAGATATTGAAACAAATCGCGATTTTTGCAGTCGCTTTTGGCCTCGGCGGTGTTGCTTACGCCAGCTCGGGCGTCGTCGCACCACAGTACAAGTGGATGACCCTGGCAGTATTTGGCGCGATCATTGCCGCCACCATGTTTGTCACCTACCTGGCAGCGCGCAGTACACATTCCACCTCCGAGTTTTATGCGGCAGGTCGTTCGGTGAGCGGCATTCAAAACGGCTGGGCGATTGCGGGTGACTATCTGTCTGCTGCCTCCTTTCTGGGAATTGCCGGTTTGATTTCCTTGTATGGCTATGACGGCTTCATGTATTCGGTGGGCTGGTTGGTTGCATACATTACCGTGTTGCTGGTGATCGCTGAACCTTGCCGCAACATTGGCAAATACACGATGGGCGACATCCTGGCTTTCCGTAACGATCCGAAAAAAACCAAAACAGTGGCCGCGATTTCCACTATTGTGGTTTCGACTTTCTACATGACCGCGCAAATGGTCGGTGGCGGCGTATTGATCAAAACCTTGATCGGTATTGATTATGAGATTTCCGTTGCGGGTGTCGGCGTGCTGATGCTGGCCTATGTTGTGTTTGGCGGCATGAAGGCAACGACCTGGGTGCAAATTATCAAGGCGGTACTCCTGGTGACGGCTTCGCTGGTTTTGGTAACGCTCGTGTGGGCACCTTACGGTTTCAGCCTGCCGGGTTACCTGCAAAATGTCGTCAATAATCCGGAAGTGCAACAACAGGTTGCAAGGCTCCTGGGTGATCAAGCCAATACCATGACGCTGACCGAGTTGGGGCAACGTTTCCTGGAGCCAGGACTTTTCCTGAAAAATCCAATCGATCAGATTTCACTCGGCATTGCACTGGTATTTGGTACTGCGGGCATGCCGCACATTCTGATGCGCTTTTTCACCGTACCAACGGCACAAGCAGCACGTACTTCAGTTATCTGGGCAATGGCGATCATTGGCGGTTTTTACGTGCTGACGCTCTTTTTGGGCACCGGCGCAGCGACTTTGGTTGGCGCATCCTACATTACGGCGATTGATCCGGGTGGCAACATGGCGGCACCCTTGCTCGCGCAGTATCTGGGCGGCGGTGAAAATTCCATCATGGGCAATTTCTTCCTGGCGTTTGTGGCTGCGGTTGCGTTCGCGACCATCGTTGCAGTCGTTGCAGGTCTGGTACTGGCCTCTGCTTCGGCCATGGCGCACGACATTTATGTCGGCGTGATCCGCGGCGACAATGCGACGCCACAGGAACAGGTGATGGCAGCGCGCATATCTTCCCTGATCGTCGGCATCATGGCGATTGGCGTCGGTATTTTGGCCAAGGGTCAAAATGTTGCGCATCTGGTAGCGCTGGCGTTTGCTGTGGCGGCATCCTCGAATTTGCCCTGTGTTTTCCTGACGCTTTACTGGAAGCGATGCAACACCTGGGGTATTGTGTGCGGCATGATCGGCGGTTCCTTCATGGCGATTGCCCTGGTTCTGGTATCGCCTAATATGACCTATCCCAAACTGGTTCTTGCCAGTGCCAACAAAGTACTGGCAGGCGCGCCTGCGCATGATGGCAAGCCGGCCGTACCGGGCGCAGCCGAGAAAGTAGCGGCGCTCAAAGGCAAGCTGGATGCAGCCAAGGATGCCGCTGAAAAGAAATCCATTACGCTGGAATTGATGCGTGCGCAACGCACGCATGACAAGGCGGTGGCCGATATCAAGAAATTTGAAGGGCAGACCACCAGCATCGTGGGATTGGAAAAGCCGCTGATCTCACTGAAGAATCCGGGCTTGATATCTGTGCCATTCGGTTTCTTGATGGTGCTGATCTTCTCGCTGATGACGCGCGACAAGCGCTCGGAAGAGATGTGGGAAGAGCTTTATGTGCGTCAAAATACCGGCATCAATGCCGAGAAAGCAACCGTGCACTAAGCAATACATGGCTTGAACTGAAACCCCGCAGGAAACTGCGGGGTTTTTTATTGCCTATGCCTGTCGTTTGCACAAGCAAGCGCAACACGGAGGGAATGAGGGGGCTAAAGAAAAGGCCATAAGTGCCGTAAAAGATATGAAGTCGTTTGCCAAGCGATCTGGCCGGTGCAAGGCGTCCCCAAAAAGAGGCTGCTCATGAAAATGTCGAATCTTAAGATAGCCACGCGGCTAAAATTGCTCTCCCTTTTTCTTATTGTGGCTGTCCTTTTTTCCGGGGCGACCGGATGGCAGGCGCTTAGCGAAAACAAAGGACACTTCAAGCGGTTTGTGGAAGTCTCCCAGGAACTTGAGCACGCTGCTGATACCGCGCGCAAATCGCAGGTGGACTTCAAGATCCAGATCCAGGAATGGAAGAATATTCTTTTGCGCGGTGGAACGCCCGACGGTTACCGAAAATATAAAGATGCCTTTGAGAAAAAGGGCAAAGCGGTTCAGTCGGGACTTGCCGAGTTGGAAAAAGCCTATGCCAAGCATCAATTGGACACAGCGTTGATCAAAGATGCGATCAAGGCAACGCAGGAGATCAACGAAAAGTACATGGCGGCATTGGCCAAGCATGATCTTGCCAAAGCAGGCAGTGCGCATAGCATTGACAAAATGGTTCAGGGGATGGATCGCGCGCCCAACGAGAAAATCGACAAGATCGTCATGCGAACCCTGGAGGCAGCCAACCAATACACGAGGGAGGCTGAAAAGCAGTTGGATTCCCGATTCAACAAAACCTTGATTATGCTCTTGCTGGTCGTCTTGTCTGGTGTGCTGTTGGGTGCTTTCATGACGTTGAAGATCGTTTCTGGGATAACGCGATCCTTGAATTATGCGGTGTTAATTGCACAGAGAGTGACAAATGGCGACCTAACAGGCAGCATCGATGTAGAGTCGACAGATGAAGTTGGGAAATTGCTGGAAGCTTTGCGAGACATGAACAATGCCTTGCAAAACGTCGTTTGGCATGTGCGTCAGGGCGTTGACACTTTCAACCTGGCCACTAACGAGATAGCAGCGGGCAACCAGAATCTCTCTTCACGCACGGAAGAGCAGGCGAGCTCCTTGGAACAAACGGCTTCCTCAATGGAAGAGCTGACCTCGACCGTCAGGCAAAATGCTGACAATGCTCGGCAGGCAAACCAGCTCGCAGCAACGGCTTCCGGCGTGGCTGTAAAAAGTGGTGAAGTCGTGGCGCAGGTTGTGCATACTATGAGCGACATACACGCGTCATCCAGGAAAATTGCAGACATCATCAATGTGATTGATGGCATCGCATTTCAAACCAACATCCTCGCTTTAAATGCTGCTGTTGAAGCTGCGCGTGCGGGCGAACAGGGCAGAGGGTTTGCCGTGGTGGCGACAGAAGTGCGCAATCTGGCGCAGCGTAGCGCAGAAGCGGCCAAGGAGATCAAGTCGCTGATTGATGATTCCGTTGGCAAAATCGATAATGGCAACCGTTTGGTTAATCAGGCTGGCGCAACGATGGATGAAGTGGTGACGAGCGTGAAGCGCGTAACGGACATCATGGCGGAGATCAGTGCGGCGAGCAAAGAACAAAGCGATGGCATCGAGCAAGTCAATCAGGCCATCACGCAAATGGATGCGGTCACGCAGCAAAACGCCGCTTTGGTCGAGCAAGCTGCGGCAGCAGCGGAATCGCTAAAAGGCCAGGCAACGGAATTGGCGAATGTGGTGAGTGTTTTCAAAGTGAAATCGGAAAAATACGGAACCACGGACGAAGCTGCCGAAATGGTGCGTAAGGCCGTTTCGTACTTGAAAGAGCACGGTCGCGAAAAAGGTTTCGCAGAAATTTGCAATCGTCTCGGACGCTTCAATGATCGAGATTTGTACGTGGTGGTTTACGATTTGAATGGGCGCAATCTCGCCCATGGCGCTTTCCCTGCGATGGTCGGCAGGGATTTGATTGATGCCAAGGACGGTGCTGGCAAGTTCTATGTGCGTGAGCGCCTGGATATCGTGAAAGCCAATGAGAAGGGCTGGCAAAACTACACATTTACCAATCCGGTCACCAAGCAAATGGAGCCCAAAGCCATGTATCTCGAACGACTTGAAGATTATATTGTCGGTTGCGGGGCTTACACGAAGGGATAAAGCGGCTGTTTTTTCCTGACGGGCACACCGCCATCGTAGCGTCAAACGGGTAAAATACCCAGATGCTAACGCTTTTGGCCATCGAAACTTCCACATCCCTTGCTTCCGTTGCCTTGCTGCGTAACGGAGAGATTCATACGCGCGAATCCCAGGGGGTTCACACCCATTCGCAAGTCATTCTCCCCATGGTGCAGGAACTGCTCGTCGAGGCTGGGGCCACGCTCGCGCAATGCGATGCCATTGCCTTCGGCGCTGGCCCCGGATCGTTTACGGGTGTGCGTACAGCTTGTGGTATTGCGCAAGGCTTGGGGTATGGTGGAAACCTTCCTGTCGTGCCTGTGGTGACGCTGGAAGCGATGGCTGAAGCGTGTCGTGAGCTGAATGGCGCAAACGATGTGCTGACGGTCATGGATGCGGCGATGGGGGAAGTCTATTGGGCGCGCTACCGTTATTTGGGTCAAGCGATGGGCGGCTGGCAGCCTGTTGTTGAACCCAGGCTTTCATCACCTGCGGACGTTTACGCGCAGGGCGATGGGCAGACTGATGTTCTGGCCAATACGCTTGCATGTGGCAATGGTCTTGCAACCTATGCGACTGCTTTTGAAGGGCGTATTTTCGTGCAGACTGCCTTGGCGAATATTTTGCCGCACGCTCGCCAGATTGCACGTTTGGGCGCAGAAGCGTTCAGTCAAGGCAAGGCAGTGCGCGTGCACGATGCCCAGCCGTTTTATTTGCGAAACAAGGTGGCTTATACAACAGCCGAACGCGCTGAACTGGCAGCGCAACAACTTACCAAGGTGTGCGGATGAGTGCCCTTCCGCAATCTTTTCTTCCTCCGGAAGTCTTGCGTTATGAACGCATGAGTGAAGACAACATTTATGCGGTTATGGCAATTGAGCGCAGCGTTTATCCATTTCCCTGGAGCCGTAATGTTTTTGTCAGTACCCTTCTGGAAGGGCACGATTGCTGGGTGGCGCGTGATGCATCCAATAGCATAGTCGGTTATTTTGTTTTGATGCAGGCGGTCGATGAAGCACATTTGCTGACCATTGCGGTCAAGCATGATTTGCATGGGCGTGGGATCGGTCGAAAATTGCTTGAGCAGGTGGTTGCGTGTGCGCGTGCCATGCCAGTCGAATCCATTTTGCTGGAAGTCCGGCCATCGAATGTGCGAGCCGTGGATCTCTACGAACATTACGGGTTCAAGGAAATTGGACGACGCAAGAATTATTATCAGGCACCGGCATCTGGAAGAGAGGATGCCATTGTGATGAGATTGACGCTATGAGTCAACGCGACAACTATCTCAAAGAAATGGGTGTTGGCGTCATCTGGAAATTGCGCGAGCGTCCGTCGGCAACAAGCGCGCCAGAAGCTGAACAGGCTGATCTCGCTGGCACCATCGATATTCCCTCTATGGATGAGATGCCTCCCTGTTTTGATGACATGGTTGGCACGGAAGCGGTGTCAACGGTGGCGATGCCCGAGGTTTCAGGAATGGATTGGAAAGCGCTGGAAGAAACGATTCGCCAGTGTCGCGCGTGCGGCTTGTGTCAAGGACGAACGCAGGCCGTTCCTGGTGTGGGGGATCCTCATGCCGAATGGCTTTTCATTGGCGAAGGTCCCGGATATTTCGAGGATCAGCAGGGCGAACCTTTCGTTGGCGCTTCAGGCAAGTTATTGGATAACATGTTGATGGCGATGGGCTTGCAGCGCGGGAGTAATGCTTACATTGCCAACATCGTCAAATGTCGCGCGACCGATGCCAGCGGCAAGGATCGTCCGCCGACGGTGGATGAAGCGCAAGCCTGCCAGCCATACCTTGAACGGCAGATAGCCTTGATTCAACCCAAAATTATCGTGGCGGTCGGAAGGGTAGCCGCAACAACGCTACTGCGCACCGATCCGCAAACGTCCTTAGCCGTGTTGCGGGGCAAAGCACATCTTTACCGAACACCTGACGGCAAGGTGATTCCGCTAGTTGCCACGTATCATCCTGCTTACTTGCTCAGACAGTTGTCTGAAAAGCGGAAAGCCTGGGAAGATTTGTGCTTGGCGATGCGATCTTTGCCGAGTCAAGACTAAAAGCAAAATCAGTGTTTGCCTTCGCCAATCAGTGAGATCGAATCTTTCACACGCTGGTTCGCCGCGTGCCAGCGCATGATGAAGAACATCACGCCAGCGACAAAGAGGCCAAACAGTACGATGACAGTGTCCGTGCTGAGATTCAAGGAAATCAGTACTGCGTACAACACCAACATGGTCAGCACGGAGAGGTTTTCATTGAAGTTTTGCACGGCAATGGAATGACCGGCACTCAAGAGTACATGACCGCGATGTTGCAGCAGTGCGTTCATCGGCACAATGAAAAAGCCTGCAATTGCACCCACCAGAATCATCAGCGGATAAGCAAACCAGACACTGTGGACGACTGTCAGGCTCATGACAATAAGTCCCATCCCGATGCCCAAGGGCATAATCGAGAGGGCTTGCCGCAATTTCACAAAGCGCGCGGCCAATACTGCACCGATGGTGATGCCGATGGCAACGACACCTTGCAGGAAAGCCGCTTTGTCGAGTGCCAGCCCCAAATGGCTTTCAGCCCATTTCAAGACAATGAATTGCAGGGTGGCACCCGCCCCCCACATCAAGGTTGTGACAGCCAGCGAAATTTGACCAAGCTTGTCTTTCCAGAGGGCGACACATGCGTTGGAAAAACCCACAACAAGTTTGACCAGATTGGTTTCCTGCTTTTCGTAGCGCGCGCCAGTATCCGGGATGCTGAGGTTGAACGCGGCGGCGATAAAATAGGTAACCACGATCACGCACAATGCGGCTTCAGCGACGGTGTCGATGCCGGTGCTAAGCAAGGGGAAATCAAAGGATAGCAAGAAGCTGGAAACATGCACGTTGATCAGGGCGCCGCCCATGACGGTGCCAAGAACGATGGACACAACCGTCAGTCCTTCGATCCAGCCATTGGCGAGCACCAGTTTTTCTGGCGGCAATAGTTCGGTCAAAATGCCGTATTTAGCAGGGGAATAAGCGGCAGCCCCAAAGCCGACGACAGCGTAGGCAGCCAGAGGATGGACGTCAAAGAACATCATCACGCAACCGGAAATTTTGATCAGGTTGGTGATGAACATGACTTTGCCCTTGGGCATGGCGTCGGCAAAAGGCCCGACGAAGGCAGCCAGCAAGACGTAGGACAGCACGAAGAACAGCTTGAGCATCGGCGTCATCCATGCAGGCGATTGAAGCTCTACGAGGAGGGCGATGGCTGCGATCAGCAAGGCATTGTCGGCGAGCGATGAAAAAAACTGCGCTGCCATGATGGTGTAAAAGCCGCGTTTCATTTGTGTTTCTGCGTTCCTGCTGTTCCCAAAATTTTACGACTTGCATTTATACCACGAACCTGAGAGAAAATCAGTTTTCGGCCCTCGTTTTTTCGGCTGAAAAATGAATGAAAATTCAACTTTATGGTGTCTCGTCCGGTAAAATGGCCTATTACTTCGAAAATGCGGTTTTTCGCAGCGGTTTTTGCAAAGCGTAATCATGTCCAGACCCCTTGTTGCCGTTATCGATTCTGCTGCTCTGCAGCACAATTTCTCAGTTGTGCGCGCCCTTGTTCCCCAGGCTAAATCCTTTTGTGTCGTGAAGGCCAATGCATATGGACATGGACTGGATTGCGCGGCACGCGCCTTTTCAGCATCCGATGGATTGGCATTGATTGAAATTGAAAACGCCGTGCATCTGCGCGAAAAAGGATGGAAGAAGCCCATCGTGCTGCTGGAAGGATTTTTTGATCCGCAAGATATTCAAACGATTGCACAGCACAATCTGGAATTGACTGTTCACTGCCCGGAACAAATCGACATGCTGGCGCGCGCCAAGCAGGATGTACCGCTGGTTGTGCATTTGAAGATGAACACCGGCATGAACCGATTGGGGTTCAAGCCAAAAGCATGGCGCGCAGCGTATGATCGTTTGCGTGCGATTTCCGCAGTACGCAGCATCAAGTTCATGACGCACTTCGCCAACGCCGAAATCGCCAGTGGCGCACACATGCCGATAGCCGAGCAGGTGCAGCGTTTTCAACAGGAGACGACAGGTTTGTCCGGCGAACTGAATCTTTCTAATTCTGCGGCGATTCTCTTGCATCCGGAGTTGAAGACTGATTGGGTGCGTCCCGGTATCATGCTCTATGGCGGTACACCCGGCGGCAAGACAGCCGAAGCATATGGACTCAAACCGGCCATGACGCTGAAAAGTGAAATCATTGCGATTCAACAGATCGACAAAGGCGATGCGATTGGTTACGGCAGCATCTTTGTTGCGGATCGCCCGATGAAAATCGGTGTGGTTGCTTGCGGTTACGCAGACGGGTATCCGCGACGTGCGCCGGACGGCACGCCGATTCTCGTGGATGGTGTGCGCACGCGATTGGTCGGGCGTGTCTCGATGGACATGATGACGGTTGATTTGACGCCCGTGCCGAATGCGCGCGTTGGCAGCCCAGTGACGGTGTGGGGCGAGGGCATGCCCATCGAAGAAGTGGCGAATGCATCCGGTACGGTTGGTTATGAGTTGATGTGCGCGCTCTCTTTGCGCGTACGGGTGGAAGAGAAATAAACGCATGGCCAAGGCAAAAACAAATTTCACTTGTACGGAATGCGGCGGCACTGCCAGCAAATGGACGGGGCAATGTTCAGCCTGCGGGCAGTGGAATACGCTCGTGGAAGCCGTGATCGAAACTGGCGGCAATCGCTATTCGATGACCCCGCAAGGTGTGGCACCGACCGCGCCGGTGCAAAGTCTCGCGGAAATCGACGCGACCGAAGTACCGCGTTTTTCCACCGGCATTGATGAATTTGATCGCGTGCTGGGCGGCGGCTTGGTGGCGGGTGGCGTTGTGTTGATTGGCGGTGACCCCGGCATCGGCAAATCCACTTTGCTGCTTCAGGCGTTAGCCGGATTATCGAAGATCATGAACGTGCTCTACGTGAGCGGCGAAGAGTCCGGCGCGCAAATTGCGTTGCGTGCCAAGCGTCTCGATATCGATGCAAAAAATTTGAAATTGCAGGCAGAAATCCAGCTTGAAAGAATTCTCGCGACACTTGCCGCGCAAAAACCGCAAGTGGCAGTGATCGATTCCATTCAAACAGTTTATTCCGATGCGCTGACATCCGCGCCCGGATCGGTTGCGCAAGTGCGCGAATGCGCGGCGCAACTCACGCGGATGGCCAAGCAATCCGGCATCACCGTGATTCTGGTTGGACATGTGACAAAAGAAGGCGCGCTCGCGGGGCCGCGTGTGCTGGAACATATTGTCGATACCGTGTTGTACTTCGAAGGCGATACGCATTCGAGTTTTCGTCTGGTGCGCGCATTCAAAAATCGTTTTGGTGCGGTCAATGAACTCGGCGTATTCGCGATGACCGACAAAGGTTTGCGCGGTGTTTCCAATCCGTCTGCACTGTTTCTGTCACAGCACGATAGCCAGGTGCCCGGTTCTTGCGTGATGGTCACGCAAGAAGGGACGCGACCGTTACTGGTGGAGATTCAAGCGCTGGTGGACAGTTCGCATTTGCCGAATGCACGACGGCTTTCAGTGGGGCTGGAGCAAAACCGGCTTGCCATGTTGCTGGCAGTCTTGCATCGACATGCGGGCGTCGCTGCGTTTGATCAGGACGTGTTCATCAATGCGGTGGGGGGCGTAAAAATTACGGAGCCTGCGGCGGATTTGGCTGTGCTATTGGCAATTCATTCCTCGATGCGCAACAAACCGCTCCCTAGAGGCTTGGTGGTATTCGGCGAAGTGGGCTTGGCGGGAGAGATCCGTCCCGCGCCACGTGGGCAAGAGCGTCTGCGCGAAGCCGCCAAGCTCGGGTTTTCAATGGCGATGATTCCCAAAGCCAATGCGCCTAAACAAAAAATAGCCGGTATGACCATCGTTGCTGTGGAGCGGATTGAAGAGGCGTTTAATCGTTTGCGGGAGTTGGGATAACAAGCCCTGTTGCGCTGATGGACTGTGGCAGAAAAGCCATTGTTAGGAAGCGCCCGACAAGATATCATGCGGCATCTCGTGAATATCGGCAGGTTATATCTTTTGTGTTGATGAGGGTCTTTTCCTCTTGAAAGTCGATTTTGAGTGAAGTGCTTCGCTCATTCGGACGTAAACAAAAAACAAGAAACCGTCCTTGCATGCAAAGGGTTTTCCATGCGATGTGGAACTCGTGAAAGCAGGAAAGTTGTGGTGCCTGTTCACATTTTTTAACCCATTTGCACTAGAAGGAACTCAAGGTGAAAAAAACAATTATTGCAGCAAGCGTATGCAGCCTGATGTTGGCTTGTGGTGTTGCCCACGCCAAGGAGGGCGGCGATCAATACCCAAATGGCGCAGAAACCTGGTTCGCTGGTGCGGTTCCGCCGCCCGGCAATTATTTCATCAACTATCTTGGCCACTACAGCGGCGATCTCAAGGATGCCAGCGGCCACAATGTCAATCAAGCAGGCGATGGCGGCCCTGCGAATGTGAATTCGAATTTTGCCAGTTTCCGTTTTTTGCAAACCACAAATCAAAAACTCTTTGGCGCTACTTGGTCATGGCATGTGATCGTCCCGGTGGTTGACTTGGAAATTGATCGCGGTGGAAAGGCCGGTGCAACCGGCGTTGGCGATATCACGGTCAGCCCCCTCATTCTGGCTTGGCATGGCAGCGAATGGCATACCGTTGCGGCGCTGGATATCAACTTGCCGACAGGCGAATATGATGAGCACGACGCGCGCAAGAGCATCGGTGCCAACTACTACAGTTTTGAGCCGGTTTTCGGTGTAACTTATCTTGGCAAGGGCGGGTGGGAAGCGTCAGCCAAATTCATGTACAACATCAAAACAGAAAACGAGGACACCAACTATCAATCCGGCGATGAATTTCACGTAGATTATCTGGTCGGCAAGCATTTTGGTAATTGGGGTGTGGGCATCAACGGTTATTACCTGAAGCAGGTGACAGACGACAAGCAAAATGGCAGCAAGGTTGCACCAGACGGTTATCGCGGCCAGGTCTTTGCGTATGGCCCCAGCGTCAAGTACACCACCAAGGGCGGCACACACTTGATCGCCCAATGGCAGCATGAGACGCATGTTGAGAATCGTTTTGGTGGCGACAAGTACTGGCTCAAGATGATCATGCCGCTCTGATCGGGAAGATGCAATCGTTCATCATGGACGAGCGCAAACAAAAAGCCGCACATGATGTCGATCATGCGCGGCTTTTTGCGTTGGGCTTCTCGGTTTGGGACGGGTGCTTACATATGCAGTTTACGTTTGAACAAAACGAGGTCACCGGAGATGTCCATGCCGACGAAACGAATGCCGACTACTTCATCAGTTGCGTTCTTGATCGGCGTGTATTCCGTCATGTAGGCTGAACCGAAGAGCGTGGCCGTCCCTTTGTAGGTTTTTCCCGCAAGACAGGCTGCGTAGGCAGGGTGCTGATGATTCAGGATGGAGCCAACGGCGCGGTCTTCTTCTGTTGTGGTGCGTCCGGATTGCGCCTTCTTGAGTGATGTTGAAACACGAACGAATTCATCGCCGGCTTTGGCAAAAATGGTTGCTACGGCACCTGGCACCTCAGTACTCAGTTTCTCAGGAATCGAATGGTTGCCATTCAGCGCTTTGCCATTTAACACCAGGTTCGGTACGGTCAGGCCGTTTATTTTTGCGGAATTTTTTGGGTCAACAATGATCACGCCTGCGAGATGTTTTGAAAAAGCCTGCGAAATTTTCGTGATCTCTGTATTTTTTTCTGTCATGAACTGTTCAATCGCCAGCTTATGCTTTGGTTCACCGGTTTCCGATATGACGATACCTTCGATTGAAATGGGCGTTTTCTTTTCCGATTCTTTGGAGCCACATCCAAATAGAAGGAAAGAGCAGGCGAACATGAGTGGCAAGAGGAATCGTTTGTTGCATACATCCATTTTCATTGCTTGGAACATAAGAAATCTCCGTACGTTTCGTTAAGAGACGTGCAGATTTTGTGAGCACGTCTTGATCTTTATGCAAAATTTTTTTGCGCTCGCATTGAGGTGTATTGATGCGCTATGTGGTGAATACACAATTCAACGACGTGCGGATTCTATCCAAGAGTTAACAATCACGAAATGGCAGACTGTTAAGCATTTCGAATTCAAAAAAGTATTCTGAATTCAAAAAATGGTTTTTTTATAATGATTTTATATGATGCCAAACCACCCGAGTGTGGCGCCGGCGGCCAGAAGCCACAGCAAATGTACACGTGTGCGCCAGACAATGACGGTGGTGACGATGACGACGAGCCATAATGCCCAGTCGCGGGAGAGATTGTCATGTGCGCTGGCGATGACCCATGCTGCGGCGACAAGGAGTGCTGTCACAATAGGCACCATGCCCAAACGGAAGGCGCGCACTGCTCGCATTTGGTGATTTTTTTCCAGCCAGCGTGAGGCGTAATAGGTCAATGTGGTGCAGGGCAGCATCATCCCCAGCATGATCACAAGAACGCCCCATAAGCCGGTCAAGACAGAACCTGTCTGGATTCCGATAGACCAACCAAAGATGGCGACCATCAAGACATTGGGTCCCGGCGCTGCTTGTGCAATGACGATGGAGGCGTTGAATTGGGTATCGGTCAACCAGTGTTGCTGACCGACGATATATTGATGCATCGCGGGCATGATGCTAATACCGCCACCGACAGAAAGCAGGGAAAGCATGGTCATGTGCAGAAACAGCCCGAGCCAGTCATGCCAGGTCATGCTGATCATGGTAACCGTATTCATTTTTTGATTTTCCGGTAAGTCAGCGAGCAGACCAGTCCGCCAAGGCCGAGCACAATGTAGGCGAGCGGCACACGCAGCAGGCCGACACTCACAAAAGCGATGATGGCGAACGTGGCGCAGGGCAAAATGCCCAGCGGATGC
Source organism: Oxalobacter sp. (assembly GCA_003605115.1). Taxonomy (GTDB): domain Bacteria; phylum Pseudomonadota; class Gammaproteobacteria; order Burkholderiales; family Burkholderiaceae_D; genus QZKY01. The sequence goes on from QZKY01000015.1 coordinate 399,543, forward strand.
GCCTTGAATGCATCAATGAATTTGAGCCCCGTGCCCGCGATCAATCCGGATGAAATGGCGCTCATGCCACGCAGGGCACCAGTCAGTCCGGGGTGCGAAGCGAATTGTGTGCAGACGGTTGCGATAATCAAGAGAATGACCAGTGGCAGTGAAAGCATGCCTGCCATCGCAGCCAATGCACCGGGCCAGCCAAAATGACGGCCACCGATGATGACGGCAAGATTGACAACATTAGGGCCCGGGAGAATTTGCGCGACAGCCCACTCTTCGGCAAACTCGGCATTGGTGAGCCATTTTTTTCTTTCCACCAGTTCGCGTTGCGCCACAGCGAGTGCGCCGCCGAATCCTTGCAGTGCCAGCCAGGTAAAGGAGAGGTACAAGTCAGATAGCGATTGCGGACGCGCTTTTTCTTCGGCGGGAGCGGGGGTCATGATCTTGGCAATACTCATGCGGAACAACAGTATGTCTGGGGAAGGGGTTCATCCTTGTTGATTAACGCTCGGGCAGCACGCACCCCGCTTCTGACCGCGGCTTCAAGGGTGGCGGGATAATCGCATGCCGTGTAGTCGCCTGCAATGACCAGGTTGTCGATGCCGGTTGCATTATCCGGTCGTATCAGCTTGGGCGTGCAGGCGAGTGTGGCGTATGGCTCGGAAAGGATTTTTGTTGATAGTGGCCGTGCAAGTTCGGGACGGTTGAATGCCTTGGCCAGTTGGGCCGCAATGGCTACTGAGAGCGATGCTTCGTCAAGCGAGAGGGTGTGGCTTGAGGCGCTGACGACGACGGCCATGAGTCCGGCTTGCGCCTTATCCAGTTGTCCTCTATCAAAGACAAACTGCCCGAATTTTTTTTCTTCCGGGTGATCAATCAATGCATAAAAAGGATTATCCAGTCGTGTATTCGCTGGATATTGCAAGTAGCAGGTCGTGATGGGCTCGTACTGGAATGCCTGGAGTGCCGCAAGATCGGTCAGACCGTCGAGCAGCGAAGCCGCAGGACGCGGCGGCGTGGCAATAACAAGGGCATCGAAGGTGTCGCCTTCTCCATCGCCATCAGCGTTTCCCTTGATTTGCCAGCCCGAGGCATTCTGAATCAGTTGTCGCACAGGATGACCGAGTGTGATCTTGCCATCGCGCTGTTTCACAAAATCGGCGGCACGTTCGGCAAACAAGGCGGAGAGATCGCGCTTTGGAATCAACATGTCGGATGCAGAACGTTTCGCACCGATACTGTCGCGCAGTACGTTCAAAAAAACTTGGGCGGAAGCGCGTTCCGGCGGTGTGTTCAATGCAGCCAGACAGAGCGGTCGCCACAACAAGCCATACAGGCGCGGCGTTTGATTGAAGCGATCGAGAATGTTCAGTACGGTGCAATCTTCATTCAGATGCCATCCTATCCAGCGCGCGGCGGTCATGAAACGCACGAGCGCCAGTTTGTCATCCTTGTCCAATCCCTTTGTGCGCAGCAATCCGATCAGCAAATGGAAAGGGGCAGGCAAGTTTGACGCGAAAAAGTCCATGCCGTTTTCCGCAGCGGGATAGCGCATTTGCAGTGGCAGGCGCAGCAATACGTCTTCAGTACGAATACCGACTTTGCGCATCAGGCGCAAGGATTCTGCGTAAGCGCCCAGGAGAATGTGTTGGCCATTGTCCAGGGGTTTGCCGTCAATTTCTACGCGCCGCGCGCGTCCGCCGAGTGTCTGTGACGCTTCATACAGGGTGACGTGCCAGTCGGCATCGGCCAGGGTAACGGCTGCGGCGCAACCGGCCCATCCGCCGCCGATTACGGCAACGCGCTTCGCAGTTTGCTTGTTAATTGTTGACATACGCTTTCCAGGCAAGCCAGATTTTACGCGGTGTGGAGAGCGATATTCTGCGATCCAGCACACAGAAATCATTACGTCTGATTTCCTCAAGCAAGCGGCGGTAAATGGCAGCCATGATCAGCCCCGGTTTTTGCGGGCGACGGTCTGCAATGGGCAACAATGCAAAAGCTGAATCGTAAGCCGTCTCAGCACGTTCTGCCTGAAAGCGCATCAGTTCCAGAAATTGCGGTGTGTAATGCGCGTTCCGCAAGTCTTCCTCGATGACGCCAAACCGCGCTAGTTCGTCTCGGGGCAGGTAGATGCGTCCCATCTGGGCATCCTGGCCGACATCGCGAATGATGTTGGTGAGCTGAAAAGCCAGTCCGAGTTGCTCCGCATACTGCAGTGTTTCCAGTTGCGTGATGCCGAAAATTCTTGCAGAGAGGATGCCCACAACGCTGGCTACATGCCAGCAATAATTTCTCAGGCTTTCATAATCCGGATAACGCACCGTATTCAAATCCATCGCCATGCCATCAATGAGCGCATGCAGATGGGCGCCTTCCAGACCGTAAATTGTCAAGTGGGGTTGCAGGGCGCGGGTGACGGGATGGTTTGGTGCGCCTTGCAGCATCTGGTCGATTTCGTTGCGCCACCACTGGAGTTGGATGCGGGCGATGCCGGGGTCGGTGCATTCGTCCACCACGTCATCGACTTCGCGGCAAAAGGCGTATAGCGCTGTGATCGCACGACGGCGTTCAGACGGCAGGAAGAGGAAGCTGTAATAGAAGCTGGAACCGCTTTGTGCGGTGCGTTTTTGACAGTACGCGTCGGGAGACATGAATGTTAGCAAGACGGTTTGTAGACGAGCATTATCGCGTAAAAAAGAAGCACAGTACAGCGTCGTTTTTACGGGATGAGGCCAAGCGCTCGCAAATGGGGATCTGCCAACGCAACGGCTTGCCGCCCTTCCTCTATCCCTTCTTTGGCACGATGAAATTCCATCAAACCAATATGCGACATTTGGGGCGAGATAAGGACATCCGGTGGGTCGCCCGCCAGACGGCTGCGGGTGATGCGCACTTGCATGATGGTGATGCTCGCAGCCATGATGTCCAGCACGGAAGGCAATTCCGGTTCGTCACTGGGGTCGCGAGAAGGCAGGATTTTTTTGAAGGCATCCTGCACTTTGCGCACCCAGCTGCGTGAAGGATTGTCATGAATCTCGGTCTGAATATCGTCACGCATGAGTCGGTTGAAATCGTCAGAATTCAAATCGACTGCGATGACGAGATCCGCACCCATCGCCCGTGCCAGGGAGACGGGGACGGGGTTGACCAATCCGCCATCGACCAGCAATTGATCGTCACGCCAGATGGGTGAAAACATGCCGGGCACGGCGATGGAAGCGCGAACAGCATCGGTAGTAGAGCCATTCCGCATCCAGACCTCTGCACCGTTGTGCAGCGCGGTGGCGACGGCACCAAACGGCAGTTTCAAATTCTCAATGAGTTGATCGCCGAACTGTTTGCGGAAAAAATCCATGAGACGCTCGCCACGCAACACACCGCCGTTCAAGTGAATATCCAGCAGTGAAACGATCATTTTGAGATCGATATCGTGCAGCCATGCTTCAAAACGATCCATCTCTCCGGATGCGTAGATGGAGCCCACCAACGCGCCGATGGACGTGCCGCAGACAAGTTCCGGGCGGATGCCGCGTTCTTCCAGTGCGCGGATGACGCCAATGTGCGCCCAGCCACGCGCAGCGCCACCGCCCAGTGCGAGGCCGATTCGAGGTTTGCGACGACGGTTAATAGGCATGGTGTGAATGTCGTAAGGGCGTTAAGTGTTTTTTTGAGTGTGATGCGTGTTATTTCGGATCGAGGCGAATTTGTTCTCGCATGGTCGGCACCAGCACACTCGGAAGGGCTTTGGGGAGCGTTTCAGGATAATCCCGACTGCAATGCAAGCCGCGACTTTCATTGCGTAATAATGCGCTTTTGACGATCAACCAGGCGGATTCCACGAGGTTGCGCAGCTCAAGCAAATCGCTGGTGATGCGGTAATTGGCATAGTATTCGTCGATTTCTTCGCGGAGCAACTGGATGCGACGTTTGGCGCGATCCAGGCGCTGTGTGGTGCGCACAATGCCGACATAATTCCACATAAAGCGGCGTAACTCGTCCCAATTATGCGAAATGACCACTTCTTCAAACGCATTGGTGACGCGGCTTTCATCCCAGCCAGGCAGGGTCGGGAGTGTGACAGGTTTTTGTGTCTGGATATCTTGTGCCGCCGCGCGCCCCATGACCAGACATTCGAGCAGGGAGTTGCTGGCGAGGCGATTGGCACCATGCATGCCCGTGCAGGCAACCTCACCCACCGCATACAGTCCCTGCACATCGGTACGGCCGCGCGTGTCTGTCACGATGCCGCCGCAGGTGTAGTGCGCGGCGGGAACGATGGGGATAGCTTGTTTGGTGATGTCAATGCCGAAGTCTCTGCATGTGGCGAGAATGTTGGGGAAGTGCGATTGCAAAAACTCCGGCGATTTGTGGGAAATGTCGAGGTGAATATAATCCAGACCGCGTTTTTTCATTTCAAAGTCAATCGCACGTGCAACAATATCGCGCGGCGCGAGTTCGGCGCGCGTATCGTATTCCGACATGAAGTGTTTTCCGGCATCAACCCCGGCTTCCGGCGGAAGCCGAAGCAAGCCGCCTTCGCCGCGAACCGCTTCTGAAATCAGGAAAGATTTTGCGTAAGGGTGATACAGGCAGGTTGGGTGGAACTGGATAAACTCCATGTTTGATACGCGACATCCTGCGCGCCATGCCATGGCGATGCCATCGCCTGTGGCGGTGTCAGGGTTGGTGGTATAGAGATATACCTTGCTCGCGCCGCCCGTCGCCAGCACGGTATGTTTTGCGGCAAAGGTATTGACGGCGCGTGTTTTTTCATTGAGCACATACAGGCCGTAACACTGTGGCGATGCGGTTTTGATACCGAGCTTGTCCGAGGTAATCAAGTCGATGGCAAAATGATTTTCGAAGACAGTGATGTTCGGGCTGTTGCGAATTTTTTCTTCCAGCGTGCTTTGCACGGCGTGACCCGTTCCATCCGCCGCGTGGATGATGCGGCGATGACTATGTCCGCCTTCTCGGGTCAAATGGTATCCGGATTGAGACGTGGCATCCTTGGTGAAGGGAACACCTTGCGCGATCAGCCACTCAATGGCTGACCTGCCTTGTTCCACGACATGCTGCACGGTTGCATAGTCGCAGAGGCCTGCGCCAGCGGTCAGGGTGTCTGAAATGTGCTGCGAATGACTGTCTTCTGTGTCAAGAACGGCGGCAATGCCACCTTGCGCCCAACTGCTTGCGCCAATGCTGAGCGCGCGTTTGGAGACGATGGCGACTTTGTTTGTTGCGGCAAGGTGCAGCGCCACGGAGTAGCCAGCAAGACCGCTGCCAACAATCACAACGTCGAAATTCTGTGTGTTCATTGTTATGCAAGTGAAATAGATTCCAAGCTGCCACTATATTCGATTTGGTCTCTTTTTGCCTCTCAAAACCTTGATTTGAGGCATGATGCGTGCAATCGTGCAGACAATCCTGATACTTACTCACCTTTTTGGGGCGTGACACAAAAACACTGCTGCCCAAAATAGTGGCATTTAAGGCTGAGAACGAGAGATTTTGCATGACTTCTCCCTGTTATTTGAGAGACTTTGCTTCAACGGAGGAGTACAATGGGAGGGCAGCATGTAGTAGAGCCGTTTTTCATTATGAAAATTGGCGAAAATTTTGTAGTACTTTTAAACTCTAAGGAAGTATCATGAATAACATGTTAATAAAGTCTATCGTTATTGTTGTCGTGGGCGTAGTCGTTACGACTGGCGTCATCATGATGGTTTGAGAATAAACCATAGACTGATGGGGGATTGCAATCGCAATCTCCCGAATTTCCCTCCCGCTTCATCCGCCCCCCGCGTTTTCCCTCTTCCTGAATACCTCCCTGTAGTGACCTGATGATCACGCATTTGATCGTGACGCTTGAGCGTGTTCGACAATCAACTGCACGCGCGTGCTGCCGTTGAATTCGTTCGCATCCAGGCGGAACGCAATGCTTGCTTTTTCAGGCAGTGCATCGGTGTGACCAAACCAGATGGCTTCGTACTGTCGTCCATTTTTTTCCAGCAGCAGCTTCGTGTGTTTTTCCTTCAGAATACGCTGGCTTTTTACGCGGAACTCATCACAAAAGATCGGCGCGGGAAAGCCTTGTCCCCAGACATGACTGTCGAGCAATTCGATAAATGCGATGGAAAAATAAGGATCTTCCAGTGCGCCATCGGTTTCGATGACTTGTTCGAGTTGCGCTGGATGAATCAACGCGCTGCCGATTTTTTCAAAAGCTTCCGAAAAGGCTTCAAAAGCATCTTCCCGAATCGTCAATCCGGCTGCCATCGCGTGACCGCCAAATCGTTCAATCAGGTTTGGCGAATGTTTTGAAACCAGATCAAGCGCGTCGCGCAGGTGGAAGCCGGGAATGGAACGCCCCGATCCTCTGATAAAACCATCGCTTCCCGGTGCAAAGGTAATGGTCGGACGAAAAAATTTGTCCTTGAGTCGCGATGACACCAGTCCCACAATGCCTTGGTGCCATTCCTGGTTGTAAAGCGTGATCGTGGTTTTATCCTTCGGCTCAAAATTTTCCAGATGCGCTAAGGCACTTTCCTGCATGTCGACTTCAATTTCACGTCGCTCAATATTGATTTCATTGAGTTGGCGCGCCAGCTCCCAGGCGCGCCCTTCATCGTCCGTCAAGAGGCATTCGATCCCAAGCGTCATGTCGGCCATGCGACCTGCGGCATTTAACCGCGGGCCGATGGCATAGCCCAAGTCGAACGGGCTTGCCTGTCGCGTTTCACGTCCTGCTGCGCGAAACAATGCGGCGACACCCGTTTGCATTCGTCCCTCGCGAATACGCTTCAAGCCTTGCGCGACCAGGATGCGATTGTTGGCATCGAGTTTGACCACATCCGCAACCGTACCCAGTGCGACAAGATCAAGGAGCGCATCGAGGCGCGGTTGTGTCTGCTCGTCAAATTTTCCGCGCTGTCGCAATGCTGCACGCAAGGCCAGCAAGACATAAAAGATGACGCCAACCCCAGCCAGATTTTTGCTGGGGAAACCGCATCCGGGCTGGTTGGGATTGACGATCACGCTGGCCGCGGGGAGGGTATCTGCCGGCAAGTGGTGATCCGTGATGACGACGTCGATGCCGCGCTGGTTTGCTTCGGCGACACCGTCCAGACTGGCAATGCCGTTATCAACCGTGAGAATGATGTCCGGTCTTTTCTCGTTTGCGACCAGCGCGACAATCTCCGGCGTGAGGCCATAACCATATTCAAAACGATTCGGCACGATGTAATCAACTTGTGCGCCCAGCGCACGCAAGCCTCGCATACCCACGGCGCAAGCCGTTGCGCCATCGCAGTCATAGTCGGCCACGATGACCATTTTTTTCTTTGCATCGATGGCATCCGCCAGAAAATGCGCAGCAGCATCAAGGTGCATCATGCCTGAAGGCGTATGTAGCCCGCGCAATTCGATGGAAAGCTCGCTTGGGTTGCTGACGCCGCGTGCAGCCAATAAACGTGCGAGAACCGGATGAACGCCTGCCTGACGCAGCGTTTCAGCGATTCGGAAAGAGTAGGGGCGGGTAACAATGCGTTTCATCAGAGGAGTTGTGCCAGGGATTTTCGGATCCAGAATTTGCGCTGTGATGCGGCATCAGTCACAAACGTTTTCAGTGAAATATCATTGCTGAGATGCAGGGTGACGCGGCGGATTGTTTTGGTGGTCAAGGCATTCAGAATCGGTGCAAACCAACCCTCTTCCAGTGTTTCATACACAGACAGCCAACTTCCCCAATTCTGCGCCAAGGCGGGTGCAATCAGGTTGTCGAGAAAAACCGGATCATGTGTCGTAGGATGTCGGAGAATATCATTGCTTTGGGCATCTGACGGGTATTCGGAAAAAAATTGCCCTGAGGCTTTCATGCGATCAGCAAAAGGGTAGGCATGCGCGGGGTGAGCATGGATGTAGTGAAGCATGGCGGGAAAATCGGGGCGTGTGCCCGATGCGCCGCCCCATAGCCACAGTGCGTTGATGCGTCGTGCGCCGCGCGCCTCTCGTGCGGTATTGACAGGGTGTGTATGCCAGATCATTTGCACTTCATTCAGCAGTTTTCGCCAGGCAAGTTCTCCCTCACCTTCAGGCATCCAGTGTGTTAGATTGCGCCCGCAAGCCATGTCGGGACTTGTGGTGACCATGTCTTTCCAATCGTCTGCGCGGACAAACCAGTTTACGGAGTTGCCGTAAATCAGCGTTTTCCCCGCTTCCTGGAAGGATGTCAGCACAGCCTCGAATAGTGCGCGGGATTCCGTTTCAGCGAGGTCAAGTGTTCGTCGGTCAGCCATGATCATGTGATCGTGACCGATTTGGAAATGTGCGGGATGGAGAATAAACCAGACGCCTTCTTGCTGTCCTACCCCATGCAAAGTCATGGCGGCAGAGGCGAATGGCGGGCTGTTGGCCTGGTTGAGCGTCTCTGTCAGTCCGAATTGATGCGCTTGCCAAGCTTCATGCGGGAGGGCGCGCGCCCGTGAGTCGAAGTCAGGCGGGTGGGAGGTGTGGCGTTTGCGCGATATAAGCGAAGCTAAAGCGGGTAGCCGGAGTGTATTAAGCAGTGCTTGTCCGTTTTTTGTTGGCGGAAGAGCAAATGGCAGAAGGATCTCTATGTGGCTCATACTTGCATTTTATGGCAAACTTGCAATGTGAAGGTCAAAATGGGTTTCAGAGAATAGATATTCATCTGCCCCGACTTTTCTGCACCTGGAGCAATACCATCGGAGCAATAATTTGAGCATTTTGAAAAACCTGCCGTTTGAATGGCTTGTCGGCTTGCGATACACGCGCTCCGGCAAACGCAGCGGCCGGAACAGTTTTATTTCCTTTATTTCGCTCATTTCGATGGCAGGCATTGCACTGGGTGTCACCGCCTTGATCGTTGTTTTGTCGGTCATGAACGGCTTCCAAAAAGAGGTGCGGGATCGGATGCTCTCCGTGCTGGCGCATATCGAAGTGTTTGATCCCATCGGTGCTTTGCCGGATTGGCAGCAAGCTGCCAGGGAAGCCTTGATGCACAAAGAAGTGAAAGGTGCCGCACCCTTTGTATTCGGTCAGGCGATGGTGGCGCGCGGTGACAGTTTGCGCGGGGTTGTGGTGCGGGGCATTATCCCGCAGGAAGAACCGAAGGTGTCCGATGTTGCCAAACAAATCAAGCGAGGGAGCTTCAATGATTTGCAACCCGGGCAATTCAACATTGTGATTGGAAGTGAAATGGCGCGCATTTTGCGTCTGCAAGTCGGGAACAAATTCGCACTGATTGCACCGCAAGGTCAAATCACGCCAGCCGGTGTTCTGCCGCGCATGAAGCAATTCACGATTGTCGGTATTTTTGAGGCGGGTCACTTCGAGTTTGATTCGACGATGGCTTTCATGCATTTGAAGGATGCACAAACCATGTTTCAGATTGATGCGCCTTCCGGCTTGCGTTTGCGAATTGAAGACATGCATCGTGCGCCACTCGTGGCAAAGGATTTGGCGCACAGCATGACCGGCGGTGTTTTTATACGTGACTGGTCAAAACAAAACCGCACCTGGTTTGCTGCGGTGCAAACGGAAAAGCGCATGATGTCCATCATCCTGATGCTGATTATTGCCGTGGCGGCGTTCAACCTGGTCTCAACGCTGGTGATGACTGTCACGGAGAAGCAGGCAGACATTGCCATCCTGCGCACGCTTGGCGCTTCGCCGCGATCCATCATGAAAATATTTATCGTCCAGGGTGCCGTGGCTGGCTTGCTGGGAACCGCCGTCGGTGTCGGTCTTGGTGTGCTGATTTCGCTGAACATTGATGTCATTGTGCCTTTCATTGAACGCATGTTGGGCGTCCAGTTCTTGCCAAAAGAAATTTATGTCATCAACAAAATGCCATCCGATTTGCGGTGGGCCGACGTGTTTACGATTGGTGGCGCATCGGTAGTGATGGCTTTCTTTGCGACGATTTATCCGAGCTGGAGCGCCTCGCGCGTCAAACCTGCGGAAGCCTTGCGCTATGAGTGAAATCGTCCTCTCCTGCCAAGGCCTTGGGAAAGTTTTCACGCAGGGAGATTATTCCGTGCGCGTTTTCGAGCGGATCAATCTCGAGGTGGAAAAGGGAGAACGCGTTGCCATTCTCGGCGCGTCGGGTTCCGGTAAATCCACGCTTTTGCATTTGCTGGGCGGTCTGGATACGCCTACTGCAGGCAGCGTGACGCTTCTGGGGAATGACATTGCCCGTTTGGGAGAATCGGCGCGCGGCAAATTGCGCAATGAAATGCTGGGCTTTGTTTATCAGTTTCATCATTTACTTCCGGAATTTTCCGCACTGGACAATGTTGCGATGCCGCTGATGATTCGGCGCGTCAAACGGGAAGAAGCTCACGCCGCTGCGATGGCCATTCTCACGCGTGTGGGTCTCGAAAAGCGGGTGACCCACGTGCCGGGCGAACTTTCTGGTGGCGAGCGTCAACGTGTGGCACTGGCAAGGGCGCTGGTAACCAATCCGGCATGCGTGCTGGCGGATGAGCCGACGGGGAATCTGGATCGCGCCACCGCCAACCAGATTTTCAATATGCTTTTGGAATTGTCGCAAACGATGGGAACCGCCTTCGTCATCGTGACGCATGACATTGAGTTGGGACGCCGATGTGATCGCGTTTTGCGATTGTCGGATGAGGGCTTGCAACCCATGCGGCGCGACCGCACAAGTTACTTCTAAATCGAGGCGCGTGATGCCATCACTGCGCTCCGCCATACCGAATGATTTCCCGTACGATCTGGCGTCGGACTGAGTAGCGTTTATGTGGATCGATACCCATTGCCACCTTGAAGCCCCAGAATTTTCCGGTGAAGCAGATGCCTTGGCGCGTCAAGCTGCTCAGGCTGGCGTTTCGCAAATCCTGATTCCCTCGATTGATGCGGCAAGTTTTTCTACCGTCGCCGAATTGGCACAGCGCCATGCCAATACCTGCTACGCCATCGGCATTCATCCGATGTATGTTCCACAAGCGCAGGATGCTGACCTCGTCATGATGCGTCATGTCCTCAAGCAATCCATGGACGATCCGAAGCTGGTGGCGATTGGCGAAATCGGCATGGATTTTTTCATCCCGGTGTACACGGAATCGCCGATGCGGGAACGTCAGGAGCATTTTTTTGTTGAACAATTGAAGCTGGCGCGAGAATTCAATTTGCCCGTCTTGCTTCATGTTCGACGTGCGCAGGATGTGATCCTGAAAAATCTGCGACGCATTCGTCCCCCTGGTGGCATCGCTCACGCTTTCAATGGCAGTTTTCAACAAGCGCAAGCTTTCATCGAGCTGGGATTCAAGCTCAGTTTTTGCGGCACCTTCACACATGATCGCGCCATGCAATTGCGTCGTCTGGCCAGCGAATTGCCATTGGATGCGTTGGTAATTGAAACGGATGCGCCAGATCTGGCACCGGCATGGTTGCATGATCGCCGCAACACACCGCTGGAATTGCCACGTATTGGCGAAGCGCTGGCGACTTTGCGCGGGTTGTCCGCGGATGTTGTGGCCAATGCCACCACTGCCAACGCGCAAGTTGTCTTGCCGCGTTTGGCAACCTTGATGAATCGGTGATTCCTGCATGCGTGCCGCCATACTGGGCTTCGTTGCGGGTGTGGTGTTGCTTCAATGTCAAGCCCATCTTCCTTCCTGGCAGCTAACACTTCTTTTGCTGCTTGGCGCTATTGGCTTTGGCGTTTTGGCGCACCGATTTCGCAATCAGAAAATGTCGCATGTGCTGCGCTGTGGGTGTGGCGTGGCGGCAGGCATTGTGTGGGCAAGTCTGCTTGCCTATCAGGCTTTGCAGCACGCATTGCCGCAAGAATGGGAAGGGCGCGATGTCACGGTGATCGGTACGGTTGCCAACTTGCCGTCTCGATTCGATCGCGGCGTGCGTTTTCAGTTTGCGGTGGAGCGCGCTTTTCACGATGGGCAGGTTGTCGTTGGTGTTCCACCGAAAATCGCCTTGTCCTGGTACGGCAAGCCTGGCGGGCATGCGGGCAAGTTTGCGGATTCATCCGTACCTGCGATACAGGCAGGTGCGCGCTGGCAATTGACGGTGCGCTTGAAACGCCCGCATGGTAACGCAAACCCTTATGGCTTCGATTACGAAGCCTGGCTCCTGGAGCAGAGAATACGGGCAACCGGTTATGTACGATCAGATGAAAAGCGCGCGTACAAAAATGTAAAGCAAGATGCCTTCGTCTTCAGTTTTGGCAGTGCGATTCATTCTGTGCGCGGTTGGTTGCGTGATCGGATTGAATCGGCGCTTCCGCATGCGCCATATGCCGGCGTCCTGGTTGCACTGGTGATCGGCGAGCAGCGCGCCATCCCCTCGGTTGATTGGGAAATTTTTACACGCACGGGCATATCGCATCTTGTTTCCATCTCCGGTTTGCACATCACGATGATTGCGGGGATGATGGCCATGCTGATGGCGACATTGTGGCGCCGTTCGTTTTTCACGCGCGCACAATTGCCATTGCGTATTCCCACGCAAAAAATCGCCGCCTTGACGGGCGCGGTGGTTGCCTTGCTCTACGTGTTGCTGGCAGGGTTTGGCGTGCCAGCACAGCGCACCTTGTACATGCTGACCGTCGTGGCGCTCGCCTTATGGCAAGGACGACTGACGAATGTTTCGCATGTCATGTTGCTTGCCTTGGGCGCAGTGCTACTGCTGGATCCCTGGGCGGTGTTGTGGCCGGGATTCTGGTTGTCGTTTGCTGCAGTGGGGGTCATCTTGTACGTCTCGGTCGGACGCGCCTTTCAGGGGCAGACAAGGCCGTTGAGCACCGGGCAAGGTATATGGCATGCACTCCAAACGGCCAGCCGTACGCAGTATGCCGTGACGATTGGTTTGGTGCCTCTGACGATGCTCTTGTTTGGGCAGGTTTCTCTCATCAGTCCGCTGGCCAATGCCATTGCCATTCCATTGATCAGCTTGCTGGTTACGCCGCTGGCTTTGCTGGGGAGTGTCTTGCCTGTCCCTGTTGCGACAGAGGTGTTGAGTTTTGCGCACCTTTGTTTGTCAGCACTGGTGGCGTGTTTGAGTTGGATGAGCCACTTCACGTGGGTGGTATGGTCGGCGCCGTTACCATCGATCCCGATTTTTATCATCGCGCTCGCCGGGACGATCTGGATGTTGGCGCCGCGTGCCTGGCCTGCGCGTTGGCTCGGCATCTTCTGCTGGTTGCCGCTAATTTTTAATGCGCCTTCGCATCCTTTGGAGAGTGAAGCATGGGTGACGGTGTTCGACGTTGGGCAGGGGTCAGCCGTGTTGATTGAAACGCGTCATCATCGACTGCTCTACGATACCGGGCCCGCATATTCGCCCGAATCGGATGGCGGCAATCGGGTTGTGTTGCCGTATTTGAGAGGGAGGGGCATTCATGCCATCGACAAGATGATCGTCTCCCATAAGGACAGCGACCATTCCGGCGGTGCGCTTTCCATACTGAAAAGTAGTCGTGTCGATGAAGTGTATGCGTCTCTGCCGCAGGAGAGTCCAATCACTCAATTTTCCAGCAAGCAGCGGCCATGTCGATCCGGTGAAATCTGGGTGTGGGAGGGGGTGCGCTTTGCGGTACTGCATCCTGATGCAGCCGCCTACGCCAAGCCGAATAAAAAATCCAACGAAATCAGTTGTGTTTTGAAAGTGTCGGTTGGTGCGCAATCCCTTTTGCTGACGGGGGATATCAGCAAGGCGGAGGAAGCCGTGCTGATCGCGCGTTACGGAAAAGATTTGCGTGCAACGGTGCTCTTGGCACCGCATCATGGCGGCGCGCATTCATCTTCAGCGTCATTTTTGGAAACGGTCAAACCGCAATGGGCGGTATTTCAGGTGGGATACCGAAATCGCTATCACCATCCTCGTCCTGACGTCATTGAGCGTTATGAAAGCCTGGGGATTCCTTATTTGCGCACGGATGCATCAGGCGCGATCCGGTTTGCTCTGGAGAGGGATGGGGAGCCCGAAACGTATCGCCAAAGCGCGGCACGATATTGGCGACATCAATGACAGTCAATGCGCTGGTTTCCGTTTCATCTGACCTGCCGCAATGAGTGCAAAACCGAAGGCGGCTGCAAGCAGCATGAAGGTTTCCGAGTAGGCGGAAGAAATGCCAGACAATGTGCTGCCATTTTCCAGCGTACGCCACTCCAGAAAAACGGCTGAAATGGCCACGCCAAAAACGCCCCCCAACTGGCGCACGTAGCTGATGGCCATTGAGGATTGTGGCAATTGATGATGTTCCATGCCACGCAAGGCCGCCAGCGTCAGTGAGGGAAGAATCATGGCTAAACCGATGCGTCCCAGCACGGTAAAGCCGATCAGTTCAGCGTAACTGATGCGCATGCCCATCATGGCGAAGAGCATGAAGGAAAGGCAGAACAGGCTGAGTCCACACATGGCGATCAGACGCGGCGGGGTGCGATCCGCCATGTGTCCCGTAATCGGAAGCATGGCAGCAAGCGTCAAACCCGCAGGCAGCAAGGTCAGACCGGCTGCCGTTGCTGAAAATCCCAGCACATTTTGGAGAAAGACCGGGATCAAATAAGTGGAAGCGTAAATGCCAAAGCCGTAGGCCAGCGAAACGAGTGTGCCCATGGCGAATGCACGATCAGCGAATAATTCCAATTTCACAATGGGGTGCGCGGAGCGTCGGGCATGTAAGGCAAACAGGAGGAAAGCACTCAGGGAAATCGTAATGAAAATGCCGGTGCGCCATGACCACAGACCGCTGTCGTGGAGACTGGCGACGCTTTCGACGCTCGATAGTGTCGCGATGCCCAGCAAGGCAACGCCTGCCCAGTCAAACGGTGACGGCTTCATTGCTTCTGCTTGGGGGAGGAGGTAGAAAGCGGCGACCCCAGCGACGAGGCACATCGGTAAATTGATCAGAAAAATGGCTTCCCACCCGAAGTGATCGAGTAACAATCCCCCCAGCGTTGGGGCAACGGCTGGCGCCAGCACAACGCTGAAAGAGAGGATGCCGAGGGCGCGCCCCTGAATTTCGGCAGGAAAAAGTCGCATGACGGCCAGCGTGCCGAAGGGTTGCAGTAGACCCGCTGCCGTGCCTTGCAGAATGCGGGTGACGACGAGGAAAGAAAACTGGGTGGTCAGGCTCCCAGCGATACTGGCTGCGGCCAACAGCATAATGGTGCCGATGAAGCAGCGACGAAAACCAAAACGATCAAGCAACCAGGGGGTAGGGAGCATCGATATGGTCATCGCTGCCATGAACCCGGTGATGGCCCATTGAATTTTGTCTTGCCCCAATGCGAATTCACGCATCAGCGTCGGGATGGCGACATTGAAGCTGGTGGTGGAAAGTACCGAGGCGACGCTGCCGAAGGCCAGGGTAAAAAGCACCATCCACTTGTAGCGCCCGCCGAATCGGCTGGTCAGTTCATCAAGAGAGGCAGTGCGTTGAAAAAACATGAAGATATGCTAGCAGAAGCCACTGCGCATGTTGGTATTTTTATTTGCGATAATTCAAACCTGGGCGGTTCAGGATTGCTAAGATGCTCGGGTAACATTGAGCGCGTGGCGAGATATTCAAAATAGCGAGATATTACCGAGATATTCGCGAGACATTCCATAGCGAGGCATCCATGAGTGCACCGGCCAGAACGTCCCACCCTTTGTACAACCTCTTGCCGGTTGATGTGAAGGGATTCGATTCCCTCGCAGAATTGGCGCTGGACATGCATTGGTCCTGGAATCACGCAACGGATCAAGTATGGCGCAGGCTTGATCCGGATCTCTGGGAGAGCACCAAAAATCCCTGGATTGTGCTGCAAACGGCTTCGCGGCAGCAGATCGAGCAGCTTTTGCTTGACCCGGAATTTTGTGAACTGGTTGCAGGCTTGGTCGAGACTAACCGGAAGCGCGTTGAATCGTCAGCTTGGTTTCAGCAAGTGTGTCCGCTTGGGAAACTGAGTAATGTCGTGTACTTCAGCATGGAATTCATGTTGAGTGAAGCGCTTCCCATTTATTCCGGTGGTTTGGGCAATGTCGCGGGGGATCATCTCAAGGGCGCCAGCGATCTGGGGTTGCCGGTGATTGGCGTTGGTTTGCTCTATCAGCAAGGGTACTTTCGCCAGCATATCGACCCGGATGGCGAGCAACAAGAAATTTATCCTTACAATGACCCGGGGCAATTGCCGATTACGCCATTGCGCAATGCGGAAGGCGAGTGGCTACGCCTACAACTCGATTTATCCGGATACCAAGTGTGGGTGCGCGCCTGGCAGGCGCAGGTCGGCAGAGTAAAGTTGTATTTGCTGGACAGTAATGATGCGGCGAATTCACCGACCTTGCGCGGAATTACGAGCGAATTGTATGGCGGCGGAGCGCGACTGCGTTTGATGCAGGAAGTCTTGCTGGGAATTGGTGGATGGCGCTTGCTGGAAGCATTGGGCATTCAGCCTGAAGTTTGCCACTTGAATGAAGGACACGCCGCGCTGGCTGTGTTGGAGCGTGCCCGAAGCTACATGCAGGCAACGGGGCAGTCTTTCGACGTCGCGCTGGCCGTGACGCGCGCGGGCAATATCTTTACCACGCATACTGCGGTGGACGCAGGCTTCGACCGTTTTGACCCGGCGCTGGTGGAACATTGTCTGGGGTGTTACGCAAGCAGGGAGTTGGGCATTTCACTTGACGCATTGATGGCGTTGGGGCGACTCAATCCATTTGACCAAGCAGAGCATTTCAACATGGCGTATCTGGCCATTCGCGGTAGCGGTGCGGTCAATGCGGTCAGTCGTTTGCATGGCAGGGTGAGTCGACATTTGTTTCATCCCTTGTTTTTTCGCTGGCCCGAAGATCAAGTGCCGGTTGGGCATGTGACGAACGGCATTCATACGCCTACCTGGGATTCGCCGGAAGCCGATGTGCTGTGGACCGAAGTCAATGGCAAGGCACGGTGGTTGGGAACGACCGAGCACCTCGAAGAAAACATGCAAAAGTTGCCGGATGAATCCTTCTGGCGTTTTCGTAGTGCGGCTCGTGCTTCGCTTGTCAGTTATGCGCGTGAGCGGCTTTCGCGGCAACTTGCGGCATCTGGTGTTTCTGCCGCTGAGGTGGAAGCGGCAAAATACCTGTTCGACCCTAATGTTTTGACAGTAGGATTTGCACGACGTTTTGCCTCTTACAAAAGACCGAATCTGCTTTTGCGAGACCCGGCGCGATTGTTGCGCCTCTTGAACAATCCGGAAAGACCGATGCAAATCATCATTGCGGGCAAGGCACACCCGGCCGACATGGCGGGGCAAGCGATGATCAAGGAATGGATTGAGTTCATTCGTCATCCCGAAGCCCGTCAGCGCATCATTTTCTTGAGCGATTACGACATGAATGTGGGTGAGCGCCTGGTGCAAGGCGTGGATGTCTGGGTGAATACGCCACGCCGTCCTTGGGAAGCCTGCGGTACCAGTGGGATGAAGGTGTTGGTCAATGGCGGGCTCAACCTATCTGTACTGGATGGCTGGTGGGCCGAAGCCTATTCGCCGGAAGTGGGATGGGCGCTGGGTGATGGTGAAGAGCACGATGGGGCTTGGGATAAAGGCGACGCGGAAGAGTTGTATAACTTGCTCGAACATGAAGTCATTCCAGAGTTTTACACACGCAATGCGCAAGGCATTCCTTCCGGTTGGGTCGCGCGCATGCGGGAAAGCATGGCGCATTTGACGCCATATTTTTCAACCTGTCGCTCCTTGCGGGAATATACAAAAAAATATTATTTGCCTGCGGCGTTTTCTTACCGTCAGCGTGCGGAAAATAATGGCGCATTGGGTCAAGCGCTGATTGACTGGCGACATCGTCTTGATGCTGGCTGGAGTCATTTACGATTCGGTCAAGTGAATGTCCAAACGGATCAGGAATCGCATGTTTTTGACGTGCAAGTCTATCTTGATGATTTGCATCCGGACGATGTGCGTGTGGAATTGTACGCCAATGGTTTTGCAGGGGGGGCGCCTGAGCAAGAAGAGATGGGTATGGTTTCTGCGCTGGTTGGCACCGCCAACGGGTACGCCTATCGCGCCAAGGTGTCGGCAAGTCGCCCTGCGTCGGACTATACGGCGCGTATTGCCCCCCGTCTGGAGGGGGCGTCCATCCCTTTGGAGGCAGGGCATATCCTTTGGCAGCGCTGATGCGCCATTCCCCCCGAAATTGACCATTATTTCCGCAAGTGAACGGGGGCTTTTTTAGCAGGGGACGAGAAGCCGATTGCGTTATAATTCTGCTTTCACGCTCATGCCATCCGGCACCTCTGAAATGATCAAGTTCGTTTTCGTCACTGGCGGCGTCGTGTCTTCCCTTGGAAAAGGGATTGCCGCCGCGTCTCTGGCCGCCATTCTGGAATCCCGCGGCCTCAAAGTCACCATGCTCAAACTCGATCCGTACATCAACGTCGATCCGGGTACGATGAGTCCATTCCAGCATGGCGAGGTATTCGTGACCGACGATGGTGCGGAAACCGATCTGGACTTGGGACACTATGAGCGCTTCATCTCGACGCGGATGAAGAAAATCAACAACTTCACCACGGGTCAGATTTACGAATCCGTGATCCGCAAGGAACGCAAGGGCGAATATCTCGGCAAGACGGTGCAGGTGATCCCGCATATCACCAACGAGATACAGCATTTCATTTACCGTGGTGCGGAAGGTTACGATGTGGCGCTGGTGGAAATCGGCGGCACGGTAGGCGATATCGAATCGCTGCCCTTCCTTGAGGCGGCACGTCAGTTGAGTTTGCGTGCCGGGCGTCATGCCGCAGCATTCGTGCATCTGACGCTGGTGCCGTATCTGCAATCGGCTGGCGAACTGAAAACCAAACCCACGCAACACAGTGTGCAGAAATTGCGCGAAATCGGTATTTCGCCGGATGCCTTGCTGTGCCGTGCGGATCGGCCGATTCCGGACGATGAACGCGCCA
This sequence comes from Oxalobacter sp., assembly GCA_003605115.1. GTDB lineage: Bacteria > Pseudomonadota > Gammaproteobacteria > Burkholderiales > Burkholderiaceae_D > QZKY01. The sequence continues at coordinate 418,492 of QZKY01000015.1, forward strand.
AGATTTCTCTTTTCTCCAATGTGCCGGACGATGCGGTGATTTCAGTGTGGGATGTGGACACGATCTACAAAATTCCACAAATGTTGCACGATCAAGGGCTGGACAAAATTGTGTGCGAAAAACTCGCCTTGTCGCCGCCGCCAGCGGATCTCACCATGTGGAGTCAGCTCGTTCATGCGATCGAGCATCCGAAAAACGAAGTCACGATTGGCATGGTGGGGAAATATGTCGATTTGACGGAATCGTACAAATCCCTGACAGAAGCCTTGCGGCATGCCGGCATCCATATGCAATCGCGCGTGAATATCGAATATGTCGATTCAGAAGAAATTGAATCCAGGGGGACAGAAGAACTCGCAAAATTCGATGCGATCTTGGTGCCGGGCGGATTCGGTAAGCGCGGCGTGGAAGGCAAGATCGCTTCAGCAAAATTTGCGCGCGAAAACAAGATTCCTTACCTCGGTATTTGTTTGGGAATGCAGGTGGCGCTGATCGAATATGCAAGAAATAAGGCCGGTTTGGGCAAGGCCAACTCTACCGAGTTTGACCCGGAAACGGAACAACCCGTGGTGGCTTTGATCAATGAATGGCAAAACCACGATGGCAAGATCGAGCGTCGGGATGAAAATTCCGACATGGGCGGCACGATGCGTTTGGGTGCGCAGACTTGCGCCGTCAAGCCGAATACGCTGGCTGCCGAGATATACGGCAATGTTGTTACTGAGCGGCATCGGCATCGTTATGAAGCCAACAATCACTATTTGGATCGGGTGGAAAAAGCCGGATTGCTGGTTTCAGCGCGCACGCCGACAGAAAATTTGTGCGAGATCATGGAATTACCGCGCTCCGGCGACAATGCACACCCCTGGTACGTTGGCGTGCAGTACCATCCGGAATTCAAGTCCACGCCGCGCGACGGTCATCCGCTGTTTATTTCTTTCATCAAAGCGGCGATGAAGCACAAGAAAGAACACTCTTCGAAGAAGGCATAAAGCACATGAAACTCTGTGGTTTTGATATTGGGCTGGACAAGCCGATTTTTTTGATTGCGGGTCCATGCGTCATTGAATCGCACCAGATGGCTTTGGACATCGCTGGTACCTTGAAGGAAATTACTTCGGCCTTGGGCATGCCGTATATTTTCAAAGCGTCCTACGATAAGGCCAATCGTTCTTCGGGTAAATCTTTCCGCGGACTGGGCATGGATCGCGGCTTATCCATTTTGGAAGACGTGCGCAAGCAAATCGGCGTGCCGATATTGACGGACGTGCACAGCGAAGATGAAATTGAAGCGGTGGCATCGGTTGTCGATGTGATGCAGACGCCAGCATTCTTGTGTCGTCAAACTGATTTCATCGAAGCCTGCGCCAAATCCGGCAAGCCGGTCAACATCAAGAAAGGGCAGTTTCTCTCGCCGGAAGACATGATGAATGTGGTGGCCAAGGCACGTGAAGCTGCCACGGAAGCGGGGGTGAACCCAGATAACTTCATGGTCTGCGAGCGTGGCGCATCCTTTGGTTACAACAACCTCGTCTCTGACATGCGCTCACTGGCGATCCTGCGCAGAACCGGCAGTCCGGTCGTTTATGATGCAACGCATTCCGTGCAACTGCCGGGCGGGCAAGGCGCGACTTCTGGCGGGCAGCGCGAATTCGTTCCTGTGCTCTCGCGTGCCGCCGTGGCAACGGGGATTGCGGGCTTGTTCATGGAAACGCATCCCAAGCCGGATGAAGCCTTGTCGGACGGTCCGAACATGGTGCCGCTGGCACGGATGAAAGAATTGTTGACGGTATTGTCCGACCTGGATCGTATCGTCAAGAAAGCCGGATTCCTCGAATCCGATTTGGCTTAAAACATATCCACAAGATAGGGAGAAAGACATGAGTGCTATTGTTGATATCATCGGTCGCGAAATTATTGATTCGCGTGGCAATCCCACCGTTGAATGCGACGTGTTACTAGAGTCGGGTGTGATGGGGCGTGCTGCAGTGCCCTCCGGCGCATCCACCGGTTCCCGCGAAGCGATTGAACTCCGTGACGGAGACAAGAAACGCTACGGCGGCAAAGGCGTGCTCAAGGCCTGCGAACACATCAACACCGAAATTTCTGAAGCGATTCTGGGTCTGGATGCCAGCGAACAAGCCTTTCTGGATCGCACCCTGATTGAACTGGATGGCACGGAAAACAAGAGCCGTCTCGGTGCGAATGCCATGCTGGCTGTCTCGCTGGCCGTGGCCAAAGCTGCTGCGGAAGAAGCCGGTTTGCCGCTCTATCGTTACTTTGGCGGATCCGGTGCGATGCAAATGCCGGTGCCGATGATGAACGTGATCAACGGTGGTGCGCATGCAGACAACAATCTGGATATCCAGGAATTCATGATCATTCCGGTTGGCGCGCCGAGTTTTCGCGAAGCGGTTCGTTACGGCTCCGAAGTGTTCCAGACCCTGAAAAAAATCCTGCAAGACAAGGGCTTGACCACCTCCGTGGGCGACGAAGGCGGGTTTGCGCCATCGGTAGCGAACCATGAAGAAGCGATCAAGTTGATTATTCAAGCGATCGAGCAGGCGGGGTATAAGCCGGGTGAGCAAATTGCGCTGGGGCTGGATTGTGCTGCGAGCGAATTTTACAAGGATGGCAAATATCATCTCAAAGCGGAAGGCTTGACGCTTTCTGCTCAGGAATTGACCAGTTTGCTGACAGAGTGGACCAAGAAGTATCCGATCATTTCCATTGAAGATGGTATGGCGGAAGGCGATTGGGATGGCTGGGCTATTCTCACCAAAGCCTTGGGAAAACAGATACAAATTATGGGTGACGATTTGTTCGTGACAAACACCAAAATTTTTCGTGAAGGCATTCAGAAGGGGATCGCCAATTCCATTCTGATCAAGATTAACCAGATCGGAACGCTGACGGAAACCTTTGCAGCCATTGAAATGGCCAAGCGCGCGGGCTATACCGCGGTCATTTCGCATCGTTCTGGCGAGACTGAGGATTCCACCATTGCGGATATCGCGGTGGGTCTCAATGCGCTGCAAATCAAGACGGGTTCGATGTCGCGTTCTGATCGTGTTGCGAAGTACAACCAGTTGCTCCGCATCGAAGAAGATCTCGGTGATATCGCTAGCTATCCGGGGCGCGATGCCTTTTATAACCTGAAGTAACTCCCATGAAACCGGCCGCAAATACTTCGAAGTACTTTGCGGCCTTTCCCTTTTTTCCTTTGCCAAGATGCGTCTGATCACCATTGTCCTGGCCGTTTTGCTGATACTGATTCAGTATCCATTATGGTTCGGCAAGGGCGGCTGGCGACGCGTTTGGAATCTGGATCAGCAAGTCACTTCGACCAAACAAAAAAACGATGAGATCAAGGCGCGCAACGTCAAGCTGGAATCGGAAGTGCGGGATTTGAAAGAAGGAACGGACGCGATCGAAGAGCGTGCGCGTTATGAAATGGGAATGATCAAGCAAGGCGAAACTTTTGTGCAGATTCTCGACCCCGCAAAAAAAACATCGGCCACTTCAGAGAAGTGACCGATGCGGCTGGCAGAAAATGCGCGGTGATGCGAGGCGAACGCCTCCGTCAATTGCACTCTCTTAAAGTTTCTTCGACTTTGCTGGTTTCACGAGCGCGTTCTTCGTCTCCCATGTAATCCTTCCCACCACTGGCATTCGTGCGAGAAATGCGCTGTCCCGTTTGCAGGGCGCGGTGGTAAGCACGTGCGCGTTCGCAATTTTCGGCCTTGGCCTGCCTGTTTTTTTCTTCTTGGGCAGCTTTCTTTTCCTTTTCGGCCTGCTCCATTCGCCGTTTGTTGAATTCGGCATTTTTCTCTGCAGTCGTCATGGGCGGCTTGGGTGTGCCAGGAGCGCTTGCTGCTTTGGCTTCAGGTGCAGGCGGCTCGGTACCATCGGTGTATTTCACTTCAATGTTTTTTGCCTTGTAGCCGCGCGGGCCCTTCAGTACACGGTTATTGGGAATATCAGGTGGCGGCGCTTTATCGGAATAAACCTTGACGTTATTCTTGTCGAGCCAGATATACTGGGCACTTGCAGGCGAAACAACGGTCAACGCGAGTAACGCAGTGAGAATGGCAAGGCAAACTTGTTTCATGACGACTCCCCTATGTGAAGGCAGACTGGGTTTTGATATTTCGACAGGGTTTGTACGTGATGTCAACAGATTTGAGCCTTATTGCATCATAATAATGTGCAAACCGTGATTCCAAGCTGACAGAATTGTGTCAGTCGCAATAAAAATCCAGTAAAATGCAGTCCCTTGCGAGGGTGGCGAAATTGGTAGACGCACCAGGTTTAGGTCCTGACGCCAGTAATGGTGTAGGGGTTCGAGTCCCCTCCCTCGCACCACACATATGCCGCGAAGCCTTATTGAAATGAGGCCTTGGCGGCTTCCTTGATCCTGCTGGCCAAACCGGAATTTCTGTGCGTTTGTGAGGCGATGGATTGTTTCAGAACGTTTTCATTGGCGCTGATGGCAACGTGATTGCGCGCGCGCGTGATTGCCGTGTAGAGCAATTCACGTGTGCACACGCGGGTTGGCATTTCCGGCATGATCAGCAACAGCGAATCAAATTCCGATCCTTGCGATTTGTGGACAGACATGGCGAAGGCGGTTTCATGTTCTGGCAAACGCGCAGGTGCGATGGCGCGAAAGCCCTTTTCCTTGTCCGGGAAATAAACCATGGGTTGCGCCGCAGCTTGTGACCTATCCATCAAGGTGATGCCGATGTCACCGTTGAACAGTTTTAAAACATAATCGTTCCGCAGCACGATCACGGGTCGCCCCGGATACCAGAGCATTCGCTCGCTGGCGTAACGCGGATCATTGAGCGAGAGGCGGAAATAACGATCCATCAGTCGGTTGATGGCGTCAACGCCACGCGGGCCATCCTTGACAGCGCAGAGCACGCGGAAACGATCAAAGGCATCAAATACCAGCGATGTGTCAGCTGGATGTGTCATTACAGCTTGCAAGTAATCGGTGCAGGCTTTGATCATCAGATCGCTTGTGTGTTCAGAAGGTGCTTTACCTTGATCATCTATCCACTGTAATTCAGTGCCGCTCGTTTTTTGCAACAAAGCGATGGCAGATTCCGCGTTGCCATGACTGACATGTCTGGCGAGTTGGCTGATAGCTGAATCGCTTGCGAAACGGTATTGCCTAGTGAACCAGACGACGCAATCTTGCAAGCCGGAGGTTTTTCTGGGCGCCTGCGGCGCAATATCTTGCGCCGTCATGCCTGTTGCGTTTATCAACCTGTCCTTGCAATCTGGCGTCAGTGTCGGGTCCGCACTCAACTCAGAAAAAACGGCACCGGCTTCCACCGCAGAGAGTTGATCCTTGTCGCCCAGGAGGATGATGCGCGCGTCGGTCGGGATTGCTTCGAAAAGTTGGGTAGCCAGAGAAATGTCGAGCATCGAAGCTTCATCAACAATGACGGCGTCAACCGGTAAAGGATTTTTTGCGTGATAACGAAAATCGCCTTTGCCTGAAGTCGCCCCCAATAAACGATGAATGGTGAATGATTCCGTCGGCAGGCGAGATTGAATATTCTGGGGCAGGTGGGCAGCACGATCACGAACAGTTTCCTGCATGCGTGCAGCCGCTTTGCCGGTAGGCGCGGTGAGTGCGATGCGGCAATCCGGATTGTCTTCCAGCAGGCACGCCAGCAGATTGACGATGGTCGTGGTCTTTCCGGTGCCGGGGCCGCCACTGATGATCAGCAGTTTGCCATGCAGCGCAAGCGCAGCGGCGATGCGCGGCCAATCGATCGGTTCGTTTTTGACTGGTTTGCCAAAAAACGTGTTCAAGCGCGCAAGGGTTACTGCGGGTGCGTGAGGTAAGGTGGAAGCTTGTGTGAAAAGCAGACGACGCGCCAGACGCACTTCGTAATCGTAGTAGCGGTGCAAATAAAGGCGATTCTCTTCATCCAGGATCAAGGGCATGAGACCCGGTGCATCGGGTGTACCAACCACCAACGTAGAGAGCAGCAGTTTTCGTGTTTGAGATAAGGCGTCGGGTGTGCAGACCTCGTTCAAGGCCATGCAGACATGGCCTTCGCTTGTCGACGCGCAGATTTCTCTCGCCAGTTGACGCAGCGGCGTCAGTGTTTCACGTGGTGCGCCCGCTTCGACAGCCCATGCAACAAGGTGGTCGGCAAAGCCGTCCATCAGAAACGTTTCAGGAATGGATAGGATATCGTTTGCCATCATGCCACCTTCGCCTGGAATGAAGCAAAGAGTTGATCCAAATCGGCAATCGCATTTTTGTTGGGTCGGTCAAAGAATACACCGCTGGATGTGCCGTCGGCATTTTTCCAGTCGGGGCGCACGCCGCGCACAAACAGGTAGAATACGCCGCCAAAGTGCGTGTCGTAGTCATAATTCGGTACGCGCAAGGCAAGATAACGATTCAGTGCCACCGTGTACAAAAGATATTGCAAGTAGTAGGCATTGTCATGCATGGCTTCCTGCAATGCTGCGGCATCGTAATCCGAAGCGTGATCGCCCAGGTAATTGGATTTCCAGTCAAGGATGTAATAGCGACCATCGTGTTCAAACACCAGATCGATAAAGCCTTTGAGGTAAGTATCCATCTCGCTGTATTGCATGGGCGCTGCGAGATACCCGTGATGGTTCATGGTGCGGCTCAGACGTTCGGCGCTGAATCCAGCCGCAGGCAAATAAAACCCTAACTCGTTCAGGCGCTGGTCGTGACGCAGGTTTTTCAACACGATGTCATCCACCAGTGGTGTGCTGAGCACGTCGTGTAGCATTTTTTCCAGCATGGCGGTCAGATTTTCAGTGCTGTGCACACCGTCTTGCGGGTAAGCTGAAAGCGCCATATCAATGGCGCTGCGCCAACGACTGTCATCGACAAAATCACACAATTCAAAAATCTTGTGCAGACACAATCCTGCCTTGCTGCCTTTGGGGAAGTGCAGAATGTCATTGTCGGGAATGTTTGTGCCGCCATCATGCCTTGCTTCACGTGAGCTTGCAGACATCATGTCATGATCGCTGGCGGCATTATCATGTGTCGCGCCGCGTGTGAGGCCACTGAAACTGTTGATGCGCCAGCCAAAGGGGATATGCCCTGGCGCAGGCTGTGCGGTGAGTGCAAGCATCAGATGGGTCTCGTCGGCGAGCGGTGAAGCTGGTGTCAGTTGTTCGGTCAGCGGCACGAGCGTGATATGGCCTTGGCTGTTTTGCGCCAGCGTTTGCCAGGCCGCTTCAATCTCCGCTGCGGTCATCTGTTTCCGCTCGCCGTTTCGCCATTCCTCGACTGTCAATCCCTGCCCCGCCGCCAGCCAGTTCAGCAGGCTGGTATGGCTTTGCGTCGTTTTTTGGCTGCTACGCGTACTGCGATAGCAACCGGCTGACACATAACAGCGATAGACTGCGCGCGTGAGCGCAACATAAATCAAACGCAAGTCTTCTGCATCGCTCTCTGTGCGGATGTTTGCATCGATGGTCTCGTCATCATAGGCATCCGGGTGAAAGCTGATGATGGTTCGCCCATCGTCGTCATGGTATTCGCGCCCTTCTGATGCAGTCGTATTTTGTCGGCGGCCATCCCACAGGAAGGGGCAAAACACAATCGGAAATTCCAGTCCTTTGGATTTATGCACGGTCAGAATCTGAACAAGATTTTGATCCGATTCCAATCGCAGCTGTGCCGCATCTTCGGTGTGATTTCCTGCGTTCGCTTCCGCGCGCTGGGTTTGCAGCCAGCGCAAAAGGGAATCGGGGAGCGGGTGCAGCGCGCTGGCTTGATGCAGCAATTCTGAAAGATGAAGCAGATTGGTCAAACGCCGCTCGCCATCCGGACGCACCAGCATGCGCGCGCTGACATTTTCATTCCTGAGCATTTTCCGGAAAAGCGTGCTGATGCCGTGCTTCAGCCAGCAGTGACGGTATTCGGCAAAACGTTCGACATGCGTGTGAAGCAAGCCGCTGTCATCAGTGAGTGCTGCGATGGCATGTGCGTCGAAGCCCATGATCTCGGTGGAAAGTGCGGCGCGAAGCAGGGGCAGACTGCTGGGTATCCAGATTGCGCAAAGTACACGTTCGATTTCTTCCGCATCGAGACTGGAAAATACGCTGGTTTGCGCGTGTTCGATGCTCCCCACGTTCAAGGCGGAAAGCGCGCGTTTGATCTCGCTTCCCTGACGGTGGGTGCGTACCAGTACGGCAATGTGCCCGGCTTGCAGCGCTTGCCCGTCAATCAGGAGGGCATTGTCTTTGGCAGATTGGAGGAGGCGTGCGATTTCATTGGCCGTCGCCTGCGTTGCGCGATGCATGGCGTCCTTACGATCAAGGTGGCCATCGGTTGCTGTTGGTAATTGCCATACACAGAGCGGTGCAAGATCCGCCGTAATCGTTTGATCGACGAAAGTTGCCGGGCGTTTTTCGCCAATGCCAGCGGGTGTGAACGTCAGTCCGGGCAGAATGAAGGCCTTGGAATTGGCTTGAAAAAGCCGGTTGACAGCGTGAATGAGGCCATCCGTTGAGCGTTGGTTATGGCCGATAGTGAAAGCGTTTTTGGCGCGTTCTTTGGCGCGCAGATAAGAATGCAGATCAGCGTTACGGAATCGGTAAATGGCTTGCTTCGGATCGCCTACCATGTACAGCGTGTTGTCTTGTCCGTTGTACAGGGTTTCAAAAATCTGGTATTGCAAGGGATCGGTGTCTTGAAATTCATCGACCAGGGCAGCCGGAAAGCGCTGACGCAGCAAATCACCCAGCCAAGGATACTGATCGCTTGTCAGCGCGTTGTGAAGCTTGAACAAGAGATCGTCAAACGAGGCCAGACGGCGTTCGCGCTTGCGTTGACGGACGGTGTCTGGCGCTTCTTCCAGAAATTGTCGCAGGAGACGAAGGCGCGCATGTTCAAGCGCCGTTTCGAGATTTTCATATTCCATCAACAAAGTTTCGGCCAGTTCAAAAAACCGATGTTGAGGCGTGATGTTTTTCCCCGTTGTTCTTTTTTTCAGTATGCTGGCGCGAAGCAAGTCAAGTTTTGATCTGTCGCGCATGGCCGCGATGGGGTTATATGTCTCGAGCAAATAATCGTATTCAGCCGCCGCCGCCCGGATGGATTTTTCCTTGTAGCTGTTTTTGTTCAAGCTTCCCAGCGATTCATTGAGCAAGTGCACAACGTCGGTGCGGGTGCTCCGCCATTCCTTTTGTGCCGCTTCAAATGCGGACTGGAACCCTGAAAAATTAGTAGCTGAAGCCTCATTTGCTGGCGAATCATTTTTGAGCCAGCGATATTCGGCCAGGGGTTTGCCAAGGCGTCGCCTCAGAAGGGCGTCAAAAGTTGACGGGGAATCCTTTTGTGCAATCAGGTATGCGGCGAGCTCGGGCGTGATTGCGGCGTGGGCAACATGCTTGCGCCAGAAGTCCTGAACCACTTCCATGCGCAGATCACTCTCGTCCGGTATCAGATCCACGGAAAAAGCCTGACCGGATGCAAACGCCGTGTTGGACAGCGCGCGCTGACAAAAGCCGTGAATCGTGAAAATGGCCGCTTCATCGAAATTCATCAAGGCTTTTTCCGTGCACTGACGCAGTTCCTCTCGCGTGTGATTGCGTCGCGTGGCTAAAACCTGAATCAGCTCGGCAATGAAAGGGTCTGGCGGGGAGGGCGGTGTTGCCGACAGGTGTTGCAAGGTATCAAACAAACGATTGCGAATGCGTGTACGCAACTCGGCCGTTGCTGCAATCGTGAAGGTGACTACCAGAATTTGATTCACTTCCAGTTTTCGTTCCAGCAGCAGACGCAAATACAAGCCGCAAATGTTCCAGGTTTTACCAGTCCCTGCCGAGGCTTCAATCAGATTGATGCCGACCAGTGGCGCTTCGAGGAGGTGAAAGGACGCCGTTTTTTGCATGCGCTTACCCCATCCTTTCGTCGGAAAGGGCATCCAGCATGGTGCCGAAAACGGTTTGGGCGCAATGTTTGAAAGCGTCATCCAGCGGGTTTGTCATGGCGCGTAAGGCTTGCCGATAGTTCGGGTCGCGCGCTTCTCCGGACATTTCACTTCTGCCGCCGCGCCATCTTGCTTCTGCCTTGTAGGGATTGTGATGGCTGCTGATGTATTCCCAGGAAGACCTGGGATAAAAATGCAATGGCTCGCATAAACCCTGACGATATAAGCTAATGAGCGCGTGCAGTTGTGCGTATGCATCCGGCACGGGGTGCAGTACATATTTTCCGTCGCGAGAGTGCCATAGGGTTTCCCGAGCGATAGGGCTTGATGTCTCATGCAACTCGGCGGCATTCAGGAAAAGATGCGTAATCCACCCTTCCAGGTAATCGCGCGCGCGCACGTCGTCAAAGCGGTAACGCAGCAAGCCGGTGGGGCGCAAATCATTGAACCGGTGTGTCAGTTCCCACGTTTCCTCATTGATCGTGAATGACAGCGTACAAGTTTGAGGGGACAAACAGGGTGCAGCGTTCGCTTCCTGAATTTGTGATGCAAACATTTCCATGGCGCGCAATTCTTTTTCCAGCAGGGCTTCCCCCACGATGCCGGGCGGGTACTCCGTGCCTGACAAGGCAGCCTGACGAATGTGATCAAAGGGAAGCCCCTTGAGGAAAAGCGGGAGCAGTCTGTTGCTTAAGGCGCGCCGCTCATCGTAATCCGGCAAAAAAGGTTCTTCATCCGCCAACTCGTCCTGCGCTTCAGAAAAGCGAATGCCCATGCGTTGGCGAAGCAAGTAGCGTGAGGGATTGCTGAAAAATTGCAGCAGTTGATCGAGCGTGATCATGCGCCATGTCGCCTCAGGTGCAGGAAGGGGCGCGGTAAAAAAGGGTGACACAAATGCGTTTGCCGCTCCAGCTTCATTTTCGTTGCCCTCATCATCGCTGTCATCATCCAATGCCGATGCTGTTTCGTTCAAAGGGGCGGTGTTTCGATATTGCGCATGTGTTGCCTGTCGAAGCAGCAGTGCCTGAAGAAAGGTTTCATTGCTGCTGTTCATGCGCGTGTCAATACCTTGCTGGTAGTAGCGGGTCGAGAAGGCTTGCAGGGGGTGTTCAAGAACCAAACGTTTTCTGGCCGCCTCGCCGATGGCTGGCGTCAGGTAATCGAGAAAATCGGAAATCAGTACGGAGGGTGGCATTTCGCTATTGTCACGAATGCTGCGGCCGGTATAGCTCAGATAAAAACGATCCTGTGCGGCGAGCAGCAAGTCGAGAAAAATATTTCGCTCGTCGTGGCGACGTTGTCGGTCTCCCCGTTTTGGCGCATGTGCAATCAAGTCAAATTCCGATGCGGCTTGCGTTGTGGGAAAGGCGCGATCATTGATGCCAATCGCGCAGATGATGCGATAAGGCAAATTGCGCAAGCTGCTCATGGAAGTAAAGGTCACCGTTCCGGTTGGTACGCCGCCACGCGCAGGATCGTCAAGCGCTTCTCTGAGGGCGCGGAGGATGACGTCGCGCGAAATGGGGTAATCGCCTGCACCTTGCTGGATGTTTTCGCAGAGTTCACGGATGCGGGTCTGCACTTCATGCGCCTCGTCGAGCTGGTTGCCGTGCGGGGCGGTGAACGTTTCCAGCAAATCGAGGAGGCAGCTTCGCCACTCACTCGCATTTCTTTCACGATGGAGGGTCTGCCGCAAGATGTCCAGTTGCGAAACAAATTGCTGGAAACGACCGAGAATGATGGCGTCAGTACCCTCGATGTCGCCTGCGGGCAGGCGGGAAGCGAAGGGCATGGTGCATGCTGCCGGGAGGGCGTAGCCCAGAAAAAGGCGATGCAGTCCATCACGAAACGTGTAACGCGCATCGTCCGGTAATTGCATCTCACGTCGATGCGCACCGTCCATGCCCCAGCGGATACCGGATTCCGTTATCCATCGATGAATGTCCATGAGTTGCGCTTCGTTCAGCTGGAAGCGCTGCGACACGAGCGGTTGCTGCAGGAGCTTGAAGACGGCGCTGGCGGTAAAGCGTGACGCAGCAAGCGAGAGCAGGTCGAGCAGGGCAAGAGCCACCGGATTGGATTGCGTGTTGCCCAGCCCGGTGATGGTGTATGGGATGCTGCGCGCAGGGGATGCCGTACCGAACACGGCGTCGATCAATGGCGCAGCGTCCTTCAGGTTCGGGGTGACGACGAGCACTTCGTCTGGCAAGGGGGGATTCTCTCCGGCGAAAAGGGCGAGCAATTGATCTTGCAGCACTTCCAGTTCGCGTGTGAGCGAGTGACAGACGTGTACTTCAATGCTGCGGTCATTCTGATCTACGGTAATGCCTGATGGCGGCAAGTCCTGCAAATCCAGAATGGCATCTTGCACTTGTGCGAGCAAGCTTGTCTTGCCACCTTCCGCATTCGATGTAAAAGAATGTTCTTCCTGGCAGGTGAGAGCCGTGTTGTCGAACAGGAGATCAATCATGGCCTGGGTTTGTTTTCCCCAGGAAGCGAGCAGTTGATTGCCTGTCTCGTGATGATCGGCCTTGCCTGCGCTGGCAAGATAGCTCAGTCGTTTGCGATCAACGATGTCGAACCAGTATTCGCGACAAGGATTGAGCACATACAGGCGCAAGTCCATCCATTGCGAAAAACGGTTGAGCATGTTGATCGTCAAGGGCGCGATGGTCGGCGGGCAAAAAATATGTGTGATGCCGTTTTGACGCAAAGGCGCAATCGCTTTGTCATCCAGCGATTCGAGTTTTTTGGCCATCGCAGAAAGATGGCGGTCGCTGCCCGTTTCGTGCAGGATGCGACGCCACAGCTCGGCTTGCCATTGCTGATCCTGTCCTGACGTGCGTGTGCCGCCCGGGATGCAAATATGTTTGTTGGAAGACCAGGCTTCGATCAAATTGGGGCGATACGTGATCACTTGATCGACAAGTGATGCGATTTCCATCGCCAGCTCATAGCGCATAACCGGATCGGCACTCGCCATCCAGGAGCGTAATCGGGAATGCGCCAAGACGAAAGTGCGATTATCGAGAATTTTCAGAATGCGCCATGCCAGCGTTTCTGGTGCAAATGGGGAGACGGATGGAACCGGCCAGATTTTCCCTAATTGTTGCCACACCCATTGGCCGAGGTAGGAAAATCGCACATTGGCGCAGATGCCAAATTGCTCTGCCATCGAGAGTTCGATTTTTCGTTGTATGGCCGCGCTGGGAACGATGATTTCCGTGGGAGAAAAAGTCGAAGCCGACGGAGAGGCCGTCGCTTCCAGAAGATGGTCGCGCAAGGCCTGAAATTTGTTCGAAAAATGAATGGTGAACATGGCGACATTATGCAAGAGACTGGGAGGATGCGCGCTGTTCCTTCGCAAAAATGTGGTGCGCAGGGCGGTGTTGAGGGGAATCTTGATGCTCGCCTAGTTAAGGGTGTGGGGGTTTTGAGTAAGGGGGGCACATACCTTTTTTGCAACCCAGGGTGGCTTTGTTGGACGTAAAAATAAGTCTTTCATGGTACCCTAGACCATTAGCAAATTTGAAAACAAAGCAGGAGGTGACGCAATGCAAACCAAGTCAATTTTGACGCTTGACGATGTTCAGAAAATCGCTGCAGCAGCAGAGGCCGAAGCCAAAAAAAATCAATGGGCTGTTGCGATTTCAATCGTAGATGATGGCGGGCATCCATTATGGTTACATCGCATGGATGGTGTGCCACCGATTTCTTCTTATATCGCGCCGGCAAAGGCCAGAACAGCGGCTTTGGGTTGCCGGGAATCCAAAATATATGAAGACATGATCAACAGTGGCCGCGCGTCTTTTCTCAGTGCGCCAGAACTGGAGGGCATGCTCGAAGGGGGTATCCCCATCATGGTTAATGGATACTGCGTGGGCGCGGTCGGTGTCTCCGGCGTGAAATCTGTAGAGGATGCGCAAATCGCCAGAGCTGGTATAGCAGGCTTGGGACTCTGATTTCAAGATCGTTCCGAGAATGAAAAAAGCCACCTTGCGGTGGCTTTTTTGCATTTATGGCTGGTGCCTGGAACCGGAATCGAACCGGTACGCCATTACTGGCACGGGATTTTAAGTCCCGGGTGTCTACCAATTCCACCATCCAGGCCGGGCTCGCATTGTATCACTAGCAGACTTGTTTTAAGCGGGGCTATGCGGCGTTGCGCATGAAAACGCATCCGGTATGGTCAGATAGTGCGTCGGCAACAGGTGCGCGAGATCATTCTTTTTCAGCTATTTCCTTGAGTGCGACATAATCGGTTTTGCCCGAGCCAAGCAAAGGCATTTCTGGCAGGGATACAATTTTTCGCGGAATGGCCAATTCAGGGATGCCCTGCGTTTTGGCGGTCTCGCGCAACTGATCGCGTGTGAGTTCCGTATCCGTGGTGTAGAGGATGATGGATTCGCCGCGTTGCGCGTCAGGCAAATTGATGGCGGCATGCTGCTTCACCGGGCTGGATGCGCGCGCCATGTTCTCGACCATTTCCAGTGAAATCATTTCGCCTGCAATTTTGGCGAAGCGCTTCACGCGTCCGACGATGCGCACAAAACCTTCTTCATCCATCTCGACCACGTCTCCGGTGTCGTACCAGCCGGGGCCGATGGAAGATTCCGGTGGTTCCAGTACGCCCGGATTTTCAAAGCGGTAATAGCCGCTCATCACATTGGGGCCGCTGACGTGCAAAATGCCACCTTGATCAATACCTTCCACCGGGACGACGCGGTGACGCACCCCGGGCAAGAGTTGACCGACCGTCCCGCTGCGATACGCCATGGGCGTGTTGACGGCGAGGACCGGTGCCGTTTCGGTGGCGCCATAGCCTTCGAAAATGCGGATACCGAATTTTTCAAACCACATCTCGCGTACTTCCTGGGTTAATCGTTCTGCGCCAGCGATGACATAGCGCAGACGATAGAAATCGTAAGGATGCGCAAATTTGCCGTAGTGTTCCAGGAAGGTGCTGGTGCCGAACATGACGGAGCAGGCACGGTCATAAGCCAGTTCAGGAATGACGCGGTAATGCAGCGGCGTCGGATAGAGGAAGAGGCTGCACCCTGTCATCAGGGGGAGCAGGGCGCCTGCCGTCAGTCCGAATGAGTGGAAGAGTGGAAGCGAGTTGAGAAACTTGTCTTCCGACATGATGTCGATCACCGCGCGCGCTTGCGCGATGTTGGAAAGAAGGGCGCGGTGCGACAAGGCCACGCCTTTCGGCTTGCCTTCTGAGCCAGAGGTGAAAAGCACGACGGCAATCTCTTCCGGTTCATAAACGGCATTGGGCGCATCTTGCGGGAACCAGCGCGCAAATCCGATCCACCAGAGTTTGTCGCGCCAGGTAATTTGTTGACGTAAGTCTTCCAGATAGACGATTCGGATGTTTTTCAAGTCCTTGATTTTCTCGCTCAGGCTGCCTTGCTCTAAAAAAGCGCGTGAAGTGATGATGGTTTTGATTCCGGCTGCAATGCAGGCGCTTTGCATGCCCTCGGTACCGGAGGTGAAGTTAAGCATGGCGGGGACGCGCCGAAATGCCGAGAGACCGATGATCAGTGCAAGGGTGGGTGCCAGATTAGGAAGGAGGACGCCGATGCGTGCGCCCGGTTCATCCAATCGACGGGAGAGGCGTCCCAGCATCAACGCCATTTTGATCATGTCGGCATAGGTGTACTCAATTTGCCTGATGTCTTCGACCACACGTTTTTTGCGACCATGAATGTTGGCCGCAGCAAGCAAACCTTCGAAAATGGTACCGGAGGTGCGTGTGGCAAACAGCATTTCCTGCATGATGCGCCGCATGGATTCAGCCATGTAGTGTCGGCGATCCTTGGCATGCCGCAGTTCGGACATTTCAATGCGCGTGGGTGGCAGGATCGTGATGCGCATTTTGGGGAAGAGGCCGCGTGGGGAGGCGTGGCCGCGCATGCGTGAAAAATAGGTGCGTTGCGGTCCATCCAGGCGAACGGGAATGATGGTCGCGCCCGTTTTTCCCGCCACAAAGGCGGTGCCTTCATACACCTTCATCAAGCTGCCCGTAAGCGTAATGCGCCCTTCGGGGAAAATCACTACCGGTCGACCCGATTCAACCAGTTGCATGATTTGCCGGGTTGCAATCGGATTGGTGGGGTCTACCGTGATGTAATCCACCATCGACAGGATGAATCTGAAAACCGATACGCGCGATACATGCGTATTGACGACGAAGATCGGATTGATCGGCAAAAACAAGCCCAGCAGGAGACCGTCAAGAAAGGATTCATGATTCGCCACGATAATCAATCGTGGCACGTTGAAGTTCGGATTCGCGCTCTTCACTTCTACGCGAAACAATACTTTGCACAGAACGTACAGTATGGGTCGCAGAATCGGGCGAATGGTTTTTTTTAGCGTCTTTTTCAACATACGACTATTTCCGGGGAATCCTGGAGAAAAAAATCCAGGATAGAAAACGATTGATAAATTCTGGCGAGACGCTATAGATATACAGCGCAATGCCAGCGTTGATCACCGCCGTGATCAGGAAAATTTGCGGCACAGAGACGCCAAAAGACAGCAGGACGATGGCCAGCAAGGCGGCGACCACCATGAAGGCGGCATTCATGATGTTGTTGGCGGCGATAATGCGCGAGCGATGCGTGACTTCGGAGCGCGTTTGCATCAATGCATACAGCGGCACGCAGTAGAACCCGCCGAAGACGCCAATCATCACCAGATCGAACAAGATGCGAATATTGCCAGCACGCGAGATGAATTCGGTGACGCTCAATCCCATCGCGCCTGATGCGGGGCTGGCCAACCACAAATCTACAGCAAACACCGTCAAGCCGATCGAACCCAGCGGCACCAGTCCCGGCTCTACTTTATGGCGGGAGAGTTTTTCGCACAAGAGGGAGCCGATGCCAATGCCAATGGAAAAAATGCCCAGCAGCAATGTCACAACGCTTTCGCCACCACCGAGGGTTTCTTTGGCGTAGGCCGGGAATTGCGAAAGAAAAATGGCACCGTAAAACCAGAACCAGGAAATCCCGAGGATGGAGAGGAAAACCGCACGATTTTGCCTGAGTGAACGCAGGTTTCGCCAGGTTTCCGTGAACGGATTCCAGTTGATGCTTAGTCCCGGATCGGGTGCGGGTGCAAGTGGGATGGCGCGGCTGGCGAGGTAACCAGCAATCGCAATGCTGATACACACACCGGCTGCCCACTGCGCCCCTTCACCGCCAATCGCGATCAGCGTACCGCCGAGGATGGTGCCCAGCAAGATCGCGAGAAAGGTGCCCGATTCGATCAAGCCATTGCCACCGATCATTTCATCCTCGTGCAAATGCTGCGGCAAAATGGAGTACTTGATGGGGCCGAAGAGTGTTGAATGCAAGCCCATCAAAAACAGCGCCAGCAACAAACATGACAGGCTGGGCAAGGTGAAACCAATCGTTGCGATCACCATGATGCCGACTTCCATCACCTTGACCAGTCGAATAAGTTGGGATTTTTCGTATTTGTCCGCCAATTGCCCCGAGGTGGCAGAAAATAAAAAGAAGGGCAGGATGAAGAGTCCGGCGCAAATGTTGACCATCAATCCCGGTGATGCGCAAGACAGCTTCGCCCCCTGAAACGCGATAAGCATGACCATCGCATTCTTCAGCACATTGTCATTGAGCGCCCCAAGAAACTGCGTGACGAACAGGGGCAGAAAGCGGCGTTGCGTTAGCAGGGCAAACTGGCTCGACATGGCTCAGGCTTCCTCTTTCAGGTATGTCAGTACAGCGTTCAGGGCTTCCTGTAGGTGCGCTTTTTCTATCCAGTAAAAGACTTCCTTGCCTTCTTTGCAGCTGCCGAGGATGCCGGATTCGCGCAGGATTTTCAGGTGATGCGATACGGTGGTTCGCGTCAGCGTCGAGGTTTCGGCAATCTGGCTGACATTCAGCCGTTCGCCTGGCTCGAACAAGAGCAAAATCCGTTGTCGGTGTTCATCGCCCATGGCGGTGAAGACCTTGGCGATGTTTTTCCAGTTTTTTGGGAGGCGTCGGGCGTATTCTGATCTCATGTCGATATGTTTAAACATATCGACATATAAGTCAAGATGGTGCTTTTCAAGTGGCAGAAATGATACAAATAAGATAACAATTCAACAGTTCGGGCAAATTATTCATTTAATGGATGCTGATGAATCTTTGAAGTGGGCTTGGTGCAGGTGGAAAAGTGAGATGGGAGTGTGTGTATGCAGTAAAATTTCGCCACCAAAGATCACGGGATATTAAACATGCAGAATTTTCAGTACGTCAGAATCGGTGAAGAGTTTCGCGACCCCGTTACGGGCGAATGGTGGGTCAAGATATCCAAGGATGAAGCGCAATTGCTGTCTGACCCGAGCGTGGTTGAAACCTTTGACCGACTCGATTTGACGGATTCCTGAATGTTTTGACGCCGGGGAGGGGTTACGCGGAGAGCCCGGGAAAAATCGCCAGCAATCCGTCCGCAATGAATTGCACAGCCATTGCCGCGAGCAACAGCCCCATGACGCGCGTGGCGATGTTCATGCCGCTGGTACCGAGTCGCTTACCGATGGGTTCCGCGAGCCAGAGCACCGCCCAGACAATCACCGCAATCACGATGATGCCGACACTCAAGAGCAGTTTGTCTGTCCAGCCGCCTGCTTGATGGGCGTCGACGATGGTCAGACTGATCGCGCCGGGACCTGCCAGCAGTGGCATCGCCAAGGGCACAACCGCAATATCTTCTTTCTTCTCCGCTTCCACATGCTCGGCTTGTGTGTGACGTGCCTGGCCTGGACGTGCATCAAACATTGCCATCGCAATGACCAATAAAAGCAAGCCGCCGCCGATGCGGAAGGAGGGGATGCCGATGCCGAAAAATGAGAGCAGACTGTCACCGATCCACACCGAAAAGATCAGGATCACAGCAACAGCAACGGCCGTTTTGAGTGCCGTACGGCGCATTTCTTCCGTGCTACGACCCGCCATAATGCTCAGATAAATGGGAATGACACCCAGCGGATTCAGGATGGCAAAAATGCCGATCAGGAATTTGATTTGCACGGAAAGGGTGGCCGAGAGCAAGGTGTTCACTCCTTCAAAACAGCGACAACGGGCGCATGATCGGAGGGTTGCTGCCATTTCCGTGGTGTGCGATCCACAGTACAGGCCGTGCAGCGCTGGGCGAGTTTGTCCGAGAGGAGGATGTGATCGATGCGCAGGCCCTTGTTTTTTTGAAAGCCGAGTTGGCGATAATCCCACCAACTGTATGTCTTATCCGGCTGTTCGAATAATCGGAATGCATCTTTCAAGCCGATGGCTTGCAGATGGCGAAAGGCCTCACGTTCAGGTTCGGAAACCAGCACGCTACCTTGCCACGCAACGGGGTCATGCACATCGCGATCTTCTGGCGCGATATTGAGATCGCCGAGCAGTGCCAGAGACGCGTGCTGTTTTTCTTCGTTTGCGATCCAGTTTTTCAAGGCTTCCAACCATTGCAGTTTGTAAGCGTATTTGTCTGAGCCGACTTCCTGACCGTTTGGTACGTAGGCGCAAATGATGCGCACCCCATCGACGGTCGCACCGATGATGCGTTGCTGTTCGTCTTCAAAGAGGGGATTGCCTTTCACCACATCGGAGATCGGACGCTTTGAGAGGATTGCAACGCCGTTGTAAGTTTTCTGTCCAGCGAAGATCGCTTGATAACCGGCGGCTTCAATTTCGGCGACAGGAAATTTGTCGTCCGTCATTTTGGTTTCTTGAAGACAGAGCACGTCGACCGGATTGTCGTTAAGCCATTGCAGCACTTGTGGCAGTCGAACTTTGATGGAATTGACGTTCCAGGTCGCAATTTTCATAGGTGTCCAGATTTGTTGCAGAAATCAGGCAACGAGATCATTTTGCGCGTCGCCACCATGCGGGACGGTTCTGTTGCGTGTTCCAATAAAAATGAAAGGGTTCGCATTTTGCACTGGCGACCCGAAAGGCGCGGCATCTGGAACGCTTGAAGCCTTCAACAGCCTTGCCCGTAACATACTTGGGATTGTAGTCGAGGGATTCGGCCAGAATGCTGGCAGTGCCAATACACAATTCATTTTTGCCGTTCCCCAGAGCGATATCCGTTACGTACACTTTGGGGTTATTCGGGCGACCCAGTACCATGCCGACGCTTACTTTCCCGTCAGCCTGTTTGAGCATCACGTAGTCTTTATGATTGTCGCAATCAATGTCGATTTCGATGGCGCCTTTTGCCTCCCACTGCACGTGCGGTGCAGCGTGATTCAGATCCTTCAAGGCATCTTTTTCATTGCTCCATGCTGGAAGCGATAGGGTAAGCAATGCAAGTAAGCAGAGTTTTATCTCGTAGCGCATAGTCATGACTTTCCTCAGTTTATAACAAGGGCATTCTACCTAACTTGTTACTGATAGTTGAGAATTTAGGGTGTTGCAAATTATTCTTAAAAAATGGAAAAAGAGAGGGGAGTTGGGATAGGGTATGATATTCATGTACAATGCTGTCGGGTTGCAAAAGGATGGCGTTTTCAAACAGTATGCTTGTTGACGTCGTGACCTCGAAGAGACAGGGTCAGCCGGATTTCAGATATCGCCTCCCTGCCTTGCTCCGTACCAGACGCCACGCCTGCCTGAGGGTTTATGACTTGCGGCAGGGGGCAAATCAGCTAACACACTGCTTGGGGAGCGCGCAATCGTGCTCGTTGCCTGCATTTTGGACAAACTCATGCAAAACAGCTTTGGTTTAAGCATAAATGGATAGTTCTGAGGCAAAGAAAGTCCTCGAAACCGCTTTGTTGTGTGCCCACGAGCCATTGTCCATCGATGGCATGCGGCGTCTTTTTGCCGACGGCGAAGACGTCAACAATAGCGTGTTCAGCGCGGATGAAATCAAAGAGTTGCTTGCGCAGTTGCGCGAAGATTGGGCAGGCAAAGGGGTGGAAATCGTCAACATTTCGACAGGATGGCGTTTCCAAAGTCGTCCGGAGATGCGGCGCTATCTCGAACGAATGAACCCGGAGAAACCGCCGAAGTATTCCCGCGCAACCCTGGAGACGCTGGCGATCATCGCCTACTACCAGCCGGTGACGCGCGGTGATATCGAGGACATTCGCGGTGTAACGGTCAATTCGCAAACGATTCGCATGCTCGAAGAGCGTGGCTGGATTGATACGGTCGGTCATCGCGATGTGCTGGGCAAGCCATCGCTTTTGGCAACCACCAAGCAGTTTCTCGATGATTTGGGTTTGACTTCACTGCAACAGTTACCGCCATTGTTGCAAGTAGATGGTGAAAATCAATCTGTCGGGCAACTGGATATTGCTGCGCTGGAAAACAGTCTGGTTTCCGACATCAATCAGACCGTTATCAATTTTTCTGATGACGCCGCCAAGCATGCCGTGAGCGTTTTCATTGCGGAAGGTGAAAATCCTTCGGCGGATGAGTTTGGCGATTTCGATCTTCCCGTTGAGATAGATGAAGAAAATGTGGCGCAGCAAACCGAATTCGAAGCTGAATCCAAAGCTGAATCAAGCGACGTCACACCGTTGTCGATTGACGAACAGCACAAACCCTAATGGATGAAGGTAACTATGCAAGATGCTACGACTCCCTCCGATGATGACCACTCTGCGCCAGCCAAGGAGCAGGAGGCGGGCGGTGCAGACGAAAATGCATCCAGACCCAAGCATCGGCGCGGCTCACGTTTGCATCGCAATCGTCGCAACGCTTCGCGTGAGGGCAAATCAGAGAACGCAGATCAGATTCCGGGCAACGCAGTGAACGCCATGTCGCCCAATCCCCCCGTCGAGCAAGGCGGAGAGGCTGTCGTTTCTCCAAGAACACACGAGCGAGGCGGAAAGAAAAACAGAAACAAATCTCCTGATAAATCATCCGCATCACATAGAGTCGATGGCAAAAAACCACGCGCGGACGACATTTTTTCATTTGTCACTTCCGAGGCGTTTGACAAGCCAGAGACTCAGGCCGGGAACGCCAAGTCAACATCCAAACCCAGAGGGAAAGTTCGGCGTGATTTGACTGCCGAAGATGATGCGCCCAAGTTGCATAAAGTGCTGGCGGAAGCCGGTTTGGGTTCGCGCCGCGATATGGAAGAACTGATTATTTCTGGTCGCGTCTCTGTCAATGGTGAACCCGCTCACATCGGGCAGCGTATTTTGCCGACGGATCAAGTGCGTATCAACGGCAAGCTGATGCAGCGCAAGGTGACGAAGCGACCGCCGCGCGTGCTCATTTATCACAAGCCCGCAGGCGAAATTGTCAGCATGGACGATCCGGAAGGGCGCCCCTCCGTGTTTGATCGTTTACCACCGATGAAAACCGGCAAGTGGCTGGCGGTAGGACGTCTTGATTTCAATACGGAAGGCTTGCTGCTTTTCACGACCTCCGGCGATCTGGCAAACCGCTTGATGCATCCCCGCTATAACATCGAACGCGAATATGCGGTGCGCACGCTGGGCGAACTGGAAGAAGGCATGCGCCAGAAACTCCTGGCCGGTGTGGAACTGGAAGATGGCGTCGGACAATTTTCCCGCATCATCGATGGCGGCGGCGAAGGTGTCAACAAGTGGTATCGCGTGATTATCGGTGAAGGCCGCAATCGCGAAGTACGTCGCATGTTTGAGGCGATTGGTTTGACGGTTTCGCGCCTGATTCGCACGCGCTACGGTGCGCTGGTTTTGCCGCAAGGATTAAAGCGTGGCCGTTGGGAGGAACTGGAAGAAAATGCGGTGCGCGATTTGCTGCGATTGTCCGGTCTGGAAAAGCTGGCTGACAAGAATAAAGGCGACAAGCAAGGCAAGCAAAGTGACAGGCAACGTCAGCCCGATCCTCTGCAAACGACTTTCGGCTACCCCGGCATGAAAGACCCACGCCCCGTAAATCGCGGCACCTCACGCACTGGCACTGGCGGTCAACAGCGTCCCGGTGGCACGGGACAAGCTCGAACGGGTAATACGGGACAAGCGCGAACGGGTGGCATGGGTCAATCACGCTCAGGCGGTATGGGGGGCGCTGGTCAAGGCGGTAATCGCCGACGTGGGCGAGGATAGAAACAGGTTTGTTCATGACATCTGTCAGGACAAATAACTTCCTTTCCTGCGCATCTCTCGCCTCTCTTCGATTGCGCTGTCGCTTGCGCGCAGACTCATCTCAGGCTTGATCCATCATGGATTCCTCACTCATTCAACTTGTCCTGATCAGTTTTTTGATCGGCAGTGCATTGGGTTATGTGAGCGGCATGCTGGGCATTGGCGGCGGCTTAATCGTCATTCCGATTCTGGTGCTGGGGTATGGCATGGAACAGCAACTGGCGCAAGGTACAGCGCTGGTGCTCATGGCACCCAATATGGTGATTGGATTCTTGCGTTATCGTCAGCGCAACCCCATCACCTTTGGCATGGCAGCCTTGCTGAGTATCGGTTCTGTCACGGCCAGTTATTTCGCAGCACTCGTTGCCGCACAAGTTCCAACCTCTCTTCTTAGAACGCTTGTTTCCCTCTTTATGCTTGGATTGGCTGCGCACATGACCTGGCGCACTCTCCCGCATGCTGCAGGCGCGCATAAAAAATGGCAATGTTCCGTCTGGCTTTTGCCCTTGGTGGGATGCATAGGCGGATTTTGTGCTGGCTTTTTCACCATTGGCGGCGGTGTAGTCACCGTTCCATTTTTGATCGCCTTCTTCGGATTTACACAAACAGCAGCGCAAGGTCTTGTATTGGCGATGCTTGCACCCAGCACCTTGGTCGCGTTGGCAACTTATGCGCACCTTGGTTTCGTCAACTGGACTGTTGCCATTCCGCTAGCAATCGGTAGCATTTTGACTATTTCTCATGGCGTACATCTTGCGCATAAGCTGCCAGAAAAACAATTAAGACGCGTTTTTGCAGGGATGTTGTTTATTAGCGCCACCGCAATGCTAATACGATAATTATCTTCTCGACAACCGCTCTTCTATGGGCTAGGATCTTCTGGTTTTGCACGCCAAAAGCGTATCGAAATTACATAAATCAACTCAGCACAAATGGAGAGGCTCGTGGAAAAAGAAACACCAAACAGCGGCGGCAGCGGTATCGCCGATCTAGTCCGTAAAATCAACAAAATCACCATCGGCCCCGTGCCGATTCTTATTTATATCCTGATTTGCGTCGTCGTTATTGGCGCAGCGTCCATCAGAAAATTACCAAACGACATTATTGGCGGATTTGCCTGCATCCTGATCATGGGCTTTTTGTTTGCTGATATTGGTGCGAAGGTTCCCATTCTTCGAAGTATTGGCGGCCCCGCGATTCTCTGCTTGTTCATTCCTTCCGCGCTGGTCGGCACCGAGGTACTGCTTCCGGCAATGAAAAGTTCAATCGTTTCATTGATGAGTCCGAAGCACTCCAATTACCTGTACCTTTATATCGCCTGTCTTGTGGCGGGTAGCTTGCTCGGCATGAACCGACGGGTACTGATCCAGGGCTTTTTGCGCATGTTTGTGCCGCTCGCAGTGGGCACCGTCGCAGCAGTTTGCGCTGGTCTTGGCGCGGGTCTGTTATTCGGCTATGAGTTGAAACACACCTTCTTCTTTATCATCATCCCGATTATGGGCGGCGGCATTGGTGAAGGCGTATTGCCGACATCCATTGCGTATGCAGAAATTTTGGGCAGACCGCAAGGTGAAATAATCGCGCAACTGATTCCGGCAGCACTGATCGGCAACGTGGTCGCGATCATCTGCGGTGGTTTGCTCAAACGTATCGGTGAGAAATATCCACAATACAACGGCAAGGGATTGCTGGTCAGAGGCGGTAATGATGCTGAACTCCTGAAGGCACAAGAAGAAACGGCAAACAAGCCACTTAGCCTTCCACTGATGGGCGCTGGTTTGCTGATAGCGTGCTCCTTCTTTATTGCAGGCGGATTCCTTGCGCCATTTACCGGTATTCCCGGTCCGATCCTGATGATTCTGATTGGTGCTTTGTTCAAGGCCACCAATTTAATGCCGGAAAAAATGGAGCAGGGCGCGTACCAGATGTATCGATTCATCGCAACGAATACGACCTATCCGCTGCTGGTAGGGCTCGGCGTTCTTTATGTCCCCTGGAACAAGCTGATTGCGTCGTTCACCTTTTCTTACCTCATCATCTGTTCCGTTACCGTTCTGGCGATGGTTGCTTCCGGATGGATTGTCGGTTCGCTGATGAAAATGTACCAAGTTGAAACGGCTCTGGTGAATGCCTGTCACAGCGGTTTGGGCGGTACGGGTGACGTCGCGATTCTCTCTGCTGCGGAACGCATGGAAATGATGCCTTTCGCGCAAATTTCGACTCGTATTGGCGGTGCCTCAATGATTGTGTTTGCTGTTTTCTTGCTCAGATACCTGACCTGATTGCGCTGACACAAAATCGGGAGCGCCCTCCGGGGCGCTCTTCCTTTTTTTAGGACTATACTTTTGCCTGCTTGAGTTGTAATATTTATTGCTTAAGTTGTACTAATTATTATTTGAACACCAAAGAGATTTCAAAATGACTACGAAAACCGACAAAATTCCGCTTTCCGTCCGTGGACAGCAATTGCTGGAAAACCCCATCCTGAATAAAGGGACGGCCTTCACGAAAGGTGAGCGTGATGCATTCGGTCTACACGGCTTGCTGCCGGACCATATCGAAACACTGGATGAACAGGTTACCCGCGCGATTGAGCGCGTGCGCGCCTGCGCAAACAATCTGGATCGTCACATGTATCTTCGCAATCTGCAGGACACCAACGAGACCCTGTATTACGCGTTGATCGGCAAGCATCTCGAAGAGATTCTTCCGCTGATTTATACGCCCACAGTCGGTGCCGCGTGCCAGCAGTTCAGTCACCTGTTCAACCGTCCGCGTGGACTTTTCCTCACGATGGCGCAAAAGGACAAGCTGGATGAAATCTTTGCGAACCCGCGTTTCGATAATGTCGAATGTATCGTTGTCACTGACGGCGAACGCATTCTGGGCTTGGGCGATCAGGGTGCGGGCGGCATGGGCATTCCGATTGGCAAGCTCTCGATCTACGCTGGCTGTGGCGGCATCAATCCTGCCAACAGTCTGCCGATCACACTGGACGTTGGCACCAACAATGAAGAACGCCTGGCCGACCCGATGTACATCGGCGTGCGCCAGAAACGCGCGCGCGGCAAGGAATACGATGATTTCGTCGAAGCTTTTGTACAAGCTTGCATGAAGCGCTGGCCCGAGATCATGTTGCAATGGGAAGATTTTGGCAAAACCAATGCCAATCGCTTGCTCGACAAATATCGTGATCGCCTGTGCACGTTTAACGACGACATTCAAGGCACTGCCGTGGTCGCGATTGCCACCTTGATTGCGGCGATTAAAACGACTGGCGTACCCCTCAAGGATCAGCGCGTGGTGTTGCAAGGTGGTGGTCAGGCAGGGTGCGGCATTGCCGAACTGATGGCTGCTGCAATGATGAGAGAAGGCTTGACCCGTGAAGAAGCGCTCAAGCGTTTCTACGTGATCGACATCAACGGTTTGCTCAAGGAGGACACGCCGGATCTGGAAGATTTCCAGAAAGTGTTCCGTCGCAGCAAAGCGGAACTGGCCGGATGGAAGCTCGACAATCCGGGCGGCAACATCACGCTCGCGGATACCGTGCGCAATGTTGCACCGACCGTATTGGTAGGCGTTTCAGCGCAAGCCGGTGCCTTCACGGAACAGATCATTCGCGACATGGCATCGAAGGTGGATCGTCCGATTGTGTTCCCGCTGTCCAATCCCACCGACAAAGTGGAAGCACGTCCGGAAGATATCATTCGCTGGACCGACGGTCGTGCGCTGGTTGGCTCTGGTAGTCCGTTCGCACCGATTGAACACGCTGGCAAGACGCACTACGTCACGCAAGTCAACAACTCCTATGTCTTCCCCGGCATGGGCTTGGGTGCGATTGCTGTCAAGGCACGTCGTGTGACAGACGGCATGTTCATCGCAACCGCCAATGCCTTGGCCGAGATGTCACCAGCGGTAACGGGCACGGGTACAGGCTTGTTGCCGTCGATTGCAGACATGCGCAATGTTTCCATCAAGCTGGCGATTGCACTTGGAAAGCAAGCGCGTGACGAAGGGCTGACGGAGAAACTGACCGATGCACAAATCGAGCAACTGGTGAAAGACAAGATGTGGGAGCCTACGTACAAGCAGTACGTACTTGTCCCATCTGATCTGCCGCAAGATGCTTGAAGCAATGCCTTGAACAAAAAAACGGCGCGTGATGCGCCGTTTTTTTATAGGCGCTTAGCTTTTTCTACAAGTAATCATCTTCCCGTTGGTGGCGCAGCGCAAGAATGGTAACCGTCTCCTCACCCTCAATTTCGAACAGGGCAACATAACCACCAGAACCAAATGGAATCACCAGTTCGCGCAGAAAAGGGTTGTCATCGACAGCTTTGCGACAACTGAAAGGAAATTCTCGCAACATGTCGGCTGCTTTTCCGATGGCATCGCGTGCGCGGCGGGCAGCATGCAAATCCCGCTTCAGGAGAAATTCATACAGACGTTTCAGATCGTCACGCGCGTCCTTCGTGTAACGAACACGATAGCTCATAGTTTGGTCTGTGCTTCGGCTTTGGTCAGCATATCGTCTAATTCTTGCATGACCGTCTCGGCTGAATAATATTCACCGGATTGGCGCGACTGTTCAAGCGAGGCCAAACCGCGTTTGATGAATTCGGCTTGCAGTTGTCTGCGTTCAATATTGGCGCGCACGGATTGCTCAACAAAACTGGAGAGCGTTTCGCCCTTTTGCAGCACACGTTCGGCGGCACGCCGCAGTTTCGGATCAACACGCAAAGCGGGGAGAGTGGCAGTTTTCATATGGCAAACCCTTATGCATTACATTTGCGATGCATTTTGGCAGATTTCACTCGACAGTGCAAGTGGCATCACCAGTACCACTCACACATCCTTCGGCTTCGGCGTCTTTGGTTTGAACACGCACAAATCTGCAATCAGGCAATTCCAGCATTGCGGCTTGCGCGCAGTGCACACGTAACGCCCATGCAGCACCAGCCAGTGATGGGCTTCATGCAGATATTCTTTCGGAACAACCTTCAGCAGTTTCTGTTCAACGGCTTCCACCGTCTTGCCGGGCGCCAGGCCAATGCGATTGGAAACACGAAAGATGTGCGTATCCACCGCAATCGTCGGCTGCCCGAAAGCGGCATTGAGTACCACGTTTGCGGTCTTGCGTCCCACGCCGGGAAAAGTCACCAATGCCTCACGGTTGCCGGGCACTTCGCCCTTGAATTCATCGAGCAGCTTTTGCGACATCGCCACCACATTTTTGGTTTTTGTGCGATAGAGGTTCAGTGTTTGCAGGTAAGGCATCAAGCCTTCCACGTCGAGCGCCACCATCGCTTCGGGTGTATTCGCAATGGGGAAGAGAATGCGCGTGGCCTTGTTCACTGAAACGTCGGTCGCCTGCGCAGACAGCATGGTGGCCACCAGCAATTCAAATGGTGTCGTGTAGGCGAGTTCGGTTTTTGGTTGCGGGTTCGCTGCCTTGAACCGATCAAAAATTTTCTGGATCTTCGGCGCTCTCATGAAGATTCTCTCTTTTGTCTTGCGCGTTCCATCGCCGCCTGAATGAGGGCTTTCTTTTGATCCTGTTCGGCTTGCGGCGTTTTGTCTGATGCTTCGCGCATGCTTGCAGCACGTTGTGCAAGCAAGGCTTCATGCGCGGCCTTTTCATCTTGCAGACGCGCAGTGCGCAACTGATAGCGTTGACGCGCCGCATCCGCCTGTTCTGGCGACCAGGCTGCCCAGCCTGTTTTCTCTCCTGTGACGGGGAGCATGGCGATGCAATCGACCGGACACACCGGCACGCACAGATCGCAGCCCGTGCAGAGACCGGCGATGACGGTGTGCATCAGTTTGCGCGCACCGACAATCGCATCGACCGGACAGGCCTGTATGCACAGCGTGCAGCCGATGCAGCGCGCTTCATCAATCAGTGCAACCGGACGCGGACGCTCGATGCCGTTTTCCGGGTTGAGCGGCAGCACGGGTTTGTTCAGCAACTTCGCCAGCCGCGCAATCCCTTCCGCACCGCCCGGCGGGCACTGGTTGATCGCGGCTTCACCCGTAGCCATCGCTTCCGCATACCCACGGCACGACGGATAGCCGCACTTCGTGCACTGTGTTTGCGGCAGCAGGGCGTCGATCTGGTTGGCGAGGGAGGAGGTGGTAGGCACGGTTGTTGGACTTTCGGGAAAGCAATATTATCGGGGGAAATGGGGAAGGTGACAAACTGTGTAGTAGTTTATGCTTGCCGAGGGTAGCCCGGCGGCTACCTTCTTTTCTTGTCTCGCCAAGAAAAGAAGGCAAAAGAAGGCGACCGCGAGACGCAGCCCTTCGGGTTCCCGCTGCCAGTG
>QZKY01000011.1 GCA_003605115.1 Oxalobacter sp.
CTATACGATTGCGATTGTGACGCATAACATGCAGCAAGCAGCGCGTTGCTCGGATTGCACGGCGTATCTCTACCTGGGCGAACTGGTCGAATTCGGCAAAACAGACCAGATCTTCCTCAGACCAGCAAAAAAAGAAACACAGGACTACATCACGGGACGTTTTGGATAATTCATCGAATCGGGAAAACTTATGGCACAAGAACATTTATCAAGACGATATGACCAGGATCTGGAAGGCATTCGCTCGCGCGTCTTGCAGATGGGTGGTCTGGTCGAAGTGCAGTTTCACGATGCGATGACATCCCTGCATGAGGGGACTCTGGAGCTCGCGGAGAAGGTCATTCAGCGTGACGTGGAAGTCAACCAACTTGATGTGGCGCTGGATCATATTTGCACGCAACTCATTGTGCGTCGCCAGCCCGCCGCGAACGACTTGCGTACGGTGATGGCAACGACGAAGATTGTGACGGATCTGGAGCGCATTGGCGATGAAGCCACCAAAATCGCGCGATCCGCCAAAAACCTGCAAAACCGCAATGTGGTCATCATGAACCACTATCAAACCATCCGTTCCATCGCCGAAACGGCGTCCGGCATGCTCCATGATGCACTCGATGCGTTTGCCAGATTGGATCGGGAACTGGCCATTCGCCTGATTGGGCGGGACGTATTGATTGACCGCGAATTCAGTGCGATGATGCTCAACCTGATTGACTACATGACCCAGGAGCCGCTGACGATTTCGGCTTCACTCGATTTGTTATGGATCGCGAAGTCCATTGAGCGTATCGGTGATCACGCCACTAATGTTGCCGAACAAGTAATATACATTGTCGAGGGCAAGGACATACGGCATACTGACTACGCCACTGTTAAAACTGAATCGGAAAAATAGCGTTCATCGATATGGCTTCAGAAAAAATTACTATCCTGGTTGTGGAAGACGAACCGGCCATCATGGAGCTGATTTCCTTCACCATGAAGGCGGCCGGGTGGAATGTCAAACTGGTGAGCGATGCCGCGCAGGCATGGGAAGCCCTGAAGACAAAAATCCCGGACATGATTTTGCTGGACTGGATGTTGCCGGATCAAAGCGGTTTACAGTTGCTCACGCGTTTGCGCGGTGACTTTAACTTCAAAACGATCCCCGTCATTATGCTTACGGCAAAGGGGCTGGAGGAAGACAAGGTGGCGGGGTTGGAGCGTGGTGCAGATGATTATGTGACCAAGCCGTTCTCGCCCAAGGAATTGACGGCGCGGATCAACGCTTTGCTTCGCCGCAAAAAACCAGAAGGAGCGGAAGACGTTCTCCAGAT
Organism: Oxalobacter sp.; assembly: GCA_003605115.1. Lineage (GTDB taxonomy): Bacteria > Pseudomonadota > Gammaproteobacteria > Burkholderiales > Burkholderiaceae_D > QZKY01. The sequence goes on from QZKY01000011.1 coordinate 1,317, forward strand.
GGGTTCGGTAATACTGGATCCGACCAGTTATACTGTCACTGTTGATCGCGAGAAGATCGACATTGGTCAGGCCGAATTCAAGCTTTTGCGTTTTCTGATGGCAAACCCCGAGCGTGTGTTTTCTCGTAGTCAGTTGCTCGACAAGGTGTGGGGAACGCATGCCGAAATTGAAGAGCGCACGGTGGATGTGCATGTGCTGCGGTTGCGTAAAGCGTTGAATGACGCAGAGACGATGCTCAGGACTGTGCGAGGCGTAGGTTACATGTTTTCTGAAAGATGAACGATTGATGAACCCGTACGTTATATTCTGGATTCCTGCTGCATTGCGTCTGGCGCTGATTTGGATCGGCGCGGGCGTGCTGTGGTTCTACTATGGCCCGATGGTTGGTTTGCTGGCCGCTTTGATAGCCATGACCGCCATTGCCACGATGCAGTTACATTATTTGTACAGGTTGAATATCTGGCTCGATGTTCCTGACAGTGAAAAATTGCCTGATGGATGGGGTGCATGGAACGCAGTTTTTGCGCGTTTGTACAAATTGCATCGGGAAGAAGAAAAAAGTCGCGCAGAGCTTAATGAATGGCTAGCCCGTTTCAAACAGGCGATGAATTTTTTACCAGACGGCGTGGCCATTCTGGACAATGTGCTCTTCCTGGAATGGTGCAATCCGATTGCGGAGCGGCATCTTGGTTTGACGCTGGAGAGAGACAAAGGGATGCGTGTCACCAACCTGATTCGTCACCCTGACTTCATTAACTACATCATTCTGGGACGATACGACCAGCCGCTGACAGTTACGTTGCGTGATCGTCGCATCATTGTTCAAATCATCCCGTTTGAAAATCGTCGTCAGATTTTGGTGACGCATGACGCGACGGATGCAGAACGCATCGATACCATGCGTCGCGATTTTATTGCCAACGCATCACATGAATTGCGGACACCACTCACCGTGATCAACGGTTTTCTCGAAATAGAAATGACGCAGCCCGATCTTGATCCTGCTACGCGCAAGGATCACATGCGCATGATGCGCGAGCAGGGCGAACGGATGCAGATGCTGGTCGAAGACATGCTGTCGCTCACCAAACTGGAGTCGACCGATTTTTCGCTGCGCGCAGAGCGTGTGAACATTGCCGCCTTGCTGGAGCAGGTGCAGCAGGAAGCGTTAGCCTTGTCAGGCGGCAAGCACAACATTACACTGAGCGTAGATGGCCCCGACATCACGGGCAGTATTGAAGAATTGCATGCTGCTTTCGGCAACATTGTGTCGAATGCAGTGCGTTACACTCCGGAGAATGGAGAAATAACGCTGCGGTGGAAAGATACGGGTTCAGGGCCGCGATTCAGCGTACAGGACACAGGTATCGGCATTGCGCCTGAACACATTTCCCGTTTGACTGAACGTTTTTATCGCGTAGACAAAGGACGTTCGCGCGAGACGCGCGGCACGGGCTTGGGGCTCTCCATTGTTCGCCATGTCCTGTTGCGCCACAAAGGTTCGCTGGAGATCGAATCGCAGCTTGGCAAGGGGAGCATGTTTACCGTTATTTTCCCTTCGACGATTATTGCTGAATAAGATATCCGAAGTAAGTTGCGAAGCTAAGTTCGAAGAAAATCCGCCACCCGGGATATTTTACCGGCGGCGGATTTTTGCTTCCAGTGCGGCAACGGTGGCAAACACAGGTTCGTTGAGGTCGAAGCCGGCATGCGCCTGCGCAAAATCGTTCGCGTTGTCGCGGTAGGATTTTGTTTGAATGAGCGCTTCCAGCAACGCGGTGATTTTTTCAGAGCTACGATCGACTGGTTCGCAAATGATCGAGGCGCCAAGCTCATTGATGCGTTGCGCAGCAAGATATTGTTCAACATGATGCGGCATCAGCAGCATGGGCACACCTTTTAACAAGGTCTGTGCCATCGTGCCAACGCCTCCCTGGCTGATCATCACATCGGCTTTGGGCAGGATGTCTTCGATGGAAATAGTGTCGCGGAAGATTTGTAGATGCGGTGCCGACAGTTGCTTGGTGTTGGATTCGCCCAATCCCGGCACCATGATGATGGTTTCGAAGCTTTCGCTGTTGCGCAGCGCCTGCATCAGTGAAGTGAAGCCGCGCGTTTCCGAGCGCAGATAAGCGATCACACGGTGCGGTCGATTGCCATGCCATTTTAGCGGTGTGGGCGGCGGGAAGGAAAAAATGGGCCCGATGTACTTGCCGTTCGGTCGAAATCCGTGGTGGTCGAATTCCGGGAAAAAGGCCAGCAAGGCATTCGCATATAAATCGGCCAGCGTGGGCACCCGTTTTCCCTTGAAGCCCACTGCGGCCGCGACGGCTTCCAGACAGGTATTTACGGTGCGATCTGCGTGAATCAAACGTGTTTCCGGAACGGGTTCCCAGGGGCGAATGGAAGGTTGCGGTGAAACAGGCATGGGTACAGCCAGGCCGATCCCGATGGGAATCGCCGGAATGCTCATGATGTGTGCCGCAAACAGTGCTGTTGGCGCATGATCGGCCAGGACAACGTCGGGTCTGAAAAATTGAAACAAGGCTTGCCAGGCGCGCGTCATGCCGAGCAAGGCCCATTGATCCGCATAACCTTTACCGATCAGAATTTCAGAAAAGTTTGCCGGCGGATTGGCCAGTCGGGTGGGTGTCGCGACGTGTGGTGCCTGGAAATACACAAAACTGTGTTTGCCGAGTATTTCCGCCGCCGTGCGTGGGTCGCGAACGACAAAAGCGACATTATGGCCGCGATCCCGAAGTGCCAAGGCAACGCGCAAACAACGCGCAAGATGCCCATAATTTCCGCCCAACTCCCAAGCGATAAGAATGCGACTCACGGTTTGCGCCTCCCGAATATTGGCGATAAAGATGTGCGGCTGGATGCTCGTCTTTTCCTGCAAGGATAATTCAATGTCGCGGGAGAGTCCAGAAGGGTGCAACTAGATTTCAAGTGAAACAACCTTGTTCAGTGCGAGAGTGCTGATGTTTCTGTGTTGCTGAATGGCTCGTTCCATGCTTGCTTTCATGCCGGTATCCCGATTACGCCAGATATCATCCCGAATATTCACAAGCGAGGTGCGGGTTTTCTTGGTAATGGACTTTTTCATGCGGGTACTCAACCATTCGTCAGCAATATAGCCGATACCGAGACCCACGACGAGTCCGACGGCTGTGCCCGCTTTTATCACCATTTCCAGAAGAATGTTGGTGGTGCCAGCGCGGACAATTTGCGCGCTCAACATTTTAGAAGAGTCATCCGCAACGCCGTCGCCGCCATATACATTGGTGGCAATGTTTTCGATGGGATCGTCCAGTTGACTTTGTTCAGCAACTATTTGGCGCGAAATTTTTTCGCGCAATCCCTTTTTTGAAAGCTCATATTCTGCATTACCCAGGTCCGCTTCTTGAATGCGCAGTGCGGCTGTCTGGATAAGGGTTTCACGATTGGCGTGAAGTTCGTTCTGAAATTGAACAATGATCTTTCGAATGTCAGCAATCATCTGTCGTTGCGAGACGACTGTTCGGGCGAAGATGCTGGAAATGTGCCTTTCCGCTTCAGTGGTTTTGCTGCTGCTGTCTTGCGCGGATTTGGCAGCGATTGAAAGGCGATTTTTCAGTGTGGCGATTTCATCGGCAAATCGGGGTACGCGAGCGGAATAAGATTTAAAAGTCTTGATGAGTGTCACTTGCGCGTTAAAGAGCGCTTGCCGATTAGCCTCTTCTTCAGCATCTACCAAATCATGAAGTTGACGGGAAAGCAGCGCGCGGCGCTGTGCAAGTTCGGTATTCTGGGCGAGAGAGGAAAGCTTTTGATCGATGGCGGGACCCATCAGAACGGCCAAGGCACCAGCAGCCAAGATGAACAACAAACCTGCTGCGGCAAAAGCAAGCCTGGCGCTTGTGGAGAGGCGAGAGGCAGTCGATGGGTGCAGCGGCATGGTCGGCAATCCTCTTGGCAGTTCTATATCAACGACATCAGCTAACTTCCTGCGGGACGTGTAGCGTAGCCCGATATCCGGATCAGCGCTATGTCGGTGCAAGGATTAGTTGAGGCAGTGTTGTCGATACACCGCGAAAAATGGCAATACAGACAAAAGAGATGCTTTCTGAACAAGGTGTTGCTGTGCATCGAAAATTTCTCAGATATTTGTGCGCCGACAGTTAAAACCCTCACCATTGCAAAGTGAGGGCGAAAAGGGGTGCTGTCCTTGCATGAGTACTCAAGCTGCCTACTGTTTAACGCAATCCACAAAATACCCGCGTTTACCATCCACTTCGCGCTTCACGAGACCGTGTACGTCGGTTTCAAATCCCGGGAATTTTTCATTGAAGTCGCGCGCGAATTTCAAGTAATCCACAATGGTTTTATTAAAGCGCTCTCCCGGCACCAGCAGTGGAATGCCGGGCGGATAAGGCGTCAACAGCGTGGAGGTGATGCGCCCTTCCAGTTCATCAATGGGCACACGCTCGACTTCACGATGCGCCATTTTAGCGAAAGCGTCGGCGGGGCGCATTGCGGGAATCATGTCGGATAAATACATTTCGGTCGTCAGGCGCGCAACATCATATGCCTTGTAGAAATCGTGAATGTTTTGGCATAGATCACGCAAGCCCATGCGTTCATAGCGTGTCTTGATAGCGGCGAACTCAGGCAGGATGCGCCAGATCGGCTGGTTTTTGTCGTAGTCGTCCTTGAATTGCTGCAGCGCAGTCACCAGCGTGTTCCAGCGACCCTTTGTGATGCCGATGGTGAACATGATGAAGAAAGAATACAGCCCGCACTTTTCGATGATAACGCCATGTTCCGCCAGATATTCCTTCACGATCGATGCCGGAATACCGGTTTGTGCAAACTGTCCATTGATGCCCAATCCCGGCGTGATGACAGTGGCCTTGATCGGATCGAGCATGTTGAAGCCCGACGCGAGATTGCCGAAACCATGCCAGTCATCTTCTGCGCGGATCAACCAATCGGATTGTGTACCGATGCCCTCGCTGGCAAAGTTTTCTGGCCCCCATACCTGGAACCACCAATCTTTGCCAAATTCTTTATCCACCTTTTGCATCGCGCGGCGGAAGTCCAGTGCTTCAAGAATGGATTCTTCGACGAGTGCCCTGCCGCCTGGGGGCTCCATCATTGCAGCGGCTACATCGCACGATGCAATGATGGAATACTGCGGCGATGTGGATGTGTGCATCAGGTAGGCTTCGTTGAACATGTCTCGATCCAGTTTTACTTTTTCGGAATCATTGATCAGGATTTGCGAAGCTTGCGAGAGACCGGCCAACAGCTTGTGTGTCGATTGCGTAGAAACGATCAGCGATTCTTTTGCTGGCGGCGTATCCTTGCTGATCGCATGCATGTTCTTGTAAAAATCGTGGAATGTGGCGTGTGGTAGCCAGGCTTCATCGAACAGCAGCGTGTCGATTTCGCCATCCAGAAGCGCTTTGATTTTTTCGACGTTATACACCACACCATCGTAAGTCGATTGGGTAATCGTCAGGATGCGTGGTTTTTTGTTCTTTGCCTCGCGCGCGAAAGGATTGGCTTCAATTTTCTTTCTGATGTTATCCGGGTGGAATTCTTCCAGCGGAATGGGGCCGATGATGCCCAAGTGGTTGCGCGTCGGCATCAGAAAAACCGGAATGGCGCCCGTCATGATGATCGAATGCAGCACAGACTTGTGGCAGTTGCGATCAACCACGACGATATCGCCAGGCGCTACCGTTGAGTGCCACACGATTTTGTTCGAGGTCGATGTGCCGTTGGTGACGAAGTAACAGTGATCTGCACTGAAAATGCGCGCAGCATTGCGTTCGCTCGCTTCAACGGGGCCCGTATGATCGAGTAATTGGCCGAGTTCTTCTACTGCGTTGCATACGTCAGCGCGCAGCATGTTTTCACCAAAAAATTGGTGGAACATTTGTCCGATTGGGGATTTTAAAAATGCTACGCCGCCGGAGTGACCAGGGCAGTGCCAGGAATACGAGCCGTCTTGCGCGTAGTGCATCAGCGCGCGGAAGAAGGGTGGTGCCAGTCCATCCAGATAAGATTTTGCTTCACGGATGATGTGGCGCGCGACAAATTCCGGCGTGTCTTCATACATGTGGATGAAGCCGTGCAACTCGCGCAAAATATCGTTCGGGATATGGCGCGAGGTGCGCGTTTCGCCGTAGAGATAAATGGGAATGTCGGCGTTTCGAGCCCGAATTTCGTTGACGAAATCGCGCAGAGGTTTCATCGTGACATCGACTTCTTCGGGCGTCCCCCCACCGAAATCTTCGTCATCAATCGAGAGGATGAAAGCCGAAGCGCGGGATTGTTGTTGCGCAAACTGCGACAGGTCGCCGTAACTGGTGACGCCCAGCACCATCATGCCTTCGCCTTCGATGGCATTGGCCAGAGCGCGGATGCTCAGTCCTGAACTGTTTTCGGAGCGGAAATCTTCATCGATGATGACGATAGGGAAGCGAAATTTCATCGCGGTTTCCTATTAAATAAATAACAAGGAGGACGCCTGGGGAGCTGTCTGGACAACCGCTTGCGCGCCGAAAAATGAGAGGGGGAATTTTCGCAGATATGAGCGTCATTTGGGGAATTTTCCGCACAAACTTTGCGCCAAACGATGCATTTTTGCAAAGACCTGTTGTGAGCGAGCGCGTGGGTAGTAAAAGTGTCTTTGCCGGGTGTTTTCTTGGGGGGGGGCGGGTTTATTGCGGTGTGTGCGTCCGGCGCTTGTAGGTCACAAACTGCATGAACATGCCGGAGGCGGCACCGCCCGGTCGAGCCCTGAGCTTGTTTGACGCGGCGAACTGGCGACCTTGACGATGAATGATCCAGTCGCTTTCCTTCACTTCAGGAAAAAAGGTGTCTGATTCGAAGAGCGGGAACAGGCGTCCGTTGGGATGGAGATCATTGATATGCGTGAGATAGATTTCGTCTGCAATGTCCATCGACTGACGGTACAGCTCGCCGCCGCCGATGATGAAGATGCGCCGCTCGCCCTGGGCTGCCGTCAGCGCCTCTTCCAGTGAATGCACCACCTCACATCGATTCGCTTCGAATGCCGTATTGCGGGTGATGACGATGTTCCGGCGCTTGGGCAGCGGCTTGCTGCCGATGGCTTCGAAAGTCTTGCGCCCCATGATGACGGTATGACCGCTGGTGACACGGCGAAAAAAGCGCAAATCCCTCGGCATGTGCCAAGGCATCTTGTTGTCGCTGCCGATGGTGCCATCGGGGCCCACTGCGGCGATGAGCGCGATTCTGGTTTTCATATGCAGTGCTGCTCCCTAAAACTTTTCATCCTGCCGCAAATAACGCCATTGCCCCGGCGGCAAATTACCCAACAAAACTTTTCCGATGCGTACACGCTTCAAGCCCACGACTTTCAAACCAACGGCTTCGCACATGCGTCGGATCTGGCGTTTTTTGCCCTCCTTCAGAACGAAGCGCAATTGATCGTCATTCTGCCACTGTACTCTGGCGTGCTGTAATTTTTTTCCATCAAGCGAAAGGCCGTGATTGAGCAACTTGAGTTTTTCTTCGGGAAATTTGCCCGGTTGTAGATATTTCACACGCACCAGATATTCCTTTTCGATTTCCGAATCCTGGGCAATCAAGTGTTTGGCGACGCGCCCATCCTGCGTGAGCACCAGCAAACCGACCGAGTCGATGTCGAGACGTCCGGCTGGTACCAGGCTACGCAATTGCGTTGGGTGAAAACGCTCGTCCGCCTTGTCTTCCTTCCAGCGCGTGTCAGCATTCACCAGTGCGATGGCAGGGGTGTGACCGTCTTCTGCCTGTCCGCTGACATAACCTACAGGTTTGTTGATGAGAATCGTCACGCGCTTCGACTGCTCGGCGCTGGCCTGGCGATCGACCGTGACCTTCTGGCTGGGCAGTACTTTGCTGCCCAACTCCGACACCACTTTGCCATCCACGCGCACCCAGCCGCGTGCGATCCATTCGTCCGCTTCGCGGCGGGAACACAGACCCAATTCCGACATGCGTTTGGAAAGGCGCAGCGTGGCATTCATTTTGTCGTTCATACGCGCAAGATCTCCAGCAAATCCTGTTCCAGTTGAATTTGCGCACGGGGATGTGCGAGCGTTTCGCCATCCACCAGAAACACGTCTTCAACCCGTTCGCCCATCGTCATCACCTTGGCGGTGTGCAGGTTAATTTTATACTTTGATAGCACCCTGGCTATCGAATACAGCAAACCGTTACGATCATTGGCCGTGAGCGTCAACAGGTAGTGTTCGCCGCGCTGATCCGGACGGAGGTCAACCGTTGGCGTGATCGGATAAGTACGCGATTGACGTGAAAGGTTCTCTTTCGGTAAAGCCGTTAGCGGCTCCTGTGTTACCAGCACTTCTGTCAGATCATGTTCCACCAGGCTGATGATGTCACGATAGTTTTTGGCGAAGAGCGGTGAGGTGACCAGGAACGTGTCCAGCGCATAGTCATGTCGCGTGGTGTGAATTTTTGCATCGAGAATGCTGTAATTCTTGCGTGCGAAATATCCGCAGATGCGCGCAAACAAATCCGGCTGATCCTTTACATAAACTGCGACCTGCAGCCCTTCCCCGATTGGCGCTAGACGGCATTTGACGATAGGTCTGTCGCTTTCCGTCCGAAAGAAAAGATTGCGGGTTTGCCAGGCAATGTCGGAGGCGTCGTGGCGCAGAAAGTACACCACGTCAAGCTGGCCCCACAATTTTTCATGTGCGTTGGTAGGCAGGGCATACAGGCGGAGTGTCTTGAGCGCTTCCTCCTGCTTGCTTTTCAGCCGGTTGTCTGGTGAGAGTTTTTCGCCACCCAGCACGCGCAGTGTCAGTCGGTACACATCTTCCAGCAATTTGCCTTTCCAGGCATTCCAGATTTGTGGACTGGTGCCGCGAATGTCCGCGATGGTAAGGAGGTACAGCGCAGTCAGATGGCGCTCATCACCAACAATTTGTGCGAATTCCTCAATGGTCTGTGCGTCGGAGGTATCCTTTTTTTGCGCGACGTGTGACATCGTCAGGTGGTGTTGAACCAGAAACACGACAAATTCGGTATCTTCTTCGGTCAAGCGATGATCACGGCAGAACTGGCGCGCATCCTCCATGCCCAAGGTGGAATGGTCGCCGCCGCGTCCCTTGGCAATATCGTGGAACAGCGCTGCGATGTACAGCAGCCAGGGGCGCGCAAAGTTCGCCATCAACTGGCTGCAATAGGGGAATTCATGTGCATGTTCCGGCAGAGCGAAACGGCGCACATTGCGCACGACGGTGAGGATATGTTGATCGACCGTATAAATGTGAAACAGATCGTGCTGCATCTGGCCGACGATGCGATGAAAGTTCGGCAGGTAGCGCCCCAGTACGCTGGTTTGATTCATGAGACGCAATGTTTGGGTGACGCCGCGCGGTGCTTGCAGGATGAGCAGGAAAATCGCGCGGTTGTTCGGGTCTTGCCGAAACGTGTCGTCAATGCGCAAGCGCGCATGCCAGACTGCGCGCAAGGTGCGCGCAGTCATGCCCTTGAGTTCAGGGTTTTGTGCCAGCAGCAAGAATACTTCCAGTACGGCACCCGGGAGTTTTTCAAAAGTATCGTCTTCCGCAATATCAATCAGCCCGTTCACTTCATTGAAGCGAGAGTTGATCGGAATGGTCACAAAAGTTTGCGGAAAGAGTTGCGCCTCGATGTTTTGCAAAAGGATGGCGTTCAATTGTGTGATGGCTTTCGCTTCGCGGTAATACTGTTGCATCATCAACTCGCTCGCGCGCTGCGCATCCGTTCCCGTGCCGGTCGGTTGAAGACCCATGCCCTTGGCGATAGGTTCCTGCAGGTCAAAGAGCAGTCGATCTTCACGTCGTCCCGATGCGAGATGCAGGCGAATGCGAATATCCTTGAATACGTTTTCGCTGTCGGTGAGCTGTTCCGCTTCGGTTTCCGTGATCATCCCGCGACGCGCTAACCCCTTCCAGGATTTCGCCATGCCTGCGGCTTTCGCCACCCAGAGAATCACTTGCAAATCGCGCAGTCCACCCGGGCTTTCCTTGCAATTGGGCTCCAGGCTGTAGGGCGTGTCTTCGAATTTCACATGACGCTGGCGCATTTCCAGGGTTTTGGCCTGAAAGAATTTTTGCGCATCCATTTGTATGCGATAACGGTGCTGCATCGCTTGCAGCAGCGAGCGATTGCCGGTGATCAGCCGTGCTTCGAGCAAGGCAGTTTGAATGGTGATGTCTTGGGCTGAAACTTCCAGGCATTCATCAATGGTGCGGATGCTGTGGCCGATCTCGAGTCCGAGATCCCACAGCAGCGTGATGAATTTTTCCAGTTTTGGCTTGAGCGCATCGTCGGCGGGATGCGCCAGCAAAATCATTACATCCACATCGGAGTATGGGAAGAGTTCGCCGCGTCCGTAACCACCAACGGCAACCAGTGCATGACCGACAGGCATGTCAAATGATTGCCAGGCATCCGTGAGCGCTGCATCAACAACTTGACGTATGTGAATCAGTAGCTGCGTGGGTGTACCGCCGGATTCAAAGGCTGCCACGGCCTCCTGTCTTCCGACCTTGATTTTGTTGCGCAATGTTGGTGCGACGAGAGTCATCCGGTTTTATCAAGGCCTATTCGTGCCGTTCTGAATCCATTGGGGTGGCGGTGGCATCAAAGGAGAAACAGTCAACACTTCGTAGCCGGTAGGTGTCACGAGGATAGTGTGTTCCCACTGTGCGGACAGGCTGCGATCTTTTGTCTTGATGGTCCAGCCATCCTTGTCTTCTCGTATTTCACGTCTCCCCGCATTGATCATGGGTTCAATGGTGAAGATCATGCCCGGTTCCATTTTGGCCAGTGTGCCCGGTTTGCCGAAGTGCAGCACTTGCGGCTCTTCATGGAAGGATTTGCCGATGCCATGACCGCAAAATTCGCGTACGACGCTGAATCCGTTTTTCTCTGCGTGAGTTTGAACAGCATAACCGATGTCGCCGAAGTGCGCGCCCGGCCTGACCTGCGCAATACCGATCCACATGCATTCATAGGTGACCTGATTCAATCGTCTCGCCTGAACAGATGGTTCGCCAACGATGAACATCCGGCTGCAATCGCCATAATAGCCATCCTTGATCACCGTGATATCGATGTTCATGATGTCGCCGCTCTTCAGAATTTTACCGCCGGGGATGCCGTGACAAATCACGTCATTGACGGAGGTACAGGTGGCCTTGGGATAAGGTTTGTAGCCGGGAGGACAATAATTCAGGGGGGCGGGAATCGTCCCTTGCACATTTATCATGAATTCATGACAGAGCTTGTCCAGTTCGCCTGTCGTGACGCCCACCTTGACGAAAGGGGCAATGTAATCCAGCACTTCAGCACTCAGTTTGCATGCAATACGCATCTTTTCGATGTCGTCTGCAGATTTGATAAGAATGTTACTCATGGAGAGAATGTCTAACGAGAGGGCGGCGCGCCGCGCCGCAAAACGAGATTATAAGCCAGACGCCCTCTCCTGGGCATTTGGCAAGAGAGCGCCTGTTGTCGGCACGGTGATTCTGCTATACTGCGCGTCTTTGCGGTAAGGCAAAGACGCAATCGACCGAACAAGGAGAGGTGGCAGAGTGGTCGAATGTACCTGACTCGAAATCAGGCGTAGGTGCAAATCTACCGAGGGTTCGAATCCCTCCCTCTCCGCCAGAAAACAAAACGCCCCTCGCAAGAAGGGGCGTTTTGTTTTCTGGATGGTGCAGGTGAGGCGTGAGGGCTCTCTCTGGGTTCGACCAGCGACTGCCGGGGGCAGTCGCGCAGGACGCAACGCAGTTGCGGTTCCGCGCGAGCGGAATGGCTGGATCGCCGCAAGGCGAGACAGACACAATCCCGACCGATCCTCAGCAGCCAAAATTGACGCTGATGTTTAGGGCATGGAATGACGGGATCGCCGCAAGGCGAGACAGACACAATCCTCCCTCTCCGCAGACGCTCGCTCACGCTGTAGCAAACCTGACCTAATCCCGTCCGTTTCTGGCGAAATTGCCCTAAGTACACATTTGATTTGACATAGATCAAATCGAAAATTGATTGTCTTGCCAAGATCAAGCTGTACTTTTTCACTGGGGGAAGACAATGAAAAAAATGGTGACAATGTTAATCCTCTCCCTTTCTGCCGTCGGCACCTCGGCAGCATATGCTCAGGTCAGTTGCATGAAGGCATGCGAAGAAAGCGAAAGGCAATGTATCGTTAAAAATTCCAAAATAGACATTTGGGGCAACAGGGTAATGAAGCCTGAGGGGGAGAAAGCCTGCCAGGAAAGTTCGAACGCGTGCCGCAGGAGTTGCGTAGAGCAGATGAAGGGGAATTGATTGCTGCGCGCTTTTTGCTGTTGCTTCGTGCCGGTTTTTCGCGCGTTGCTGTAGTCGGCGCTATCCTTCGTCTGTTTTGGAGATGAGCACCTTGTCCACCCGATTGCCATCCATGTCCACGACTTCAAATCGGAATCCAAAGGCGATGAAGTTTTCGGTGATGCTCGGGACGTGTCCCAGCCGGTTCATGATAAATCCGCCAAGCGTGTTGAAACTCGTGTCATCTGGTTCGCGCCAGGTTTCGACCGCGTTTATCGCCAACTGTAGTTTGCCCATGCTGATGCTGCCTTCAACCAGCCATGAACCATCGTCACGCTGCACGATATCGCGCTCTTCATGAATTTCGGGAATATTGTGTTCACCAACGATGGCGGCGAGTACGTCCGTGAGCGTGACCAAGCCTTGCACTTCGCCGTACTCGTCGACGATTAAAGCAAACTGAATGCGCGCCTTCCTGAAGTTTTCCAGCAATTGTGTTGTAGTGACCGATTCCGGAACATACAGTGCCGGTTGCATCGCCGCTTCAATATCAGTGATGGTAATGGGCAGTCCCGGTGCGACTTTCCTTAATAAGTCACTGGTTTTGATAACGCCCACAATGTTGTCGAGGCCGCCACGACAGACGATCAGACGGGAGAAATTGCTCTCCATGAGATTTTTTCTGACGGCTTGTTCATCTTCATCCAGATCGATATAAACCATGTCAGGGCGTGGTGTCATGATTGTGTTGATGCGCATGATGTCGAGACGCAAGACATTCGAGACGAAGGCTTGTTCACTTGCATGGAAAATGCCGGCTTTCGCGCCTTCTTCCATGAGCACATTGATTTCGTTATCGGTGACAGGGGGCTCATTCTTTTTGCGAATGCCCAATATCCGCAAAAAAAGTGTGCTGGAGCCGGAAAGCAATACGGTCAGCGGGTAGGTCAGGCGCGAGAAAAAAATCATCGGGCGGGCAATGGCCGACGCAATCCATTCGGGCGCCCATAAGGCCAATTGCTTGGGAATCAGTTCGCCTACCACGACAGAAAAATATGTCAGACCCACGACGGTGAGGGTCATGGCCATTCCCCGCGCATAAGGTGCCAGTTCAGGCAGGGCGCGCAGCCAGTTTGCAATCGGATCAACAAAAGCCAGTTCGCCGATGGCACCGCTCAAGATGCCGACGCTCGTGATACCGACCTGGATCGTCGATAAAAACCGGGAGGGTTCCTGATTCAAGGCAAGCGCGGCTTCCGCCCCTTGCTTGCCTTCTTCAGCGAGACTGTGAAGTTTGATTTTGCGAGAAGAGACGACGGCCATTTCAGCCATCGAGAACAGTCCGTTGAGCAGGATGAGAAAGACGATGAGCAATATGTCCATGCGGAGAATTTTAACATTTGTCTGTCATTCCCCCTCATTCGCGCTGCGGGCGAGGGTTTGGCTGCGCCCTGCAGGCAGTTAAATGCCGTACAACACGTAGGCGGCCCAGTGGGAGGGATGGCTGGATTGTGCGTCTGTGAGAAACTCGCGCTTGACGGCATTGAGCGCTTTGCTGGCACTTTCACCGGATTTGAGGCGCGCGTAGAATCGACGCAGGAATTCGCTGTTGGTACGTTCACTCGGACGCCACAAGTTCAGCAGCGTGCTTACGTTACCTGCGGTCATGAGCGCGTGCGCCAATGATGCCGGGTGGCGCGATGCAATGTCGGTATTCGTTTCCTTTCCGTGATCCAGGAGTGAAACGAGATCTGATTGCAAGTGAAAAGCCAGCCAGTCTGCGTCGTGCGTTTTCATGCCAGTGAAGCGATGATCGTTGGCAGTCAGGAGCAGGTAGCGATAGTGCTTGAGTTTGCCGCGGGCGTTCAGTTGCTGCAGTTTGGCGGGGGTGGCCTGATCCGCAGGGTAAAGCGAGATATCCCGATCATCGAACAGCCTGCTCACAACGTCCACTTCATCTGTTGCACCGTCTGTTGCGCGACTCATGCCAAGAAATGTTTTCGCTCGTGGTGTCTGGCGGTATTCTGCAGCACGCTGTTGAAGCAAAGCGTAGTGTGCGAGCGATGAAGCATGCGTGACGTCATGTATTTGCACGACCAGCGCATTGCCGAATTGAAGTGTTTCGAAAGGCAGTTGCGAGAGTGCGTCATCAGCAGAGATGATCCAGCGGCGTTTTTTGTTCAGCGTTTCCTTGAGTGGCTGGAGCAAGATGCGACCCAGTTGTTCCTGCCATGATGAAATGGGAGTGGGTGCATCAGCAGTACGCGGGTGCGCGAGTGCTGCGCGATAGGCTGCAATGGTCTTGTTCAAATCATCCGGTTTGCCCAGATCGTGAAAGCGCATGGCTTGATCGCTTGTTGCGGTGATCGCCAGAAGACGACCGTCGTTTTCCAGAAAGCTCACGAAGACGGTATCGGCGGGGATCGCCTTTACCGCTACGTTCGCACTGAGCAGTGCGGGTGTAGTGAGTCGGGCATATTGGGGGGAGGTCTTGCTGAAATGCAGGTGCATGGCTGTCAAGTCGCGTTCCGTTTGATCGCGTTGCGCGAGCAGGGACGGGCGTTTCCCATTTTTCGTTTTTTCGATTTGCCGGTTGAGCGCCTTGAGTTGATCTTGCAGGGTTTTTAGGGCGCTGGCATCCGAAGCGGGCAAGCTGACGTTGCCAGCGCGGGATGCCGAGAGATTGAGGAGCGCGCGTGTTTTACTCAATTCGAAGAGGCGAAACGCTGCGTCAGATTGACCGCCTTGCCCAAGCAAATGGGCGTAATCCTTGTAAGCCTTGAGGTGTGGCGAGGGCGGGCAGACAGATTGGCTGCACATGCTTTCCACAGCGCCGATATGACGTTCGAAAAGTGTTGCGGCGTCTTTCGTCCGGTTCATGCTCCATTGCAGCAGGGCGAGTGCGCGAAGGGTGTCGAGCGAGACGGTGTGGTGTGTTCCATACTGCTTTTCCCGGATGTCGTAAGCGCGCTGAAGTTGCGACAGTGCCTTGTCTGGATCGCCTGCCTGGATCTGATAGCGGGCGAGATGATTCAGCATCTTCGCGGCGCGAAGCGGTGTGCTGGTTTCCATAGCGGTGAGCGCGTGCAGGCTCGTGTCGTGCCACATGCTGCCTTCATTGTTGCCAGCGGCGTGTGCGATCCAGCTGACTTTGGCGGCCAGCAAGAAATAATCCTTGTCGTTCTTGATGTGTTCGTCGGTGCGTTCCAGTAGTCGCTGATACAGGCCAAGTGCCTTACCGAATTTCTCTTGGCTTTCATACAGCGCCCCCAGATTGGCTGCAATCGTGCGGGTGCTCGCGTGTGTTGAGCCGTTTGTTTTGACAGAAAGTGAAAATGCGCGCCGCATGGTTTGTAGTGCTTTATCTTGCGCTCCGCTGGCGTGGCGTGCGATGGCCAGATTGTTGAGGCGGCTGGGCATGCTGACCGCAGCATCGGACTTGCCTTTTTGACGAACGGACAGGGCAGATTCAATGTCGGCAATTGCCTTGGCATATTGTCCGGCCTGATAGTGTGCGATGAATTGTTTGTCCGCTTTCGTTTGTGCAGAGTGCCGGAGCAGCAGCGGATGCAGGGAGGGCGTCGTTTTCAGCAGTGTGAGCACGCGGGCGGTCAGGGTGGCGTTTTGTTCGGCTTGTGCATATTCCTGCGCAAACCAGCGGCGTGCCTTTTCACTTTCTTCCCTTGCCCATTTGTTGCGGATGAAAATATCAAAATCGTTTAGCGGCCCTTGCTGTAAATCCCTTTGTGTTTTGAGTAGCGCGATGCTTTCGCGGTAATGGACATAGGCCGTTTTGGCGTCCTTGGTGAGCAGGAAGCTATGACCGAGGTTGGCCGTGTTGGCGAAATTCTTGTGCAGGGCGATGGAGCGTTCGCAAGCCGTGCGGGCTTCCGGGAGACGTTGAGACAGGATCAATTGCCAGCACAGGCCGTTCCATGCGTGGGGATTGTTTGGCGCGAGCTTCAAGCTGTGCTGGTAAGCTTTTACCGATGCGTCGACTTGTCCCATCTGCGCCAGAAAGTGCGCCTTCCACCGGAAGAGTTGGTCATCGTTTGGCTGTTCGGCCATGAGCGTTTCCATGTGGCGGAGTGCCTGCGACCAGTTTTGTGCAGACCACGCGCGCTCCAGCGCTTTGCGCGCGTCGGATTTTATTTCGTTGCCAGAGGAGGCAGTCTCCACCGTTTTTGCAGCGGTGCGGGCGCGTTGCGTGAAACGCGCTGCGCTTTCGGCGTCGTCTGTGTAAGCGTAGAGTCTGGCGATGCGGGTCAAGGCTTCGGGTGCGGGATGATACGCAGCTTCCGTGATTTTGAGTATGCGCAAGCGGAGCGCCAACTCGTCTTCAAAGTAACCTGCTTGTTGATGCAGTGACGCCATGCGGTTCATGGTGTCGAGGGTTACCGGATGATCCGCGCCGTGGGCTTTGATGCTGAGCGCGATACGCTTTGCTATCAGTGGCAAGGCTTTCTGGTATTGCTTGGCCTTCTTGTAGAGCCCAATCATGCTTTCCAGAATGGCCATCGTTTCTTCATGCGCTTCGCCGTGGTGTTTCTTCGCCAAGGTGAGGGCGTGCTGCATCAAGGCATCGGCCTTGCGATATTGCTGCATCAGCACATGACGTTCTGCCAGCGCATTAAGGAGGGGCAAGGTGTACGGATGATCATGCCCGCGCTGCAGGCGCACAATTCGGAGCGCTTTTTCCAGCAGTGTGATGACTTCCGTGTTGTCGCGCCGGTAGACTGCCTCGTTCTTGATTCCCTGGTCACCCAGATAGCGTTCCGGATGCGCATCGATATCCTTGGCGCGCGACAGGGCATACTGCTTCATGGCTTCCGCATCCTGCTGCGCAATATACTGACGATGCATCCATGTGCCAGCGCGTCTGCTCTCGTTGGTTAGCCAGCCGTTTTTAATGAATAACTTGAAAGCCGTGAGCGGCCCTTTGCTGGCGTTCAAATCCTCTTCATGCTTGACCAATTGCAGACTTTCGCGATACCAGCGGTACGCCAGTTTGTTTTCCGCCGTGAGCATGTGGGTGTGCCCGAGGTTGGCGGTATTGCTGACGGTCTTGCGAATGGACACGGCACGTTGACAGGCGGGTCTTGCTTTCAGCGGGCCTTTGCCAAAAATCATTTGCCAACACAGATCATTCCATGCGGCCTCGTCCCTGGGCGCGAGTTCAGTAGCGCGTCGCAGGACGGCAATGGCTTCTTCGGGACGGCGCAAGGCACCCAGACATTCCGCTTTTTGTCGCAGCGCCCAGACATCGTTGGGTCGACGCAGGAGCAGTCTTTCAATGTGTTCCAATGCTCGCGCCCAGTTTTTTTCCTGCAGGGATTCCTGCACCGCAGTTCGGGTCATTTGCTCGGCGTCGTCAACGGGAAGGGCTGTGCGTTGGGCGAAGGCTTCTTGTCCCGGGAGTGCCAGAACAAGCATCAGGAAAAGGGAGGCGATGCGGATACGAGGCGTCATGATTTTTTTGTTCGGGGGTGCTTTGCTCCGGTACGCCTCTGCGGCATTGGGGCACGCGACAATCCTAGCAGCAAGCGCCAGCAAAAGGCTAGCGGGGGCTTTAAAAAAAGAACAGGAGTTGAGATGGAATAAGTTTCGTGCGAGCGAAATCAGCAAGGTTCATGGCTCGGCCGAACAAGATGTCAGGATGCGTGCTATTTCGACACGGGGTTGCCGCATGTTTCACCATATATGGCGCGCGATTTGAACTGGCCGCTCAGGAGCTCGAATATTTCGGTTCGCATGATGGTGTTGCGGGTGGTATGCAGGTTGCTGGCGGCAACGACGAATTGCTTGCCATCGATTTCCAGGAGAGCGTGGGGAGAGATAAAGGTGATTGCTTCATCTACGTTCGCGAGTGCCGCGCCGCTGGGGTCAAGATCAAGGCGAGAGGAAATCCATTCGACTTTTCCATCCGGATGACGAATCGCCCAAGAGCGATAGAAGATGTCCAGTGCCGCGCCGGAGGAAGCGCCTTGCGGTCGGAAGGATTTTTCTCCGTTGAACAGGAGCAGGGAAGCGCGGTTCTGATACGACACGGCGCGCTCGACAACCAGCTTGCGGAACGGCGTCGTTTGCAACTGTTTTTTGGTGTCGAAACGGCGAACTTTCAGTTTGTAAGGCACGGTTCTGCCTTCAGCTGCTTCCCATTGAGCCTTGGCTTGTTGCAGGAGGGCGTTGTAGGGGAAGGGCGCTTCTGTGTTCGCGGGATCGGCGGCGCCAGATTCGGGGTCAAAGCTCAGGTCGGCGAGTTTTTCAAAAGGAATCCAGCGATACCCCCATCTTTGTGTGGCAACCCAGCCTTCCTTGGTAGACTGAAAACGCCCGGCCTGGATTTTGACGCCTGTCGAATCGGTGGAGCAGTCTGCGGTACTGGGGTCGAGAAATACCGCGCTTTCAGAAGTGATCGCCTGAGGGACGTCGGCGCGCATGTCAAACCAGTTGGTGAAAACCGAGGATTTGGCGCCCCAAAAGACATTGGCATAGGCTTCAACATCAAATTTGTCGGCTTTCAGTTCTTTCCATGCCAGCAGGCGTCCCAGAAAAGTCGGGGTGAGCACTTGCAGAAGTTCTTTGGTTGTTGCGAGACGCACTTTGGGTGGGGTGCTTGCAAGAAGGGCAGCAAGTTCCTCTTGCGAAACGTCTTTCAATTTTTTGTTGATCTTTTTGGTGTAGAGACAGTGGCTGTTTTCGCCTTTGCGCAAATCGGCTTTTTGGCAATCCACGTCTGCGCTATCTGGAGCTGTGTTTGCGTTCAACCATGCCTGGACGATGGTGTCGTGCGGCTGCACACCGCTGTAGTGGCCGGGCTGGGAAAGAAAAGCGGACAGGGGCTTTTGCCACTCCCCTTGTTGGTAATACATGATGCGGTTGATGATGCGGTCATGCCCCAAATAGCCAAATCCCACTTCCATGGCGGGGGGCGGGAGAGGATCCGGAGCAGCAAGTGCCGGAAGCGACAAGGCAAACGTCAAAGCAAGAAAGCAGGTTTTTAGCATGGTGAGCAAGCGAAGCATCGTCATCCGTTTGACTCCTGTTGGACTTCAAAATTGCACGGTATGGCTGTCTGCCAGGCATGGTCTTGTGACCCAAAACTTTTAGAAACCATGCCGATTTCTTTGTCCTGCACAAGCGCGTATGTTACCACTGACAGCGCGGATTATTTCTTTTTTGAACGTGCTTTGACGGTTTTGCCTCCTACCAGGAATTCCCCGCCGCCCAGGTGGTGGAGGGTTTTTGCGGGTTCCTTCAATGGGGCGATCCAAGCCTTGAGCACTTCGACAACGAACAGGTTGTACTTGTTGACGAAGCGGGTATCCACCACTTTGCATTCCAGGTTGGCATAGCATTCGTCGATCAAGGGTGCGCTGACTTTTTCAGCGGGCAGCGGGGTGAGTGCCAGTGCCTTGAATTTGTCACGGTTGCGCCCTGACAGGTTACCGCAGCGAACCACTTTCTCCATGAGTTCGACGGTTGGTATGTTGATCACACATTGCCTGGATTTTTTCAGCAGTTCGAACGAAAAATTCTGTTCGCTCAGGACGATGCCGATCAGCGGGGGTTCGAATTCCATCATCATGTGCCATGACATGGTCATGATGTTGGCTTTGTCCTTGAGCGCGGTGCTGACCATCACAGTGGGGCCCGATTGCATCAGGCTGAATACCTTGGCGAGCGGGAAGTTCTTTTTTTTCATCAATCATCTCCCGAAAATGTGTCGATGCACAGGTGTCAAGGAAGGCATGTCCGTATTGTTGCACGGGATGATCTGGGGTGGGAAGAAGGCAAGCCGTTTTTGTTGCGCTAAAATACGGGCTTGGTGAGGTGTTGTTGAGGAATGCCGTGATAAAAACCAAAAGATACTGGTTCGAGTACCCACTCTGGGCCTTGTGCGCCCGTTTCGGTTATCGACACAGAGTCAGGATGGACGTGATTTACGATGACGAAGTCGACGTGTATATCGGTATCAGTAAAAACATGCGCGGATTGGTCGTGGAGGCCGATACGATGGAAGAGTTGAAAGCAGAGACGGCGCGCGTGGTGCGCGACATTGCTTCCCTGTGTGTGCATGGCAAGCGTGCGGTGCTTCCGGTGGTGGAGTGGCCAGAGCATGAACGCTAATTTCAGCGATTTTTTTTGCCGTTTGGTGGCCTGTCTGAAAATGGCAGATTTCGAGTTTGCGAAGCAGTCGCCTGACTGCCAGCATGAAATCTGGTTGTATTACAGCACCTTCATTTCGGTTCCGCGCCAGTGCAAATCGCGCCATACGGCCAACGCGATTTTGCGTGCTGCCGATTTCCCGAGAGAGTACTGACAGTATTGCTCACTGCCATCGGGCTCAATTTTCAAATCCTATCATGCCATTACGAAGACAGTCATTTCACTGGGACAGCAAATGAACATGCACATTCTTGCAGAAGGCATCGAAACCCAGGAACAATTGGTTTTCCTGCAATCTTGCGGGTGCGATGAAGGACAAGGATTCCTGTTGTGTCCTCCCGTTGCGGCCAGTGAAGTTCCCGCCTTACTGCACAAAAACGAAAATCCTCCGCGTCTTGCACAAGTCTGAGCCGCAAAACCGGCAAAACTGCCAAGATGACCCAGGGGTAGGCGTTTGACTAAAAATGCTGCACAATGCGCCATTTTCACGTGACGGAAGCGCCGTGGTGCGCGAACAGGCTAGGTAATAGAAGCAGGGCAATATGACAGAGACAGAAGATGCGGGTGGCAGCACCCAAAGCCGCCGTGGTTTCAGGAAAGTAACGGGCTTTTTCCTCAAGCCTTTCGAAAAGGGATTGCACTGGCGTTCGAGGATGTTTTACGCCATGCGTTCATCCCTCGTGTCGGGCATTATCCTTTTCGTATTGTTGTGCGCCTATGCTTTGGCACTCATCCCCTCGACGCCTGACATTGCTGATCTGCGCAAGGCGCAAGTGGAGCAGGCGAGCCGGGTGGTTTCTGCGGACAGCAAAATCATCGCCACCTTCAGTCGTTGGAACAGCGAGTGGGTGCCGATTGAACGCGTTTCGCCACATGCCGTCAAGGCGCTGATCGCCACGGAAGATCACCGTTTTTACGACCACGGTGGTGTGGATGTGTTTCGCACGGCGGCCAGTGCCGTGTGGACGCTCCTAGGGCGGCAACAAGGCGGCTCCACCATCACGCAGCAACTGGCGCGCAACCGTTATCCGCAAGAGATCGGACGCAGTCGATCAATCAATCGCAAAATCAAGGAAATCATCACTGCGCTCAAAATCGAGCGCGCGTACTCCAAAAAAGAAATACTTGAAACCTATCTGAATACTGTGCCGTTTTTTTACAACGCGCGCGGTATCGAGATGGCCTCACGCATCTATTTCGACAAATCCTCCGCTGATTTGAATATCCTGGAAAGTGCCACGCTGATCGGCATGCTTAAAGGCAGCAGTTACTACAACCCGGTGCTCAATCCCGAACGGGCGCTTCAGCGTCGCAATGTCGTGATGGCGCAAATGGTCAAGCGCAACGTCCTGGAGCAGGAAAATTACGACAGGCTCAAGCAGCAGAAGCTGGAATTGAACTTCGACCACACGCTGGATGTGCACGGCATTGCGCCGCATTTTGTACAGCATGTGCGCAAGTGGCTGGTTGACTGGGCCGATCTTCATGATCGCAACATTTATGCGGACGGGCTGGTTGTACACACCACACTCGATTCGCGTATACAGGTTGCAGCCAATCAGGCCGTGCGACGACAAATGGAAAAATTGCAGGTCATTGCTGACGTGGAATGGGGCGTCGGCAATTCCAGGCTGATTTCAAAAAATGCGAGTGCTTATCTCTCGATGCGTCAACGCGTGCAAGCCTTCAGCCATTTCTGGAATACGAAAAAAGATTTGGTCGATGCCTTCATTCGGGAATCCGAAGCCTATCGCCGCGCCATGGAAGGCGGTGCCGAAGCGGATAAAGCGCTTGCGCAACTCAGAAAAGACGAGCGTTTCATGGCGCGCTTGCGCGAAGAAAAGACCCGATTGCAGACAGGATTGCTGGCGATGGATCCGACAACCGGTCACGTGAAGGCCTGGGTCGGCAGCCGTGATTATGGCGCAGATCAATTTGATCACGTTGTTGCAGCACAGCGGCAGCCGGGTTCGACCTTCAAGCCGTTTGTGTATGGTGCCGCGCTGGAACAAGGCATGGCCTCAGACAGAAAATTTACGGAGCGAGTGGTGGAATTCAAGTTGCCCAATGGCTCCTTCTGGCGACCTTCCGATCTTTCACCGCAACTCGGACGCGAGATGACGATGCGTGAGGGATTGGTTTATTCGCGCAACAGCATCACCGCGCAAATCATGCAAGAGATTGGTCCGGCCAAAACAGCGGCTTTTGCGCAAAGAATGGGTGTGAACCAAAGCAAACTCGACTCGGTGCCCTCGATCGCGCTGGGAACCAGTCCGGTAACCCTGATGGAAATGGTGTCGGCGTATGGCACCTTTGCCAATCGTGGAGAGTATCGCAAGCCGATTTACATCACGCACGTGACGGATAAAAATGGTGCAACATTGCTGCGTTTTGACAATCCCGGCACGCGTGCGCTGCCGGAAAACGTGGCAGACGAGTTGCTTGACATGATGCGCGGTGTCGTGAGCGAGGGAACCGGCAAACGCATCACGACCGAATTTGGTCTCCCTGCCGATTTGGCCGGGAAAACAGGCACGACACAAAAGAATACGGATGGTTGGTTCATTTTGATGCATCCGAAGCTGGTGGCTGGTGCGTGGGTGGGATTCAATGACGCACGCGTCACCATGCGCAGCGGATACTGGGGACAGGGCGCGCACAATGCCCTGAGCGTCGTGGGGGACTTCTTCAAGGAAGCGCTTTACCCGGCGTCTGCCAAAGGTGAGAGGGCGCCAGAATTTGAAACGGGAAAAGGTAATGTGGTGAATTCCTTCTTCAAGAAAATATCAAACTGGTTTAGTTCCGGCAAGCAGGACGCGGAAGCGAAAGATGGCGATGAGAAAAAGGGTGATGCAAAAAATGCTGTGAGCCATCCAACAGACACGCCGGATACCAAGAAACCAAAACAACTGAGAAATATCACGCTTCCTTCTGGTGCGTCGTCTGCTGCCAGCGCTGCTTCAACTGCTGTCACATCATCGCCTGCCGCTTCAGTAGGGGCAGCAGTGTCGCGCTAATGCTGTGCGCTAACGTCGCGTAAATAAATATGCCACTCCCAACCACTGCGCCAAGCCCATTCCGCCGGCCAGTATCACGGCCAGAACAGAACCATCCAGCGCACAAAAAAGTGAGAGCAGGGCAGCAGGAAAGCCCGTCAGCATCAAGGCCAGATGCGCGCCGATGCTGATGTTGTCCGTCTGTAAGTTTGTGACGAGCACACTGAGGGCGATCCACACACCATAGCCAATGGTGATTTTTCGGATGAGTGGATTGACGTTGCGGTACGCGAGTTTTAGTTTGAGGAAGCGCGATGTCATGTTGGGAGAGGTTGAGGGGGAGCGTTACCAGTAAAACGTGCCGGCAGAATAAGCGTCACAATGCTTTTTTTCGCCGCGCGGTTCATCATCATCGTCGCCATGTCGGAAGAACGGTGAGGCTTTTGCCTTTTGGATTCGTCTATGCCGTTGTACGGCAAAAAAAATACCCAAGCCGATCATGGCGAGAAAGAGTGTTGCTATAGCAATAATTGGCCAGAGTTTCATGAGTGGTTTGCATTGATCAGATGAAAGACAGTATCATGTCGCCTTTCGTCGCAATGCAGTCATTTTAACGGAGTCTAGACAATGCTCAATGGGAGGGCGAATTTAGCCATGTTGCCTGATATCAATCTCAAGCCGCGCGTCTTTGTCAAAAAAGCGGGCGGGGATTATGTGGAAGTCACGGGCGTTCAATCCTTCGAAAGAAGTGATTTCGAAAACCAGGCAAACAATGTCTCTTTCGAAATGGATGGCAGGCAAGAACAAACTGTTGTCGACTTACTTGATGCGAACGACAAAAGCGTGGACGTAAAAATGGAATTCTCGCTTGGCATGACGATGGTGATGACGTTTTCTGGCGAAGTCATCCAGTTCACGGGCGACTCATTGACGGTTTCAATGCAAACGCCAGTCGAAACAGAAGTTTCCGACAGTTCGTTAAAACTGCACTAACCCAGGGTTTGCGATGAGGGCGTGATGCCGCAGAAAATACGTACCAACAAAAACCCCAAGCTTAGAAGGCTTGGGGTTTTTTATTGAAAGCGGGGTGGAACGGCTATCGCAAAACGCGGTAACCGCGACCAGCCAAACAACGGTTGATGACTTGCTTTTGCCCGCTGGTCGCTTTCCCGGCGCCTGTAGCCGTACCTGTGATGGCACCCACCGCAGCCCCCACGCCAGCCCGACCGCCAGAGACGGCACCGATAGCGCCCCCAATCCCTGCGCCGATGGCACCGCCTGCAGCCGTTTCACCGGCGACGTTCACTTGCTCGGCATATTCCTGGCATTCCTTCAGGTCTTTCTCGTACTGCGCCTTGTCTACGCCTTTCATGTCGACAATCGGGCGATAGCCTGCACAAGCTGTAAGCAGCAATACCAGCGAGGCGAGCAAAAACGGGGCAAACCATTTTTTCATGTTGACTCCTATCTTATATGTGCGCGCAGCGTGAGGAAGGGGGATGTCATCAAGCGTTTTACTTGACCGGCGTTTCCATGTCTTCCAGCATGGCTTGCAAATCTTCCTCATGCTCGACTTCATCTTCCAGGATTTCCAGGATCAATTTTTCCGTGATGGGGTCTTTGCCTTTGACGAATGCCAGGATCTTCACATACGTTTCAATCGCGCATTGCTCGCCCTTGATGTTCTGGATAAGCAGCGCCTTTGTGTTCGGATTGGTTGGCGCATCGTAGCCGCAATTGGATTCCTTCATGATGGATTCCGGTGTCAGCAACGGGCTGCCGCCAAGCTGAATCATGCGCTCCACCAGCTTCTCTGCATGCTCCAATTCCTCGGCAGCATGCTCTTCCAGTTCCTTGGCGATAATGCCACGCATACGACCTTTGGCAACTTTTGCGCCCACCCAGTACTGATAGTAAGCGAGCCATTCATCCGCGTACGCTTTGTTCAAGAGCGTGAGTAGCTCATCTACATTTACGCCAACAATCTCTCTACCTTTGGTTCCCATGCGACTTCTCCTTATTTTGAATGAAAGCACTGGCTTTCAGAATAGATGTGTTCAACGATGAATAACGGACGTTATTGAATATTGCCATCGTACAGTGCGACCGACTGTGTACCAAGCGTAATTTTACGCACAACTGGCGATATCAACGAATAACCCTCGTTAAAAAAATGGCCTTTTGGGCGGAGGCAGGTGGCGCTGCGCCTTATCGGTGCGGGCGATTCGTAAGAGAGGGCGGCCTGGGGCAGGATCTGTGTCTGTGCAGGGTGGTTTCAGTGGAGCCAGTGATGCGGCTAACTTGTTGATTTAATAAAGTGTTTTTGTGGTTTTGGAGGGTGTCTGGGGTTGAGTGCGGCAATCATGGACGAATGCTGCACCGCCGTGGTTCAAGTGCAAGAGGGGGTGTCAATGGGCGTGAACCATTTTGCTGCGCTGCGCATACAAGGCATCGAACTTTGCTTCCAGTGGCGCAGAGGTGTTGCGCAAACCCGCCACGACATCGTGTGCCCACGCCATGTAAATCTGTCGACGTTCCAGCGGCCAGGCAGGCGAATCGTTATACAGCACGTCGTTCACATTGGCGATCAAATCTGCCAGCTTCACCAGCTTGGCTTTGCGCGACATCGATGGCGCTTTTTCTACCAGTAAACGCTTGCGCACGTCCTTCGGCAAGGCGTTATTGTCTGTCACTTCGAGAACAATACGCGCAATTTCCTCGCCGAATTGGTGGCGCAACTCTTCGTAACTGGTTTCTGTATCTTCAATCGTGTCGTGCAGGATGGCTGCGATCAGTGTGGGAACATCTTCGATTTTACCGACGCGGGTCAGTACATCCACCAACTGAATCGGGTGGTTGATGTAAGGCGAGGCATGCACATCCTTGCGCCGCTGATGCCGATGTTTCTCTGCAGCGAAGGCGAAGGCTTTGGTCAAAAGCCGGATGTCGGATAACTCGGAATGGTGCGCGGTCATTGCAGGGGCTTGTTCCTTTCGATAAGGCGCATTATGCGATGGTTTTGGGAAAAGCGCCGCATGACATGTTTACGGAAGCAGAAAAGGGCGTTGGCAGTAGCTTTCCGGGAAGCTTGTGTTGTTGCGCTGTCAACAGTGTTATGATGCGTTTGGGGTTGTATGACACGTTGGCCCTTGACGTTTTTTTCGCTGGCGAGGGGCGCTGTAATGCGTCAGCGCTTGATCCAACATAAGGAGGATGCGATGAAACTCTGGAGAAGTCTGGCGGTGATCGTACTGCTTCTGTTCTCACAGCTGGCAATGGCGGGCGATTGTGACTACTGCGTATGCAAAGGCAACGACACGGTGAATAGCTGCACGGCATGCTGCAAGGCTGCCGAGAAACGCGGAATCAAACCTGAAAAATTGGCCTTACGAATCTCTTCTGATGGGAAAACCATTGTTGACCAGCACGGAAAAGAGGTTGCGCGATTTTCAAAAAACATCAAGGTTCACGTTGCGACGAAGGGCGTAAAAGATCAAAAATTGCAGGGGTGCTGGCATTGCTACCCGGAGTGCGTTGTGTGGGATGGGAATCGATGCATGCAGTGGATACGCACTTGTGATTGGGATTTTGACTGCAAGAAATAAGCGCTAAAGAAGGGTGTCCCGGTGGTTTGAATGAAGCGTCTGATTCAAAGTCAGGACAAAAAAGCCGCAAGAATCCTCTTGCGGCTTTTTGCTTTGGATGCGGCAATTAATATTTACCAACTCAATGCCACAAATCGTTGCATCTCGCCTTGACGCACCAAGAGCAGCACCCGTTTTTTGCGTTCACTCGTTTTGATGGCGTGCTGAAATTCCTCAGCACTTTTCACCGGTTTTTGTTCCACTTGCAAAATGATGGTGCCAGGGCGGA
The DNA here is from genome assembly GCA_003605115.1 of Oxalobacter sp. GTDB lineage: Bacteria > Pseudomonadota > Gammaproteobacteria > Burkholderiales > Burkholderiaceae_D > QZKY01. Next base: position 28,698 of record QZKY01000011.1, read on the forward strand.
TGCCAGCCATGGCAGCGATGGAACCCGGTTGTACTTCACTCACGAGAACGCCTTCCCCTTCCTTGAGATCATATTGATCTGCGAGTTGTGGCGTGAGGGTTTGCACGGTGAAGCCGATCTCTCCACTGCTATGCGAAGCGGCTTTGGCGATTTGCTTCTCTTCGCTGGCTTTGCCGACTTTTACATTCACGGTCTTGTGCTTGCCGTTGCGCAAAATCGTCAATTTGATTGAAGTGCCGGGCGGCATCAGCGCCACGCGATTACGGAAACTGCCAATGTCGATGATCGGTTCGTCGTTGAGCTTCAGGATCACATCGCCTTGTTTCAATCCCGCTTTCTTGGCAGGAGAGTCGTCGTTGACGCTGGCGATCAGAATGCCTTTATCAGCTTTCGTCTCAAACGACTTGGCGAGTTCCGGCGTGAGTGGTTGGATTACGACACCCAGTTGGCCGCGTGTCACTTCGCCGTGTTCGATCAACTGGTTTGCAATCGTACTGGCGAGATTGCTGGGGATGGCAAAGCCGATGCCCATGTAACCCCCGCTGCGGCTGAAAATGGCGGTGTTGATGCCGACGACTTCACCGTTCAAGTTAACCAGCGGCCCGCCGGAATTGCCCGGATTGATGGCGGCATCGGTCTGGATGAAATCTTCATAGTCGTTGATACCGACACTGGTGCGCCCCTTCGCGCTCACCACGCCCGCTGTGAGCGTGTGACTCAAACCAAAAGGATTCCCGATAGCGATGACCCACTCGCCCACTTCCAGTTGGGATGAATCGCCCAGACGTAGCGCGGGCAAGTCTGCAGCCTTGACTTCAATAACGGCTACATCGGAATGCGAATCGCGGCCGGTGACGGTGGCGTCGAACTCACGCCCATCCTTGAACTGCACACGGATGCGATCTGCATTTTTCACGACATGGTTGTTTGTCAGAATGTAGGATTTGCTTGCATGCGCGCCCTTCTCTGTTTTGAACACGAAGCCGGAACCTTGCCCCATGATCATGCGTTCGCGCTGGGGCGCTTGGCGTTTTTTGGGTTGTGGCCTGCCGGGGAAACTTTCACCGAAAAATCGGCGGAAGAAATCGTCGCCGAATGGAAATTCATTGCCGAAGGGCGATCCGTTTGGCGATTCAAACGGTGATGAAAAGGGAGCGGTACTTCTGCTGGAAGCTTTGCTCTCCACGCGGATAAACACCACCGAAGGCGACACTTGTTTGGCAACAGCAGCAAAGGCTTTGCCGGTTTGTCGCAGGCTTTCAACGCCGTTATCTGCTGCGCGTGCGGACAGTGACATTGCGGCGAATAAAAACAAAGTCAGGCTTGCTGCATAAGCTTTTGCGCGCTTCATTTTTTTCTCCTTCACAAACAAAAATCAAGACAATTTTGTCGGGCATATTTGCCCATGGTACGCGAGAGAAAATTTTAGTCAGATTTGATCGGGATGAAAAGTGGGGGAGCAACGTGGTTATGTAACGAGGTGTTACGCGTCTGTAAATTAAGGCTACACTAGTATCTATTTTACCGACCGCCGAATGGGTGGATGTTTAGGGGCATTTTTCATGTGCATTTTCCATAGAACGCCAATGAGTGAATCGCCCCATGATACGGCTTTGCGCGGCAAGGTAAGCGGATCATCCTCGGGCGTTGCTGTAGCACGTTCGCAGGTAACACCTGTTAGGTACCCAGCATCGGCGGCAGCTTCAACGGCGCGGGTATCATGGCTGCCGTAGGGGTAGCAAAAGTGGTCGATAGGTATACCCAAGGCATTTTCCAATTCCCTTTTGGATTGCGTCATTTCCAGATGAATGCGTTCTGTACTTTGCTCTGCGAGACGGACGTGGCTGACGGAATGCGAACCGATGTCGATGCCGGCCTTGTGTAATTGTCGCAAGCGCGGCGCATCCATCAAGGGCGGTGTCGGATGACCATCATTTGCTAGCCACTGTGCTGGTTTCCCTAGAAAATCCGACAAGGCATAAACGATTGCTGGGAATTCATGCTGCTGCAGGATGGGGAAAGCGTATTCATAGAAATTTTCGTAGGCATCATCAAAAGTCAGTACGACCGCACGTGGTGGGATGGGGATCTCGCCGCGCAATGCTCGCAGCGCGTCACTCATGCGCATCACGTTGTATCCACCTAATTTGAAGAAGGCCATTTGTCGGGCGAAGCGGCGATGATCACAGTAGGTGGCGCGATGTGTTTTCATATCGGGGAAGTCGCCGATCTGGTGGTACATCAGAATTTGAATGCCTGTCATGAAATGCTCGCGCTTATTTTCTTGTAATGGCTTCTTGATAGATTGCGATGGTTGATTTTGCCATTCTATCAAGAGAGAAAAATTTTTCATAACGGTGACGTCCGGCATCGCCCATTTTCTTGCGAAGTGCGGGGCTATCAAGGAGTCTGGCGATGGACTCTGCCAGTTCTTCATAGTTTTCGGAAGAGGTGAGTAGACCCGTTTTTCCGTTTTCTACAGCTTCGCCAATTCCACCCACGTCAGTTGCGACAATCGGTAAGCAAAATGCCGCAGCCTCCAGCAGTGTCAGGGAAAGTGCTTCGCGGCGAGATGGCGCAAGTAGCATATCAGCGCTCGCATAGACATTTGGAACATCATCACGGTGACCGATGAAGTGCACGCGGTTCTGAATACCGAGTTGCGATGCAAGCCGTTTCATCTCGTTCGCCCACATGTTATCGGCTGCCCCAGCAAGCAGCAAGTTCCAAGGGCGGTCGCGCAGCTTGGCTAAAGCTTGGAGCGCAATATCGTGTCCCTTATCTTTCACAAAGCGTGCGACCATGACGAGAGTGGGGCCATCGTTCAAATGAAGTGTACCCAGGTATTCCTCAGGCAATGGCATTGCATTTTGTGCGTAGTCTGGAACGCCATGGTGAACGGTTCGTACAATGTCAGGGGCGTACCCGCGGCTTAGGAGAAATGTCTTGACTGCATCTGATACTGCAATGATCCGTTTCGCCTTTCCGAAATGTTTTCCCGCATTAGTGGAATGGGCTGTGGCCACGACAGGCGTTTTGGTCAACTGTCCCGCCCATCCTGCGTAGAAGGCTCCACGAGTGAGGTGTCCATGTACCAAATCAGCTTTTTCACGACGGACGAGAAGAGACAAGCGTACGAGCGAAAGAATATCAAAAAAACCGTGATAGGGAATATGTGCGCAACGAAAACCCAGGCGAGCCGCTTGCTCTCCCAGCCAGCCGTCGGATGGGCCTGCGTAAATGCATTCAACGCCGTTGCGCGACGTGCCTTGCATTAGTTGCAGCAGATGTCTCTCAGCGCCGCCGGCTTTGTGGCTGTGCAGTACAAATATCACTTTCATTTGTGCCATGCCACTTCAAAAAAAGAGCGGAATGCGGCTGCTTTTGTTACCCGGGATGTATGGGAGGTTGTACTGGATTCTTTGCTGAAGAACATCAGGTTTGCGCTTCCCATTCATTCTCTCGTGCTGCCTCAAACGATGGCCTAGTGCTGGGCAAGCTGTTTTGCGCTCGTGAGGTTGGCTTTTGGGTTGCTGTCATAGACTTTGATATAGGATTCGGAGTACATCCGAACCCTTCTTGATAGTGAGATGAATTGTAACCGAACACGCGCCCATTTTTCAGAGTCAAAGGAAATCGCGTTCGTCACATGCTAGCGATAAAAAACATTTCCATAATGCAGCTTAAACGCAAGATACCCACATATTTCCGGGTTTTTATAAGGGGATGATAATTTTTTAGACGAATCCTTATCTTATGGAAACTATAAATAAACATTGATATAAGATAAAGCCACCTAGCCCAAGTCGGCGTTGCTTTCGAGTAATATTCCCGTTGGTGGAATGGGGGCATGGGTGTATTGAAAGGAGAGCAATGATGGCTCAGGGTGAAAGCAGTACAGATCGATTCATCCTGACCTTTGGCGGGATGCTGGTGCTTGGTGTGATCGTCATCAACCTGTTCGTATACTGGCTCGTTTACGACAATCTGCATTCCAGCCGCGAGAATCGTTTGGAGCGCGCCCGGATCGATTCGGTCAACATGTCAAACGTGCTGTCGCAGAACATTGAAGATGCCATCGAAAAAATTGATATCAGCTTGCTGGCGCTGAAAGATTCGATAGATCGGCAAATGGCGCAGGGGGGCATCAATGGAGCATTTCTGAACCAGCGCGTTCAGGCAACGTATGCCAGATTGGAAGGTCTGGATGGCATACGCATCAGCGATGCGAAAGGCATCGTCCGCTATGGCACGAAGGTGGTGGACGATGCCCCTTTGGTTGACATCTCTTCTCAGGCGCAATTCAGGTATTTGCGTGAGCATCCCGAGGCCGGGGCGGTCATCTCGCCCCCCATCTACGGCAAGATCAGCAAAGAATGGACCATCAAAATCGTCAGGCGCTACAATTACCCTGATGGACGTTTTGCCGGTCTCATTTCCGGCATCATCGAACTTGAATACTTCCCGCGGCTTTTTTCTGCAGTTGATGTGGGATCGAAAGGCGTGATCGTTTTGCGCGACGGGAACCTGGCCATGATCGTTCGTCAGCCGAATCCTAAGGGTATCGGCAGTGCGATCGGGCTCACCAACTTTCCGAAAACATTCCGGCAGGCTGTCGCCGAACGACCGGAGTCGGGTACCCTGACGGTGGCATCGGATTACGATCACATCCAGCGCACAATTTCCTATCACAAGGTGGGCAAATGGCCGTTGCTGGTGCATGTGGGGCTGGCGACCGACGACTATCTGCACGACTGGCGTGATGAAGTAAAAACGGCTACATCGGTATCCATCATTTTTACCGTGTTTACCGCCATCCTCTCTTGGTTGTTGTACCGTGACTGGCATAAGCGTCAATTGCTGGTGCGTGATTTGGCGAAAAGCCGGCAGACGTTCCGCGATTTTGCAGAAATGTCTTCGGACTGGTTTTGGGAACAGGACAGTGAGAACCGCTTCACCCGAATTTCCTCAGGCTTTGGCGTGTTGGCGGGGATTGACGTGGATGAATGCATCGGCAAAACCCCCTGGGAGATGGGGATCGACATTGCTGAAGAAAGCATGACGGCTTACAGGGCGCTGCTTCAAAGGCAGGAGGAGTTCAGCGATTTCGAGTGCTCGTTCATCAACCGCAGCGGTGAAAAAAAGATTGTCAGCGTCAGTGGAAAAGCTGTGTATGACACGGAGGGGCGCTTTACGGGTTTCCGAGGCACCGGCAAGGATGTTACCGAACGCAAGCGACTGGAAATGGAATTGACGCAAATGGCCAAAACTGATGAACTGACCGGGCTGGTCAATCGTCGCCATTTTATGGAACTGGCGCAAAACGAGCATCGGCGGGCGCTTCGCTTGCAGCAGAGCCTGGCGCTGGCTGCGGTGGATATTGATCGCTTCAAGTTTATCAATGATTCTCATGGCCACGCTGCGGGGGATCAAGTGCTGCAGGCGCTGGCGAAGGTGTTTCTGAAAAATATCCGCGAGATTGACGTGTTTGCACGCTTAGGCGGCGACGAGTTTGTGCTCCTCTTACCCGGCGCGTCCACGGCGCAAGCGATTGAGGTCATCGAACGGACACGCAAGGCGCTGGCGGAAGAACGCATACAGCTGGCAGACCAGGCGGTATCAATCACGATCAGTGCGGGGATTGCCAGTCTCGGGAGTGGTGATACCAGCCTCGAATCTTTGATGCAGCGTGCCGATCAGGCGCTGTATGCCTCCAAGGAGGGCGGGCGCAACCGTGTGACGGCAGTATGAGCAAGGCAGAGTGGTTTGCAACAGGTTCGACGTTTGCTCGCCCGCCAACATTGGCGCTTCGGGTAACAAAAAACCCAACCCTTATCGGTTGGGTTTTTGTTAAATGGTGGAGGCGGCGGGTGTCGAACCCGCGTCCAGAAGCACTCTACAAACAGTTCTACATACTTAGTGCTGTCATTTGATTTAACCTGCGTGACGCGGACGCACACGCTGCACACAGGCGGTTCACCTTTGATTTAACTTCAGGTCAGATGACGACGCCTGAAGCGATTCCCTGTAAATGACCCTGCTGCCGTTGCCGACCCGCCCCAGGGAAGAGACGGTGCAGGGTGAGCCGGTATTAAGCGGCTACAGCGTAAACGTTATCGTTTGCGTTTAGTTTTTTCTGGGTGTATTTACGAGGTAACCAGGCCTCGGTATGCCCTGCATGCTTTGCAACCCCTGTCGAATCCAAGTCGCCCCCGAATTCTGTAGGTATGACAACAGACAAATAAACCTTGTCGTCACGTGCGCATTGTATCAGGCATCCCCGGAACCCGCTTTCCAGGGGTGATTTCGGTTGCAGGACAGAAATTGTTTGGAACACGACAAAGCACACAATGCTTGCGACACAGAAACGGACATCGGCGAGCCCGCATTTACTGATGGAAATCGTGAGGCATCAAGTGGAAAGGTGGCACGTGAATTGCTAATTCACTGGTGAGGGCAACTGCATGGACAGCCCATGCACCAGAAAGGCGATTTATGACAAGGGTGACCATTAACGATACGACTTTGCGAGACGGGGAGCAGACCGCAGGCGTGGCCTTCACGGCGGAAGAAAAGCTTGCCATTGCACGCTCGCTGGATGAAATGGGTGTGCCGGAGATGGAAATCGGTATACCTGTCATGGGTTCCGCAGAGATCGAGATTATCCGCGCCATCGTCAATTTAAAGCTGCGTGCCAAGCTGATGGTGTGGGGCAGGATGTGCGAGAAAGACATCAGAGCCGCCGCACGTTGCGGGATTGATTTTGTCAATTTATCCCTTCCGGTTTCCGATATTCACTTGAAGAACAAACTGCACCGGGACAGGGCGTGGGCGCTGGCGCAAATCAAGGAGTGTGTGCCAATGGCGCTGGAGCATGGCATGCAGGTGAGCGTGGGTTGCGAGGATTCATCGCGTGCCGACATGGCTTACCTGTTTGAGGTCGTGGATGCCGCGCAAAGCGCCGGGGCAAGACGTGTCCGCTTTGCCGATACGCTCGGCGTGCTTGACCCCTTCATGACATGGCGCAAGATTCACGAACTGCGCATGAACACGGATCTGGAGATTGAGATTCACGCACATAACGATTTGGGCTTGGCCACCGCCAATACGCTGGCAGCAATCCATGCCGGTGCGACGCACGCCAATACGACTGTGAACGGCTTGGGCGAGCGGGCAGGCAATGCAGCGATGGAAGAAGTGGTGATGGGCTTGCGGCATCTGTACGCGATGAACACGGGCGTGGACACGGCGCACCTGGTCGATGTTTCAAAATTGGTGGCGGAAGCATCGGGAAGAATGGTGGCGCCGAACAAGAGTATCGTAGGCTCCGCTGTGTTTACGCACGAATCGGGCATCCACGTGGATGGGTTGCTCAAGAATGTCTTGAACTACGAAGGGTTTAGCCCGTCTGAGTTGGGGCGCAGACACCGTACGGTTTTGGGCAAACATTCAGGTGTGCATGCCGTGCGAGATGCTTACGACAGGATTGGTTTGTCGCTTTCATCTGAAGCGGCGCACTACGTCCTGGAGAGGATACGCCGACATGCCGTGCAAACCAAAAACAGTCCGGGCGCAAAAGAGTTGGCGGAGTTTTATATAGAAAGCACGTACTGTAATGATTTGTCATTGTGAAGGCATTCAATCGAGGGAGGCAGATATGAGTACCTTAATTCAGCGCTTAGCGGAACTTTCATTCGGTTCGGATTTCCTCAAGTACGCAGGAGTAAGTCATGAAGATGATGGCTTGAATGCATGCGAAGAGTATCTCATGGAGCGGGCTTATCAACACCTGCAGCATGAAAAGAACGTAAATATTTGCAATCAGGATGAAGTGTTCCGCACTTTGCACTATCTCCTAATGAAGCCGCACGATGATTGGCGGGAGGCATAAATGAACACTCTGGCTCAGCAATTATCGAAACTTTCTTCGGCTGAGGATTTTCTCAGATATTTCGGCGTGTCATACGAAGAGTCCGTCCTCAATACCAGCCGACTGCACATCCTGCAGCGTTTTTACCAGTACATGCGACAGGAAAATATCATGGACACTAATAACGGTGCGGCAAATGAGGCGGAAATGTTTCGCCACATGCGTCAACTGTTAACCAAAGCGTATGATGATTTTGTGCATTCGACTCCAGCCAAAGAAAAAGTTTTTAAAGTGTTGCAGCAGGCAGAAGGGCAGCGCATATCGCTTCATTCACTCAAGGAATCCTTGAAAGAAAAGCGCCTTCCCTAGTGTCGGGATTTAGCGTCACGGCTCAGTCGGTTGCTTGCACCGCAACAGATTTTATCTGGGCGTACACTGGACTGCCGATTTTTAATCCCAGCGCATCCCAGGAGCGTTTGGTGATGTGCGCCAGCAAGGGCGCACCGCCAGTGTTCAGGCGTACCATCATGACGGCCGGGTTGCGTGTCTCGGCAATTTCGCCAACGACGGCAGGCAAATGGTTCAGGATGGTGCTGTCACGCGGAATGCTCAGGCTCAGGCTGACATTGCGCGCAAAAATTTTCAATTCAATTTTCTGCCCGATGGGAAGATTGCGTTTGATGATGTGAAACGAACCGCCGGCAAAGTCGATGTGCGTCAGGTGATAGTGATCATCATGCGCGACCACCGCTGCTTCAATCCGCGTACTCGCGTCATCATACATGGCGTTTTGAACATTGATTTGCCCCAGCATGTCAAACCCGCTTCCGCTGGCTTTGACGCGCCCGTGTTCAAGCAGCACCAGATGATCGGCAAGTCGCATGACTTCATCTGGCTGGTGACTGACATACAAAATGGGAATGGACAGCGTATTTTGAATGCGTTCGATGTAAGGCAGGACTTCCTCCTTGCGTTTTGTATCCAGCGCGGACAGCGGTTCATCCATCAAAAGCAGTTTCGGTTCCGTAAGCAAGGCGCGTGCGATGGCAACGCGCTGGCTTTCACCACCGGAGAGTTTATCCGGCAGGCGATCCAGCAGATGTTCGATGCCAAGCAGGACAAGGGTTTGTTCATATGCCTCGCCATTCATTTTACCAGCGCGTTTGCGACCGTAATCGAGATTCCCACGCACGGAAAGATGCGGGAACAGGCTGGCTTCCTGAAAGACATAACCTAGCGAACGCTTGTGTGTTGGAACGAAGATTTGTTTTGCATCGTCCTGCCAGACTTCGCCGTTCACACTGATGAATGCATCGCGCGCGGTTTCCAGTCCGGCAATGCAGCGCAGGATGGTGGTCTTGCCAGAGCCGGATTGACCGAATAGCGCCGTGATGCCGCGACCCGGAAGCGCAAGGTCAACATCCAGCGAAAAGCCGGAATACTTGACCTTGAGTCTGGCGCGCAATGCATCTTTCATGGCCTAACTTTTTCTTTGGCAGGATTAAACCAATACAGCATGAGCAGCACGACGAACGAGAAAATCAGCATGCCGCCCGCCAGCCAGTGAGCATTCGCATACTGAAAAGCTTCGACGTGATCATAAATCTGCACGGCGACCACGCGTGTTTTGTTCGGGATATTCCCGCCGATCATCAGCACAATCCCGAATTCGCCGACGGTGTGCGCAAAGCCAAGGATGGCGGCGGTAATGAAACCGGGACGCGCCAATGGCACAACTACGCTGAAAAAAATATCAAAGGGGCTGGCGCGCAAGGTGGCCGCCACTTCCAACGGTCGTTGGCCGATAGCTTCAAAAGCATTTTTTAATGGCTGCACGACGAAGGGCATGGAATACAAAATGGAAGCAATCACAAGACCGGAAAAGGTGAATGGCAGCAGCCCCAGTCCCATCGCTTGGGTGATTTGTCCAACCACGCCGTTGGGCCCCATGAGCAAAAGCAGATAGAAGCCCAGTACCGTTGGTGGCAAGACGAGCGGCAAGGCGACAATGGTTCCGACCAACACTTTCATGCGCGAGGGGGTTCGCGCAAGCCACCACGCGATGGGGGTGCCGATGATGAGGAGCAGCACCGTTACATACGTTGCCAGCTTCACCGTCAAACCGATGGCTTCCCAATCTTCGCCGGAGAACGTCATGGTGATCTCCTCATCTCATTGAACGCCGTAACCGTAGGATTGAATGATTCCTTTTGCAGGTTTGCTTTTCAGATAGTGCAAGAATGCATCGACGGCCGGTTTATTTTTGCCTTGTGTCAGTGCAACCGCATCTTGTTTTATCGGCGAATATAAATTTTCCGGCAGTATCCAAAACGAGCCACCGGCATAACGCCCTTTTTGATAAATCTGCGAAAGTGCCACGAAACCGAGTTCGGCGTTGCCGCTCGCCACGAATTGATAAACTTGCGGCAAGTTCTCACCCAGCACAAATTTGTCTTTCAGCTTTTCGACAATGCCGAGCGATTGCATCGCTTGCACGCTGGCTGCACCGTAAGGTGCCAGTTTGGGATTCGCCAGCGCGAGATGGCGAAATGTACCCTCCGTCAGCACTTTGCCAGAATGATCCACCATTGCAGGGTTTGCGCTCCACAGAGCAAGCTTGCCGATGGCGTAAGTGAAATTTGAGTGACGGACTGCGTGGTTTTCTGCGATGAGTTTCGCGGGCGTGCTTTCATCCGCTGAAAGTAGAATGTCATATGGTGCGCCATTGCGGATTTGCGCATAAAACTTGCCCGTTGAGCCAAAACTCAACACGGCACGATGCCTCGTGGCCTGTTCGAATGCCGGGGCAATTTGCTGCATCGGTGCGGTGAAGTTGGCTGCAACGGCGACACGCACTTCATCGGCCAATACTGGCAATGTCCATATCAGCAGCATGAACATGGCGAACATGCGAATACCTCCGGGCTTGCTCGCAAGCCAGGAAAAAATATTCGTGTGTTTGGATGCGATCTGCACCAAAAAAGAGCGGTGGTGCAGGCGGCATGGGTTTGGCTGAAGCATGAACTTTCCTTCCGAAGCAATCTGCCAATCCGGCAGGTGTCGGTAAGAGTCATGCAAACTACGTGCCATCAGTGATGGCACATCGTCGAGGTAATGCTCAGCGAGGTGAGGCGTGGCAGCTTGCTATCGATGCATCCTGCACGGCTTAGTCTTTCGCGATACGTTTCCAGTCTTCTTCGCGCAAGATGTAGCGATGATTCGCTGAGGAATCGCCGTGCTTTGCTGAGACGGTGAGCGCGGCGTGCTTTGCGGTAGTCCCGAGCGTGACATTGTCCGACGACAGCCCGAAATGTACCCCAACGAACAGAGTGGCGGTGCCTATGACGAAGGCAAGCGCGATGGGGCGTGCATTTTTTCCAGTGGTGTTGTACGACATTATATTCTCCTATGAACGAATCAAACGCAAATCAATCTAACGGTTTGATGGTATAGGACTAATATGTCAACCATATGAAATGGCTTGGTTCTTTGTCGGTTAAAGGCAAGAAGGGGCAGACCCGAAGGTGCGCAATGAAAAGAGGCATATTGCCACACTAACCCATCCGCGTCAGTGTGGCCATGAATGCCGCGATCTCATCTGGCATAAGTAATGCACTTTGCGCTGTTTTTTTGCAAGCCGACCATGATTTCAGGTGCTGCGCATTCATAGTCTTCATTGAATTTGCAATCAGACATTTTGCACGCGCCAACGCCCGCTTGCTGAAGTGATTTGGCATGAGATGAAGAGGCGCTGAAAAAAGTATCGCAACCGGGTTGATCCATGTCGCCAATCGTAATCGCTTTGGCGTGGCAGGCGGCGTCCGTGTTGTACACGCATTGCGAAACTTCGCATCCCTTCACGGTCGGCATATCCACCACTATTGGTATCCGTTTCATGTTGACCTCCCTGTACAGTGTTGGTGTGTTGAGCGTTAGTTGCCGTTCTTGTGCTTGATTGATGCCGGCGAGCAATTAACGCGCTTTGTGTTGGAACGATACGCTCTCATAAGCTGGTTCAGCGAATCGCTGATGAGAAACGGCTTTCATGCTACCGAATTTTTGAATTCATTCTTTGCGCCACCGCAAGGATCAGGGCGCATTCAAGCGCACTTAGGGCGATGGTTCATCGGCACAATTTGCAACTTGTGCCATTCCGATCTGGTTGCCACCACTTGTTTTGGCGACGTACATCGCTTCATCACCGAGCCGCATCAATTCCTGCTCGTTGTTGGCATGGATGGGGTAGACGGCAATGCCGATGCTGGAAGCAATGTCGAAGCGTCTGTCACCCGGCATGAAGAAGGGCTTGGAGAGCGCTTCAAGGATTTTTTCTGCAACGATTTTTGCGTTTCTGGCGCCATTCAAGTCGGGCAGGAGCACGACGAATTCGTCACCGCCGTATCGCGCCGCAGTGTCTGATTCACGAACGCATGACACGATCCTGTCTGCCACTGCGCACAGCAGCCAGTCACCCACTTCATGTCCGAAGTCGTCATTGATGGGTTTGAAATTATCGAGATCGATAAATAGCAGTGCCAGCATGGTACTGTGACGTTTGGCGTGCAAAATCTTTTGACGCAAACGATCTTCCATCAGGCGGCGATTAGGCAGTTGCGTAAGGGCGTCGTAGTAAGCGAGGTCGCGTAACTCGTCTTCGAGCTTGCTTTTTTCCTCAAAAACCTTTTGCAGAATGAACGCAGTTTGGCGCAGACGATCCACTTCGTTAAGAGGAAGGGTGCCATTGTCGCGGTCGGAATAATGCAGACGACGCAATTGTTCATCCACGGCCTCGAGCGGCTCGACCACTTTTTTCAGGACGTAAGACATGGCGAGCAGCATCACGATCATGACGGAAATGGCCAGCGCAATGTGCGTTACCAAGACGATTTCCGAGGATTCCATTCTGGTTTTTGCAGTGCGGTTTGCTTCCTCTACGGCCTGCGTGAGTAAACTTGAAATGCCATCCAGCAGAGGAGGCGACGCGGCGGTGAGTGCATCCAGCCGGATGTTAACAGGGCGACGCGCATGCCAGGCTTCCAATGCTTCATCCTGCATGGCGCGAAGCGGAAGCTGGCGCTGCTTCAAGTTGGCGACAATGGTTTTCATTTCTGCATTGCCGAGATAATCCAGGGTGCGGTCAATTTCGTACCAGAGCGCTTTTTGAATTCCCCGCATCTCGTGGATGGCGTGGATATCATTCAGTGTCATGGGTTTCTTGCTGGCGACGTGGCGCGCGATCAGTGATGCCTCGGCGCCGATAGACATGCGCAATCTGTATGACAAAAAACCCACCATGTTCAAGCGGTTTGCATCTTCGGTTTGGCGATAGTGTCGAATTAAGTGTCGGGCGAGAATTTCGGCTTGCACAAGAAAGGCGGTGGTTTTTTCTGTCCAGTGCGCGACCAGTTCCGGGTCACGTCGGTGTTTGGGCAAAACACTGTCCCGATCTACCCATTCACGCATTTGTTGAATGGATTGCCATTGCTCATAAAATGCGACATGTCCAACGTCAGGAAGATGGGCGACCCGTTTATACAGCGCTTCAATACTGCGATTGGCGAGCATGCGACGCTCGTTGATGAAGGCGCGATCAAAATCGGAAATGGGATGTGGTGCGCTCAAGACCACGGCCGTGCGTCCCCGTTCATACGCCAGATGCTGAGCCATGGTCATGATTTGACCGGCAGCCTGCGCCCATGCCATCAGTTCGCGGCTGCGGTCATATTCATGCCAGCTTTGCCTGACCTGATACAGGGAAGAGAATACGCCCCAGCCGCCAAGCAGTAGCAAGGCACTGAGCAAGGCTCTACGAAGCGTGATGTATTGCCAGGAAACCTTACTGCGTAATCTGCTGTACTGCAGGGTCATCGTTCAACAGGAGAAACCGAAACCGCCAATTATCCCTCAAATGCACAATTATTGCCCAAAATAATGTTTCATTTTGAGCATCACTTGTTTTGGTGCCTCTGCGGACTTTTTTGCACTAGACTGTAGGCATATGGACATGACCGTTTGAAGGGAGAGATGCTTATGAGGACGCTCAAGTGGGTTCTTGGCCTTGTTGTGGTGTTGCTGGTTTCACTGGTGGTCTATCTGACGGTGTTTTTTGATCTCAATAATTTCAAACCAGAGATAGTCAGTGCCGTAAAAAAACAAACCGGCAGAGACCTGGTGATCAGCAAAAAACTTTCCTGGAAATTTTTCCCCAGGTTGGGCATCAATTTGGGTGGGATCACTTTGTCCAATCCCGAGGGATTCGTCCCCGCTGAAATGCTGCAGGTTGATCAGGTGGTGGTTGATGTGGCATTGATGCCTTTGTTTAGCAAGAAGATTGAGGTGGTTTCACTCAAGCTTGATGGCCTGATCCTTAACTTGGTGACGAAGAAAAATGGACAAAGCAGTCTGTCTGGTCTTCTTGCGGATGCAGACGCGTCCGAGAAAAGCAAAACCAGTGCATCAACGAAGATGGACATCGCGGGTCTCAAGATTGGCGGCATTGCCATTACCAACAGTCAGATCAACATGATCAATGAAGCGAAGGGAGAGCGTCAGCAATTCAATCTGGACAGGCTGGTGCTGGGCAGTTTGTCGCAGGATCAGTTTGCGACGTTTGATTTCAAGGTGCGTGCCGCAGTACCCGATATGACCCTTGTCAGTGACGGGAAAGGACAATTGAAAGTTGCGTCTAACATGAAGTCGATAAAGGTCAAGGAACTGAAAGTCCAGAATCTGATCGAAGGCAAAAAAATTCCCAATAATAAAATCCAGATAAATCTTGCCGCGCAAATGGATGTTTCTCTGGACAAAAAGAAGCTTCAATTGCAGATTGATGAACTCACTGCGGATGCCACCAAGGCGACAGGCAAGATTGACCTTGCTTACGGAGCTGCCATCCCCGTGATTGTTGCCAATATTAATTTGGGCGATGTGGATGTCGATGCCTTCATTCCACAGAAAGCGGCCAAAAAAGATCAGCCGACGACGGCAGCGACGCACGCCGCAAAAGAGGCGGAGCCTGATTTGACGGCGCTCAAGAAACTGGATCTCACGCTATCCATGACGGCCAAATCCATCAAGTTCGCCAATATTCACACGCAAAACTGGCTGATGGAATCAAGCATCAAAAACGGCATGCTTGATCTCAAGAAGCTGACTGCTCAACTTTATCAAGGCAGAATATCGGCAACTGCGCAATTGGATGCGCGCCAAAAAATTGCGACTTATCGCTTTTCAAAAAATATTGAAGCCGTTCAGCTTCGTCCCTTGCTGAAAGACGCGGCCAATGTCGATCTGTTATCCGGCACGGCCAAGTTTACGGTTTCCGGCAGCGGGAAAAGTTTGATAACCGAAGAAATCAAAAGGAATCTGCTTGCCAAAGGAAATTTTGTCGTCGCTGATGGCGCTTTATATGGCGTGAACATTCCCCACATGATCCGGACCGCCCAAGCCACCCTGCAAGGCAAGGTTGCTGAAAAAGAGACGGCAGAGATGAAAACGGATTTCACCAGTTTGACGGGCAGCTTTACGACCGCAAACGGCTTGGCGCGCAACCCTGATCTTTTGATGACATCGCCACTGATCCGTTTGCGCGGCGCTGGCAGCGCGCATTTGATTACAAACGCACTGGATTACAAGTTGACCGCCATTGTCGTTGCGAGTCTCAAAGGGCAGGGAGCCGAACAGACCAAGCAGGGCGGTATTGAAGTCCCGCTGACGATCACAGGAACGATGCAGAAACCAAAATTTGGTTTGGATACGAGCGCCTTGCTTGATGCGAGGTTGAAGAAGGAAAAAGAGAAAGTCAAAGAGAAAGTCAAAAAAAAGCTTCAAGAAAAATTATTCAAGAAACTTGGCAGGTACTAGACGACGCCCCAGCGTATGCCGGGGCGCGCAATCATTCTTGGAAGTGATGCGCTAGGGTGCAGTAAGCTGCGCCCCAGCGCTTTGCATGTCAACTTTGTAAATCGCACCAATGGTTTTGATCCACTCGGCCGCTTCCGCTGGCGAACTGCGCGCCACCTTTGCCGCAGAAATTTTGTACTCGGGAATCCCGCAGATGGGGTCCAGTTCGCCAGCGCTGGTGAGTTCGTTGCAGCAAGCTTCCCAGTAGTGGAAGGTGCCGAAGATGGTGCGCTTCTGTACGCGATCCGTTACCGTGGCGCGTGCGACGATGTGGCCGCGCTTCGTCTCCACGCGAATGAAGTCGCCTTCGCTAACGCCGACTTCCTGTGCATCCGCCGGATTCAGTTCGATCAATTCTTCCGGCGACAGTAATTCCAGCATCGGTGATTTACGCGTCATCGTGCCGGTATGGTAATGCTGCACACGGCGTCCCGTGGTGAGCAGGAATGGATACTCTGCACTGACGTGTTCGGCGATATGACCCAGCAGCGGTTTTTCAAAGACAATGCCTTTTTCCGTGGGTAATTCATTGGGGTCAAACAGCACGGGCAGCAACTGGGCTTTCTGCGTTGGCGTGAGGAAGAGGCCATCCTTGTACAGCACTTGCGTTCCCGGATGTTTTTCATCGGGGCACGGCCAGCAGATGCCGGGTTCGTTTTCCAGACGCGCATAACTGATGCCGCCGAAGGTGGCCGGTGCAAGCTGGCGCACTTCGTTCCAGATTTCTTCTGCATCCTTGTAATTCATGCCGGCGGAACCCGTACCTGTGTAGCCCATGCGCTTGGCCAGTTCGCTGAATATCCACCAATCGGGTTTGGCATCTTTCGGCGCAGGCACGGCTGCGCGCACGCGCTGGACGCGACGTTCGGTGTTGATGAAGGTGCCGTCTTTTTCCGGCCATCCGGATGCGGGCAACACCACATGCGCTTGTCGTGCGGATTCGGTCATGAAAAGATCCGTTGCCACGATCAAATCGAGATGTTCGAAGGCATGACGCAATTCGCCGGAATCCGGATCGCTCATCAGCGGGTTTTCACCAAAGATGAAAAGTGAGCGTAACGTTCCCGCTTCAATGGCATGAGGAACTTGCGTGACACGGGTGCCGGGCTTGCGCGAGAGCGGGACTTTCCAGGCTGCTTCAAATTGTGCGGCGACCTTTTCATCCGTGACGCGTTGATAGCCGGGATACACATCGGGCAGCGCGCCGAGATCGCACGCGCCTTGGACATTGTTTTGCCCGCGCAATGGGCAAATGCCCGCGCCCGGTCGTCCGATTTGCGCGGTGATCAGCGAGAGGTTGGACAAGGCGACGACGTTGGCCGTGCCGTGCGTGAATTGCGTGATGCCCATCGCGTAAAGAATGCACGCGGCTTTGGCATTGGCGAACGCGCGCGCGGCGTCGATCAGCGTTTGTTGCGGTACGCCGGTCATGTACTGAGCATTCTCAGGTGAATAATCTTCGACGGAACGCGCCAGTTCATCAAAGCCCATCGTGTGTGCCGCGATGAAATCGGGCTTGTGCAGGTTTTCCTTGATGATCGTGTGGATCATCGCATTGATGATCGGGATGTTGTAGCCGACGCGCATGGAGATGAAGATGTCGGCCTTGTTGGCCATGTCGTTCCAGCGAGGATCGATGACGATTAACTTGGCACCACGTTTTTTTGCCTGAATCACTTGTTTGGCAATCAGCGGGTGGCATTCGGCGGTATTCGAACCGATGATCAGGATCACGTCCGAATCGCTGCCGATTTCGGGAATGGTGTTGGTCATGACGCCGCTGCCGACCGTCATGCCGAGTCCGGCAACAGTCGAGGCATGGCAAAGACGTGCGCAGTGATCAATGCTGTTGGTGCCCATTACGGCGCGTGCGAATTTTTGCGCAGCGTAATTGTCTTCACTGGTGGCGCGCGCAGAAGCAAAAAGCGCGAACGCATCCGAGCCGTGTTCTTTTTTGATTGCAGTGAGGCGTCCGGCGACATAATTCAGCGCTTCATCCCAGCTCGCGGGTTCGAAATTGCCGTTGCGTTTGATCAGCGGTGTGGTGAGGCGGCGGTTATCCGAGACGTGCTTGTAGCCGTAATAGCCTTTCAGGCACAGTTCACCCTGGCTGATCGGATGATCTTTATCGCCCTTGACTTCGATGATGCGTCCGTCTTGCACAGACAGACTCATGCTGCAACCCGTACCGCAATACGGACAAATCGTTTTTACCTTCTCCATTTCACACCTTTCTTTTGCTACAGCTTGCCGCAATCCGGTCAAACGCCCAGAAAACCGGGGTCTCTTGGGTATGTACGAAAGGACATATGTTACCAATAATCTGCAAGAGATGTGCCACCCGATCAGGTGTTTTACAGGCAGGAGCCAGCGGCACCGATGCCTTGCCACGCTTGGGGTGAAGTTTTAGCGACAAATCGTGTCGCGTTTGCGCCAAAAGCAGGGATTGAAAGGAAAGTGGCAAGAATGGAAAGCCTTTTTTAACGATGGATCAATAGCTTAGTGCGCCCAAGGGCTTGGCACGGGAAATGCTAGATATAGAGCATGTGTCAAACGATGGGAGAGGGAAATGACGCGCTTTATATACGCCAATCCGAGTTTATGTTCAGGCTGCGATGCTTGCGTCGATGCCTGTACGGAGTCGCATAAGACCAGAGGCTTGCAGGATCAGGCAAGGATTACGATTGTTCGCAATGGCGATGCGAGCACGCCGGTGGTTTGCCGTCAGTGTGAAAACGCCCCCTGCGCGCAAGTGTGTCCGGTGGGGGCGATCACCATCGGCAAGCAAGCCATCGAGCTGGATGAAGAAAAATGCATTGGATGCAAATTTTGCGTGATCGCCTGTCCGTTTGGCGCGATTGTGCTCTCGGTCAGCACCAAAGTTGTTTCTGCAGACGCTGCTGCGAAAGGGGATGACGCTGGCGCAATGCCGCTCAATGTCAATGCCGGCATCCCAAAACCGAATGGCAAGATCGCGGTGAAATGCGATTTGTGCGGTTCGGCGGAAAAAGGCCCTGCGTGCGTACAGGTGTGTCCGACGAAAGCGCTCTTTTTGGTGGATGACAAGTTGATGCGAAAATCCGTCAATGCCAAACGTGCAGCGGCGGTGAACTTCATGCCGTTCATGGAGAATCCTGGCGGGAAGAAGGGGTGAGCGCAATCGCCAGCAATGCACTCGTTTGATCGGTGATGGCGCGCACGATGTCTCGGTTCAATCTGCGCACCCAGCGCGAAGGCAATGCCTGCGCACCGCAACGTGCGCCCGCGAGCATGCCGACCAGCGCGCCGGTGGTGTCAGCATCTTCACCGCGATTGACAGCAGCCACGACGGCTTCTTCAAAATCACGGTGGATGCTGTAAGCATGGAGCACGGTTTGCACGGTATCGACCACGTAGCCGCTCGCGCGTCCAGGATAAGGCTGAAAAGAAAACTTTGGCCACTGTGCGATCCAGTTGGTCAGGTAGTTCTGGATGATGTGCGGATTTTCGCCCACCAGAATGCGACGCGCCAGATGACCGATGCCGATCACTGCCGCATCCGACAGGGGGTGGTGATGCGTGATGCGCGCTTGCGCGAGCGAGACGCGCTCGAATGTATCGCCGTCACCTAATGCAGCAATGATGACAGGCAGGTTGCGCATCAATGCGCCGTTGCCTGCATCGCCTTCAGTTTGCACGCCGTGCAGGCTGCCATCGCGCATGTAGCGCACAATGCCGCGCCGACAGGTGTCGCCGCAATCAACCGGCTTGCTGCGCCACCAGGTCACGAAAGCGTCTGCGATGAACGTCGTATCGAACAGGCGGTTTTCATGTGCGCTTTTCAGGATCGCTTCGCCAATCGCCAGGCTCATGGTGGTATCGTCCGTGACTTCACCGGCTTCAAGTTTGAGCCATCCACCGCCGATGATTTGTCGGTGCACGCCGCCTTCGCGCGCAAACTGGTGGGCAATTTCGCGTGGGGTCATGAACTCGACAGTGGCACCCAGCGCATCGCCAATCGCCAGACCGAGGTAAGCGCCCAACGCGCGGTCATAAAGACGTTCCGGCGCTTCGTAAATTATTTTACGGACCATAAGAAACCTCTACGTCGTAATCGCCCCCGATGGCCAGCACTTCGGATTCGCCTTGCAGGGAATTGGTGTTGAGTAGCCCGGGAATCAGCAGCAGCTTGTACTTGGGCACCTGCACTTTCATCACCCAGTCACCAAAACACCCCGCCGTTTCGCGATCGAGGGTAAATGAAATCAGGTTGTTGAGATGGACGACGCAGCGCCGTTCACGCAAAGACCCGGAGACAATTTGCTGTTCAAAGTTCAGGCTGCCGCGCCAAAGCGTGACATGCGACTCGTTGCCAAGCAGCTCGAATCGCTTCATCATCCACTGGCAAAATTCGAACAATAAATCCAGTTGCTGATAAATGCTGTTATTGTGAAAACGGCTTCCCGTTTTTTGTTCGAGATAGGCAATCCACGTAGGTGAAGGAAAGCGGCCGAGCCGGTCAAGGTGAAAGCTTGGCACCAGTCCGAAACGACTTTCCACCCAACCTTTGAAGACAGCGCCGGCAGCACTGTTGGCATCCAGTCCCCAACCTTGCACCAGTTTCAAATAGCTGGAGCGCCAGCGGCGTCGTTCAGAAGCGCCTTCCAGTGCGGCAATGCTTGGCGCAGATTGTTCCAGCCCGAACACGATGCTCATGTAGTGTTCAAATGTCGCACGTGCATCGTCGTGTGTAGCGCAGCGCTCTAATAATGAAAAAAGCCCACGATTGGATTCGCGGACGCCTGCGATTTGCAAGGGCTGCGGGTGCGTGTTGAACGCGGCGCTGCCGATCATCTTGGCAGGGATGCCCACCAGATTCGTGGTGTACCAATGCGAAGGGTGCACCTCATCGATCATGTAGACAAGCTCTCCAATACAATGTTTCTGACAGCAAGATTAACCTGACGCCATAAATCTGTGGACAAGATTATGCCAATATTCGTCGATGCTTATGATGGAACTGTTTATTGAATAAAAGCATGTTCTTCTGAACCAAAACAGTTTTCGTAATCGCTGCATTCTGCACAACTTGGTGATCGGCACACATTTATCCCAGCTTCGTCGCACAATTGTTTGTAAAAAAACTTTTTCCATTTCATGTCGCTGGTATTGCGTTGCGCCAGAGTAGTGAAATAAGTATTCAACAGCTTTGAAAGCACAGCGCGGCTGGGGAGCCCCATATCTTGCCAAAGATGATCGTCAGCCATGCTGGCGGTTGCGATCGCATGCGCTAGCCAGAGTGAATTTTTGTCTATCACGCTTCTGTTGCGCAACAAGAGATCCAGCAAATCGTCGAATTCATCCACGCGATCCGGCGTTTTGATTCGCGATACCGTCCACGCGGAAGGTTCTGCAATGTCCGGAAAATGGAGATACATCAGGGTGAAAATATCATCTGAACGCAAACCATAAATCGGGACGTTATAAGGCGCTTTTCGAGAAAAGCTTGTCGAGAATACACCCGCAATGGCAAGCGTTGCGAGATCCTCTGGGTCGCGCGCAGCTTCCATCAACAGACGATATTCCCGACTTTGCATGCTCATCTTTCACCTGAATGGCTGCGATCAGACGTTAGCCGGTCCGTGCGTGTAGCAATCGCGCGGGCAAATATTTGCACAGGCTTCGCAACCGATGCAGTTTTCTGCATGGGCAATGGCCATGACTTTCTTTTCATACTCATCATCATCGTCGTCGCCGTCCATGGCAATATACTCGCCATCTTCATTGACGCCCATAAGTGTCAGCACATCACGCGCGCAGACTTTAAAACAACGGCCGCAGCCGATGCATTTTTCAGCGTCGATGTTGGTGACGAATTGCGGCACCCATGGTTCGCCAGAGGGAAGGATGACGGTGAAGACAGGCATGGTGTTCTCCTTAATAGTGTGTAATTTACTTTGTGTTTTGCGAAGAAAATTCGGAGCGGTGCGATGAAAACCGGGGTCGGCAGTCAAATATCGCTTGCGATACTTTGACTCTGACCCCGAATTTTCATCGTTTGGCTTTATGCTTCATACCGGGCCACTTCCGGAAACGCGTTAATCATCTTGACCCCGTCTTCAATCAGCTTGTCGCCTTCGGCAGCCATCTTTTCCAGATTGTCAAATCCGAAACGGTGCGCATCGCGCATGATGCGACTGATCAGCACCAGACGACCTGCAACCAGCATCAATCTGCCAAAGCCTTCCTGGTGCAATTTCATCATGGGCATGGACATCACGCCGGTTCGCTTTTCAATCGCCATCCCGACAGAGGCATAAAACACTTCAATACGAAAAAGCGTTCTTTCGTCCGGATCCGCGATGATCGGCATTTGCCTGCGCTGTTCTCTGGGGATAATGAAAGGCGATATCAATCCCGCATCGTCTTTTCTATCCCACGCACCGTGATAGTCCTGCACGCGCATTTGCGCGATGACTTCCCTGATGAACGGTAGCGATAGGCCAGGATCGTCAGCGGCAACCGTATTGGCGCTCGGCTTATTCTTTTTAAGCCCGGCAATGTTGACAACCGATTCGGTAGCCATGAGGCATCTCCTGTTCTCGTCCTTATGCTTCCCGCTTACTCGAAGTTCGCAGGTGTTTCCTGCCCCTTCATCATGGCTTTGCGCAACCACGGTGGTGGCGTGCCTTTCATGACTTTCTGGATTTCCTTGATGAGATCGTCGATGAATTCCAGATTCTTGGCTTTCACCGGATGAATCTTGTTGGCCACCACGCGCGCGGCTGCCGGACCGCCAATATCGGCGACATACACGATGGCGCAATCCCGGATGGCTTCAAGCTTTGGGTTGATCTTGTCCTCGTTACCGTCCTGTTCCAGTGTTCCGTCAAATACATAGGTTTTGACAAGCGAACAGGTGTCGACATCCAGGTCATATACCATGATGCTTCGCGCCCAGCCAAAATGTGCATCAACGCGTTTCATGTCTTCTGTTGCAAAGGCGACTTTCATGACAACTCCTTTTCTGTTTGCATGTCGTACTGCTTTATAGCCATGATCTGTGCATCATTCATGCCAGCAGGTCTGGGCGTTTCAAAGACGGTCGGGGTGTTCTCGAGGAACAGATTGGCCAGGTTGAAGATGAGGGTGCGTGTGCCGCGATAGCCAACATTGAGTTGGTGTGCCGCCCCAATGCGGTCAAACGAAGGCAAGCCGGCGCGATAGAGCGGAATGTTCAGTCGCGCCGCAGCCTGGCGACCGTGCGCATGCGTGATCAACATCTGGCAGTCTTTTGCGCCAAACTCCAGATCTTCCAGATCCCCAATCCTTACGGTTTGACAGGGAAGGTTTTCCAGTAAAGGTGAATTCGTTGTCGTGACGGCGCAGACAATTTCACATCCCATTTCGTGCATCAGGTTTGCCAGTGCCCACAACAGATCCGGCTCTGCACCAATGGCGACCTTTTTGGCGCTGCAGGCAAAATGTCCATCCAGCATCGCATCTTGCAGCGGGTTCCGTTGGCGGCGAATTTTTTCAGGCACAGGCGTGTCACTCAACCAGGAGAGATAAGCGACAAAACGGTCGCTGGCTTGCAAGCCGGTGAGTCGATCAAAGACAACATAAGGCACACCGGCGATAGATTCCAGCGTCACAGCAGATTCGCGCATTTGCTCGCCGATGGCGATGGTCACGATGGATTCTCCCATTGCGGCCGCGTCTTTCAGCGTCGTGCCGCCCATGCTGGTTGGGCTGAAGGCATCTTCAGGAATCCGGCCATCCAGTGAGTTGGAAATGTCTGGCAGGATGATGGCAGACAGGCCAAAGGCTTCAATCGTTTCGCGAATTTCATCCAGGTCGGCAACAGTCAAATGGCAGCCGACCAATACGTTGACTTGTTTGCGATTTTTTTTCTCCGATTTTTGTGTGAGTGCCTTGACGATGGCCAGCACAGCATTTGCCCATCCATCCTGAAATGCGCCGATGTAATCAGGCGTGGAGACATGGATAATTTTGGTATCTGCAATTTCAGGGTGCAGTTGATGAATGATATCCAGATGACCTTTGATGTCATCTCCACGCGTTTCCGTCAATCCTGTTGAGCAAATACCGATCATTGCGGGTTTCGCGCGTTCGCGCACATTCAGCACGGCGTGTTCAATATTGTCATAGCCGCCCAGAATGCTCGTGACTTCATTGAGCGCCGTTGTCTGAATGGGGATGGGTTCCTTGAAATGACGCCCAAGCAGAACCAGACCAAGTGAGGCGCAACCTTGCGAGCCGTGCATCAGCGGGATGCAATTGTTCATGCCAAAAAATGCAAGACTGGCACCGAGTGGCGCGCTCATCTTGAGCGGATTCACGCAAGCGGCTTTGGTGGACTTGATGACGGTGGCCATGATCAAACTTTCAACATTATTCCCACGGCGCGCTTGCGCGCACCTGTTCCCAAATCGGGCTATGCAATTCCTTATCAATTTCCTGCACCAGCTTGACCATGCCGTCATAACCCGCATAACCATTGCTGCGTTCCTGGTTGACATCGATCCACGGCATTTTTGCCTTCAGGGCAGCAAACTGCGAACGCGAACCGGAAAGCATGATGTCTGCGCCAGACTCTTTCAGCAGCTTGAACATTTCCGGCTGACGCATGTCGTTGATCATGTGCGCATCGTCGCCCATGATTTCGACAATGCGATCCTTATCTTCTTTGGTGGATTTCTTGACGCTGGTACCGACTACTTCCAAGCCGAGGGATTGCAGTGCGGCTACCATAGACCAGGATTTCACGCCGCCCGTAATGAGCAACACGCGCTTGCCGGTGAGTCGTTCACGATAAGGTTCCAGTCTTGCCCAAGCCTTTGCTTCTTCAATGGTGATCAGCGTTTCCGTGCGGGTGATAAGTGAATCAGGCGCACCTTGCTCTACCAGCATGCGTGCGATTTGACGCAGTGAATCAGACATGTCGCCGATGCCGTAAAACGATCCTTCAAAATACGGAATGCCATAACGTTCTTCCATCTTGCGCGCGACATTGATCATGGCGCGTGAGCACACCATCATGGATATCTTTGCTCGGTGCGACCAGGCGACTTCCTTGTAACGGGCGTCGCCTGCGATGGAAGAAAGAATCCGGATACCAAGATGATCGAGAAGCGGCTTGACCAGCCACATGTCGCCTGCGACATTAAACTCTGCAATCAGGTTAATGTCGTAAGGCGTGGTGAATTCCGGCTCCATTGTGCCGATCACGTAATCCAGCAAGGTTTCGCCCGCCAGCTTGTTGCCCAGATTTTTTTGACCGACAAATCCCGGGATGTTGACGGGAATGATGGGTTTGTTGAATTTCTCGGTTGCGGCCTTACAGACGGCTTCGATGTCATCGCCAATCATGGCGGTGACGCAGGTTTGGTAAACAAAGACAGCCGGAGGGTCGTACTTCTCGATGATCTCCCGGATGGCTCTGAACAAACGTTTTTCGCCGCCGTAAATAACGTCGAACTCGCCGATGTCGGTCGTGAATCCTGTGCGGAACAATTGCGACCCGGACGAAGGCGTATTCCTGTTATCCCAGGAATTTCCTTCACAGGCTATCGAACCATGCACGAGATGCGCAACGTCGGTGATGGGTTGCAATGCGATCTTCGCGCCATCGAATGCGCAACCGCCTGCCGCAGCGCCGGGCTTGAGTTGTACCGTGCAACCCTTCTTGCGTGCGCTGTCTGTCTTGGCCTGGTTGTGGTCGCAACCGGGTTCGTTGAAGACAGCGTGCACTTTGGCAGACAGTTTGGTTTCCATGACGCACTCGCATAAGTTACTAATAGATTGCTTAAATTATTGAGACTTATATTTCAACGTGATGCATTCGTTTTTCCCCCTCCCCCTGCCAGGGGAGGGCTAGGGTGGGGGTGTTATGTATGATATCGAGCGCTGTTTGCTAGCGAACTTTGCACCCCCATCCCAACCTTCCCCCTCAAAGGGGGAAGGGGTTTTGTGCGCCATCATTTAAATGCTTCATCTTGTCGCGCTTCAAGATTAACGCACCAAATCAAAGCTGGTGGAGTTTTCAGATTGCGCGTCACTGACGTCAAAATACTTATCAAGAATCGACACCAGTACACGTAACCCTCCCATGTAACCCCAAATCGGAAAACGGTGATGGTGATGGCGATCCATGATCGGGAAGCCAAGACGAATCAGCGGTACGCCACAATCACGTTCCAGATACTTGCCATGCGAGCTTCCGATCAGGAAATCCACCGGCTCAGTGAAAAGGAGCGAGCGCAAGTGCCAGAGATCGCGCTTCGGATAAGGTGTGCAACCCGCACCGAAAGGAGAAGCATCCAGTACAGCTTGTACTTTTTTCGCCCAATCATCATCGCTGTTGGTGGAGACGATGTGTATCGGCTCTGCGCCAAGTTCCAGCAGAAATGCCGTCAAGCCGAGCATCAGATCCGGGTCGCCAAACATCGCAAAGCGTTTGCCGTGTAGGTAGGCTTGTGAGTCAGCAATCGCGTCAATCAGACGACCGCGTTCTTTTTCCAGCGACGCCGGAATCGGTTTGCCCGTGATGCGCGACACTTCCATCAGAAATTTGTCGGTACCGCCCACACCCATCGGATGATTCAGGTAAACGACTTCCTGACCTTTGCTGGCGATGTAGTCGCCGGTCTTCATGCCGCAGTATTCTTGGAAGATGATCGTGGCTTTGGCGTGGATCGCATTTTCAATTTCGGCCTTGGTGGTGCCGCCGTCGTACATGCGGAATTCGCCATCCGTTGGGGTATCCCATACCTGGGAAGGATCGCCGATGATGGTGAACTCGACTCCCATCTCGTTCAGCATGCGACGGATTTCTGGCATATTGCCGACCACGTAGCCGTCGAAGCCACCGATGAAGTTGATGGAATTATTCGGCTTGCGTTCTAGCGGCGGAACCGAATTGGACTTGCCATCCCAGAAGTGTTTGAGCACGCCCAACATGGCATTGTCGTAGCCGGTGACATGGCTGCCGATAAACGAAGGCGTGTGAGCGAATGGCACGTCGAAGTCTTGCGGCAAGCTGCCTTTGCCTTTGGAATTCTTGATGAAAGAATCCAGGTCATCGCCAATCACTTCGGCCATGCAGGTGGTACTCACGCCAATCATCTCCGGCTTGTACAGATTGAGTGCATTCGCCAGCCCGTCGATCATGTTGTTCATGCCGCCGAACACCGCTGCATCTTCCGTCATGGAAGTGGAGACGCAGGAAGTCGGTTCCTTGAAGTGACGGGTAAAGTGCGAACGGAAGTAAGCCACGCAGCCTTGCGAACCGTGTACAAGTGACAGGGTCTTGGCAAAGCCGACATGCGCGAAAACTGCGCCCAACGGTTGACATGACTTGGCAGGGTTAATCGACAAGGCTTCTCGCGCAAAGTTCTTTTCGCGATATTCCGGTGTTTTGGTCCAGTCGCAAATCTTGGCGACAACCTCGGGCGTGTGACCGTTCTCGAAAGCTTTTTTCGATTCGAACAGCGATTGATATTCCGGCTGTTGAAATAGCGTTTCGTGATCCAGAATTTTTTCAGCAGTTTGTGACATGATAGTTTCCTTTGCGTTTAGCGCTTGGTGGCGTTAGAGTGAATTCGATTCATAAAGCTTGCGCTGCATTGAGAATTGCAAAACTATGTGACGCGGCAAAATTTTCAGATTTACTCTTTCCCCCTGTGAGGGGGAAGGTTGGGATGGGGGTGCGCAACCTGTTCGAAGCTGCTGCCCTAAATTTGGCGCAACACCCCCACCCTATCCCTCCCCCTCGCAAGGGGAGGGGAGGAGTATTCGAATGTCGCGGCGATTTGTAAATCTCAATGGTTTTCATGATTTTCTCTCCGCTTACTTCCAAGGCGCTTTCGTCAAACCCCACACCGGGCTGTTGATTGCCATGTCCATATCTCGTGCAAAGATGTCGAAGCCATCGTAGCCGTGGTAAGGGCCGGAATAATCCCAAGAGTGCATTTGCCGGAAGGGCACGCCCATCTTCTGGAACACGTACTTTTCCTTGACGCCTGAGCCCACCAGATCCGGGCGAAGCTTCTCTGCAAACTTCTCGAATTCATACGCTGTCACGTCATCGTAAATCAGCGTGCCATCCTTGATGTCGTGTGTGGTGCGTTGGTAATCGTCGCCGTGCCCGAATTCGTAGCCGGTGCCGATCACTTCCATGCCCAGATCTTCATAAGCGCCGATCACGTGACGTGGACGCAAACCGCCGACATACAGCATGACACGCTTGCCTTCTAGTCGTGGCTTGTATTTGGCAATGACCGCATCCACTTGCGCCTTGTACTTCGCGATTACCATTTCAGCGCCTTCCTTGATCTTGTCATCGAAGTGACTGGCGATTTCGCGCAAGCTGGTGGCGATGCGCGAAGGGCCGAAGAAGTTGTACTCCACCCAAGGCACACCGTTCTTTTCTTCCATGTGACGCGCGACATAATTCATCGAACGGTAACAATGCAGCAGATTGAGCTTGGCTTTGGGCGTTTTTTCCATTTCCGCAATCGTGCCATCGCCGGACCACTGTGCAATCACGCGTAGTCCCATTTCTTCCAGCAGGATGCGGGAAGACCAGGCATCACCACCGATGTTGTAATCGCCGAGAATGGCCACGTCGTACGGTGTGGAAACGAATTCCGCCGTCTTGCTTTCACCCGGCGCCAGTACCCATTCCTTGATGGCATCATTCGCGATGTGATGGCCGAGCGATTGGGATACGCCACGGAAGCCTTCGCAGCGCACTGGCACAATCGGCAGGTTGCCGTACTCCTTGGATTTCTTGCGTGAGACTGCTTCGATGTCGTCACCGATCAAACCAATCGGGCATTCCGACTGTACAGTGATGCCGCGATTAAGCGGGAACAGTATCTGGATTTCATCCATCAGCTTTTCCAGTTTTTTGTCACCGCCAAAGACGATGTCTCTTTCCTGGAAGTCGGAAGTAAATTGCATAGTGCCGAAAGCATCGACGCCAGTGGTGCCGTTGTAGTAATTACGACGCGTCCCCCATGAATACTGGCCGCAACCGACCGGGCCGTGGCTGATGTGTACCATATCTTTGATGGGACCCCATACCACGCCTTTTGAACCTGCGTAAGCGCAACCGCGTACCGTCATCACGCCGGGAATCGACTTGATGTTGGAGCGCACGCCGCAATCCGAATTGCCTTCTTCAAAAGTATTGAGATGTCTTGTTCGACGTTTGGCGAACTTGTCAGGGTAAGCGGAAAGCACCTCTTCAATGAGATCCTTGTTCCTGGCTTTTTTGTCTTCGATCGTGAGGCTCATGTCGCGCTCCAATATCATGTATGAATGAGTGTGTGTTCAGTTGGCGTCGCTCGTGTTGATCGGCGAGCGACGCCGGTCGTCATGCCACTGCGGCTGTCTTGCCAATCAGTGATTCATCTTCTGCGGGCAGAATGCCGTGTTCCATCAACAGTTCTTCCAGTTCGTCCATGGTTAATGGCGTCGGGATCGTGCCTTTGCCTGCGTTCTCGTGAATCTTGCGCGCCAGCTCGCGGTATTCGCCTGCTTGTTTAGAATCCGACGCATATTCCACCACCGTCATGCGGCGCAACTCCGCGTGTTGCACGATGTTGTCGCGTGGGACAAAGTGAATCAGCTTGGTGTTGAGTTTTTTAGCCAAGGCTTCAGCCAGTTCCAGTTCCTTGTCGGTTTGACGTTCGTTGCAAATCAAACCGCCGAGACGAACACCGCCGGTGCTGGCATATTTCAAAATGCCGCGTGCAATATTGTTGGCGGCATACATCGCCATCATTTCGCCAGACATGACGATATAAATTTCCTGCGCCTTGTTTTCGCGAATCGGCATGGCGAAACCGCCGCACACCACGTCACCCAGCACGTCGTAAGAAACGTAATCGATGTCGTCGTATGCGCCTTCCTCTTCCAGGAAGTTGATCGCGGTAATCACACCGCGACCTGCGCAACCTACGCCTGGTTCCGGACCGCCGGATTCCACGCACTTGATGTTGCCAAAGCCCATCTTCATCACTTGTTCAAGTTCCAGATCTTCTACTGCGCCAATTTCGGCGGCCATGCCCAGCACGGTGTCTTGCGCTTTCGCGTGGAGGATGAGGCGGGTCGAGTCTGCTTTTGGGTCGCAACCGACGATGAGGATTTTCTGCCCCATTTCGGAAAGTGCGGCGAGGGTGTTTTGTGAAGTGGTGGATTTGCCGATACCACCTTTTCCGTAAAACGCGATTTGTCGTCTTAATGCAGCCATGTGAATCTCCTTAAAAATTGCTGGTTGATCGTGCATCCCACTTGCAACCGGTCTTAGCCGCTTCGAAACTTTTGTCGTTCTTCGAATTCAGTCCGTTCTCGGCAAAATGGAATCGGTTTGACCTATGTATTGCAACGACCGTGCCAGCAGGCTTTTCCTTATTTAAGGCGCTGATTTATATGGGAAATTCGGTTTTCGGCTGTTTCAGCCTGCGTGGGTGAGTGAGGGGGAATGTAGGGAAAAAGGTGACAAAGGGAAAATTGTCGTGAAGCTGACAATGGGCGACAGGAGGGAGCAAAAACCGGGGAGCGGACGAGGAAAAACCGGGGTCAGAGTTTTTTTACGCGCAGCGTAAATTACTCTGACCCCGAATTTTTCCGAAACTGGGCTGCTGTCCTCTCCGTATATATATATAGTGCGGCGAATCGAGTATCTGCGGAGATGGTGTTGTTGCGCAATCTGCAATGTTATTATGCAGTTTCGTGAAAAGGCATATTCGAGCGGTGCGTATTTATCGCCGGTCAATGGAGGAAAGAAGGGTAACGTATGACATGGTCGATTCGTCTTGCGCCTGACATGGGGCGACGGCTGGATGCGCTCGCTGTGAAAACAGGACGCAGCAAGTCTGCTTGCCTGCGCCGGATTATTGAAACGGGCATTCAGGAGATGGAAGACTATTACCTCAGTGCTGAGGTGCTTGAGCGTGTTCGCAATGGGCAAGAGCGTGTGTATTCTGCTGCTGAGGTAAGAAAAGATTTCGAAGGCTCCAATGAAACAGGTGGAAGCAAGGGCGTTTGAAAGAATGTGAACACGACCCCTTAAATTTTAAGACGAACACAACCTCTTTTATTTTCCGATTGATCCGCATGCAAATATAGTTGCAAACGACCGCTTTTGGCTCTAAGGGCAGAGATATGAGATTTTATATTCCGGAAAAATTACCAGAGGATTTTTTGTTGAGTCGCGGTTACCAACCAGTGGAAAAAGTTTTTGTGCAGCCTCTGCAAGGTGGAATGCAAATGAGCTGTCTTGATAATGTAAGAAAGTATCTTGCAAACAACGGCGGAGATTTTCAATTTGGGTGGGTATTTTCCATGTTTGGAAAGTTTATACTCAAACTACATGCCCACGTGGTTGTTCGCTTGGATAAAGATGACTTGCTTTGCGTTACTCCCCCGGAACAGACGACACGCTTTATAAATTTTAGTCGAGATAACTCAATACCTTCAGCAATGGTAAATGATCGACTTCCAACAATAAGCTTCGCATTGGTTGATGCGCCCATTATCCATCAGTTGGTTCAGATTGAAAATGATGAGGATTCCGCTCGTCTTCGAGGTGACATCCCCGCAACAAAAAGAATCCAGGCGCAAAGAAACTGGCTCGCAGATGAATTTGTTACATTTGCGAAAGCAAACACTGGAAGAAATGAAATTTGTTATTGTGGGTCAACAAGAAAATACAAATTTTGTTGCGCTAGATAGGACGGCATGGAAAATTCAGGGTCAGAGTAATTTACGCTGCGCGTAAAAAAACTCTGACCCCGGTTTTCCAAAGCTTCGTCTTGGACAGTGAGAGAGACGTCAGTTTTTCAAAAGCTTCGTTTCCGATGCCCTTATATTCCCGCACTATTTTTGTAGTGATATCATGTTGTCTGGTGAGACTTAGGTAAATGTGTACAGGGAGGGAAAGTGAAACATCGGGCTTATTTCGTTTTGATGGGCATGGCGCTTCTTTCGGGCTGCGCGCAGTACCAATGGCAAAAAAATGGGGCAACGCAGGCCGATCTCAATCGGGACACCTACGATTGTCAAAAAGAGGCTGCTCAAGCGTATCCTGCAAAACTGGTCAGAGAGCAAACCAGGGCTGCTTATGTAACGCCATCGACTACGAATTGCACTACCTCCGAGTCTTCGCATGGCAATCGCGGCCACAACCATGCCAATAGCACCACCAGTTGCACAACAACGCCAGGGAAATATGTTCCTCCTCATTTCACTACGGTTGACATTAATGCCAATAACAGGGCAGCAATGGCAAAACAGTGCATGCACGCACGAGGGTGGGATCTGGTGAAGGTGGATAAATAATAATCAAGAGGTCGGCACCGATTCGTCCTTGAAAAAACGTAGCAGCCACCATGACCTTGTTCTTGCTTCATCAAAATCACAAGGAGTGCACAATGCTTCGCCTGAACAAAAAATGCCTGATGTTGCTGGTGGTGGGATGTTTGTACATGACCACCGCTTCGGCCACCAGCAGGATGCCGCCGCTTCCGCCGGAATGCCATGCGGCAGATGAAGCGAAAGATCCCGAAGCAAAGGTGAACTTGTATACCCAGTGCCTGTCAGGCAGAGTACGTCTGGAAGATTTAAGGGGTGGCATGATGCAAGACTGGCAGCGCCCTGACATTCATTTCAGGCGTGGCAACGCATTCTTTGAATTGGGACGTTATACGGAAGCACTGAAGGATTACAATTTTTTGATCGATAAAGCAGGTGGGCATGTCTGGGGATTTCATCAGCGAGGCATGACGCACGAAGCCATGGGGCAAAATGCCAAGGCACTTGCTGATTACAACCATGCGTTGAAGTTGAATCAGGAAGCCATTGATGTGCGTTATAGCCGAGGAGCCTTGCTTGTCAAGATGGGGCATTACCGGAAGGCGCTGCCCGATTTGCGTTTTGCCGCCAAGGAGTCTCCGAAGACGTCCGAATTCGTCAACGCGCTGGCGTGGTTGCTGGCAACCTGTCCTGATGCGAAAGTTCGCGATGGCAAGGAGGCGGTTCAGCTTGCTGGCAGGGTTGTGAGCGTGGAGAGAACATCTTCGTATCTGGATACACTGGCAGCTGCGCATGCCAGAACGGGTGATTTCGGGAAAGCCATATCAACACAAAAAGAAGTGCTGCTGTTGGCGCAAAGCGAAAAAGCATCAGCAGAAGTGCTTGATGAATTCAAGAGACGCCTTGATCTTTATATGGCTGGCAAGGCATACACTGATGAGCGTGCCAAGTAAGCAGTCAAGATCAACAGGGTCAGCATTCGATAAATTTTCAAAAAACCGAAGCTGACCATTTTATTTTTTAGTTTGCTGCAAACATCGAAGGCTAATGCCAGTACGGCACTTTTCATGAAAACACCCAAAAGAATTCAACCCTTAGTTGAAGAAGGTCTAATCGACGAAGTCATGCGTCAACTGATGAGCGGAAAAGAAGCAACTGTCTATGTCGTGCGTTGTGGAGAAGAAATCCGTTGTGCCAAGGTGTACAAGGAAGCGATGCGACGCAGCTTTCATCAGGCCGTAGCGTATCAGGAAGGTCGGCGAGTAAAAAATAGCAGACAGGCGCGAGCCATGAATAAAGGCACTCGTTACGGTCGCAAGATGGCTGAAGAAGTTTGGCAAAACGCTGAAGTAGATGCCTTGTATCGATTGGCGGCTGCCGGCGTGCGCGTGCCCAAGCCTTATATCTGCTTTGAGGGCGTATTGTTGATGGAACTGGTGACCGATGCCAGTGGCAACGCGGCGCCACGTTTGAACGATGTGGAATTGAATCACGAGCTGGCGTTGAAATTTCACGGAATGTTATTAAAGCAAGTGGTGTTGATGCTTTGTGCAGGCGTCATTCATGGCGACCTGTCCGAGTTCAACATTCTGATCGATAAACATGGCCCCGTGATTATCGATTTGCCGCAGGCAATCGATGCGGCCAGCAGTAGCGTGGCAGCGTCCATGCTGGAACGAGACGTAACCAACTTGGCGAATTTCTTCGGCACCTTTGCACATGAACTCCAAAACAGTGAGTATGGCAAGGAAATATGGGGCTTGTACGATGCGGGCTTGCTTACGCCCGACACGCCGCTTACAGGGAAAGTTGCTGCGCCGACAGAACCAGTGGATGTCGATGCCGTGATATGGGAAATTGAGCTGGCGCGGCTGGAGGAAGAAAATCTGCAACGCATTCGAATGGAGCGCTTGGATTGATGTCGATCGACAACAGTTCACAGATCAGCATCAATTAATTTCCAGAAAAAGCAAAGCTGGCCTTGGTGCTGTAAAGCAAGTAGACATGCGCATTCATGAAGGGTAGGCTTCCGGTGTTACTATGACCTGTCGAGATCTATATAGAACTCATGGGAGATAACATGTCATACATCGAAGAGTCACTTTCAACGGGAGAGAAGGTTGAGGGTATGTTCAAACCTCACTGGTTTGCCTGGGTGCCAACGTATATTTGGTTGCTCTTGGGTCTTGTAATCCTTGGGTTAACCTGGCTCATCAAGTCTGCATGGGGGCCGAAGTATGTTGGGCTGATCTTTGGCCTTGCAGGCTGGGGTGTGACCTGGTTCATCGCGCTCTATCAATTCTTGCGACTGCGATCCATAGAGCAAGGCGTCACAAACAAACGCGTTATTTTGAAGAAGGGCATCATTAGTCGAAGGACTGATGAAATGAAGCTCACCTCGATAGAAACGGTTGAGATCAACCAAGGCGTTTGGGGGAGAATCTTCGGCTTCGGCACGGTGAAGGTGACGGGGCGCGGCATCAGCGATGTCGTTTACACACGCATAGATGACCCCATGTCTGTGAAGCGTCAGATTGAAAGCATCAGTAATCCCGCAGTCTGAGTTATATCCAATCGATTTACTCGATATCAATTCATTTTCAGAAAAAGCCGAGCTACGCCTCATCGTTCCCGTTTTGTGGTCTGCAAGGTGTTAAGGTTCGCGAATGAAGCTAAAGCATCGGGAAGCAGTTTGTCGCATAAATCCACAAACCAGTTTTCGTACAATTATCAAAACCCCTCACTAGCGGTCAAGCGCGCTCCTTTCGGCCACTGAACGTTGCGCGATAAAGTTGCGCAGTGCCAACTTGTTTTACGTGCAAACTTATCCGTTATCTGCATTCGTTTCCTCAACCGAAGTACAACAGGAGAGTCACCATGCCAGGACCAACCAACAGCAATATCGCGAGTGATAAATGGGAATTTTACAAAGACGCTCAAGGTGAGTCGCGCTGGACCAGAACGGCTCTTAACGGAAATATTGTCGGCGCATCGACCCAAGGTTATGTTAATCGCGCTGATTGTGTTGCCAATGCACAGCGTAATGGTTATACGGGAGCTTGATACTGGACAACCTCAAGGTGGCCAACAAACGTCAGACGCGTCTCTCGGCATTTTGTTGGCCGCTTCAACATTTTTGCTACATTATTCTTGTATACAGGCCTTGCAGGAAGTAAAAAAAGCCGCCGGTGATGGCGGCCGTAAGGCGCCACTTTCGCAGTGCTCTGGCATCGGAGGACTTTGCTACATCAGGCAAGCTTTCTGGCTTCAACGGTGATCGGGAGAGCAGTGTCTTCTGTCATTGTCGGCAATTCCAGTTGCCAGCCGTTGGACAGTGTGACGACACCTCCCCACATGCCGGGTTTTTCCATCGAGACGATGGGTTCTTCCAAATCCTTTTTCGCCACATATACAGAGAGTGCGCCCGCGCGGTTTTTTCTGATCATTACTTTCATATTTTCTCCATGAGTCGCCGGAAACTCTGACTAACCTGCTGTGCGTTCGGATGGCTTCCGAGTTTGCAACCCCCGCGGTGTTGGCTCCGGCCGCTTCGTTTAACGTTCGTTTTACTCACGTTAGCCTTCACCGAAACTTCGTTTTCGGAATCCTAATTGCTTGCAACGGTTTTCAGAGTTTCCATAATGTTTACGTCATTGCCAAAAAACCTTGTGCGGATCGGTAATGAGATATTCCACCAAGGGTCGGAGCGCTTCTGCACAACGTTGTAGATGCCATTGTTTTGCCGAGTGGTTCATGCCATAAAGCTTCCAGGTCAATGAGGGTTCGTCGTATTCGATCAGGGCAATGTCAATGGCTTTCCCATCAGGCGATATGGAACGCGAGCAGCACGGGCTGGTAATGTGATAGCCGTTAGGCGTCGGTGTGATGCTGACGGTGACATAGCGATAGCGCTCTCGCTTTTCCAGCATGCGCTTCAAGCGCCGCAAGTCAAATTCATTGGGCTGCGCGCCTGTGATGTGAAGTGCAGGCGTGAGTGGCGTAAAAGTGACAGGTGAAATCATTGCCATGGTTTTCTAGTCGATATAGTCAAGCGATTCGAGCTCTCGTCGTTTCATGCCGACGCGATAGCCGTGTTCCACATATTCCACGCCATAGATGTAAAACTGCTGCAAAAAAGTGCCAATGCTGGCGACGTAGCCAACAGCCCCTTTTTTGACCAGCACTTCGCCGATTTCTTTTCCGGGAAATGTGCCGTCGTTTTTTATGTTGATTCGGCAGCGCACCTTTTCGCCATATTCAAAATGTGGCGGCCTGTCGATTTCGATGATGTCGCTGTCGCGTGCGATTTTCATGGCAGTCCTCCTCTAATGATTCAGGCCTGATAACGCGGGAGAGAGTCGTCGATGACGATGGTGTTTTTCCCGGGACAGGTTGCGACACATTGCGGCTCATCGAAGTGCCCGACGCATTCCGTGCATTTCTTCGGGTTGATCATGAAGATGCCGGCCTTTTCGCGAATGGCATTGTTTGGGCAGGCAAGTTCACATGCCGAACAACCGGCACACAAGGCTTCGTTAATTTTGTATGGCATGATTCCTCCGCTTCGCTTTATGCCGCCGATACAAACGCACCTTGCCGTATTTGCGCATCACCGCGAGGCGTATGCGCGATTTCGCCGCTGGCAATTTTGGCAAGGTAGGTTTTGAAATAGCCGAGCACGCCTGCCTCGATATATTCGAAAGCAAGGCTATCGACGGGATCAATGCCTGATGCTTTCAATTCATGTTGGGGGCAAGCGCCGATTTTCGCGGCCAGCACGGCGTGGCAGTCGTTGAGGGCGCGCAAGATGTTGGGCAGCACTTCTTCATTATCGTAACCGCCTTGGCAATACAGATCCACACGGCGATGGCCGATGAATTTTGCACCTTTCGCGGAAGCTTCGAAAATCTGGAATTCCTTGGCATGACCAAAGTGCTGGCTGATTTTTCCATCCCCTTTGCTGGTTACTGCAACCAAGATAGAGATGTCTTCATTTCCGGAAGTGATTTCCGAGAGCGCGGAAAGTGCTTGTGCGGCGCTGCCTTGACGGCGTGCTTCCACGCGCTTCAGGTAGTCCAGGTGAACAGATGCATCGTATGAGATTTCCATCGTGTCGACCTTTTCCTGCGTGAATTCGGCATTGCGATCTTCGCCCAGCATGCCGACGGCATCGGCACGACATTGACGACAGTGACGCATCACTTTCATGTTGCCTTCGCATTGATCTTGCAGGTTTTTGAGTGCTTGCGCGCTGGGGCTGGGGATGCCTTGCAGTCCAAAAACGGTGCCATGTTCTGGTGCGGAGATGAGCGGCATGATGTTGTGGATGAATGCGCCTCTGGCTTTCACGGCCTTGTTCACTTCAACGAGGTGTTCGTCGTTGATGCCGGGGATCATGACGGAATTGACTTTGCAGAGCACGCCGCGCGCGGCCAGCATTTCCAATCCTTTCATTTGTTGTTCGTGCAGGATGCGTGATGCTTCAATCCCGGTCCAACGGCGGTTTTTGTAAAAGATCCACGGATAAATATGTTGGCCGATTTCAGGATCAACCATATTGATTGTGATGGTAACGTGCTCAATGTTGAGTGCTTGTATTCTGTCCACATGCTCAGGCAGCAACAAGCCGTTGGTGGAAAGGCAAAGTTTGATGTGCGGCGCTGCGGCGGCAATCATCTCGAAGGTGTCAAAAGTCTTGTCACCATTGGCGAGTGCATCGCCGGGACCCGCAATGCCGACGACACTCATTTGCGGAATTTTGCTGGCCACGGCCAGTACTTTTTTGGCGGCTTGTTCAGGCGTGAGTTTTTCGCTCACCACGCCGGGACGTGATTCGTTGGAACAATCGAATTTGCGATTGCAGTAGTTGCATTGGATATTGCATGCCGGTGCAACGGCAACGTGCATGCGTGCAAAGTGTTGGTGCGCGCCTTCGTTGTAGCACGGGTGATTTTTGATCTTGTCCCAAATCTCTGGCGAGAAGTTTTCCTGGGCATTGTCGCTGCCGCCAGATGCGCAGGAACTTCTGAGTCCACCGGCGCAGCCGGACGCGGGGGTGGGCGATGCAGGTTGCAGGATGAAAGTTTTGTGTGTCTGCATGAATCATTCCCCTTATTGCAGTCTTTGCGCGGGTTAATGCAAAAATCATTGGTGTGTTTACACCGATGGATTAGCGAGATTCGTGCCAGATAAATTTTCTTTTGAAAATCAGTCTGTTGTCGGCTTTGTGTGTCTGAAGCGTTCGGATGTTTTTGGCGGGTTATCGGCAAATTGTCGGGAATACGACAAAACCAGAGATCGATAACGCATCAAAACTTTTTCACTTCAATATTGTGCTTCGTCAGCGCGTAAGCGATTTGTCGTGGCGTGAGATTCAGCAGGCGTGCAGCCTTCGCTTGCACCCAGCCGCATTGCTCCATTGCCCAGATGAGCTTGTCCCGCTCGTTCATGGTGGCGGGGGGGGCTGGCAAGGCAGCTGACGCGCTTGCCGGCACATTGCCGGGATTTTCTGCCGGTTTTTCCTGCGGGATTTCCTTGATGGGAATAATGGTTTCGTTTGCTGACGCAACATGTTCACTGCTTTCTTTATTAGGCAAGTGAAAGTGCAAAATCTTCCCCATACATCTGTTTTGCTGGCAGAGCACGTGTACATCCTGAATGACATCGCCGCTCGTCATGGTGGCGGAGCGTTCGATGCAATTTTCCAGTTCACGTACGTTGCCGGGCCAACTGCATTGCATGAATTGTTTCATCGCTTCTGGCGAAATGCGGAGCTGCTTGCGGTTTTCCCGATTGAAGACATCGAGGAAGTGCTCAACCAGGAAAGGAATGTCCTCTCTTCTATCACGTAGCGGCGGAATGAAAATGCTGAAGACGTTGATGCGGTAATACAGGTCGGCGCGGAAGCTGCCGTTCGTCACCGCCTCTTCCAAATTGCGGTTGGTGGCGGTAATCAGCCGCACATTCACCTTGATCGGCTTTGACCCGCCCACACGTTCGAATTCGCGTTCTTGCAGCACGCGCAGGAGTTTGACTTGAAAGGCGGGGGAAATGTCACCGATTTCATCGAGAAACAGGGTGCCGCCATTCGCGAGTTCGAAGCGTCCTTTGCGTTCGGCGTGCGCGCCGGTGAACGCCCCTTTTTCATGTCCGAAGAGTTCGGATTCCAGTAGGGTTTCCGAGAGCGCAGCGCAGTTGACCTTGATGAAGGGGCCATCCTTGCGCGGGCTGAGAAAGTGAATGGCGCGGGCAATCACTTCCTTGCCGGTGCCGCTTTCGCCCCGCAGCAGCACAGTGGATTTCCCCGGTGCAGATTGGTACACCTCCGCGAACACTTCCTGCATGGGTTTGGAGTAGCCAATGACGTTTTCGAGACTGTACTTGCGCTTGAGTGCCTTGACGAGAATTTGCTTTTCTTCAAGCAGTTGCGCTCGCTCTGCAATGATGCTTCTGTTAAAGCGCACGGTTTGTCCAATCAGGTTGGCGATCATTGTGAGCAGGCGCACATCTTTATCGAATGCATTTTTGGTGTGATCGGTGATGACGCGCATGATCGACAGTACACCGATGGTGGAGTGATTTGCCTTGATCGGTACGCCGATATAAGCAACGTTTTTTCCGCCCGATTCTTCCACGGACCCCAGCTTGCTGATAAAAAGCGGTTCTCCGGAAATGTCCGGGATAACTGCGGGTGCACCTGTTTTAAAGACTCTGCCGGTGATGCCTTCGCCGATTTCGTAACGCACGTCGCGCAAATGTTCTGCCGGAATGCCGGTACTGCCCATCAATCGCAATTGCCCATTCTCACCTTCCAGGCAAACCATGCCGCGCCAGATACCCAGGTTGACGCTCAGGAGATTTAAGAGCGCGCGGAATACTTTGTTGATGTCCAGGGACGCGCTCAATAATTTGCTCACCTCATAGATAGTGCGCAACGCTTCATCTGTTCCCTGCGCGGGAGATTTCCCGATTTCGGATGATGAGGGTGATGTACCGAGGTTTTCATCGTCTTTGGGTGACATATTCCTGCTCCTGCCTTGTTTGGCTGTGTCGTGGTATGAAACGCCGCTTTTGATTTTCTTTTTGCAATATTCGTGCCGCCCCAAATTGGTGAGGTGCAAGTGGCACAGCACTTGCATAAAGGACAGTGGATGCGTGAGATACACGAAAACGCCCTATCTTTTAGGGAAGGGCGTGGTCACGCTTAAATGAAAGCCGAGCTGGATTCCCTCTGTAGAGCCTGCCTCGCCATTTTTCTTTTCAATTGAAAGTTGAGCTAAAAGCTCAAAACGCATGCCTGAATTTTGTAAATTTAATTGAGCTGGGATGTAAAGATTTGTCAGTGTGACAATGAAGCATGTAAAGACAAAACCAATCCATTGAGCGATGGGTGGGCATTTTGTTTGCCTCAGTCAGATTACGTTGTTGTCAGAGTGGAATTTTATTTTTCTTATGAAGTTTTATGGAATTTCCATAATTATGGAATTTCCATAATTATTGGATTTTCATAAAACGGCATAAAACTTGCGGACTGAGCTGCTCCACCACAGCAGAGCTGTCTACCTTACGGGGAGCCTCAACGGCCTAGGAAACTCGGTCCTTGCCAGTTTTGTGTTTCACCCTATCTACACGGCCTCCTCCTATTTACCGGACATATTGACCTGCTCCCCGAGATTAGTACGGTGAGGATTTAGAATCTGCAATTAGCTGATAGCAGCCACACGCAATGAATCAACCGAGCGTCTGGTTTGGCCGAACTACAGCCAGTGAAATCCAAATGGCAAATCCTCGGCCAAAGCGGAAGTTCACGTGGCGAGTGGTAACAGTCGGGAATAATGCAAATAGCAGACTCTGAAGCCTCGCCGTATTAAACTTGGACGGCGGGTCAGTTACACATTAATTAGATTGCCGAGCCAAGGGTGAAATACATGAGTGCAGCACTATCCAATACTGCTTCTGTACGCAGAAAGGTTGTCGCTAAATCTTTTCGCGACTTTGAGGCCATAGGTAAACAAATTGTCCGCTTTGGAAAAATGACGCCGGAAAATTTTATGCGTCATTTTAGAGCGAATCCTAGTGACCATTTCTGTTCCCTTCCCCATCCAGAAGGAAAAGGTTCTATTTTTTGTGGGCATATCGCGTGGAAAAAATTCGATAATCTAGCAAACACACTTATTGAGTACGCGCCTGAACTTGATAAACGCGTTGACCTCGATAACGTCAGGAAAATCATAAGAGAAACATATGTTCGCCGTATCTTGCATGACAAGATACTCTTGAATTCAAATTCAACAGAAGACATTCTTTCTGAAGTTACAGAAAAATTGAAGGGGTCACTCGGGACTACACAGCATCTCTATTCATGCGTGCTTTTCTATAATGGAAGCCCTGACGAATTCCAAGTTGGGCCAGTCATATTTACGCGCAGCCCAATATTTATTCGCAAAAATAGGCTCAAAATTCGTTCGAGCGTAGAAGAATCAATTGCATCACATATTGAAAAATCCATAGAACACCAGGCAAGAAATCATAAATCTACAAATCCCCAAGAAATTGAAATTCACGCTAGAAAATATGTCAGGGGGCTTTATGCGCAAGCTTTAAAGACATATCGTTCCTATCCATGGGTGGCGCAGGTGGAAATTAAAAAATGCGACAAAGTCACATCCGATGTATGTGCTGCCAGAACCATCGATGCCGCTTTACACGTTATTCGGATATTGCTTGGCGCAAGAAATGCTGAACGAATACGTTTAGCTCGTTCCAGAGGAGATGCGCTAAGAACGGCCGATATGTGGATTGATGAATCAGGAATATTGGGGGTACGTATTAGTTCAAGGAGTATCGGGCCGGTCGGATTCTCAAACTGGCATGATGGATTGATGCAAATCGATGGTTATGAGCTAAACCTGCTTGGTTCAGCAATCTCCGTTTTAGCAAACCCGCAAACAGTTTTTCATTTACATCAGCGAGTGTTGGACGGAATTCATTGGTTCGGTGATGCGGCAACAGAGCCTGAATTCACGTCCCAAATTATCAAATATACGTCTGGAATTGAACGCCTGATTTTTGGGAAGTTCAAGAAGGGCCAGAAAATGCGATTTGCCAATCGACTGAAAGCGGTTTGTAAAGCCTTCGGCTGCGACACTGATGATAAAGTGCACGGCGATGCTTTAGAGGTTTATAAAACCCGCTCTGCCTTGCTTCATGGAGATTATTCACCACGCCACGATAATGTTCGCCTAATCGCCAGTAAAGCTGAAAATCTATGCCGACTATGTATCTTATGCCTTATTCAACTGTATCCAGCAATCCTTGCGAAATTTAATGATGTCGATTCTGAACACCTTGAAAGTATCATGGATGACATTACCGAAGATGCGGATAAGGCACTAATGAAGTGCGGCGTATTTGTTTAATACGACTGACTCACTCCCAAGTTTAATTCGGCGAGGATTCAGAGTCTGCTATTTGCTTTATTCCCGACTGTTATCGTTCGCTACGTGAACTTCCGCTTTGGCCGAATTGCAGTCAACCGTCGCACGAGGGCATGGCCGTTTTGCTGTGCAAAAGTGTGGGAGGTTTGAGAAATTATTGAGTTTTATGGAATTCAATAATTATGGAAAATTCATAAAGCTCGATAAAGTGTCACTATTGCGGTAATGCTGCTTCAGCGTCTAGAAAGCATGGTTCTCGTGTCCGTTATCGCTTTAACCAAGGCACACCATCTTCCATCTTCGCGCATTTCTTTGTGGCACCAGATAACGTTTGGTTTTTTAACGTTGTCAAAATTCATGGCATTCCAAGGTGTGCCAGTGCCCAGTTTTATAAGGATGCAATCGATTATTTCCCGCAAGCTGTGCCGCATTTTGCCTTTTGAAACGATAGGCTCTACGGCAGACCATTCCGCATCAGACAAACTCCAGATGCCATCACGATGCGAGAGTTCATTTTCTTTTAGGGCGATGGGGGCGCCTCTTACCGTTTGTGCCGCTTTATGGTATTCGATGAGACCAGTGTGGCTTGATGCAAAGTCATAGGGTGCCTCAATAGTTTCAACACAAGTGATGGTGATATCGACTACAAGATACTTGCCCTTGCGTAGAAGTGTTTGCATGACCATCGAGACAATGCCTTCGGGGAGACTCATGGACAGTTTCCCCCTACGTGCATTCTCAAGCACGCTGTTCCACATCCGGTGAGCTGATGGAAAAGAATACATCCACGATAAAGCGGCAAGCACGGAAGGTAAACGTTTGGTGTTAGTGCCAAGCTCGCGCATCGGATAACCAAAAAAACCGACGCCGCATTCTCTGCCCTTAATGTTGGTGACCATAAGGTTATCAAGACCTTGCGGGCTGAATAAATGTTTCGCTAATCCATTGATGGGCTTGAAGACGGCTTTCATTAATACCGCAGCTGGCACAATGAATTGCTTTCCGAGAGTTTCAAAAGCATAGACGTCTTGCCCGCATACGGTCTGCTTGGGATAGCGCATCCCCGAAAGGTAAAAGTCGGCAGGTACCTTGGACCAAGAATTGAAGTTGGAGCAAACCTTGATGCGCTTGGCATCTGCGATGACCGATTTGGTGGCAAGCTCGTTTAGCGCGTTTACGTCGAGTTCTTCTCGGCAGCCTTTCGGCGTAATGGCTTTGATTTGATAACAGCTTCCATTCCATAACACTTTCTCTATCCAGCGCATTTATACACGTCCCTTTGAGTAAACAAGGACGTATAGGAACCGCCGTTCCATTTTTTCGGAGGCAGAGCCTAAAGAGAAGGAAATTGCAAAGTATGGGTGCGTCAGCCATCGGGAAACCGGTTAATGTTTGGAATCTTCAAGCTAGTAGTTAATGGCTTTAATCTTATTTGTCGAAAAACAGGCTTTTTACTGCCAAGTTTTCTTGCAAAATGTCGAATTTATGCCAAATACTCCGCTTTTTTGTCGAAAAGTAGAGCTATTCAATGGCATCTGGTTTCTTTAACACCAACAAAACTCCCTAAGCTGTAGGGGCTCTTTTAGGGCGGAGCACTCTTGTGTGAGTACTTTCAAGTGACATGATGCGTTTGGGGTCAACTGCGTAGTAACCTTGGCCAAGCAAAGCTTGAGGAAACAGGTATTCAAGTAATCAGAAATAATGGTCGAGAGAAGGGGCCAATCAAAATGGTAATGACCATTGGCGTTGCTGCATTGGGTTTCCCTGAAGTTGCTTTAGCGCCAAACAGGTTCTTGGCAGTTTTTCGCGATGTCGCAGAAATAAGTGCCAGACACCCAGTTGCTTTAGCAGTGTGGGGATGTCCATCGGCGAATTTGAAATGCCCACGCTTCTGACGGCATCAAAAATTCTCTCCCGAAGTTCATCGTCTAACGAGGGGAACGGTTTGGCAATAGAAAGTTTTGCCAAGGGATATGGTTGTTGGACCGCACCATTATTCACCGCTTCCATAAAAGCTTTGAGCATGATGTGCTTCGACGGCGAGAAAGAGGCGTCATTTGCATCTCGAACCAGTGCAGCGGGCCATGCCCGGGTGCTTGGCTCAAAATCCAGCTTGCCCATTCTCAGGAAATCAGCGCCAAGAGCTTCCCTTAATAACTCAGCAAACAGGT
Organism: Oxalobacter sp.; assembly: GCA_003605115.1. GTDB lineage: Bacteria > Pseudomonadota > Gammaproteobacteria > Burkholderiales > Burkholderiaceae_D > QZKY01. Next base: position 73,400 of record QZKY01000011.1, read on the forward strand.
GCAGAGAAATTCGGGAGCCTTCGATGATTAGGCCGATATGCAAGGCTTTACGGCGGTGTTGCTGCAGCCATTCTCGTGGATGCGCCCTGAAGCGCCTCACAAGTGCTTTATGGCTGATTTCGGCGATGGCGGGGGCCAGTATATTGGCAGCGTGAGTATTCATGGATTGCCCGATGTCTTGCTTAGGCGGGTGTTTGGTGATGCCCTGGCGCCTTGCAATCCTGCGGTCACTCAAGTAAATGACATGCAAGGGTAAGTTGTGGTGAGGGCATACAACGACAAATGGGAGATTGTGCTCCCGGTGCCAATATGTTTCCCCAAAATGCTGCTGGTCTTCGATTACGCATTGAACGCAATATCTGGGAGCAAGAGGGTCAAGCCATGTCGATGCCTTAAATGGCCGAATGTCATCAGAGTTATGTCCCAGAATGGCTTGAGCCATTCGTTGTGTATCAGCGCTGCTCATATAGGCGGTCACATAAGGAAAAGGCGTGTGGTCCCAAAGGAGTTGTAAGGCATCGATATCGCTGGCAAGGCTAATTTCACGCAACCCTGACATCGCCAACAATGGCAGGCGGGTTCGAATGTTTTGCGACAGACGGCGCGCCAGCTGATTAATTGATACGCCGTGATGGAGGCTCGCTCGCAGTAGCAGGCTGCCGACAAGCTCGTTTGGATACGGTCTTGGGAAATAGTAGTGCCGGGTCACACAGGCAAAATCTTTTCAAGGTCTGGCAGCATCCCTAAGGATTTCATGCGCTCCAACGCGCTCTCCTGGTCAGACTTCAACAAACCGTTCCGGTAATCACCTGGGGGATATTCTTCTGGCGGTCTGGGTGCATTTTTGCCTTTAACGGATTTTGTCTTGGTGCCTGAAGTTGACTTGGTCAGTGCCTTTTTGACGCCCTCAAGGGCATTTTTTGCGCCATCACGAGCGGCAATTTCAGCCATGTTTTCGGCGTCATCTGCTTTGAAGCCAAGGGTTTCCAGTGCTGAAGCACATGTCGGAACAAACAAGGCGTCCTCTGGCGTGATGTTGGCTCCCGGGACTTTGCGCCCGGCAAATCTTAATTCAATATTTTGTATGACTTCACTGAGATTTATTGGTGCGATATCGTCAAATCTCATCAGTGCATGTATATCATTTAAACGAAGTGCTTCAATCATGGGTTCGACCATTGCGAGTTCTGTTTTTGCCACTCGCGCAATGAGTTCTGCTGTGATGGTTTCAGAACCCCCCTCAAGTATGGCGCGGACTTGGGTAGCCGCGAACAGCTTGATGGCGATATCGACGATGCCTTGGGAGTGGTGGTATAGCATATCCGTAAGAAACGGCGACTTGTCAGCAGGTGTTCTTATCCACTGGAACCTCCACAACGCAGAGACGAAATATTCCCATTCGTCAGGTGCGTTATGGGTTCCCTTTTTTAAAGCCCCCCAGCTTTGGCCAATGGAACGACGAGCCTGGCGGAAATTTAAAGACAGGAGGTTAGAGGCTTTGTTTGTGCCGATAAAAAATATCGGGACACCCAGCTCGTTTGATGCGGACACAAGCAGGCTCATAAGTGCATCCCGATTTTTGCGAGAGTTTTCCAGGTTCTGGATTTCGTCTACAACTAGCAGCCCTACGCAATGTGCATGAAGTATTCGCGCCGCATGGTTCATCAATGTTTCAGCGCCAATGCGACTGTCAAGATAGCGCTCTGTGTAATTCGCGGCTGGCAAAAGCTGGTCTACTTTTCTGAAGATGGAATGAGCGATGCCTTTGACGCTGGCACCGTCATACGGCGTTTCGATGTGCAGATACGGGATTTGATAAATCCCATACCTTGGGTGGTATATAACTTCTGGCATGTAGGAAAGCGCACGCTTGACCGTCGTTGTTTTCCCCATGCCTGAAAGGCCAATGAGAGAACTGGAAAGCTGTGCTGTCGATGAAGATTTTTTGAAGGTCGTCCTGTTTTGGGACATCTCGTGCAGTTTTACAAAAACGCGGTGTGATTGGGCTGAGCGCGGGATTCGTCCTACATACCCTTGGCGTATTAAAGCATCAAGTTTTTGTGCTAGTTCAAAGTGCCTGGAAAGAGGCACCATGAAATCTGACAATTGTGCAATGAGCTGAATGCGTTCATTTGCAGACCATTGCCTTTGTTCTTCGCGAAACGCTGGTACTGAGAAAAGTGTCTCAAGCCATTGCGTATCCTCGAGGGAGGGCGGTAGCGCTTCGATGAGTGGATTGCCTTGATATTGCGGAATACGCTGTTCTTTGTATTCGGCTTCAAGGAATTCAGGGGCAAAATTCTCTAGGTTATTTTCCATCCAGCATATCCTGAAGTTTTTTGCGGCGCGCTTTTTCATTTTCTGAGAGCGCACTGGTTTTTTGCTTTGCGTTGGGTTCAGATGGCTGCGTTAACTTTTTGTTGCTTATGTCATATACTTCTGCTGATTGTCTGTGTGATGACTCATCAGAAAAATCTCTGGCTTTCTGTTGGCGTTCCCGGCGTTTTTCATCGTTACGATTTTTAACGACATTTTTCTTTGATGTTGTGCGAGGTTTCGTCTTGCCTCTTGCCGCGGCTTTTGCTTCTGCCTGGGCCTTTTTGACGATGGGACTAATAGCCTCGTGGAAATCCAGATTGTTTTGACGCTTGATGTGCATGCCTTCTAGCCTGAGGGATTCTCTGGTAAAGCTCAAAGCTTCAGCTTCAGCGAAAGATAGTCCACGATACTGTTCGCATGCATCAGTTAGCGTAGCTTCAAAAAAATTGCTTGGGTTTCTGTCATCCTCAATATAAATGTCGTTGACAAGATTGCGGTCATATCTAACCTCAATTTCGAAAAAATTACGCCTAGCTGCGATAAACCATTCGCGCTCGATGGCTTCTTTGCACGAGTAAAAACACGCCCCTATTCGGATTCCTCTCGGTGTGACCGTGGCGTTCATACGAGGTAAAAGTGCAAATCTGACTTGCTCAGAAGGAATGCGCGCCAATATGCCTGCACGTTCGCGAATGCTGGTATTCCAGATGTTAATTGGGGTAGGTTGTATGCCATTTAAGATATGCTCGCCTTCCCAAATATAATCATTAAGTGGAGTTCGGTTGTGCTTGATGATTCCAAGCAAAATTATCCGCGTAAGTTCATCCAGGTTGTGTATGGCATCTTCTGAATAATCCTTACCTTGCCGTTTCTGCGCTTCAGCGGGCGGCTGGTAGCCTTTGACTTCGTTAGCCAGTGTTGCGTGTAGCAACTTGAAGCTGCATTCAACGAAAGGCTTATGCCTAGCACGGCCTGGTGACAAATTGGTGATTTCTATGTTGAGATTCTCGGCGAGTTGGGTGCTGTTGTGCCCGGTAAACTCTGACCCACGGTCCGCATGGTAATTCTGCGGTTGTATACCATCTGCTGGCCAGTCCGTAGGGTCATAGTCGACTCCGTATCGTCTGCAAAGTTTTTCCTTGCTTTCTGAGACAGACATAATGGCGAATTGTGCGGCTGGCCACGATGGGTTTTCAAATCCCACGTAAAAGCCGACGATTAGCGTGCTCTTCCTGTCAACGATTAAGTATAGGGTTGCCTTGCCGATGATTGCGAGTCTGTTAAGAAGGGAAACAATCCAAAGGTCAGCAATGGTTGCATCTATTTCATACACTTCGCCAACAGCGTAAGTGCTATCTCTGAAGCTTCCAAGCTTCTCGGCAAAATTGAGCTCATATTCCTTGCTTCCTTTCTTGCTTCGGATAATGGCTTGCTTGGAGAGTAACTTACTTGCGTAATAGCGAAACTGTTGTTCGCTTGGATATTCTCCCAATGGTTTCAGAATTCGTTGACCTTCATTGTCGAAATAACTGTAATGCTCATTGAGTATGGTTTGGTAGCAATCACTCAGTTTCGTGACTCTGTCTTTTAAGTAATTCGACTTGATGTGTCGGGCGATGATGTCCCTGTCTTTCTCTGACATTTGGAAAATGACGCGCTGGAGATATTTTGGAGGCCGCCCTCTGCCGGCTGTATCACCAGCAACGCTACCGCGCTTACTGAAATCAGGCTTGAGTGCGTTGAGCGTCTGACCGTTTTTCCACCATTTGCGAAAGTCGCTGCGTATTGTTTGGGGTGAGCAGCCAATCTCTGCGGCTCTTTGTTTGATTAATTTTTCTCGTGTCTCGCGTTCAAGGATTGCTTCGTCGTTCAGAATCGGTTCGATTCTGGAAAATATCAATTTGCAATATGCCTGCTCGGTTTTGCTGAGCTTCAGGGCGAGAAATTTCCCTGTTCCAGACTTCCGCTTGATGTAGCCTTTATGAAGACTTCCTTCAACCTCGCTATAGGAAAAGGCTTTAGGGAGTCCTTTTTCATCGAGAACGTTGAACAGCCATATTTTGTTTTTTCTAACGTCAATGCGTATTACTCGGAACAGCACATCGGCGTTGTCTGTTTCCAGGACATCGTTGAGAAGAATGGGTTGCATTTCAATTTCCTCCAACTGAACGCAGTTCGTTCCTGCCTCTGCGGATGAAAATCCCGATAGGCGCGTTTGGCAGGTCAGGTTCAGTCATGTTGGTCACAATCTCCTGGCTTAATAAAAGCATGCGTATGACCCTTAGCCCGGTGCCTAGTTGTGCTCCAGTCCGTTCGTCGTAGTTTTGACAATACGCCGCTAGCGATAAAGATGAAGATGTTCGGGACAGTTCATACGAAAATCTTGAGCAATGCTCTTTAAAATAGTTTGGGTAGGGCTCAATTTCGCCAGGCTTGATGACAGCGGAGCGTATCCATTTGATATTTTTGATTTTGTTTTCAGGAAGCATAGAGTGGAATACCAAATGGTGAGCAATTCCGCACCCATTAAAATAACGCCGCTGAATTTCCAGCTTTTCGATGGCCCTCAGGTCATTAGCGTCTTCAGCGCGTTTGCAATTGAAAGCCTCTATTGTTTCTTTGTCGTTTCGGAGGCGCGTAACCAGAAAATCACAGGTCATGACTGTCGGAATCTTTGTTTGTGGATAGGTTGGGTGTTTTATGCCCATTTCTGCTGCGAGCGAGACGGTGTCCTCGCGTGTTAATGGATATTGCTCCCGGATGTCGATGACGTCCGGCGTAAACTCGAGAAGCATGAAGAGATTGCGTTCGACATTAGAGAACAGGTCATGGACCCGCCCTGTTTTATGGCCGAAGATTCGGTGAGTGTTGCCCTTCGATGAAAACTCATTCGCCAAAATCCAGGGAAGATACTGGTCGAGCGTACCTTTGCCGCGACCTTCTTTTTGAAGCTGCCGGATTTTTTCCTCCGTCATTACGCGTCGATTTGCCATCGTTGCTCCTTGATTGCAAATTGACTTCTACTCGTTAGTAGGTTCTGCAAGAGCCTGGGCGGTCACGTCGCTCCAGCTTTGAACATTGTTGATGGCGCGCCAAGTGTTCCACGTATGCATTGCGTCCGCATTTTGTCCTGGGTTGCCTTTCAGGTGGTAAACGCGCCCACTTTGGGTAATGCCCATTTTTTTGACATGGTCGAATTTCATGATGGCAGAGCTGACCCGACCCTCACCTGCGGTCAGGTTATAGCCGACAAAATGCCGCTCATTTTTATCGGTTTCCGCAATAAGCCAGCTCGTTAATACGATTTCTGGTGTTTCGGTAATTGATGATACGGCCCATACAGTCATAAACGCACCTCAATGGTTGTCAAAAGTATAAATAAATTACTTTTTGGTAATGCTTAAATTTTGGGCTTTGTATTCTCGTTGAAAAATCAAGGTTTGTCAATAAACCCTTATAATTCAATATGTTACATTACACTTGCTATTATCGGAGCGCGATTTGATGTTGTCGCACGATTAATTAAAATGCACGCTTACACTTGCTGATTTGAGGGGGGTGAGAGGATGAATCAGACGGCTCAGATGCCCGCTATTCCGATTTAAATAATGCGGGGGAATTTAAAAACAGATGGGTTGGGAACTGCGGCATTGACCATCATGCCAAATTTATCTAGGGGTAAGTATAGGAGTGGGTGAACAGACTACTACTCGACGAGCGCCTCTGGTAAGGGCAACGTATAAGTGTTTTGCATTCATTCTTTCTGGATGAAGCACTACTGCCACATCAGCCTCAAGTCCCTTCAATAAGAGAGTGCTACCAACAGAGCGGCGAGATAGCGGGCGACCCGCATGCCTGTGTTTTTCCCGTTCGTGGATTGCCGCAGCGTGAAATGTGCGCCCACCATCTGAAGCTGCCAGCATCGCAGCCATGCAACTACGCAGAATAGCAGGTCTATAAACGCGAACGCTTTGTTGTTCTGAAATTTGCCTTAGTACATTGAGAGCCGTGGCCAAGCTGGGATTGGCGGAAAAGGTAATTGCAGCAACCTCCGCTGAATTAGGCGGGTTTCTGGCAGTGCCTTGTCTAATGCTATTTATGCGACGAAGAAACTCTGGGGCTCCAACATTGGTCATCGTTTCACCTGCAAAATTCACAAGGCGAGTTAGAGCATCGTTTGCTACAACATCGAAGCCCTGGCTAAAGTTGGTTAGGTCTTTTAAATCCACAGGTTCAACAGTAGCGGCCCCAGGGGTTTTGCTTGCCATAAAGTGACGTCCTTGAGCATTTACGCTGTCACCAATGACGAGTACTGTGCCGTCGCGATTAGGCGCCCTAGTGCGCGCTGCTTCAATGCGCTGTTTCTCTTCCGTGCCTGCCGCGAGCTCAACCCAGGTTACCTCATCAGGGCTTGTTCGCAAGTCAATCGCATTTCCTCCGGCTAGCTTTTGTCTGCAGTCAAGAAGCCAATGACCAAGTGTCTCCGTACCCGCGTTACGCCACCGCCACGGAGTTTGTAGTTCACCAATGGCAGGGAACTGAGTCAGAACATTGGTATCCCAATCTACAAGTTGATTGCCGCGAAAATTGAAGATGGCCTGCATGGGGTCCCCAAGTACGCAAGTTGGCAAAACCATCGCAGCCCAGTCAACGATAGCGTGTTGCTCAAGTGAGCAATCTTGGTACTCATCAACAATGAGACGAGAGTAGGTTGCTTGCAATATGTCACTTAGATGTCCTGCTTGAAGAAGACGCCAAGCCGCGCCTCGTATTGTGGGGTAATCCCTTCCGGGGTTGTCGAGATTGAGGATGTTGGGTGGTAGTCCGCTTCGCATAGGGAAGGTGCCAGTGAGGCGCATAGCGAAGCCGTCAATGGTCATGACACGGTAAGTTGAATTCGTAACATCAGCGCGCTGAAGCCGTGTACGTAATGCACCGGCTCCTGCATTTGTGTGCGTCAGAACCAAAACTGGTTTTTTAGCTGTATGGCGCTTGAGGGTGTCAGTAATGAGCTGCGTTTTTCCGCACCCAGCTGGTGCTGTGACCGTTCCACGTGAAGTAGCGAAGATGTCGAGCTCAAGTGGCATGGGCCCATCCCAAAAGGTCCATCACGAGTGCCTGAAATGCAGGGTCCGCGTTTTGTAAGTTGGGTCCGACAATATCGCGAGCAACACCTTCGAATTTCCCAACAGATTTAAACCAACCACTATTTCCATTTTTGCCTACTCTGGATGCCTTCCCCAATAATGTACGGGCTTCATTGGTGAAGCCAACTAAGTTGGCTTCGGCGAACACAGATTCAAGAGTTGCCTCACCGGTAGACTTGCTGAGAATATGGTTGTTGACCAATTCCTCCCCGACCAATTCAATAGCGTACTGTAGGAGGGACTGAACTGATTTGTCATCCATACTTAAAAACAATTCGTCTTCAAGAGCTCTATTTTCACGCCATGTAATATGGTGACCACCGGCCCCCACATAGCGGTTAATGATTTCTTGAGTGGCAGGTTTATCATTATCGACTAGTACCATTACGCGATAACCTAAACTCAGAAGGGCGTTACCACGCGCATAGCATTTATCAGGGTTTCCGCCTCCTACATTGACGTATGCTATGCCTTTTGCCCAGAGCGAGGGGTGTCCTTGCGTAACGTAATATTCATCCAAACCACGAACAAACCCAACTTCGCTAGCCCCTTCGCATACGATAACTGTTCGTGCCAGAAAGGCCTCGGGGTCAAGGCGAATCGTGCTTTGAACATCATCTTCCGTACCGACTCGCAGGACTTGATGGCCTTCTGCTATGGTTCGGACAACAAAAACTTGTTTGCCGTTGAGTTCTCGCACTGCTACAGGCGAATGAGTTGTCATGAAAACTTGGAGCGGAGAGGTGGTTTCTTTTGCGCCCAAAGAACCCAAGAGACGTATCAGCCGATGCGGTTCGAGTCCATGCTCCAACTCATCCACAAGAATAATCGATGCACTATTAGCAGCAGCCCGCTGAAGTCCTGCAACCAAGAGCTTGGTTGACCCTGTTCCCAAGGAGCGCAAAGGAATACCGTTTTCGCTGTGAAGCGTAATTGCTCCATCGCCGATTGATACTGAGTGTGCATCAAGAAGGGCCTTGGCGTTTCCGCCAATTGGAATCCCCAATGAAGCGGCAGTATTAGTAACGGTTTGCAATGCGTCAGTAAATTGGGCGTCAGCTTGGTTGCCAAAGTTTGCACGTGCTTCGCGTGCTGCGCGTGCTAATTCTGGCCCCAAATTTGCGCGTTCGTCCGAGAGGCGATTAAGTACGGACCCTCTTGTCCAGGATAGGTGTGAATGCGTATAGTTGCCAAGCCGGGCTGGGGAGATGCTTATCCGGTCTTTCCAGTTGATACTGCGTTCTATCCCTTGTTGCTGCGCTCGCCGAGATACCAGAGACCAAGTTGGCTCCAAATCACCTGACACAGTCAAATTGAGAACGAGGACGGTTTCAAAGCCGTGACGAGGCTCTTCCTCAACGCTGCCTGTCGTGGCATCAAAAGCGCACAGGAAATCCCCATAGCTCTCCAAGTTTTTTAATTGGTCTGGAAGTGCGCCGAGTGTCAGCGTGATGCCAATAGGGCGAGTGACATCAAGGTTGAAAAAATCTGTATCACCAAATGAGATGTTGCGGCGAGCACCAAGGCATAAGTCGATGGCATCTAGAATGGTGGTTTTACCGCTATCACCAGGCCCTATTAGGCAATTAATGCCTTCAGATGGAATCCAGTTTAGCACTTGAATTGAACGGAAATTGCGGATTTCTATTTTTCTAATACGAGCCACAAACTCTCCTTCATATTTTTAGGGAGGGAATAAATTTCCTTTCTTACCCTGACTTATTAGACGCTGTATTCAAACCATTAAGCTATCGCCCTCTGCCAAATCTCTTCAAGCACCCGCACCAACTGGTCTACTTTCGCTGACGGGAACAAACCTTCCGGCCCTTGTGAATTGAGGTCGGTGAAGGGCGATTCGTAAAGTCGCGTCGGTTCCATCACGCCGTTTTCCATCAGGTGCTGCACGATAAGTTCGATGAACTCAATCTGGTTCGGTGTGGCAGTGGTGCCGCTGATGAATTCGCTGAGTGCCTGCATGGCTGCTTCGCGCTCCAGGCCAACCAGCGAGCGGATGAACAAGCCCAGCCCTTTGCTTTGCTCTTTGGCCTGCTGTATCAACTCCGACGAGCCACCCGCGTCCTTCAGCATCTTCTCCAGTTCTTCCAGGTCGGCAGGGGTGAGCGGCTGATTGCGGCGCAAGCGTTGCAGCGAGAGGTGCGACTCACGCCCTCTCAAGAATGCACGTGCTTTTTCCTTGAACTTCACCATGTTCAACCCCGCCGTAATTTGCGGTAGGTCGATGGTTACGCCTTCGCCGAGTTCATCTTCAAAATTGGTATAAACAATTATTTTTTTGCCTTTGGGAATCAGCTTCACGAGTGCGCGTAGTCTGCGCCGAACATTTTCCAGCATCGGCACGGTAACGCCTTCCCACCATTCCTCACTACCAATAGACTGGATGAGCACGATTTCCGCCTTAATGGCGGGAATGGCCGTTTGTTCTTCCAGTGCGCTAGCAATCGCCTGAATTCTTTCCTTGAGTCCGCTCCAATCCGGTTTGGCTTGCAGAATCGCCAGTTGCGTGCGCAAGGCCAGCATGTCGAAGCGCTTGGCTTCTTCGTCATCGTCCGTCAATGCGCTGGGCAGGTCGGCAACATGATGTGCCAGTTCTTCGGCATCTCCCTTGCTCAGGTTTTTCCAGGCATCGGCCTTCATGAATTTTTCAACGTGCTTGCGCTGCGGACGCACGACGAAATTATCCAGCTTCATGGCCGCAACAATCTGATGCAGCAACCCGGCGGTATCCTCGCGCACCTGCGCCACCGTCAGATGGTCGGCATATCCCTCATGCGCCTGTTCGACTTTAGTACCCGTTTGCTGTTCGGTATTCAGTACGGCATCCAGCCCCGCGATGAGTTGCAGTCTGCCCTTGAACAAGCGCGTGCCCAGCGGCTCGGTGCCCCCTCCTTCTTTGAAATCCGGGTTCTGGTTGAAGAATTCCAGGTTCTGGCAGAAGTCGAAGATGTAGAAATTTTGCTTGTCCTGGCCCGGCGCAAACAAATCCTTGCACAGTCGCGTGCCACGCCCCACCATTTGCCAGAACTTGGTGCGCGAACGCACTACCTTGAAGAACACCAGGTTGACGACTTCCGGCACGTCAATGCCGGTATCCAGCATGTCCACCGAAATGGCGATGTGGGGCGCCGACCCCTTCTTTGAAAAATCGTCGATAAGGCTTTGTGCGTATTCCGTTTTATACGTCACCACACGGGCAAAATGGCCTTTGTAGTGCGGGTAATTGGCATCGAAGCGTTTTGCGATGTAATCAGCATGGTCATTGTTCTTCGCAAAGATGATGGTCTTGCCCAGCCGGTCACCGCCTGCCACTTTCTGGCCCTTGGTCATCAGAGTTTCCAGTGCCTGGTCCACCGTACTTTCATTGAACAGCCACTTGTTGACGGCTTCGGCATTGACTTCATCGGGTACATTGCCGTCTTCATCCCACTCCAGTGCATCCCATTCTTCCTTTTCTGCTTCCGAAAGCTGGTCGTATTGGATGCCTTCGCGCAGGAATTTCAGCGGTACGGAAACCGGAACCGCTGGAACCAGATGACCATCCGCCACCGCCTGCGCCAAATCATAGGCATCGGTCGGAACGCCGGTTTCCAAATCGAAGAGGCCGTAAGTATTGTGGTCGATTTCATCCTTGGGCGTGGCGGTCAGCCCCACCAGCAGTGAATCGAAATAATCAAAAATGGCGCGGTACTTCTGATACACGGAACGATGCGCTTCATCAATTACGATGAGGTCGAAATGCCCCACACCAAAGCGGCGTGTGTCATTGCACACGTCGTCTATCAAGTTCATCATTGTCGGGTAGGTGGAGACATACACGCGCCCTTCCGTTGCCTTGTCCGTCACCAGATTGACAGGTGCTGCATCCGGCAAATGCGTCTTGAAGGCATTCACGGCCTGATTCACCAGCGCCACGCGGTCAGCGAGGAAAAGGATGCGTTTCGCCCAGTTGCAGCGCATCAACACATCAGCCAGTGCAATGACCGTGCGCGTCTTGCCGGCACCCGTGGCCATCACCAGCAAAGATTTGCGCAGGTTGTCATTCTCGAAGCTGGCACCCACACGGCGTATGGCGCGGGTCTGGTAATAACGCTCGACGATGTTTTCATTGATGATGGCGTCGGCAAGCTTGCGGCGGCTGGTGCGGCGCTGCACCAGCAATTCCAGTTCATCTTTCTTGTAAAAGCCTTGCACCTGGCGCGGCGGGTAAGCCGCATCGTCCCACATCCAGTGTTCGTAGCCGTTGGAATAAAAGATGACCGGACGGCGGCCCGACATTTTTTCCAGGCAATCCGCATAAAGCTTTGCCTGCTGCTGACCTTCCATCGGGCTGCGTGTGGTGCGTTTGGCTTCAATCAGCGCCAGCGGTTTGCCATCTTCTCCCCAGAGCACATAATCCACAAAGCCCTTGCCTTCAGCATTCGGCATGCCGGTGACTTCCACCTCAAAGTCTCGCTTCGAGTCAAGTTGCCAGCCCGCTTCCTTGAGCAACAGGTCGATGAAGGCTGTGCGGGTTTGCGCTTCGGAATAATCATGCGTGTCAGGAATGGCAATGTTGGCCTGCTTTGCTGCTGCCACTTGTTCGCGAAGCTGTTTGAGCTCTTCATCCAGCAAGGCTTTGCTGGAGAGCACCGCAGAAAGCTGTTCATCTTTCGCGTGCAGGTCAGCTTCAAGCTTTTGCAGCTGCGCCTGCGTTTGCGCGCTGCTGATAGGAATCTTGACAAGCTTGTTCGGGTCGAAGGCCAGACTTGGCGCGGGGCGGGAGCTGCGGCCATAAGTGCGCGCCATCCAGTAACAGAAGTGGAAGAGTTCGCGCGTGGCATTGAGTGCATCGTACTGCGACATCGCGCGCGTGCCATGCACAGCCATATTGCCCAGTTCGCGGATGAGTCGCGCCTTGGTGAACAGCGCATCGCCAACGGTTTTCTTGAAGCTGGGGTCGTGAATCAGCGCGCTCAGATTATCCTGATACGGCAAGCGCAGTGCCGGGTCATGTTTGTACAGCCAGGAGACAGCGAGTTCTAAAGTGCGACGGGCGTAAAAACAGGCTGCGCGCGCATCGCTATTGACCGCGCCTTCCGCCTTCATCGCGGCATCATGAAGTAATGACCACTCAGACTGGAGGAAGGCGAAGTTGCTCATCTAGAGTTCCCCGTTGAAGGCGCGGTGTTGTAATGACTTAAAAAGCGAGTCTAATTCAGTAGCAGACTCCGAAGTGGAGTGTCTATGTCTATCTAGAGTTTGCAATCGTGCTTCAAAAGCTTTTTGCGTTTTTACGTCAGGCAATGGGATTTTTAAGCTTCTAACTTCACTCATCGGAGGAAAATTTTGGAGGCCTGTCCCACGTGATAATCCCGCAAGTTTAGTTTGGATTTCACGCGATTCAATAACATGTTTAAGAAAAACTGGAGATGCAAGATTTGTGTCAACGCGAACTCTTAGCAAAGCCTGATTGATGATACCTTTGGGTGCGTTGTACGGAACTATTGCAGCCTTACCCAGCGTGCCTGAGCAACTGATAATAATATCGTTTGGCAACACTGAAAAATCAGACATTTCTTGAAATTTTTCTTCACTAATAAAGTAACGCCCTGTGAGGCAATCATCTTGAATAGCATTTCTCTGCTCGTAGACCATCGGACCTTCATCTACAAAAATTTCCTTTTTTAGAGCTCCGCCGAAAGGGCCTCGTTTCATAGAGGACACTTCGCCAAGCTCAATTGTGGGAATTGCCTTTTGGGGGCCCAACATCTCAATGAAAATCGACTGCTGCAATTCCTCCAGCTGTGCCAAGGCTTCTCGACGCTTGGCGCGAAGTGCATCTGCCTGGTCGAGAATGGCGGCAATGCGGCGTTGTTCTGAGATAGGTGGAAGATATAACTTTGTAGATAAAAACTCGCCTCTGTTCACGTGAAGCATTGTGGCGCCATGCAAATGCTTTCGCATATCTTGCAGTGCTAGCTCTAGGGAATGCCGAAGATAACGTTTATCAACTTTATCTGCTTTTGGCAAAACTCTGAAAATATGCTGATTCAGCAATGCCACGTCTGGCCCTTGCCATTCAAAAACACCTAAGGTTGCAGACCAAGAAACTAACAAATCTCCAGGATGGACATGAAGCTTCTCGCTGATTTTTTTAGTGGTTCTATTAAATGGCTTAGATTTATCAGTTAGGTTCTGAATCCGAATAATCTGTGTGCCAGCGTCTCCCCAGTCTTCGGGTTTAAAAGCTGCGCCATTAATAAATTCAGCCACTTCCCCCAGTTGTGAATAAATTGGTTTCACTTGAGCATCCTCTCAAGCTCTTTCATCCCCGCCTGAATCTCCGCTTCCAACTTCGCCAGCTTCGCCAGAATTTCCTTTGGTGGCAGGTGCTCGACGACTTCATGCACCACTTCCTTGTAGCGGTTGATGGAGAGGTCGTAGTTGTTCGCCACAATATCCGTCTTCGGCACGCAAAAGCTTTGCTCGGTGCGGGCGCGCTTGCGTTCGGATTTGTCGCGCTTGACCCAGCGGGCCAGCACATCGGGCAGGTTGTTCCTGGCGTGTTCGGCTTCCGTCAGTTTTTTCTTCGGGTTCACGCCGAGCAGGTCTTCATCCAGTTGCGGCTGACGTTTGTCATCCAGACCCCAGCCATCAGCTTGCATGTCGTAAAACCAGACATGGTCGGTGCCGCCAGAATTGGTTTTTGTGAAAAGCAGAATCGCGGTGGAAACGCCTGCGTAGGGTTTGAACACGCCGGATGGTAGCGAGATGACGGCATCGAGCTTCTGGTCTTCCACCAGAATTTGCCGCAGTTCGCGGTGCGCTTTGGAGGAACCGAAGAGCACGCCATCTGGCACGATGACGGCGGCGCGTCCGCCCGGTTTGAGCAGGCGCAGGAAGAGTGTGAGGAAAAGCAGTTCCGTCTTTTTGGTTTTGACGACGGCGAGCAAATCCTTGGCCGTGTTTTCGTAATCCAGCGACCCGGCAAAGGGTGGATTGGCAAGGATGAGGGAATACTTTTCTTCATCGCCGGCGTGGTCTTGCGCGAGCGAATCCTTGTAGCGGATGTCGGGGTTGGCGATGCCGTGCAACATCATGTTCATGCTGCCGATGCGCAGCATGGTGTTGTCGAAGTCGTAGCCGTGGAACATGCCTTGATGGAAGTGTGCCCACGCGGTTTTGTCGTGCATCATTTCTGGATGCTTTTCGCGCAGGTATTCGCCTGCCGCAACCAGGAAGCCGCAAGTGCCGCTGGCCGGGTCGCAAATCACGTCTTTGGCGGTGGGCGCAGTCAACTCAACCATCAGGCGGATGATGTGGCGCGGCGTGCGGAATTGGCCATTTTGTCCGGCGCTCGCAATCTTGGCGAGCATGTATTCATAGAGGTCGCCCGTGGTGTCGCGGTTGTCCATTGGGAGCTTGTCAATCAGGTCCACCACACGTGCGAGCAGGGCAGGCGTGGGGATGGTGAAGCGCGCATCCTTCATGTGCGTGGCGTAGGTGGAGCCGTTGCCATTCATGGTGCGCATGAAGGGAAAGACGTGCTCACTGACGATGGTGAACATTTCTGCTGGCACGTCGTTCTTGAATTTCGACCAGCGCAGGTCTTCGTAGGGGCGCTTCTTGGGGTCTTTGCCTTCCGGAAAAACGCGCTGCGTCATTGGCTTTTTCAGGCGGTTGGCTTCTTTTTCTTTCAGCGTGTGGAGGCCATCCAGTCGACGGATGAAAAGCAGGTAGGTAATCTGTTCAATGACTTCGATGGGGTTGGAGATTCCCCCAGTGAAAAAGGCCATCCAGATAGTGTCAATCTTGTTGCGTAATTCGCCAGTGAGCATTGCGTGGTTCCATCCTTATTTGCATGGCGAGCGCCATGGTGTGTTGCATAAAGATGGTATTGCATTAGTGAAACAAATGCAACTTTTTTGGGCGTGTGGCTCGCAGTAAAGACCGGGCGTTTTACGCGCTTAGCCTCATGGGTTTTTGCTGGAAAGCGGCGCAGCTCAATTAAATTTAATAATTCCGTGTGGAGCTCAACTTAATTTAATAATTGTGCCGTTTTTGCCTATTTGATGTGCAATTTTCGTCAGACGCGGCGTGCTCGTGGCTAAAAAATTGCTTTTTGGAAAGCCTCGCGCAGTCCGGAAATTTTTATTAAATGAAAGTTGAGCTGTGCGTAAAGCTAGTGTTGGCGCGGAATTTGCGTGTATTGAGGTTGTGGTTAATTTCATGTCTGAAACACGACAACAGGTGTTAGCTCAACTTTATTTAACAGCTCAACTTAATTTATTTCTGCACAACTTTCATTTAGTAATGACCAGGCGGCCGAAAGCGAAAAAGGAAAAGCCTTGATATACTTGACCGAAATGTTCAACTATTAGGGTTATTCTTACTGACACGCGCTGGAGGGGATGATGAAACTGACAACAAAAGGGCGTTTTGCCGTTACTGCCATGCTGGATTTAGCCACGCGCAACACCAAAGGGCCGGTGACACTCGCAGGTATCAGCGAACGGCAGGGTATTTCACTGTCGTATCTGGAGCAGTTATTTGGTAAACTGCGCCGCCATCAAATTGTCTCTTCAGTGCGCGGCCCTGGCGGTGGGTACAAGCTGGCGCGCAAGGGAGCGGATATTACGGTGGCTGACATCATTTTTGCAGTGAACGAACCGATGGATACGACGATGTGTGGCGGCGTTGGCAATTGTCATCACAAGAGCCCAGACGATCCGGAAAAGCGTTGTATCACGCACGATTTGTGGTCAGCCTTGAATGTGCGGGTTGTGGATTATCTGGATTCGGTGACTTTGCAGGATCTCGTCGATCAGCATCAGCAAAAAGAACGTGAACAAACCATAAAGGAAGTCAAAAAGGCGGCACCGCGAGCAATGGCGCTGGCCTGATGATGGAGTCATATCATGAATCCGCAGACGATAATAAAAAGTGAACCCTGCCTGATGGATGCCATCAAGGCGCCGCACTTCCCCATTTATATGGATTACTCGGCGACGACGCCGGTCGATCCACGTGTGGTAGACAAGATGATTCCTTATCTGCGGGAGCATTTCGGCAATCCGGCTTCGCGCAGTCACATGTACGGCTGGGATGCGGAAAAGGCGGTCGAAGAAGCGCGCGCGCATGTCGCTGCGCTCGTGAACGCCGATCCGCGCGAAATTGTGTGGACATCTGGCGCGACAGAAAGCAATAACCTTGCGCTGAAAGGTGCGGCGCATTTCTACAGCAAGAAGGGCAAACACATCATCACGGTGGCGACAGAACACAAATCCGTTCTGGACACGGTGCGCGAACTGGAGCGTCAGGGTTTTGAGGCGACGTATCTTGACCCGCAGCCGGATGGCTTGATCACAGTTGATCAAATGGAAGCAGCCATGCGACCGGATACGATTCTGGTTTCCGTCATGCTGGTGAACAATGAAATCGGTGTGATCCAGCCGATCGATGAAATTGGCGAACTGTGCCGCAAGAAGGGCGTCGTCTTTCATTGTGATGCGGCGCAAGCGACTGGCAAAATCGACATTGATTTGCAAAAGTCAAAAGTTGATTTGATGACCTTTACCGCGCACAAGACGTACGGGCCGAAGGGCATTGGTGCGCTGTATGTGCGCCGTCGTCCGCGTGTGCGCATCGAAGCGCAAATGCATGGTGGCGGGCACGAACAGGGCATGCGCTCTGGTACGCTGCCAACGCATCAGATTGTCGGCATGGGCGAAGCTTTCCGCATTGCGAAAGAGGAAATGGTCGTCGAAGTGACGCGCATCAAAGCCTTGCGCGATCGTCTATTGAAAGGACTGACGGAAATTGAGGAAGTCTATGTGAATGGCGATCTCGAACATCGTGTGCCGCACAATTTGAACGTGAGCTTCAATTATGTGGAAGGCGAATCGCTGATGATGGCAATCAGCGGTCTGGCAGTGTCGTCTGGTTCGGCTTGCACCTCGGCCAGTCTGGAACCTTCTTTCGTCTTGCGCGCACTCGGACGCAGCGACGAACTGGCGCACAGTTCGATTCGGTTTACGATTGGTCGTTTTACCACGGAAGAAGAAATCGATTTCACGATTGCGCTGTTCAAGGAAAAAGTAGCGAAGTTGCGCGAGATGTCGCCGCTGTGGGAAATGTACAAAGATGGCGTGGATATGTCCAAAATTCAGTGGGCTGCGCATTAGTATATAAATCCCCTCTCCTTTGAGGGAGAGGGTTAGGGTGAGGGTGGGCAGTACGCGCTGTGTTGTCGACCAAGAAAAAACAGGAGCAAAAAATGTCTTATTCCGACAAACTCATGGATCACTACGAACATCCGCGTAATGTGGGGGCGTTCGACAAAAGTGACGAAACTGTTGGCACCGGCATGGTCGGCGCGCCGGCATGCGGCGACGTGATGAAGCTGCAAATCAAGGTTGATGCGAGTGGCGTCATTGAAGATGCGCGATTCAAGACATATGGTTGCGGCTCAGCCATTGCCTCCAGTTCGCTTGTGACGGAGTGGGTCAAGGGCAAGACGCTGGAGCAGGCTTTGGCGATCAAGAATACCGAGATTGCCGAGGAGTTGGCTTTGCCACCAGTGAAGATTCATTGTTCGATTCTGGCGGAAGACGCCATCAAGGCCGCGGTAAAGGATTATCGCGAGCGTCATGAAACTCTGACTGAAAAGGCATGATATGGCAGTGATCTTGACAGAAAAAGCAGCACAACACGTGGCGCGCTTTATTCAAAAGCGAGGCAAGGGCTTGGGACTGCGCTTTGGCGTGCGCACGACGGGTTGTTCCGGCATGGCATACAAACTGGAATATGTGGATGCAGCGGATCCGGATGATCAGGTTTTCGAGTCGCATGGGGTCAAGGTGTTTGTTGATTCGAAAAGCTTGCCTTATATCGATGGCACGGAACTGGATTACGCGCGTGAAGGCTTGAACGAAGGCTTCAAGTTCTTTAACCCGAACGTCAAGGATGCATGCGGGTGCGGCGAGAGCTTTAAGGTCTGACAGACAAGATAGGCGCGTGATGCAAAACCATTTTGACCTCTTTCATTTGCCGCAACGCTTTGCGCTTGACGTGACGGCACTGGATGCGGCCTACCGTAGTGTGCAAGGTCAAGTACACCCGGATCGTTTCGCGCAGGCGAGCGACGCAGAGAAGCGGGTGGCAATGCAATGGGCGACGCAAGCCAATGAAGCGTATCAGACCTTGAAACATCCTTTGAAGCGTGCAGCCTATCTGTGTGAACTGAATGGGATTGATTTGAAAGTAGAGTCAAATACCGCTATGCCCCCTGCTTTCTTGATGCAGCAAATGGCGTGGCGCGAGGCTTTGCAGGAAATACAGGGCACAAAAGATCTGTCTGCGCTGGAGACGCTAAGCCAGGACTGGCGCGGTGTGCGCAAGGAACTGATGCAGCAGATGGAGTCGTTCCTGGAGGTACAATCTTTTGAGAAAGCAGCAGAAAGTGTCCGCCAGTGGATATTTCTGGAAAAGTTCGGTGAAGACTTGCGCAACACAGCCGACAGGATAGAGAACTGAGTCGAGAATTAAAATGTCACTTCTTCAAATCGCCGAACCAGGCATGTCTACTTTGCCGCATCAGCGCAGGCTGGCGGTCGGCATCGATCTGGGCACCACGAACTCGCTGGTTGCAACAGTCCGCCACGGCATTCCTGAAGTGCTGAATGATGATCACGGAAGACCACTGTTGCCATCTGTAGTGCGCTATCTTCCGGATGGGTCGGCGAAAATTGGTTACGATGCACAAGCTGCGCAAATGACTGATCCGCGCAATACGATTGTTTCGGTCAAGCGATTCATGGGGCGCGGTCTGAAAGACATTCCCTATATTGAAAACATGCCCTACAGTTTTGTCGATGCGCCGGGCATGATTCAACTGAAAACAGCAGCGGGCGTAAAGAGTCCGGTGGAAGTTTCAGCAGAAATTTTGGCGACATTAAGGCAGCGCGCCGAAGATGCGCTTGGTGATGATCTGGTTGGTGCGGTGATTACGGTGCCTGCTTACTTCGATGATGCGCAACGACAAGCGACCAAAGATGCAGCACAACTGGCAGGGTTAAACGTATTGCGCCTGCTGAGTGAACCCACGGCTGCGGCAATTGCGTACGGATTGGATAATGCGGCCGAAGGTATTTACGCCGTCTACGATTTGGGCGGCGGCACGTTTGATATTTCTATTCTTAGAATGACAAAAGGTGTGTTTGAGGTACTGGCCACAGGAGGCGATTCCGCCTTGGGTGGTGATGATTTTGATCATCGCCTTTTTTGCTGGGTTGTAGAGCAGGCGAGTTTGCCGCCGTTAAGCAGAAAGGATTCTCGCACCCTGATGGTCAAGGCGCGCGAGGCGAAGGAATTTTTGTCTTCAGGGGTCAAGGCGCGAATAGAGTCAACGCTGGATTCAGGTCTGCAAGTCAATATGCCGATTACCAGTCGCGAATTTGAAACGATTACGCATCACCTGGTTTGCCGCACCACCAATCTGGTTAAGCGCGCGTTGCGTGATGCAGCGGTTGACGTTGAAGATGTCAAAGGGGTGGTGCTGGTCGGTGGCGCCACGCGCATGCCGCACGTTCGCAAGCTGGTGAGCGAATTGTTTCGCCGCCCCCCGCTCGCGAATATCGATCCGGAAAAGGTGGTGGCGATTGGTGCAGCCATGCAGGCCAATCTGCTGGCGGGCAATCGTGGGCCAGGAGAAGACTGGTTATTGCTCGATGTGATCCCATTGTCGCTCGGCGTGGAGACTATGGGGGGATTGGTTGAGCGCATCATCCCGCGTAATTCAACGATTCCCTGCGCCCGTGCGCAGGAATTCACAACCTTCAAGGATGGGCAGACGGCGCTGGCCGTGCATGTGCTGCAAGGAGAGCGCGATCTGGTGAGTGACTGCCGCTCGCTGGCGCGTTTCGAGTTGCGCGGCATTCCGCCGATGGTTGCCGGTGCTGCACGCATTCGCATCACCTATCAAGTCGATGCGGATGGCTTGTTGTCTGTTTCTGCGCGAGAAATGCAATCAGGTGTCGAATCTTCGATTACGGTGAAACCTTCATATGGCCTCACGGACGATCAGGTTGCGCGCATGCTGCTCGATTCCGTGCAGTTGGCAGATTACGACAAGGAGCAGCGCGCCTTGCGTGAAGAGCAGGTAGAAGCTGATCGCAGCATTTTGGCAACGGAGTCGGCGCTCGCATCTGATGGGGATTTGTTGTCCGATTGGGAGCGCGATGAAATCATTGCGTTGATGAATGCTGTCCGTGCCAGGAAGGAAGCGAATGATCATCAAGCCATACGTGCAGCGATTGACGCACTTTCGACGGGAACCGAAACATTCGCTGCGCGACGCATGGATCGCAGCGTCAGAACTGCGTTAACGGGTAAGGCACTCGATGAAGTTGCGTAAAATAATTTGACTCTGACCCTATTTAATTTGAGTGAGGAAGCCCCATGCCGCAAATCATCGTTCTCCCGCACGCTGTGCTTTGCCCGGAAGGAACCGTGATCGAAGCAGAGGTTGGTCAGTCGTTGTGTGACGTGCTGCTCGAAAATGATATTGAAATTGAACACGCGTGTGAAAAATCGTGCGCTTGTGCTACTTGTCATGTAGTGATTCGCGAAGGCTTTTTATCGCTCGAAGAACCGAGTGAGCGTGAAGAAGATATGCTGAGCCGTGCGTGGGGGCTGGAGCCTGAATCCCGTTTATCTTGTCAGGTGACGTTGGGAGAAACTGATTTGGTGGTTGAAATTCCGCGCTATACCGTGAATCAGGTCGGCGAAAAGAAGTCGAAATAAACTATTTTTACCCGCTGCGAGATCGATTTAGCGGCGGTTTTGTTTCAGCAGTCTTTGCTGCTCACGTTGCCAGTCCTTGTTTTTTTCGGTATCTCGTTTGTCATATTGCTTCTTGCCTTTTGCCAGACCAATTTCACACTTAATCCGGCCTTTGCTGAAATGCAGGTTCAGCGGCACCAGTGTGAATCCTGCGCGCTCCACTTTCCCGATCAGCTTGTTGATTTCACTTGCATTAAGCAATAACTTTCGTGTGCGAACCGGGTCAGGCTGGATGTGCGTCGAAGCTGTCGGGAGAGGACTGATGTGGGCGCCAAAGAGGAAAATTTCGCCACTGCGCACGATGACGTAAGCTTCCTTCAATTGGGCGCGGCCAGCGCGGATCGACTTGACTTCCCAGCCTTCCAGGACCAGACCGGCCTCGAAACGTTCTTCGATGAAGTAGTCGTGAAACGCCTTTTTGTTGTCGACGATGCTCATGAGTGGGGGATATGCAAAGCGGGGGCGCGCTTTGTTTAAAAATACCGTATAAACGAATAGAATACGCGATTCTATCAAATGACTGGTGCAAGATGGCGTTCGTGAATAAATCAGTGCTTCTGGAGTACAGTGCAGAACAAATGTTTGCGCTGGTGGACAACATAGAAGCGTATCCGACTTTCCTGCCGTGGTGCGGCGATGTAGAAGTGAAGCGAAGCGACGATAATGGTGAGGTGCTTGCCAGGATTACGATTGATTTCAATGGCTTTCGCAAAAGTTTCACGACCAAAAACGCCAATCGATATCCTGAAGCGATTTCTATGTCTTTGGTCGAGGGGCCTTTCAATAAATTGCAAGGGGGGTGGACGTTCAAGCCCTTGCGCGACAATGCCTGCAAGGTGGAGTTAAATCTGGAATACGATATGCAGGGGCATGTTCTGGCCGCTTTGATTGAGCAGGTGTTTGGCGCAATTGCGGTGAGCATGATCGATGCTTTTTGCCGACGTGCGAAAGAAATATATGGCTGACCTGATTGGCGTCCTGGTTGCTTACGCGACACCGGAAACGCAATGCTTGCGTGAGGTGCGTGTGCCAAACGGGACGACGTTGCGGCAGGCGCTGATGCACAGCAGCTTATTGCAGGAATTTCCCGAGATTGATCTTCAGCAAAATCGTGTTGGCGTCTATGGCAAGTTGAGAGATTTGGATGCGATGGTATGTGAGCATGACCGCATTGAAATTTACCGTTCGCTGATGGCCGACCCGCGTGAGGCGCGGCGCAGGCGTGCTGCAAAAAAATGAAACGCCGCACTTTATGCAGGGCTGAATGCTCGCTTGGCTGTCATGACAGGATACGCGCACGCACCCGCTTAACCGTCAATGTCACAGTGAATACCGCTACGGGGTGAAATTTTAAACGGGAGCGGCTTCCTGCGTTGCAGGGGTTGGCGCAGTTGCAGGAGGGGGTTGCTCAATACTTGCAGGCGGAGCCGATTTTTGTGGCGCATCATTTGACGACGGGTCAACCGAGTGCGCGACCTTTTCTTCCTTTACGGATGGCGCAGCCGTTACCGCAGCCTGATTTTTGGCTGGCGCAGTTGCAGCAAGTTCCTTGCGCTGTTCGTCGGTTAATTGCTGGTAGTTTTGCCATTGCGCCATTTTTTCGTTTGGCGGGAGTTTCTTTTTGGCGAGCGCGTAGTTTGCGCGCACCAGCTTGCGTTGCTCAGGCGTCAGCTTGACCCAGTCTCGCAAACGTTGTTGCGCGCGCTCTTTTTCATCTGGTGACATCAGTGCGATGCGGTCACCAATGACGAGCCAGGTTTTCTTCCCTGATGAACTGATGCGATTCCATTCGCCCGCCAAGGGTGCCAAGGCCTCGCGTTGGGTAGCAGAGAGTTCAGCCCAGCGTGGTTTGGTGCCTTTTTTGGCGCGGGCTTTGCGTGCGAGCGCTTCGGGACTCCAGTACATGTTCCATGCAAGGTACGAACACGTACTCATGACGACCATCGTGAGCGCCGCCAGTAAAGCCAGCAAACTGGTCTTTTGAGACCAGCGCTGAGGAGTAGGAGATGCCGTTTTTTCCGTCACCTAGAACCCCTTTCGGTGGAGGTAGTTCTTGAACCCGGGGTCGAGATAGGCGTCCGGGGGGAGTTCGTCCGATAGAACCGCAGCGTCCATTCTTGCGGTTTCTTGCAGTTGACGCTGTTCTTCTGCGTGGTAAACGCCCATTACGCCAGTAATGAGGACGGCCATCACAATCGCCGCGCTGAAACGGCTGAGCCAGTAAGTGGCTGGATTGGTAAAAAAGTTGCCAATATAACCAGCAAAGACGTTTTGACGAGCGAATACCCGCAAAGGAGCTTCTTCCTTTTTGCGCGATATTGCCATTTCGCGTGCAGATGCCAAGCGTTCGACCACTTTTTCTGGAAGTTGGTCGAGTCTTTCATTTAAGGCATGCCGCACTTTGTAGGCGAAATCGATTTCTCGGTCGTTCATAACTTGATCCCTTTGGCTTTGAGTGCTTCAGCGAGGGCGCCTATTGCCCTGGAGCAATGAGTTTTGACGCTACCTTCTGTGCACCCCATAGCCTTGGCTGTCTCTGCCACATCCATGTCATGCCAGTAACGCATGAGAAAGGCTTCCCGTTGACGCGGCGACAGTTTTTCTACCTCATTTTCAATAATTTGCAGTGTCTGAGACCTTTCGAGTTGATCTTCGCCGGACTCGGATGTCTGGTTTCCGGATTCGGAGGCGTAGGATTCAAGCAGGTCGAAGTTTTCATCTTCCTCTCCCGGGCGGCCAAAGCTGGAAAAGAGGCTGATCCAGGTATTTCTGAGCTTGTTACGTCGGAAAGTGTCGTTGAGGGTATTTTGCAAAATACGCTGAAAAAGGGGCGCGAGCTCTGGAGCGGGGCGGTCGCCATAGCTTTCTGCCAACTTGATCATGGCATCCTGGACAACATCCAGGGCGGTTTCGTCGTTGCGGAGGGCGTAAACGGCTTGTTTAAAGGCGCGCTTTTCGACGCTTTTGAGAAAGTCGGAAAGTTCCTTGTCGGTAGCCATCAGGCGTGCCGTCCTGTAAGCGGGAGCGTAGTGGACGTGAACGTGGTTTGCATGGATGCGCGGGAGGTTTCTTTCGTACGCCCAGGGAAAGGAAAGCTGAAATGTCTCAATTGTTCATTCGGGGAAACTGAGGGCATGCTAGCAAATAACCGACAGTTTGTGCGGGTTTGCTGTAGAAAATCCCTTGTTTTTTCACGCTAATTCATGAAATGAGCTTTACCAAAATGAGCCTTCCGATTAACATTGTCGTCTTGTTCGCAATCCGCGGATTAATGGTTTGACGCTTGCAGTACATAATGCTGCCGAGAGTACATAGCCGGCTTTCAGATAAAGCAGTTTGTTCTAACCCGTGTCACAAGCGCGAGAAATTGGCATTAGTGCTACAGAAATTCTGGCTGTAACTGTTGTGTTTTGCGGTATGCGGGTCTGTTCTTACCGGGGCAGGCGAGGTATCGGGAGCACATGTTCAAGTGAGGCCTTCGATCTGTTTCCCAATTCCGTTTCGTCAGGAGAGAACATCCGATCAATTTCCAATGGACCTTGAAAGGACTGGGTAATTTTTATGAGTTTAGAAATGATCGGCGCCGATGTTCTCGTGCGCTGTCTTGCAGAAGAGGGCGTCGAACACGTGTTCGGCTATCCCGGTGGTGCCGTGCTATACATCTACGATGCCATTTACAAGCAAGACAAATTTAAGCATATCCTCGTCAGACACGAGCAGGCGGCGGTTCACGCCGCAGACGCGTACGCGCGCAGCACCGGCAAGGTGGGCGTTGCAATCGTTACCTCGGGTCCCGGCGTGACCAATGCGGTCACCGGACTGGCGACCGCATACATGGATTCCACGCCGATGGTGGTGATTTCCGGCCAGGTGCCGAGCAGTGTCATTGGACAGGACGCATTCCAGGAGTGCGATGCCGTTGGCATTACGCGTCCATGCGTCAAACACAATTTTCTTGTCAAAGATGTTCGCGACTTGGCGGCGACAGTCAAGAAGGCGTTTTATATCGCCGCGACAGGCCGTCCGGGTCCTGTGCTGATCGACGTTCCAAAAGATATCAGCATGCACCCCTGTGCTTACGCCTATCCAAAAGAAATTGACATGCGTTCGTACAAGCCGATCGAAAAGGGTCATGCAGGCCAAATTCGCAAGGCAGTACAAATGTTGCTGCAAGCCGAACGTCCGATGATTTATGCAGGCGGCGGCATTGTGCTCGCAGATGCAGCGGAAGAGTTGAACAAGCTCGTGGATCGGCTCGGGTTCCCTTGCACGAATACCTTAATGGGGCTGGGGGGGTATCGCGCGTCGAGCGACAAGTATGTCGGCATGCTGGGCATGCACGGTACTTACGAAGCCAACATGGCCATGCAGAATTGCGACGTGTTGCTGGCGATTGGCGCGCGCTTTGATGATCGCGTGATCGGCAACATCCAGCACTTTGCTGCGCATCCGCGCAAGATTATTCACATCGATATTGATCCGTCATCGATTTCCAAGCGCGTCAAGGTGGAAGTGCCGATTGTCGGAGGGGTCAAAGAAGCGCTGCAAGAAGTGCATGCGCAGCTTGATGCCGCCAACATCAAACCCAACCCGCACGCTTTATCGAATTGGTGGAAGCAGATTAACGAGTGGCGTCAGCTTGATTGCTTGAGCTAT
Source organism: Oxalobacter sp. (assembly GCA_003605115.1). Lineage (GTDB taxonomy): Bacteria > Pseudomonadota > Gammaproteobacteria > Burkholderiales > Burkholderiaceae_D > QZKY01. Next base: position 99,361 of record QZKY01000011.1, read on the forward strand.
GAAACGTCGGACAAAATCATCAAGCCGCAGTATGTCGTTCAGAAGTTGTGGGATATCACCAAAGGCGATGCTTTCGTTTGTTCCGATGTGGGGCAGCATCAAATGTGGGCTGCACAATACTATCCGTTCGACAAGCCGCGTCGCTGGTTCAATTCGGGCGGTTTGGGCACGATGGGTGTTGGCCTGCCGTATGCGATGGGTGTGCAAACGGCATTCCCGGATGCAACCGTTGCATGCATCACCGGTGAAGGTTCATTCCAGATGAACATTCAAGAACTCGCCACCTGCAAGCAATACAACCTCACCCCGAAGATCATTATGCTCAACAATGGTGTGCTGGGCATGGTGCGGCAGTGGCAACGCCTGGACTACGAATCGCGTTATTCGGAATCCTATGTTGACTCTCTCCCGGATTTCGAGAAGCTTGCCGAGTCGTATGGCCATGTCGGCATGAGAATCGAAAAGCCGTCTGATGTGGAAAGCGCGCTGAAAGAAGCGTTCGCCATGAAAGACAAGCTCGTGCTGATGAACTTCCTCACCGATCCGGAAGAAAATGTCTGGCCGATGGTGAAGCCTGGCAAGGGACTATCGCAAATGCTATTGGGCTCGGAGGAACTGTAACATGCGTCACATTATTGCTGCATTGGTAGAAAACGAAGCGGGTGCACTCTCCCGCGTGGTCAGTCTGTTTGCCGCGCGCGGCTACAACATTGAAACGCTGACTGTGGCACCTACTGAGGACGCGACCTTGTCACGGCTCACGGTGGTGACGAGCGGTTCCGACGACATCATCGAGCAGATTACAAAGCATCTGAATCGACTGATTGAAGTTGTGAAAGTGGTCGATCTTACCGACGGTTCGCACATTGAGCGAGAGCTCATGCTCATCAAGGTGCGCGCTGTTGGCAAGGAACGCGAGGAAATCAAACGTACCGTTGACATCTTTCGCGGCCATGTTATCGACGTGACGGAAAAGTCATACACGATTGAACTGACCGGCGACAAGACCAAGCTTGACGCGTTCATTGACGCAATTGACCGCGCATCGATTCTGGAAACCGTTCGCACGGGTGGCTCTGGCATTGGTCGTGGTGAACGGATTTTAAAAGTTTGATTAGTCAGTTGGGGTCTGGGGAATTTACTTTTCTGATAGTTGGGGACAGAGTTGCAACTCTGTCCCGCAACAAGTCAAATTAAAACTACTGACCCCAATCATTTAAATTTAAGTTAGGAACAAAAATGAAAGTTTTTTATGACAAGGACTGCGACCTCTCCCTTATCAAGGGCAAGAAAGTCGCCATTATCGGCTACGGTTCACAAGGCCACGCTCACGCACAAAACCTGAACGATTCCGGTTGTCAAGTCACCGTTGGCTTGCGCAAGAGTGGTGGTTCCTGGAGCAAGGCAGCGGGTGCCGGACTGAAAGTGGCAGAAGTGAACGATGCGGTAAAAGACGCTGATGTCATCATGATCCTCCTGCCGGACGAAAACATCGCAGACGTCTATGCGCAAAACATTGCACCGAACGCCAAACAAGGCGCAACACTCGCGTTCGCGCACGGCTTCAATGTGCTGTATGGCCAAGTCGTACCGCGCGCTGATCTCGACGTGATCATGATCGCGCCGAAAGCGCCGGGTCACACCGTACGCGCCACCTACAAGCAAGGCGGCGGCGTGCCACACCTGATCGCCGTGCATCAAGACAAATCTGGTCGTGCGCGCGATCTCGCGCTGTCTTACGCTTCCGCCAATGGCGGCGGCCGTGCTGGCATCATCGAAACCACCTTCCGCGAAGAAACCGAAACCGACCTGTTCGGCGAACAAGCCGTGTTGTGCGGCGGTGCGGTCGAGTTGATCAAGGCTGGCTTCGAAACGCTGGTGGAAGCAGGCTATGCACCGGAAATGGCGTACTTCGAATGCTTGCATGAACTCAAGCTGATCGTCGATTTGATTTACGAAGGTGGCATTGCCAACATGAACTACTCGGTTTCCAACAATGCCGAGTATGGCGAATATGTGACGGGTCCGAAAGTGGTCAACGACAGTTCCAAAGAAGCGATGCGTCAATGTCTGAAGGATATTCAAACTGGCGAATATGCGAAAAGCTTCATTCTCGAAAACAAGGCCGGCGCACCGGTATTGACCGCACGCCGTCGCTTGAATGCAGAGCATCAGATCGAAGTGGTTGGTGAACAACTGCGCGCAATGATGCCCTGGATCGCGAAGAACCGCATGGTTGATCAAAGCAAGAACTGATTAACGTACGCGTTCAGAAAAAGGACGACCCAGTGGTCGTCCTTTTTTAACGTAATCAGGAAAAACCGATATGTGTGTCGCGCAATAAAAGGAAAAGACAATGAAACAAAAACTGACTTACATACAAAAAATCAGGCTGGCGCTCTTTTTTGACATTGGCCAAGTAATTACCTTTTTGATCGTTGGGTGTGGTACAGCGGTGCTTATCGCGCCAATTATCTTCAAGGATACCTCTTTGCGTGTTGCTGCAGCGATCTTTGGTGGTGCGCTCGCGCTATTGATTGGCTTACCAATAGCATGCAATCGGCGTTTGCAGTCATTTGACAGGGATTTCGGCGAAGGGGTGTCCGATGGCGTGATCGAGTGGTTTCGCACCGCTTCAAAGGGGGATGCGCTGGATGTTCAATCGATTATAGACAAGCTTGAAGCTGAGAAAAGTAAGACCAAGGCGTGATGGTGTGTGTTGGTGACGCAACGCTCTTCTGCAAGACACAGTATCTGCTAGCAACGCACCCCGAAATTAATTGGTGAACGTGCTCACGCGGCAGGCTGTGCGCGTTTCAAAAAATCACTGAATTCATCTTCTGGAATGGGGCGGGAAAACAGGTAGCCTTGTGCAAAGTCGCACCCAGCGCCAGAGAGCAAATCCAGATGTAATTCGGTCTCTACACCTTCAGCCACCACTTGAATTCCAAGTTTGTGTGCCATGACAATGATGGCTTCACACAGTGCCATGTCATCTGTGTCGGAGTTCAGGTTGCGGACGAAGGATTGATCGATCTTCAGATAATCGAGGTCAAACTTTTTCAGATATGAAAGAGACGAGTAGCCAGTGCCGAAGTCGTCAAGGGAAATCTGCAAGCCAGCTTCTCGATAGCGCTCAAGCTGTTTAGTGGTGTTGACATTATTGTCCATCAAAAGGTTTTCCGTGATTTCAATGACGATGGCATCGCCAGCGACACCCTGTTCCTGCATGTATGCCATCCATGCCGCAAACATGCCTTCATTCTTACGGAACTGCGCAGGCGATTTATTGACGCTGATCTGGAATTGTGGGTCGTACCATAGCCGCAGGCGCTTCGCGTGCTGAACGGCTTCCCGAAAAACGAAATCGCCGATTTCAATTATCAAACCAGTTTCTTCAGCCAGCGGAATAAATTCTGCCGGGCTGACCATGCCGCGAGCCGGATGGCGCCAACGAACCAACGCCTCTGCTTTGTTGATGCGTCCGGTTTTGAGGTCGAAGATTGGTTGGTAGTAAACGCTGATCTGGTTATTGCTCAGTGCGTTGCGTAGATCGCTGATGAGTTTTCTTCTTGCTTGTGCGGCGTCTTGCATGGATGGCGTGAAATAATGGAAAGTGTTCTTGCCATCGTATTTCGCTGCGTACATGGCCTGATCCGCGTTTTTCAGCAAGTCTTCCGGTTTGGAGGCATCATGCGGATAGAGGGTGATGCCAATGCTGGCCGATATATAAATGAGTTCATCACCATGCTGGAAGGGCTCGGCAAAAGTGTCCATGATCTTGGCAGCTACGCGCTCCACATTTTTGACATGCGAGAGTTCGCTCAAGAGGATGGTGAATTCGTCCCCTCCCAATCGGGCAACAGTGTCAATTTTCCGCACACAATTGGTGAGCCGTATGGAGACTTCCTTTAGCAGCGCGTCGCCTACATCGTGCCCCAGGGTGTCGTTAATGTCTTTGAAGGCGTCCAGATCGAGAAAGAGTAGCGCCATCAGCGTCTGATGGCGATCGGCCTTGTTCATTTCCTGTTGCAGTCGGTCGAAAAGCATGCGCCGGTTGGGCAAGCCTGTCAGCAAGTCGATGTTAGCCTGTTGCCAGAGCAGTTCTTCCAGTTGTTTTTTCTTGGTGATGTCAGAAAACAATGCAACACGTCGATGAACCGTACCATCTTCATGGTACGTCGTGTTGATGCGCAGCCACTCTGGAAACAACTCGCCATTTTTGCGGCGATTCCAGATTTCACCTTCCCATCGTCCGGCCGTGTTCAATGCGTGCCACATGGCGTCGTAAAACTCCTTGCCGTGATGACCGGACTGAAGCATGCGCGGGTTTTTTCCGATGACCTCCTCCGCGCTGTAACCGGTCGTTTCGGTGAAGGCTGGATTGATGGCAAGGATGGTGGCGTTGGCGTCGGTAACGGTCATCCCCTCGCTGCTGGTTTGATAGACCAGCGAGGCCAATTCCAGTGCTTCTTCTGCGGCTTTGCGTTCCGTGATATCCGTGTGGGTGCCGGACATGATCAACGGGCTGCCATCCGCGTCCCACTTCACGATTTTGCCGCGGGTCAGTACCCACTTCCAGTCTCCGGATTTTGTGCGGCATCGAAAGGCCAATTCATGATAGGGAATAAGCCCCTTGCAGTGCCGGTCAAGGGATTCCCAGGCGCGAGAATAATCGGTCGGGTGAACATGTTGCAGCCAATTTTCCGGCTTCTTTTGCATTTCACCAGGCTGGTAGCCCAGCATGGATTCAAAGCGCGGGCTGACGATAAGTTCCTGCGTTTTGAGATTCCAGTCCCAGAATCCTTGATCGGAACCCTCTATGACGCGCGCAAAGCGGGCTTCGCTGTCGTGTAGTGCCGCTTCGGTCTTGAAGCGATTTTCAATGTATTGCAACAGCATTCCAAAACAGGCCGTCGCCGGGGTAAATATAAGCAAGAAAGGCAGCGCCACACTGTGCATGACCTCTTTCAGGGTGGCTGAAAGGAAAAGATGAAACAGTACGATTGATGTGATGTGGACGATAAAACCGAAGATGAGGAACTGAATAACCCCGAGCCTGACCCATCCTTTGACATGGAGATAATGGAAGGCGAGACCCAGTAGTGAGCTGAGGATGATGACGGAGAGGCCGACGTTTGCGCCAATGCCGCCCAGCCACAGGCGATAGCTTCCGGCGATGAAGGCAGCGATGAGCGTCGCCCAGGAGCCACCAAAGAGCGCTGTCATGCCTAAGACCACCGAGCGTGGGTCGAAAATGGCACCGGGCGCGAGCGTGACGGGAAACATCATGCCGACGACGCAAATAACACCAAACAAAATACCCGTGGCAATTTGTTTGAGCATTTTGCGATCATGCAGAAGGTGGACGTTGATGGCTTGCAGCATGCACAAGGCCAACAAAAGCGCCACAGCGTTTACGAGATCAAGAAACATGCTTTTTGCTCAAACAAGATAGGTTTGATGAATGTGTGTTGCACATCAGCGCATCAGAGGGGAAAAATCCCCGTAGGGACATGGCATCGAAGAAGCGCAGAACCCCAGCCGGTGTGCCGGTATTCTAATTCAAGGACGGGGTTTTTAAGCGTGTCGTAACTGCGATTCGTCAGACTTTTCCGTGTTATTTTGAAGCTGGGCAAATGTTGGCTGTAACTGATTTTTTTACAGTCGCACGCGTTTTTGCCTCGGGAATTTTCTACAATAGCGTTTTCCTTATGGCGAACTTGTTTTTCACGCAAGTACGACGAGGAACGCCACAGCCTTCGAGAGCACCCTGATTTATGCCCAATACGCCGGACGACCTGCATCTTGCCAAGCACACACCGATGATGCAGCAATACCTGTCCATCAAGGCGGAATACCCGGAAACTCTGGTGTTCTATCGGATGGGCGACTTCTACGAGCTGTTTTTCGATGATGCGGTCAAGGCAGCGCGGATGCTCGGCATCACGCTCACGCAGCGTGGCGCCAGCAATGGTGTGCCGATCAAGATGGCTGGGGTGCCTTTCCATGCGGTTGAACAATACCTGGCAAAACTGATTAAACAGGGGGAATCCGTCGCACTGTGCGAGCAGATCGGCAACCCCGCGACCAGCAAGGGGCCTGTCGAGCGCAAGGTGGTGCGCGTGATCACGCCAGGCACACTGTCGGATGCCGATTTGTTGCCGGAAAAGGCAGAACGTCCGCTGCTGGCGATTGCTTGTGTCATGCAACGCAAAACCGTGACGATCGGTTTGGCCTGGTTGTCGATGGCCAGTGGCGCACTGAGATTGATGGAATGTGTCGTAGAGGAAAAATTCGTCGCTATGCGACTGAAGCAGGAACTGGAGCGCATTGCGCCAGCCGAAATCCTGATTGCAGATGGCGCAGCCGTTGTGCTGGCAGAAGCGCTCTCGGGCAAAGTGGTGACAGTACCGGATTGGCATTTTGATGCAGGCAGTGGCGAAAAAGCCTTGTTGAACCAGTTGCATGTCGCCACATTGGCTGGCTTCGGCGCTGATGGCTTGACGGCTGCTCCAGGCGCAGCGGGAGCATTGCTGCGTTACGCGCAGTCCACGCAGGGCGGAGGATTGCAACATGTGCGCGGGCTGACGGTGGAATCTGAAAACGATGCCATTGGCATGGATGCTGCGACGCGACGCAATCTGGAATTGACCGAGAATTTGCGCGGGCAAGAAGCGTCGGCGTCGTCGCCAACCCTGTTTTCCATACTCGATCACTGCCACACCGCGATGGGCTCGCGTTTCTTGCGCCATTGCCTGCACCATCCTGTGCGCGATCAAGCCGTGCCGCGCGCGCGGCAGATTGCGATTGGCGCATTGACGAATGCAGACGCGACAGATGGCTTGGCGAATGCCTTGGCCAATGTGCCGGATATCGAGCGGATCACGACGCGCATTGCATTGCTCTCGGCGCGTCCGCGCGACCTGGCAGGCTTGCGGAATGGATTGCAGCAATTGCCGTCGATTCGCTCTTACGTGGTGATGGCTGCGGACGATGCCGTGTTGCTGAAGCGTTTGCATGATGCGATTGCAACGCCTGCGGAATGTCTGGAGTTGCTTGAGCGTGCGATTGCACTGGAACCGGCAGCGATGGTGCGTGACGGTGGCGTGATCGCACGGGGATACGATGCGGAACTGGACGAGCTGCGTAGCCTGTCCGAAAACGCAGGGCAGTTCCTGATTGATCTGGAAACGCGCGAGCGCGCGCGAACGGGCATTGCCAACTTGCGTGTGGAATACAACAAGGTGCACGGCTTTTACATCGAAGTGACGCATGGCCAGACGAGCAAGGTGCCCGATGACTATCGTCGTCGCCAAACCTTGAAAAATGCAGAGCGTTACATCACGCCGGAATTGAAAGCCTTTGAAGACAAGGCGCTTTCTGCGCAAGAACGGGCGCTGGCGCGAGAAAAATTGCTCTACGATGCGCTGTTGCAGAATCTCGCGCCGCATATCTCCGTGCTGCAAACGATTGCCCAATCCCTCGCGCAACTCGACGTGCTGGCAACGTTGGCCGAACATGCCGCCCGCAACAACTGGTGTGCGCCGCAATGGGTGAGCGAACCGTCGATTGCGATTGTGCAGGGGCGTCATCCTGTTGTTGAAGGGCACATCGAACGTTTCATTGCCAACGATTGCGATTTGTCCGAAGCGCGCAAATTCCTCCTGGTGACGGGGCCGAATATGGGCGGCAAATCGACGTACATGCGGCAGACCGCGCTGATTGTGCTGCTGGCGTATATCGGCAGTTACGTCCCGGCGGCGAACGCGACGATTGGCTCCATTGATCGCATCTTCACGCGCATTGGTGCGGCAGATGATTTGGCGGGAGGGCGTTCGACTTTCATGGTGGAGATGACTGAGTCTGCGGCGATTTTGAATGGCGCGAGTGAGCATTCGCTGGTGTTGATGGATGAAGTGGGGCGGGGCACATCCACCTTCGACGGTTTGGCCTTGGCCTGGGCGATTGCGCGCCATTTGATTGAGACCACGAAAAGTTTCACCTTGTTTGCCACGCACTATTTTGAGCTGACGCAATTGCCTGATGCACATCCGACAGCGGCGAATGTCCATTTGTCGGCGGTCGAACACAAGGACAGCATTGTCTTCTTGCATGCAGTGCAACCAGGGCCCGCGTCGCAAAGTTACGGCTTGCAGGTGGCGCAATTGGCGGGTGTGCCGCAAGCGGTGATCCGCGCCGCACGCAAACACCTGGCCTTGCTGGAATCCCAGTCGATGCAATCTTCGGCGCAGTTCGATTTGTTTTCGGTCGCGCAAACGCACGTCGAGCCAGTTCCTATAGAAATGGAAAGTGTGGCGCCACCGAGTGATCCTGTGGCGACGGCATTGTTGCAAGCTTTGACGCATGTCGATCCGGATGCTCTGTCTCCGCGCGATGCCTTGGAAACCTTGTATCACTTGAAAAAACTGATTCAGCCATGAGACCACGGTTCGTTTTCATTTTTCTTTTCCTGCTGTCGATGTTCGGCGCATCGGCTTTGCAACATGCTACTGCCATGGAAGTTTTCCATTTCACCGTGATTGGTCAGCACGGTGCTGAAGACGATACAAGCTTGATTGAGTCCCTTAAACATGCCGACGCGGTCAAGGCTTCCTTCACGGTGCTGAATGGCGTGCGCCCCACTCAGGAATCCTGTCAGGACGCGGTATACCAGCGGCGCAGCCAGTTGATTGCGCAGGCGATTACGCCGGTTATTGTTTCGCTGACGGCGGGTGATTGGTCACTTTGTCGTAATTCGGCAAAACGATCGATGGCGCAAAATCGACTGGGATTTGTGCGAGAGCTGTTTTTCGAAAAAAATCTCGCGCAGCATGTCAGACATCTGCCTGTGGTGCAGCAATCTTCCGCCGCCATGTTCAGACCCTATTCAGAAAATATGCGATGGGAAGTGAATGGCATATTGTTCGCCACGATGAATTTGCCATCGAATAACAATCATTATCTGTCTGCGGCGGGGCGAAACAATGAATTTGAAGATCGGTTGATTGCCAATCGCCACTGGTTGCGTCGTATTGCAAGCCATGCGCGATCCCGCAAGATGAAAGCAATAGTGCTTTTTGTGGATGCCAATCCGATGATTGCGCCAGCACGAGGGAAACAAAAAACGCCGCGTGACGGATATCGTGAAATGCGTAGGCAGTTGTCCTTGCTGACCACCCAATTCTCAGGCAGGGTTTTGATCGTGCATGGGCAGCGCTCGGCGTCTGGGATCGTCTGGCGGCGCAATGTCGGGATGCTGGGTGTGGGTGGAAAAAAGGGATTGGATGTGACGGTAAAACCGGGCAAGACGGTTCAGTTTTCTTTGGTGCGTTTGAAACCGGTTGACGTGGCCGAGGCACCACGCGAGACGCAAGCTGAGGCAGCAGGGCGGGATGCAGCAGGGCAGGATGCAACGGGAACGACTTCCGACATTCCCGTGAAGCCGTGATTTTGCCGCGATGGCGGCATCATATGACTTTCAGGATGATTTTCCCAATATGGACGCTGGATTCCATCAGTGCGTGCGCTTCCGAAGCGTGCTCCAAGGGATAGGTTTGATAGATAACGGGTTTGACCTTTCCTGACTCCAGCAGCGGCCAGACTTCGCGGCGCAGGTTTTCCGCAATGGCACCCTTGAATTCGACAGAGCGCGGGCGCAGGGTCGACCCGGTAATGGTCAGACGACGATGCAATACCTGCCCCATGTCCAGCGTGCCGCGACGACCATCCAGCAGGGCAATGATGACAAGTCGGCCATCGTCAGCCAGGCAATTGATTTCACGCGGGAGATAGGTGCCGCCCATGATGTCGAGGATCACGTCGACACCTTTGCCATTCGTGAGCGACATGACGATGTCGCTAAAATCTTCAGCGGTATATCGAATGCCCCGTACAGCTCCCAATCCTTCGCAGGCACGGCATTTTTCTTCTGTGCGCGCCGTAGCAAATACGCGATGACCGCGAGCCGTTGCAATCTGAATGGCGGCGACGCCAATCCCGGACGTGCCACCTTGCACAAGCAGCGATTCGCCTTGTGTGAGACCGCCACGATCAAAGACATTGCTCCAGACCGTGAAGTAGGTTTCAGGCAATGAAGCCGCTTCAAGGGCGTTCAAACCCTTCGGTATGGGAAGACATTGTGCGATGGATGCGGTGCAATATTCAGCATAGCCGCCGCCTTGCAGCAGGGCGCAGACCATATCGCCTTTTTTGAACTCGCTGCCGGCAAGATCCCCCTCAATGATTTCCCCCGCCACTTCCAACCCCGGAATGTCGGTGACGCCTTGAGGTACGCGGTAGCTGCCGATGCGTTGCAAAACGTCAGGACGGTTCACGCCAGCGGCATGCACTTTGATGAGGACTTCTCCTGCGCCGGCTTGCGGCATGGGACGTTCGCAAACCCGGAGGACTTCGGGTCCGCCGCTTTGGGTGATTTCGATGGCTCGCATGTGCGAATTCTTTTTGAGGGGGCTGGCAGCATCTTGCTGTCAGCTAATTTAAGGAAGGAAATCCCTGTCTGTACTGTACCCAGACAGGGATTTTATAGGGAATGCGCTTAGCTGAAATTGACGGAAAGCATTAAACGCTAAAAACCATTACTTCTATGCGGTTATTGAGGTTTTGCGGCTTCCGGGTTCTCTTCTGCAGCCGCAGCCTTCATTGACAGTTTCATGCGGCCACGGTCGTCTGTTTCCAGTACTTTGACGCGCACTTTTTGTCCTTCCTGCAACTTGTCGGCCACTGCAGCGACGCGTTCGTTGGAAATCTGGCTGATGTGCAACAAGCCATCCTTGCCTGGCAGCACTTGCACAATGGCGCCGAAATCCAGCAACTTCAACACTTCGCCATCATAGATTTTGCCAACCTCGACTGTGGCCGTCAGTTCTTCGATGCGACGTTTGGCTTCTTGTCCGGCTGCGCCATCTACGGAAGCAATGGTGACCACGCCTTCGTCAGTGATGTCGATTTGCGTACCGGTTTCTTCAGTCAGCGCGCGAATGACGGCACCGCCTTTGCCGATGACGTCACGGATTTTCTCTGGATTGATCTTGATGGTGATCAGACGTGGTGCAAAATCAGAGAGTTCGGTTTTGGACGTTGGCATGGCTTCTTGCATCTTGCCGAGGATATGGATGCGGCCTTCTTGCGCTTGCGCGAGAGCGACTTGCATGATTTCCTTGGTGATGCCCTGGATTTTGATATCCATTTGCAGTGCGGTGATGCCCTTGGCGGTGCCGGCCACTTTGAAATCCATGTCGCCAAGATGATCTTCATCGCCGAGGATGTCAGTCAGCACGGCGAACTTGCCGCCTTCCTTGATCAAGCCCATCGCAATACCCGCAACGTGCGATTTGATTGGTACGCCAGCATCCATCAATGCGAGACTGCCGCCACAGACAGACGCCATCGAAGAGGAGCCGTTGGATTCGGTGATTTCGGAAACGAGGCGCATCGAGTAGCTGAATTCTTCAGCCGAAGGCAGTACACACGCCAGCGCGCGTTTGGCGAGACGGCCATGACCGACTTCGCGACGCTTCGGTGAACCGACGCGGCCGGTTTCGCCGGTCGCGAACGGGGGCATGTTGTAGTGCAGCATGAAGCTGTCGGTGAATTCGCCCATCAGTGCATCGATCTTTTGACTGTCGCGTGCCGTGCCAAGCGTGGCGACGACCAGTGCTTGCGTTTCACCACGGGTGAACAATGCAGAACCGTGGGTGCGTGGCAGCACGCTCGTGCGAATCGCAATTGGACGGACGGTGCGGGTATCGCGACCATCGATGCGGGGTTCGCCATCGAGGATTTGTGAACGCACGATTTTTGATTCGAGGTTGAACAGGATATCGCCGACGTCGCCAGAATCCGGTACAGCAGTGCCAGCGGCAGCCGCTTGTTCGGCCAGTTGCGCCATGACGGCGGCGCTCGCTTCACGTAGCTTTTGTGTGCGCGCTTGCTTTTGACGGGTTTGGTAGGCGTCACGGAGCAGCGGCTCGGCGACGGCGGTAATCGAAGTAATCAGCGCTTCATTCTTCGCAGCCGGTTGCCAATCCCACTCGGGTTGACCCGCTTCTGCGACCAGGTCGTGAATGCTGTTGATGACCGTTTGCATTTGTTCGTGACCGAAAACGACACCGCCCAGCATGATTTCTTCCGACAATTCCTGTGCTTCGGATTCGACCATCAGCACGGCAAGCTCGGTGCCAGCAACAACCAGATCCATTTTCGAAGTCTTCAGTTGCGTCGTGCTCGGGTTCAGGATGTACTGGCCGTTGTCGTAACCGACGCGCGCTGCACCCAGCGGGCCATTGAACGGCATGCCGGAAATGGAGAGGGCAGCAGAAGTCGCGATCATTGACGGGATATCCGGATCAATTTCAGGATTCACGGACAACACGTGGATGATGACTTGCACTTCGTTGAAAAAGTTTTCAGGGAAGAGCGGACGAATGGGGCGGTCAATAAGGCGGGAGGTCAGCACTTCTTTTTCTGACGGGCGGCCTTCACGCTTGAAAAAGCCGCCGGGAATGCGTCCGGCTGCATAGGTTTTTTCGACGTAGTCAACGGTCAGGGGGAAAAAGTCTTGGCCTGGACGCGAATTTTTTTGCGCGACAACGGTGGCCAATACGACAGTGTCATCCATCGAGACGAGAACCGCACCTGAGGATTGGCGAGCAATCTCGCCGGTTTCGAGCGTGACTTGGTGCTGGCCGTACTGGAAGGTTTTTGTGACTTTGTTAAACATGGTATTCCTTTCTTGTTAGCCGACAGATTTTCAGGCGCTGTCGTTCACCTCATTACGAGCGGGGTCATATCATTGCCCGCCATACGACAAGTTTTACTGCTTTTTCAGAGGACTTCTTTCTTGCAGGTGCTGCCTTGTTATGCTGCCCGGTTGTACGCGACGATGGGCTGATTGAAAACGCAAATAACAAAAAGCCTGCGTCAGCGTTCTGGCGCAGGCATCTTGCTGAGAATGCGTTGACCGTGTTCCAATTATTTGCGCAAACCAAGTTTTGCGATCAGATCGCGGTAACGGTTCACATCTTTCTTTCTGAGATAGGTCAGCAAGCTTCTGCGACGGTTTACCATCATGATCAAACCACGGCGGGAGTGGTGATCCTTTGAATGCGCTTGAAAATGGGTATTCAAATCGTTGATGCGAGCCGTCAACAGCGCGACTTGCACTTCCGGGGAACCGGTGTCGTTCTGGCCACGAGCGTTGTCTGCAACGATGGCCGCTTTGCTTTCTTTTGCAATAGTCATTTAAGATTACCTTTCACATGCGGTGCGCGGAGTCGTAACCCCTTTAAAATCAAGTTGCACCGTGATTATTCATACAAACGGATGGACTTAGCCAAATAGCTAAGTCCGCGATTATATCCGAAAAATCGACGTGCTTCAAACGCCCTTTGCGGGCAGGGAGAGGAGAACATCCATGAAAAATTGCTTGTTTGCACTGGTATGGGCGATGCTGATACTGCTTGGGGGGTGCAAAACCCTGAATGCTCCGCCTCCCGCCATAGGGATGTCTGAGCAGGCAGTGATTGAAAAATCGGGGGAGCCCAGTAAAAGATATCAGGATGGCAATGACCGCTTGTTGGAGTATTCGGGGTATTGGGGGCAGCAAACCTATATGGCGCGTTTTGGTTCGGATGGACGGCTGAAATCCTGGGAGCAGGTGCTCACCAGTCCAAAATTTGCGACGGTAAAGCTGGGTGAGACGACCAAACAGCAAGTCTTGCTGACCTTTGGCACACCAGCAGAAACCATGGTGATGCCATTCATGAAGTACGAAGTGTGGTCGTATCGCTTCAAGGAAAACGATGTCTGGAATTCCTTGATGCACATTCATTTTGATCAGGCTGGCGTGGTGCGCATGATGTACACGGGTCCCGATCCGCAATTTGATGACACGCGCCGCGGCAGATAATGAAAGTGGCAGGCAATAAAAAACCCTTCCCGCCTTTTGAGCCGGAAGGGTTTTGCAGATGCGGTAATCAGGACGGGATTTTCGAAACGGCGTCGATGTATGCTTCAACCGACGCAGTGATGATGTCGGTGTTGGCAGAGAAGCCGTAGAAAACATTGCCCTTGTTTTCGATCTGGATGTGCACTTTGCCCACGTCGTCGGTGCCGCGATTGAATGCCTGGATCAGGAATTCTTCGAGGTTGACTTGTGTCGTGAGAATCTGGCGCACGGCATTGAGCGATGCATCGATGGGGCCATTGCCAGCGGCGGTCGCGGTATGCGGCTCACCGTCAACGATCAGGCGCACCGTTGCCATCGGGATGGCGCTCTTGCCGCAAACGACTTGCAAATGATCAAGCCGGATGCGATTGGCGTTCACATCACTGTTGGCGCCAGCAATCATGCGCAGGTCTTCGTCGGAAACGGATTTTTGCGCATCGGCGACCACCAGGAATTTCGTGTAGGCAGCGTCGAGATCGTCACCCTTGAGTTCGTAGCCGAGGCGACGCAAGTGGTGATCAAGCGCAGCGCGGCCACTGCGTGCCGTCAAGACGATGGAAGAGTCAGTGACACCCACATCCACCGGGTCGATGATTTCGTAATTTTCGCGATGTTTCAACATGCCATCCTGATGGATCCCGGAGGAATGTGCGAAGGCATTGCGGCCGACGATGGCCTTGTTCGGCTGTACGGGCATGCGCATCATGTTGGATACCATGCGTGACAGCTTCATGAAACGCTTGGTATCGATGTCGGTATAGACCGGCATGTCATGGTGGCTCTTGATGATCATGACGATTTCTTCCATCGACGTGTTACCAGCGCGTTCGCCGATGCCGTTGATCGTACATTCCACCTGACGTACACCGTTCAATACGCCAGCCAGTGCATTTGCCGTCGCCATGCCGAGATCGTTATGGCAGTGCGCCGACAGGATCGCTTTGTCCACGTTCTTGACGTTGTTCTTCAAGTACTTGATTTTTTCGCCGTATTCAAATGGGGTGCAGTAGCCGGTGGTGTCCGGGAGGTTGATGGTGGTTGCTCCGGCGGCGATGACGGCTTCAACGACTTGCGCGAGGTATTCATTAGGCGTGCGACCCGCATCTTCCGCGAAGAATTCCACGTCATCAATGAAGCGACGTGCGTAAGAAACTGCCTTGACCGCGCGTTCAATGATTTGTTCAGGCGTTGAGTTGAACTTGTACTTGATGTGCAGCGGAGAGGTGCCAATGCCGGTATGGACACGGCCGCGCTTGGCAAATTTCAGCGCCTCAATCGCAACGTCGATGTCGCGCTCCTGTGCACGGGTCAAGGCACTGATGATCGGCTTGGTCACGGCCTTGGAAATTTCCGTCACCGATTTGAAGTCACCGGGACTGGACAGGGGATAACCCGCTTCAAGCACATCCACACCCAGCAACTCCAGTTCCTTTGCGATTTCGATTTTTTCAATCGTGTTCAGCTGGCTGCCCGGGACTTGTTCCCCATCGCGCAAGGTGGTATCGAAAATGACGAGTTTCTCTTTTGCTGCCGAAGTCATGATGTTGCTCCTTTTGGTATCTAATCTATCTGGTCATTATGTATGATGTTTGCATGTTCTTGCTGCACCCTGACAATACGCGTCAGGGTCAAAATACGGTTTGGTTAAAACGAGTAGCGAGCGCAGGTTCCTGGCTCAGCTTCTGGATCAATGGCATAGCTCGTTCTCTAGCATGGCCATTATCTCTTCTAGATGTAGCCTCTCCCTTTCCCTCATGAGCGCCTGTTCTTCTGTCGTTTGAGGCTGACTATCGGGAGTGAGTTTCTCATCTTGCTTGCCTGCATCGATGATCGGTTTTTCTTTAGGTTCCGAAGACATGATGTACTCGCTTTATCTGGATCTGGTCATTGTGATATCAAAATGTTTTTCAAGCTGCCCTTGCCAACAATCGGCATGAGCCATAAATTCGCGGATTGTGGAAAGGGGGGATTTTAGCGCGCGTTAGCGAGCTAGTAGCAGAGATAGCAACAGACCGTGAACCGGCATGCTGCTCTTGGCGTTTGGAGAAGTGTTGGTTGCTTTAAACATATGGCGACACTATATGCCTATTCCGGAAAACCTGCAACCGGGGGGCTGTTCTCCCCCCGCAATGCTTGTGTTTGAGGAACAGTTCGGGGTTATTCGGCTTCCTTGACCTCAAGGTCTTCCGGCTCGGTTTGAACAATACTGACAGGCTTGCCTTTGGCCAAGCGCCAGAAGTAAACCACATACCCAGAGATTCCATATACGACAAACAACCCAAATATCACTTTATGCGGGTCACTCATGATGAGAACGATGGCCAGGGCGATCAGAAAAGCTACGATGAACGGCACGGATTTCCGGAAATTAATGTCTTTAAAACTGTAATAAGGGATGTTTGTGACCATCGTCAGCCCCGCAAACAGCGTAATGCTCCAGGAAAGCCAGCAAAATTTGGCGCCAAGGTAATGCAAGTCATCCATCATGAATACGAAACCCGCCACGATGGCGGCGGCTGCCGGGCTGGGCAAACCCTGAAAGTAGCGCTTGTCCACAACGGTGATGTTTGTGTTGAAACGTGCCAGACGCAAGGCCGCAGCGGCACAGTAGATAAAGGCTGCCATCCAGCCCAGATTACCCATACCTTTGAGCGACCATTCGTAGATGACCAATGCTGGCGCGGCACCGAAGGTCACCATGTCGGAGAGACTGTCGTACTGCGCGCCGAACTCGCTTTGTGTGCGTGTTAAGCGCGCAACGCGGCCATCCAGGCTGTCCAGTACCATTCCGACAAAAATAGCGAGGGTCGCATGGTGAAAACGATGGTTCATGGCCATGACGATGGCGAAAAACCCGCAGAACAGTGCCGCAGTCGTGAAGGCGTTAGGCAGCAGATAAATGCCGCGTCTGCGCAAGAGCGCACGCTGACGCGGTGCTGGGGATGTCGAGGTGCTGCTTTTCTGTTCTGGCACGGCCATGTCAGAGTTCCGCCAAAATGGTTTCCGTAGCCGACACCTTGTCGCCAACCGTCACTTTGGGCGTAGCGGTGACTGGCATATACACATCAACCCGCGAGCCGAAACGGATGAAGCCGTAACGCTGACCACGGTGCAGCACATCGCCTGATTTGACGTAGCAGAGAATGCGACGCGCAATCAGTCCGGCCACCTGAACACAGGTAAGTTCAACACCATTGGGTGTGGTAATCGCCACGGCGTTGCGCTCGTTTTCAGTTGAGGCCTTGTCCAGATCCGCGTTGACGAATTTCCCCGGAGAGTACAAGACTTCCTTGATGGTGCCATCTACCGGCATACGGTTGGAATGCACATTAAAGACGTTCATGAAGACGCTGATTTTGAGCGTTTCATTGCCGGAAAAGGGGTCAGGCGCTTTTTCGATGACCACGATTCTTCCGTCAGCAGGCGAGAGCACCGCCTTGGGATTGAAAGGGATGATGCGGGGTGGGTCGCGGAAGAATTGCAGGACGAAAAGGACGATCACCCAAAGCGGAATAGACCACCACCCGCAAAAATAATGGACGACTGCAGCCAGTACAACAGTAATAAATAGGAATGGCCAGCCTTCGCGGGCGATGATGGGGTGCGGATAGTTGTTCAAGAGTGCTCCGGGCGCAAGAAATCTGTAAGGGACGAAACAGCATTATATGTGTTCTTTATGGCGAGTATTCTGCCATACCTTGTGGGGGTTCCATGAAACAACAGTTTATTCCGGCAGCTTTTATCGTTGCGGCGGTGCTTGCGTCAATTTGTACAGTCCGATCACCTCAGAATAGGCCAGTACATGGCCTTCGATGCGGGCGAGTACGTCGACCTTGGTGGGCGCGCGCATGTCGGGCAGGACAATGTCGACGGCATAGAGCTTGTGGAAATAACGGTGCGTGCCGACGGGCGGGCAGGGGCCGTTGTAGCCGAGGTTTTTGCGGTCATTGATGCCGACGAGTGTGCCGTGCGGCAGTTCCACATCCGTCACGCCCGCAGACAAGCTTCCTGCGCTGGGCGGGAGATTGTAGAGCACCCAATGTACCCAGGTCATCTTGGGTGCGGCTGGATCGGGGGCGTCCGGGTCATCCACGATCAAGACCAGACTTTTGGTGCCAGCGGGTGGCGCGCTCCAGATCAGCGGCGGCGAGATATTTTTGCCCTCGCAGGTGTACTCTGCGGGCATGGTGGCGTTGTGCGTGAAAGACGGAGAGCGAATGGCGAATGACATGATAAGTGTCCTTTCAAGAAAGGGCGTTTCGGCATCGAGGCATCATAGCGAAAAAATGGCAGCTTGAGCGATAATAGCCGACACTAACCATTATCGGACGATCAGGAGAAGCCATGTCAACATTCAGGCGGTGGGGCGCAAGCGTTTTGGTACTGCTGGCCAGTGCGCTGCTGGCGTCATGCGTTACGACGCACAGGTCAACTGATACCGTGACGGTGTCCCTCATCAGTTTTAATGACTTTCATGGCAACCTGTTGCCGCCCAAAACCCACGTCATGGTGGAAGACCCGGTGACCGAGCGCGGTGTGCGAGTGCCAGCTGGCGGCGCATCTTACTTATCTACGCTGGTCAAACAACTCCAGGCACAAAACCCAGGCAAGACGATCATCGTCGCTGCGGGTGATGTGATCAATGGCTCGCCGCAAGTCTCGGGCATGTTCCATGATGAGCCGACCATCGAAGCCATGAACCTGTTGGGTTTGTCGGTATCAAGCGTTGGCAACCACGAATTTGATCGCGGCAAGGAAGAATTGTTGCGTATGCAGCGTGGTGGTTGTTCTCCCAAGTCGCCTGACGGCACACGTGGCATCGTTGGAGTGGACACGTGCATGAACAAGGGAAAATTTATTGGTGCGAAATTTCAGTACCTTGCAGCGAATGTGATCGACCAGGCGACGGGGAAAACGCTGTTGCCGTCGTATGTCGTTCGCACGGTGGGCGGCGTCAAAATGGGTTTCATTGGCGTGACATTAAAAGAGACGCCTGCTGCCGTCATGCCCTCCGGCGTTGTCGGATTGCGTTTCGAAGATGAAGTCGAAACCGTCAACAAGCTGGTGCCGGTGCTGGAGCAGCAAGGTGTGGAAGTGGTGGTGGTGTTGCTGCATCAAGGCGCCGCGATTGCAGCGGACGTTATCAATGACAAGTCTTGCCCAGGCTTTAACGGGGATGCCATCAAGATTGTGGATCGACTGGATCCGGCAGTGAAAGTCGTCGTCACAGGACACACGCACGAAGAGTTTGTTTGCAGGCGTTACGGCAAGTTGATCACGCAAGCGGGGCACTATGGACGAATGGTGACCAAGATTGATCTTGTGCTCAACACCAAAACGCGCGAATTGGTGGAAATGGAAGCCAGCAATCATGTGGCCGTGAACGACATGATGGCCAAGGATGCCAGCGGCAAGCCAGTGCCTTTACCGGAAGGTTTGAAAAAGCTGGAAAAAGATCCGGCGATGGAAAAATTGGTGCAGCGTTATGCGAAGTTGACAGCCAAGCGCGCCAAGGTGGTGGTTGCAAACATTGCAGGGTATCTGGATCGCAAGCAAAGTGCGTCCGGCGAAAGCACACTGGCGAATGTGATAGCGGATGCGTATCTGGCCGCGACAGCCAACGCTTCTTATGGAGCGGGCGCAGCACAAATCGCTTTCGTCAATCCGGGCGGCATTCGCAGTGATTGGAATGCAAGCCTGAAAGTCACGGCAGGAGATTTATACAGCGTTCACCCATTCAACAACAACATGGTCACAATGCGTTTGACGGGGGAACAGATCCGGCGCGTGCTGGAGCAGCAGTGGGAACAACCGCAACCTGCGGGCGGTCGCGTGCTGGGCGTGTCCTCCGGTTTCACTTACACCTGGGATGCCAGCCAACCGGAAGGCGCTGCACCCGGCCAAGGCCGGCGCGTAGTGGCCGATTCACTGAAATTGCATGGGCAGCCGATTGATACCTTCAAAACATACCGAGTAACGGTCAACAGTTTTCTCGCTGAAGGCGGAGATAATTTCACCGTGTTTGAGAGCGGCAGCGGGGAGCAGGACGGCATGGTGGATCGGGAAGCCTTGGCAGCGTATCTGCGAGCGCACCAGCCTTTATCGCCGCCGGTTTTGGCGCGTATCAAACGGCTGAATTAAGACAAATTTTGTATTAAAATCCCGCACCTGCTGGCGACGGCCAGTGTTTTTTTTCGAGGAGAAAACGTATGTCAGGGCATGGGTTTCATGTACACGGGCCGCACGACCACGAGGTAGAACATGCGGCGCATGGCGGTGACGCCTTTTCCAGCCGAATTGCGGTGATGACCGCCATTTTGGCGACGATAGGCGCGATATTTGGTTATATGGGCGGCTTGACGCAAGCCGATGCGGCGATGTTCAAGAACAATGCCGCCATCAAAAAGACGGAAGCGTCCAACCAGTGGAATTATTATCAGGCCAAGTCGAACAAGCAAAACCTCGCCGAGCTGGCGATGGTGCTGCCGGGCGTAAACAAGGCCAAGTACAAGGCTGAAGTTCAGCGTTACAAGGACGAAAAAGCTGAAATCATGGTGGTGGCGAAAAAGCTCGAAACCGTTTCCCATGAATGGGATCTCAAGTCAGACAAGCGCATGCATGAGCATCACCGTTGGGCGCAAGCTACTACGGCGATTCAGGTGGCGATTGCACTGGCGGCGATCACCTTGCTGACCCGCAAGAAGTGGATGAACTATGGTTCCTACGGTGTGGGCGCGGTGGGCATCATTCTCGGCATATTGGCTGCGCTGCATATATAGGGCCGTTTGCTTACCCCCTCTCCCCTTGCGGGAGAGGGTTGGGGAGAGGGGGCGTTACTTCTCAACCGTAAACCCCTGCTTGATCGCGACAGGCTTGGTCGTCGGGTTGTAAATGACTTTATATCGTCTTGCCGTATTCTCCGTCCAGGATTGACCGTCCGTGCGACCCAGCGATTTCCAGTAATCCATCAGTTCTGTGTTGTAGGCCGTGATGGTCGCTTTGTCCGGCACGCCATGCCATTGTTCATCATGGCGGAAAGTTTTCACGGGTAGACGCGGTTTGAGCGGCGGTTCGGAAGCGAAGTGACCGATGCAGCAGCCGATGAAGGGGAAAGTCAGCGGCGGCAGGCCGAGCAAATCGATCATCCCTTGCAGGTTATTGCGGATGCCGCCAATCATGACGGTGCCCAGCCCAAGCGCACGTGCTGCTGTAGAAATGGTCGTGACCACGATGCCCGCATCGAGCGCACCGACAGCAAACCCTTCCAAGCTTTCCTGGATGATTTGTTTTTCGCCCGCAAATTCAACGGCAGCCTGGGTTTTGGCAAAATCCGCTACTACGCAAATGAACACCGGCGCTTTGGCGACCCATTCCTGATTGCCAGCGAACTCAGCAATCTTGGCGCGCTTGGCCGGGTCACGCACCACGATGAGCGAACTTACCTGTGCGTGAATGGAGGAGGGTGCCCGTTGTGCGGCGGTGATGATGGCATCCAGATCTTCGTCGCTGACGGGTTGATTCGTGAAATCACGATAGCTGCGGTGATTTAGCAAGAGATTCAGGGCGGGGTTCATTCGCGTGCTCCATTCGGAAAAAATCGACAAGCTTGCATTTTATATCGTGGAAAGTATTTTGGCAGAACGTTTCCTCTCATCGGCGATAATGCCCATATCGTTCAAAAGTCTATTTATGGATACCGCCACACCCTACGCCATTCCAGAAGCAGAAATCGAACTCACCGCCGTTCGAGCCCAGGGTGCGGGCGGACAAAACGTGAACAAGGTGTCGAGCGCGATCCATTTGCGCTTCGACATTCAAGCCTCTTCCTTGCCGGAGGCGATCAAACAGCGTCTGCTATCCCTGCATGATCATCGGATTACCAAGGAGGGGGTGGTGATCATCAAGGCGCAGACGTTTCGTTCGCAGGACAAAAACCGTGAAGCGGCGCTACGTCGCTTGCAGGATCTGGTGGCCAGTGTGGCAGTGGTGCCACCGGCGCGGAAGCCCACCAAACCGACACGCAGTTCGCAAAAAAAGCGTCTGGAGAAAAAGGCGCAACGTGGGCAGGTCAAGGCGATGCGAGGGAAAATCGAAGCGTAGTTTTACGCACGCTTCAATATGTTTTCGACTTCATCGTCTTCCACTTGTGTGAAGCTTTGATAGAACTGTCCTACAGCACGGAAATGCGGTGGGGCATAAAGACAGACGACTTCGTCAGCCAGTGCCCGAACTTTTTCCAGGCTGTCCGGTGCGGCGACAGGCACTGCGCAAATCAATTTTTCCGGATGGCGGGTGCGTAGTGCGTGAAGCGCCGCAATCATGGTGGCGCCGGTGGCCAAGCCATCGTCAACGATGATCACGATGCGACCTTTCGGATCGACGGGCTGTTTCAGCGGAGTGTATTGCGTTCGCCGTTTGCGAATGGCTGCCATTTGTTTGCGTTTTTCTTCTTCAATGTGGGCAGCGTCGATCCTGAGGAGCGCGATGTCCGGTGACAGATATGCCCAGCCGCTCTCGTCAATCGCACCAATGGCGTATTCCGGATTGTCAGGGGCACCCAACTTGCGTGACAGCACAATATCCAGTTCGCCGCCTAATCGATCTGCAATAATTTTCCCCATCGGGACAGCGCCGCGGGGAATGGCAAGCACCAGTGGGTGACGGCCTTGATAAGGAAGTAACTGTTCTGCAAGTTGCCGCGCCGCATCGTCGCGATCCTGGAAAATGAGACGGGTAAACATCATTAGCCTTCATGGGTGACGATATTAAGGATTCTATTGGGCAAGCCTGCGTATCGCTTGATGACGGTCAAAATATGATGCCAATTTCTGGAGAATATGGTATTTCTCATCGTATTCACATCGGAATGCCATGCCAGAAACCTTGCAAGAAAAAATTGCCTTTCTTTCTCAGCCATCAAGTTACCCCGACAAGACGAGCTCGGTCGAGGCGATTGAGACGCACATGTCGTGGGTGTTCCTGACAGATCAATTCGCGTACAAGCTGAAAAAGCCGGTGGCATACGATTATCTCGACTTCAGCAGCTTGGCGGCGCGGCGGCATTTTTGCGAAGAAGAAGTGCGCCTCAATCGTCGGCTTGCCGCAAATGTTTACCTTGGTACGGTGTCGCTTGTCAGGACGCATCGTGGTGGCATGGAACTGGGGGGGCGTGGTCAGGAGGTGGAATGCTTGATTCGAATGCGTCGCCTTCCTTCGGAATTATCGCTGGCGCAGTGCATACGGAAGGGTGTCATTCCGCAACGTCCTTTTGATCGGCTGGCAGAAAAGTTAGGACTGTTTTTTATCACAAGCCGGACAGAGTCGATTTCACCCGAGCAGTATCGGGAGCTATGCACGAATCGTGTCGTGGAAGTCATCGGCGCGCTCGCGCCGAAAGAGTATGCGATGCCGCGTGGCGTCATCAGAGATGTCTATCGCAAACTCAACACGTATCTCTTCGTGCGAGGCGAAGTGCTGGATGAGCGCGCCACTGCCGGCAAAATTGTTGAAGGACATGGCGATTTGCGAGCAGAGCACGTTTATCTTGAAGACGATCCTGTTGTGGTCGATTGTCTTGAGTTTTCCCGCGATTTGCGGACGGTGGATGCGGCGGCGGATTTGGCATTTCTTGCCCTGGAGTGCGAACGCCTGGGAGCGGCGAGCGACGGCGTGAGACTGCTGAATCGTTGCTTTTCGATTATCGGCGACAAACCGCCAGCACATCTGATTCATTTTTACCAAACTTGCCATGCCTGTTCGCGCGCGAGACTGGCGCTATGGCATCTCAATGAAGCGCAATACAAAAATGATCCGCAATGGCGTGAGCAGGCACTGGAGTGGTTGCGGCTTGCGCAGATTCATTCAAGGTTGATGGGGCAGGTGAGTTAGCCGTGAGTGTCGACCTTGGTGTCGGCGCTGAACTAAACCCCGGTATGCATTTGTTTGATCGCCGCTGCAAATAATGGCGCGCAATCCAATATGCGCAATTTCTTTTTTGCACGTTCATCCGTCACGCGGAAAGCCGGTACGGTGTTGGTGACAACCGTCCCATCCAGTGCTTCACTCGCCAGCACCGCATTGGCACCGCCGACGAACAAGCCATGCGTGGCAACGGCATAAATTTGCTTTGCACCGCGTTCGCGACAGACTTTCGCCACGCGCGCAATCGTGCCGCCGGTACTGATCAAATCGTCGATGATGATCGCGATTTTTCCTTCGATGTCGCCCACCACCATCTCGCCGGTGACGATGCCTTTGGCACGATATTTCTCCGCAAAGCCGGAATGAATCGGTTTCTGGATCGCGGCTCCCAGTACTTGCCGAAAACGTTCTGCGCGCTTGATGCCGCCCGCATCAGGTGAGACGACGATGATGTCATCCTTCTCCAGCAACGGCATGAAGTGCTGGACGAACAGGGGGTTGGCTTCCAGATGTTCTGTGCGACAGCGAAAGGCATTCTGGTAGGCGGCGAGGTTGTGCACATCCATCGTCACGACGCGATCCGTGCCGACCGATTCAAATAGTCGCGCGACGTATTGTGTGGTCACCGGATCGTCCGGCTGCGTTTTGCGATCTTTTCTCGCGTAGCTCAGGTAGGGGGTGATAGCCGTCACCTGTGCTGCACCTGCATCCTTGAGCGTGCCGATGAAAAAAAGCAGTCGCATCAGCTTGTCGCTGGCGCTTTGCGCAGCATCGGCATGGAGCGACTGGATCACAAAAACATCCATTCCGCGGACGTTGATGATGGGTCTGGCCTTGTGTTCGCCATCTTCGAACTCGCGTTCTTCGTGTTCGCACAAGGGCAGCCCAAGTTGCTGGCCAACGGCCAGACCAAATTCCCGGCTTGTATTCAGTGCAAAGAGGCGCAAGGTATTCATGGATGCAGTGCTTAAATGTTCAAGGTGGCGACACGGTGCAATAACCATATCACCCACGCGGCTTTTGCCTTTGCGCAAAGTCATATCAGGGCGCCCTGCACGATTCCTGGAACCGCTTTACAATTCCCTTGCCTATAAAACGAATAACCAACAAAGGAAAGGAAGCACCATGGAGCACACTCTTCCCCCGCTGCCCTATGCAATGGATGCACTGCAACCCCAAATTTCCAAAGAAACCCTGGAGTTCCACTACGGCAAGCACCATCAAGCCTACGTGACTAATTTGAACAATCTCATCAAAGGCACGCCGTTTGAAAATGCTTCACTCGAAGACATCATCAAGAAATCATCAGGCGGCGTGTTCAATAATGCGGCGCAAGTCTGGAACCACACTTTTTTCTGGAACGGACTGAAACCAAAAGGTGGTGGTGCACCGACCGGCGCGCTGGCAACAGCAATCAATGCCAAATGGGGTTCCTTCGATAACTTCAAGGCAGAGTTCACCAAATCCTGCGTCGGTAACTTCGGTTCCGGCTGGACGTGGCTGGTGAAAAAACCGGATGGCACTGTCGATATCGTCAACACTTCCAACGCCGCGACGCCGCTGACGGGCACGGACAAACCGTTGCTGACCTGCGATGTGTGGGAGCATGCCTACTACATCGACTACCGCAACCTGCGCGCGAAGTTTGTTGAGAATTTCTGGCAAATCGTGAACTGGGATTTTGTGGCGAAGAATTTTGCGTAACTATGAAAGTAAACAATAAAGTCTGTTGAAGGACAATAAAGTCCGTTGATTTTTTATTGCAACTTGAGCACTAGAGAGCGATTCATTTGAATCGCTCTTTTTGTTTCTGTTGTGAATTCAATGTCTAGAGCTTCTTTATGGGGCTGAAGCATTACTGATGGTTGGAACAATGGGGTTGGAGACCATCTTGTTATCGGATGAAGCGGCCATTGTGCATCTAGGTGATGGATAGTTAGTTTGAAGCCTGAACCAGTTATTCGACGCCCTGCACTGGACTCCCAAATGAAAATGGAGGAACGTCGGATCCTATTTACATCTCGGTGAATATCGCCAATAGTTCTTTGCTCAAACTTCGGAATAAATCTAATATGTCTTGGAAGATGTTCTAGACTTATCGGCGGCAATCAAAGAATATCCATGGCTTACATCTCATCGGCAGATATCTTCACGGGTTTGAAAGAAGACAGGAAATGGGTCATTTCCTCAACCGGCAACGGACGGCTGACCAAATACCCTTGCATCAGGTCGCATTGTAGTAAGTGTAAATGGCGCAGTTGCTCCGGGGTTTCAACACCTTCTGCGATGACTTCAAGACCGAGACTATGCCCTAGCGCGATCACCGCTTTGACAATCGACGCGTTGCCGCTGTTAGTGGTCATGTCACGCACGAAGGACATATCCACCTTCAGGCTGTCTACATCCAGCTGCTGCAGATAGGCGAGAGAAGAATAGCCGGTACCGAAATCATCGATCGACAGGCGCACACCGAGGGCTTTCAAATCAGCGAGCACTTTGACTGACCAATCTCGATCCAGCATAACAAAACTTTCAGTGATTTCCAGTTCCAGCATCTCGGCGGAAATACCTGTTTCCCTTAGAGAATTACTGACTGATTCGAGCAAATTACCTCTGCCGAACTGAACAGCAGAAACGTTTACGGCCGTACGACGCGGCGACAAACCAGCGTCTGACCACTGCTTGATCTGGCGACAGGCTGTTTTCAGTACCCAATCTCCCAAATCGACTATGAGACCACATTCCTCTGCGAGCGGAATAAATGAGGCTGGTGAAATCATGCCGCGCGACGGATGGTTCCAGCGAACTAACGCTTCAAGGCCAATAATTTGGCCACTAACCAATTCAACTTGCGGCTGATAGTAAAGCGTGAACTCGCCCTGTTCTAAAGCACGGCGCAGATCTGCCTCAAGGGACAAACGTTCCTTGGCGCGACTAGTCATTTCCGGCGAAAAAAATCGAAGAGCGCCGCGACCCTGAAGTTTGGCTTGATGAACCGCTGCATTGGCGCTGCTAAGCAATGTCTCGGCATTCAGACCATCAACCGGATAAAGCGCAATACCCACACTGGCACCGACATAAACGGTGCTCCCATCGAGAATATAGGGTATGGATAATGAATCAATGATGCGCTGCGCGACCAGGTCAACGCCAAGACCATTCCTGTCGCGCTCGACAATGATATTGAATTCATCAGCGGCAATGCGCGCAATGGCATCGACACCATGCAACAGATCTCGCAGTCGTTGTGCTACCTCTATCAACAATTTATCGCCAGCACTGTGTCCGAAGCTTTCGTTGATGGTTTTAAAGTTATCGATGTTGATGTTCAGTAGAAAAAACTCCGATTGCCCGTGTTCAGCTTGCTGTATCGCGCGTGAAAGAAACTCGGCAAATAGCGTACGGTTTGGCAAGTGCGTTAATGGATCGCGATGGGTAAAGAAATCAAGCTTTTCCTCAGCAAAGTGACGCGCGGATATGTCACAATACGAACCACGCAATCCTAACGGTTGCCCGGCATCGCTAAAAACCGGCTTTGCAACATGTTCCACCCAGCGCGCGCTGCCATCTTTCCTGTGAATACGTAATATAAGCGGCAGCGCATCGGTACGGCTCCCTTCTTGACTGTTTTCGTTCCAATTCTGTAAATCGTCAGGATGAATTATCTTTTCCATCAGCTCAGCGTCAGCAAAAAAGTCAGCGGGTGCGTAGCCGGACACCTCCTTGCAGGCTGGCGACATATACAGATAACTGCCGTCGGGAGCCCGCCAGTATTCCCAATTAGGGGAGTACTCAGCAAGAATTCGGTACTTCTCTTCACTTTTTTCCAGTAGCGCGGTGCGCTGTTCAACCAATTGTTCGAGGGATCTCCGCAGACGACTCAACTCCAGATGGGTGCGCACGCGCGCGCGCACCTCCTCGATATCGTAGGGTTTGGTAATGTAGTCTGCTGCACCAATACCGAAACCCTTGACCTTTTCTTCTGTAGCCCCTACTACAGTGACGAATATTACTGGTATACGATTCCCTTGAGGCATCGCTTTAATGCGACGGCAAACTTCGTAGCCATCCATTTCCGGCATCTTGATATCCAGCAGCACCAAATCCGGCGGCGATGAACTCTGCATCACTTCGATAGCCTTTGCTCCGGAGTTGGCGACCATGATTCGGTAGTCGTTCTTCAGCCCCTCAAGTAATTCGTGAATGTTTTCCGGAACATCATCAACGACCAGAAGGGTTGGATGATCTGAGTCGGTATGTGCGGTGATATCGAAAATGACCGGGTTCTTTCGATGGCGCCTCAATTCGATCTGGGTATTGACGCGCGAACACAAAAGATCAGGATTGACCGGCTTGGTGATGTAATCAGCCACACCAAGTTTGAGACCGCGTGCTTCATCGGCTGTTTCAGCGAGCGCTGTGACAAAAATTACCGGAATGTCCGCAGTCGCCGGATCTGACTTGAGATGGGACAGCACCGAATAACCGTCCATCCCGGGCATCTTGATGTCTAGCAAAATCAGATCGGGTTGTGGGGTTCGCTTTGCGAGCTCAAGCGCTTTTTCTCCACTGGTCGCAGCAGAAATTGTATAGTCGTTGCGCAGGATATTCATTAACACATGCAAATTCTCGTGCATATCATCGACAATGAGAATCTTGGAGCGTTCTTTGATTGTATCGGTCATAGTCGAGCCTCAATCATGTGTTGGACTTCAGGCGTTCACGCAAAGCATTAACCAGCGCCATTGCCTCATCGATTGCAAAGACATCGGCTCTTGCGGCAATCTCGCTGATGGCAGGTTCGTTGATATCGCCAACCAGCCCTGCGCGCAATTCCATCAGCAGTCCTTCTACGGCACCAAGATCGTATACCAGCGCATGCTCCAAGCGATCCAGATGTTCAAATACTTCTGCGCGACTTAATGGTGTGCCCGCAACCACCGGGGCATGCATGACAGAAGCCAAGCCGTCGATATCGGCAATCACCTGCAGCAGCAGGTTACGCATATTTTCCAGTTCTACATCGGCTGGCATCTTGCCTTGCTTTAACTGGGCATCTATTTCGGCAACTTGTTTATGCAAGGCAGTCGCACTGAGGTTGCCAGTTACCCCACTCAATGCGTGACAGTATTCTTCGGCACGCTTGATGTCTTGTTCCTGCAGCAGTCCTTTCAGTTTTGTGTCAGCGTCCGAGAAATGCTCACGAAAGCGATGAAGTTGCCTGCGATAAGCGTCAATCTTGCCACCGATACGGCGAATACCCTCACGAGCATCAAGGCTCATTAAAGATAGCAGCTCATGGGGGATTACCGTTGCCAATTGCGTTGCCACCACATGCTTGCTTGCGCCAAGCCGCTCTTGTGACAAGCGCACCCACTTGGCGAGCACGGTCATGAGCCGGTCTGGTTCAATGGGTTTGGTCACATGGTCGTTCATGCCTGCGGCTTTGGTCTTCTCGGCATCTTGTGTCATCGCCAGTGCAGTCATGGCAATGACAGGAAGCGTAGCAAAACGCTCGCCTCCTGGCAGCGCTGCCAGCGCGCGGATACTACGCGTTGCTTCGAGACCATCCATCGTCGGCATCTGGATGTCCATCAGCACGGCATCGTAAGTATTTTGTCGAACCTTGTCGACGGCTTCCTGGCCATTAACCGCCTCGTCTACTTCCATGCCTTCACTACGTAGCAGTTCAAAGGCAAATTCGCGATTGATATCATTATCTTCTACCAATAATAGGCGTGCGCCCGCCAATTGTCCGGAGGCCGCTAGTTCAGGTTTGCCTTGGGTCTGCTTTTCATCTTTACCGAGAATCCGCCCACGCCCGAGCACAGAGAGGATGGTGTCAAGCAGGGTGGAGGGCGACACCGGTTTGATCAGAAAACCGTTTACACCAGCCTGTTCAGCAAGCCGAAACACATCCTCACGACCATAGGCGGTAACCATCACGACTTTGGGTTGATGTGTAATGCTCGGGTCGCTATGGAGGCGTTGCGTTACTTCATCGCCATTCATGCCTGGCATGCGCCAGTCCATTAACACCAGATCAAAGGGCTTTTCCCGATTTGCTTTAAGCGCTGCCAGCGCTGAAACTCCGTCAGCAGCTACGCTGACATCAAGATGGAAGTAGCGCAACATTTCGGCCATAATCTCGCGCGAAACCTCGTTGTCATCCACAACCAGCACGCGGATCCCCTTTAACAGCGGCCCTGCCTGATCGACCAATTCACGTCGATGAACCTGCGCTTTTTGTGCAATTTTGAATTGCAATGTGAAGCAAACCGTCGAGCCCTTGCCTGGCTGCGAGTCCTCTACCCAGATGCGACCGCCCATCAGTTCTACAAGCTGCTTGCTGATCGCCAGCCCAAGGCCTGTGCCGCCAAAACGGCGTGTTGTGGTCTGGTCTGCCTGAGTGAATTTCTGGAACAGTTTCTGCTGCATCTCAGGCGACATGCCAATACCAGAATCGCGCACACTCACCTGAATGGTGATATCCGTTTCTGTCGAGGAGAGCGCGCGAAGAGCCAACTCAATTTCACCCTGCTCGGTAAATTTTACCGAATTGCCGCAGATATTCAGAAACACCTGGCCGAGTCTTAGGGGGTCTCCAATCAATGTCGGCGGGATCGAGGGATCATGGCGAATTAGAAACTCGAGTCCTTTTTGACCGGCCTGATAACCAATGACATCGGTGATTTGTTCTAATACGACATCAAGCCCGAATTCAACATGCTCCATTTCGAGTTTGCCTGCTTCGATCTTCGAAAAATCAAGAATGTCGTTGATGATGCCTAGCAATGAATGTGCTGCATTCTGTGCCTTGGTCAGATAGTTGTGCAAAGGCGGTGACATATCGGTTCTGAGAGCGAGATACAGCATGCCTAGAACGGCGTTCATCGGCGTACGGATTTCATGGCTCATGTTGGCGAGAAATTGTCCTTTGGCTAAACTTGCCGCCTCGGCACGGTCGCGAGCCTCAGCCAGCTGGGCGGTACGTTCGGCTACGCGCTGCTCAAGCTCCTCGGCATGACGCTTCAAGTCTTCATGCAGAATGCGAACTTGCTCCTCTGCTTTTTGACGTTGGGTAATATCCGTACCTATACTCATAATCTCGGCCACTTGGCCTTGCGCATCATGAACGATCTTGTTAGTCCAGGAAATCCAGACGCGCTCCCCATTACGTCGCATGTTCTCGTTAACGTTATGCTCGAATGCTTCCGGATCCACCAACACCTGCTCCATTAGCCGTTGCAAGTTACGCCCCCCGCTTTCTGAGGGAGGCACAATCGTGCCAATCACATGACAACCAAGCAATTCTGCTTCGGTATAACCAAAAAACTTCTGGCCAAATTCATTGATAAATGTAATATGCCCATCGCGCGTCCAGCGCAGGATTATGCTGTTGGCGTTTTCCACGAGTTCGCGATATTTCTGCTCATTCAGCGCGAGGCGCAAATTCACCTCGTTGATTTTTTGCATGGAATCGATCAAATCGTAATTCATCGCCTGCGCAACTTTGATGGCGCGCTCACGACCTGTCACAAGCAACCATGTCAACCATGTCACCAACAAACTCACAATCAAGCCAACTGTCAAAACCACGGGCTTATAGGTATCGACATGCGCATACATTCCCGGCCGAGCCGTAGTAACAATCGTCCAGGTGTGGCCGCCTAAACTGAGAGCGTTTGTTGATGCCGGTAATAATGGCTGCTGGGACAAAGCGGCCAGATTCCCAGCACTTTCGTACGAGTCATACATCAGTTTCTCTTTTGTCACGTCCTTTCCGTCGAATATTTCAATGTCGAGATCATCGACCCGCTCTCCTTCTATTCCGCGCATCAAGTCGTCCATACGAAATGGCGAGGAGGCCCAGCCCATGATATTGACGCGCCGCTTTTCTAATGTGTTGTGCTGCGTATTTCTCTTGTATACGGGAATCACCATCAGAAAACCGGCTTGCTCTTTTCTCTCCGAATCCTGCTTCAGGCAAATCTTTTCGGACATTCCCATTGTGTCGTTGTCACGTGCATATTCCAGGGCGACACGACGCACAGGTTCAGAAAACACGTCATAACCAAAAGCACGCAAATTCAGGTCTGTGAATGGTTCGATATAGATGATCGAAGTGTATGGATCGCGCGCGCCTTCTGGATGAATTTTGTAATCAGGGAAGCCTTCTTTGCGGATGGCCGATAGGTGCTTGTTTAATTCAGAGGCAGGAATGATGCGTACAAACGATATCCCCTGAATCCCCGGATAATGAGTCGCCACACGCAACGCCGTGATGTATTGCATGAACTCTTTTCGCCCCACGAAAGTGGAACCTTCAAACAACCCTCTCACGCCCAAGAGCACTTGCTCATAAGCTTGCAAGCGCTTCTCAATGTGGTCGATTACCTCACGAGTGCGAAGATTGAAATAATCCTTTTTAGCTTTTTCGGCGGAGGTAACGGTGAAGTTCCATACAAGCCCGGTGATCAACAAGGATATCGCCAGTACAAGCCAAGGCAAATATCGAATGTTATTTTGCCTGGCAAGGTGGCTGGGAAGAACCGTGGGTTGAGGTGTCCCGCTGTCTGACGTTTTGGTTATATCCATCTGGCGTGGTTGAAAATACCAAAAACATTTGTGTGAAATCCCAATTTTCTGGAATCATCATAAATTAAATCGCAAATACAAAATGCAGTGGACAACAAATTCTGCTTCATGGAAAGTAAAGTTATCACTACATCAACCCCATGTGTCTGTTCCGGAACAATATCACGGTGCTGCAAGTGCCCTTTGTGAAACAGCAACTGATTTGCGGTCGATTCAGTACCATTCGCAGTGAGAGTGATTTAATCATATGTCACTTCCCCAACTTGAAGCAACATTGCGGAAGTCGGGGTCGAGCAGGTAGCTACGATTTAGCTACAGTTTGAATGTCGGCTTCCGACCCGAAGCAGACTGGCCGAATTCAAGGTTGCGATTGTTCAGGTAGTTCATATGACACCTTGGTACCATCGAATGTCATGATCCCGTTACTACATAGGGATTCAAATTCAAATAACAGCCTGACCTTCAAGCTTAAAATATTGCTTCAAGGTCAGTATATATTTTTTGTCTTTAAGGTTGATGTGGTCGAGCCACCACTCCTTGAGATAATCCAGCAGGATCCCAGGGTTTTTCTCCTCATTGGAACGTCTCATGACCGCAGCAGTTTCATCTGCTAATGCCTTGTGCAATAAGAGAGATGCCCATCAAAATCCGCAGAACCAGCCTTCTTTAGCAGCGCCTTTTTTACTTTTGTTTTCGACTTGGCGTAAAGTTTTCAGTAATAATCCCAGCGTCATTCCCCATCAAACGCGCACAGCGAAAACACTCTCAGTCCCTGCGCTTCCAGCTTTTTTGTGCCGCCAAGATCGGGCAAATCAATCACGAAAGCGCACTCAACGACGTCGCCCCCTGATTCGTCGATCAGCGCTGCGGCAGCTTCGGCCGTGCCGCCGGTGGCAATCAAGTCATCCACCAGCAATACTTTTTCGCCGGGGGCGATGGCGTCGATGTGAATCTCAACGCGATCCGTGCCGTACTCCAGTTCGTAATCTTTCCCCATCGTTGCGGCAGGCAGTTTGCCCTTCTTGCGGATGGGCACGAAGCCCACGCCAAGCTGATAAGCGATGACTGAGCCGAGAATGAATCCGCGCGCCTCGATACCGGCGACTTTGTCAATTTTTATCCCTTTGTACCGCGCGACAAGCTGATCGACTGCAATGCGCAAACCGGCGGGGTCTTTAAACAGCGTGGTGATGTCGCGAAACATGATCCCCTTTTTCGGGTGATCGGGAATGGTGCGGATGCGAGAGATGATCGGCATGGCGCGCTTTTCTTTCTATGGTTAATGGTATTGCGGCTGCGTGATTTTAACTACAGGGCGTCCACTTATCCCTTTCAAAGGTCATCAGGTCGATGAGTTCATCATCATCATCTTCTTCTTCATTGGAAGATGCTGTGGGAGGGGGAGTGGTGGATCCGGTGGCAGTTGCGGGTCGGCCTGCATGCTTCATGCGCTTGAGCTCATCAGCCATCGCTTCCGGGTTGGGGATGCCGTCTATTTTCATATATCCTCCGCGTTTGGATTTTAACGCACCTGTGGACAACAAGGATATGCTGGTGTTTGTCTGTGTAGTAAAAAATGGCGACCCAAGCGGATCGCCATTTTTTGCATGAGGGGGGCGTTAGATAAGTTGCAGCAACTTGTCGCTGCGCGCGCGAATGTCGTTGTAGGTTGCGGCACTGCTTTCTAGTGCGCTGATGCGTGCAGGAACGATATCGGCTACTTTGTTATTCCACGCCTTGGCGCGCGAAGGGAAGCAGCGTTCGATCAAGTCAATCATCACCGATACGCTGACCGATGCGCCGGGAGAAGCGCCAAGCAGGGCAGCGATGGAACCGTCTGCCGCAGCCACGACTTCCGTGCCGAATTGCAGGATGCCGCCTTTCTTCGCATCTTTCTTGATGATTTGTACGCGCTGCCCGGCGATTTCCAGACGCCAGTCAGCCGGGTTCAGTGTCGGGTAAAACTGTCGTAGGGAATCCAGGCGCTTGGCGTGAGACTGCAACACTTCCTTAATCAGATAAACCGTGAGATCCGTGTTGTCACGTGCTACCGCGAGCATCGGCCAGAGATTGTCCGGGCGAACCGAGAACGGGAGGTCAAAGATGGAGCCATCCTTGAGAAATTTGGTGGTGAAACAAGCATAAGGGCCGAAGAGCAGCGACGCCTTGCCATTCACCACGCGGTTGTCGAGATGCGGCACAGACATCGGTGGCGCACCAACGGCGGCGCGGCTATACACTTTGGAACCATGCTGCTTGATGACATCCGGGTTGTCGCAGCGCAGCCATTGGCCGCCGACCGGGAAGCCGCCGAAGCCTTTGCCTTCCGGGATGCCGGACATTTGCAGCAGCGGCAGTGCGCCGCCGCCTGCGCCGAGGAACACAAAGCGCGATTGCACTTGACGTGATTCACTCGTGAGGCGATTTTTGATGGTGACGAGCCAGCCGTTGTCCTTGCGTTGGAGGCCGGTTACTTTCTGGTTATATGCGATGGTCGTGCCATCAAGCTTACCAAGATAAGTCAGCAGTTGTGTCGTCAGGTTGCCGAAGTCGACGTCGGTGCCGCCCGCGGCGTAAGTGGCAGCGAGGCGTTCATCTGAGCGGCGGCCTTGCATCATCAAGGGCATCCATTTCGCCAATGTGGCGTGGTCTTCTGCGAAAACCATTTCAGCGAAGGCGTGATGGCGCGTCAATGCTTCGTAGCGGGTACGCAGGTAACGAATGTCCTTATTTCCACTGACATAGCTCAGGTGCGGGGTTGGGTTGATGAAATCACGCGGTGTTCCCAGTGCGCCCTTCGCGACGAGGTGAGACCAGAATTGTTTGGATTCTTCAAACTGACAGTTAATGCGCACGGCGCGTTGATTGTCGATGGAACCGTCGGCGGCTTCTGGCGTGTAGTTCAGTTCGCATAAACCGGCGTGTCCGGTTCCGGCATTATTCCAGGGGTCTGAGCTTTCTTGAGCTTCGCGCGAACGCTGTTCGATGACTTCTACTTTGAAGCTCGCATCAAACTCCTTGAGGAGAGCGGCCAGCGTTGCGCTCATGATGCCCGCACCGACCAGTAGGGCGTCCATTTGTTCGATATTATTCGCCATGCTTACTTTTCAGACTTTTTCTGTGAGTAATTAAAGTGCCATTTGGTTTATTGCTTCGTTCCATAGACCCGGTTTACTTTGGAAAAGTGGATGCGGGGAAACGAAAACCCAGTATTCTGCCGCTAAATGGCGTTAATTTCCAGAGAAATTTGAACTATTGAGAGAATTAAAAATGTGTCACGCAGAGATGTAATCCAGCAGAAACGCATAAGGTTCTTGCAATTGCGTTCATAAGATTAACGAACTTGCCACAAAAAAAGAGCCTGCGGTGAGCAGGCTCTTTGTGTTGAAAACCCCGGGGGTATCCGTGCGGATTTTTTTAGGCACCGTTTGCCTTTATGAGGCTTTGCGCAATTCGACAGGTTCAGTCATCAGCTCCGCCATTTGCACAGGCATACTCTTTGCGCGCTGACGCCAGGCGTGCAAGAGCGGTTCAGTGTAGCCGGAAGGCTGGGAGCGTGCTTTGAAGATGAGATCGCAAGCTGCCTTGAACCCTGGAGAGTGATCAAAGTTGTCCACCATCTTGCGGTACAACTGGTCGTTTTCATTCTGGCGATCGACGACAGCGGCCATGCGTTTGAGGGTGTTCATCACTTGTGTTTCATTTGTAATGCCATGACGCAGCCAGTTGGCGATGTGCAGGCTGGAAATGCGCAGTGTGGCGCGGTCTTCCATCAGCGCGACATCGTGAATGTCTGGCACTTTTGAACAGCCGACACCGTGGTCGACCCAGCGCACCACATAGCCAAGGATGCCTTGGGCATTGTTGTCCAGCTCTTGCTGGATCTCTTCAGGCGACCAGTTTGGATTGTCCGTAACGGGAATGGTCAAGAGGTCGTCGAGGATATCAACATACTTGCCTTCCATCGAACGCTGTACGTCGCGTACATTGATTTGATGATAGTGGATTGCATGGATGGCCGCCGCTGTTGGCGACGGCACCCATGCAGTGTTGGCACCCGCTTGAAGGTGCGCAATTTTTTGTTTGAGCATATCCGCCATCAAATCTGGCATGGCCCACATGCCTTTGCCGATTTGAGCGCGGTCGCGCATGCCGGTTTGCA
This sequence comes from Oxalobacter sp., assembly GCA_003605115.1. GTDB lineage: Bacteria > Pseudomonadota > Gammaproteobacteria > Burkholderiales > Burkholderiaceae_D > QZKY01. The sequence goes on from QZKY01000011.1 coordinate 136,011, forward strand.
GACCGACTTGCATGTTGTTGACTTCGTAAGCGGCAATCCACTTGGTGCGACGCATGTCTGCCTTGCGGATGACCGGGCCCGCTTCCATCGAGGTGCGCATCTCGTCGCCGGTGCGATCGAGGAAGCCGGTGTTGATGAAGGCGAGGCGGTTTGATGTGGCAGCGACGCAAGCTTTGAGATTGACGCTGGTGCGACGCTCTTCATCCATGATGCCGATCTTCACTGTGTATTGCGGCAGGCCGAGCATTTGCTCCACGCGGGAGAAGGTTTCATCCGTGAAGGCGGCTTCATCGGGGCCGTGCATTTTCGGCTTCACGACGTAGATGGAACCAGCGCGTGAATTCTTGCGGGACTTCAAGTCGTGCATCGCGATCAGTGTGGTGACGACGGCATCAAGAATGCCTTCCGGAATTTCATTGCCGTTACCGTCCAGCACGGCCGGACAGGTCATCAGGTGACCCACGTTGCGCACGAAAAGCAGGCTGCGACCGTGCAAGGTCATCGTGCCGCCGCCGACTGCCGTATAAGTGCGATCCGCATTCAAATGGCGAGTGATGGTTTTGCCGCCCTGTTCGATGTTGCAGGTCAGGGTGCCTTTCATCAGTTCCAGCCAGTTGCGATAGCCAATGATTTTGTCGTCGGCATCCACTGCGGCAACGGCATCTTCCAGATCCATGATGGTGGTGGTGGCGGATTCAATGATGATGTCGCTGATGCCAGCAGGATCTTGTTTGCCGATCATGCTGTTGCGGTCAATCTTGACGTCCAGATGCAGTTCGTTGTGCCTGAACAGCAGCGAAAAAGCATCATCGCTGACGAGGTTGTAGCCGGCAAACAGTTCCGGTTGCTTCAGTTCGACAGTGTCGCCGTTGGACAGAGTGACGATGACCTTGTCTTTGTGCAGTGCGTAATGCTTGGCATCACGGTGTGAGCCTTTTGTAAGCGGGATGATTTGATCCAGCAGATCGCGGCAGAAAGCGATGACTTTATCGCCGCGCACCGGATTGTATTGGCCGCCGCGCGTTGCGCCGTCTTCTTCGCTGATGACGTCGGAAGTGTAAAGCGCATCGTAGAGGCTTTGCCAGCGCGCGTTGGCGGCATTCACCACAAAGCGGTCGTTTGTCAACGGAGCCACGAGTTGCGGACCGCCCTGAAGGGAGACTTCAGAATCGATATTGGTTGGGGTGATCTGGACATTTTCCGGCACAGGGCGCAGGTAGCCGATGGATTTCAGGAAATCCTTGTAGGCGGGCATGTCCGAGATGGAGCCCGGATGCTTCTGGTGCCAGAGATCCAGCGCTGCCTGGAGGCGTTCGCGTTCGGCGAGCAAGGCGCGGTTTTTCGGCGCCATTTCATGGACAAGCGCGTCAAACCCGCGCCAGAACGCCGCGGATTCGATGCCGGTTCCCGGCAGAACCTCTTCTTCGATGAAGGTGTACAGGCTGGGGGCGACCTGGAGGCGGTTGTTTTGGATGCGTGCAATCATGATTCTTTCCGTTCAAATTGTCGTTAACTTGTCGAACACGTCCTTGGCGCTGACAAAGCGCAGCGGCAATACGTGTTTTGTTAAGGCAATACAACACCGCTATGGCGTCGCGCGCCCAAAAAGGCGAAAGCGCGTGCCAAAGAGCGTGGCAACGTGAAGGGATTTCCAGTCACTGGGAAACGCGACACGATAGGTGCGGCATCTGGCTGCTACCCACAGGAAACAAGCTGATCGAATATGACTGCCTGTTTCACATGCGTGTTCTTGGTGTGAACACGACTTGTGTGCGTAAAGAAAGTGTGCACGTAGTTTACTTATAACGAATTGTTCAAAAAAGCGATAAAATCGAGAAACAGTTTTTACTAAAAGTACAAAATGGATATTTTTAAGCAGTTAGAGACTTTTGTGACCGTCGTCAATTCGGGCGGTTTATCGGCGGCTGCGCGAAAAGAGGGGGTCGTTCCGGCGATGGTGGGGCGCAGGCTGGACGCTTTGGAAGATCGTCTGGGGGTAAAACTCTTGCTGCGCACCACCCGCAGCATGTCGCTGACCCAGGAGGGAGCCATTTATTATGAGGACGCCCAGCGTATCTTGCGAGAATTGCAAGAAGCTGATTCGGCTGTGGCGATTGGGAATGCGCAAGTGAGCGGACATTTGCATGTTATTGCGCCGCCGGGTTTTGGCCGGCGTCATGTTGCACCGCACTTTGGGGATTTTCAACGGGAACATCCGGACTTGCACATTTCACTGGATTTGTCTGATCGTGTGGTTGATTTGGCAAAAGAGCGCATTGATTGTGCCATCCGTGTATCTGAACTCGAGGATTCCTCCATGGTGGCGATGCGCCTGACGGAAATCAGTCGCGTGGTGGTCGCTGCGCCTTCCTACCTGGCGCGTCGTGGGACGCCCGAGACCCCATCCGATCTGGCGCGTCACGAATGCATGCCGCTGATGGGGGATAGCCAGGTTCGCGGCTGGCTTTTTAATGTGAACGGGGCGTCGACCCATGTGAAGGTGCGCGGCGGCCTGGAAAGCACCGACGGCATGGTCTTGCGCGACTGGGCCTTGCAGGGTTTGGGGATTGCCTGGCGTCCCATGTGGGAAGTGCGAGACGATATTGCACAAGGGCGTTTGATCCGCTTGCTGGAGTCTTATACGATTTCCAACGATCCGGTGTATGCGGTGGTGGCGCATCGAAAGTTCATGCCGAGCCGGGTTCGTCTTTTCATCGATTATTTGCGTTCGGTTTACGCACGAAAGGACTATTGGGGGTGAGTGGCTAAGGGGGGCGCTTTGTCGTCGGGCTTTGTTGAAGAGAAGCAAATATGGCAAAATGCGTCATTTAAGCCGAAGACCAGCTCGCGCTGGTTTTTAAATTGGTAATTGGATCTGCTGCGTGCACCGGGCGGATGCCCCCATACCGGAGAAAACGCATGATCCTTGGAATTGACGTGGGTGGAACCCACACCGATTCGGTTCTGATGCAGAATCGGAAAATTATCCGCAAATCGAAAGTTTTGACGGACAAAAGCAACATCCTCAAATCCGTCACCATGGCGACCGAAGCGGTTGCCAAGCCGGAAGACATCAAGCAACTCAAGCGCATCGTTCTCAGCACCACGATCTCTACCAACGCCGTCGCGCAAAATCAGCTCGATCCGGTGGGTATGATCGTGATGAGCGGCCCCGGTGTGGCACACAAGGATTTGCCGCTGTCGAGCAGAACATCCTTCGTGTCGGGTTACATGAACCACCGCGGTCTGGAAGCGGATTCAATCGATGAAGCAGAACTCGAAGCACTGAAGCAGGAGTTTGCGAAAAAGAAAATCGATCACGTTGGCATTGTCGGCAAGTTTTCGACACGCAGCCCGGTGCATGAGTTGAAGATCAAATCCTTTTTCGACAAGCAAGCCAAGCATGTGACCCTGGGTCACCAGTTGTCGGGTGCGCTGAATTTTCCGCGCCGAATCGCTACTGCGTATTTGAATGAAGCGATCTGGAGCTTGCACAGCAACATGGTCGATCAGCTTCGCACTTACGTGAAAGACCTCGGTGTCAAGGTGCCGTTCTACATTCTGAAAGCAGATGGCGGCACGATTGAAGTTGAGCAGTCCAGAAGTTATCCGGTGCAGACCATCTTGTCGGGTCCCGCCGCCACCATCATGGGCGTGCTGCCGTATGTGCCGACGGACAAGGATTCTGTTTCCATCGACATTGGCGGCACGACGACGGATATCGCCCTCTATGCTGACGGTGCGCCGCTCCTGGAACCGCAAGGCGTACAGATTGAGGAACACAAGACGCTGATTCGCGGTTTGCTGACGAATTCGATGGCGCTGGGTGGCGACAGTCATGTGCAAGTCGTGAACAAGCAATTGCAGTTGGGGCCGGAACGCAAAGGGAATGCGATGGCCTTCGACGGCCCTGTACCCACGCCGACCGATGCGCTGATTTTCCTCGGCATGGCCGATATTGGCGACAAGGCCAAGGCAACGAAAGCGATGCAGCAAGTTGCAACCGATTTGGGCAAGCGTCCGGAAGAAGCTGCGGAGGCTATCGTTGATTTGATGGCAGCGACAATCGTCGCGAAGATTAACGCCATGATTGTCGAAATCAACAGCAAGCCGGTGTACACCATTCACGAACTGCTGGAAGGCAAGAAGATCATGCCGAAGGAATTGATTGTGGTGGGTGGCCCGGCACCGTACATTGCGCAAAAAATTGGTGCGCTCATCGGCATGCCGGCCGTTGTGCCGGGCGATTCGGATGTGATCAACGCAAGTGGTGCAGCGATGGCGCGCACGACGGTGGAATTGAACCTGATGGCGGATACCGAAGCGCAAGTTTTGAGTATTGCAGAAGAAGGCTTGCAGGCGGAGATTCCGTCCAAGTTCTCAATCGACGACGTGATTGCTGTCGGTCGGGAACGGCTGGTGGAGCTTGCACGCAAGGCGGGCGCACGTGAAGCGGATCTGGAAGTTGAAGTGACCGATCAGCAGTCCTTCAACGTGATACGGAATTATTCAACGACCGGCAAAAACATGCGGGTTCGCTTGCAGATCAAGCCCGGCTTGATCAAGCAAGAACAGGCTTGAGAGGGGCACCATGAAAAAGAAAACAGGTTTGGTATTTTTCCCGGCGTTTGACTACGCGATTACACCAACACATCCGGAACGCGAAGAGCGCTTGCTCTACACGCAGGATCAGGTGGTAGAAGAGGGCTTGCTTGACTTTGACAACATCAAGGAATTCAAGCCGGATCTTTGCACGGCCCAGGACATTCAACGCGTCCATTTTTGCGTGCCGGGCATCGATGAAATTGTGCATAGCTCGCATCTGATTGCCGTGGGCGGCACGCTGACCGCTGCCGACAAGGTGATGACGGGTGAGGTGGACAATGCATTTGCGCTCGTGCGTCCCTGCGGCCACCACTCCATGCGCGTCGTGCATGGCAGTCGTGGTTTCTGTACGCTGAACATGGAAGCCATCATGGTGGAATACATCCGCCAAAAGTACGGCGTACGTCGCATCGCGATTGTGGACACCGACTGCCACCACGGCGACGGCTCGCAAGATATTTTCTGGCACGATCCGGACATCCTTTTCATCTCGATGCATCAGGATGGCCGCACGCTGTACCCGGGTTCCGGCTTCCCCGATGAACTCGGTGGCCCCAATGCGTTTGGCACCACGATCAATCTGCCGATGCCGCCGGGAACTTGCGAAGAAGGCTTCTTGTATGTGCTCGATGAAATCATCATGCCGATTGTGAACGAGTTCCAGCCGGAGCTGATCATCAATTCGGCTGGCCAGGATAATCATTATTCCGATCCGATCACCAACATGAAGTTCACCGCACGTGGTTATGCCATATTGAACGACAGGCTCAAGCCGGATATTGCGGTGCTTGAAGGCGGCTATTCGATTGAAAGCGCGCTGCCGTACATCAACACGGGCATCATTCTCGCGATGGCGGGCATGGATTACAGCGAAATTCGCGAGCCGGATTATGATGCGGAAGATCAGATACAACCGCAGAACATCACGACTTACCTTGAAAAACTGAAAGAGGTGACGTTCCAGCATTGGAACAACCGGAACGAATTGCGCAAGCAGGTTTATCCTGACAAACCGTTTCATACGCGCAGCGTGCAGATTTTCTACGATACCGCACGCATTCGTGAATCGATCAACGAAACTGTTCGTACCTGCAATCATTGCGGCGGCGCTGTCACCATCGAATCGCGCGCAGACACCGGCAAGAAGGGCAATATCTTTGCCGTGCAGTTGCCGCGTTATTGTTGCGATGCTTGCCGTGAGTGGGGCGAGGAGCAGTATGAGAATGCGCCGAAAGGCAAGTACGCGCAGGTGTTCATGCAGGATAAAGACAACGATCTCTATCTTGAAAAGAACTGATCTTCTGTAGCGCCTGAAAAATTAAATGGGGTCAGAAAATTAAATAGGGTCAGCAGTTTATTTTGCGAAGCAAAATTACTCTGACCCTATTTAATTTGTGTGGCGGCAGCTTTACAGTTTAAACGCCGGCAACTTCTTCGGAACAGCTACATTCTTCAGCGTCACATACTTTGGCAAACCGTCCTTGTATTGCGGATAGTCTTCGCCCTTGATGAGCGGCAGAATATAACGTCGGCATTTTTCCGTGATGCCAAAGCCATCCTTGCTGATGAAATCTTTCGGCATGAACTTTTCCACGTTTGCCACGTCTTCCAGCTTCGCCATCCCGATCTTGTATTTATATGGTTTGTCGGAAACGCGATCAATTGTCGGCATCACAGAGTTGAAACCCTTCAACGCGAATTGCACGGCAGCCTTACCCACTTCGTAAGCCTGCTTGACGTCCGTTGCTGATGCCAGATGGCGTGCCGAGCGTTGCAGATAATTTGCCACAGCCCAGTGCAGTTTGTGGCCATATGCCTTGTTGACCATGTCCGCGATAACGGGAGCTGCACCACCCAAATGGACGTGACCGAAGGCATCGACCGTGCCTTGCTCTGCGAGGAATTTCCCATCCGGCAGTTTCACCCCTTCGGAAACCACAACGGTGCAGTAGCCGAATTTTTTCACGTTGGCATTCACGCGTGCCAGGAATTTATCTTTGTCGAAGGTGACCTCCGGGAACAGAATCACCATCGGAATGTCGTGATCGACCAGCAAACCGCTGGCAGCGGCAATCCAGCCTGCGTGGCGACCCATCACTTCCAGCACAAACACTTTGGTCGAGGTGCGGAACATGGCGCGCACGTCGAGTGATGCTTCCAGTGTGGAGGTCGCGATGTATTTCGCCACCGAGCCAAAGCCGGGGCAGCAATCCGTGATGGGCAGATCGTTGTCGATGGTTTTGGGGACGTGAATCGCTTGTACCGGATAGCCGAGTGTTTCGGAAAGACGGGAGATTTTGAAGCAGGTGTCTGCCGAATCGCCGCCACCGTTATAGAAAAAGTAGCCGATATTGTGGGCTTTGAAGACAGCGATCAGTCGCTCGTATTCGCGATCATTGTCTTCGAGGCCTTTCAATTTGTAGCGTGCGGAACCGAATGCACCAGAGGGCGTGTAGCGCAGCGCGGCAATATTAGTGGCGGAGTCCTTGCCGGTATCGATCAATTCTTCCATCAATGCACCAACAATACCGTTGCGCGCAGCGTAGACTTTGCCGATTTTGTCTTTGTGTTTGCGCGCGGTTTCAATGACACCGCAGGCAGAAGCGTTAATGACGGCGGTCACACCGCCGGATTGGGCATATAAGGCATTCTTTTTCTTGGCCATGTTCTTGTACTCTTTCAAATGCGGGGGTGGAGAATATATGTCCTAGTGAAGCGCTTGTCATTCTCGCATTTTTGGCGGGGAATGGAAATCCCGTTGTAGGCAGATTGAGGTTGACGAGGCCATGAGGAAGGGAAAAGTGTGGTCACTTTCCCCACCTTCCAAAATTCCTGTGCTATAATCGCGGTCTTCGCGGCTGTAGCTCAGTTGGATAGAGTACCTGGCTACGAACCAGGGGGTCGTGGGTTCAATTCCTGCCAGCCGCGCCAAATTTTAAACGGGTCCGTGTGAAAACACTGACCCGTTTTTCATTTCTCTCAGCTTTTGAGCGGCAACAAAGTGCTTCAAAGCTTAGGGGTGATTTTGTGGGATTGCGCAAAGCTTCAACGTTTCAAGAATTGTTGTACAATCGCCCCATGAATAAAACTACCGCCACCTCAGTTTTTGAATCCCTGTCTTCGGGTATCCGCCTGGACATCTATCGCCTCTTGGTCAAATACGGAACGGAGGGACTGGTTGCTGGGCAGATCGCCAGCACCCTGGACATCGCACCGAACAATCTTTCTTTCCATCTCAAAGCGATGACGCATTCCGGATTGGTTACGGTGGAGCAAGAGGGGCGTTTTCAGCGCTACCGCGCCAATATTCCGCTCATGCTGGAACTCATTGCTTACCTCACGGAAGAATGCTGCGCCAATCAGCCGGAACAATGCGCCAGCTTGCGTGCGGCTTCGCCCTGCGCCACCAGTGTGCTGCCACCTGTAAAAACCTTGGTTAAAAAGGAGAAAAAAGCATGAATGTCCTGATGCTGTGTACCGGCAATTCCTGCCGATCGATTCTGGCGGAAGCCACTTTCAATCATCTCGCGCCCGTAGGATGGCAAGCCATGAGCGCGGGTAGCCAGCCCGCCGGCTATGTGCATCCGCGTTCACTGACATTGCTTTCCCGAGAAGGTATTTCGGTCGCGGGTTTGCACAGCAAGTCTTGGGACAATTTGCCCATGACACCGGATATCGTCATTACCGTGTGCTCATCCGCGGCAGGCGAAACCTGCCCCGCTTATCTGGGGCCGGTCTTGCGTACGCATTGGGGCGTGGAAGACCCGGCAAAAGCCACCGGCACTGACGCTGAAATCGATGCTGTCTTCGAAGAAGCCTACCGCATACTTCGTACACGCATCGAAGCTTTTTTTGCGCTTCCGCTAGAAACGCTCAAGCACGACAAGGCCGCGCTCAAAGCCGAGCTGGATCGTATCGGCACGTTGTTAGCCTAATGAAAAACTAATCCTGATTTCTTTTAATGGGGGAGACACATGAAAGCCTCAAAAGACGATGAAGTACGCGCCGCAGTACGCAAAACCTACATGCAGGTTGCCATCTCGCCAGAGGGACGCGGCGGTAGCAGTTGTTGCAGCGGCGGCTCCGCACAAACAGTAAACACCATTGCTTCCGAACGATTGGGTTATTCGCTGGACGATGTGAACGCCGTGCCGGAAGGTGCCAACATGGGACTGGGCTGCGGCAACCCGCAAGCCATCGCGGCGCTGAAACCGGGCGAAGTCGTGCTGGATCTTGGCAGTGGTGGCGGCTTCGACTGTTTTCTCGCGGCACGTCAGGTCGGCGAAAGCGGGCGTGTGATCGGCGTGGACATGACACCTGAAATGATCAGCAAGGCGCGCGCGAACGCCGTTACCGGCGGTTATGCGAATACAGAATTTCGCCTGGGTGAAATCGAGCATATTCCGGCTGGTGACAATAGCGTTGACGTGATCATGTCTAACTGCGTGATCAATCTTTCGCCGGACAAACAGCAAGTGTTCGCAGAAGTTTTCCGCGTCTTGAAGCCGGGCGGTCGGCTCGCGGTGTCGGACGTTGTCGCCACTGCGCCAATACCCGATGAAGTGAAAAGCAATGAACAACTGCATTGCTTTTGCGTCGCTGGTGCCGCGTTGATCGATGACATCACGTCCATGCTGCAAAGCGCTGGGTTTGAGCAGATCAGCATTCGTCCGAAAGAAGAAAGCCGTGAATTCATCCGTGAATGGGCACCGGGCAGCAAGGCGGAAGAATACGTCGTATCGGCAAATATCGAAGCGATCAAACCTTTGTAAAAATAAATAAAATCAACGGGAGTTGAGCCATGCGTAATGACATATCCTGCCTCAGCGGGATTGCAAGCAGTGGTGCGCGGAAAAAGCTTTCTTTCCTTGATCGCCATCTCACATGGTGGATCTTTGGCGCGATGGCGCTCGGCGTGAGCATCGGGTGGGCGTCACCAGACGTCAAGCACTTCATTGACCGATTTTCCGTTGGCACGACCAATATTCCCATCGCGATCGGACTGGTGCTGATGATGTACCCGCCCTTTGCCAAAGTGCGCTACGAAGACATGCCGGATGTGTTTCGCAACGTGCGCGTACTGATGCTCTCGCTAGTGCAAAACTGGATCATTGGCCCTGTGCTGATGTTTTTTATCGCCATCATTTTTTTGCCGGACAAGCCGGAATACATGATCGGCTTGATCATGATTGGACTGGCGCGCTGCATTGCGATGGTCATCGTGTGGAATGAACTTGCAGAGGGTGACAGTGAATATGCTGCCGGTTTGGTCGCGTTCAACAGTGTTTTTCAGGTGATTTTCTTCAGCGTCTATGCGTGGTTTTTCATTACGATTCTGCCGCCACTTTTTGGTTTGCAAGGCGTACTGGTTGACATTACCATCGCTCAAATTGCAGAGAGCGTGTTCATCTACCTCGGCATTCCCTTCGTGGCTGGCGCGCTCACGCGCTTTATCGGCGTGAAGATCATGGGGCGAGAGCGTTACCACGAAATCGTGGTGCCGAAGATCAGCCCGTTGACGCTGATTTCACTGTTGTTCACCATCGTCTTGATGTTCAGTTTGAAGGGCGATCTGATCGTGCAAATTCCGCTGGATGTAGTACGCATCGCGATACCGCTGCTGGTATATTTTGTGATCATGTTTCTAGTGTCTTTCTGGATGGGGAAAAAAGTGGGGGCTGATTACAGCAAAACGACCACGCTAGCCTTCACTGCCGCGAGCAACAACTTCGAACTGGCGATTGCCGTCGCGATTGCGGTGTTTGGTCTAAATTCCGGCGCGGCCTTTGCTGCCGTCATCGGCCCCCTGGTCGAAGTGCCGGTGATGATTGCGTTGGTGAGTGTTGCGTTTTGGTTCCGGCGACGATTTTTTTAGGTTTATGATGTGCGTCCATGAGGTCAAGAATGAGCGCCGACAAGACAAGTACTGAAATAGCGCCTTTCACTTGTGTTTCCCGTGCATGGTCGGCACATGAGACGGAGTTGCGCCGTTTTTTGTCTCATCGCCTCTCCGATGCGCACCATGCTGAAGACTTGCTCCAAGATGTATTCATCAAGGCCATGCGCGAGGGGAAACGTTTTTGCGGTTTGGACAGCGCGCGTGCCTGGTTATTTGAGGTGGCGCGCAATGTCGCTGTGGATCATTTTCGCAAGCAACGCGAACTGGTGGATGTTCCAGATGATTTGGTCGCTGAAACTGATGAACGGGAAGTGATCGACGTGATGACAATCTGCCTGCCGCGCGCACTGCCTGAGTTGCCAGATGAAGATCGGGAAGCCATTCTGCTTTGCGATTTGCAGGGGATGAAGCAAGAAGATTTTGCAAGATTGAAGGGGCTGTCTTTATCGGGTGCCAAATCGCGTGTGCAGCGCGCCCGCAAGCGCTTGCGCGATCATCTGACGCAAGCTTGCCAGGTGCAATACGATGAGCAAGGGCGCGTTTGCGGTTTTATCCCGCGCCATACCTGAACCATTTTAGTTTTTACATCAACCACTCCGGCTTGGCAATCATCATCACACCCACTGCCATCAGGATCACCCCACCGAAAAGACGTGCCCATCGTGAGTAGCGCGTACCCAATCCGGTGACTTCCATCGCCAGCATCGCGCCTGTGAAAATCAGCAAATCGTCCAGCATGAACACCAGCACATACAAGCCGATGTAAGCATGGTATTGCCATGAGGAGAGATTGTTGAGCGCGAGCACTTGTGTATAAGTGGCGGGAATACCCGCAGAGCACAGCAGCTCGACAATATTTACGGCAAAGGCGAGCAAGACCATTCCCACCAAGGCCAAGATCAAGTTGGGTGACAAGGCAAAAGTCTTGAGTCGATCCAGCACGGCGCGTCGCGCAGGCGCGGCCGTGACTTTGCATGTGCCGCCCGGGTTTATGAAAAATTCACGCAACGACCATGCGCCAACCCCAAGCGCGACGCCGCCGATTGCCATGCGTATCCAGATCACCATGCCAAAAAACAAAAGCGCATTCAACCAAGCAGTCATAATCAGGTAATAGACAATGGCGGAGGCCATCACGAATGCGCCGCCCAACATAAAACGACGCCACCGATTTTCAACACCTACCAGCAAGCCCAACAGGAAGACCAGCACCCGCATGGCACAGGGATTGAAACCGTCAGCGGCAGCCAGCAAGATGGTGAGAACCGGCAGCGAAAGCGTGTGCCATTCCATCTCGCCAACAAGTGGCAAACGAATGGTTTTGAAGGCGCTTTCGCCAGGTGTTGTGCTTTCATGTCGGGAAGCAGCTACGTTCCGTTTTAGTGAAGGCGCGCCAGTTAGTTTTGAGCCTCGCGATGTGTTTTCTTTTAAAAGCAAAATTTCGTCGCACCCTTTTGCCTGGCACTGCATGATCTCCGCGCGTAGCGTTTGTCCTGTTGTTGCATCGTCGCCGTACCCTAAAAAGAATTGTGATCCGATGACAAAAAGCGGTACACCTGGTTGCGCAATGTCGAAATGTTTGGCCACGGAGAGAAACAGTTCCATGTCCTCCTTTGTCCCTGTGACTTCGTGGCGAATGACCCGAACCACTTGTTCCCTGGCTTCCAGATCCTCCAGAAAGCGCAAGGCTTTTTTGCAGTGAATGCAACCTTTTGACCAGAACACATGGATGTTCACGGCTCCAGTGGATTTTTCATTGTCCAGAGCGTGAACATCGCCACAAAAAATAGTCAGCAGGAAAGTCGCGGCAAATAAAATTTTTGCCGAAATCCACAATCGTGAGCGCAGACGTGCCAAACGAATTTCATGCATCCGTTTGGGTAAGGTGTTATCTGGAGTATTTTGGTGCGCCATGGACGCGTGCTCCTCAAAATGAATGAGGTGCTTCACGGTGTCATATTGACTCCCCCAATATTTTTGGGTTTGCGCTAAGACAAATTTTCAAAAAAACGGCAGTGCGGGTCAAATTGATAAAAAAGTTCGGCATCTTTTTGAGATCACATTCGTCTTCTCAGTAACTTTTGTAATCGCCACTTCATTATCTAGTGCAACTATGACAACATCGTTTGTTAGCCTTCGGCTTTGGCCGTCACGACAGCCCAAAGTTTTTTTGCCCCTTGCAGCGCTCATTTGGTTGGGCTTGTATATCGTGCTGGCACCCTTGTCGGAAGCGTTTGTCGCGCTGTTGCCAGTTGAGCGTGCGTCGCATTTGGGCGGTGCACTCCAGTTTTTTGTCTACGACACCCCCAAGGTGCTGATGCTGCTAACTGGCATTGTGTTTGTCATGGGGATGGTCAATTCCTACTTCACGCCGGAGCGAACCCGTGCCATTCTGGCGGGGCGCAGCGAGGGTGCTGCAAATGTGATGGCGGCGTCTTTGGGCATTGTCACACCCTTCTGTTCCTGTTCGGCGGTGCCGCTCTTCATCGGCTTTGTGCAGGCAGGTGTGCCGCTGGGCGTAACATTTTCATTCCTGATTTCCGCGCCGATGGTGAATGAAGTCGCTTTAACGCTGCTCTTCAGTCTCTTCGGATGGAAGGTGGCGCTGCTTTATCTCGGATTGGGGCTGACCGTGGCTATTGTCTCGGGCTGTGTCATTGGCAGATTGAAGATGGAAGCCCACCTTGAAGATTGGGTGCGCGAGATGCCGCAGGTTCATGCGGAAGTCGGCGATGTCTCCTTGCGTTTAGGAGAGCGCGTCGATGCCGGCTTGGGGAGTGTGAGAGAAATCGTCGGTCGAGTGTGGCCATACATTCTCGGTGGGATTGCGGTGGGTGCGGCGATTCACGGTTACGTCCCGGAAGATTTCATGGCGAGCATCATGGGCAAGGAAGCGTGGTGGTCCGTGTTGCTTGCTGTGTTGATTGGCATACCGATGTATACCAACGCAGCAGGGGTCATTCCTGTCGTGCAGGCGTTGCTGGCAAAAGGGGCGGCGCTTGGTACCGTGCTGGCATTCATGATGAGCGTGATTGGCTTGTCTCTGCCGGAAACCATTATCTTGCGCAAAGTTTTGAAGCCGCGTCTGATCGTCACCTTCATCGGTGTGGTGGCATGCGGGATTCTGATCGTTGGCTACGTTTTTAATGCCGTTTTGTAAGTCACATTAAACAAACAAGGAGAAAGCAATGGATGTCAAAGTACTCGGTTCTGGTTGTGCGAATTGCAGCAACACGCTTGCACAAATCGAGCAAGTCGCGAAAGCCAAAGGCATCAACATTACGTTGAGCAAAGTTCAGGACTTCCAGGAAATCATGACATACAAGGTCATGTCCTTGCCAGCGGTCGTCATTGACGGCAAGGTGGTGCATGCAGGCGGCATTCCGTCACATGAAAAAATTGAAGGATGGTTTTGATGTGCTCGGGTTGTTAATAGAAAACGAAAGGAGACGAAAATGTTCAACACCATCAGTTTTATTGGCGCCGGTCGAATTGTTCGCATTATGCTGACAGCATGGAATAAAGCAGGCGCATTGCCAAAAAATATTCTGGCTTACGATACCAATCCTGAGGCTATTGCCGCGCTTCAAAAAGTTTTTCCAAACGTTAAAGCAGCAACCCTTGACGAGAGTGCGGGTGCTGATTTGGTGTTTGGCGCGCTGCATCCTCCCGCGTTGGGTGAGGCGCTGGAAGAAATTGGCAAAAACCTGAGTGCTACGGCGGTTTTTTGTTCGCTCGCGCCGGTCATCAGGATTCCAGCGCTACAGCAAAAGCTGGGCGGATTCACCCGAATCGTGCGGATGAACCCGAATGCGCCCACGGTGGTTGGCGCAGGCTTTAATCCGGTTTCATTTGATAACAACATGCCACAAGAGGCACGAGCTGCATTTCTGGCATTGATCAAACCTTTGGGCACTTCGCCGGTTGTCGATGACGGGATGATCGAGCTTTATGCGGTCATTACGGCAATGGGGCCTACCTACTTCTGGTTCCAGTTCGATGAATTGCGTCGTATGGCCGAGTCATGGGGAATGGGGGAGGAAGAAGCCAAAAAAGCGATGGCGGCCATGCTGCATGGTGCTGCCGACACGATGTTTGCCAGCGATCTGACGGCAGAGCAAGTGATGGATTTGGTGCCAGTGCGTCCGATGGCCGCGGATGAAGCGGTAATTAAAGAGATGCTGCAAAATCGCATTTCAGCGATTCACGCCAGGCTGCATCCCTGGTTGCAGAAGTCTTGAGTAGGGCGTGAGCGCGGTCAACACTCAATTCTCATAAGTTCTGAACTTGCCATCCAATATGGTGGTGATGTATGACGGGCGATCCGCATCCCGAAAGGCATCGAATCGAATTGGCGCTTGCAATCCCGTAAAAGAACCAATGGAGGTGATGGTTTTGGCCAGTTTGTCAGGATCCGGGTTCTTCTTGAGCGCAGTAAGGATCACGTTGGTCGCCTCGTAAGCCATCACACTGCCGAATCCGGGCTCGCTACCAAAACGGCGTCTCCGCGAAATGGCGAAAACACCCAGCCGAGCAGGTTGCGACGTCGATCAGCAAGCGCCTGGTGTTGCGAGTTGTGTTGGTAAACCGGGTGAAACATCAGGAAATCGTACTTGCCTTGGTTCCCCCCATATCGCCCAGCAATTGAATTTTTCCGGTCATGGTGGATTGCTGCAAATCTCGCGCGAGATCCATCGCAGCACGGCGCTCAGGGTCAGCGTACATGTCGTGGCCGATCACCGACTGAAGGCGCTCAGAGTGCGGCTCGACGTAAAGAAGGGCGGATTGTTGGTTTCCAAAATATTTGGTAAATATGGCGTCCCGCTTGTTTGTGTTGCGCAACCAGAAACGCAAACCTTGTTCGCCATGCTTTGTTGGAAGGGCAAGCGCAAAACCGATACCCAGTACGCCGGGATTGGTTTTTTGGAGTTTCAGACTGGCGATGTAGTCATGGAATTCTTCCGGGGTGACATGTACGCTGCTTGAGATCAGCCCGCTGGTGCCGCGTAACACCAGCATCTGCACGTCGAGACGCTGTTCTAGCTGGCGCACCAGCTCAGTAGCTTGCTTTTCAAATTTGATACCCAAGTCCTTGTGCGCACTTTGCACGGCCCATTGCTTCAGGCCGTAGGTGCCCAGCAGGTCAGCTGCCAGCACCAGCCAAGGGACAAATTTCATCAAGCGAGAAAAATTCATGTTTTATTGGTTAAGCACAATAGCGCTATCCTACAGAAAACCGCGTGATCCGTGCGAGGTGATTTCGGTCAAATGTATTGGAGACGCCCCCCCGCAGTCCCTTTAACGTAAGGTGTTTTAGGCGTTCCCATGTCTTGCCGCGCCTACAGGGGTGTAACCAATCGTGTACGATCCAACGAAGGGTTTTTTGTCCATATTTCTCGGGGTGGTCGATGGCAAAAACGCACGACTCCTATCGAGCAGCTTGCCTTGTAGGGGTATTTGAAATAATCCCAAAACTTCCGATTATCTGGGTTATAGTTTGTTCTCCAAGCAACCAATCCAGGAAGGGGGCAATATGACCACGAAGTGCCCGAAGTGCGGTGAAGTTGTTACTGGTGTCAGCGTCAAAGAGGTGAGAGGGTGCGCCCTTGGAGGAAGAGTGTGGCAGTGTGTTTCACTCAACTGTTCCCGGTGCGAGACCTCTCTTGGCGTTCAAATCGACCCCCTCGCAATAAAAGCGGCCTTGGTCGACGAAATCAGAGCGAAGATATAACCCAAACGACACGGCAGTATTGTCGCCACGGCTTACTGCTTTCTTTCTGCCTCTTGCGAGAGCCGGGGGCTTTCTTGCGTAAACCACTGTTATGAACGGAATCCGAGGCGAGCGGTACGTCGGGCGTTTCTTTGCATTTCGGCGCACTTTCTCTGCGAGACGGTCTGTTGTGTTGGCGCGCTGGGCAAGGTTTTAAAAAAACTGCTATGGTTGACACCGCTGAACAACCAATGTGAAAGGAGTCGATGATGAGTATTGCCGTGGGAGATCGTTTGCCGGAGGGCAGACTGGCAGAATTTGTGGATGTCGAAACACCTGGGTGCTCGCTGGGGCCGAACAATTTTCAAATCAGCGAGTTGGTTAAAGGCAAAAAAATCGTGATATTCGGGGTGCCCGCTGCGTTTTCACCGACCTGCTCGGATGACCATTTGCCGGGTTATCTCAAACTGGCAAGTCAGTTCAAGGCCAAGGGTGTGGATGAAATCTGGTGTGTCGCAGTCAATGATGCTTTCGTGATGGGCGCATGGGGTCGCGAGAAAAAAGCGACCGGTATCATTCGCATGATGGCGGATGGCAGCGGGGCTTTCACCAAGGCGCTGGGTCTGGAACTCGATCTGACCAAGGCCGGACTCGGGGTTCGCTCCGTGCGGTATGCCATGTTGGTGGAAGACGGTGTGGTGAAGCAGTTGAGCGTCGAGAAAGGCGCCAAGCTGGAAATTTCTGGCGCAGACAAACTGCTGGAAACACTTTAAGCACAGCGTAGCAAAGCAGAGCGGATGCCACCCGCATGGGGGCATCCGTTTTTTATGCCTGCTTTTTAGCGTGCCGCCAGCTTTGCGGCAATTTCCGCGACACGTTTTCCCTGAAAGCGCGCGATGACCAATTCGTTGGCGCTGGGTTGGCGAGAGCCGTCGGCGCCTGCCAGTGTGGATGCCCCGTAAGGTGTGCCGCCTGTAATTTCATCCATTTTCACCAGCCCTTGTTCTGAATAAGGCACTCCCACGATCACCATGCCGTGGTGCAACAATGTTGTGTGAAAGCTGGTGATGGTTGTTTCCTGTCCACCGTGCTGTGTACCGGTGCTCGTAAAAACGCTGCCGACCTTGCCGATCAAGGCACCCTTCGCCCATAGTCCGCCGGTTTGATCCAAAAAGTTTCGCATTTGTGCGCACATGTTTCCGAAGCGTGTCGGCGTGCCAAAAATAATGGCGTCAGCTTCGGCCAATTTTTCTGGCGTGATGACCGGGATGTGCGCGAATGCGGCGCGAGCGGCTTTGGCGCCACTTTTTTCAAGCGCGCTATCTGGCATCAATTCCGGAACCTGGTAGAGCGCGACATCGGCACCCGCAAGATCCCGCGCACCAGCGGCGATGGATTCCGCCATCTGATAGACATGGCCATACATGCTGTAAAACACGATCTGAATTTTTGTTGCCATAACTTTCTCCTGTCAAAATGTGTTTTTGAATCGGTGCTTGTGTCAGATACGGTGAGCCGCCAAAGGGTGTGAGCGTTGCGCTTGCTTCAATGAATAGCCCTGTAGATTGTAACGCGTTCCTTGCGCGAAAGCGTATCACCTGTCTTCGCATTCATGTGATGTCTTGAGATGGCGCAAAATTGCAAAGGGTTGAAAAAGTTTTATTGCATTGCCGTGAGCGAATGAAAATTTTGCGCAGTAAATATTCGCAACGAATTTCCGTAATAAAGATTTTCCATGCTGGGGGACTCTCTGGTGCATAGCGATTTAGGCTTGCAGAATCACGCTAATCGGGTTATAAACGCAAATTGAACACCATCCGATTATCCGCAGAGAAGATACTGAGCATATTACGGAGCATATTCATGGCAATAAGTTTCTCGCGTCTTAATCTCTCGCGCCTGTCACTGCGTTTTGCGTTGCCCCTGGCGTTGATATTGGCGTTGTCGGCATACGTTGTTGTACCGCTGGTTGACCACCTGACGGTACGCTGGTTTGTGCACGATCTGGACGCACGTTCAAGTTTGCTGGCCAACACGCTGGAGACGCAACTTCAGGAATACGTCCCGACGAACGAGAGGCGAAAAATCTCACGCTTGTTTGACAAGGCCGTCAAGGACGAGCGTCTATACGCATTGGCTTTTTGCGATGCCAACGGCAAGCTGTTGTACAAAACAACGACGTATGCCGATGCATTGGGTTGCCCCAAGTCCCCTGAAAAAGCAGGCGCATTGAACTCACTCGTTCGTTTGCCGCAAGGATCCTTGCATTTCGCCGTGAGTCCCATCGATCTGGAGGGCGAGCGGCTGGGTAATCTCATCCTCGTGCATGATATGAGTTTCATCGAACGTCGCAGCGTCGATACAAAGCGATATGTCATGGCATTGTTTGTTGTGCTGGCCATCATCATTTCGCTGGTGACGGTGTTTATCGCACACATGAGCTGGCGAGGCTGGATCAAATCAGTCAGGACAATTCTGAGCGGTGACATTTTTTCACCCATCAATCCGGATGCTGCGCCGGAGATCAAACCTTTAGTCAGTGATTTGCGCGCGTTGTTGCACGAGATGAATCTGGAGAGGCGCGAACGCGATAATACTTCGCAATTGTGGACACCTGAAAAATTGCGCGGATTGCTGCACGATGAACTCGCTGGCGATGAAATTCTGGTCGTTTCCAATCGGGAGCCATACATTCACAACAAGGGCAAAAACGCCATTGAAGTGCAGCGTCCCGCGAGCGGTCTGGTGACGGCGGTGGAGCCGGTCATGCGCGCCTGCTCGGGTACCTGGGTGGCACACGGTGCAGGTTCAGCGGATCGTGAAACGGTGGACAGCAAGGATCACGTGCAGGTGCCGCCCTCAAATCCGAGTTACACCTTGCGACGTGTGTGGTTGACGGAAGCGGAAGAGAATGGGTATTACTACGGCTTTGCGAACGAAGGTTTGTGGCCGCTGTGCCATATCGCGCATGTCCGCCCCGTGTTTCGGTCATCCGACTGGGAGCAGTATGTTGCCGTCAATCAGCGTTTTGCCGATGCAGTGGTCAAGGAAGCGCATACGGATGATCCGGTAGTGCTGGTGCAGGATTACCATTTGGCTCTGTTGCCAAGGATGATCTATGAACAGCTTCCCAAAGCCACCATCATCACGTTCTGGCACATCCCTTGGCCGAATCCTGAGTCATTTGGCATTTGTCCCTGGCGTGAAGAAATTCTGGAAGGGCTGCTGGGTAGCACCATTCTCGGTTTTCATACACCGTTCCACTGCAAGAATTTTATTGAAACAGTGGATCGTTATCTGGAGACGCGCATCGAACATGAGGCGTCGACCATTTCGTATGGCGGCAAGTTGACACAGGTGGAGGACTATCCCATTTCGATTGCCTGGCCCGATCCTGAGCTTGTGGCCAGTCAACCCAGCGTTGCAGAAACACGCAAGGCTATTCGGCAAGAGCTGGGCTTGCCAGATGACCATTTGCTCGGATTGGGATTGGATCGTCTCGATTACACCAAGGGAATCATCGAACGCTTTCAGGCAGTAGAGCGGTTGCTGGAGACGCATCCTTCCATGATTGGGCGTTTTACGCTCTTGCAAATTGCGGCGCCGAGTCGATCATCGCTGGCAGAGTACCAAAATTTCGATGCGCAGGTCAGAGCCATGGTGCAACGTATCAATGATCGTTTTTCAAGCAGTTCCTATGTCCCCATTATTCTTAAAGTGGAACATCACAGCACCGAAGAGGTTAATCGTCATTACCGTGCCGCCGATGTATGCCTGGTAACCAGTCTGCACGATGGCATGAATCTGGTTGCCAAAGAATTTGTTGCTGAGCGTGATGATGAACGCGGGGTGTTGTTGCTCAGCCAGTTTACGGGCGCGGCACGTGAACTGCACGAAGCGCTTATCGTCAATCCGTATCACATCGACCAGACTGCGGCAGAATTGTATCGAGCGCTCACGATGCCGGCGGTCGAGCAGCGTGAACGTATGCGTAGCATGCGTTCACTGGTGAAGGATTTTAATGTGTATCGTTGGGCGGGGCGCATGTTGGTGGATGCTGCCAGGATGCGTCGACGCGAGCGCATCATTGCAAAGATTCAGTCGCACAGTAAAAAACATTTTGCACGGAGAGATTAAGGATGTTGTCGCTTTTTTCACCCGCAGGGCAGAAGCGACTGGAAAAGGTCGTGAATGCAAAAATGTTATGTGTGTTTGATTTCGACGGCACCCTGTCTCCGATTGTGGCTCAGCCAGAACAGGCGCGTTTACCACTGACTATAAAAAAGCGCTTGATAGAACTTGCTGGACTCGTTCCTGTGGCCATCATCACGGGACGCTCTTTGGATGATATCCGCCCTCGTTTAGGGTTTGAGCCACACTACATTGTGGGGAATCATGGATTGGAAGGCGTGCCGGGGTGGGAGGCGCGACGCGATGCCTATGAACTTTTATGCAAGGAATGGGAAACCGCATTGCGACATGCCCTACATGACAAAAACAATTTCGACCCTGGCATCAAGGTAGAAAACAAACGTTACTCCTTGTCAGTGCACTACCGCTTGGCGCGCGATCAAGATGATGCGGAAAAGAAATTGAAGATGTTTTTTGACAAGTTTGTTCCTTCCGCGCGTGTCATTGCGGGGAAATGTGTTTTCAGTCTGGTGCCGCCAGAAGCGATGGACAAGGGGCGCGCGCTGGAGCAACTGATGTTACTTAGTCAGTCCGCGAGTGCGATCTATGTTGGCGACGATGTGACGGATGAAGATGTTTTTGAACTGGCGCGTGATGATTTGATGTCCATTCGCGTGGGTTTTGCAAAGGACAGTGCCGCGCAGTATTTCCTGGCACACGCTGGTGAAATGGCGCAATTGCTTGATGATTTAATTCGTCGTTTACGCCGGATTTGTCGCAAAGGTGGCAATGGCAGTCAAGCCAGAATTTTCGCGTAGGGCAAAATCAGTTGTGATGCTTTGCAGCAAGGGAGATAAACATGGCAACACTGGATCTTGGGTTGGTCGGTAATTCACGAACCAGCGCATTGATTGATCGAAATGCCGCCATCGTATGGTGGTGTTACCCCTACTTTGATAGCGACCCAATCTGTTGTTCCTTGCTCCAACCCAGTGGGGCTGGCGAGCATATGGGATTGATCGATATCCAGTTTGAAAATGCTGTGAACGTGGAGCAGCAATATGAACGAAATTCTGCGATTCTGACAACGCGTTTTCAGGACGCCAACGGTAATGCAGTAGAGGTGATTGATTTCGCCCCGCGTTTTATGCTCCACGGCCGGATGTTTTCACCTTCGATGCTGGTGCGGATTATTCGACGTGTTTCTGGCCGTCCGCGCATTGCTGTACGCATTCGTCCTACCGTCGATTATGGCAACCGTAACCCAGACGTCAGGTGTGGTGCCCACCACATTTCTTATATCGGCTCCGCGCAGTCGCTTCGCGTCACGACCGATGCACCGGTTTCGTCGCTTACTTCGGAACGCCCGTTTTTTCTGAATGATTCAATTACGCTGCTGATGGGGCCCGATCAGACGGTCGATGGATCGCCGCGTGACGTGGGACGTTCTTTCTATGAACAAACGCAGCAGTACTGGCACCGCTGGGTGCGTAACCTCGCCATCCCGTTTGAGTGGCAGGAGGTTGTCATTCGTTCTGCCATCACCTTAAAACTCAACGCTTTTGACGATACCGGTGCGATTATCGCAGCCGTCACCACTTCCATTCCTGAAGCACCAAAGACCGTCCGCAATTGGGATTATCGCTATTGTTGGTTGCGTGATGCCTATTTCGTTATCAATGCCTTGAACCGTCTTGGTGCGACGGGGACGATGGAGCGCTATCTCGGCTACATTTTGAATATCATTGCAGATACCCGCGATGCGATGCTGCAGCCGGTATATGGCATTCGTCGCGAAGCGTTGCTTGAAGAGAAGGTTGCGCATGGATTGAAGGGTTACTGCGGCATGGGGCCAGTGCGTGTCGGGAATGACGCCTACAAGCAGGTACAGAACGACGTGTTCGGAGCTGCCATCATGGCTGGCACGCACGCTTTCTTTGATATGCGCCTGGAGCGTATAGCCGATCAAGAGATTTTTTGCGATCTCGAACGCCTGGGTGAAGAGGCTGTGCGTAATTACAAAATGCCTGACGCAGGTCTTTGGGAATTGCGTGGCGTAAAGCGTGTCCACACTTTTTCCAGCATTATGTGCTGGGCGGCGTGTGATCGCCTCGCTTCGATTGCTGGCCGTTTAGGGATGAAAGACAGGGAAGCGAAATGGTCAGAACATGCGCGATTCATTCACAAAGAAATCTGTGAGGGTGCATGGAATTCTGCCATGAACAGTTTCGTTTCCACGTTCGGCGGAGAACGCCTCGACGCCAGTTTATTGTTGATGGCGGAATTCCAGTTTTTGCAGGCGGATGACCCGCGTTTTGTGGGTACTGTGGCGGCAGTTGAAAAACATCTCAGGCGCGGCGATTTTCTCTTGCGCTACGATGAGGAAGACGATTTTGGCCGCCCTGAAACCGCTTTTCTGGTTTGTACGCTGTGGTGGATTCTGGCGCTGGCGCAGATCGGACAAAAAGATCGCGCACGGAAATTATTTGAAAATGTTCTTTCAAAATGCAATCACCTGGGATTGCTTTCCGAGGATGTGATGACAGAGAGCGGCGAACTGTGGGGCAATTTCCCACAGACATACAGCATGGTGGGCTTGATTCAATGTGCTGCGCGGCTCAGTGTTTCGTGGGATGAAGCTTATTAAGAAGGTTTTATTGCCGGAATGTCCAACTTATCGTTTCACAAACTGGCATTCGAGCAAACCGTTTTTGCGAAGCAAGTTTTCCTGCAGATTTTCATAGCGCGCGCGCCATTGCTTACCTTCCGCCACCTTTTCCGTGAAGCGCGTGCTGACGGGACGGTCGATGGCATCTGCCAGTTCCGGATCGGGATAAACGAGCTGTTTCCCGCCACCATAACTGAGCCAAACGGGCAGTGCGCCCTCATCAATATAGCGCTGGATGGTTTCTGAAACCATCGGTATGGCGTAATCCGATTTTGATGCCATCGCAATGCACGTGATATGTGCCTGTTCAAACAGGCTGCGTTCGTCTTCATGGACGATGAGCGAAAAAATCATGCGGGATTTGTCGGGACGCATTTCGTTTGGCATGCTTGCATCGCGTCGCCACAGGCAGTGCCAAGTGCGGCACACTTTCGGGCGTGTTTCGTAAATGCTGCAGCCACGATTGACGATCACGTGCGGACAAAGGGTTTGCGCGGGTTTGATCAAGCCCTTGGCGCTGATCGGCATGTATTCGCAACAGACCATGCATTCGCCGCACTGTCTTTCCGGGAGGAGAGAAAAGTATTTATCCACGATGGAAACAGCTGATTTGTCTGCGGTGTTCATGGAAATATCTTGCGCAAAAGACAGAATCTTACGCGAAATCTGTCCCGAATGTTCATTGCAGTCGCGCCATCATTCCCTGATTGACGAGGGGTAAGCTGGTCGTCATCAGTGGAAGCTAGGCGCAATGTGGCTTCACTGTTAAAATTCAAGCCTGCTCCTATGGATAAAATAAGGATAGCTTATGTCAGGCAACACTTTGGGCACCCTGTTTACCGTTACCACCTTTGGCGAATCGCACGGCCCCGCAATCGGCTGTGTGATTGATGGTTGTCCGCCGGGCATGGTGTTATCCGAGGCGGATGTTCAGCCCGAACTGGATCGCCGTCGCCCTGGTACCTCGCGCCATGTGACGCAACGCCAGGAATCCGACACGGTGAAAATCCTCTCAGGCGTTTTCGAAGGCAGAACCACAGGCACGCCGATTGCGCTTCTGATCGAAAATGAAGATCAGCGCAGCAAAGATTACGGCAATCTCGCGGAGGTGTTTCGCCCCGGACATGCTGACTACACTTACTGGCAAAAATACGGCGAGCGCGATCATCGCGGGGGCGGACGTTCGTCAGCGCGTCTGACGGCACCCCTTGTCGGGGCAGGTGCCGTGGCGAAGAAATGGTTGCGTGAGCATTACGGCACCACCTTCCAGGGGCGCATGAGTCAGTTAGGGGAGATCGCGATACCTTTCGAATCGTGGGCGCATGTTAACGAAAATCCATTTTTTGCGGCAACGGCCGACGTGGCTTTGCTCGAAACCCTGGAAGTGACGATGGATAAACTGCGCAAGGAAGGGGATTCCATCGGCGCGCGCATCGAACTGCTGGTGCAAAAAGTGCCAGCAGGCTTGGGCGAGCCGGTGTTTGATCGACTGGATGCCGACATTGCTTACGTGATGATGGGCTTGAATGCCGTCAAGGGCGTGGAGATCGGCGCAGGTTTTGCGTCGGTTGCACAAAAGGGTTCGCAGCACGGCGATGAACTGACGCCGGAAGGTTTTGTTGGAAACAATGCGGGCGGCATTCTCGGGGGTATTTCAACCGGTCAAGACATCACGGTGTCGATTGCGATCAAGCCGACATCGTCGATTCGCGTTCCGCGCCGCTCCATCGATAAAAGTGGCAAGCCGGTGATGGTGGAAACATTGGGGCGTCACGATCCTTGCGTGGGCATCCGTGCGACGCCCATTGCAGAAGCCCTGCTGGCTTTGGTAGTGATGGATCACGTCTTGCGACATCGCGCGCAGTGTGGCGATGTGAAGACCGCGACACCGAAACTGAAGTAGCCGTGACGCAACGCTCCTGGCCCGAACAGGCTTTCAACTTTGGGTTTTTTTTCTTCGCCTATTACGGTTTTGTCGGTGTTTTTTCACCGTTTGTCAGTCTGTATTTTTCCGATCTAGGCATGACCGCAGTGCAGATCGGCATCTTGATGTCGGTGGCGCAGGCCATGCGGATTTTTGGTCCGAACCTGTGGGGATGGGTGGCGGATCACAGTCAGCAAAGATCGCGCGTATTGCGTCTCACAGGGCTGGGCGCGGTGCTTTCATTCATTTGCGTGTTCTTTGGCAAAACCTTTGCCAGTCTTTTCTTCATCATGATCGCCTTGAATTTGTTCACAAGCGCGCAAGGCCCCTTGTCCGAAGCCTTGATGCTGGCTGAACTGAAAGGCGATTTTACGCACTACGGGATGCTGCGCCTGTGGGGATCCGTCGGATACATCGTCGTAGTCTTGACATCGGGTTGGCTGTTTGACTGGTTGGGCATCGGCGTGATGCCTTGGGTAGGATTGACATTGCTCGGGCTGGTTTTCACAGTGAGCATGCAATTAAAAGAAACGCCGCAGTCGTATGTGCACAAGGCTAAAATCTCGATGCGGGCGCTAATCAAGCAGCGTGAAATCATTGCCTTCCTGGCTTCGGCCTGCGCCATGATTGGCGCGCACATGGCGGTGTATGTTTTCTTTTCGCTGTACATGTCGCAATTGGGGTACAGCAAAATCACCATTGGTTTGATGTGGACACTGGGGGTGATCGCTGAAATCGGTTTCTTCTTTTATCAGGCACCGATGTTCCGGCGTTTTGGCATTCAGCGTTTGATGTTGTTTAGCCTGGCAGTGGGCGTCGTGCGATTTGCGATGATCGGGCTCGGAGCAGAATTTCTTTTTCTCATTTTGCTTGCCCAGTTTCTGCATGGCGTGACTTTCGGCATACATCACTCGGCTTCCGTGATGACCTTGCAGCGCTGGTTTTCCGGCCCGCTACAAGCGCGCGGCCAGGCGCTGTATATCAGCGTATCTTACGGTCTGGGTGGTACGCTTGGGGGGATTGGCTTCAGTTATCTTTGGGATCATGTCGGCCCTGAGTGGATGTATCTTTCGGCTGCCTTGGTCTCCTTTGTGGGTTTGTGTTGTGCCATTCTGTCGTTTCGCTGGCATCCGGTTAACCACACGGCGCGATAATGGTCTGAACCGATAGGTATCATGCCTGCCTTGCAGGGTTTCCTTTAATCGTTTTTTTTTACAAATTCAAAAATATGTACAAAATGTTCTATTACCCGGATCGTGAGGAATACGATTCACCAGAACGCGCAGGATTTCCTTATGAACACGTATTTTTCGATAGCGCGGATGGCACGCGACTGTCCGGCTGGTTCATTCCGGCGGTGGGCGTCGCCAATCCACGTGATGCAAAAGGTACCGTGATCCATCTCCACGGTAATGCGCAAAACATGACGGCGCACTGGAGTTTTGCAGAATTCGTGCCGCGAAGAGGGTACAACCTCTTCGCATTTGATTATCGCGGCTACGGCGATTCTCAACCGGTGCGCCCCGATCCCAAAGGCGTGTTTGATGATTCGGTTGCGGCGCTCGACTATTTGCGTTCACGTACCGATATCGATACCAGCAAACTTTTCGTGTTTGGGCAAAGCCTGGGTGGGATGCTAGCAATTGCCGCAAGCGGGGCGAGTCCGAAAGGCATTCGCGCGGTGCTGGCCGAAGCGCCTTTCCATTCGTACTCGGCGACGGTGGCAGACAAGCTGCCGGGCTCCGGATTGATACTCGACGACACTTACACGGCGACGGCCTTTGTCGCAAAACTTTCACCCATTCCGCTGTTGCTGATTCACGGTACGCGAGATGTGGTGGTGCCGTATTCGCATTCGGTGCGGTTATTGGCAGAAGCAGGTGAACCTAAACGCTTGGTCACCATCGAAAATGGCGACCATGTCGATGCGATGGTGGAGCGCATTCGCGGGAAGCAGTATCAAGACATGATGATTGAATTTTTCGATTCAGCAACGGGAAAACGCTAGGCTGGCGCATTTTTCGCGAGAAAATCTTCAAACTGTTCCGCGCTCAGTGGCGGGCTGAAATAATACCCTTGAATATAGTCGCATCCGGACTCCCTCAGGATGTGAAGCTGCTCTGCGGTTTCCACGCCTTCGGCGATGGTTTTCATGCCCAGGCTTGAAGCCATACTGATGATGGCGTGAATGATGGTTCTGTCGTCGGCGTCATGCGCAATGTCCTGAACGAATGAACGGTCAATCTTCAATTTGTGCAGGTGGAAACGCTTCAAATGTGCCAGCGATGAATAGCCGGTTCCAAAATCATCGATGGATGCCAGTACCCCCAGTTTGTGCAGCTCATCCATGATGGTGATGGCCACTTCGGGGTTTTCCATCGCGGCACTTTCTGTTAGCTCCAGTTCAAGATATTGCGGCGGCAAGCCGGTTTCTTCCAGAATGCTTTTCACGAGGTGCGGCAATCCGGATTGCCGGAACTGTAATGGGGAAATATTGACTGAAATGACGATGGGGGGAAGCCCTTTCGACAGCCACGTCTTGATGTGTGCGACGGCTTGCCGCATGACCCATTCGCCCACGGGAATGATGAGCCCGCTGCTTTCTGCAATCGGGATGAACTCGGCAGGTGAAACATTACCGTACTCGGGATGGTGCCAGCGCAATAAAGATTCGGCCGCAACGATCTTGCCGCTGTCAGAAAAGACTTGTGGCTGGAAGTGAAGTGAAAGCTGATCTCTTTCAATGGCGCGCCGCAAGGCGTTTTCAAGTTGCAGCACCCGCATTGACTGGGAGTGAATTTCCGGCGTAAAGAAACAGAAATCATTGCGCCCGTCCTGTTTGGCGCGCGACATGGCCATGTCGGCGCATTTCAGCAAGTCGTTGAAATGGTTGCCGTCAATCGGGCACATGGCAATACCGATCGACGATGAAATGTTCACTTCATGCCCCTCGATGTCGAAGGGGCGCGAAAGGGTCGCTTTGATGTTTTCGGCAAAATGCGCTGCCGCCGTTGCGGACATGCCGGGCATGGCAAGGATGAATTCGTCAGCGGAGAGTCGCGACAGGATGTCTTGTTCGCGGATGAGTCGTTCGAGGCGTGTGGCTGTTTCCTGGAGAAGCTGGTCGCCGACAAGATGTCCCAATGTATCGTTGATATGCTTGAAGTGGTCGAGGTCGAGGTATATCAGCGCCAGCGGCTCGTTTGTACTCTGGGTAAGGTGAATCGCTTGTTGGCAACGGTCTTCCAGCAGCGTGCGATTTGGCAAGCCTGTCAGGGCATCGAAATTCGACAGCCAGTCCATGTGTTCCTTGTCGCGGCGGCGTTGCGTGATATCGCTGGCGATCCCGATGTAGTGGGTGATGTTTCCTGAGAGGTCATGTGCCAGACCGATAGAAAGCCATTCCAGATACGGCTCGCCACCACGGCGATAATTCCAGATCTCGCCCTGCCAGTGGGTGCTTTTGTCGAGTGCAGAGAGAACCGCCGCAATGTTTTCCTGACTGTTTGGGCCTGAGTACAACGCTCGAATATCCCTTCCGAGCGCGTCATTTTCCGACAAGCCGGTCATTTTGGTAAACGCACTGTTGATCATCACGACTTTACGCGAAGCATCGGCGATGAAAAGTGACTCGCTGCTTTGTTCGAAAACCTTTGCCGCCAGTTGCAGTTTGCTTTCGCGCTCAAAGTTATCCAAGGCAAAGCTCACATCAGTGGACATTTCTTCGAGCAACTTGCGCGCTTCATCATCGAACGCGTTTTTTTCTTCTGCGTAGATTGAAAAATTGCCGATCACTTCCCCGTTTTTTCGCAAGGGGAGAGCCGCAGCAGAACGCAAGCCGGATTGTTTGGCAAGGTCATGCCATTGTGCATCCATTTGCGTGCTGAGGATATCCTGGCACCAGACGGGTTGTTTTAGCAAAATGGCGGAGCCGGAAATGGGCGCGCCACTGACGCAAGGCGCACCCACTTGCATATCCAGGCCTTGCACGGTTTCCAAGGCGATGCCGTAGCCGGCAGTCGGCACAATGCGTTGCTTGTCTTGATCGAGGACGCCCATCCACGCCAGCTTCATGCCGCCATGTTCGACTGCGCCACGGCAAATTTCGGTCAGCAAGGCTTGCAGATTTGTGCTGTGTACAATCGCATGGTTACAGTGGCTCAATGCGGCGTAAAGTTGGTTGAGTCGCTTTATCCTGGCGTTGGCCAGTTTTTGCTCGGTGATGTCACGCTGCACGCCGACCCATTGTTTGAGCGTGCCGCTGCCATCAAAAACGGGCGTTACGGTCAAATAATTCCAGAACGCCGAGCCATCTTTTTTGTAATTCAGTATTTCCCCAGAAAACGGCAAACCTGCATTTAATCGCTCGCGCATTTGTTTGACAACGTTTTTGTCCGTTTCTTTTCCTTGAAGGATTGAGCAGCGCCTCCCGATGATTTCACTACGGGAAAAACCGGTTGTGGTAGTGAACGCATCGTTCACATAGGTCACGATGCGGTTGGCATTGGTGATGGCGACCCCTTGCGTGATTTCTCTCAGCGCGCTATCTCGTTCGCTGAGGGTTTCCAGACTTTCACCCCGCAGCAATTCGTCGTGATGTTTGCGCTCCGCTTCCATTGTGAAGTTGTCGATGGCGTGGCTGATGTCATGCCCGATGCGGATCATCAGATCGCGCGCTGCTTCGTCAAAATCACTGGGCTGGTTGGAGTACATGCTGAACGCGCCAATCGGTGTGCCGCGCAAACAGATCGGCACGGTCACTGTCGCGCGCCATCCGTATTTTTCTACCCGGTCTCGCCAGGGCGCCAGTCTCGGGTCGTTCGTAAAATCACTGCACCAGAACGGCTGATTTTCACGGATGCTTGTGCCGGACGGGCCACGCCCGTAGGGATCGTCTGGATCGGTCGTGATGCGGATGCCATCCAGCATTTCGGTGCCTTCGCCAAATGAAGCGAAAGGCAGCACCGTTTCTCTTGACGCGTCCAGCAATCCGATCCAAGCCATTTTCATCCCACCGTGTTCGACCACGATGCGGCAAACTTGCTGGAACAGAACGTCTTGATTGGTGCAATGCACTATGGCTTGATTGCACTTTGTCAGCGCAGAATACAACTGCGTGATGCGCGTGAAATTGGATTCAGCCGACTTCCGTACCGCAATTTCATGCTCAAGCTGTTTTTGCAGAGAAGAGGTAGGTTGTTCCATGAGCGCTAATCAATTGGAGCCGGGCATTGTTGTGATGACAGTTTTTTAGTTTTGGCAGTCAGCGGATCCATGGAGCACATGTGTGCAGTGAGTATCAGCGATCCGGTGACGCCAAGGCTTGATGCAAGGCAAAGGCAGACAATGCAGTCACTGGAGCGTTGTGAGATTGCACGTTAGTTTACTTGTTAAAGGCAGTAAAGCTCCTTTTTTTTGCATAAGCAATCCACATGAGTATGACGGGAACTAGCAATTCCAGACCCTCTTCCAGCGTACCACAATAGGCACCAAGCAAAGGTGGCAGGGCGATGCCGTGTTCTACCAGTAAAACATTGGGCAGGCGATCAAATACTTTGCAAAGCGGGAAGAGGAAGCCGGCCAGGATGAGCCAGTACCCGGCGGGTGAGCGCCAATTCGCGTCTTTGAGCAAAAATCGCAAAAAGTGATAAGCGCCGTAAAGCAGCAAGCCGATGAACGCCAATGCCACGGTTCCTGCGATGATTTTTTCGTACAGCGGCGCGGGCGAGCGCGTGTAATACGTCAGCTTGAGCATGCCCGTTGTGGTGAGCGTTTTATGCAAATCAGCTTCCCGCGCGCCGAACCCGGCGAAGAGTAGCGCCATAGGCCATTTGATGCTGGGCCGGAAGGAGGAAAGTGCAAACTGGGCTGCGAGTGCCAACCATGCGACGATGGACAGGATTTCTATGGGCCCTGTTTCTGACATCAACCACTTGATGGAAGTGGGAGAGAAGGTGATGGGCACGATGAGCAGGAAAACGACATAGGCGATGCACAGGACGCCGAAGTTTCTGTCTGATTTCAGGAAGTTATTCATGGGGAGAGGGTTGAAAATGCCTTGGCAGCGTTTCCGCGCATGGTGTCTGTGGATACACAGCGCATTCTACAGAAAACAACGCTACTCTTGGCGCTGTTTTTATTTTGACAGCCTGCGCACCGTGTTTGCTGAAGAAAATATACTGCCGAGGGATGTTTTTCAGGGGATTCGCCATCCGAATTCCCTTCAAATGAGCGCTCAGTGCTCTTGTGTAACCGGCAAGATTGTCAAACGTGGCGCGCCCTCCCCATTCAATGGCATAATGACAGGCTATTCATCGTCTCTTTTATTGGCTTGGAAAATGGCTAAAACGCTCTATGACAAACTTTGGGAATCGCACGTCGTCACCACTGAGGAAGACGGCACGGCGGTTCTGTACATTGACCGACACTTGCTGCATGAAGTGACGAGCCCACAAGCTTTCGAAGGCTTGAAGCTCGCGGGGCGCAAGCCGTGGCGCTTGTCGGCCAACCTGATGGTGGCGGATCACAATGTGCCAACGACAAACCGCGCGGGCGGGATCGATGACCCGATTGCGCGCCTGCAGGTGGAAACGCTGGATGCGAATGCAAAAGCGTATGCAGTGACTTACTTCGGCATGAATGATTTGCGTCAGGGTATTGTGCATGTGATTGGACCCGAGCAAGGCGCGACACTGCCGGGCATGACGGTGGTGTGCGGCGATTCGCATACGTCGACGCATGGCGCATTCGGATGTCTGGCGCACGGTATCGGCACGTCTGAGGTAGAGCACGTTCTGGCGACGCAGACCTTGCTGGCGAAGAAATCAAAAGCCATGTTGGTGCAGGTAGAAGGTGCCTTGCCGACAGGGGTGACAGCGAAGGATATTGTGCTGGCGGTGATCGGCAAGATCGGCACGGCAGGCGGCACGGGGTTTGCCATTGAGTTTGCAGGATCGACGATACGCAGTCTGTCGATGGAAGGCCGCATGACGGTATGCAACATGGCCATTGAAGCAGGCGCACGTTCTGGCATGATTGCGGTCGATGACGTGACAATCAACTACGTGAAGGGTCGTCCATATTCCCCGAAGGGCGATCAGTGGG
Source organism: Oxalobacter sp. (assembly GCA_003605115.1). Classification (GTDB taxonomy): domain Bacteria; phylum Pseudomonadota; class Gammaproteobacteria; order Burkholderiales; family Burkholderiaceae_D; genus QZKY01. Next base: position 168,052 of record QZKY01000011.1, read on the forward strand.
AAAAGGCGGTCACCTACTGGCGCACCCTGCATTCTGATCCGGGCGCAAAATTTGACACCGTCGTGCAAATTAACGCTGCCGAGATTCAGCCGCAAGTGACATGGGGGACATCACCGGAAATGGTGTTGCCGATTGATGGCCGTGTACCGGATCCGGATAAAGAGAAAGATCCCGTCAAGCGTGACGCGATTGAAAAGGCGCTCGTTTACATGGGACTCAACCCGAACACGCCAATGACCGACATCGCCGTGGATGTGGTGTTCATCGGCTCCTGCACGAATTCGCGTATCGAAGATTTGCGTGCGGCGGCAGCGGTCGTGCGTGGCAAGCAAAAGGCGAAAAATGTGAAGCGCGTGCTGGTGGTGCCGGGGTCGGGTTTGGTGAAAGCGCAGGCGGAACGAGAAGGGCTGGACAAGATTTTTCAGGCAGCAGGGTTTGAGTGGCGCGAGCCGGGTTGTTCGATGTGTCTGGCGATGAATAATGATCGGCTGGAGCCGGGTGAGCGGTGTGCCTCGACGTCGAATCGCAATTTCGAAGGACGTCAGGGCGCCGGTGGACGCACGCATTTGGTATCCCCAGCGATGGCGGCCGCAGCAGGCATCGCCGGACATTTTGTGGATGTGCGGCGATTGAAATAAAAGTTTTGGTGTGTTGTTTGTTTGAATGATCCGTTTTTTGTAGGAGAAAGAAATGAAAAAAGTTTTCGCATTGATGATCGCATTGTTCGTGCTGGCGGGTTGCAATACCGTGCAGGGCTTCGGCAAGGATATTCAAAAGGTTGGCGATAAATTGGAAGGTGCGGCGAAGAAATAAATCGCTCGCATTTTAAAAGCGCATCTTGTTTAATTCAGCAGGGTGTGCAACTTCTTGAAGTTTGCGTAAAAAAGATAGACAAATATGGAAAAATTTATCGTACACGAAGGCTTGGCCGTGCCGCTGGAGCGCGTCAATGTCGATACCGACGCGATCATCCCGAAGCAATTTCTGAAATCGATTAAGCGCACCGGCTTTGGCCCGAATCTGTTCGACGAATGGCGTTACCTCAACCATGGTGAGCCGGGCATGGATAACGCCAAGCGTCCCCTGAATCCGGATTTCGTACTGAATCAGCCGCGTTATCAAGGCGCCTCGATTCTGATTGCCGGGAAAAATTTTGGTTGTGGTTCGTCGCGTGAGCATGCACCGTGGGCTTTGCAGCAATACGGATTCAAGGCGGTCATCGCGCCGAGTTTTGCCGATATCTTTTTCAATAACTGTTTCAAGATCGGGTTGTTGCCGATCATCCTGTCTGAAGGGCAGGTCGCGCATTTGTTCGATGAAGTGAAGGCTTTCCCAGGCTACAAGTTAACGATCGATCTGGACAAGCAGGCCGTGATTGCGAAAAACGGTACGGCTTATCCGTTTACCATCGACCCTTTCCGTCGTTATTGTTTGATGAACGGTTTGGATGACATCGGCCTGACGCTGCGGCATGCGGACAAGATTCGCGAATATGAAGCGCGCCATATTGCTGAACAGCCCTGGCTCGTAAACACCATCTAAGCAAGTGAGGTAATAGTGAAAATCGCAATCCTGCCGGGTGACGGCATTGGTACTGAAATTGTTGCAGAAGCCGTCAAAGTCTTGAATGCGCTCGGTGAAAAGTTTGAAATGGAAACCGCGCCAGTGGGCGGTGCAGGCTATGAAGCGAGCGGTCATCCGCTGCCGGAAGCCACGCTGAAGCTGGCGAAGGAAGCCGATGCGATTCTGTTCGGTGCAGTCGGCGACTGGAAGTACGACACGCTCGATCGTCCGCTGCGCCCGGAACAGGCGATTCTCGGTTTGCGCAAAAACCTCAGCTTGTTCGCGAACTTCCGTCCGGCGATTCTGTATCCGGAACTCGCCGGTGCCTCGACCTTGAAGCCCGAAGTGGTGTCCGGTCTCGATATTCTGATCGTGCGTGAACTCACTGGCGATATTTATTTCGGTCAGCCACGCGGTGTGCGTACTGCGGTTGATGGTGCATTTAAAGGCGAACGTGAAGGTTTCGACACGATGCGCTACGCGGATACCGAAGTGCGCCGCATCGCGCATGTTGCATTTCAGGCGGCGCAAAAGCGCAGCAAGCGCTTGACCAGTGTGGACAAAGCCAATGTACTGGAAACCTCCCAATTCTGGCGCAGCATTGTGATCGAAGTACACAAGGATTATCCGGATGTGGCGCTGGATCATATGTATGTGGACAATGCGGCGATGCAACTGGTGCGCGCGCCGAAGGCCTTCGACGTGATCGTCACGGGCAACATGTTTGGCGACATTCTTTCCGATGCGGCTGCAATGCTGACCGGCTCCATCGGCATGCTGCCATCGGCTTCACTCGATGTAAACAGCAAAGGTCTGTACGAGCCTTCACATGGTTCTGCACCGGACATCGCTGGCAAAGGCGTGGCTAATCCGCTGGCAACGATTCTGTCGGCGGCCATGATGCTGCGCTTCTCGTTGAACAAAGTTGAACAAGCTGATCGTATTGAAGCGGCCGTCAAGAAGGTGCTCGGGCAAGGCTTGCGCACCGGGGACATTTACGAGGCGGGCATGAAGAAAGTCGGCACGAAGGAAATGGGCGACGCGGTGGTTGCAGCGCTGTAAGAATAAATGGGGTCAGCAGTTTATTTTTACGAAGTAAAAATTACTCTGACCCCATTTATTCGGATCCCATTTTTTCGTTGTGAGAATAAGTAGGCCGTCTTCTTGGCGACTATTGCTGTGAATTGGATGATGTGTCGGTTTGAAGGCCGACCTCCACAAACCTTGATATTTGGGTGACAGGATGAAAACAGTCGGACTAGTCGGTTGGCGCGGAATGGTGGGTTCCGTCTTGATGCAACGCATGCAGGATGAGGGCGATTTTGCCCTGATCGAGCCGATATTCTTTACCACCTCGAATGTCGGCGGCAAGGCTCCCGCGCAAGCAAAGAATGAAAAGACGCTCAAAGATGCGAACAGCATTGACGCGCTCAAGCAGTGCGAGATCATCATCACTTGCCAGGGCGGCGACTACACGACCGACATCTATCCCAAGTTACGCAGCGCGGGCTGGAAAGGTTACTGGATTGATGCGGCGTCCAGCTTACGCATGAACGACGACGCGATCATTGTTCTCGATCCGGTCAATCGGGAGGTGATCAAGGAGGGTCTGTCGCGTGGCATCAAAGACTATATCGGCGGTAACTGCACGGTATCGTGCATGCTGATGGGCTTGGGCGGCTTGTTCAAGCACGACCTCGTGGACTGGATGACGTCGATGACTTATCAGGCGGCATCCGGCGGTGGCGCGCAACACATGCGCGAACTGCTCACGCAATACGGTTCGCTGAATGCCGAAGTAAAAGAGTTGCTCGCTGATCCGGCCTCGGCGATTCTAGAAATTGACCGCAAGGTACTGGCGCGTCAACACGCGATGACGGCCGAAGAAACCGCAAATTTTGGCGTGCCTCTGGGCGGCAATTTGATCCCCTGGATCGACCGTGATTTGGGTAACGGCATGTCACGCGAGGAATGGAAGGGTGCTGCTGAAGCGAACAAGATCATGGGCAGGAGTGCAAAGTTTGGCGCACGCGAAGTTCCAATTGATGGCTTGTGTATACGCGTTGGCGCGATGCGCTGCCATTCGCAGGCGCTGACGATCAAGCTGAAGAAAGATGTCCCGCTGGATGAAATCACTAACATCATCGCTAGCCACAACCCGTGGGTGAAAGTCGTCCCGAACACACGTGAGGACTCCGTGCGCGACTTGACCCCTGCTGCCGTGACGGGGCATTTGACCATTCCGGTGGGCAGATTGCGCAAACTGATGATGGGCGGGGAGTATTTGTCGGCCTTCACTATTGGTGATCAGCTATTGTGGGGAGCTGCCGAACCTTTGCGCCGAATGTTGCGGATAATTCTTGAGGATTAACGACTTACCGCAAATCTTTGAAGTGCTGGATTATGTTGTTATTCAGCAACGAAATTTCTGGGCTTTGCCTTGCATCATGTCAAATAGTTCAACTTAAACGCTAAGCAATGCGTTTCTTGCTTGCATGAGCTGTAAGCTGATGATATGTTGAAACTTCCTCAAATCTTGACGGGGTGAAATATAGCTGCTTCAGGGGAGGTGGCTATGCTTACCGACGGATTTTTACCCATACCAAATCGAAATGCACCCAAACATGCGCCAATTATTTTCTGCATTCGCCAGCAAGGCGATCGGCTCGATTTTTGCCCTGTTTGTATTCGCGCTATCCAGTGCGCATGCCGCCGGATTAGGCAAGTTGACAGTCCTTTCCGCGCTCGGGCATCCGCTGCGTGCGGAAATTGAGTTGACGGCGGTTGCCAGTGACGAGGCAGACAGCATTGTTGTCAAGCTGGCGTCGCATGACGCTTATAAACAGGCCAATCTCGATTTCAACCCGGCACTTTATTCCTTGACTTTTGTTGTCGAAAAGCAAGGTGGCCGCCACTTTGTCAGAGTGAGTTCAGGGCAAGCACTGAATGAGCCTTTTATTGGCATGCTCCTGGAGTTGCGATCCAATAGCGGTCGCATTACCCGCGAATATACTTTCCTGCTCGACCCGGCTGAACTCCGCACCACAACCCCGGCCGTGGCGGCAACGCCAGAGCGCGTCCAGCCGCTGGATGTCAGTAAGGCAGACAAGCCCGCAGAGGCACCCAAGTTGGACAAGCCTGTTGCGGTAGCGAAAGCTGACCAACCGGTGGATCAGCACAAAACCCTTGTTCCCGCGCCAGAAGGCAAGACTGAACCAGCTGCCGTGACCGAAAAGGCAGCTGTGGCGAAGGCACAAGAACCCAAGGCGCAAGACGCCAAAGCACAGGCACCAGTGCAAGTTGCTGCCCAGCCGCAAAAAGAAGAAGCAGCGGTTGAGGAAGAAGGTGAAGAGGCTGCTGCCGATGAAGAGGCCGTTGTCGAAGCCAAGCCGTCTGTGGCCGTACACAAGGTCAAGAAGGGCGATACGCTTGCAGCAATTGCCAAGAAATACAAATACGAAGACGTCTCGCTTGAGCAAATGCTGGTTTCGATTTACCGATCAAATCCACAAGCCTTCATCTCCAAGAACATGAACCGCCTGCGTGCGGGCAGAGTGTTGAAGATGCCGGAAGAAGCAGCAACGACTGCTCTGACCAATGGAGAGGCCAGAAAAGTAATCGTGGCACATTCTTCCGACTATGCTGCGTATCGCAAAAAACTGGCTGAACGTGTGGCGCAATCTGCTGCACAACGTGCCGAAGCGACGCAAGCGGCTGGTGGCAAGATTACGGCTCAGGTTGAAGACAAGGCTGCCGCTGCCAAATTGGCGCAAGACAAGCTGCGACTCTCACAAGCCGCTCCGGGAGCCTTGGCAGGAAAGCCATCAGCCGGCATGGGTGCAGAAGAAAAGGCCGCCGCTGCGAAGGCTGTAGCGGATGAACGTGCGCGAGTGATGGAGCTGGAAAAGAACGTCACCGAACTGCAACGTCTTCTCGCGCTGAAGAATCAAGAGTTGGCGGCTCAGCAGAAACAGGCACTCGGTGCTGCCGCTGCCAAGCAGGCTGCGGACGCTGCTACAGCAAAATTGGCTGCTGCCAAGCAAGCCGCTGACAAGGCCGCCGCAGACAAAGTGGCTGCAGACAAGCTGGCTGCATTGAGAGCTGCGGCTGATAAAGCGGCGGCGGAAGCTGCTGCAAAGGCTGCAGCTGCACAAAAAGGCCTTGCATCGGCACCTGGCGCAAAACCGCCGGTTGTTTCGGCACCCGGCGCCTCAGTACCAAGTGCTTCGGTGCCGCCTGCAAAATTTGCGTTGAAGCGCCCCATCAAGCGTGTTGAGCCACCGCCGGTACAAAAGAGCTTTTTTGATGAAATGAATGATTACGTCGAGGACAACATGATGATTGTCGGAGGCGGTGCTGCCATCATCGTGCTGCTGTTGCTGTATGTTCTGGTTCGGAGACGCTCAAAAAAAAAGTCCCTAGCTCCCCTAGGCGGTAGCTTGGTGGGAGAGACGCGAGACTACCAAAACTCCCTGTTTGGTTCGGCTGGCGGACAAAGTGTTGATACCAACAACAGTATCTTCAATTCCGGGTTTACGCCCTCCGCCAGTTTGCTTGACGCCAATGAAGTAGACCCGATCGCTGAAGCGGACGTTTACATCGCTTATGGTCGTGAGGCGCAAGCGATTGAAATTCTCAAAGAGGCCTTGCGCTCGCATCCAGAACGTAACGCCTTGCGCGTCAAATTGCTGGAAATCTACGCCTCCCAGAAAGATATCCAAGCCTTTGATTTGCTCGCGGGCGAGTTGTATGGCTTGACGCGCGGTGAAGGTGAAGAATGGATTTATGCCGCAGGCTTGGGCATGGCCATCGATCCGACCAACCCGTTGTATGCGGGTGGCGACATGTCGGAAGAATTGTTGAATCGCCCGACCTCATTGCAGGGCAGCATGACGCAGCCGCGTCAAGATGATGAACCTGCAGCGAGGAAAGACAAGAAACCAGAAAATCTCGGCTACGAGTTTGTTCAGCCTGCACGCGAACAAATTGACAACCCGGACTTGCCACTGGATTTAGGCTTGCCAGCGTCTGCTGATAAATTCCCTTCTGTTGAAGCCATTTCGCTGAAGGCAACGCCAGTGGCCATGGATTTTGACCTTGGGGGTGGCGCGTCACAATCCAAACCTGCGGCTACTCCAGCCTCATCTTCTGCAGATATGGCATTTGATCTCGGTGATTTTGGCGAAAAGAAAACGCAAGCTTCCACCAGCGGCATATCGGTCAGCGAGGATTCCTCCACCCTTGATTTTGGCGACTTCAATGTCAAGTCACCTACCGGCGCGGTATCTGCTGAAGACAGCGCATTTGCCGCACAGCTGGCAGCAGCGGATCGCGAACTAGCCGCTATTGACAAAGTTGAGCCTTACTCACCGGCACCGACTGACACGATGAAAACGTCTCAACCGCAAGTCCCGGCAAAGGCTGCGCCTAAGGATTTTGATTTCGGTGCTATCAATCTGGATTTGGCGTCTGCCGATAAACCCAAGCCAAAAGCTTCTGCAGCGCCGGTCGACAGCGCCGAATTGGATACCAAGCTTGAGTTGGCGGAGGCCTATTTCGGAATTGGTGACAAAGAAGGTGCCCGTGAATTGCTCGACGAAGTGATACAGGACGGCACGCCTGAGCAAGTGGTGAGAGCCAGAGAATCGTTGACCCGGTTTTCATGATGTTGAATGCCTGAGCCTGAAGATGTTTTCGGGCACGGAGCTTGAGAGAGCCCGTGCCTTTTCTTTTTTTTGGATAAGCAAGGGATAAGTTCTTGAAACGCATTGCACTCGGTATTCAGTATGACGGCAGCGAATGGCGTGGCTGGCAAACACAGCCGGACGGGCATACGGTGCAAGATCGCCTTGAAACGGCGATCCGTACGTTTACGCAAAATGACATTCGCACTTTGTGCGCGGGACGCACCGATGCCGGTGTGCATGCACTGGAACAGGTGGTGCATCTCGATACGACATTGACACGAACGACAACGTCCTGGGTGAGAGGGGTGAATGCTTATTTGCCCCGGTCAATCGCGGTGCGTTGGGCGAAGGAAGTGCCTTCGGAATTCCATGCACGCAATAGTGCCATGGCGCGCGTGTACCGCTACGTACTGTACAACCATCCGATACGCTCGCCCTTGCTGCGTGGACGAGCTGGCTGGGTGTTTCGACCTCTCTCGCTGGAGTTGATGCGTGCGGCTTCGCAATGTCTGCTGGGGGAGCAAGATTTTTCTGCGTTTCGCGCAGCGGAGTGCCAGTCGATTACGCCGATCAAGACGATTCAGGAAATCAATATTGAACAGAACGGCGATCTGTTTGTGTTCACTTTTTGCGCCAACGCATTTCTGCACCATATGGTGCGCAACATTGTGGGGTCTCTTGTGGTGGTGGGCAAGGGCGACCAGCCGCCCGCATGGCTGGAGCAAGTCCTGCAAGGACGCGACCGCAGCCGTGCTGCACCAACCTTCATGCCGGATGGGTTGTATCTAGCCAAAGTGATTTATGACGAGAAGTGGGTCTTACCCCAAGAGACAAGCAGGGCATTGGGGCTGACTTTTCCGTGATGAATGCCAGCAGTCGAATGACCTTGAACATACTATAATCGCGCTTTCGATTACCAGTCCCTTGTGGATGCACTTCTTCGACTTAAAGCATGTCTTCCGATACCCGCCGTTTGCTGATCCCCGCCGCTGCTATTCTTCTGGCGTTTATTATTTCCCTCACGTGGCTCTTGATGGCTACGAAGCCTGCGTCACCTCCCGAAAAAACGCCTGTTTTGGTGAAGCCTGAACCCAAACCGGATTGGTGTGGAAAGCTGGTGCAGCACATGCCAAAAGTATCGAAAGAAATGTGCGAAGGAATCGGCTTGCAGCCTACCGGTACGCTGTCCGTGAAGGGGTTTCCGATTCTCGCACGTGACTATGTCTCGGATGGCAAGCGCAAAGTGCCGCTGCGCATTTTGCTGATTGGTGGCATACACGGCGACGAGCCCACGTCCGCCGCCATTGTTTTTCACTGGCTGCAAAACATGCATTTGCCGATTGCGCACTCTATTCAATGGAAGGTCGCGCCAGTCGTGAATCCTGACGGGCTGTTCGTCACGCCGCAGACGCGTGTCAATGCAAACGGCGTGGATCTCAATCGCAATTTCTATTCGCCGAACTGGGAACGCGATGCCCCAAAATACTGGCAACAGCGCACAAAGAACGACCCGCGCCGCTATCCCGGCAAGACACCCCTGTCAGAACCGGAAAGTCGCTGGGTGCACGATACGATTGAAAGTTTCAAGCCACATGTCGTGATTTCAGTGCATGCGCCTTTGGGAGAGGTCGATTTTGACGGCCCGCATGATGTTCCCCCCCGTCGCTTTGGGCGGCTCATGTACAACCGCATCGGTGTGTATCCGGGGTCATTGGGCAACTACGGCGTAGACCATCGGCAAATGCCGGTGATTACCATTGAGTTGGAAAATGCCCGGCAAATGCCCACGGAGGAAGAAGGCAGGCGCATCTGGCGTGACATGCTGATCTGGATTTCACGCAATATTTCGGCCAAGTCGTGAAGGCCGGCGTGGTGGAGGATGAACACTTTGAGGGGCAGACATGACGCAACAAACTCGCATCAAGATTTGTGGCCTCACGCGGGCAGAGGATGTGCAAACGGCGGTAGCTGAAGGCGCGGATGCCTTGGGTTTCGTGTTTTACCCGCAAAGTCCACGTTATGTGACGCCTGAAACGGTAGCCAGGCTGATAGCGGAGGTGCCGCCTTCTGTCATCACTGTGGGCTTGTTCGTCAATGCTACGCCCAATGAAGTGCTGGATACCCTGGCACAAGCGCCCGTATCAGTTTTGCAATTCCATGGGGATGAAACGCCGGATCAGTGCGCTCTAATTGCAGCGGCAGCGAAGAGGCCTTTCTTGCGCGCTTTTCGTGTGAAACCGGAAACGACCTCCGGCGATTTGCTACAATGCGAAACGGAATACCGCGCCGCCAGCGGCTATTTTGCAGGTTTGCTGTTGGACACGCATGTCGACAGTTATGGCGGTTCAGGAAAGGTTTTCGATTGGTCTCTCATTCCAGAAGAGCTCGCGCCTCGGGTCGTTTTAAGTGGTGGCTTGAATGCGCAAAATGTCACTGGCGCCATCGCGCAGGTGCGTCCCTTCGCGGTTGACATCAGCAGTGGTGTCGAACGGACGAAGGGCATTAAGGACGCTGGCAAAATCCATGCATTTATCAGTGCGGTGCGCCAGGCCGATGCTACACGATAGCCAGCCAATAGTTTCCGCCGCTGAATTTTAGTAGTCGGTCGGAAACACCAGATCGAAAGACCCTGTCATGAAAGAACTTAAAGCCAATCAAGGGCGTGAGGTTCCCGACGCTACCCCCTTGTTCCATTCCAAAGACTATCATTTGCCCGACGCCAGCGGCCACTTCGGCTCCTATGGTGGGGTGTTTGTTTCTGAGACGCTGATTCATGCACTTGCTGAATTAAATGAAGCCTATGCCCGTTTCAGCCAGGATCCGGGCTTCCTTGCCGAATTTCGCCGCGAACTCAAACATTTTGTCGGGCGTCCCTCGCCGGTTTACCATGCCGAGCGCTGGTCGACCATGCTAGGTGGCGCGCAAATCTATTTCAAGCGCGAAGACCTCAACCACACTGGTGCGCACAAAATCAACAACGTGATCGGCCAAGCCTTGCTCGCCAAGCGCATGGGCAAACCGCGCGTGATTGCCGAGACGGGCGCGGGACAGCACGGTGTGGCCACTGCCACCATCTGTGCGCGCTTCGGGTTGGAATGTGTTGTGTACATGGGTAGTGAAGACGTGAAGCGTCAGGCGCAGAATGTCTACCGCATGAAACTGCTTGGCGCGACGGTGGTGCCGGTGGAATCCGGCTCCAAGACGCTCAAGGATGCACTCAATGAAGCCATGCGCGACTGGGTGACCAACATCGCCAATACTTTCTACATCATCGGTACCGTCGCCGGCCCGCATCCCTACCCGATGCTGGTGCGCGATTTTCAGTCGGTGATCGGGGAAGAGTGTTTGATCCAGATGCCGGAAATGACAGGGCGTCAGCCAGACTATGTGCTGGCCTGCGTGGGCGGGGGTTCGAATGCGATGGGGATTTTCTATCCCTACATCGATCAAAAAAACACGCAGCTCATTGGCGTGGAAGCGGCGGGTGAGGGGATTGCAAGCGGTCATCATGCAGCGGCCTTGACAGCGGGTTCGCCCGGCGTGCTGCATGGCAATCGTACCTATTTGCTGCAAGATGAAAACGGCCAGATCATCGAAACGCATTCCGTGTCGGCAGGCTTGGATTATCCGGGCGTAGGACCCGAACATGCGTGGCTGAAGGACAGCGGGCGTGCCCAGTACGCCACCATCACGGATGAGGAAGCCCTGAAAGCGTTTCATGATACCTGTCGCATCGAAGGCATCATCCCCGCGCTGGAATCGAGTCATGCGATTGCACACGCCGTCAAAATGGCGCCGACTTTAGGCAAGGACAAGCTCATTCTCGTAAACCTGTCGGGACGCGGCGATAAGGATATGCATACCGTCGCACAGCGCGCTGGTTTGCAATGGTAAGGAGAAACGCCATGTCACGCATACAAACCACACTGGCCGCACTGGCCAAACAGAACAAGAAGGGCTTGATCCCATTTTTTACTGCTGGCGATCCGGCTCCGGAATTGACCGTCCACATCATGCACGCGCTCGTCGCAGGCGGTGCCGACATCATCGAACTCGGCGTACCGTTTTCCGACCCGATGGCGGACGGGCCTGTCATTCAGCGCGCTTCTGAACGGGCATTGGCCAAAGGCGTCACGCTGCGCATGGTGTTGCAATATGTGAAAGCGTTTCGTGAGAAAGATACAACAACCCCAGTGGTCTTGATGGGTTATGCCAATCCAATCGAACGCATGGGGGTTGACACTTTTATACGATCCGCAAAGGAATCCGGTGTCGATGGGGTGCTGGTGGTGGACTACCCGCCAGAGGAATCTGAAACCTTTGCCGCCGCAATGAAGGCCAGCGGCTTGGATGCGATTTTCTTGCTGGCACCGACCTCGACGGATGACCGGATCAAAAAAATCGGTACAATTGCGTCCGGTTATGTATATTACGTATCCTTGACCGGGGTGACCGGATCTGGAAATTTGGATCTGACCAATGTGACAACAATGGTTGCCAAGATTCGGAAGCATGTGTCGGTACCTGTCGGCGTAGGGTTCGGCATTCGGGATGCAGCCACGGCCAAAGCGATTGCTGCAACATCGGATGCAGTGGTCATTGGCAGTCGCGTCATTCAAGAGCTGGAAAGTGTGCCGCAAGAAAAAGCGGCCGAATCAGTCAAGGCGTTTTTGTCGGGCATACGCAAAGCGCTGGACGAATAAACGATTTGGTGTGAGAATTCTTCCCCTTACAAAGAGGAAGACCCGAATGAGGGGGGAGATTTCCCCCTTGCCTTCTTCCCTAAAAGGGGTAGAGGGAATTTAAGACAATAGTCAGGAGAGACACTATGAGCTGGTTAGATAAATTGCTGCCGCCGCGTATTCAGCGATCCGTTTCAGGTGCGCGTAAAGCGATGCCCGAGGGACTATGGGTCAAGTGCCCATCGTGCGATGCGGTGTTATATCGCTCTGATCTGGAATCCAATGTGCATGTTTGTCCGAAGTGCAGTCATCACATGCGCATTCGTGCGCGTGATCGTCTGGATGTCTTGCTCGATCAGGAAGGCCGTTACGAGATTGGCCACGAAGCGCTGCCGGTCGATACGCTGAAATTCAAGGACAGCAAGAAGTATCCAGAACGTTTGAAGGCGGCGCTCGAAGCCACCGGCGAAACCGATGCGATCATTGTGATGGGCGGTTCGATCAAAACGCTGCCGGTTGTGGTTGCTTGCTTTGAATTTGAGTTTATGGGCGGGTCGATGGGTTCCGTCGTCGGTGAGCGTTTTACGCGTGGCGTACAGGCAGCTATCGAGCAACGAGTGCCCTTCGTTTGTATTGCCGCTAGCGGCGGTGCGCGCATGCAGGAAGGCTTGCTCTCACTGTTCCAGATGGCGAAAACCAGCGCGATTCTGACGAAGCTCTCTGAGCGCAAGTTACCGTTCATTTCGGTGCTCACCGATCCGACGATGGGTGGTGTATCGGCATCCTTCGCTTTTCTCGGCGATGTTGTGATAGCCGAACCGAAAGCGCTTATCGGTTTTGCAGGCGCGCGCGTGATTGCCAACACGGTGCGCGAAAAATTGCCGGAAGGTTTCCAGCGTGCGGAATTCCTGATGCAAAAGGGGGCGGTCGACATGATCGTGGATCGTCGTCAGATGCGTGAAGAGATGGCGCATTTGCTGGCGCTGCTACAGAATCAACCCATAGAAGCATTAGCGTAATTGATGTACGTGAATGATTTCATGTTTAATGGGCCTGACGTTTCCGTCAGGCCTTTTTTAATTTTATGACCCCCAATACACATTCACTCGAAGACTGGCTTGCACTCATCGAAAGTCTGCATCCGCAGCATATCGAGATGGGGCTGGCACGCGTTGCAGAGGTGTATGCGCGCATGGCGATGCCGCTATCATGCGCCATCATCACGGTGGGCGGCACCAACGGCAAAGGTTCTACTTGCACGATGCTGGACGCCATGCTGACTGCGGCGGGCTATCGCGTGGGCTTGTACACATCGCCGCACCTGCATCGTTTTAACGAACGTGCACGCCTGTGCGGAGTAGATGCTTCTGATGAAACGCTGGTTCGACAATTTGAAGCCGTGGAAGCTGCGCGCGGGGAGACGTCGCTGACCTATTTCGAATTCACGACGCTCGCCATCTTGCGGTTGTTTGCCGAATCGAACCTCGATGTCGCCATTCTGGAAGTTGGGTTGGGCGGACGACTGGATGCGGTCAATATTCTTGACGCGGATGTGGCCATCGTCACCAATGTGGATATCGATCATGTTGAGTATTTGGGCAGCACGCGTGAATTGATCGGTTTTGAGAAGGCTGGCATTTTCCGGCGAAAACGTGTGGCGATTTGCGGCGATTTCGATCCGCCCGGATCGCTGGTTGAACATGCGCTGAACATGCGTGCCGACTTGCGCGTCATTGGGCGTGATTTTCGCAGCGATGTAGAGGACAAGCAGTGGCATTGGAGCGGACGCACGCAGCGACGTACAGGACTCGATTTTCCCGGCATGCAGGGGCGCAATCAGCTCACCAATGCATCCATTGCACTGGCGGCGCTGGAAGCCCTGCAGGAGCGCCTGCAGGTTTCTGATGACGCCGTGCGTACAGGCTTGATGCGCGCTGCCGTTGCCGGACGTTTTCAGGTCTTGCCGGGCAAAACTCCGGTCATTCTTGATGTTGCCCACAATCCGCACGCGGCGGCGGTGCTTTCCGAGAATCTTGCTCAGATGACAGGTTATGCCAAGACCCATGCCATATTTGGCGCCATGCGTGATAAAGACATTGATGCCGTTATCGACTGTCTGAAGGGGCGCATCGATCACTGGTATGCGACCGATTTGCCTTTGCCAAGGGCTGCCACCGCAAAAGAAATTGCCGAAAAACTACGCTTGGCCGGGCTTGGTGACGCTGTTACGATCAAAACCTTTCCCTCCCCAGCGACGGCATTGGCAGAAGCAAGGAGTAGGGTGAGGGAAAATGATAGAATCGCGGTATTCGGATCGTTCTGGACAGTCGCAGGTGTGACTGAAGCAGACATCAACCCACATCCATAACGTGAATGAGCTGGTTTCCCTTCCTCAGAAAAAACAAGCCGGAATCGACGACTGAGCGCAGTGAATTTTTCGCTGAAGTCGACGTGACGCCCGTCAAATCGCGGGGGCGGAGCAAGGCAAAGGAGGATCAGATTGATCCTGCACTGCCAGAGAAAAAGCGCGCCAGAAGACGTTTGGTCGGCGCCATTGTCATGACCTTGATTCTGGTGATCGCATTACCCTTGCTGCTGGATGCAGAACCCAAGCCCGTTTCGCAAGACATCGCCGTTCACGTATCTGCAAAGAGCAAGCCTGTCAGCCTGAGCGCCAGCAGTCCCGCAGAGGCAGCGCTTGCATCGACACCAGACAACACGAACCCAGCACCGCAGAAAACTTCCGCCAGCGCAAGCAGCCAGCCTGAAGCGACACCAGCAAAAGGGGTAATAGCAGACGGGCAGAAATCGCTTGCTGCAGCCGAAAAACCATTGTCCGACGCAGCGAAGAATAGCGAGGCAAGGAGCAAAGTCATGATTCAGGTTGCGGCCTTGTCGTCAAAAGAAAAAGTTAAAGAGTTGCGCGCCAGACTTACCAAAGCTGGGTTCAAGTCCATGACGCAGAAAGTGGCCACAGCGGATGGCGAGCGCACGCGTGTGAGAGTGGGGCCATATCCCAGCAAGAAAGAGGCAGAGAAGGTCTGCCCGAAGTTAAGTAAAATGAAGCTGAAATGTACGCTGGTGTCGAATTGATATCGCAAGAGGGTTTTCGCCTTGACGATTTTTGATTATCTTGTGTTGTTTGTGCTGATATGCTCCGTGGTGATCAGCGCCTTTAACGGATTTGTAAAGGAAGGCTTGTCCTTCGCAGGATGGAATGCTGCTTTCTGGATAGCGAATGCTTACGGTGAAGCGCTCTCGAAATTGCTACCGGATTTTTTTTCGAATAGTGCAGTTCTCTTGATTACGGCCTATGTTGTGCTGTTCGTTGGTGTGAAGTTGCTTGCGATGATGCTGGAAAAAATGCTCCAGCGCATGGTCGAAGAAGGTGGATACAAGACAGCCAATCGCGGATTAGGTGCATTGTTCGGGCTGGGAAAAGGGATTGTGATTGTACTGGCGGTCACGCTCTTG
Source organism: Oxalobacter sp. (assembly GCA_003605115.1). Taxonomy (GTDB): domain Bacteria; phylum Pseudomonadota; class Gammaproteobacteria; order Burkholderiales; family Burkholderiaceae_D; genus QZKY01. Next base: position 183,458 of record QZKY01000011.1, read on the forward strand.
TGTGGCGCGACGGCGGTACCGCAGCAAGCTTTCTGGAAGCAGGCCTTGCTGAGTCCGGTAGCGGAAGCAGGCGTACGGATGATTTTGCCTCTGTTGCCATATGGTTTTGCACGACAGATACATTTTTAAAAATTGAAAACTTTAGGAGTCCACCATGTGTGGTGTCGTCGGTGTTGTTTCATATGCCCCCGTTAATCAGCTGATCTATGACACGCTGCTACTTTTGCAGCATCGCGGTCAGGATGCGGCAGGTATTGCAACCAATCGGGGTAATACCTTTTCGATGCACAAAGCGAATGGCTTGGTGCGTGACGTGTTCCGCACGCGGAACATGCGTACGCTTCAGGGGAATTCCGGCATCGGGCAGGTGCGTTATCCGACTGCTGGCACGTCCAGCGCAGAAGAAGCCCAGCCGTTCTACGTCAATGCGCCTTTCGGTATTACGCTGGCGCACAACGGCAATCTGACCAACTGGGAACAGCTTCGCGCCGAAATGTTCCGCAATGATCGTCGTCACATCAACACCAATTCCGACTCTGAAGTGCTGCTGAACGTGCTTGCACATGAGATCGAATTGGCCACAACAGGTTCTCTCGACCCCGCTGCGGTGTTCAAGGCAGTGACGCAAGTGCACAAACGGGTGCGCGGTTCTTATGGTGTGGTGGCGCAAATTGCGGATTTCGGTTTGATTGCGTTTCGCGATCCCTTCGGCATTCGTCCTCTGTGCTTGGGCTTTTCCGAAAGTGACAAAGGCATCGAGTACATGATTGCCAGCGAATCGGCTGCGCTCGAAGGTATGGGCTTCAAGCTCCTGCGTGATGTGGCACCAGGAGAGGTCATCTTTATCGACCTCGAAGGCAAACTCTACAACCAGCAATGCGCTGAAAACCCTTCGCTGAACCCCTGTGCGTTTGAATATGTATACTTTGCACGACCGGATTCGATCATCGACGGGGCTTCGGTGTATGCAACGCGCCTGAAGATGGGTGAATACCTCGCCGAAAAGATCAAGCGCGAATTTCGCAGCGGGGACATCGATGTGGTGATGCCCATTCCCGAATCCTCCCGTCCCTCAACGGTTGAGCTGGCCAGCAAGCTGAATCTGGAATACCGTGAAGGTTTTGTGCGGAATCGCTACATCGGCCGCACCTTCATCATGCCCGGTCAGGAAACGCGTTCGCGCTCCGTCCGCCAAAAGTTGAATGTGAATCCCTCTGAATTTAAAGGCAAGTCCGTGTTGCTGGTGGATGATTCCATCGTGCGCGGTACGACCAGCCGCGAGATCGTGCAGATGGCGCGTGCTGCGGGTGCGCGTCGCGTGATTTTTGCTTCGGCGGCACCGCCGGTAATGTATCCGAATGTGTATGGCATCGACATGCCGACACGCAGTGAGCTGATTGCACATGGACGCACCCAGGAAGAGGTGTGCCGGGAGATCACCGCCGATGCGCTGGTGTATCAGGATCTCGATGGATTGCGTCGTTCCATTTTCGATATCAATCCCGCACTGAAAAGCCTGGATGCTTCCTGCTTCGACGGCAAATATGTGACCGGGGATATCACACCGGAATATCTGGATCGACTGGAAATGAATCGCAACAACGCGCGAGATGATGGCGATGAAATGGAGCGCTCGCAATTGAATCTTAACTTGGCGCTGATCGACTGATTGTTGAAGTTGCCTAATTGTGTGACACCTCAAATGTAATGTTTGACACATGAAAATGTAACTCTCAATAAGTTCAGTGTTTAATTTTCGAAGTGCGGCCAGTGAGCCGCACTTTGTCTTCATGGGAGTAAAACGATGGACAACACCAAACCACTCGGGTTCACCACCACGCTGGTGCACAGCGATCACCAAAAATCGATCGAGCACGCCTCCATCCTTCGACCCGTTCATCATTCCGTCACCTTTGGTTATGCGACTTCTCGCGAAGTGGCTGAAGTGTTTCAGGGCAAAAAGCCAGGTTTTCGCTATGCACGCCAAGGCAACCCGTCCGTACTGGCGCTGGAAGAAAAGATTAACCAGATGGAAGGCGGGCTGAGCACAATTTGTTTTGCCAGTGGGATGGCGGCGATTGGCGTGATACCGCAGACGCTGTTGCGAGCAGGCGATCATGTGGTGTCGTCCTCGTTTTTATTCGGCAATACCAACAGTATTTGGCATACCATCGGACATCAAGGTATGGAAGTCTCCTTGGTCGATGCGACGGACGTCAAAAACGTTGAGGCGGCGCTGAAGCCCAATACGCGCATCGTCTATGTTGAAACGATTGCGAATCCGCGCACACAAGTTGCCGATCTCAAGCGCATTGGCGATTTGTGCAAGGCACGAGGCATTTTGTTTGCGGTGGATAACACCATGACCACGCCCTACCTGTTTCGGCCGAAATCCGTTGGTGCAGGGTTGTCGATCAATTCGCTGACCAAATCCATCAATGGTCACGGCAATGCCATGGGCGGTGCGATCACGGATACTGGCCTGTTCGACTGGACGACCTTCCCGAACATTTTTGAAAACATCAAAAGAAATAACCCGGAGCGGATGTGGGGTGCCGCACAAATACGTGTACGTGGTTTACGCGATTACGGTGCGGCACTGTCCCCGGAAACGGCCAGCCGTATTTCATCCGGCGCAGAAACGCTGTCGCTGCGCATGGATCGTACCTGTGCCAGCGCGATGGGTGTGGCCAAGATGCTGGAAGCCGATTCACGTGTCAAGTCAGTTTACTATCCTGGTTTGTCATCGCATCCGCAACACAAATTGGCGAACGAACTTTTCAAAAATTACGGATCGATGTTCAGTTTTGAACTGCAAGACAATATTGACTATTATGACTATATTGATCGCTTGAAGCTGCCGGTTTATGCGAGTAATTTGGGGGATACCCGTACATTGGTGATTCCGGTCGCACAAACGATTTATGCCGAAATCGGTCAGGAAGCGCGCGCCAAAGTCGGTATTGCAGAAAATTTGATTCGCGTGTCCATCGGCATTGAAGACACCGAAGACTTGCTGGAAGATTTTCGGCAGGCGCTGAAAGTATAGTCCTCCTTTATTCTGATCCAGTCATGAGCGACACACGTCATCTCGAAGAACTGCGCTTCCGTTTCAACAACGGGGAGAAACTTGATTATATTTTTTTCTGGGGATATGAACAGAGTTTGTGCGGCATGAACGATGCCTGCCTCAGTCAATGGTATGAATCGCCTTTCGGGGTGGATGACTGTCGTTATCTCACTGCCGAACATTTCATGATGGCGGAAAAGGCGGCGCTCTTTGGTGACGAAGAAATGCGTCAGAAGATTCTGAACGCACAAACTCCGGCCGGAGCCAAGGCTTTGGGACGCAGGGTGCGCGGGTTTGACGAAGTCGTCTGGTGCCAGAACCGTTTTTCCATTGTCATGCGTGCAAACAAGGCCAAGTTTTCGCAGAACGAGGCTTTGCGTCATTTTTTGATTGGTACTGGCTCTCGTGTGCTGGTTGAAGCCAGTCCTGCCGATCCCGTATGGGGAATTGGCTTGGGGCAGGAAGATGCGCGGGTAAATAATCCCAATGAATGGCGCGGCTTGAACCTGCTGGGTTTCGCACTCATGCAAGTGCGCAAAAAAATTGCCTAAGTAGATCATCAGAGTAGGACACTTGATCCTGACGACCATGAGATTTGTTTACTGCACCTACGAAAGACATGCTTCACGCATCCTCGACATCTTCAATGAGGTCATCGTCAATTCAACAGCCCTATTTGATTACCAGCCACGTTCGCCTGAATCAATGATCGGATGGTTTGCAGCAAAACAGCAGCATCAATTTCCTGTTGTTGGCTATGAGGATGAGCGTGGCCATCTGCTGGGTTTTGCGACCTACGGCCGTTTCCGCGCTTGGCCAGCCTACAAATATACGGTCGAACATTCCATTTACATTCACCAAGACCATCGTGGGAAAGGTATTGGTCATCAGCTCTTGCAAGAGCTGATCAAGGAAGCGCAACGGCAGCAGTACCATGTGATGATCGGCGGCATTGAAGCCACCAACACGGGCAGCATTGCTTTGCATGAGGCATTGGGTTTCACCCATGCCGGCACAATCAATCAAGCAGGGTACAAATTTGGACGCTGGCTTGACTTGCGTTTTTACCAGCTTATTTTGCCGACGCCGCAGCATCCCACTGAAGATTGAGCTTCTTGATGCGTTTCGGAAACACGCCTCTCTAAATGAGGGGAGCGGGAATGTTATGATGCTGTTTTTTGTAAGCACTGTTGGCCAGAGACGAGTGGAAAAAACATGAACCGACCGATTCCCGATTATCACGATTACTTTATGAATATCGCCATGGCCGTGCGACGCAGAGCCAACTGCATGGGGAATCGCGTTGGCGCCATCATCGTTCTGGATAAACGCATCATTGCCACTGGCTACAACGGCACGCCAGCCGGTATGCCCAATTGCCTGGATGGTGGTTGTCATCGCTGCGGGAACCGCGATCACTATCCCTCCGGCTCCGGCTACGACCTGTGCATCTGCGTGCACGCGGAACAAAATGCCTTGCTCTCGGCGGCGCGCTTTGGCACGTCCGTCGCGGGCGGCACCGTGTACACCACCATGCGCCCGTGTTTTGGCTGTACCAAAGAAATGCTGCAAGCCAAAATCGAATCGGTGTATTTCATCCACGACTGGATGCATCCCGATGAAGAGAAGCACGCGGAGTATCTCCGACTGCAATCCTACTTCCCCGGCGAGATTAAAAAACTGGATTTGGTTGATCCCGATGCAGAATGGGCGGTGTCCTCATTGCGGGGCAAAGGCAAGCCGATGGTGGATGAGACGGGGCATCAGGATTAAAGTAAAGCGAATCTGCTCCTAATAATTTGGAGTGAAACCATATGATAAGCATTGAGTTTCTCCTCACCTCATTTATCGTGGTGCTGGTTCCTGGCACGGGTGTCATCTATACGGTGTCCACGGGATTGGTGCAAGGACGCAAGGCGAGCCTTTATGCCGCAATAGGGTGTACCCTTGGCATCGTCCCCCATCTCTTGGCCACAGCCTTGGGCTTGGCAGCGGTAATGCATACCAGTGCGCTGGCGTTCCAGGTGCTGAAGTATGCAGGCGTTCTCTATCTGCTTTACATTGCCTACGCAACCTGGCGCGACAAATCGGCGTTCGTCATCGACGAAACCCAGTCTGCCGACAAAGCCTTGGCTATCATCACCAAAGCGTTTTTGCTAAACATTCTCAATCCCAAACTGACCATTTTTTTTCTCGCGTTTCTCCCGCAGTTTGTTCAAAACGGATCGTCGGAATCTATGCTTCAGTTACTGACGCTCAGTGCGGTATTCATGAACATGACGTTTGTTGTCTTCGTTATTTACGGCATGTTGGCGCACGCGTTTCGCAAGGTGGTCATTGAATCGACGCGTGTTCAAAACTGGCTTCGTCGCGGTTTTGCGGCGTCCTTTTTCGGACTTGGGGTGAACCTCTCTCTTACTGAGAAATGATGTCCTAACCAGCTTGGTACCGATTCTGCATTTATGTTGAACAGCATATCCTCCACCCCCCCTTTCTCCATTTGACAAAGCGTACGCAATTGCGTACCATTTTGTTTGTTCAGAGGAGTGTCAAAATGACTACCATTACCGCAAGCGAAGCCCGCGCCAATCTGTATCGACTCATCGACCAGGCTGCTGAGTCGCATCAGCCCATTCATATTGCAGGCAAACGCACGAGTGCTGTGCTGCTGTCTGCTGAGGATTGGCAAGCTATTCAAGAAACGCTTTACCTGCTCTCAGTGCCGGGCATGCGTGAATCCCTCAAGGAGGGGATGGCTGAACCCCTTAATAAAAGTACTAAGGTACTTAAGTGGTGAGTTGGCAAGTTGTCTTTTCAAAGCATGCGCAAAAGGATGCGAAAAAGCTTGCTGCCACTGGTTTGAAGATAAGGGCGCAGGAGCTTCTGGCAGTGCTTGCTGCCGATCCCTTTCAGAACCCGCCATCGTATGAGAAGTTGGTTGGCGATCTGGCCGGTGCCTATTCAAGACGTATCAACATTCAGCATCGTCTGGTTTATGAAGTATTTGCCGAAGAACGCGTGGTGCGTGTACTTCGCATGTGGACGCACTATGAGTGAGCGAGACCAGATAACGAAGCGTTCAGTTACTTTTTAACCTACATCACGCCATGAGCGGCCTCTTTCAGCGTAGTGGCGTTACTGCCTGTAGAATTGAGACCCGCGCACAAGCGGTACCCTTATATGTCCCACCCCAAAAACATCTTCTCTTATACCGCCAAGCGCCCGCGTCCGCAGGATGCCGCGCCCTTCCTCCCGATGTCGCGGGAAGAGATGGACGTGCTCGGTTGGGATGCGTGCGATGTCATTCTCGTAACAGGCGATGCGTATATTGACCATCCGAGTTTTGCGATGGCGATTGTGGGACGTTTTCTCGAAGCGCAGGGTTTTCGGGTCGGCATCATCAGCCAGCCGGACTGGCTTTCCGTGAAGGACTTTCGCAAGCTCGGCAAACCGCGTCTGTATTTCGGTGTCAGCGCAGGCAACATGGATTCGATGGTGAATCGTTACACGGCAGATCGCAAGTTCCGCTCGGACGATGCCTACACCGCAGGTGGCCAGGGCGGCGAGCGACCGGATCGCGCCTTGGTGGTGTACGCACAGCGTGCACGCGAAGCTTATCCGGATGCGAATGTGGTGATCGGCGGCATCGAAGCGAGTTTGCGTCGCATTGCGCATTACGATTACTGGTCGGACAATGTGCGCCGTTCGGTGCTGCCGGATTCCAAAGCGGACATGCTGTTGTTCGGGAATGGCGAACGTGCTTTGGCCGAGCTCACGCATCGCCTTGCTGCTGGCGAACCGATTGAACAAATTCGCAATGTGCGTGGTTCCGCTTTCATGGTGCCGCCGGGCTGGAAACCTGGCAAAGACTGGATCGAAACGGGTTCGACGCGACTGGATACGCCGGGCAGGGTAGAGGCGCATATCAATCCTTACGAAGGTGCGCCGGGCAGTGCGGTGATCTGCGATGCCAAGATGGGCGCAACGGAAGAGAAAATCGTGCGCGTGCAGACGCGCGAAGAGCGTCGTGCAGCCCAAAAAGAAAAAGATGCGAAGACGGTGGTGCGTCTCCCATCGTTCGAACAAGTGAAAGACGATCCGGTGCTGTATGCACACGCCTCGCGCGTGTTTCATCTGGAATCCAATCCGGGCAATGCGCATGCGATGGTACAGGCGCATGACAAGCGCGACGTGTGGCTGAATCCACCGCCGATACCGCTCACGATGGAAGAGATGGATCGGGTCTACGGTTTGCCGTTTGCACGCGCGCCGCATCCGGGCTACGGCAAGGAAAAAATTCCGGCCTGGGAAATGATCAAGTTTTCGATCACGATCATGCGCGGTTGTTTCGGCGGTTGCACCTTCTGTTCAATCACCGAACACGAAGGACGCATTATCCAGAGTCGTTCCGAGCCGTCGATTTTGCGTGAGATAGAAGAAGTGCGCGACAAGACAGAAGGCTTTACCGGCGTAATTTCGGATCTCGGCGGCCCCACGGCGAATATGTATCGTCTCGGTTGCAGCGACAAGGAGATTGAAGCGACTTGTCGTCGCCTGTCCTGCGTGTACCCAAGCATTTGCAAGAATCTGAACACCGATCATGACAAGCTGATTTCGCTTTACCGCAAGGCGCGTGAAGTGCCGGGCGTGAAGCGGATTCTCATCGGCTCGGGTCTGCGCTACGACCTCGCCGTTCGTTCCCCGGAATACGTGAAGGAACTCGTTACGCATCACGTGGGCGGCCTGCTGAAGATTGCACCGGAACACACGGAAGAAGGTGTGCTGTCGAAGATGCAGAAGCCGGGCATCGGCACCTACGATGTGTTCAAGAAAATGTTCGAGCGGTACACAAAAGAAGCGGGCAAGGAGCAATACCTGGTGCCGTACTTCATCGCTGCCCATCCAGGCACGACGGACGAAGACATGGTGAACCTTGCGCTGTGGCTGAAGAAAAACAATTTCAAGCTCGACCAGGTGCAGACTTTCATGCCGACGCCGATGGCGATGGCGACGACGATGTACCACACCCAAAAGAATCCCCTCCATCCGGTGAGTGCAGATTCAGAAACGGTGGGAACCCCGCGCAAGGGACAAATCCGTCGTCTGCACAAAGCCTTCCTGCGTTATCACGATCCGGAGAACTGGACAATTTTGCGCGAAGCCTTGCGGCGCATGGGACGCAACGATCTCATCGGAACCGGCGCACAGCATCTGGTACCGCCGTTCAAGTCTGCGCCGATGGGTGGGGCATTCGCTCGGGGCAGTCTGGGCGTGCGTCGCGCGGAACGCGGTCATCAGAATCAGGCGCAGCAACACAAGGGGTCGCCCAAACCCGTTCAGAAGCCAGCGCAAAAGCAGGCAGTCTCTGGCAAGGGTGCCGCCAAACCGGCGAATGCAAAAGCAGGACAGTTTGCCGCAGGCAGTACGCACCGCAAGGGCGGTACGCCGGTACGCTCAGGCAAGCGTTGAAATCGGGAAGCGCATGGCGCCGGCCTTCGGCGCTTCTGCGTCTTGCGAGCGGGTGTTGGGGGACTGGATTTTCAGTCAAATGACAAGCCCTACGCCACACGGGGGTATTTTTCTCGCCATGGCCGTGTACAATTTTCAGGCTAAGTAGATACGCTCATGCGTCAATGATAAAACGGAAGTCATAGGAGGAGTGCATGTCGAAAGAACAGGTCAAGATTACGCTGCTGGTGGATAACGAAGCCGCCGAAGGTTTGGAAAAGGAACACGGCTTTGCGGCGTGGATTGAGTATGGCAAGCACAAGGTGTTGTTTGACACAGGTCATATGGGTGCGCTGCAAAAAAATGCGCAACGTCTAGGCGTCGATCTGAAGCAAGCGGAAGCGATTGTGATCAGCCACGGCCATCGCGATCACACCGGCACGCTGGACAAGGTGCTGGCGGAAAACAGTCAAGCGCACATCTATTTCGCGAATGAGATCGATCAGGAGCGCTGGTGGTACATGCCGGATGCAGACAATTACGGCATGCCGGAAGCGGCGAGGAAAGCGTTTGCTGCCTTGCCAGCGAGCCGTGTGCACCCGCTCAAGTCCCACTACTATCTCGCACCGGGCGTGGGCATTACAGGGCCGGTGCCGCGTCTGAATGACTTTGAGGACACCGGCGGCACTTTCCATCTGGACGACAAGCGTGGTGCGGTGGATAAAATCGAAGACGATCAATCCATGTGGTTCGAAACCGATGATGGCTTGGTGGTGCTGCTGGGGTGTTGTCACTCCGGCTTGTCGAACACCATTGATTTCATTCGCAAGGTTTCTGGCATCGATAAAGTCAAAGGCGTGCTCGGTGGCATGCACCTGTTGCAAGCGAATGAACAACGTCTCAGCAAGACCTTCGATATTCTGACCGGCTGGAAGGCAGACTTCCTGATTCCATGTCACTGTACCGGCATGGCATCAGCGAAAAAAATGGAAGCCGCAATCGGCTGCCAAACGGTCAAGCATGGCCATGCGGGCATGGTGGTCGATGCAGGTGCGTTGAGGTAGCACTCACAAAACCGCCGCAGATAACCCTTACAAACCCCATACCACTTCCTGTTTTTCCAAAGCGTCATGTACCGCAAGGTGCGTGACGCTTTTTTGTTGATGGGGAAAGTGCTGCGTGCTTGATGCGCAATATTTTCTTTGAGAAATCAATGCGTTAGAGAAATTGTGCGCGCAAGGTTTATTTTTGTACCAATTATGATATTTGATTAAATAGCGAGCACATCTTCGTAATAAAATGGCAGTTTGGGAATTTTTTCAGTCCTGCCTATGCTCACGACCACGCTTTGGCGCCTTCTTTATATTTTTCCGAATCTCGCGGCAGCGCTGGGGATGATGGTGGTCGCGTTGATGGCATGGTCTTACCGGGCGCAACGCGGTGCGCGTGCACTGTGCATCTTTGCGGTTGCATCGACGGTTTGGGCACTCTTTGAAACGATCAGTTTCATTGGTTTGCCGCCAGAGTGGATTCTGTTCGTCTGGCATTTGAAGAGTATTGGCGTCTCCATTGCGCCCCTGGCCATGATGGTTGCCGCGTTTGACTATTTTGGTTACGGCCACCTGGTGAGCCAACGCCGCATCGCCTTGCTCTCCCTTGTTCCCATTGCCAAACTGTTCGCGAGCTGGACAAATGGGTGGCATGGACTGGTGTGGCGCGAACTGCACATGGATTATGCAACGCCCTTCCCGACGCTCACCGGCGTACCAGGACTGATGACCTGGGTTTACTACTTCTATGCAGGCTTGCTGCTGATCATCACCACGACTTTTTTGCTGATGCGGCTTTCCGAATTGCCGCGCCCCCAGCAGCGCCAGGTGTATATCGTGATTGCGGCCATGCTCTTACCTTTGTTTGCGACAACCGCTTTTATGTTGGGCATTGCGCCTTTGCCGAATACCTCCTTTACGCCGCTGGCATTTAACGTTTCTGGCTTCTTCCTCTTGCGGGGGTTTTCTCGTGGGCGAATGTTTGAATTGCCGCCCGTGACAGCATACGAAATTTATCGCAGCCAGGATGACGCCGTGTTTGTTATCGATAAGGCGAACCGTGTGCTGGATTTGAACATCGCTGCCCGCAACCTGCTGGTTTGGGCTGAGAGAGATAATATCGGCGGTACACTGCCTCAAATGCTTCCGCAGGTGGCCGAGCTGCTGGAGGGGTGTGCAGATGAATGTCGTGGCGAAGTATTGCTGAATAGTCGTTATTATGATGTGCGCATTTCACCTTTGCATACATTGGACAAGCGTGTGCATGGACGTTTATTGGTGTGGCGGGATGTCACGGATCGCAAATGGCTGGAAACGGAATTGCGCCGTTTGGCGGTAACGGATGAGTTGACGGGGCTTTATAACCGGCGACATTTTTTTGCGCGGGGCGAAGAAGATGTCGAGCATGCAATGCGGTACGGGCGGCCACTCAGCCTGATCATGGTGGACGTGGATCACTTCAAGGAGGTGAATGACCGATATGGTCACGAGGCAGGAGATCGCGCGCTCGTGCTGCTGGCAGGCATCCTCTCCAACAAGTTGCGCAATGTGGATTGTGTCGGGCGTATTGGCGGAGAAGAATTTGCACTGCTGATGCCAGAAACGACAGCTGAAGCAGCATGTGAAGTCGCCACGCGTTTGATCAACGAGGTTGCCGAGGCGGAGATGGAGTTACCAGACGGGCAGCGCATCGGTCTGACCATCAGCGTCGGGGTGGTGACGCTTCAGGAGGAAGAAACTTCCATGAATATGTTCCTGCGACGTGCAGACATCGCTTTGTACAAGGCCAAGAAGAAAGGACGCAACAGAATTGTCCAGATGTAGCCTCTGTTGTGAGAGCATCCATGCGGCTAACATGGGTGGCATAAGTGGCATAAATCCGCAGGAAACGTATGGTTATTGAGTCGCTTTGATGCAATATCTCATACCATTGGCTGGATCGATTAAAAAAGTTTTTGAACCGGAGAGTGACGATGGCGAATGATTCCGTAAAAATTACCGTCTTGGTGGATTATGCTGCAAAGGAAGGTCTGGAAACCGAACATGGTTTTGCAGCCTGGATAGACGTTGGGGACAAACATATTCTTTTTGATACCGGCCAGACGGGCGTGATGCAAATCAATGCGGGGAAGCTCGGTATCGATCTCAAGCAAGCAGAAGCCCTGGTGCTGAGCCACGGCCATTTCGACCATACTGGGACGCTGCCCCAAGTGTTGGCTGAGAACCCAAAGTTGGAGGTGTATTTTGCACACGGCTTGCATATCGATCGTTACAGTTGCAAACCGGGCACCCCTGTTCGCTCCATCGGTATCCCTGAAGCGTCGCGTCAGGCGCTGGTGGCCTTGCCTGCCGAGCGACTCCATGAACTGAAATCACCTTCCTATCTCATGCCTGGTATTGGATTGACGGGGCCCGTGCCACGCAAGTCAGATTTTGAGGACGTAGGCGGTCCTTTTTACCTTGATCCGGACAGCATCAAGGACGACTTGATCGAAGACGATCAATCCATGTGGTTTGAAACCGATGACGGTCTGGTGATTTTACTGGGATGCTGTCACGCAGGATTGGCCAATACCATCGATCATATTCGCAAGTTTTCCGGTATCCAGAAGGTCAAGGGGGTTATCGGCGGGATGCATCTGGTGAATGCAGATCAAAATCGTCTGGATCGTACCTTCAAGGTGATGGACGAGTGGAAGCCGCAATTCCTGGTGCCCTGTCACTGTACCGGCGCACCGCAAGCGCAACAGATGCAGGATGTGCTGGGCAAAGATATCGTCAGCGTCGGTTTTGCCGGGATGGAAATCCCGATCGGCATTTTGCGTACAGCTTAATCAAAACGTCCTACCCATAAAAAAAGCCTCCGTGTACGGAGGCTTTCTTCTTTTGCGAATGCTGAGAAATTACTTGCTTACTTTGAGAACGCGGTCATTCAATGGTTGTACCGGACGCGCATTGTGGCTGTAGTACTTGCCGAAAGCGGCTATTTGCATCTTCGACACTTCCACCGGGGTTTTCATGACCATCCAGGTCACGTCTTCGCTACACGGCGGCGTGGTCAGCGAACCGGTGTACGCATAGTAGTGCTTGTTCTTCGGCAGGAATTTGGCGAGGTTGATCTTTACCTTGCTGACAGCGACTTCTTTGTCTTTTTGCTGCGGGATGTTTTTCCAGATGGCTTTCAGGAATGAGTTTTCCTTGCCTTCTTTCATAAACACGCCCACAACGGCCAGTTTTCCATCGGCGCTCTTGTGTACCAAATGGGCGTTCATCGGGTAAGCCTTGCCATTGACGGTTTCTTCGCTCGGCTGATGGAAGTGCATCTGGAGCAGATTGTATTTTTTACCGTTCACGGTGATGGTGCTACCCGGTACAAAATTGGTCTGGATGGTATGGCCGTTGTCGATGATTTTCAGCTGCGAGCTCTTGTAGCTGAATTTAATCGGAGAGAGTTTGCTGACTTTGGCGCCGGTCAGGTCAATCGGCGATTGTTTACTACCGAGTTTGCACGTGGCGTACTCCGGCTTCAGATCACCCCAGTGTGCAGCGCCGATATTACCTTCGTATCCCCAGGCATGCGCATGATCATGCCCTGTGCTGGAACAGCCAGAGAGCGCAATCGCGCCAAGCGCGAGAGCGATGGAAAGAAACTTTCGTTTAAGCAGCATAGGTAAAACCTTTTTTAAAAGAGAAGTTATCAAATGCACCCGAAGTCAGCAATTTACGAATCTTTGGCTCGTCGTTTTTCTTTTCTGATTTCTTTATGGCGATGAAAACGACAAAAACATTCATGAACGTGCTGCCACACTGTGCGCTGTCGATGCGTGTAGCGTCTGAAAAAATTCACTTAAACATGGGTTTATAGACATGCTTAAATAAACATGTGCAAATATACATGTTTATTGAAACAGGCAGAATACTGTTCGTCCATCCAGTTCGAATTTTGGATGGGGAAGCGGCGGAAGCACGAAGATGCGCGCTGTTTACGCCGCTTGTTTTTTGAGCAGGTCAATCAGGGATTGCGAGGGCATGGGTTTGTGGAAGTGGTAGCCTTGCATGGATTCACAGCCTGATTTTTTCAGGTAGCAGGCCTGCGCATCCGTTTCCACGCCTTCAGCAATCAGATTTAGCCCAAGGCCGCGTGCAATGGAAACAATGGCGAGCGCCACGGGGAAATGCCCGTCGACCGATTGAATTTCACGCACGAACATTTGATCGATTTTGATCGTGTTGATCGGGAAGCGATGCAGATAGGCAAGCGACGAGTAACCCGTACCAAAGTCGTCGATGGCGACACTGATCCCTAACTGAGAGAGCTTGTTAAGTTGCTCGATGGCGTATTGCGGATTGCGGATGCAAATATTTTCCGTGATTTCGACTTCAAACTGTTTTGGCGGGATGGCGTAATTTTCCAATGATTCCTGGATGTGTTCGAAAAGGTCGCTGTGATCCAACGCATTTGGAGAAATGTTGATCGCAACGCGGATGGGCGGGCAACCGGCCTTGATCATGGTGGACATGTCTTTGCAAACGGCTTCCAGCATCCATTCGCTCAACAAAGGCATCAAGCCATTTTCTTCTGCGAAGGGCAGGAACAGACCCGCTGACAACAAGCCGCGCACCGGGTGATTCCAGCGCATTAAGGCTTCGGCGCCGATAATTTTCCTGGTGGTGAACTCGACTTGCGGTTGGTAGTACATTTCCAATTCATTGTTTTCCACGGCCAGGCGCAAGCTTTTTTCTTTTTCAGCTTTTTCTTGCGAGGCATTTTGCATGGACAAATCATAGAAGAGATAGCCGTCCTTGCCTTCCAGTTTCATTTGGGTCACGGCGATGTCTGCCAGACGTACCAGCTCGGTGGCGTCATCGCCATCGGAAGGGTAAACGGCGATGCCGATTCTGGCGGAAATAAACGCTTCCTGACCGTCGAGCAGGAAAGGTTTTTTCATGCATTTTAGAATTTCTCCTGCTTGCGTGGCGGCTTCCTGACGATTCTTGATGCACGGCACAATGATGGCAAATTCATCACCACCGTGGCGTGCCAGCAATCCACCCTCGCATAGGCAGGATTTGAGACGTTTGGCGACCTGTCTCAACAATTCATCGCCTTTTGAATGTCCCAAAGTATCGTTGACGATCTTGAAGCGATGGAGGTTGATCAGCATGACCGCCAGTTTGATTTGGGTACGCCGTGCCTGGATGATGGACAAATGCAGTTGCTCGTTGAACAGGATGCGGTTTGGCAAGTCCGTGAGAATGTCGTGATAAGCCTGGTAGGTGATCAGTTCTTCCGCGCGTTTACGTTCAGTGACGTCGCGTGCTACAACGTAAGTGCCGTGGTATTCGTGCCTTCCCCTTTCATCCTCAGATGTGTACATGCCCATGGAGTTAAAGGAAATAGTCATCATCGACTGGTCGAATGTCAGTTCTTCATCATCGAGATGTTTGCCTCTCAGGCGCAATTCCACGTTGCGGGAAGCGCGATTGCTGGTGCGGCGTTCATTGAAGACGTATTGCGCTCTTGGCTGGTCGTCCTCATGCACAATGATCGAATAATGTTTGCCCAGCAATTCGTCTTGGGTGTACCCCAAAACCTGTTGGGCGCGTTCATTAACGAAAGTAAAACACCCATCCCTGTTCAGGGTGTAGATGATGTCTGGCGAGTTGTCGACAAGGTTGCGATAAATTTTTTCCGAGTATTCAAGACGAACCGCAATTTGACGGTTTCTTTCTTCGAGCGCGCGCTTTTCAAGGGCATTCTCGATTTTGTTCAGTAACTGCTCGGATGGGTAGGGCTTGCGCAAATAACCGTATGCGCCGCGCTGCAAAGCGCCGATAGCCGACTCGATATTGGTTTCACCGCTCAAAACAATAGTGGTGACATCAATCTGGTGTTCATTGATGAAGTCCATGATGTCAAGACCATGCATGTCACCCAGATTCAAGTCCAGCAAAACAATGTCATAAGGTTTTTCCAGGAGATGCGTTTGTGCTTCAGCGCCGCTCGTCGCCAGGGTCATGTTAAAGCCGCGTCCTTCAAGGAGGCTATGAAGACTTTCGAGTGTACGAATGTCATCGTCAATGAGCAGGAATGATGGATTCGGGGTGGCGCTGCATTGGGGTGGAAGACTGATGCATCCGAGCGCAAAATCCATGCTGTTGTGGCTGTTGCTGGGCATAGTGTGATCGTATCGCTGCAAAGTTATGATGCTGTTACTGGTGGAGCCGGGTTACCTTTTTCACTGCGTACCGGGACGAGAATTTCAAATGACGTTCCATTGCTACTGCTTCGACAGTTGATAAATCCGTTGATGTCTTTGACCAAATCCTGAACGATGGCCAAACCGAGACCTTGATGCTCGCCCCCTTTTTTACTAGAGACAGGCATGAACATTTTTTCCAGCACGTCTGACGGGATGCCGGAGCCAGTATCTTTGACAGCGAGATTGATATAAAGCCGCCCGTTAAGATTGACGTGCCCCTGATTGGCGATCAGGACGTCGCCGCCATTAGGCATGGCCTCGATGGCATTTTTCAGAAGGTTTAGCAGGATTTGCCAGATTTTTCCATCGTCGTATTCTGTCGCGCTGGCGTGAGGGTTTGATTTGGTGGTGATCTTTATCGATGGTGGGGCAAATCCGGATTCGCGCAGCATTCTTGAAATGTCGTCGATGATCTGGTTGACGTTCGCTGGTTCCTGATTGAGTGTCGGTTGTGGGTCGACAAATTTCCGAATGATTTTGCTGACGCGCTCGATTTCTTCGTTGAGGATGGTAATTTCGCTGCCAATGGGTTGTTGCTTGCGAAGCTTTTCATTCAATACCGTCAGATAGTTTCGGATGACGGTAAGGGGATTGTTTGCTTCGTGCGCGATTTTGCGGGAGGAGAGTTTGAATTCGTCCACGGCATTGGCAGTCAGGGTGCGCATCTCTTCCTGTTTTCGTCGCAGCCCAAGCAAGGCTGAAGCAGCTTGCGCGCCGAAAACTTGCAGGAAACGTACACCGTTCTGCAATTCCGGAATTTTCATCGGCAAAACTTTGCCAGTCAGTACGCCTACGCATTCTCCCTCGGTGATAAGGGGAATGCTGGCGATCGCGTCTGCGTGCAGCAGCTTCATCAAGGGTTCTTCAGGAGTGGAGTGGTTGCTCTGATTGATAAATACCGGGCGTTTTTCCGCCACGGAGGCTGCAATTTCGCCGCCACGTTTCAGGCGTAAGGAAAATCCAGCCCATTGTTGCTGGTGTTCGAGGTTGGGGTTGATGTTTAGCACCTGGTTGGGCGCATCCAGCATCAGGATGATGGCGTCGCTGATATCGAAAAGGATATTGGCTGACTGGGCGATGGTTCTGAGCAGGCCAGTCTCGCTCGTTTGCTTTGAAAAATTGCGCTCAGTTTCAGAAGCTTGTACGACATGGTGAAGTTCGTCTTTCAGTTTTCTCTGCACAGAAGAAGATTGCGTGCGGGTTTTTTCCAGTACGGAATCTGCGCCGGGTTCAAGATCAATGCCCAGGAATTCAGCAGCTTCATGAACTTTTTGAGCCGCACCATCTTGAATCGGCTTCAGATCATCCGGTATCAAGCTGCACAATCTTGCGGCATCCATGACTTCCGGTGCGTCCCAGGAATGGCAGGAAAGTACATGCGACAAATAGACGACTCGCACGAGCAGGCTGGTTTTTTCGATACGTGTCACAGGTTCATGGTGATACAAAATACTGTCGGCAACGTTTTGCCCGAGTTTCCAGCGGTCGGCCATCCACGCGCCGGCTTCCTGATGGGTGATTTGCAACTCCTTTTGTTCCAGCGCACACAATTCATTGTCGTCGTCCGCCATGAAATAAGGCGCGTATTTATTGGGCGAGACGGCGAGAAAAGCGATGCGACCCACATCGTGCAGTAACCCGCACAGATAAGCCTCATCAATATTGGGGTAGCCTGTTTTTCTGGCAACATCACGCGCCAAGACCGCATTGGTCAGGGAATGTTGCCAGAACTTGCAAAGGTTCACCGAAGCGGAGGTTGTTAAGTGGCTAAGGGTTTGAAAGACTGATTCGCTGATGACCAAGGTGCGGATCATGTCCGTGCCAAGCGTCATGAGCGATTGCTCCAGACGAATTTTTTGCCCGGGGCGATAGTAAGCTGAACTGTTGGCGACCCCCAGAATTTTGGCGGCAACGGCCGGGTCTTTGGAAACCAGCTCTGCAATTTCGGCGATACCTACCCGTTCGGTACGGCAGTACTCGATCAGCTTGAGCAGGATGTGCGGCAAAGGTGGCAGACGAACTACCAGCAGGCGTTTCCGAATGTCTTGACCAGCGTGGGGCATGATGGACTTTAAGCTTTTGAGTTCTGATTAGATAGTAACAACGGCATTTTCACCAGAAAATTTAGTTGCATAGAGTCAATATTATAGAAAAAACTTCATTATTTCTACCTAGAAACGAAATTATTTCCATATTTACAATCTGAAAGTGTTTCATTGTGGCATTTTCATGGGGGAGCGGTTTTGCGCTGGCGCATACCCATCCCGGATTCCTATGCAAAAGGGCGACACTTCCATTTGCTGTCAAAATCCACGGTTCTCACAGCGTGTTTTGTGTGTAATGCATAGGCGGTTCACGGGCTGATGAAAGATACGGGTAGTGCAACTTATCCCGTATAATTTCCGTCTTTGTCGTCTCTGCATTTACTCGGCATCCACTCCGTATCTATTTTGGTTCCCATGAAATCCTCTGAAATTCGCGCGAAATTCCTGTCCTTTTTTGAATCCAAGGGTCATGCCATCGTTCGTTCCAGCCCGCTGGTGCCAGGTAACGACCCCACCATGCTGCTGACCAATTCCGGCATGGTGCAGTTCAAAGATGTCTTTTTGGGAACGGACAAGCGCGCCTATACCCGCGCCACTTCGGTGCAGCGCTGCGTGCGCGCCGGCGGCAAGCACAACGACCTGGAAAATGTCGGTTACACCGCGCGTCATCACACCTTTTTCGAAATGCTGGGCAACTTCAGTTTTGGCGATTATTTCAAGCGCGATGCCATCATTTACGCCTGGGATTTGCTGACGAACGTTTACAAACTCCCGAAAGAAAAACTCTGGGTCACGGTGTATCACGAAGATGACGAAGCCTTTGACATCTGGGCAAAAGAAGTTGGCGTGCCGACCGATCGCATCGTGCGTATCGGCGACAACAAAGGTGCGCGCTACGCATCGGACAACTTCTGGCAGATGGCCGATACGGGGCCTTGCGGTCCTTGCAGCGAAATTTTTTACGATCACGGTGCCGATGTGTGGGGCGGTCCGCCAGGCAGTGCAGAACAAGACGGCGACCGTTACATCGAAATCTGGAACCTCGTGTTCATGCAATTCAATCGCGACGAGCAGGGCAATATGGCGCCGCTGCCGATGCCGTGCGTGGATACCGGCATGGGCATGGAACGTCTGGCTGCGGTATTGCAGCACGTGCACAGCAATTACGAAATCGATCTCTTCCAGAATTTGATCAAGGCGGCTGCACGCGAAACCGGCACGACCGATCTCACGAACAATTCGCTGAAAGTCATCGCGGATCACATCCGTGCGTGCGCGTTCATGATTGTGGATGGCTTGATTCCGGGCAGCGAAGGTCACGGTTACGTGTTGCGCCGCATCATTCGCCGCGCGCTGCGTCACGGCCACAAGCTCGGTCAGAACGGCCTGTTCTTCCATAAGCTTGTCAAGGATCTTGTGAAGGAAATGGGTCAGGCGTATCCGGAATTGCCGGAAGCGCAGCATCAAGTCGAACGCGTGCTGCGTCAGGAAGAAGAACGCTTCAATGAAACGCTGGAAAACGGCATGAAGATTCTGGAAGTCGCACTCGGCGGCGGCGCGAAGCATCTCGATGGCGAGACTGCGTTCACGCTGTACGACACTTATGGCTTCCCGCTGGATCTCACAGCCGACATTTGCCGCGAACGTGAGGTGACGCTGGACGAAGCCGGTTTCGACGCTGCAATGGAGCGCCAGCGCGCCACCGCGCGCGCCGCAGGCAAATTCAAGATGGCAGCCAACGTCGAATACCACGGTGAAAAAACCCAGTTCGTCGGTTACGACAATTTGGCACACGATGGCAAGATTCTCGCGCTGTATGTCGATGGTGTATCGGTGCAGAAGATGAATGCAGGCCAGCACGGTATTGTCGTGCTGGATACGACGCCGTTCTACGCCGAATCCGGCGGCCAGTGCGGCGATTCGGGTTTGCTCTCAGCACATGGCGTGCGGTTTGAAGTCGAAGACACGCAACGCATCCAGCCGGAAGTTTCCGGTCATCACGGCACGCTGACGCAAGGCGCGCTGTCGGTTGGTGACACGCTCAGCGCGAGAGTGGATTTCGAAAAACGCGCACAAACCGTGCGCAACCATTCCGCAACGCATTTGATGCACAAGGCTCTGCGCCAGATTCTCGGCTCGCATGTCGCGCAAAAAGGTTCGCTTGTTGATGCAGAAAAAACGCGTTTCGACTTCAGCCATAATGCACCGATGACGGCGGATGAAATCCGTCAAGTCGAAGAACTCGTCAACCGCGAAATTCTTGCGAACCAGGCTGCGCAAGCGCAAGTGATGGCATTCGACGATGCAGTCAAGCATGGTGCGATGGCACTCTTCGGCGAAAAGTACGGCGATGAAGTGCGCGTATTGAATATTGGTTCATCCTGCGAACTCTGCGGTGGCACGCACGTCGAACGCACGGGCGATATCGGTTTGTTCAAGATTGTCAGCGAAGGCGGTATCGCGGCTGGTATTCGTCGCGTGGAAGCGGTGACGGGTTTGAATGCAATGCACGTGGTGCAGGATTTGGCGCGTCGTGTGAATGAAGCGGCGGCTGCGCTGCGCACCACGCCAGACGAACTGATCCCGCGCATTTTGCAAACGCAGGAACAAACCCGGACGCTGGAAAAAGAACTCTCTGCGGTGAAAGCGAAGATGGCCTCCAGCCAGGGCGACGAATTGATCAATCAAGCCGTTGAAATCAAAGGCATCAAGGTGCTGGCCGCTACTTTGGAAGGTGCCGATGTGGCCAGCTTGCGCACGACGATGGACAGGATGAAGGACAAGCTCAAGACCGCCGCGATTGTGCTGGCGAGCGTGAGCGATGGCAAGGTCAGCCTGATTGCTGGTGTGACGGCCGATGCGACCGGCAAAGTGAAAGCGGGCGAACTGGTGAACTTCGTTGCGCAACAGGTGGGCGGCAAGGGCGGTGGTCGTCCCGACATGGCGCAAGCGGGCGGCACCAATCCGGCAGGCTTGACCAAGGCGCTGGAAGGCGTGGCGGATTGGGTGAGCAGCAAACTCGGTTGATTTTCACCCCCTCTCCCCTCGCGGGAGAGGGTTGGGGTGAGGGGGCTGTAAAAATAATGGAATTCCAAAAAGATCTCGATGCGCGTAATCTGAATTGCCCGTTGCCGATCCTGCGCGCCAAGAAAGCGCTTGCAGACATGACGAGCGGGCAGGTGTTGCGCATCGTGACGACTGATCCCAACTCGGTGAAAGATTTTCAGGCCTTTGCCAAGCAGACGGGCAATGAAGTTCTGGAACATCACCAGCATGATAAAGAATACGAATTCTTTATGAAGCGGAAATAACTGCGGAAAATTCGGGGTCAGAGTAATTTACGCTGCGCGTAAAAAAACTCTGACCCCGGTTTCCCGCTACGAATTTTATGCTGAACCTCAGGGAGGAAAACCGGGGTCGGCAGTCAAATATCGCGAAGCGAATTTTGACTCTGACCCCGAATTTTCGACCGAGGAGACAAAGAAAATTTTGCATCAAAAAACATGAAAATTCTGGTACCCATCAAACGCGTCATTGATGTTAACGTCAAAGTGCGCGTCAAAGCCGACGGCAGCGGTGTTGAAATGGCAAACGCTAAAATGTCGATGAATCCTTTCGATGAAATCGCCATCGAAGAAGCCGTGCGTCAAAAAGAAGCGGGCAAGGCAAGCGAAGTGATCGCCGTTTCCTGCGGAACCGCGCAAAACCAGCAAGTGCTGATTCCCGCCATGGCGGTGGGTGCCGATCGCGCCATTCTTGTGCAAACGGATGTTGAGTTGCAATCACTCGCTGTGGCAAAACTGTTGAAAGTTATTGCAGAGAAAGAGCAACCACAACTGATTTTGCTCGGCAAGCAATCGACAGACGACGATGCCAATCAAACGGGTCAAATGCTCGCCGCTTTGCTCGGTTGGCCGCAAGCGACCTTTGCATCAAAGTTGGTGATCGAAGGCGACAAGGCCATCGTCACCCGCGAAGTGGATGGCGGCCAGGAAACACTGGCGCTGACCTTGCCCGCAATCGTCACCGCCGATTTGCGATTGAACGAACCGCGTTACGTCACCTTGCCGAATTTGATGAAGGCGAAGAAAAAACCGCTGGAAACGATTCATGCAGCCGATCTCGGCGTGGATGTCACGCCGCGCATCAAGACGCTGAAAGTTTCGGAGCCGCCAGCACGCAAGGCGGGTGTGATGGTGCCGGATATTGCGACGCTGGTGGCGAAGTTGAAGAATGAGGCGAAGGTTATTTAGAGAATTTTTCTTGCACCTATATTTAAATGGTGGCTGATTTTTTTTGCGACAACGCTCAAATCGTCATTCCAGCGAAAGCTGGAATCCAGTGTCTTTGGGGTTTTTACAGATAGTTTTTGGAAACGCCACTGGACCCCAGCCTTCGCTGGGGTGACTGCAATTTTAAGGATAGAAAATGACCGTACTGGTTATAGCAGAACACGACAACACCACGCTGAAAGCAGGCACACTCAACACTATCACCGCCGCGATGCAATGTGGCAGTGATGTGCATGTGCTCGTAGCAGGACATCACTGTAGCGCGGCCGCACAAGCCGCCGCCAAAATGACGGGCGCCTCCAAAGTGCTGCTCGCCGATGCGCCGCCATTCGCAGACGGACTAGCGGAGAACGTAGCCGAACAAGCGCTGACGATTGCCCCAAACTATTCGCACATCCTGGCGCCCGCATCCGCTTACGGCAAAAACATCTTGCCGCGTGTCGCCGCGAAGCTCGACGTTGGTCAAATTTCCGACATCCTTGCCGTCGTGTCGCCCGATACATTTGATCGCGCCATTTATGCAGGCAATGCCATTGCCACCGTGCAGTCGGCTGATCCGATCAAGGTGATCACAGTGCGCACCACCTGCTTTGCAGCGGCAGATCAAAACGGTTCTGCTGTCATTGAAAACATTCCCGCAGTTGCAGGCTCCGACAAAATCAAATTCCTCTCGCGCGACATCGCTACGTCGGATCGTCCCGAACTCACGTCTGCCAAAGTCGTGATCGCAGGCGGTCGCGGTCTGGATTCCGCAGATGATTTCAAATTGCTCGAGCAACTGGCCGACAAGCTTGGCGCAGCGCTCGGTGCCACGCGTTCGGCAGTGGATGCCGGTTTCGTGCCAAACGATTGGCAAATCGGACAGACCGGCAAAATCGTCGCGCCGGATCTTTACATTGGCATCGGTATATCCGGTGCGGTGCAGCACATCGCGGGCATCAAAGGTGCCAAAACCATCGTTGCCATTGACCAAGATGCCGATGCGCCCATCTTCCTTGTCGCGGACTACGGTATTGTCGGCGACCTTTATCAGTTGGTACCTCAATTGATCGCAGCGCTCTGATCAAAGCGCTGGGCGAATCTCCCTTCTCAAAAGTTGACGGAAATGTAATCTGCCGGCGCTCTCGGCGGGTTTTCATTTTCATTCATGCAAGAAAATTGCCTTCATATGTAGCAGCGCTGCGACAAGTTTGTGCAACGCTTATTTAGTGTTGCCTCAAGTCAAAAACACTAGATATTGTGTCTGCACAGTTTTAATTTTCCATTTACACTACAGTCTGAATATTGTTCATGACGAAACAAAATCGTTCACAGGGGTAATAAATGCTAGTAAGAAACACCATCGCATCTTTGGAAACGCCGCAGGAAATCACAACGGAAGTTCTCATCGAGAAATACGCTAAAGGCAGCGAGACCACCGTCGAAGAGGTGCAGACGCGCGTGGCGGAAGCCCTGTCGGAAGTGGAAAACGGCACAGAACGCACCAGGTATGCAGATCAATTCTTGTGGGCGATGCAAAATGGCTTCATTCCTGCCGGGCGCGTGAGCAGCGCTGCCGGTACAGGATTGGCCACAACGCTGATCAACTGCTTCGTGCAACCCGTTGGCGATTCCATTACGAACAATGTCAACGGCAAGCCCGGCATTTACACGGCACTTGCCGAAGCGGCAGAAACCATGCGTCGTGGTGGTGGCGTGGGGTATAACTTTTCCGCAATTCGCCCGCGGGGCGCGCGCGTGAAGGGAACGGGCAGCAGCGCGTCCGGCCCACTCTCGTACATGAAAGTGTTTGACCGTTCCTGCGAAACCGTGGAGTCCGCCGGTGCACGTCGCGGTGCGCAAATGGCCGTGCTCAATGTCGATCATCCAGATGTCATTTCCTTCATCACTGCCAAGCAGGAAAAAGGGCAGTTCAACAATTTCAACGTCTCGGTCGGTGTGACCGATGCGTTCATGCGCGCGGTGGAAGCGAACGGTGATTATGAACTCATTCACCTCGCCGAACCGACCGACGAACTGAAAGCGGCAGGCGCCTACAAGCGTAGCGATGGCATGTGGGTGTATCAAAAGGAAAACGCGGCGAAGGTGTGGGACTTGATCATGAAGTGCACCTACGAAGCGGCTGAGCCGGGCGTACTCTTCCTCGATCAACTCAACCGCGAAAACAATCTCGCGTATTGCGAAGTGATTGAAGCGACGAACCCCTGTGTGACAGCAGATACCTGGGTCGCTACAGCAGAGGGTCCCAAACAAGTGCGTGATCTGATTGATCAACCGTTCGTAGCGCTTATCAACGGGCAGGAATTTGCCTCCGCGCCGGAAGGATTCTTTGCTACGGGAGAAAAACCCGTGCTGCGCTTGCGCACGCGCGAAGGCCATGCCTTGCGTTTGACCGCGAATCATCTCGTGCGGCGCGTAGCCAAGCAAACGCGTTATCGCCAAGCTTACGAATGGGTGGAAGCTGGCCAGTTGGTCGCTGGCGACAAAATTGCCTTGCACAACCATCGCGCCGCACAAGGTTGGGAAGGCCAATACAACGAAGCGCAAGGCTATTTGCTGGGCTTGCTCTTGGGCGATGGCACGCTCAAATCTGAAGCAGCCATCATCAGTGTCTGGCACAAACAGGCAACCGCATTCGCAAACGGATATGAAACCGCTATCTGCAAAAACAGCGTGATGCTCGCTGCAGAAGCGGCGATGCAAACCATGAAGACGCGTTCCGATTTTGCCGGATTCATGCCAATCGCAGGGCGTGACGAATACCGGATGAAGAGCGCAGGCTTGCGTGATTTGGCCATTGAACTGGGCATGCACCCCGGTGCCAAGAAAATGACCGATGCGTTTGAAGCCACATCGTCTGATTTTTACGCAGGCTTCCTGCGCGGCTTGTTTGATGCCGACGGCTCTGTCCAAGGCTCACAGCAAAAAGGTGTGAGCGTTCGTCTGACGCAGGTGGACAAAACCACCCTGGAACGTGTGCAACGCATGTTGCAACGTCTGGGCATCGTTTCCACTATTTACGCAAATCGCAAAGGCGATGCGCCAGCGATGAAATCCCTGCCCGATGGCAAAGGCGGTTTCGCGCTGTACCAAACGCAAATTGTGCATGAACTCGTGATCTCCGGCGACAATCTGGCCGTGTTTGAATCGCGTATTGGTTTTGCCGATGAAGACAAGCAAGGTGCGCTTGTTCAAGCATTGGGCAATTATCGCCGCGCATTGAACAGCGAGCGTTTCATTGCAACGGTTGAAGCATTGGAAGCGGACGGAACGGAAACCGTGTATGACGTGCAGGTACCGGGCATCAATGCCTTCGACGCCAACGGCTTTTACGTACACAATTGCGGTGAGCAACCCCTGCCAGATTACGGCTGCTGCTGCCTCGGCAGCTTGAACCTCACGGCTTACGTAAAAAATCCCTTCTCTGAAGACGCCGGATTCGATTTTGATTTGTTTGAACGTGTAACGAAAGTCGCCGTGCGCATGCTGGACAATGTGCTCACTGCCACGCAATGGCCGCTGGAAGAGCAGGCGCGTGAAGCAGCCGCCAAGCGCCGCATCGGTCTGGGTTTCACCGGCTTGGGCGATGCGCTCATCATGTTGAATGTGCGTTACGACAAACCGGAAGGCCGTGAATTGGCGCGCAAGATTTCCGAAGTGATGCGCGATTCATCGTATTGGGGTTCCGTGGAACTGGCGAAAGAACGCGGCGCATTCCCCTTGCTCGATGTGGAGCAATACCTGAAGGGCGGTTTCGCCTCGCGTTTGCCGGACGATTTGAAAGACGCCATTCGCGTGCAAGGTATCCGCAATTCGCATCTTACTTCGATTGCACCGACCGGCACGATCTCGCTCGCGTTTGCCGACAATGCTTCCAACGGCATCGAACCCGCATTTTCCTGGTTTTACAATCGCACCAAGCGCATGCCGGATGGCACGAAAAAAGACTACACCGTTGAAGACCATGCTTTTCGCGTGTATCGCGCGATGGGGCATGATGTCAACAATCTGCCGGAAGCCTTTGTCTCCGCGCTGGAAATTTCCGCCATCGATCACATGCTGATGGTGGCGGTGGTGGCGCCGTACATCGATGCCGCGATTTCCAAAACCGTCAACGTGCCGGAAGATTATCCCTACGAGGAATTCAAAGACCTCTACATGGAAGCATGGCACAAGGGCTTGAAGGGCATCACCACCTATCGCCCCAACAATATTCTCGGCTCGGTGTTGTCCGTGCCCGCCGCGAATACTGAGCCGACCAGTTCGAAACCGATCACGCTTTCCGAACATGATCGCCGGATGATCTTGCAAGACGCCACCATGTCTGCGCCGCTCGCCTCCTTGCGCTGGCCGTCGCGCCCGTCCTTGCCGGCCGGCGCTTCTGCGTGGGTGAGTGAACAGATCCAAACGCCGCAAGGCGAATTCGCGGTGGCCGTATCCGATCACGGTGGCATCCCGTTTGAAGTATGGGTGCTCGGCGGCCAACCACCGCGCGGTCTGGACGCGATTGCCAAAACCTTGTCGAGTGACATGCGCGCCAATGATCGTGGCTGGCTCAACAAGCGTTTTTCCATGCTTGAACAAACTTACGGCGATCCATTCTGGATGCCGATGCCGCCGAACGGTGATCTCGTGCAAGTGCCGAGCGCAACCGCTGCGATGGCCAAGCTGGTGCGCTGGCGCTACGAACAATTGGGTGCCTTGCAGATGAAGGACAGCGACGCAACGCCGGTATTGGACGCACTTTTTTCGGCGCACGAACCCAAGACCGGCGCAGACGGTACGCTTGCCTGGGTGGCGGACGTGCGCAATCCCTCCACCGAAGATGAATTCGTGCTGATGCTCAAGGAACTGCAAATGCCGGATGGCACACGCCGTCCGTACAGCATGGGTTTGAGCGGCGGACATCCACCGGCGCTCGATGGTTTGTGCAAAATTCTCAGCGTGGATATGCGCGTCGTCGATCCTGCGTGGATCGGTATGAAGCTGCGCAAGTTGCTCAATTACGCAGAACCGCTCGGTGATTTCCTTGCGCGCGTGCCCGGTACGCAAAAGCAGATGAGTTATCCGTCAACGGTGGCCTACATTGCGCAACTGGTGATTCACCGTTACGCCATGCTCGGCATTCTGAATGAAGAAGGGCTGCCCACCGTGAACATGGGTGTTGTGGCGGAAGATCCGAAGCGTCACGCTGCGAAGCCTGCGCCGATTATTGCAGGCAAACTCTGCCGTGAGTGCGGCAACATGGCGATGATCAGGAAGGATGGATGTGATTTCTGTACGGCGTGTGGGGCGATTGGGAGTTGTGGGTAATTCTGGAGAAAAGAACTGCATGACTGAGACGCTAAAGCAACGACTACAATTTGGTTGTGAGGTTTGACGAGAACCCGCTCTTCGCAAGGAGGGCGGGTTTTTGTATTTTAAGAATCCTTAGTTTTAAAGCGCAAGCGTTGAATTAACTGATGTAAGAAATTTTGTTCTTGTAGACAACTAAGGTGAAAATCAGAATGAAAAATATGATTGAAAACAGCAGACCTAAAAGAGCACTCGTTGCGTATTGCACACTAGCGCAGAGATTGAATACGCCTGGCATCGGGTTGATGCAAGCATTGACTCCATTCTTGACGCAAGCATGCGAAAAATTTGCGGGAGAATTTTACGATGCAGGAAAGTTTTCGAATGCTGTTGAGCAAGAATTTGGTCTCAAAATCCCTCGGTTAGCCTCACTCGGAATTGCAGAACAACTTCACAAAGATGGATTGCTTGAAATTCTTTCTCAAAATCCCTCGCAAATTGCATATCGTTTTAAAGACATAAGATATTTTCAGGGTGCGACTTCAGGTAGTCCTGTGACAGAAGAACAAATTGAAAAGGTTTTGGCATCATTTTCGGGCTATTGTGCACAAGATAAACGCCTGAAGGATATGAGTCGTGATTTGCTTGATTCGGCTTTTCTTGATCGCCTCCTAAATATTGACTCATTAAGAATTTTAGGTAGAAGAGAGGATTCAATTGCTCTTAAGAGAAACGCCGGAACCTTAATTCTATCAAAACTTAACAAAGGCGGTGAAAATAGTTTAACAAATGCGATAGAGCTGCATTTGGATTTTGCAACATCACAATTTCTTCTTGATTTACAAAGTAGAGATCAATCTGGTTTTGAACTTGTATCAGATGTGGCGTTTGCAAATATGGCTGCGGAGACACTTTCCTGTTTTATGGAGCCGTTAACTGAAAGTCGATCCCTTGAGGGACTTGTTGTTTATTTGGATTCTCCGATATTGCTAGATATGCTTGGGATCAATTCTGAATATGCCGACTATGGAAGAGAATTATTAGAAACCATTCGTGCTAGTGGTGCCACTCCTACCGTTTTGGATCATTGTGTTGTAGAGGCTGAGTCTGCTATTAGTGCGCAATTAGCTTATTTGCGCTCAGGTGTTAATAACATGTCGTACAGATGGGGAACAACAGCAAAAGTTGAGATACTGAACGCTCTTTCTGGGAATGTTGGTGAGAGCGCATATCAAAGGTTGGGGATTGCAATTGAGAGAGATCCAGAGCTCAACCTTTATCGTCGGGCAGAGACAATTGTTGGTGATATTGAAGGAATCATGAGTGACAGAATGCAAAACTGGGGCAATGACGCAGCAAAAGAGCATGATAGAAAATCTGTATGGTCTATGTTGGCTATTCGCGATAGTAGGGAGCCATGCTCACGAATTTGTGATTCAAAATGGGTTTTTTTAAGTAGGAACATAGTATTGGTCGATATCGCAAATAAAGCGTGGAAAACTTGGTTAAAAGGTGCCACAAGGCATAGTACGATCCTGATTGAAAAATGGGCTCCAGTATCAATGTCTGATAAACAGTTTGCTGGGTATGTTTGGCTAAGAGGTGGGGGTGGGAAGACAGCGATCCCCAAAGCAAGACTTCTAGCAAATTGTTCTGCTGCTGTTCGTCCACGTCCTGATATTAAAGCTAAAGCTTATAACTTGCTGTTAGAACTTAATGGCAAAGATGAAGCAGAGCACCTTGCAGCATTGTTTGAGGATAGGGAAGGATCAAGAGCATTGATGCGAGTTTCGAATGGTGATCCTGAGGATGTAACACTTGAGCGTCTTCCATACATCATGGAACAAATGAAACGAGCTGCAGGCGAATATGCTGCATCAATAGTTCGTGAAGAAGGTCAAAGGAAATTAGAAGAAGCTCAACAAAAAGCTATGCAAACTGAGTCGCAGCATAAAGCTGAGCGAGATCGAATGATTAACGAGTTGGTCTTGAAAGAAGAAGAAAACCAGTTTGCGTTAGCGCAAAAAGATTTGGATCGTCAAAAAATTGCAAATGAAAATCAGCAGCTTCAACTTGAATTGGCCGAAAAAATGAGAGTTGAAGAGGAAAGAATAAATGGCATTCTGGCAGATGGAATGAAATTAGGAAAAAGTATATATAAGCTGACCAGGTGGATTATCGCAGTTACATTTGCCGTTTTAGGGGCAGTCGCTACATATATTTCTACACACTCTCCGCTTTTTTCAACATTTTTGACAGGTCTTCTTGGGCTGATTGGGTTTTGGTTTGTTCCTAATGCATTGCACAAGCCTTTGCAGTGGCTGGCATGCAAGAGAATGAAACATGTAGTAAAGAGTAAAGATCCAAAGGTTGTCATCCCTGACCCTTTACCTAATTTCAGTCAATTAGAGTAAAGGTTCCAGGCTCGGTTTTTTCAGGTTTGGTTTTTTTGAATCCCATGAGTTAGCATCATAGGGGGCGGTTTGAATATTTTTTAATTGAAGACCCCCAGAGACTATAGGGGTCAGCATCACTTGGAAAATTCGGGGGCAGAGTAAATTTTGCTTCGCAAAATAAAACTGCTGACCCCGGTTTTCCAGAGCTTCGAATTGGCTTAATCCACGGGGGGGTGCTTGGCATCGCAGAATTTTTTGAACCCTGTAAGGGATATTGACCGCCCCCACCTTTTTAATAACAGACACAACCATTTTTATTTTTGGAAACGCTCATCATGACGATCGCCGCACACCCTGCTGAAGCTAAACAATTAAAAATTTCGATTCTGGCAGACGACACGGCCATGTCAGACGAATATGTTGCGGAACATGCCGTTTCGATTTTGATAGAGCTTTCCAACGGTCATCGCTGGCTGGCAGACACGGGCACAACTAATGTGTTTCTTGAAAACGCCAAGCGAATGAATGCCAATCTGGATAATCTTTCTGGCATCACGCTTTCTCATGGACATGACGATCACACGGGTGGCCTTGCGTTTTATCCGCAACTGAAAGGCAATCCGCCGGTGTATGGTCATCCATACATATGGCACAAGGCTTACCAGATCAGACCCGGTCAGCCGGTTCGCATCACGGGCATGCCTTATCTGGCCAGGCAATATGCTGCGCCCGCATTCCGTCCGCTCAATAACACGGTGGAGCTGGATGAAAATTTTTACTTTTTCACCGACATACCGCGACCGCCCGGCAGCTTTGCGCCGATTGCCGGGAACTTTTTCAATGAAGACGGTACGGGCCCGGTTCCTTTGCTTGATGATGCGACGGTCGTTGTGCGCACGCCACGTGGACTTGTTGTTATTTCCGGTTGCGCGCATGCGGGATACACGAACATTCTCACGGCCATTCACAAGGCATTCCCCGCAGATAAACTGCTTGCGGTTATCGGTGGCTTGCACTTGATGAACGCCAGTGAGGAAGTGCTGGCCGAAGCTGTTGCATACACCAAAAAAATCATGGCAGACGATTTTTCGCTTTATGGTGGGCACTGCACGGGAGACAAGGCGATTGTCTATTTCAAGAAAGCCTTCGGCGACGCATCTGTGAAACCGATGGGTTCCGGCAGGGTCATGGTTTTTTAATCAAACCAGATTCAGGTTGGACTGTACGAGATAAGCGTTCTTTGCCATGTCAGGATGCTTGAGTACATCACGGCTTTCCC
Source organism: Oxalobacter sp. (assembly GCA_003605115.1). Classification (GTDB taxonomy): domain Bacteria; phylum Pseudomonadota; class Gammaproteobacteria; order Burkholderiales; family Burkholderiaceae_D; genus QZKY01. Next base: position 214,595 of record QZKY01000011.1, read on the forward strand.
ATTCGCTCACCCAGTTGTGGATTTGATTGGCCGGTATAGGGTGCGAAATGCCATATCCCTGTACGACGTTACATCCCAGCCCAACCAGCTCAACGCCTTGGGCCAGTGTTTCTACGCCTTCGGCAATGACTTCCCGTTTGAAAGTTTTGGCTAGATGCACCACGCTGACGATAATGTCCAGATCTGATTGGTCGGTAAGCATGTTGGCCACAAAGCTTTTATCGATTTTTAATATATCTACGGGGAGATTGCGCAAGTAAGTCAATGATGAATAGCCAGTGCCGAAATCATCCAGTGATATACGCACGCCCAGGTTACGGCAAGACTTGAGCGTATTAACCGCTTGTGACATATCGGAAAGCGCGACGCTTTCAAGAATTTCCAGCTCTAATGTGTCCGGGGTCAGGCAGGGATATCTTTCCAAGGTTTCTTGCAGCCGTTTGGCAAAATCATTTGTCAATAAATGGGTTGGGCTGATGTTGGCGCTGACAGTGAGTGTCAGACCGGCTGCCTTCCAGATTTCTGCCTGTTTTAATACGGAGTCAATGACCCACTCTCCCACCTGTATTTCAAGATCGGTATTATCCAGATAGGGCAGAAATTCTGAAGGGGGAAGAATGCCGCGCTCGGGGTGCTGCCAGCGTATCAGCGCTTCTGCGCCAACGACGGTGCCATTCAGCAAATTTACTTTGGGCTGATAGTGCAAGATAAATTCGTTATTCTCAAATGCTTTTTGCAAAAGAAGAAAATTAAGGCGATGTAGTTGAGCATGCCGATCATTATCTGGATCGAAAAAATGGTAACAGTTTTTCCCGGCTTCTTTTGCAAGATACATCGCTTGATCAGCGTGACGCAGCAAGGTGTCAGCGTTGACATTGTCGTTCGGGTAAAGTGTGACGCCAATGCTGGCCGACAGGTTGACCATGTGATTTTGAAGCTGCCTTTGAGAGCCTACGACGGCGAGCAATCGATCAAGAATTGTGCTGATTTTCTCAGCATTTCCCAGCTCATTAAAGAGAAAGACAAATTCGTCACCACCCGGGCGAGCCAGGGTATCGTCTTCACGCAATATGGTTTTTAGCTGATGCGTGAGGCTGGAGAGCAGTTGATCTCCTATGTGATGCCCATACTTGTCATTGATGGGCTTGAAGTTATCAAGATCCATGTAACAGACCGCAAGCATCTTTCCATTTCGTTTGCTGCGAACAATCGCTTGCTCCAGGCGATCAGTAAGAAGGCGGCGGTTTGGCAAGCCAGTGATTAGGTCGTAATTCGCAGCCCGCTGCAGTTCTTGTTCATAGGCCTGCCTTTTGGAGATGTCACGACAGACAGTCAGACTATATTTTTCGCCGTCAAGCTCGATGATGCTGATTAAAATTTCCACAGGAAATATACGTCCGTCACGCGTGCGATGCCTTCTTTGAAAAGTGGGGTGCTCGCCGGTGCTCGAATGTTTTTCGCCTATCATTTTCAGCGTATTCATATCGAGATCCGGGTCGATGTCAATGGGCGTCATTTTGGAAAATTCTTCGCGTGAATAGCCCATCGTTTGGCATGCTGCATCGTTGACATAAACAAAATGATAATCTTTGTTTCTTAAATAAACCGCATCGGAGAGCCGGTTCAAGGCGACGGTCAGTGCCAGTAAATCGCGTTCTGCCTGTTTGCTCTTTGTGATATCGATGAAGTGCCACGTTTGCCCATAGCATTTACCGTCTGCGTCCAAAATTGGGGCAGCATTAAACAGAATGGAGCGCCCATCTTTGAGTCGAATCCGCTCTTGGGTTTGCATTTTTCCGCTTCCAGCAAACGCCTGAACTTTATGCAGAAACTCCAAAGGGTCAAGCATCCGCCCCACAACGAAATTCAGCATGGCAACGTCCCCAGCGCTGTTTTTCACATCCTCAGGAATATTCCAGAACGTGGTGAATGGCTGGTTATAAGAAAGAATCTTGGCGTTTTTATCGAGGACAAGCATCGCATCCTGAATGCTTGCTACGAACTCCCTGAGCACTTGGCGGATAGTGTTGAAGCTATCATACGAAGGTATATCCTGATCCGTGAAATTTCTCTTGGCTAGAGACATGTTTTTGGTGCTGGTTGATAGTAACAGAAAGCTATCCTTGATTATGGAAGCGGTTGTGGTATATCAATGCTAACAACTTCGCGGTAATATAAAAGCGAACTGGCAAATCATATTGGAGTACGTCACTTTTGTAAATATGAGTTGCTCTCGATTCCAAGCGGGGTTCATGTGAGTGATGGATGGGTTTGTTCTGGTGTAGTTTGAATTTTAGTGTGGGGTCTCCACTTTGATAATGCTTAATTCCCCAATCCACCTTAGACGGCAGGGCATGATGCCGTGCTTCATTGCTACGATCATCATGCTTTTCTGCCTCGTTTCCTGCGGTCGTCAACCAAAAATGGCGAGCGTTCCTCCTGGCAGTGTCGTGCTGGCTTTCGGTGACAGTGTGACCTATGGCACGGGCGCGCAGTCGGGCGAGGACTGGCCGACCTTGCTGGCGCAGAAAACCAGGTGGCAGATTGTGAACGCGGGTATTCCGGGCGACACGGCACTGAACGGCAAAGACAGAATCGCCGCGCTGCTGGAGCAACATCGTCCTGTTCTGGTGATCATTGAAATTGGTGGCAATGATTTCTTGCGGCGTCGTTCCCATGCTGCCGTGAAGGAAGACATCCGCCAGATCATCACCACAAGCCGCAGCAGTGGCGCGGAAATTGTGCTGGTGGCAGTGCCGGAGTTTTCAATGTTCGCGGTGGTTGCAGAGAAGCCTTCGGATGCGCCGCTTTATGCCGAACTCGGCAAGGAAGAAAAAATCCCCGTGATTGCGGGTGTATTTTCCGGCGTGTTGTCGCAGATGGCATTGCGCGCCGATACCATTCATCCCAACGCAAAAGGTTATCGGGTGATGGCAGACGGTCTTTTCGCGGAATTGAAAAAAATTGGCTTGTATCGGGAATAGAAAAACAAGATTAAAATTGTCACGTTCGATTGACTTCAAGGGAGGCACATATGTCCATGATGAAAGAGTTCAGAGAGTTCGCCGTCAGAGGCAGCGTTGTTGATTTGGCTGTGGGTGTGATTATCGGCGGAGCATTCGGGAAAATTGTGGAGTCCTTGGTGCAGGACATGATCATGCCCGTTGTCGGAAGGTTGTTGGGCGGGCTGGATTTCACGAACTATTATCTGCCACTGAATAATCAAGGCACGACATTGAGCCTCGTTGAAGCCAAAAAAGCCGGGGCGGTGCTCGCTTACGGCAACTTCATTACGATTGTGATCAATTTCGCGATTCTGGCTTTCATCATTTTTCAAATGGTGCGCTTGATCAACCGGGCGCGCAACATGAATCCGCCTCCGCCAGCGCTGCCAGCAAAGGAACCGGAAGATATCGTGCTGCTTCGCGAGATCAGGGATGCGCTACAGAAGTGACTTGTTTCGAGGCAGGGCGTACCGGCAGCACTTTGGCATTGTGCTGACGGCGTAGCGTCGTTTGGTCGGCGAGTGCATACGCATATGTTTGTTGCGCACTCAAATGATGGCTTTCTGCCAAGCTTATCTGCTCTCCAAAAGGAAATGAGCAGAAAAGTCTTTTCCGTGTATAATCCGTTCACAATATCTTCAAGCAACAGATTTTAGTGCCATCGTTACACTGTTCCAAGCAGTATCTCCATCGCTCCATTTATCTCCCTTGATTATCTTGCCCCAAGAGCATTTGCTCTTCTTTTCTCATTCTTTAAGGAATATAAAATGGAAACAGGTACTGTTAAATGGTTTAACGACGCAAAAGGTTTTGGCTTCATCACCCCTGATGGCAGCGGCAATGATCTTTTTGCACACTTTTCTGAAATTAAAGGCGCTGGCTTCAAGTCGCTCGCCGAAGGTCAAAAAGTGAGTTTTGTTGCAGCCATGGGTCAAAAAGGCCCGCAAGCAACGAACATTCAGGCGATCTGATTCAGGTCGTTTCGTCGTTGTAAAAAAAGCCCCGCAAGGGGCTTTTTTTTATGAAAAAACGGTGTGAGGTTCTTTTACCTCTTGCGTAAATTATGCTGTTTCCAATCGCCGTTTTCTCCCGCGCTGGTTTGCTTCATGCCCGCTGACTGACTATGTCGCATAACGCAATCTGGGCTTTTTTCGTTGCGTCAGGCGCGGCTGTTCGACCAACAATTTTTCACGATTGTCCCAATCAACCTCCATGCTTGGATGGCTTATCCATTCCTGGGTAAGTGCTTCATCGCCCGTGCCAAGCTTGAACATGCTGATCGCCTTGCTGAGCTTTATGACATGATCACGCAGTTTTTCCGAATCCGTCGCTAACTGCTCGACCAGAGCCGCGTTCTTCTGAGTGATGTGATCCATTTGCGTGATGGTGGTATTTATCTGGCCTATGCCGCCGGATTGCTCTAGTGTTGCCGCTGACATATCTCCCATAATCCCGCTGACATGCGTGATGTCGGCGACGATGGCATCCATATTGATGCGCGTCTGATCTACCAGATGATTGCCGTTGTGGACTTTGCTGAGGGAACCATGAATCAGATCCTTGATCTCGGTGGCGGCAAGCGCTGACCGTTGTGCGAGTGTTCTGACTTCAGATGCAACGACAGCAAAACCGCGTCCGTTTTCGCCAGCGCGTGCAGCTTCGACAGCGGCATTCAAGGCCAGAATATTGGTCTGGAAAGCGATGCTGTCGATGACGCCAATAATGTCCTCGATTTTCTTGGAGGAGTGTGTGATTTCTGACATGGTATCGACGACCTGCGCGACCGATATGCCGCCATTGAGGGCACGGCTCGAGGCGTCTCGTGACAACTGGTTTACTCTGACGACTTGTTCAGCGTGATGTTGAACGGTGGTGTTCAATTCTTCCATCGATGCTGCCGTTTGCTGAAGCGAACTGGCTTGCTGCTGGGTGCGTGCAGACAAATCGGCATTGCCCAAGGTAATGCCACGCGAAATTTCAGAAATGCTGATGGCGCCTGATTGTACTTCTGCAATGAGCGCGGCCAATCGCTTGGTCATGTCGCCGAACGCATTGACGATGTGGGCGATTTCATCTCTTCCATCAGATTGAATGTTGCCGGTAAGGTCGCCATTGGCAGCTTGAACGACGCTTTTTTCCAGTTGATCGATGTCGCGTCGGAAGGAAGCATAAAAACCGGCAAGCAGGCAGGTAGCTAATGCCAGCGCGATGAGGATAACAGCGACCATCCATGCAGCATGAAACGTTTGGCGGGTGATTCGCTCCGAGAGCAAGTGTTCAAGCAACTGAGCCGATTTCATGGAAAGCGTATTCAATTCATCGATGGTGTCGCTTCCAGCCTTTTCAAATTGTTTGCCGGACGTTTGGTTGAAGCTGTTGAGTACTTCCAGTCGCGCTTTTTCCAGAAAAGCTTCTGTATTGACGACGACAGGCTTGTAGTCGTCAAGTTGCTTGTTCAATGCCGGATTTTCCCTGTATACAGCGTCCACTTGAACGGGCAAGCGGTTGAGTTCATGTTTTGCCAGCATGAGTTTGGCGTTGAGCAGCACATCTTCATTGGCTTCAAAAATGCCTGAGTCGATAATCGATGCGCCGCGACCAGTCAGTTCCGCTACATTACCCTTGATTTCCGGAAGAGTTTGCGTCAGCAGGTTGACAAGCAGTCGCGAATCGGCGCCCGGATCCATGCTGAGATTGGAACGGGTAGCAACGGATTCTCCGTAACGGAGCAAATGATTGATGAAATCCGAATGCAGCTTATAGCTTCCATTTGTATCCGCTCCACCGAGTTGCGCTTCAATCGTTTGCCAGGATTTTATTAGCGCGTCGAATGCAGGCGGGTCAGTGATAGCTGGATTGGCATCTTGTAGAGAGGCCAGTTTGATCATTTCATCCTTGAGCGCTTGTCGGGTCAGGCTTGCCTGCTCCCTGGCCTCATTATTTTTTCCCTTTAAAAACATCTGCTGAAGCCCGCGATGTTTGCTGACGAGATCGACCGTTCGATGGATCTGGTTGATGAACGCCAGCCCCGTTTTTTCAGAACGGGAAAGTGATATGGAGCGATGCAGTTCGTTGAGCAGCATCGTTGTAACAATCACTAAAGGTACGATGAAAACCAAAGTGACAAGAGAAAACTTGGAGAGCAGTTTTAATCGCTGCATCAAACGTACTGCAGGTTCGAGTAAAGCTTTCATGGGGTATCCCGTAACTTTCAATCAATATATAAAATATTCTAGTGTTGGCGCTAGTATGCAAATTGATTGTTACAAGAGGATGACGACGAACCATGCGTGTTTCAATATGACAGTACATGATGGTTTCGCTTGCAATAGGCCTTTTCATGCCATGCGTTTTATATTGAAAAAGCAATATCGGTAGGGGATGGGGTGGGGTGGGGGCGTGTTGCTGATGAATGGCGTGAGCGGAGAATGATGTTGCATTCGTTACGTGCGCCTGTCACGCCCCCCAGTCAAAACAAGTTTTAATCCAGCTTCGCCCTGAGGAAAAGCATGTACGAGGTTGGATTGGAACCGTAATAGTCGTTTAAATCATCAGGGAAAACGTATCGGCTGACTGAAGCACCGACGCCGATTTTTGCATATGTGTATCGAGCAAAATCATAAACCGTGCCGAGGGTGACCTTGTTTATCTTGAATACTCGCCCGTGCATCGGGTCGCCGTGTTCGAATAACTCGCCATTTTCGACGCGCTCTATCCGACCGAAATAAGTGAATTGATTGCCAGTGCGTAGCGCGGATTCCAGCAACCAGCCGTCTGTGGTGATTCCGGGATCTTTATTATTGCGTCCCCAGGCCAGCATTGTTTGCCATTGGTTTGCGCGCCAATTGTGTTGATAGCTTGCCGAAGCCGTTGTGCGTTTCATGGAAACTTCCGGCTCAAGTAATTCCGGACTCTCAAGCCTGCCGTGACTGATCTGCAATGCCCATGCGGGCGTGGGGTTCCACGATAATCTGGCCGAGGCAGAATCCAATTCTCGCGTTTCGATGTTGTAACGATATTGATCCGGCTCTCGTCCGTTGAACACCGATCCTTCCAGTTTGACGGTGTGCCAGGTGGCGCCAAGTGTGACGACACCAAAAGTGATGTGTGTCGAGTCGAGCCAATGATGTGTCAGCGGCGCTTCGGGATTTTCCATCCCGGAGAAACGATGCATGAAGGCAGGCGGCCCAAGTGCGGGCTCTCCTGGTAACCCGGCGTAAATGAAGGCTGAACTGTCGCTGGTAATGGGGTGGCTATAACTGACGGCCAGCTCCATGAAAAAATCGTGAGGATGTTGACGATCAACGAGATGGTTTTCACCATCGGCTGTTTCGCCAGTCTGGAACAGGAGGGGATAGCCTCTTTTGCCCATCATCGGGTCGAGCGATATCATGCCGCGCAAGCCGAGCGTTCCCTCTCCCAGGGAACGTTGACCCATACCCATCAACATGCTTTGGCTGATCGTCTGGCTATCTCCGCGCGGTCCGCCTTGATGGTCGTAGATCGCGTTGATGAATCCGTGCCACATGGTACTCCACTCGCCCATATTGGTATGGATGCCATCAGCAGGTGTTGCTTCCGGTTGCCAGCTTGTTCCGGAAGCTTCACGCGACATGGGATACGCGCCATAAAAGCCACGCATGGCGTGTTGCATGCTCTCCATGTCATGCGTAGTTTGGCTGGATGGCGTTGTCTTGCTGTGGGTGTCCTTGTCAGAGGAATGATGGTCGTGTTCCTGTGCGTGTGCTGACAGGATGATGGACAGCGCCAGCAGTGCTGAAAATATGCCATATTTTTTCATACTCACTCCTTGGGAAAACTGGCAAAAATGTGGGGTGTTTCATAAGGGTAATCAATATTAGCGGAAGATTGGGGTGGGTCATCGCGCTAAGTTTTGGCGCCAAGCCTGAAGTATTGAGATGCGTCAATTTGTTTGTGCAATTTATCATGACAGCGCAGGTTTCGCTTCAGATGTCAGCAGGGGAATGGTGGATAATGCAGCAGGGTCGCGATTTTTATTGTGCTTAAAAGATGGGAGGCATGCATGTTCACTCGAATTTCAACGGTGTTTTTTATTCTGATGGTTTCAATGAAATTGGCTATGGCAGGAAGCGTCATCGAGTCGTGGGATCAAATCAAGGCGCCGCCTGCGCCGACACTCTCATCACCAACGGTCAAGGCTGCCGAAACAGCCTTGCTCTTGCTCGATATTGAAGAGGCTACCTGTAACAATGAACGGCGTCCCCGTTGTGTGGCTGCCGTACCCACAGTGGCTGCGTTTTTGAAAAAAGCGCGCAAGGCGCACATGCCGGTTTTCCATAGCAACACCATGCGCGGATCGCGCGCGACTTTTTTACCGCCGGTTTCGCCAAAGGATAACGAACCGATTGTGCAATCCACCGTCAACAAATTTTTCAGGACGAAGCTGGATGAACACCTGAAGGCCAAAAACATCAAGACGGTCATCGTTTGCGGCACGGCTGCGATTGGTGCGGCAATGCACACGGCAACCGCTGCGGCACAGTATGGTTACAAGGTCATCTTGCCGGTGGATTGTGTTACGGGGGGCAGTTTGTACGAAGAACAGGCGGCAGTCTGGAGTTTGATTAATGGCCCCGGCACGATGAACGTCCTTACCCCTACTACCTTGAGCAGGATCAAAATCGAAAAGTAACGCGGACATTTGAGTGTTCGGAGTATTTTTCTGTTTGACCCGCTAATCGAGAAAAATTTGATAAAAACTACAGGTACTTCTCTCGCGCACCTTATCGACATCGACGATGAGGTGCCGCTGGTATGTGACGATCCTGCCGGCGGACAGTCGCTTCGCTTTGCGAGTATCGATGGACGCCAAGTCATTACTTATTCCTACCTCACGGATGGGGTGATGCAGGAAGTCAGACTCAGCGACAGTGAGGCGTCAGAATTGAACGCATGGCGAAACAATGGCAGGCGAACGAGTTACTGGGATTGGCCGGGATGGGGGGGTGAGAAAACGTGGGAAATGAAATATTTTGAAACTGATGTATATTTTACAAAAAAGTAAAACATCAACCGCACGAAACAGCTCTCTTTGGATGCTATCGTCTATAAGGCTGCTATTGCTATCGGCAGTTACTTTGGTGCCCGGTTTGAACGTACGTTCCCGAACAGACCCTTCAGGCAATACTTGGCATCATGAAAATTTTGGCTCTCAGTGACACTGTATCCGTGCGTTCAAGACTTTCTTAACGAACGACTTTCACGTCGATTGGTTATTGGTGTGTTGCCTTGCGCTGAATAGCCTGAAATATTCCGCAAAACCCGCGCTCCGCTCGAAAACAAGAGCAAGATCTATCGTCAGGCAAACCCATGAACAAAAATCTCCCTTCATTGATAATTTCTTTGACTGATATCCCGGTGCAATCATCCAAACCGGATCTTGATCCGATTGGAAGCAATATCGAAAATATATTAGCTTTTTACTCGCGCGAAGATAAAAATGTTACCCACTCACAGCGCATACTTGAATCGATCATCAATTGTTTTGGGCAGCCCTTATGGCTTGCCGTCATTTTGTTTTTTGTTGTTCTCTGGGTGACCTCCAATTTACTGATGAGCCAATTAGGTTTTGTGCCATTTGATCCGTCACCCTTACACTGGCTGCAAGGCATTATCGGGTTGGCTGCCCTTTTGATAATGGTAGTGATTCTGATTAAGCAAAACCGGCACGATAAAATTGAAGAGCGCAGGGCACATCTGGAACTTCAGATAAACCTGTTAACCGAGCAAAAAACCACAAAACTTATTAATCTCATGGAAGAGTTACGTCGTGATTTGCCCATGATAAAGGATCGCCACGATCCCGAGTTGACGGCATATCAGCATCCTACCAATCCGGAAGCGGTTCTGGCTGCGCTGGACGAGCATATCAATACAGAGAGCGAAAAGCAAATTGATGCCAAAAAATTGCTGAGTACAATACCCACTTAAAAAAGCACCGCTGGCAGTTTTTTTGACTAATAGCAGGCCGTGTATTCGTTGGCGTAATCCGTTTGCGATTCGTTAGTTCAACTGGTCAGTTTCTCTGTGAGAAAACTGACCGATTTTTTAGAGAGGCGAATGGCATTCCAGTTGAATTACAGCGCTGAGCGTAAGATCTCCACAATATCCTTTTCATTCATGGGCGGACGCGCAGGCAACCGTCCTTTCTCATCCGGTGTGACGCGCAAGGTGTCTTGGGCGTAACGCTGGAGTAGAGCATCGCCGATTTTCATTTCCGAAAGCTTGGTCGGGCAACCAATGGCGCGCAGGAAGGCTTCGAATTTGTCGATGCCAGACAGCGCACATTCCATGTCCTCGGCATGTTTGGGTTGCAAACCGAAAATCCGTTGCGCGAATTGCACAAAGCGGGCAGGGCGATGTTTTGCCGCAAAGCGCATCCAGGCAGGGTTAACGATGGCCAGTCCGGCACCATGCGCAATGTCGTGGTGGGCGGAAATGACGTGTTCGATCATGTGCACCGGGTAGCCGCCTTCGACACCGGCTTGCACCCAGCCGTTGAGTGCGACCACGGAAGCCCATTGCACTTGGGCGCGTGCTTCGAGGTCGTTTCCGTTGGCGACGGCCTTGGGTCCCCATTCCATTGCAGTAAGAATGACGCCTTCGGCAAAGCGATCTTGCAGTGGCGTGCCATCCTGGCCGTTGAAGTAGCTTTCGGTCACGTGCGTGATGAGGTCACAGACGCCATAAGCGGTTTGATCTTTCGGCACGGTAAGCGTCAGTTCAGGATCAACCAGTGCAACACGGGGATACATCACATCCGCGATGACGTAGGATTTCACCGTGGTTTTTTCATTGGTGATGACGGCACCCGCGTTCATTTCCGAACCCGTGGCGGCCAGTGTCGGAACCGTAATGAGGGGCAGTGCGCGGGTGGGAACGTGCGGCGCAGCCTGGCCGTGATAAATCATGTCCCAGGGATCGCCATCGTAATAAACGGCAGCGGCCATGACTTTGGCCGCATCCATCACGCTGCCGCCACCGAGTGCGATGATGACATCGCACTTTTCATCGCGTGCCATTTGCGCACCGTGCAGCACCGTCGTGATTCTGGGGTTGGGTTCGACGCCCGTGCATTCTACATGCGTGACGCCTGCTGCTCCCAGGCTTGCGATGGCGCGGTCGTAAGTGCCATTGCGCTTGATGCTCCCACCACCCGTGACGATCATGGCGCGCTTACCGTGCGCGCGGGTGAGTTTGCCCAAGCGCTTGAGGACGCCTGCGCCAAAAATCAGGCGGGTCGGATTTTGAAATTCGAAAAGCATGTTGTCTCCTTGAATGCGCTTCCGGCGTGAAACGATTTTTCCAAAACCTCAATTTAGCAAGATATCCCGGGATTGGGTAGAGGAGATTCAGGGAGGGAACCCGATTTTTGCCATCGCAGTCGGCAGAATGTACGAAGCCAATGCCAGGAGTGATGGCAAAGAGGGTATTGATCAGGGGAAGGTATGCCATTAAGATCAGCAGTTCTTCAAGGCAAGTATAGGTGTCCAGCAAAAAAACTAAATGACGCAGGGTGGTTGGCTTTTGAGCAAAACGCCTCTTCGGTTCGTACATCGTCCGTTCACGCAATATTGGGGGCTTCATGGAGTCCAGCCGTTTGTTTTTGACATCAAAGGGGCAGATGGAGCTCGTGCAGAATGTGCACAGGCTCAACCTGAAAAAGCGGAGCGTGTTGTTGTTGCTGAAAAATAATCAGCAAAACCCCATTTCTTTTTTCGAAGCAGTTAAAAGAGGCGTGCTTCCCGCCGCAGAGATGCGTCCTGTCGTCGAAGAACTTGTCAAGGAAGAATTTGTCCGCCTTGAAGGAGAAGGCGGCGCAGCCGTTTCCATAACCCAGCCGGTCGCGGCAGTGCCGGTTCCGGTGCCCGGGTTCGATGAATCGATCAACCTGTCTGAGGCGCGCTATCTGTTGAATGATTTTTGTCTGAATACCTTCAAGACACAGGCTGCCAGGTATGCGCAACCTCTGGCTGGATGCAAAACGGCGGAGACTTTGTACGCTTTCGTGAAAGACTTGCGCGAGAAGCTTGTGACCGCGAGCCCGTCAAGCATAGAGAAACTGGATATGGTTATTCAGGAAATCAAGGATTCTGCAAACTAAGTCGCGGCAATGAAAAAAGCCCACCGCTTGCAAGCGAGTGGGCTTTTCTTTTGGGTTTTTTGCGAAGTGACTTCAAGAGCGAATCATGATCAGCATCATCTTGAACTTTTTGGTGCCTTTTAATGCGTGCGGTATGTTCGCCGGCATCACGATGAATTCGCCCTGTTTCAAATGATATGGCTGGCTGGCAATCGTGATTTCCACTTCGCCGTCCAGCACCTGTACCATCGCATCAAATGGGGCAGTGTGTTCGCTGAGGCCTTGCCCCTCGTCGAAAGCGAACAGGGTGACGGTGCCTGTGCCTTTCTTCACGATAGTTTTGCTGACGACGGCGTCGGTTTGATATTCGACCATGCCAGCCAGTGAAGCGGGTTGTGTTGTATCGTTCATGATTATCCTTTCAGGTTATGCGTGGCGGCTTATATATGCAGGCTTATGCATGAAACACGGCAAATTCCGAAACCGGCACGCGCTCGGTGCGCAACTGGTTGATCGGGGCATCCTTGTCCGGGTAACCCAATGCCATCCCGCCGATGAGCAAGTCTTCTTTCGCAAAATTTAATTGTGGCGCAATGATACGGTGATAATCGCACCAAGCCGTTTGAAAGCATGTGCCCAATCCGTGGCTTTCGGCGCAGACCATGATGTTTTGCATGAAAGCGCCAAAGCCGATGAAGCTGGCAATGGGCAAGTCGCGGTTCACCGTGAAAAGGAGTCCGACCGGCGCATCGAAGAATGTGTAGTTGCGACGTTGCTGCATGCGCATGCGTTCTTTATCCCCTTTCGGGATGTCAGCGAGTTCATACAATTTGAATCCCATTTTTCTCCTGCGGGACAGAAATGGCTCGAAAAATTCCTCCGGCGTGTGCTGGTATTCGCTCACATGCTGATCGGGTTCGGATTCAAATGCGTGGCAGACGGTATCGACGATGTTTTGCCGCGCTGCGCCAGTCAGAACGTGCACCCGCCAGGGTTGCGTGTTGCAACCGGAAGGTGCGCGTGAGGCGACTTCCAGAATGTGACGGACGAGTTTGTTTGGAACCGGGTCATGGCGATACGCACGCGTCGATCGGCGATGTTGAATCGTGGTGTCAACGATTGCAGAAGAATCCTTGGACATTTCTTTTTCCCGTTTAACTGCACACACTACATACCGAACAGCCTGCGGCGGAGGCGTTGACCACACCACCGGCTTCCTTTTCAATCCTCAGAAAGAGTACATTATTTTCCAGATGGATGTGTTGCATGAGATCATCTCGCAGTTGCGCCAATCCGGCGTACAGCGCGCGCCAGGTCGTGCAGGCACTCGGAGGCGGGGTGATGTCGTTGGTGAGCTGTTCCAGTCTGGTCAGCGAATCACCGTGCTGATCGTGCTCATGACGCATTCGCATGATCGGTGGAAGCGATTGCGCATAAATGCCGCGCAAGAGCATCGGGAAGAGAATCTGCTCTTCCTTCATCATGTGGCTTTCCATATCCTGTTCCATGAACGCGAGATGATCGGCAAGCCCGATTGGGCAACCCGGTTTCTCGCCATGCACCGCTTCCACGCGCCGTGCGAGGCGCAGGAGTTCGGGCAATTGCTCGCGGTGCTTGTCGTGAAAGTTGCGCAGGATGTGTTCAATCAATGCTTCTGGCGTCGCATCGCGCCAATCCTGTGCGCCGTTTTGCGTGTTCGAAGCGTCTTCTTGCAGGCGTTCGAGCGCTTTTGTCACCACATTGATGTCCGCGCCGCGCTTGGCAGCGGCTTCACGCAGGCTGTGTCCGCCGCCGCAACAAAAATCCAGCTTGTGTTCGTGAAAGACGCGGGTGGCGCCGGGGATGTCGCAGGCGATTTCGCCGATTTGTCGATCTTGCAGTGCCATGATGTCCTCGCAAAAAGAGTCTTGAATGCCTTATTCATTGCAAGCACCGTGCCTGTTTGCAACACATTGAAAATAAAGAGATTTTAAATAATATGGTATTATCGACCCCGTTTGTAAATGGTGAATTTGACCTTTTGAAGGGTAAAAAATACATGATCGAGACAGGCTTAACTTCAGACTTGTCAGCAGGCTTGTTGGCTGATTTGGCCAATCGTTTACCTCAAGGCATACGCCTGGAACGGTTGGTCGCAGCCATCCGGGACGAATTTCATTGCGGCGCGGTGGCCTTGCTGAAACTGGAAGAAGGCACTTTGCGGCCGGTGGCTGCTGCGGGTCTGGCGCGCGAAGCGCTGGGGCGACGCTTTGACGTGGCGCAGCATCCGCGTCTGGCGGCGATTTTGTCCACGCGTTTGCCGGTGCGCTTCGAGCCGGGCAACACTTTGCCCGATCCTTACGATGGGCTGCTGGATAACCAGTTGGGACAACCGCTGCCGGTGCATGACTGCATGGGCATCAGTGTGTATGTGGAAGGGCAGCATTGGGGTGCCTTGACGCTGGATGCATTGGAAGCCAATGCTTTCGATGACGATGCGCGCATGGCCTTGCAGCGTGAAGTGCTGCTGGTGTCAGCGGCAATTCGCATGACCCAGCTAGAACAGGAAAATACGAGCTTGCGTTCGGGGTTGGTCGAGCACGAAGGCGAATTGTCGCGCGTACGTGGCGAAGCCGAGATCATCGGTCGCAGCGCCGTGCTGCGCCGTTTGCTGCATGAACTCGATGTGGTGGCGGATTCGGAATTGCCCGTATTGCTGATGGGCGAAACGGGCGTGGGCAAGGAATTGTTTGCACGTCGCATACACTTCAAATCGCGTCGCAGCAAAGCACCACTGGTGCAGGTGAATTGTGCGGCGTTGCCGGAGTCGTTGGCCGAGAGCGAATTGTTCGGGCATGTGAAAGGCGCGTTCTCAGGCGCTACGATGGATCGTCCTGGACGTTTCGATGCGGCGGATGGCGGCACGCTGTTTCTCGATGAAGTGGGCGAATTGCCGATGCCGATTCAGGCGAAGCTGTTGCGCGTTTTGCAGAACGGCGAAATTCAGCGTTTGGGATCGGACAAGACTCTGCGCGTGAATGTGCGTGTGATCGCGGCGACGAACCGGCTGTTGCACGACAGCGTGAAAGAAGGCGGCTTCCGTGCGGATTTGTATCATCGCCTTTCGGTGTATCCGGTGCAGATCCCGCCGCTGCGCGAGCGCGATAACGACGTGCTGGAAATTGCCGGACATTTTCTGGAACTGAATCGCTCGCGTCTGGGCATACGCAGTTTGCGGTTGTCACCCGCGTCTGAGCAAGCTTTGCTCGTGTATGACTGGCCGGGCAATGTGCGTGAACTGGAACATGTGATCAGTCGCGCAGCTTTGCGTGCGGTCACGCGCGGCGCAAAGCATACCGACATCGTGACGCTGGAACCAGAGTTGCTGGATGTCATGGCATCGACCGCCATAGTTTCTTCTGCGTTGACTCCGTCACCGTCTGCGCCTTCTATGTTGGCGGGCGGCGAACTGCCATCGATGAAAATGGCGCTCGATGATTGTCAGCGTCAGATGATCCGCGCCGCGCTGGAACGCAGTCAGGAGAATTGGGCGGAAGCCGCGCGCATGCTGGATCTTGATCCAAGCAATTTGCACAAGCTGGCGAAGCGGCTGGGGATGAAGCGGTGAGGGGATTGCATGAAAGTGGCGAAATTGAAGGATGATCGAAGTTTGCTTGTAAGCCGCGGGCGCTCGTTGTTAAATGCACCACCTTTTTGCTGTCAATCTTAAACGTAAATACCCTTATAATAAATATACAATAATGTATATTCGTGGAGGCAGTATGAATTTACTGATTGCAAAGTGGGGGAACAGCCTTGCGGTGCGCATCCCAACGGAGTATGCGCGCAACGCAGGCATCAAGGAAGGGGATTCCGTACAGGCCAGCCTGACGGTTGACGGGGGGATCACCATCCGCCCATCCAACTGGAAGCGCAGCGCCTTTGCAGCCGAACTCAGCGCGGCGCGAAACTTGATGAAGGCCGGTACTTCCGTCATGACCGAAGTGCGTGCAGGGGAGCGCTACTGATGCCTTGTTACGTCGATACCAGTGCGCTGGTGGCCTTGTTCATGAATGAAGAGCACAGCGAGGCGCTTGGACGATGGTACGCGCGAAGCAAGAGCCAGCTGATTGCTTCAACCTGGTGTGTGACAGAGTTCGCGAGCGCACTTGCCATCAAACAGCGCACCGGACAGATTTCGGAAGACGAAGCCAGGCTTGCCTGGCAATCTTTTGAGCGACTGTGTGCCAATGATCTTAGTTTATTGCCACCCAGTCCTGCTACTTTTCACCACGCGGCGTTGCTGACGCTGGATGCTCAATCTGGCTTGCGTGCGGGCGATGCCTTGCATCTGGCCTGCGCGCTCGAAGCGAAAGCCAGAACCATGCTGACGCTGGATGAAGTGTTTGCCAAAAATGCGAAGCGGCTGAAGATGACCCTAGTGAAGCTGTGATGCAAGTGGAGTGGGTGATGGGGAAGGTGTTTGAAAAGAATTCGAACACGACGCCTTTTATTTATGAATCCCAACCAAAATTCAGAACCGCTGCTTGAGCGTAATCAGCTCTCGCTACTATGAAAAACGTTGGGACACTACTGATTAGGACATTAAAATGAAAAAATTTCTTTTCGCAATGATGGCACTCATGGCCATCGCAACCGCTCCGGCACACGCGGATGGTTTCTTGCAAGGTGCTTTCGCAGATGGCTATGGTGTTATCACCAAAATTGAAGAATACAATATGGCTGACGACCCTAACTTCGGTGTTCGCAAAGGCGATGCCACTGGCACTGCCGTCACACAAGGTGTTGGCATGGGCGGCGGTGGAGTTGGAGCGCAGGCGGCTGGTTATGTGATTGGCTTCGCCGTTCAAGGCGTCAAAAACCTTGTTTCTGATAAGACAGCCGAAAAAAAGGAAAAACGCTATGTTCCCGGTCTGATGGTTACTGTGTTGAATGATGAAGGGAAGGAAATTACTCATCGCACAACAGAGAGCCACATCAAGCGTTTTAACCTCAAAGTAGGTGATCGTGTAAGCTACACTCTCAGTGGTGTAGCCAAAACGAAACCTGTTGGCGTTATCACATGCTTGCATTCCGATAAACCTCTGCCTGATGCAAAAACGGTAGCGGGGAAAAAAGCTAAAAAAGAAGCGGCAAACAAGTCTGCTGCTTCTGAAAACCCGGCAGATAACGCCGAACCTGTGAAAACTTCACAGGCACAACCAAACCAAACCTCCTCGGGTACTTCGGTATCCAAGGAGGTTTTTTCACGCCCGGAAGACGACAACGATCAGTAACACCCTCAATATAAATTTTCAATCAGCAAACATCCAAAAACTGCTGTGAATAACAGCATGAATAACAGGGGACAGACCACGTTTTTGCACTGAGAGTGTATTAAATCCAGTATCGCGGATAGCGCCGAACAGAGTTGATGGGGTCGGCATCGGATTTATTTTCGGGTAGAGGTGTGATTTTCAACACATCTTTCTCGCCAGGAAAATTCGGGGTCAGAGTAATTTACGCTGCGCGTAAAAAAACTCTGACCCCGGTTTTCCCAAAGCTTCGTTTCAGGCAGTAATAATAGCGAATAACAGGAATAACAGGGGACAGACCACGCTTTTGCAGTGAGAAGTGTATTAAAGCCAGTATCGTGGATAACGCCGAACCGGATTGCCCGAGAAGTTGTTCACAACCAGCGCAACGATCAGCATGATGAGTGCGCCGACGAGCACCGGTGCAAACAGATACATGAATCCCAGTGCATGAATCGACGGCCCGCCGATGACGGCAATCAGTGCGGTGGCGCCGCCCGGCGGATGGAGCGTACGGGTGATATGCTGACCGACGATGGCCAGCGAGACGGCCAGTGCACTGGCCACGGCCATATTCTGTGGACACAACTTGAACATCAATACGCCGGCCAAAGCCGAAACCAGATGGCCGCCGACAAAATTCCTGGGTTGCGAGAAATCGGCAGTCGGTGCGCCGTAAATCAAAACGGCTGACGCGCCAAACGATCCGATCAGGTAGAGATTTTCATTTTCCGCAATGCCGAGCCAGCTGTTCACGACATACACGGCGTAGATGCCGATGAAGGAAGCGAGCCACGACCACGCGATTTCATGCCAGGATCGACGCGCGGGAGAATGTTGACCGCGGACGCCGAGGAATTTTTTTAAATAGTTTTTCATTATGTTTATGCGGCCAGGCGTATTGAAATGCTCGGAAAATTCGGGGTCAGAGTAAATTTTTCTTCGAAAAATAAAACGCTGACCCCGGTTTCCCTCGCGGCGCTACAGCGCAAGCTGTGTCGACTGCACAAGCTATGCTGCTGCACACCCTATCTAATGTAACGCCTATTAAAACACAATTTCAACTTTTAAAGAACCGCGAGCAACAGTGCTGCACGCCAGCACCACCCCCGAATCGATTTCATCCTGCGTCAATGTTTCAGTACTGAGCTGCTCCACTTTGCCTTCGATCACTTTGCATTTGCAGGAACCGCAAATGCCTGAACGGCAGGCACCGATGATTGGCAGGCTTTCCGCTTCCATGATCTCGAGCAAGGACTGTCCATCAGCGATTTGCGCTGTTTTGTCAAAAGCCGGAACAGAGAGCGTAAACATTTCCGCGCCAGGATTTGCGTGGGGCAGTTCGGCTGGCGTAAAACTTTCCTTGTGAAAGCGTTCCAAGGGTAGGGATTGCGTCTTGTGCCAGCCTTCCGCCATGTCCATGTACTCCTGATGACCGCATAAATAAATGTCGCTGTCAGTAGCGTCAGGAAGCAGGGCGGTCAAGCGTTCCGGTGTCAGACGTCCTGTATGACAGGGCACACTACCTTCCGGTTTGGTGAGGAAGAGATCCAGTTTGAATGTGGGATACTGTTGCGCAATCAGGAGCAGCTCATCACGAAAAATGAGTTCCTGTTCGCTTCGCGCACTGTGGATGAAGTGGATGTCGGCATCCAGATTGTGCGCCAACAACCAGCGCGCCATCGACATCATCGGCGTGATGCCGCTGCCGGCGGACAACATCACGTGTTTCATTTTTTCAGCGTTCTGTGGCAAGTGAAATTCGCCCGCAGGCGCGAGCGCATCCAGTGATTCACCTGTGCGAAAATGATCGATCAGATAATTCGAGATCAGTCCGCCTGCCACGCGTTTGACGGTGATGGTGAGAAAGTCATCCTCCAGCGGGGTGGATGAAATCGAGTAGGCGCGGTAATGTTTTTTGCCATCAATCTCCACGCCGATGGTGATGAATTGTCCCGGCAAAAAAGCAAAACGCGTAGGATGATCGGCAGTCAAAACAAAGCTGGTGCAGTCGATGGTTTCTTCAATGCGTTTTTTGCAGTGCAGTGCTCCGCCTTGCCAGAGGGGGTGTTGCTTTGCTAGAAAAACGGCGTTCATAGCGTGCTTTCGTTTTTAAAGTGCCAGGGGAAAACCGGGGTTAGAAAAAATTCGGGGTCAGAGTAATTTACGCTTCGCGTAAAAAAACTCTGACCCCGGTTTTTTCTCAAAGTTACGCCGCTTTCAACATGTCATTCAAATCCTGCTCGACCGTGGAAATAAGCTTCAAGCCAAATTGCTGATTCAACACCCCAATCAAGTTCGGTGTGAGGAAGCCGGGTGCAGTGGGCCCCACGCGAATATCTTTGATGCCGAGTGCGAGCAGGGTCAGCAAAATCACAATCGCTTTTTGTTCAAACCAGGAGAGCACCAGCGACAGCGGCAAGTCGTTCACGCCACAGCCAAAGGCATCAGCCAGCGCAATCGCGAGTTGAATGGCGGAGTAGGCATCGTTGCATTGACCCACGTCGAGAAAGCGGGGAATGCCGTTGATGTCGCCGAATTCCAGTTCATTGAAACGGAATTTTCCGCAAGCGAGCGTCAGGATGATGCTGTCTTGCGGGACGGCTTTGGCCAGATCGGTGTAGTAGGCGCGTTCCTTTTTATCGCCGTCGCAGCCGCCAATCAGGAAGAAGTGCTTGATGTTCCCGGCTTTCACTTGCTCGATGACGGCGGGTGCGGCAGCCATCAGGGCATTGCGGGCGAAGCCGGTGGTGGTATAGACCGGTGCTTCATCTTTGTCGAATCCGGGCATGGCGAGCGCCGCATCGATGAGGGCGGACATGTCGTCGCCCTCGATGTGCGTGACACCGGGCCAGCCGACAATGCTGCGCGTGAAGATGCGACCTTGGTATTGCCCTACTTCCGGATTGATGATGCAGTTTGAGGTCATCAACACCGCGCCGGGGAAAGCCTTGAATTCGCGCTGCTGGTTTTGCCAGGCGGTGCCGTAGTTGCCGACGAGATGTTTGTACTTCTTGAAGGCCGGATACGCATGCGCGGGTAGCATTTCGCCGTGCGTAAACACGTTGATCCCTTTGCCTTCGGTTTGTTTCAGAATCAATTCCAGATCATGATAGTCGTGGCCGGAAACCAGAATGGCTTTGCCTGTGATCGGGCGCATGTTCACTTTGGTGGGTTCCGGATGGCCGTAGGTGTCGGTTTCGCCTTTGTCCAGCATTTGCATGATGCGGAAATTCAGATGACCGATATCCATCGCACATTGGAACAGTTCGCCCATGTCTGTCGGGTCTGTGGCAAGGTAAGCCATGAAGTCGTGGAACTTGCCAGCCACTTCCAGGTCGGTCTGGCCGAGTACGCGGGCATGTTCCATGTAGGCTGCAGCGCCCTTCAATCCATACAGCGAGAGCAGGCGCAGGCCGATGACATCTTCGCCCACTTCTTTTTTCTGGCGGTTGAGTGCAAATTGAAGCGAGTCGCTCAGCATGACGGCTTTTTCCGTTGGCACCTTGTAGTTTGCGGCGGCAGGCAGTTTTTCAGGCGCGATCCCTTGTGCCTTGCACGCTGCTTCATAGCGCGATTTCAAGCTGTTACGGAAAGCTTCGGCGCGCTCGGTGAAGGCGATGATGCGTGCCGGGTCGAAGTTCACGTTGGTCAGCGTGGCGAAAAACGCTTGTGGCACATACGCATCCACTTCGGTGTCGATGATGCCGACCTTGCGCGCAGCTTGCGCGTAAAGTGAGACGGCTTGCAGCAGATGCACCAGCATGTCCTGTAGATCGGAGACTTCGGCGGTCTTGCCGCACATGCCTCGTGCAAAACTGCAACCCGCACCTTGCGGGGTCTGGATGGTGTGTTCACATTGGACGCAAAACATGAGTGGCTCCTGAAAAAAGTTAAAGAGTGATACGCTTCTCATGGCAAGTCCTGTGCCAGTTTGTAACTTGTTGTTTATATTGGATTTTATTTTTCATTATGTAAAGTCGGGTGAAAAACACCTTGATTTTAAAAGGGTCAAAAATACCCTTCTGCGGTGAAAAAAACCATGAGTATTGACGGCAGGCATGATGCTTGCGATATGATGCGCAAAGGCAAATCGATACATGACGAGGGCGCACCATGAGGGTTCAGGTTTTTCAGCACGTTCCTTTCGAAGGTTTGGGCAGCATTCAGCAGTGGCTGGATGCGCGAAACGCAAGCGTTGCGTGGACACGGTTTTATGAACCGCAGCGCTTGACTGAGCGCTTGCCGGAATTGGCAGACGTCGATTTGCTGATCGTGCTGGGTGGTCCCATGAGTGTGAACGATGAAGCGACGTTGCCCTGGCTTGTCGAAGAAAAACATTTCATTGCTTCGGCGATTGCAGCGGGCAAGCCGGTGCTGGGAATTTGTCTGGGCGCGCAATTGATCGCCAATGCTTTGGGCGCGCGCGTGTATCCGAACAAGCAAAAGGAGATCGGCTGGTTCGAAGTGGAAGCGACCTCATCTCATCCGGATAATTTCCATTTTCCGACAGCGATAGACGTTTTCCACTGGCATGGTGAAACCTTCGATTTGCCAGAGGGAGCACGACATTTGGCGCGCAGTCAGGTGTGTGAAAACCAGGCGTTTCAGTTCGGGAAAAGGGTGATTGCTTTGCAGTTTCATCTGGAAACGACGCCGGAGAGCGCCGAATCCATGTTCACGCATTGCCGTGACGAACTGGTGGATGGGGAAACCATTCAGACGGAAGCCGCAATGCGCGAGGTATCGTCCGCTTCGTACAACAGCATCAATGCGCTGATGGAGGCGATCTTGAATTACATTACCCGGCCAGCGCATTAAGAATCATCTGCAAAATTCAAGAGAGAAATCTCGAAGCAGATGTATTAGACTGACGGTATTTTCCAGCGTGCCCAGGGCGCGTCAGCATAAAAATATCGGCAATGAAAAAATCTAAACCTGAGATTCACCCTTCTCCACTTCGTATTGAATCCCTGGATATCGAAGGACGCGGCGTCGGTCACTTGACCAACGAAGACGGCACCCCCGGCAAAGTCATCTTTGTTGAAGGGGCGTTGCCAAACGAAACCGTGACGTTTCAGTCTTTCCGCGTCAAGAAAAATTGGGAAGCGGCAAGGGCGGTTGAACTGCTCCGTGAATCTTTCATGCGCGTGAAACCCAAGTGCCAATGGTTCGGCATTTGCGGGGGATGCGCGATGCAGCATCTGGAGCCGACGGCGCAAATCGCCATGAAGCAGCGCGTGCTCGAAGACAATCTCTGGCATATCGGACGCGTTCGTCCGGAAAGAATGCTTCCGCCAATACAGGGGCCAAGCTGGGCTTACCGCTACCGCGCCCGACTGTCTGTGCATTACGTCGCCAAGAAAGGCGGCATTCTGGTGGGTTTTCATGAAAAGCAATCGCGTTTTATCACCGACATGAAAGGCTGTGAAGTCTTGCCCAAGCATGTCTCCGCGATGCTGGTGCCTTTGCGTCGGCTGATCGAATCGCTCTCGATCATGGAGAAAATGCCGCAAATTGAGCTGGCGATTGGAGAGGCTGGCGACGAAATCACGACAGCCCTGGTGTTGCGCATCATGGCACCCCTGACAGAAGCCGATGAGGCAGCACTCAAAGCGTTTGCGGATGAATACGCGGTGCAATGGTGGTTGCAAACCAAGGGGCCTGATACCGCAGCGCTTTTTTATCCGAAAGACGGTACCTTGCAATACACTTTGCCGGAATTCGGCATCATCATGCCGTTCAAGCCAACGGATTTCACGCAAGTCAATCATCAAATCAACCGTGTGCTGGTGGAGCGGGCAGTGCGCCTGCTGGATCCGCAGGCGCATGAACGGGTTGCCGATTTGTTTTGCGGACTCGGCAATTTTACCTTGCCGATTGCGACGCTTGCGCGTGAAGTAGTGGGCATCGAAGGGAGCGCGAGCTTGACCCAGCGTGCGCAGGAAAATGCCCTCGTTAACGGACTAAGCGCCAAGACCGCATTCGCGACACGGAATCTGTTTGAAGTGAAGGCGGAAGATTTTATTGCGCTTGGCAAGTTTGACCGCATCTTGATCGATCCGCCACGCGATGGCGCACAGGCGGTGTGCCAGTCGATTGTTGATCTCGAAGGGGCGTATGCAATGCTTAGGCCAGCCCGTATTGTCTATGTGTCCTGCAGTCCTTCCACACTCGCGCGCGATGCAGGGGTGCTGGTGAATGAAGGCGGCTATCGTCTCACGCAGGCCGGTGCCATCAACATGTTCCCGCACACTTCGCATGTAGAATCCATAGCGGTGTTTGATTTGTAGCGGGATTACCCACATGCGCCAACTTTTTTGTATTATGGCAATATGCGGATGTGGCTTGCATTTACCAACCGATCAGCGCAATATAAGCGCCTTTTGTGCAACAGCGAATTCTTCAAGAGAGAATGACGATGTCAGAAAACAAAGTCAAAAAAACCGATGAGGAGTGGCGTCAACAACTCCATCCTGTCGAATACCATGTCACTCGCCATGCAGCGACCGAACCGGCTTTTACGGGGCGTTACTGGGATCATCATGCTCCCGGTATTTATCGTTGTGTTTGCTGTGGCACGCCGCTGTTCGCCTCTGACGCGAAGTTTGAATCGGGGTGCGGGTGGCCAAGTTACTTTGATGCCATTAACCCGGAAAACGTTGTGGAACGCCCCGACTATTCACACGGCATGATTCGTACGGAAATCATCTGCAATGTGTGCGATGCACATTTGGGGCACGTCTTTAATGACGGCCCGCCGCCAACAGGTTTGCGCTATTGCATCAATTCTGCCGCATTACGTTTTGAGCCGGCACCGGAAACCAAGAAAAACGGAAAATGAAATTTCTCTTTGATCTTTTCCCCGTCATCCTGTTCTTCGGGATTTTCAGATGGGGTGAAAAAAATGCCCAAGCCGCGCAAGAACTGGTTACCAAAACGCTTTCGGGCGTGATGTCTGGCGGGGTGACGCCTGAGCAGGCACCCATCATTCTCGCTACCGCAGTCGCCATTGTCGCCAGTTTTGCACAAATCGGATATTTACTGGCGCGCCGCAAAAAAGTGGATCTCATGTTGTGGGTATCGCTCGCCGTGATTGTGGTTTTTGGCGGCATGACTATCTACTTCAATAGCGAAACCTTCATCAAATGGAAGCCCACCGTGCTTTACTGGTGCTTTGCGTTTGCCTTGTTGCTTGGCCAAGTCCTTTTCCGCAAGAATTTGATTCGCGCATTGATGCAGGGGCAAATCACGCTGCCTGATCAGGTGTGGGGGCATCTTTGCTATGCGTGGATAGTTTTCTTCGGCCTCATGGGTATCGTGAATTTGTATGTGGCTTTCTGGGGCAATTTTTCCACGGGAAGTTGGGTGAATTTCAAGCTTTTCGGTGGTTTTGGACTCACTTTAATCTTCGTTGTTGCCCAGAGCATCTATCTTTCCAAGCACATGAAGTCTGCGCCTTAGTGCTAGCCAAGACAGGAAAGCTTTTGCTATAATCGCAGGCTTCGTACAAACAAAGAATTCCGGAGAGGTGGATGAGTGGTTGAAGTCACCACCCTGGAAAGGTGGCACAGGGGCAACCCTGTCGCGGGTTCGAATCCCGCCCTCTCCGCCAAAACAATAAACGCCCCCTTGCGGGGCGTTTTTGTTTTGGTGAGCAGGGTGGGTGAGAGCCCGCCTCGGGTTCGACCAGCAGACTGCCGGGGGCAGTCTGCGCAGGACGCAGCGAAGCTGCGGTTCCGCGTTAGCGGAATGGCTGGATCACCGTAAGGTGAGACAGACACAATCCCGCCCTTTTCAGACTTCGAATGTGCTGTAGCGCCATTTTTAGCGGAATGGCTGGATCACCGTAAGGTGAGACAGACACAATCCCGCCCTTTTCAGACTTCGAATGGCCTTCAGCATGAGTTGAAAGGTTTTCACTTTGCCACCATTCCGCCCACTTTATCGAAAAATAAGGCATATCCCCCTCCCAAAATGCAAGCCAATCTCCTCGGATCGCGGGCAGGGAACACCCTGGGCGCACTTGATTGGCTCGTCCCGACGCCATTCGTTTAGCCTTATGTACGCTGTCGCACAGTGCAATGTCCAAAAATAGAGGACAGTGCTACACATGTGCGGCGTGAGGATGATTGGCGCCGCAAGCTGGTAAGAGAAGGACGTGAAAACAGATTCATATCGTTATTCCGTGCCTGAAAAATGAAAACGAATGAATATTGGTTCGCTAAAAAATTTGCTGGTGGGGGTCACATTTCTGATTCCTGGTCTTGCGCTCTCAGTTGAACCGCCATTGGCGCTGGCTGATTGTGTAGACATCGCGGATGAGCATAGACGACTTGCGTGTTATGACCGAGTTGTTGCAGGCAGTGTCGACGAAACCAAGCGCAAACCGGATATGGGTAATACTACTGCTGGTGCAGCGTCGGTCGCTGCAGAAAAACCGGCGCCACCATTTTCAGCGAGCGACCAGAAAAAGGCAGCATTCAGTCTCTCGCGTCATTGGGAACTGGGATCAGAGTACAAGCGCGGCACGTTTATTTTCAGCCCTCATCATAGCAACTACATTCTTTTTGCAAACCACAGCTCTTCGCCGAACAACACTCCATACAGTCCGTCGACAGGAGAGGCGCCAAAAGAAAATCTTGCAAGCACAGAAGTAAGGTTTCAACTCAGCTTCAAGATGAAGTTGTTTGAAGATGTGGCCGATATGCCTATCGATCTTTGGTTTGGCTATACCCAGGAAACCAACTGGCAATTTTACAATCGCAAGAGTTCCAGCCCGGTCAGAGAAACCGATTACCAGCCAGAACTGATGCTGGTCATGCCTGTCAATTTCAATGTATTGGGTATGCGCGCTCGTTTCTTCAATCTCGGACTCGTTCATCAGTCCAATGGCCGATCAGAGCCATTATCGCGAAGCTGGAACAGGGTATACGCGCAGCTCGGTATGGAAAGAGATAAGTTCACACTGACCGGTCGATTATGGAAGCGGCTAAAAGAAAGCAGTGACGAGGATGATAATCCGGATATTACAGACTACATGGGGCACGGTGATGTGCTGGTGACCTATCGATTGGGCGCGCAAGTATTTTCTGTTCTGGCCAGGAACAATTTTGATACCGGCAAAGGTGCAGCAGAAATGGGATGGGAATTTCCGCTCGTAAAAAATTTAAAAGGATACGTCGAAGTGTTTTCAGGGTATGGACATAGCGTGATCGACTATAACCACTCTCAGACGACAATCGGCCTGGGGCTCTTGTTCAATTTTTAGAATGCATATTATTTTGCAAAGCATGAGTCGCACAATAAGAAGATCACTGAAACAACTTCACTGGTTAAACCGAAGATCGCCCATCAATTATCAGGAGAAATTGAGATGACCAAAGAACAAAAGAGCAATAAGATGGACAAGAAGAAACCAGCCATGACGCTAAAGGAAAAGAAGGCTGCCAAAAAAACCAAGAAGGAAGCCAAAGAGCAAATCGTTTCTGAACGGTTGCGCTAATAAATATTTATCTATAACACTGCCCATTTATTCTTGATGACCTCACTGCCTGCGAAGCCTGTGCACGAAATTGCACTTGACAGGTAACTGGCCGATGGTCTGAGTGCACGTGGTATGCGTTTTCGACACACAACAGTCGTATGACCGGCGTGTGCTGACTACCGACGTTCAAGCAAGGAGAGTGCATGGTCATCAAGGAATATCTGTCTTCGGCGCGCGCAAGGCGTGCCATGCGAAAAGATCAGGACACGGAGTTGTTGCGTGCGGAACTGCTCAGTATCGAGCAACTCAAGCGCCATGCTGCGTCACTGGCCAGGCAACATAAGATCGATCCCCATTCGGGAGCAGATCGGTTGCTGCCGAGATTGACAGACAACGCCCGCGTGCTTCAGGGAGCGTATGACGTTGTGACGGCCGCCGCTGCGCCGGGGCAGCGCATCATACCGGCGGAGGCCTGGCTGCTCGACAATTTTTATCTGATTGAGCAGCAGATTGTTTTAGCGCGTCGGCATTTGCCAAAGGGTTACAGCAAGCAGTTGCCCCGACTGATCGATGGTTCCTCTGCGGGCTTCCCCCGAATCTATGACCTCGCGCTGGAATTGATTTCACACATGGATGGTCGTGTAGACAGCGACAATGCCAATCAATTCATTGCCGCTTACCAGTCGGTTGAACCATTGAAACTCGGCGAGCTATGGGCCTTCCCCATCATGTTGCAGTTGGCATTACTGGAGAACCTTCGTCGCGTCGGCTTGCGTATAGCCCATCGGCGCGAAGAGATGGACGCCGCAAGCACCTGGGCAGATCGCATGCTGGTGACCGCCGAACGCGAACCGAAGCAACTGATCAATTTGCTGGCAGAGTTTGCCGATGCCGACGTGCCATTGACAGCGCCGTTTGTTGAAGAATTTTATGCAAGACTTCAGGCGCATGGATCGGCCATGGCTTTTGTTCAAGCGTGGGTTGAGCACAAACTGTTGGAGCAAGGCGTAACGGCAACAGAGCTGTCGGAATCGGCAGGCAGAACGGCTGCAACAAATCAAATCTCCATCGCGAACAGCGTCGGCAGTTTGCGCTTTATCGGTGCTACGGAGTGGCGTGATTTTGTCGAATCGCAAAGCGCTGTTGAGCAGATTTTGCGTGAAGACCCGGCAGCAATGTATGCCAGTCAGGATTTTGCCACACGTGATCGCTATCGGCATGTGATCGAAGATGTGGCGAGAAGCTGTTCACTGAGTGAATTCACGGTCGCACGTAAGGCCATTATTCTCACACAACGCGCGGCAAATGAATCAGGTGAATCTCACCGCGCCGCGCATGTCGGCTACTACCTGCTTGATCATGGGCGAAGCATGCTTGAGCGCGACGCTGGCTGCCGTTTCTCCTGGAGATTATGGTGCAATCGAGCTGGTTTGAATTTTCGGCTGTTTCTATATCTTTTCCCCATTCTGCTGCTGACGACGCTCATTGCCTCTTTTTCGCCAATCTCTTCAGCTGAGTATGGATTATCGACTTGGCGATTCTGGTTTTTCTCGATAGCCGCCATCATTGGTGTCTCGTCGTTTTCCGTCTCGCTCGTGAATCTTGTTGTGACGCTTGTCTTGCCGCCGCGCGCATTGGCACGATTGGATTTCTCAAAAGGTGTTCCTGCCGATCATCGCACGATGGTGATTGTGCCGACTTTGTTGAGCAGTCCGCAAGAACTGGATGATTTGCTTGAAGCATTGGAGATCCGCTATCTTGGCAATCGCGATTCCAATTTATTCTTTGCCTTGTTGACGGATTTTCGCGATGCATCGGTGCGCACATTGCCCGATGATACGGCTTTGCTAGAACATGCACGCACAGCGATTCAAGCGCTTAACGAGAATTACCAGGAAGATCGCCCATGCATCTTCTATCTGTTTCATCGACCTCGCGTCTGGAATCCGCATGAACAGGTGTGGATGGGATATGAGCGCAAGCGCGGCAAACTTGAGCAGTTCAATGCCTTGCTACGTGGCGGAGAGAAAAGCGCATTCTCCGATATTGTCGGCGATCAATCCATACTGCACTCGATCAAATACGTCATCACGCTTGATACCGACACGCAACTTCCTCGCGACACAGCACACAAACTCATTGGCAACCTTGCGCATCCACTCAATCGGCCAGTCTACGATGCGAGCAAAGGGCGGGTTGTCGAAGGGTATGCGATTCTGCAACCGCGCGCTGCGATCAGTCTGTCCAGTGCTGGTCAATCGCGATTTGCTAAACTGTTTGCAGGTGAGTCTGGCCTTGATCCCTACACGCGAGAAGTGTCGGATGTTTACCAGGATGTTTTCGGGGAGGGGTCTTTCATCGGTAAGGGCATC
Source organism: Oxalobacter sp. (assembly GCA_003605115.1). Lineage (GTDB taxonomy): Bacteria > Pseudomonadota > Gammaproteobacteria > Burkholderiales > Burkholderiaceae_D > QZKY01. The sequence goes on from QZKY01000011.1 coordinate 243,877, forward strand.
TACGATGTCGACGCGTTTCGGCAGGCTGTCGATGGGCGTTTCCCGGACAATCTGATTCTCAGTCATGACTTGCTTGAAAGTGGCTATGCGCGTTCCGCGCTGGTGAGCGATGTTGATCTGATAGAAGAGCATCCCACCAGCTTTGTTGTAGAAGCGAGTCGGCGCCATCGGTGGATACGCGGCGACTGGCAACTGGCGAGCTGGCTGTTCTCAAGCGTGCCAGGGGTACCTGGTGGGGAAAATGCTTCGAAGGCAAAGCGCCAGCCCAATCCGCTTTCAGCGCTGTCGGTGTGGAAAATATTCGACAACTTTCGGCGCAGCCTGGTGTCGTCCTCATTGTTGGCCTTGCTGGTGGGCGGATGGTTGTTTGATTCGGAGGCTGCGGGGTTCTGGACACTGTTGGTTGTCGGTGTTGTGTTTATCCCGACTTTGCTGGGAACTGTGATTGGTCTCGTCCGCAAACCGAGAGAACGAGACTGGCTGGTGCACGTGATGTTGAGCGGCAAATCGGCCGGTCACCCATTAGCGCTTGCTTTCTTGAGTCTGATGCTCTTGCCTTATGACGCACTGATATGCCTGGATGCGATTTTGCGTTCTGGTGTGAGGATGATTTTCACGCGACGCGGCTTGTTGCTCTGGCATATTCGATCTTATACCGTACGCAATGCACGCCGTACGCTACCGGATTTCTTCAAAGAGATGTGGTTTGCGCCAGCGCTCGCGGTCGTGCTGACTGCGGCCTTGGCAGTATTCCATCCCACCGAGTTGAGATTTTGTTTGCCGATTTTGTTGCTGTGGTTGGTGTCGCCCGCAGTCGCATGGTGGATCAGCACACCGTTGATATCTACAGCACCAGACTTGAGTGCATCGCAACGAAATTTCCTGCGGTCATCGGCTCGTCGTACATGGCGATATTTTGCAGAGTTTGTCGCGCCACTGGATAACTGGCTGCCGCCCGACAACTTCCAGACATCGCCAGAGCCGGTCATTGCATCGCGTACTTCGCCTACGAACATTGGCATGGCGTTACTGGCGAATCTGTCAGCGTATGATTTTGGTTATATCGCTGCAGGTGAATTGCTGCAGCTTACCGACAATACGCTGGCAACGATGGAAAAGCTGGAGCGATACCGGGGACATTTTTACAACTGGTATGACACGAGAACACTGGAAGCATTGCGTCCGCAATATGTCTCTTCCGTCGATAGCGGAAATCTAGCGGGTTGTCTGTTGACGTTGCAAGCGGGCTTATGTGAGTTAAAAAATCAGCCAGTACTGGCTGCATCTGCGTTTCAAGGACTTCAGGACACGTTGCGGGTATTGGGCGAGTATGTCCACTTGTCGAATATACCGACGCTTACAAAACAGATCACGTTCTTGCAGGACAGGCTTGCACTGAATCAGCAACCACAGTCGCTGTCGGCGGTCGATCTCTACTTACATGAGCTACGCCAAACCGCCGAATCCTTGAGGGCATTGTTACCAGCGGATGCAGATATAACGACAGGGATTATTGGCGAACTGGTTTACTGGACGCAGGCATTCAAGCAGCAAGTCATTGCGATGCAAGAGGATCTTGACTTGCTTATACCGGATCTAAAACAATTCGTTAACGTTCCGACGTTGAGTGATTTGGCAAGCGTACGAACCCTGAATACAGGTGCGCCACCCTCAGGCGAGACAAAGTCCATGTCGGTATACGCTGGTGCAGTCGAGCGACTCATCATTATCGACACCTTGGTGGAACGCTGTCGCAAACTGTCCGCGATGGATTTTGAATTTCTTTACGATACATCGAGTGGTTTGCTGAGTATCGGTTACGACGTGGGGGAACGGCGTCGTGATCCTTCCTGTTATGACTTGCTGGCGTCGGAAGCGCGTCTTGCCAGTTTTCTGCTGATTGCACAGGGACAGATTCCGCAAAAGCATTGGTTCTTGCTGGGTCGTTTGCTGACCAGTCATGCCGGCAATGTCAGCCTGATTTCGTGGAGTGGCTCGATGTTCGAGTACCTCATGCCCCAGCTGATCATGCCGAGTTACGAAAATACTTTGCTGGATCAGACTTGCAAGGCGGTTGTTTCGCGGCAGATTGAATATGGTCAGCAACGCGCTGTGCCATGGGGGATTTCCGAATCTTGCTATAACGCGACCGATATTCATCAGGTCTATCAGTATCGCGCTTTTGGTGTGCCAGGGCTGGGCTTCAAGCGAGGATTAGGCGATGACCTCGTTATCGCACCTTATGCGAGCGCACTGGCACTCATGGTGATGCCGCGCGAAGCGTGTCGCAATTTGCAGGCGTTGGCAGCGAATGGCTTAATGGGCGCTTACGGATTTTACGAAGCAGTCGATTACACGCCATCGCGTGTGCCGCGCGGAAAAAACAGTGCCATTGTTCGAAGCTTTATGGCGCATCACCAGGGCATGAGTTTGCTGGCGTTTGAACATGTATTACTGAATCAGCCGATGCAGCGCCGATTCATGTCATCCCCCATCATGCGCGCGACGGAATTGTTGTTGCAGGAGCGTGTGCCGAAGCGGGGCGCGACCTTGCATCCTCACGCAGCGGAAGTGAGTACGGCTGCGCGCCCGCCTGCCGTGGAACCTGGTTCTATCATGCGAGTGTTTGCTGATCCGCAGACGCGGATTCCGGAAGTGCATTTGTTGTCCAATGGCCGATATCACGTCATGGCGAGTAATGCCGGTGGCGGTTACAGCCGTTGGCGTGATCTGGCGGTCACCCGTTGGCGCGAGGACGGTACGACCGATTCCTGGGGCACCTTCATTTACTTGCGCGACAGCGACACAAGTCGCTATTGGTCAGCCGCGCATCAACCGACCCTACGGAAAGCCGATTATTATGAGGCGGTTTTCGTGCAAGGACGCGCAGAATATCGGCGACGCGATCAGGAGATCGAAACACGCACAGAGATATGCGTTTCACCGGAAGACGACGTTGAAATACGTCGTGTCTCACTGACCAATCAGTCTTCTCACACGCGCACTATTGAAGTGACGAGTTACGCAGAAGTGGTGTTGGCACCATTAAATGCTGATTTGGCACATCGCGCCTTCAGCAATTTATTCGTGCAAACGGAGATTCTTCCAGATAAGCAGGCGATCCTTTGCAGACGACGTAGTCGTACGCCGGGGGAGTCGATGCCGTGGATGTTTCACCTGATGGCTGCACCCGGTGCGGTGACAAGCGAGCCGTCTTATGAAACTGATCGGGCAAAATTCATTGGGCGCGGTCGAACGGCGGCCGATCCTATTGCTATGGACAGAAGCAACAAACGCTCACCCTTGTCGAACACAGATGGATCGGTACTTGATCCGGTTGTGGCGATTCGCCGCACAATCACCTTGTTGACCGATGAATCGGCGACCGTGCAGATTATCTCAGGCGTCGCAGAAACGCGCGAAGCCGCATTGGCTTTGCTGGATAAATACTGTGATCGCCATTTTGTTGAGCGCGCTTTTGAGATGGCGTGGTTTCACAGTCAAGAAGTGCTGCGTCATCTCAATGCGACAGAAGCGGATGCGCAGATCTATGGTCGTCTGGCCACTTCCGTTATTTACAGTCATGCTGTTCGCCGCGCCAAGCCCAGCATTATTGCGCGTAACCTCCTTGGTCAGTCTCGACTGTGGCGCTTTGCCATTTCAGGCGATTTGCCGATCATCTTGATACACATTGGCGATTTGAACCGTATTGAATTCCTTAAACAAGTCTTGCAAGCGCATATCTATTGGCGAATGAAAGGCTTGATTGCTGATCTTGTGATTGTGAACGAGGATTTCTCTGGCTATCGCGCAGTGTTGCATGATCAAATCATGGGGCTGATCAACGCTAGCTCTGATGCGCAAGTTTTCGACAAGCCGGGTGGCGTATTCGTTCGGCGTGCTGACGAGTTTTCGGAGGAAGACAGAGTATTGTTCCAGACGGTTGCCCGGATCGTGCTGGATGATCATTCGGAGACGTTGGCTGATCATGTGGAACGTCGTCAGTCGGGAGAGCGGGTATCAGACCCTCTGGAATCCTTGCTGCATCCGGAGCACGAATTAAACTATCCGCTATCCGTGCCAGAGCGTATTTTTAGCAATGGACTCGGTGGGTTTACGTCGGACGGACATGAATACGTCATCACGCTCGAACCGGGGCAGACGACGCCAGCGCCGTGGGTCAATGTCATCGCCAGTCCGTTCATCGGCACGGTGGTGAGTGAAAGCGGTAGTGCCTATACCTGGGTAGAGAATGCCCATGAATTCCGCTTGACCACCTGGCACAACGATCCGATCAGCGACAGTAGCGGTGAAGCGATATACATTCGCGACGACGAAACAGGCGCATTCTGGTCGCCGACGCCTTTGCCGGTTCATAGCCGCTCCGGGTATGTGTGTCGACATGGATTTGGATACAGCGTGTTCGAGCATTACGAATCCGGCATCTCATCGGAACTTCACAACTATGTCGCTATGGATGCGCCGGTGAAGTTTGCGGTCATCAAACTGCGTAATCATTCCGGACGGTTCCGGAAACTGTCACTGGCAGGATATTGGGAGTTGGTGCTAGGCGAGTGGCGACACGGCAACATGATGCACATCGTTACCGAAACGGATCCGCACAGTGGCGCACTGTTTGCGCGCAATGCATACGGTCGAGAATGTGCCAATCGCGTTGTGTTTGCGCATGTCAGTGCGTCGTCGCGTTCGGTGACGGGAAACCGTGCAGAATTCCTGGGACGCAACGGATCAATGGCCAGTCCGGCAGCGATGCGCCGCAGGCGTTTGTCGGGCAATACGGGTGCTGGCCTTGATCCATGCGCAGCGATACAGACGCACATTGAGTTGGAAGATGGGGCGGAGACCGAGATCGTGTTTGTCTTTGGTGCGGCGCTCAATAATGAAGAAGCGCGACAATTCATTCATCAATACGGCTGGCCGGAGGGCGCACGACAGGCGCTGGAAACCGTTTGGGCATACTGGAACCGTGCCCTGGGTGCGGTGCATGTGGAAACGCCGGATAAGGCGCTGGATGTGTTGGCCAATGGCTGGCTGCTTTATCAAACGCTCTCCTCCAGATTGTGGGGGCGCAGCGGCTATTACCAGTCGGGCGGTGCTTATGGATTCCGCGATCAATTGCAGGACACCATGGCACTGATCCATGCGACTCCTTGGCTTGCGCGTGAGCAGTTGATTCGTTGTGCAGAGCGCCAGTTTCTTCAAGGCGACGTGCAGCACTGGTGGCACCCGCCAAGTGGACAAGGGGTGCGCACGCACTTTTCCGACGATTATCTTTGGTTGCCGTATGCAACCTGCCGTTATGTGATGGCGACTGGCGATATAGGGGTACTCGACGAAGTCGTGCATTTTCTGGAAGGCCGCGAGTTGAGTCCCGATCAGGAAGCGTATTACGATCAGCCGCAACGTTCGGTTCAATCAGCCAGCTTGTATGAGCATTGCGTGCGTGCGATGAAACATGGCTTGCGTTTTGGCGAACACAACTTGCCGCTGATGGGCTGCGGTGACTGGAACGACGGTATGAATCTTGTTGGTCAGGATGGCAAGGGCGAAAGCGTTTGGCTGGCCTGGTTCCTCTACAAAAATCTTCAGCAGTTTTCCATTCTGGCGCGTCAGCACGGTGATGAAACCTTTGCCGGAATTTGCACGACACAGGCTTCACTCTTGCTTGGCAATATTGAAGCCAATGCCTGGGATGGGGAATGGTATCGTCGCGCATATTTTGATGACGGCACCCCCTTGGGTTCGGCGGAAAATGAAGAATGCCAAATCGATTCAATCAGCCAGAGTTGGTCCGTCATCTCGGGCGGCGGCGATCCCGCGCGCGCGCATCAGGCCATGGCCGCGGTGGACAAGCGCCTGGTACGACGCGACGCACAGATGATCCAATTGCTCGATCCGCCTTTCGATCGATCAGATCTTGAGCCGGGCTACATCAAGGGTTACGTGCCCGGTGTGCGCGAGAACGGCGGTCAATATACCCATGCCGCGATTTGGACCACGATGGCCTTTGCCATGATGGGGGATAAGGAGCGCGCGTGGGAATTGTTTGCCATGCTGAACCCGATCAACCACGGAAGTAAACCGGAAGACATTGCGCGTTACAAGGTCGAGCCCTATGTCATGTGCGCAGACATATACGGAACCGAACCGCACACAGGACGTGGCGGGTGGACCTGGTATACCGGCGCTGCAGGGTGGATGTATCGGCTGACCGTGGAAACGCTACTGGGCTTGCAACTGGATGTGGACAAGTTGCGTATTGCACCGTGCATCCCGGCGCACTGGGATGCATACAAAATCCACTACCGTTATCGCGAGACGTTTTATCATATCAGCCTCAAGCGTGTGGGTGAAGCGTCGGAACAGGTGGTCAGTGTGACGGTGGATGGGGTTTTAGGTGAAGTCATCGTTGATGCAAGTGGAAGAACGCAGGGCATGATCCCGCTTGTGGACGACCGAAATGAGCACCATGTCGAAGTGGCACTCGGTAAAATTTAGGTCTCAAATCGTCGTACCCCTATCGGCGCAAGTACATCTGACGAGATCGTCATGAAGTATTTTTGCCCGGAATAACGCGACCATGCTTTCCACCATTTGAGCCATTACTTTTAGGTCATGTCACAGCGTGTGGTTTCAGAGTGATCAAAGGCGTTTGCCACGGATGAGGCGTATTAGGATGACCACGACTGCGATGATCAGAAGTACGTGAATAAATCCCCCCATGGTATAGGACGAAACCAGGCCAAGCAGCCACAAGACAATCAGAATAATCGCGATAGTTTCAAGCATATTTTCACTCCAGGGTTGGCGACGCGGCTGACGTTCAATATTTCAGTCGCATATCATTGTTGACGGATTTCACGCCCTTGACGCTGCGCGCAATCTCGACCGCTCTGCTGATGCTTTGCTGAGAGCTGACAAAGCCACTGAGTTGTACGACACCTTTGAAAGTTTCGACATTGATTTCGGCGGATTTCAGTTTCGGTTCTTTGACAATGGCCGCCTTCACTTTCGTCGTAATCACGGTGTCGTCTATGTATTCTCCGGTGCCTTCTTGTTTGGAAGACGATGCGCAGCCCACCAAGGTCGTCAGAATGACAGCGAAGAAAAAAGTAGACAAATATTTTGAAAGTTTCATATAGGATACTCCTTTGCAATTCAGGCAGAAACGATAATCAAGGACGAATTCCAGCGCTCACTATGAACCATTTTTTAGAGCCTTCGGTTTTTTTAATGATTTTCTTTGCGACTGCGCAAGGATCGTGAGAATAGTCATTTGCCGTTCCGTTACTGTGTTTAGCGTTTAATTGCAATATACGTGTGCCGAAAAGCAAGACATTGGCAATAGTGTGCTATTTTATGCAGCGCTAATGTTGCACGCGGTCAATAAGACAATCGATGGCCGTGCACAGTAGCGCGACATTCCGGGTTTTCCTCACATACAGAAGTTCAACATCGGAATATCCAATGAACGAACCGCACGACAAGCTTCAGCGTCAGACATTGCACTTTTTACTGGTTGCCGTGACCCTTGCTTTCGCGTGGGTTTTGCTTCCGTTCTATGAGTCGATATTGTGGGGCATTGTTTTGGCAATCATTTTTTCGCCGGTGCAACGCAGGCTCCTTCTGATAATGCGACGAAGACGCAATTTGGCCGCATTCACTACGCTCCTAGTGATTCTGTTCGCTGTATTCATCCCATTGGTGTTGGTCGCCGCATCATTGATACAAGATGGATCACGATTTTATGAAAGAATTAAATCCGGCGAGTTGAACCTCGACGTTTACTTTCAACAAGGCATTGCGTCCCTGCCGACTTGGCTGGCCGATCTCCTGTCCAGGTTTGGATTAGGGGACTTTTCCACTTTGCGAGAGACTTTGTCAGTTGCGGCCACTAAAGGAGGCATGTATATCACTTCCAAGGTGCTGAACATTGGACAAAATACAGCCATATTCGCCATTGGTATCTGCATCATGTTGTACTTGCTGTTTGCCTTGCTGCGTGATGGTCACCTGTTGACGCAGAAGATAAAGCGGATGATCCCCATGCATGAAGCGCATAAGCAGCTACTGTTTTCCAGATTTACCACTGTGATTCGCGCCACGGTAAAGGGCAATATCTTTGTGGCAGCGATTCAGGGCGGATTGGGCGGGGTGATGTTCTGGTTCCTGGGGATACCGGGGCCGATGTTGTGGGGCGTCATGATGGCGCTCATGTCCTTGTTGCCAGCGGTTGGGGCGTCCGTTATCTGGGCACCTGTAGCGATCTATTTCCTCATCACCGGTTCGATTTGGCAAGGCGTTACATTGATTGCTTACGGCATACTGGTGATTGGATTGATCGACAATATTCTGCGCCCCATATTGGTTGGCGGTGATGCGCAAATGCCGAACTATGTTGTGTTTATCTCGACACTGGGGGGTATTGCCACCTTCGGCCTGAATGGATTCATTATGGGTCCGGTGATTGCAGCCTTGTTCATCGCCACGTGGGATATGTTTTCTTTGGAAAAGGTTGCGGCTGAAGATGAAACAAGTGAATCCTGACGCGGTATTCATTTTTTTGCACAGCCAGTCCTTTAAGCCTTTCCTCACCATGATTCCACGCGCTTGGCATGTGCTTTTGCTTTCTGAGCTGTTTTACGTAGTTAATCTTTACCAATACCCACATCCCCAGTACTATTTTTCTTTTCTTGGGCAAGTCACTGCAATAGACTGTCCATGTCATTGACCCCAGAGCGGAGACGAACATGAAAATCCTGATTATTTTTAACCATGAGCCCTACGACGGTACAGATGTAACGTGGAATGGTTTACGCTTGGCGGGGCAGTTGTCCAAAAACGGACAACAGGTTCGAATTTTCCTGATGAACGACGCTGTGGATATGGCGCGCGATGTTTGTACGCCGCCGCCCGGCTACGACCAGGATTTGTCCAAGATGCTCAAAGACTTGATTGGGCAAGGAGTGCCGGTCAAGGTGTGCGGCACGTGCATGGCGCGGTGCGGCATTTACAAGAATGAACCGTATTTTGAAGGAGCAGAACGTTCGACGATGCAGGCATTGTCCGAGTGGGTGGTGGAGAGTGACAAAGTCCTGACGTTTTGAGGCATGAAAAAACCCGCGATCTTTACGAAGACGCGGGCAGTCAGGTTTCGCGACAATCGACTAATCGCTTTTTGGTAAATGCCTATTTGATTAGGAAAGACATTTGTTCTCCTACTGAATCGGCGTAGAAGCTCTCAAAACTGTTCCGAAAAAATTCACATTTTTTGTGGAACATTCTTTTGGTTTTGTATACTTTGCCCCACTTGTCTCGATAAACGATGTAGCCCTTGGTTCTCCTCAGGACAAAAATGACGTTGCGGTTAACGTAGCCGCAACCTCCGAAAATGGTTTCGCCTTCGTAATGCTCCTGTTTTTTGAACCGGAATGAGGGCTTTTTGGAAGCACTGGACATTTTTTCCCCTTTCCTGAATAAATGATTAACTGATTGCCACTCGGAATGGGGGTAGTATAGCCTCATCGACATTCAACCGGGGTGCAAAAAGGGGAGCGTCCGCATATTTTTTGCCGTCGCCGCCATGTCTTGATGGTGACTGAAGAACTGTCGTATCATGACCAAGTGCTATCGTACGTGTTGGCCTTGTTTGATCCCTATGTGACAAGGATGAGGGAGAAGAGCATGAAACCCGTTCAAACTTATCAAGCGACCGGCATCACGGTGACGTTTGATCCAAACCTGTGCATTCATTCAGCGGTTTGTCTGAAATCGCTTCCGGCGGTTTTTGACACGCGGCGTAAACCCTGGATTCAAGTAGCGGCGGCCACTGTTAGTCAAATCGCATCGACGATCGACAAGTGCCCTTCCCGTGCGCTGAAATACGTGCTGGAAGGGCGGGAGATGTCGGCAGACGAGGCCAAAAACGGGCAAGCGCAAACCGTGACGACTATTCAACTTGCCCGGGACGGCCCTTTGCTGGTCAGTGGAGCCTTTGTCGTGATCGATGAAAATGGTGTCGAGATGGAGACCACAGAAACAGCCGCCTTATGCCGGTGCGGCGCAACAGGCAATTCGCCGTTTTGCGATGGCAGCCATTTGACGATCAGGTTTGTGACAAAGCCAAAAAGATAAATCGACATGGTTCAGGTTGGGTTGCCCCAACCTGATTGATTATTTGACGATGATGTTCTTGAATTGCCAGGGGTCGTCGTTGTCGATGTCTTCTTCGAAGAGTGCTGTGCGATCCTGTAATGGTGTCCACTCTCCCCAGATACCAACGATTTCACCGAGGTAGGGTTCCGCCACTTCGAGCATCGCAATATCGTTGATGTCGTCCGGTTCCACTACGCCGAGATCCGGATTTTGCAGTGCCCAGATGACACCGGCCAGCACGCCTGCCGTCACTTGCAAGCTGGTGGCATTGTTGTGTGGAGCGAGCTTGCGCGCCTCTTCGATGGAAAGACGTGAGCCATACCAGTACACGCCCTCCTTGTTCCCCATGAGAAGCACACCGAGTTCGTCGATGCCGGTGAGGATTTCATCTCGAATCAATCGGGTGTTGGCTTGCATTTGCATATTTTTGCCCGCGAGTTCGTGAATTGAGAGTACCGCGTCGTCGCAGGGATGATAGGCGTAATGTACGGTGGGGCGGTAGACGACCTGGCCACTCTCCTTGACCGTCAGGTAGTCGGCAATCGAAATGGCTTCATTGTGGGTGATCAGAAAGCCGTGGTACGGTCCTTCGATCGGCGTCCAGCTCCGTACGCGTGTGGAAATGCCGGGGCGATCCAGATAAATTGCCGCGTCGCTGCCATAACCGTGGCGTCGCGCTTCTGTTGGCCAGTATTTTTCATGGCTGCCCCAGCCGAGTTCGGCGGGCTGCATGCCTTCGCTGACGAATCCATCGATCGACCAGGTATTGACGAATTCGCCGCGTCGCTTGCGAAGGGAGGCAACCTGGGTGTCGCGTTCCGCGATGTGAATCACCTTGATGCCGAGTTGTTGCGCCAGCTTGCCCCAGCCTTCGCGCGTGGCGGGGCGTTTGGTGGTCAGACCATTGTCGAGCGCGATGTTCATCAAGCCTTGCTTGACGAAGGCAGAAACGAGGCCGGGGTTCGCGCCTTGCGAGATGACGGCAGTGGGACCCTTGTGCTTGTCGCGGCCAAACTCGAGTGCTTTTTCACGTAGCGCGTAATTGGAACGCTGCGATGGGGTCAGCGATGGATCAGTATAACCGCCGGGCCAAGGTTCAATGCAGGTGTCGAGGTAGTGCGCTTCGCGCTGCCAGCACAATTCAATGAGTGCGAGACTGGAAACATCCACGGAGAGATTGACCAGAAAGTCGCCTTTGCTCAGGTACGGTTCAAGCACGGCTTTGTAATTTTCTTTCGTGATAGCCTTGCGCTCGCAGGTCGCGCCATATTTTCGTGCGATGCCTTCTGGATCGCCTTCTGGTGCGAAAATCACGATTTGCCAAGGATCCATCTGGATGTGTCTGAGCAGTAGCGGCAACACACCGCGACCAATGCTGCCAAAACCAACCATCACCAGATTGCGAGAAAACTGAGCGTGTTTGATGTGTGTTTCCAATTTTGAGTACCTTAATAAAAAAGTGTTTAAAAGCGTTCGATAGAAGATCCTTTAGAGATACTGTTTTCTTTGCCAGAAACCGCATTTTAATGGTAACGGTTACAATTTCCAGCGTTTAGCTCGGAAAATTCGAAAAAATTACGCATAGCGAGGTGGCTGAGGCAGCCAGTAGTGATGAAAATTACCATCCTTTCCTTTGAGCATCAAAAAGAATCCGACAAGGTTTGCGCAGTATTGCGCGCAGGCGGTCATGCGTGCAGCGTGATCGAGACGCCAAAAGCACTGCTCGACAAATTGAAAGGCGACGTCTGCGACTTGTTGCTGGTGTGCGTGCCGACATCCGGACGCGATGTGCTGACATGCTTGCGCGCTGCCAAAGAGGCGACATCCGGAAGCTTGCCCGTGCTGGCATTGCTGGATGCGAGCCTTTGTTTCCCGGAGGATGTGGCGGAGTGGGGCGCGGCAGGACTGGATGATTATCTGACACTCCCAGTGCGGCGATCCGATCTGCTTTTGCGCGTCAATGTTTTACTGCGGCGTGCCTGGCCGGACAAGATGGGGCGTGCGCAATTACGAATGGATGCTTTTGTTTTCGACAGCATTTCTGGCACGCTGCGTCGCAATGGCGAGGTCATTACGCTAACGCACAAGGAATTCGAACTGGCCATGATGTTTTTTCGGCATCTCAATCAGCCGCTTTCGCGCACGACTTTGCTGGAAACCTTGTGGAGCAAGGAACCCGATGCTTCGTCTCGAACCGTGGATACGCATGTCTCGCGTGTGCGAAACAAATTGGGCTTGCAGAACGACCCGGCATTTCGCATTGTGCCGGTATACGGTTATGGCTATGTGCTGGAAAAGTTGGGAAGTGGCGGGTCGTGAGCCGGATCGCACGTCCGCTATAATGCGTCACGAATAATTGATGCCCTGTCTTTTCTCCAGTTTACTTAGAAATCCCATATGACCCCCTCCATGCTCGCCAAACTCGACAATGTGGCGAACCGACTGACCGAAGTTAATGAACTGCTGATGCAGGAAGGCGTCGCGTCGAACCGCGACAATTATTTGAAGCTCACGCGCGAACACGCGGAACTCTCGCCGCTGGTTGCGCTGTTCAACGACTATCGCCAAGCAGAAAATGATTTGAAGGCCGCGCAAGAGATGCAGGCCGATCCGGAGATGAAGGAATTTGCGCAGGAAGAAATTGAATCCGCCAAGGCGCGCATGGATAGTCTTGGCGGCGAGTTGCAAAAAATGCTCTTGCCCAAAGACCCGAACGACGACAAAAACATCTTTCTGGAAATTCGCGCAGGCACCGGCGGTGACGAGTCCGCGCTTTTTGCCGGCGATTTGCTGCGCATGTACACGCGTTACGCTGAGCGCAATCGCTGGCAGGTGGAAGTCATCTCGGAATCCGCCTCGGATCTCGGTGGCTACAAGGAAGTGATTGTGCGGATCGTGGGACATGGCGCCTATTCGAAACTCAAGTATGAATCGGGCGGGCATCGCGTACAGCGCGTACCGGCAACCGAGGCGCAAGGACGCATTCACACTTCGGCCTGCACCGTGGCGGTGATGCCGGAGGCGGACGAAGTGGATGAAGTCGATATCAATCCTGCGGACCTTCGCATCGATACCTATCGTGCTTCCGGCGCAGGCGGGCAGCACGTAAACAAGACGGATTCCGCCGTGCGCATTACGCACTTGCCGACGGGGATAGTCGTTGAATGTCAGGACGACCGTAGCCAGCACAAGAACAAGGCGCGTGCCTTATCGGTGCTTGCTGCGCGCATCATGGATGCGAAGACGCGCGAGCAACAGGCGAAAGAAGCCGCGACGCGCAAGAGCCTGATAGGTTCGGGGGATCGCAGCGAACGCATCCGCACTTACAACTTTCCTCAGGGACGCATGACCGATCACCGCATCAATCTGACGCTTTACAAGCTGGATTTCATCATGGATGGTGATCTGGATGATTTGACAAATGCGCTGGCAATTGAACGCCAGGCGGAACTGCTGGCCGAGTTGGCGGATAGCAACTGACGGGAACTGTTGGATTTTGGAGAGATTGTCAAAAAAACTCTGCGTCCGGGCAAGTTTTGCGGTTTTTTTTGAATAGACTATCTCATGCGTTCCGGGGTGAATTGACGGACGTTATCCCGCCTAAGGTTATGTCATGAAAAAAAATCTGCTTTACCTCATTGCGCTTGCGGGCATGGCCGTGCTGGGCTATGCGATGCATCTGCAATATTTCAACGGCATCAAGACATGCCAGTTGTGCGTGGTGCAGCGTTACGCACTCACGCTGCTCGTGGTGACCAGCATCGTTTGTGCGTTCTTCAATGCCCCCCGCACCGGCGCAGTTTCCGCTTTGTTCCTCTCGCTGTGCGGCGCAGGCACCGCTGGCTGGCAAGTGTGGCATATCAGCAAGCGAAGCGTGGCATGCGCTTTCAACTCTCTGGATGGCATTCTCAATCATCTGATCACGGCAAAAGTTTTCCCCGCCATGTTCCATGTAGATGTGGCTTGCGTGAATGAGCGGTTTCGCATTTTGATGTTTTCCATTCCGGAATGGTCGCTTCTCATTTTCGGCGCCATTAGCGCACTGTGTCTCATGATCCTGTTTGTTCGCGTGCGATGATGGTTTTGCCGGAGGAGCTCTCTGGCGTGACCTTGCACGAGCTGCAAAAACGCACGGCGCTCGAATCACTCGAGCGCCGTATTCTGTTGTGCCACGCACTTCAGTTGACGCGCGCGCAACTGATTGCACAATCCGAACGTGTCGTTACGGCAGAGGAAGCGCAAGGGCTTGCCGATTTATTCAACCGGCGGCTTGCCGGTGAACCTATTGCCTACCTTACTGGTACGCGAGAATTTTACGGTTTGGCATTTCATGTGACGCCGGATGTGTTGATTCCGAGGCCGGAAACGGAATTGCTCGTAGACCTGGCAATAGCGCGCTTGCCGCAAGGGGGGCGTGTGCTCGACATGGGAACGGGATCCGGTGCGATTGCCATTGCGATTGCGCATGCGCGACCCGATGTCAGCGTGGTGGCAAGCGATGTCAGCCTGGCCGCGCTGCGGGTTGCGCAAGACAATGCGGATCGGATCCTGTCAGGTCGACAAAACGCCATTCGTTTCTTGCCAAGCGACTGGTATGCAGGCTTTGGCGAAGAGGATCGTTTTGACGTGATCGTTTCCAATCCGCCGTATATCGCAGCGAATGATCCGCACCTGACGCAAGGAGATTTGCGCTTTGAACCGGCCAATGCGCTAACCGATCATGGCGATGGCTTGTCTGCGTATCGTGCGCTTGCCGCAGGAGCGAGAGATTATCTCGAATCGGGCGGGTGGCTCCTAGTGGAGCATGGTTTTGAGCAGGCAATGCCGATCCAAGAGTTGCTACTTAGCAATCGTTTTGAGGCGGTTCAAACCTGGAAGGATCTGGCCGGTTTAGCGCGTGTGACAGGGGGTCATTCCGCTGCTGAAGGGCATTAAATGTGTCGTTCTTTTGCATTGGCTGACATGACGAGTTGATTACTGAAGTGCAAAACGCTAATCTAACGCTTTGGCAAGTCGCCACTTTTTGTAGAAATAGCAACTTCCTTTTTTCATCACTCAAAATGACAAGACGTTTGTTGAAAAAATGGCAGTTCCTGGCACTGGGTTTACTGTTTGCTGCGGGAGTACATGCCAAGGGGCTAGTAGGGGATGTCGCCGTCTTCCGCTTGCCACCAGAGGCGCGGCAAACCTTGGTGCTGATTAAACAGGGCGGCCCATTTCCCTATGAGAAGGATGGGAAGACTTTTGGAAATTACGAAGGCAGTTTGCCCAAGCAAAAACGCGGCTATTACCGCGAGTACACGGTGAAAACGCCTGGAGTACGCAATCGCGGCGCGCGTCGTATCGTGGCAGGCGGCAAATCGCCAGCAGCGCAATACTATTACACAGCGGATCATTATGCGACATTCCGTCGCATCAGAGAATGACTGAGGACATGTTGAGGACTGAACCACAGGCAGAAGTGAATTTGCTTGCGAATGTGCCATCCAATCTGGTGCAGTCCATTCGCGCATTTCGTGTTTCCGATTTGCAAGCGGAAGCCGCGCGGATGGAGCAGCATTTTCTGTACGCGCATTGCGCGGAGGCGACGACGAAGCAGCAAGTCTTGATGACGATTGCGCAGTCGTTTCACTTCCCCAAACATTTTGGCAAAAATTATGATGCTTTGTCGGATTGCCTGACGGACTTGCCGCACAAGGCGGGAGCGCAACCTGGTTTTGTGGTTGTGCTGGAGCAAATACCGGAGACGACGAAATTCGATAAGGAAGCACGCGAAAAGCTGCTGGATGTTTTCCGTGATGCAGCAGACTTCTGGGCTGACAAAAAAGTCGCGTTTCGGGTGTTTTACTCCTTCACCTAAGACGGCCAGCTTGGTTTTGCAGGCCAGGCCGACCAGTTGGTCGGCTTTTTAATTTTTGGTGTCTTTATTTTACGTACCCTTATTTGAATGCAGCAATGAAAAATATCGTTATCCTGATTTCAGGGCGTGGCAGCAACATGGAGGCTATTGTGCGCACCGCGCAAAAAGAAAAATGGCCTGCGCGCATTGCTGCCGTCATCAGCAACCGCGCTGATGCAGCCGGATTGGCGTTTGCCGCTTCTCATGGCATTGCGACATCAGTGGTGGAGAGCAAAAGTTTTTCTTCGCGTGAAGCCTTCGATGCCACGTTACAAAAAGAAATCGACCGTTATGCGCCGGATCTGGTCGTGCTCGCCGGCTTTATGCGTATACTGACCGAAGCTTTCGTCAATCATTACGCAGGACGCATGATGAACATTCATCCGTCACTCCTGCCGAGTTTCAAGGGCTTGCACACACACCAGCAGGCATTGAAGATGGGGGTGAAGGTGCATGGCGCAACCGTGCACTTCGTAGATGTGGAACTTGATCACGGTCCTGTTGTTGCACAGGCAGCAGTGCCGGTGTTGCCAGACGATACCGAAAACACGCTGGGTGCGCGTGTGCTTGAACAAGAGCATATTATTTATCCGCGAGCGATTCGCTGGTTCATTGAAGGAAAAGTCAGGCTTGAGGGCGGCATCGCTCTCGTGCAAGATTGATCCGTATTATTTTTAGCAAGGTTATTTGTGAGACTTCCCCCCTGGATTATTGTCAACACTGAAGAAGTGCTGCGCGAAGTGCTTCGCATGTCTGGTCCCGCCGATGGCACCCTTTCGTACTATTTCCGCATGCATTCCAAACTCGGTTCACGCGAACGCGGTGTGATTGCCGAAGCGGTTTATGCTGTCTTGCGCAACAAGCGTTTTTATACCGATTTTTCCGGTCAAGGCAGCACCACCATGCGTCGCATGGCCTTGCTGGGCTTGGCAGAAACAGCTGGCGTGGATGCACTCGGTGGACTCTCCACGGAAGAGTCTGAGTGGCTTGAGAGCATTTTGAAAATCGATCGTTCCTTGTTGCCGCCCTCCGTGCGCGCAGAGTTGCCGCAATGGCTTTTCGATAAACTCGTTGCGCAATATGGTGAAGCGGAAACCATGCAGCTTGCGGAAGCACTCAATCGACAAGCGCCACTCGACTTGCGTGTGAACACGCTCAAGGCTACGCGCGACGAGGTGGTGGCCGCACTCAAAACTGCGCCGATTGCATGTGAACCGACGGCCTATGCGCCCCTTGGTTTGCGCATACTGAAAAAACCCGCGCTGCAAAACATGACACTTTTCAAGAGCGGTGCCATCGAGGTGCAGGATGAAGGCAGCCAGTTGCTGTCACTCATTGTGGGTGCCAAGCGCGGCGAAATGATAACGGACTTTTGTGCGGGTGCGGGCGGGAAGACGCTAGCATTGGGCGACATCATGCGCAACACCGGTCGTCTGTATGCATTCGACATTTCTGATAAACGCCTGGCGAAGTTGAAACCGCGACTTGCGCGCAGCGGCTTGTCGAATATCCATCCAGTGCGCATTGCCAACGAAAACGACATCAAGGTCAAGCGACTGGCTGGCAAGATGGATCGCGTGTTAGTCGATGCGCCATGCAGCGGATTGGGAACCTTGCGCCGCAATCCCGACGTCAAGTGGCGACAGGACGCGGAAGGCGTGATGGAATTGCAGGAAAAACAGAAAGCCATTCTGGCTTCTGCGGCACGCATGATCAAACCTGGCGGCCGGCTGGTGTATGCCACGTGCAGCTTGCTGAAAGAAGAGAATGAGGACGTCGTCGAACAGTTTATGGCAACGCACCCGGAGTTCGCTCTGGTACCCATGAAGGAAGTGCTCGCAGAGCAAAAAATTCCGCTCGAAATGGAAGATTACTTGAAGTTGTTCCCGCACATCCATCAGACTGACGGGTTTTTTGCTGCGGTGCTGACCAGGACAAAATGAATGTCAGGTTCTGCGTTGCGCAGGCAAGGTGATCTTGACGGTCAACCCGCCTGTTTTCCTGCTTCTGTCCCGATCCAGTAATTCTAGCGTGCCGCCATGTCGTTTGATGATGCGATCCACAATGGCCAATCCAAGACCCGCGCCATTGGCCTGGCTGCGTGCGGTATCCAGACGCGTGAAGGGGCGCAGCAGATGCGCCTTTTCTTCATCAGGCACACCCACGCCGCGATCTGAAATTTCAATGATGGCCACGTTGTTTTGCAGGATGCAGCTTGCATCGATTTCGCACATTCCCGTTGTTGGGGTGCGTCCGTATCGGTGTGCATTTTCCAGCAGGTTGTTGATCACGCGACGTAAATCCGTTGCATTGCCCATCACGCTGACGCCTTCCTGAATGTTTGGCATGACGCGCACATCCGGACGTCTTTCCGCTTCGCGGATGGCTTCGCGCAAAATGACGGTCACATCAACGGGAGTGGTGTAAGCCATCGGATCGGCGGGGCGCGCGTAGTCGAGGAATTGCCCGATGATCGCATCCATTTGCTGGATGTCAGAATGAATGCCATTCTTTTCCGCCTCTGACAGATTCGCCATTTCAATTTCCAGTTGCAAGCGCGTCAGTGGCGTGCGCAAGTCATGCGAAATGCCGGCCAGAATCACGGCGCGATCCGATTCGATGCGATTGAGATCTTCCACCATTTGGTTAAAGCTGCGATTGGCTTCCGCCACTTCGCTGGTGCCGCTTTCCGGCAACGGGTCCGGTTGTTGCCCCTTGGCGAGTCTGCGCGATGCCAGCGCCAGTTGTGTGAGTGGTTGGCTGACCAGTCCGGAAATAATGGCCGCCATCAGAAGCGATACGACCAACATGGCGATGAGCCAGCCCAGCAACTGCATGCCAGAGATGCGCTGCATGCGTTTTCTTTCCAGCACCAGCCAGTATTCGTCATCTTCTGCCAGTTTGAAACTGACCCAGAAACCGGGCGTGTCATTCACCATGCGGGCAAACTTGGTGTTTGCCCCGAGTTTGCTGCGAACGATTTCATGCATGGTCTTGACGAGATCATCATCCGGTGGCGGCTCGATTTTATCTGTAGCTTCCAGCGGATAGATGCGAAGCCCTTCATTGCTCATCAAATCGAAAAGCAATTCCTGACGCAGTTCCGGATCCGAGTGCGTTAGCGCAGCGCGGGTGATGGTGACAATGGAGATAACTTGCGCTGCATTTTGCTGGGCGATGGGCGCGCGTTCCACCATGCGCAAGCTGGCGAACCAGGCCGCCATGCTGACGGTTACCAGGAACCCCAGCATGAAAAACGTGCGCCAGAAGAGGCCGCTTTTCAGCCAGGTAAGTTTTTTCGGAACGGTGTTCATCCGATGTCGGAACGCGTGTTACTGCTTTTGACCTTCTGGAATGAAAACATAACCCAGCCCCCACACTGTCTGAATGTAAAGCGGGTTGGTGGGATCTGGCTCGATCAGTTTTCGCAGACGAGAAATTTGCACGTCGAGGCTGCGGTCGAACACTTCGTATTCGCGACCGCGCGCGAGATTCATCAGCTTTTCACGGGATAGCGGCTGACGGGCATGGCGCGCAAACACTTTGAGCACCGAAAATTCACCAGTGGTCAGGGAAATGGTGTCGCCGTTCTTTTTCAGGGTACGCGTTCCCAGATCAAGCGTGAAATCGCCGAAGGTGAAGGTTTCCGGGGTTTCCGATGGCGCGCCCGGAATTTCATCGGGACCGATGCGTCGCAACACGGCGTGAATGCGCGCGACCAATTCGCGCGGGTTGAAGGGCTTGGGCAGGTAATCGTCGGCGCCCATTTCCAGACCCAGAATTCGATCCAGATCCTCACCCTTGGCAGTGAGCATGATGATGGGGGTCTTGTCGCCACCACCACGCAAACGACGGCAGATGGAAAGCCCGTCTTCGCCTGGCAGCATCAAATCCAGCACCAGCAAGTCGTAGCGTTCGCGTATCCACAGGCGGTTCATGGCCTGGGCATTTTCAGCGACAAAGACAGAAAAGCCCTGTTCGCTGAGGTAACGGCGCAACAAATCGCGCAGGCGGACGTCGTCATCGACAACCAAAATCTTGCCTTGCGTTGGGGTGGGGCTTGCAGAAGTGCTATCGGGTGCTATATTTGGTTTGTTCATAAGAGGCATGGTAGCGTCATAAACGCTGCAATAGAATACGAAACCCGGTTGACATTACAATCCGTTACAAACTTTACCATATAGAGCATGTGGTGGAGCATGATGCGGATTACACTTCAAAAGGACAATTTGCACGGCTTGTTGCATCGCCTGATTTTATTTACCATTTTGTGCACATGACATTTTTGAAACGTATCCTGATTTGCTTACTGTTCCTTCTGGGGCTGGGGGAGGTGTTCGCACAAACGCCGCCGCCTGAAGCGCGGGGTGAGGAAAGGCAATGGGCGGATCGAACTGTGATCGCGCAGCAACGTGCGACGCAACAACGCATGACGAGGAATTACCAGAACGTCCCGACAGCAGCGCCCCAACCGCGTCAGCGGCGCTTTCTGATGCCTGCCAATGACACGGTTTACAAGAGACATTCTCCGCACCAAGTCGCAT
Source organism: Oxalobacter sp. (assembly GCA_003605115.1). Taxonomy (GTDB): domain Bacteria; phylum Pseudomonadota; class Gammaproteobacteria; order Burkholderiales; family Burkholderiaceae_D; genus QZKY01. Next base: position 264,496 of record QZKY01000011.1, read on the forward strand.
CGACCAGCGAGGGCAGTAAAAGGGCGGTCAGGAGAGCGCGCATGACGTCGGATGAACGCCGCGCCCTGCGCAAGCAAATCAATGAAGCCAACCAGGGCATCTACCAAAGGAAACGCCACCGGGAACTGCATTCCCAGCCCTAGCGTCATAGCGGCAGAAAGACCGGTCTTATCATTGGTGAAACGGGTCAACACGGTATAATGTCGTGCTCATCATTTCACGCGCATGCCATGCTGATTCTCTCGGGTTCAAACGCACTTTCCGCTTTCCGCACGCAACGCCTTCTGGCTGCGCTGCAAACCGTCAATCCAGCCGTTTCTGCCGTCTTCGGACGCTATCTTCACTTTATCGATGCTGGGTCGCGCTTGGACAAAGCCGACGTTGAACGACTGGAGGCTTTGCTGACCTATGGTGATCCCTTTGGCGATCCTTTCGCGGCGAAAGAAGATGGCGAGGAATTTGTCGTCATCCCACGCTTCGGAACGATTTCCCCGTGGGCGTCGAAGGCGACCGATATTGCGCGCAATTGCGGACTGAACCAGGTGCATCGCATCGAGCGCGGGGTGTCCTACCGCATTAGCGTGAAGGGGGGTGCAAAGCTTTCGGATGCCGATATGCAAGCGCTGGCGGCGTTGCTGCATGATCGCATGACCGAAATGGTGCTGCGCAATCGCAACGATGCTGCAGGTCTGTTCCGTGAGCTGCAAGCGAAGCCGCTGGGATTTATTGATGCGCTGATCGGTGGTCGTGCTGCGCTGGAAAAAGCCAACATCGAACTCGGCCTCGCACTTTCCGAAGATGAAATCGATTACTTGCTGGATGCGTTCACGAAAGCCAAGCGCAACCCGACGGATGTGGAGTTGATGATGTTCGCGCAGGCGAACAGCGAGCACTGCCGTCACAAGATTTTTAATGCCGACTGGACCATCGATGGCGAGAACCAGGATCGTTCGTTGTTCTCGATGATCAAGAACACGCACGAATGTCATCCGGTTGGCACGGTCGTCGCGTACAAAGATAATTCCTCGATCATCGAAGGCGCAGTCGTGCCGTGTTTTTATTCGCGCGGTGCGCAGCAAGGCTACGAATACAAAAAAACGGATGAGTTGACGCACATCCTGATGAAGGTGGAAACGCACAATCATCCGACCGCGATATCGCCTTTCCCTGGCGCATCCACGGGTGCGGGCGGGGAGATTCGCGACGAAGGCGCAACGGGACGCGGCGCGCGTCCGAAAGCGGGCTTGACCGGTTTCACCGTTTCCAATCTGATGATTCCCGGTGCGGTGCAAGCTTGGGAAAATGCAGCGGACGTCACGGCGGCGCGATCCACGGTCGATACTTACGGCAAACCGGATCGCATTGCATCGCCGCTGCAAATCATGATCGATGGGCCGATCGGTGGCGCGGCGTTCAACAACGAATTCGGTCGCCCGAATCTCGCGGGTTACTTCCGCACCTACGAACAAAATGTCGGCGGCATGATGCGCGGCTATCACAAGCCCATCATGATTGCTGGCGGTCTCGGCAATATTTCCGCGAAGCTCACAAAAAAAGAAGCACTGCCGCCGGGTAGTTTGATGATTCAATTGGGTGGCCCCGGCATGCGTATCGGCATGGGCGGTAGCGCAGCTTCGTCGATGGCGACGGGCGCGAATACGGCTGATCTCGATTTCGATTCCGTCCAGCGTGGCAATCCCGAAATGCAACGTCGTGCGCAAGAAGTGATTAACGCGTGTTGGGCGATGGGCGAAAACAATCCTATCCTCTCGATCCATGACGTGGGCGCGGGCGGTCTCTCGAACGCTTTCCCTGAAATCACCAACGACGCCGGACGCGGCGCGATTTTCGATTTACGCAAGGTGCCACTCGAAGAAAGCGGCCTCGCGCCGATGGAAATCTGGAGCAATGAATCGCAGGAACGTTACGTGCTCGGCATTGCACCGGAAAGCCTGCCCTTGTTCAAAGAACTGTGCGAACGCGAACGCTGCCTGTTTGCCGTCGTCGGCACGGCAACCCAAGAGCGCCAACTGAAAGTCGTCGATCCGCAATACGGTAATAACCCCGTGGACATGGCGATGGATGTGCTGCTTGGCAAACCGCCCAAGATGCATCGCGAGGTGTCACATGTCAAAACGAATTTTCCGCCGATTGACCTGGATAAAATCGAACTCGCCGAAGCTTGTGAGCGCGTGCTGAAACTGCCAACCGTAGCCGATAAATCTTTCCTGATCACGATTGGTGACAGAACCGTCGGCGGTTTGTCCGTACGCGATCAAATGGTGGGGCCCTGGCAAGTGCCGGTGGCCGATTGCGCGGTGACCTCGATGAGTTACGAAGGCTATCTTGGCGAAGCGATGGCGATGGGCGAACGCACGCCGCTGGCGGTGATTGATGCAGCGGCATCCGGACGTATCGCCATTGGTGAAGCGATCACGAATATCGCTGCTGCACCAATCAAAGATATTTCCGACATCAAATTGTCTGCAAACTGGATGGCCGCTTGCGGTCAGCCGGGCGAAGACGCAGCATTGTTTGATACGGTGCGTGCGGTTGGCATGGAGCTCTGTCCTGCACTGGGTATCAGCATCCCGGTCGGCAAAGATTCGCTCTCCATGCGCACGACCTGGAATGATGCAGGTAAAGACAAGGCGGTGACATCGCCGGTGTCGCTGATCGTCACCGGATTTGCGCCGGTCACTGACACGCGCAAATCCCTGACGCCGCAACTGCGTACCGATGTCGGCGCGACCTCGCTGATACTGATCGATCTGGGCAAAGGCAAGAACCGTCTCGGTGCTTCGGCGCTGGCGCAGGTGATGCAGCAAATCGGCAACGAGGTGCCGGACGTCGACAGATCGGATGATCTCAAATATTTCTTTGCAGCGATTCAGCAACTGAACAGTGAAGGCAAACTGCTGGCCTACCATGATCGTTCCGACGGCGGCTTGTTCGCTACCTTGTGCGAAATGGCATTTGCCGCACGTTGCGGCCTCTCGATACATCTCGATGCATTGATCGATCAAGATCGCACCAGTGTGAAGGCACCAAAAAAGATTTTGCCGGTACTCTTTAACGAAGAACTCGGCGCCGTGATTCAGGTGAAGCGCAGCGATCAGGAAGCGGTGCTCAAGGTGCTGCAAGAAATGCATCTGGGTTCCGATTGCCATGTGATTGGTACGGTCAACGATCTGGATCAAATCGAATTCAGGCAAAACAGCCATACCGTTTATGCACAGCCGCGTTCGGCTTTGCACCGCTTGTGGAGCGAAACGAGCTGGCGTATTGCACGTCTGCGTGACAATCCGGCGTGCGCCGATATGGAATACGATCGCATTCTCGATGTGGCCGATCCCGGCATGACGCCGAAAGTACCGTTCAATCCGCAAGAAGATATTGCCGCGCCGTTCATTGCCAAAGGCGTGCGTCCGCGCGTGGCGATTTTGCGGGAGCAAGGTGTGAACTCTCATGTGGAAACCGCTTACGTGATGCACCAAGCCGGTTTTACTTCGGTGGATGTACACATGAGCGATTTGATTGCAGGCCGTGCGAAGCTGGATGACTTCAAAGGCGTGCTTGCAGTAGGTGGTTTCTCTTACGGCGACGTGCTCGGGGCAGGGGAAGGCTGGGCAAAAACCATTCTGTTCAACGACAAGCTCTCCGACCAGTTCGCCCAATTCTTTGCGCGCAAAGACAGCTTCGGACTCGGCATTTGCAACGGTTGCCAGATGATGAGCAACCTCTCGCCCATCATTCCGGGTGCGGAACACTGGCCGAAATTCACCCGCAACAAATCCGAACAGTTTGAAGCCCGCTTCGTCATGGTCGAGATTATGGAATCGCCATCGATTTTCTTCCAGGGCATGGCGGGATTGCAAACCCCGATTGTGGTGTCGCACGGCGAAGGTTTTGCCAATTTCTCGCAAAAAGGCGATATAGATAAAGCGCTTGTCGCGATGCGCTACGTGGACAACACCGGCAAGCCCACCGAAATGTACCCGCTCAACCCCAACGGCTCTGCGGGCGGCACAACGGCGGTCACAACCACCGACGGGCGCTTCATGGTGCTCATGCCGCATCCGGAACGCTCATTCCGCTCCGTACAGCACTCCTGGGCGCCAGAAAGCTGGGGCGAATACACCCCCTGGATGCGCATGTTCCGTAATGCACGTAAGTGGGTTGGGTAAAATATTGGCAGAAAAGCTATTTGATTGACCCCAGGAAGGGAAAAAGCTAGAATCGCTGTCTTCTCGCGGAAACGTTGCCTGACCATGACGGAACCGCGCTATGTGGAGATGTGGCCGAGTGGTCGAAGGCGCTCCCCTGCTAAGGGAGTATATGGTTTACCCCGTATCGAGGGTTCGAATCCCTCCATCTCCGCCAAAAACAAAAACGCCCCTCCTTGTGAGGGGCATTTTTGTTTTTGGGGGGTAAAGACGGAGGGTGAGAACCCTCGTGCCCGAACAGGCGAACTCCGAATAGCCGCTACGCTTGTGCTAACTGCGCACTTCAAAATGAGGCGACCTCTTCCTTGTTCGGGCTAGGGTTCGACAAGCGACTGCCGGGGGCAGTCGCGCAGGACGCAACGTAGTTGCGGTTCCGCGCTAGCGGAATGGCTGGATCGCCCCAGTGAAACGTCGGGGCGAGACAGACACAATCCCTCCATCTCCTCTGCAGCCAAATTTAAGCGATGCTGACCCCTTTAGCTTCGATGCTGTTCCCTTTGCGATTTTAGTTTCTGACGCTATCTATTTGCTTAATTTTAGAATGGAATTAGCAAATAGTGTGTAGAAGGGAGTTTTGGGACCCCTTAAAAGTTGCATTCAGTTTGTTGATGTTTTACAGTAAGCAGTATTGGTTAATGGAAAGGGGAGGCTGTATGGTAACCAAGAAGAGTGTGAGCACTAAGAAGCCTACAGCAAAGAAGAAGATAGCCGCTAAGAAGCCTGCAGCAAAGAAGAAGCCTGCCGCAGGATCGAGAACAAGAAGTACTGGTCCGAAGGTGAGGCAGAGTTAATGAACCTGAAAGACTACCGCGAAACTTATTACACATACACTGCTAAGGCTAGCGATATATCTCGTCAACTTTCCTTTGCAGGGATAGCTTTCATTTGGATTTTTAAGACAACAAGTGGTGGATTGCTTTCGGTTCCGACCATGCTGCAGTTGGCAGGGGTGCTATTTGCCTTGACTTTAGCTGCTGATCTTCTTCAGTACATATATGGCAGTATATTCTGGGGTGGCTTTGCACGTTATTACGAGATAAAAGAAACAAAAGATGATGATGAGCTCGATGCACCGACATGGGCTAATTGGCCAACATTATTCTTCTTTTGGGGTAAGCTGCTCTTACTCTTCTCTGGTTATATTTTTGTAGTGTTGTACATTTTTTCGCTCTTAGCAAAGACATCATGAGCACAAATTCTCGCAGGGTGGTTAACAGCAAGAATAAGGTGTACATATAAAATAGCTGGCGATCGCCATTCGGATACCTTTATGCTTCCACGCTCAAGTACCTTATTTCACTTCACAAAAAGTATGGATGTGCTTTTCTCCATACTGAATTATGGATTTTGGCCGCGATACTGCTTTGAAGATGTCCAGTGGCAAGGCTTCAAAGATCACGATTTCATTGCATATCCAATGGTCTGCTTTTGTGATATTCCGTTAGGGAGAATTGCAGAGCATGTCGATTTTTATGGCTCATTTGGCATAGGCCTTACAAAAGAATGGGGGGCAAGAAACAACCTTAATCCAGTAAGCTACTACACTGGAAACAACCAACTCCACCAAGCGTTTCAATCTTTGATTACTATTGCTGTCGATTTGCCAGATGAGGAAAAGAAGAGCCAAGCCGTCAAGAATCTTCGGTATCTTCTTGCTTATTCCAAGCCGACTATTGGCAGGATAATTGTTAATGGTACACCTGTGCCAAAGGAGTTTTACCAAGAGTCAGAATGGCGCTATATCCCGCAACATGAGAATGTTCCTGAATATCTTTTATTCAATAACTATGGCGCTACTGACGTTCTTGATCATCACAATGCACTCGCATCTCAGCACGCCCGGCTAACTTTTTATCCATCTGATGTTAGATATCTCTTTGTGCCAACAGATGCTGATATCCCACCAATAATGAACTATATAACTTCAGAGCTTGATAGACATCCCAGTTCTGATCTGAAGGTTCTAATGTCTAGGGTGACATCTTTAGAAAGTGTGACACGTGACCTTTGATGGATTAAAGTAACTAAAAACGGCCAGCCTTGCTTTTTTAAACATCACCCCCCATCCCCCAAAAACATCCCAGGCTCCACTTTCCACCTCTCCGCCGACTCGTGGCTCACAATCCGATCCCCACCACCTGCACCCAGCGGCGCACCCAGATCCACCACTTGAACGGGCAGGGGAGAAGATTTGCGCGTGTCGTAAAAGACCTTGACCTTCGGCGTCATGAGGTTGCTCTCGTGCTGTTCGACGACGACGCCCAGTCTGCCTGACTCTAGCAAGACGAGTGTGCCATTCGGATAAAACCCCACGCAGCGCATGAAGTCTTGCACGAGCTTGGGATCGAAATGCGACTTGCCCCATTCCAGCAACATGCGAAGCGCGGCGGCCGGGGACATGCCGGGGTGGTAGGCGCGTGAAGAGGTGACGGAGTCGTACACATCCACAATGGCAGCCATTTGCGTCAATCGGTCGATCTTGTCGCCAGCGATGCGATCCGGGTAGCCATCGCCGTTGAATCGTTCGTGGTGATGGTGCGCGATGTCGAGCGGAATCGGGCCGATGCCCGGAATGGCGGAAAGCAGTTCGAAGCCATAGGCCGGATGATTCTGCATGACGATGAATTCTTCCTTCGTCAGCTTGCCCGGTTTGTTCAGCACTTCATCCGGCACACATGCCTTGCCAGCATCGTGCAGCAGACCGCCCAGCCCCGCTTGTCTGATCGTTTCTTGATCCATTCCGGCTGAAACGCAAAAGGAAACCAGTAGCGCGCCGACAGAGACGGAATGGAGAAAGGTGTAGTCGTCCTTGTTTCTGATTTGCGAGAGTGCAGTCAAGGCACCCGGATTGCGCAAGATGGAATCGGTAATGCCTTCGACTTCCGTTTCGATATCGTCCAGCCGGATCATTTTTCCCAGACGCACATCGTGCATCATGTCGCTGACTTTTCGTTGCGCCTGTTCCTTGATGGTTTTTGCGCGCAGCATCTCTTCGGCGAAGGTCGCACGAATCGGCAACATGCATTGACCGGCAGCCAGCGTGTTCAGTTCATCTTCCAGTGCGGCCATGGCTTCTTGCAGGGTTGGCGCATCCGGAACATCGAGTCCTTTTGCAGTATCGATGTAAACAGGACTCAGGCAGGCCGCGCGGACATGCTCGACCTCCTCGTCGGATGTCAGCTTGAAGCGGGGAGCAAACGGGTGATGCTGCGATTGGCAATTCAGTTCGTGAATGAACATGCCGACGGCGAGCTGTGATGCATGGATTTGCTTGATCATGGAAGCCGCTATTTCTGTGTACTTGCTTGTTTCTTGGGGGTTTTCATTTCCAGGGCGGAGGAAATGCGCTGATTTTGAATAAGGCAGTTCTGGTTCTCTGCACGCTCTGCCGAAGAGAATGAAGAGTAGCCCCACATGTTTTCTTTGTTTTGTGCAATGGCGGCCTTGAGTTCATCGGCTGTCATGGCGTTCAGTTCTGTCGTGGTATAGCGAATGCATTTTGGTACGGCAAACGCAGGTAAAGTGCTTGCAAGCAAAATGATACAAAGCAGTTTTTTCATTTTTCAACGTTCTCCGGGGCAAGTGATGCTGTGCGGTGTTGCGGGCTGAGCGGTTATAGCATGCCGATTCTAATTCACTTTGCGAATACAGGTTAGAATGTTCCGGCTTCCCGTACATGACCGAATCCTGAGAGGAGAAAGAGGCCGCCCAGCGGCTTTTCCATGATGGTTAAAAAATTCCTTACCGCGATTACACTTCTTGTCACTGCCACGCTTGTCGCAGCCAACCCTACCATCGAGGCCGTGAATAATCAGTGGACATTCAGCCTCGGCAAACAACGCATGGATTACCATGAGTATGACAACTATGACGATGTGCCGACGCGCTATCTGGATTCGGAAACTGGTTCGCAACCCGCCTTCGCCGTTAGCTACGTGCGACAGATGAATACGAACGCTGTAGAAAATCTCTACCTAAAGGGAGCGATGGCGTTTGCACATGGGGAGACGCGCTACAACGGGTATCTTTACAACAGCGGAACCGGCGTTTACACGCCATACCGCACCACTACGGATACGACGACATTCGATCTGGAAGGAAAAATCGGAAAGGGGTTTGCCATTGGTCGTCAGGCGCAACTCACGCCATACGTGAATCTGTCCTTCCATGAGTGGATTCGCGACATGAGCGACGATCCGTACGGCTACAAGGAAATTTACTGGCACTACGCCTATGGTGTTGGCGTGTTGGGGCAGTATGCGTTTTCTTCCCATCTTGTTGCGCATCTTGACGCCAGTATCGGGCGGACGACCTTGGGCAGGATGTGGGCAGACGACACAGACAATACTTATCATTTGGGCGCACGTCCCGTCAAAACGCTGGATGTGGGGCTGACCTATCTCATCGACAAAAAATGGAGTGTGCATGGTGGTTATCGTTTGACCAAATTCGAATATGGCGAATCGCCCGTGGTACATGGGTATTACGAACCGGAATCGACCACCAAGTTGCAAACGATTTATCTTGGCCTCGGATGGCGCTACTGAGCTGTGACGCGCATGCCCATCGCCTGCCACAGCGGAATGGGGTGACCCCAATCGGTGCTGCGCGGAGGTACAATGAGCCTCGTTGTTATCGTGAGCACCTTATCTGCTTGACCGCTCGCTTGAATTATTGAGCCATCATCTTCATGACTCCTGCCAAGCCTTCCTCTCAGACTGCAGATCATCAGCAAGCCAAGCTTGCGATGTGGAAGCCATTGCGTCATCGCACCTTCCGCGTGATCTGGATCGCATCGGTGTTTTCAAATATCGGCACCTGGATGCATGAGGTGGGTGCGGGCTGGTTGATGACATCTCTTGCACCTGATCCTTTGATGGTGGCCTTGGTGCAGGCTGCGACGACTTTCCCTGTGTTTTTGTTGGCGCTGCCTGCGGGTGCCTTGGCGGATATTCTCGACCGCAGACGTTATCTGATTGCCACGCAAATCTGGATGGCATTGGCGGCGGGTTTGCTGGGCTTGTTCACACTGACCGGGGCGAGCAATCCGGCCTTGCTGTTGGCATTTACCTTTGCGCTCGGTATTGGTTCTGGCTTGATGATGCCAGCTTGGGGCGCCATTATTCCGGAACTGGTACCACGTGAAGATTTGCATGATGCTGTCAGCCTGAATTCTGTGGCTGTGAATGTGTCGCGTGCGGTGGGGCCTGCGCTGGCGGGCTTGATCATTGCAGCGACTGAACCGGGCGTGGTTTTTATCCTGAATGCGATTTCGTTTGGTGCCGTGATTTTTGCCTTGCATAGCTGGCGCAGAAAAACCACGGATGGCGAACTGCCAGCCGAACGTCTGGTGGGGGCGCTACGTGCAGGGGCGCGCTACGCACGTCATGCGCCTGAATTGCGTACGGTGTTGATCCGCCTGGGCGCGTTCGTGATTTTTGCGAGTGCGTCTTGGGCTTTGATGCCCTTGTTTGTGCGACGGGAATTGCAGGGCGGCCCCACGATTTATGGTTGGCTTGTCGGTTTTCTGGGAATGGGAGCGATTGCCGGGGCGTTTGTGCTGACGTATTTGCGCGTGCGTGTATCGCGAGACTGGATCGTTTCGGGTGCCGTGGCGCTTTTTGCTGCGAGCATGATCGCGCTGGCCAACAGCGGCAGCGTCTGGATTGGCCTGATCGCGATGTTCTTTTCCGGGATGGCCTGGATCGGTGTGGTTTCTTCACTGATGGCTGTGGCGCAAGCCACCTTGCCTGCGTGGGTACGTGCGCGTGGCCTGGCGTTTTTCTGGGTGGTGTACATGGGGGGCATGGCGCTCGGTAGCGCTGTCTGGGGGCAGGTGGCATCCTGGGTCGGCATTCCAATGGTGCTGACGTTTGCGGCTTTGGGTGCTTTGGCAACTATCGCGGCAACTTGGCCCTTCCGCATTGGGCCGCATGAAGTCCTGGACTTGACGCCTTCCGTGCATTGGACCACGCCACACGTTCGTGATGAAAATGAAATGGATCGTGGCCCCGTGATGATTCAAATCGAATATCTGATTGACCCTGCGCGGCTCGATGAGTTTTCGCGAGCCTTGCATCATGTGCGTCGTTTGCGCCGTCGCGATGGCGCATTCATGTGGGAAATGTTCCTGGATTACGAGGAAGAGGGGAAGGTCGTGGAATGCTTCATGTTTGAGTCTTGGCTTGAGCATTTGCGGCAGCACGAACGTGAAACGGCGGCAGATCGGCACATCTACAAGAAAGTGCGGGTATTCCATATCGGTGATCGTCCGCCGCGTGTGAAACATTATGTTGGCGGTCACATGAATGAACCGCAGTTGTTCTGGCTGGAGAAACATGAAGCCGACTGGTGAACGTTTTCAGCTTGCGTCTTGCCGGAAGTAATGGCGCGCTGAACGCAGGGCAGAACAAGATGGCAGACGAACAGTTGTCGACCTGCTATTTGTCGGCGCGAGCATCCATTTTTCGTTGGGATTTAGCTTGATTGTGTGTGGTCACGCAAAGGCAAGACTTCACATTCAGTACAGGTCTGCTAGGAGCGTGATCATGAAGTGCCGCCGTCAGGGTGACTGGACACAGGGACGTGCGAAGCAACGTTATTGCTGTTGCTCTTGCGTGCTGTTGGCGTGCACGCGATCGTTTTTTGCGTATAGTTGAACTGCTTCGAGCACAATTTCTTGCTGCTCATCAGAGAGCAGCGCAAAAGCGGCCAGCAGTCGTTCTTCATCTTTCGAGAGGTTCACCGTGTAATGCTCCCCTAATGAATCCCGCTATTGGTTATTTTGGAAATTTGGCTTTCGCAAATATCCAAATGTGTTTTTGGACCTTGAGACGTTTGCGTAAGTCGTTGATTCTACTGGTCGGGACGGAGTGATTCGAACACTCGACCCCTTGCACCCCATGCAAGTGCGCTACCAGGCTGCGCTACGCCCCGACAAGAACCAGCGAGTATATCAGAGCATCGACGCTTTTCTTCGAGTTGTGTCGGAAAATTTTCTGCGAGCGTTTAGAATCTGTACGTTGACACATTTTGAGAGTTTGCAAACATGAGCCTTGAAATCGAGCGCAAGTTTTTGGTGCAGGGCGATGCCTGGCGGTCGCAAGGCAAAGGCATTTTGTTGCGGCAGGGGTATTTGTCGTCGAACCCGGATCGCGTGGTGCGAGTGCGCGTCGAAGGGGATGCTGCGTTAATGACCATCAAGGGACGGACAACAGGCGCGACGCGCGGGGAGTGGGAATACCCGATTCCTGTGGAAGATGCGCAGACGCTGTTGGATGGTTTGTGCGAGCGGCCACTGATTGAAAAGCGTCGTACGCGCATTGTGTATGAGGGAATGACGTGGGAAGTGGATGAATTCCTGGGAGAGAATGCAGGCTTGGTGGTGGCGGAAATCGAGCTGCAATCCGAAAATCAGTCTTTTACCAAGCCAGAGTGGGTGGGGCGCGAAGTGACGGATGACCCGCGGTATTTCAACACGAATTTGGTTCAGCATCCTTATTCAACGTGGTCTGTCCGATGAACGGAAGATGGGCTGTGAAGGGGGTGTTAGAGGGTTTGTGCAACAAGCGGTTTATGCTATCGTGACACCACGCATATGGCGTGGAGCATTGTTCTGACGTACCGGGGGTGCCATGTTTTTCATTGTTCTTATTGTCCTGTTCATTGTGTTGAAGTATTTCGATATCAGCTTTTTTGCAGGGCTGTCCTGGTGGTGGCTCGGCTTGCTGATGGCCATTGCATTCATCTGGTTCGAGTTCATCGAGAAAGCGCTGGGACTGGACAAGAAGCGTGCGCATGAAACGCTGGAAAAAGCACGTGAAGAGCGTGTACGTAAGACCTTTGAAAAAGACAAAGGAAAAAAACGCTAAAAATCCTAAGAGATGCCTCCTCCTGCCATTCCTCCGCATCTATTTTGTTGAAAAGTGAACGAACAAACTTCGCGTAATGAGCCGGTTTAGGCGCGCATATCATTGTTTCTTTCACTCAACTTTGTAAGGTTTTTGGCGCGCAACCTGCCTTTTTTATGAGCAGTCAGCCGCAAAATCCGTCCAAGCGACGTCTTTCCCTTTCTGCATCAGGGGGGAACGTGACCTTGTTCGCGACCCTATTTATTAACATTCCGGAATAATTTGCCAGTAATCCTAAGGACTTTGCGCCTATGGATGGCAGAACGGCTCCACAGAACATATAATCTCCCTTTTTCAACCGTACCGCTTTAGACGTAAAAATGACTGCTCAAATAATTAACGGAAACTTTCTTGCGCAAGATATTCGCGAGGACATTGCCAAACGCGCTGCTGCGTTGACAGCACAAGGCGAACAGCCAGGCCTGGCCGTCATTCTGGTGGGCGATAGCGCCGCCTCGATGGTGTATGTGATGAACAAGGAAAAGGCGTGTAATGCGAACGGTATTTATTCCGTGCTCGAAAAATATGACGCTGATTTCACTGAAGCCGCTTTGCTTGAGCGGATTGAAGTATTGAACAACGATCCGAAAATTCACGGCATTCTGGTGCAGTTGCCGATACCCGATCACATCGATGAACGCAAAGTGATTGAAGCCATTCGCCCGGACAAGGATATGGATTGCTTCAGCGTGGTGAACGCGGGCAACTTGATGGTCGGCCACCCGACCATTCGTCCGTGCACGCCATATGGCGTGATGAAAATGCTCGAATCGATTGATTATCCGATTCGTGGCGCACACGCGGTGATTGTTGGTGCGTCGAACATTGTTGGCAAGCCGATGGCCATGATGCTGTTGCAGGCTGGCGCGACGATCACGATTTGCAATTCCAAGACGCGGGATTTGTCTTTCCATACGCAATTGGCAGACATTCTGATTGCAGCAACGGGCAGACGCAATCTGATTACTGCAGACATGATTAAGCCGGGTGCGGTCGTGATTGACGTGGGCGTTGAGCGTGATGAATTTGGAAAACTGTGGAGCGATGTTGATTTTCCGAACGCGAAGGAGGTTGCCGGTTACATCACGCCGGTGCCGGGGGGGGTCGGGCCAATGACGATCACCATGCTGCTGGTGAATACCATCGAAGCTGCGGAAAGAAAGCTCAAAGAGCGTCAGGCAAAACAAAAATAATCAATTTCAGGGGCGGCATGGTTCGCCCCTTTTTTTGCCTCAGGATTTTCACGAAAACAGACAATGAATGGCCATGCCAAACCCTTTGCTTGATTTTTCCGGCTTGCCGCGATTTGATGCGATTCGGCCAGCGCATGTCACGCCTGCGATCGATACCTTGCTCGCGGAATGCCGTGCTGTTGTGGCGGAACTTGAAAAACCCATGCAGCCAGTTCGTTGGGGCAATTTCATCAAACCGCTGGAAAATGCGACAGAACGTCTTGGGCGCGCCTGGAGCAATGTATCGCATTTGAATGCCGTGGTAGATGCGCCCGAGTTGCGTGCTGCCTACAATGAAAACCTGCCGAAGGTAACGGAGTTCTGGACCGCACTGGGTCAAAATCTTGCGCTCTTCGACAAGTACAAGGCTTTGCAAAACAGTGCGGAATATGTGGAGCTTTCCGCAGCACGCAAAAAAATCATCGAGAATGCCTTGCGCGATTTTCGCTTGGGTGGCGCAGAATTGCCGGAAGCAGAAAAGAAACGCTTTGCGGAGATTCAGGAAGAACAAGCTGCGCTTGCGACGAAGTTTTCCGAAAACGTGCTCGATGCCATCAATCATTACGCGTTGTTTGTCGAAACAGAAGCGGAATTGGCCGGATTGCCAGAAGACGTGAAACACGCGGCTCGCGCCGCGGCTGAGAAAGATGGAAAGAACGGATACAAGTTTACCTTGCATTACCCCTCGTTTTATCCTGCGCTGCAATATGCGGACAATCGTGCCTTGCGCGAGACGCTGTATCGCGCTAATGCGACGAAAGCTTCCGAGTTGGGCGAGAACCCGGAGTGGAACAATGCTCCAAACATCATCGCGTTGCTCAAACTGCGAAAAGAAGAGGCGCAACTTTTAGGCTATCAAAACTTTGCAGAAGTATCGCTGGTGCCGAAGATGGCCGAGTCGCCCGCACAAGTCAAAGGCTTCCTGGACGATCTCGCGAAACGTGCTCGCCCGTATGCGGAAAAGGACATGGCCGAGTTGCGTACGTTTGCGAGGGATGAGCTTGGTCTGGCGTCGCTGGAAGCGTGGGATATTGCCTACGCTTCAGAAAAACTGCGTGAGCAGCGTTATGCGTTTTCTGAAGAAGAAGTGAAGCAGTATTTCCCGGAGGCGCGGGTCATCGAAGGGCTTTTCCGGCTGATACAAACGCTGTTTTCCGTGACGATTCAAGCGGATGTGGCGCCGGTGTGGCACAAGGATGTGAAGTTTTTCCGGGTTGAGCGTGATGGCAAAGTGATCGGACAGTTTTATCTCGATCTGTATGCCCGCAACGGCAAGCGAAGCGGTGCGTGGATGGATGATGCACGCGGGCGACGCAAGGTGGCGGGCAATGTGCAAACGCCACTCACACACCTCATTTGCAATTTCACCGAGCCGATGGTGCAGGATGGGAAGTTGCGCCCTGCCTTGTTCACACATGACGAAGTCATTACCTTGTTCCATGAATTTGGTCATGGGCTTAATCATATGTTGACGATGATCGACGATTTGAGCGTGTCGGGCATTGGGGGGGTGGAGTGGGATGCCGTCGAATTGCCGTCGCAGTTCATGGAAAACTTTTGCTGGGAATGGGATGTGCTCTCGCATATGACCGCGCATGCCGAAACAGGCGCACCTTTGCCAAAAGCGCTCTTCGACAAGATGATCGCAGCAAAGAATTTCCAGTCGGGCATGCAGATGTTGCGCCAGATTGAGTTTGCGACGTGCGACATGCGTTTGCACGACGAGTACGATCCCGCTGGGGGTACCCCCTTCCAGTCGGTGCTGGATGCCGTGCGGGAGCAATACGCTGTTGTTATTCCGCCATCATTCAACCGGTTTTTGCAATCTTTCAGTCATATTTTTGCTGGCGGCTATGCCGCTGGCTACTATAGTTACAAGTGGGCAGAAGTGCTATCGGCAGACGCTTATGCGGCCTTTGAAGAAGCGCGCGAACTGGGAGAGAGCATTCTTTCTGTGTTGGTGGGTAAAAAATTCCAGGATGAAATTTTGGCCGTCGGGGGATCGCGCCCGGCTTTGGCGTCTTTCGTGGCATTTCGTGGACGGGAGCCCAAAATCGATGCCTTGTTGCGGCATAATGGTATGCAATCGTAATTTCTGTCCGATTTTACGCTCGCCAAAGTTGGTGGGAACGACCGACGGGCGACCATAGTGAGTGGAGAAAACAGCATGAAATGGAGATGGGCGATTTGTTTGCTTTTGTTTGTTTCCAGCGCGCAGGCACAGATGTATCGCTGGGTAGACGCCAATGGGCGTATCCATTTCAGCGACAAACCCCCGCCTGCGAAGTATTTGCCCAAGCAGCATGATGTTCGGGATGGCGAAAATGAATCCTCTTCTGGATTGGGTTATGCCTTAAGTGAGGCCATGAAAAATTTCCCCGTGACGATATACACAGGGAACGAATGTGCGCCGTGTGATGAAGGACGCAGCTATTTGAAAAAGCGCGGCATTCCGTTCACCGAAAAAACCATCAAGACCAACGACGACATCGCCAAATTGAAAGAGGCGGGTGGCGGTGGGCAATTGCCTTTCCTGACGGTAGGACGTTTGTCACATACGGGCTTTGTTGAAAGTGAGTGGAATGCAACCCTGACTTCAGCGGGATACCCTGCATCCAATCAATTACCACCGAATTACAAAAACCCCGATCCGCTTCCTGCTGCACCACCCCCTGTGCCTGTGGAAAAACCGGCAGCAGAGCCTGCGCCGGCAGCACCGCCACCGCCGCCACAGGGCGATGCGCCGCCGGGGTTCCGTTTCTGAAATTTTTTTGATATTGTTTTGACGCATACTGAAGATGACGCGAATTGATTTCCATACCAACGTTGCCGATGGCATTGCATACACATGTCGTCTGGTTCGCAAGGCGCGCAGTGTGGCCAACGATTCGCGAATCGTCATTCTGGTGAAGGATAAAAAGGAATTGAATCAGCTCGACGACGCCATGTGGACATTTTCCCCGCAGGATTTTTTGCCGCACGCTATCGCTGGTGAGACCGTGGCTGCGCAATCGCCGGTGATTTTGACCGATGATGATGCCGCATCACCGTATCACGACATTCTCATTAACATGTCAGGCAAGGTGCCAGCTTCTTTTGCTCAATTTGAACGTGTGTTTGAAATTGTGACGCAGGATGCGTCTGATACTGAGGCCGGTCGCGAACGGTATGGCTATTACAGACAACGCGGCTATCCGTTAAGTCATTTTATTGCGAGTCAAACATGAGCACGCCAAAATCCGAGATTAGCATTCCCATATTGACGCAGATAATTGCACCTTCTGCGACGAATGCGCCGGCCGGCACACCTAAAAAAACGGGACGCGTTAACGAAACGTCGACGTCTGCAACGGTGCTTGCTGCAAGCATGGCATCTTCTGCGCTTTCGCCGGCGACGTTGACGTCAGGGGCTTCGTTAGATTCACACAATGAATCGGCGTTTGATGGTGACTGGAAAACGCTGGAACTGAAGCTGAACGAGCGTGTCTTGGGGCAGATTTTGCGCCGAATCGACTTTGTGATTGAGCATCGCGTCAAGGAAAGTCTGGCTGAAGTTTTGCAATCAACAACCGATACCCTTGTCAAGGATATTCGTCGCGGCTTGCACGTGACACTGGAAGATGTCATCAAGCGCGCCGTGGCGCAAGAGATCGCCAGGGTTCAGTCTGTGAAAGAATAGCTTTTTTGTTTGAGAGACTTCATTTACAATTTTTAGTCATTCCATTTTTTGATTATTAGGCTAAGTCGTGAAAGTTATCGTACTGGGTTCAGGTATTGTTGGCACTGCTTCTGCATGGTTCTTGAAGAAAGCAGGCCATGATGTAACTGTTGTTGAGCGTCAGTCTGGCGTGGCGCAAGAAGCGACATTTGCAAATGGCGGCCAAATTTCCGTCTCACATTCAGAGCCGTGGTCTAATCCATCTGCGCCACTGAAAGTATTAAAGTGGTTGGGGAGGGAAGATGCGCCCTTGCTGTATCGCTTCCGCCCGGAATGGTTGCAATGGGAATGGGGCGTGCGTTTCTTGGTGGAGTGCCTGGAAACGCGGACGGCTTACAACATTCGGCAGTGTATGCGTCTGGCAGAGTACAGTCTGAAGACCTTGCAGGAAGTACGCGGGGAAACGAATATTGAATACGACAGTCTCACGCGCGGCATCATGCATTTTTTCACCGACCCGCAGGATTTCGAAGATTCGATGGCCGGCGCGAAACTGATGACGTCGTTGGGTTGTCCCAGAAATATTATTTCGACAGATGAAGTGATTCAACTCGAACCCTCCCTGGCCAGTGTACGTGACAAGATCGTGGGCGGCGATTTCACGCCGACGGATGAGTCCGGCGATTCGAGAGCGTTTACCGTTGGTCTTGCGAAGAAAGCGCAAGAAGCTGGGGTCGAGTTTCTTTTCAATACGACGGCCACACGTTTGCTTACCGAAGGCGCGGGTTCAACCGCGCGGATCAACGGTCTGGAAGTCATCAATCCGGATGGCAGCTATCAGGTATTGAAAGCGGACAATTATGTGGTGGCGATGGGCAGTTACGCGACGCCATTCCTGAAACCTTTGGGCATCAAGTTGATGATTTATCCTGCCAAAGGTTATTCTGCGACATATCCTGTGAAAAATCCGGATGCTGCGCCGACCGTTTCATTGATCGACGTTGGTGCCAAACTGGTATTTGCGCGATTGGGTGATCGTTTGCGCGTGGGCGGAACGGCCGAGTTGAATGGGTATTCCCGTACGCTGAATGAAGTGCGTTGCGAAATGCTGACGCGTCGTGCGCGTGAACTTTTCCCCGATGCCTGCGATTGGGATCAGCCGAATTACTGGACAGGCTTGCGCCCCATGACGCCGTCGAATCGTCCTTATGTTGGCAAGACACGCTACGCCAATCTGTTTCTGAATGCGGGTCACGGCACGTTGGGATGGACGATGGGATGTGGTTCGGGCCGTGCGATCGCAGAAATTATCTCTGGTCGTACACCTGAAGTGGATTTTGCTTTTGCCGGTATGCCGAAGCAAAAGTAAAACGCTTACGTTACAGGTGATGGTGAGGCGGTGCTTGACTCAGGGGGGCACCCCACACAAAACGGCAGCCATGCATTGACGGGGCTGCCGTTTTTTATTTGAGGTTCATCATGCGTACCGGATCGACGTTCCATTTCTCTGGCGACTCGTGACTCATGATTCTGTCGCCACCTCCCGCGCCGAGCGGTCGGGCAAGATCCACGACTTCGGGCGAAATGTAAGTATTGGATTTTGTGCTGAAAAAAACATTGACTTTGGGGGTTAGCAAGTTGGCGTGATCGGCTTCGATGACAACGCCCAATCTTCCTGATTCCAGTCGCACAAGCGTGCCGACAGGGTAAATGCCGATGCAGCGGATGAATGCCTGCACCAGTTGTGGGTTGAAATGATGTTGGCTCCACTCGTAAAGCTTCCGCAATCCTTCAGCCGCGGGCAAAGCACTGTGATAACTGCGGTCACTGGTGATGGCGTCATACACGTCTGCGATGGCGGCCATTTGCGTGAGTGCCTGGATCTCATTGGCAGGGAGTTTGTCTGGGTAGCCGCTGCCGTCGTGCCTTTCGTGGTGGTGCAGGGCGATGTCCAGGGGAATGGGTCCCACATCCGGAATCTGCTGAAGAATTTCGTGACCAAATGAAGAATGGTGTTTCATGGTGCTGAACTCTTCATCTGTCAGCGGCCCTTCCTTGTTCAAAATGCTGTCTGCGATTCTGGATTTGCCGATGTCATGCAGCAAGCCGCCCATGCCCGCTTCCAGAATGTCCTCTTCTGCCATACCAACAGAACGACAATAGGCAATCATCAACGCGCAAACGCTCACAGAGTGCAGGAAGGTGTAGTCGTCCTTGTTTTTGATGCGCAAGAGGCCAATGAGTGCGCCAGTATTGCGCAACACAGATTCCGAAACGTTTTTGACAACAGGGGTGAGCCGGTCAAGTTCAATGACTTTGCCCATGCGCGCATCCAGCATGATGGAGCTGATTTGGCGCTGCGCATGATGCTTGATGCTTCGGGCTTGAACCAGTTCGTCAGCAAAAGAAGCACGGACATCTGCGGGTTTCTTTTCAGAAGCCAGCGCGATGATTTCCTGTTCGATTGTTTCTTCCACTTCCTTTTTGGTGCGTGCATCCCGGACATTCAAGCCTTTGCCGGTGTCCACATAGAGTTCCTTGATGCCCGCTTCTACGATCCGGAGAATTTCTTCATAGGTCGTGACGGGGAAGCGGCTACGAAAGAAAGGGTGCGTCATCCAGTCGCAATTTAGATCATGCACATACATGCCGACTTTGAGCTGTGAGATGGTGATCTTCTTGATTCTTGAATTGGGCATTGAGACAGGCTAGATGCGTTAATCGTGACGGAATGTCAACTTGATGACTGCCATAATAATATATTGTTCTCGGGAAAATTGCAGTGTTCTGTTGCAACATCTCCCTCGCTTGGCGCAAAGTGTATCGTTTGCCATCCTGATATTTGCCCCGTACAATGGCGCCGTTGTCAGGAATGCTGTTCGATTCATGGACAACACCCAGAGCGGCGGTAGCTCAGTTGGTAGAGCGCCGGCTTCCCAAGCCTGAGGTCGCGAGTTCGAGGCTCGTCCGCCGCTCCATTTCATCCTTTTTATACTCACTTCACTTGCTTGCTTTCTTGTCCACGGCATGGCAAGGCGATCACAACTTCCCTGTGTCAGCCTGCTACAATCCGGCCTTCACATTTTTTGCATGAATTGTCTTGCATGAACGATCAATCCGCTGAATTGACAAGCCGCCCACCGCTTTACGATCCGACCGAGCGTCGCATCCGCAGCTTCGTTACGCGGGCAGGGCGCCTGTCGAATGCACAGGCCAAGGCGATTGAAACATTCGGTTCGCAGTACTGTTTGCCTTATGCAAAAGAAGTGCTGAATCTCGAACAGGTATTCGGCCGCCACGCGCCAACCGTGCTGGAAATCGGTTTCGGCATGGGCGACACCACTGCAACGATTGCCGCAGCGATGCCGGAAACGAATTTTCTCGGCGTGGAAGTGCATACCCCGGGCGTGGGGAATCTCCTGAAAGTCATTGGCGAAACAGGTTTGCAAAATTTACGACTCATTCAACACGACGCGTTCGAGGTGATCACACATATGATTGCGCCGGAAACGCTTGCTGGCGTACACATCTTCTTTCCCGATCCCTGGCATAAGGCACGTCACAACAAGCGTCGTCTGATTCAGCCGCCCTTTGTGCAACTACTGGTATCGCGTATCGTGTCAGGCGGGTACATCCACTGCGCGACAGACTGGCAGGATTACGCCGAGCAAATGCTGGCGGTATTGGGTGCGGAGCCAGCGCTGCTGAATACGGCAGAGGGGTATGCGCCACGTCCAGCCTACCGTCCAGAAACCAAATTCGAAAAACGCGGCCTGCGCTTGGGGCATGGCGTGTGGGATCTGGTTTATCGCAAGCGGTGATCCTTCCCGCGTCTTTGTAGCGAATTTCTGCTGTTCTTGCCTGATACCATCCCGAGGCATTACAATGCATCAGTTTTGGTGCTCGCGGACAAGTTCTTGTTCGCGGTTAAACGGGAAACACGAGGTTTTCTAAGAAAGCTAACGTGTGCTGCCCCCGCAACGGTAAGCAAATGTCGCATGCGCGACACCCACCTCTCACACCACTGTGCGCAGTTTGCATGGGAAGGTCAGGTGGGTGCTACAAACATTTGCCAGCCCGGATACCGGCCAAAGCAGGAGGAAGTACTGCGGACGGGGAATTCCGGAAATCCGATTTCATTAGAAATTCGTTTTCGACATCTCGTGCGGGGCTTCTGTTGAGTCGGCGCTGCGGGGAAGCGGGGCTGACACGCTTTTTTCGAAAACAACATCATGACTTTTCCTGTTTCAACTTTCCGCACACCGGCCTGGAAGCCGCTCGCGCTCGCCTCTGCCATTTCGGCTATTTTTTCAAGCGCTGTTCAAGCACAAAGCGACGACATCAAATCGCTCGCACCTGTGGTGGTGACGGCGTCGCGCATTGAACAATCGCAGGCGGAAGCCATACCGCATACCACGGTGATTACTACCGAAGAAATTCGCAACAGTCGCGCTAGCGACGTGACAGTTTTGCTTCAAACGCAAGCAGGTGTCGAGATATCACAATCTGGCGGCGCTGGTTCGCTGACTTCTTTATTCATGCGTGGTGCCAATTCTAACCAAAGCTTGATTCTGATCGATGGCATCCCCATTCGGGATACTACTGCTACCGGCACAGCAGCGGCGTTGCAGCATATTTTGCCGGATCAAATCGAACGCATCGAAATTGTGCGCGGTAACGTTTCTGCGATTTACGGCTCAGGTGCGATTGGTGGCGTGATCCAGATTTTTACCAAACAAGGTACGGGTGAGCCGAAAGTCAATCTGTCTACTGAAGTCGGCTCACGTGGAACAACAAAAGTGAGTGGGGGAGTTTCGGGGAAATCCGGGGGCACGCGCTATATGCTGTCCGCTTCGCGATATGAAACGGAGGGATTCTCTTCCACGAATACCAAGCAGTATTCAAATGAAAATCCGGACAAAGATGGCGATCGCAATGTGAGCGTTGCGGGTGCAATTTCACACGAATGGAGTCGCGGTCACGAAATCGGAACGCGCTTTTATGGTTACGATGCCAAGTTTAGTTATGATAATGGTGGCAGTGGGCCAAACACTCGAATAGATGAGGGGACTTCTGAGAATCGTACCTTGTCGGTATTCAGCAAGAATCGTTTGATACCCAATTGGTTATCGACAGTCACCGTCTCTGAGACTGAAACGTTACGCAAGGATACGGGAACAAATCTAGGGGTTGTTTCAAGCGATTCACGCTACAAGGGCAATACCAGCATGTTGCAATGGACGAATGAAGTGATGCTGACACCGAATTGGATCGCGACCATTGGCGTTGATGCTGCGAAAGAGCGAGCCGATGTGTATTCATTTGGTTGGGGGGTAAACCAGTATGAAAAATCGCGATCCAATGCGAGTGCATATGCTGGCTTGAATGGCAAATACGATACACATAGCCTCCAAGCCAATGTGCGACGTGATCATGTGGGGGGCGCAGGATCTGATACGACGGGTTATCTGGGATATGGATATGCGCTGACTTCGTCATGGAAGGCGATTGCAAATGTTTCGACAGCTTTTTTGGCACCCACGCTTTATCAGCTCTACGACCCCTTATACGGTAATTCGGACTTGACGGCAGAACGTTCGCGCTCGAAAGAAGTCGGCCTTCAATATACTGCGGGTAGCACACTCATCCGTACGGTCTTTTTTGAATCAAAGACGCGTGACATGATCGGTTACGATTCGAGCTGGAATACGGTCAATATTGATGAATCCAGCAATCGTGGAATGGAGACAAGCGCATCAGGTCGTATCATGGGAATTGATGCACGCGCCAGCCTGACCTTACAAAGCCCAAAAGATGAGACAACAGGCGATGCATTATCCAGGCGTGCCAAGACGCTGGCATCAGTGGCAGCTTCTCGTTTCTTTGGGGCTTTCCGTCTTGGCGGAGATATTCAGTATGTCGGACATCGGGATAACAGCGGATACGACGATTATGAATTGTCGTCATATGTGCTGACCAACCTGAATGCCCGCTACCAGATCAACAAGGAAGTTTCAGTGTACGGTCGAGTCGAAAACGTGTTCGATAAGGACTATCAAACGGCTTACGGCTATAACCAGGCAGAACGCGGATTCTTTGCGGGCATTGAGTGGCGACAGTAATCAATAATCGACGATGACAGCCCCCCACCCTTCTTCCATACACGCGCAACGCTATCGCGCAGCGATGGTGACCGGCATACTGTTGGCGTTGGCCTTGTTGTCCGTGCTGACAGCGTGCATGGTGGGATCGGTGGGAATGTCGATGAGCGAAATGGCATCCGGCTTGATTGAGATTGTGCAAGGAAGCCCCACAACAATGAACGCGACCTTGCTCGAATTGCGTTTGTCGCGCGCACTGGCCGCCTTCGCTACAGGGGCGGCGCTTGCGCTCGCTGGCGTGATGATGCAGACCTTGTTGCGTAATCCGCTTGCTGATCCCTACGTACTGGGCGTGTCCGGCGGTGCATCGGTTGGCGCGCTGGCGGCGATGCTGCTGATTGGCGCAGCGTGGGTCGTCAATGTGGGGGCATTTGTCGGTGCGATGCTCATGGCCTTGCTCTTGTATTTGCTGGCGCGACGCGATTTGCGTGGCGGCGCAGCCGCCGAAGGACGTTCGTCTTTGCTGCTGCTGACCGGCGTGATTCTCGCTGCCGGCTGCAGCGCCATGGTGACCTTGATGCTATCGATAGCGCCCGACACCAGTTTGCGCGGCATGATTTTCTGGTTGATGGGTGATTTGTCCGGCGTTCAAACGGCGTGGCTCCCCTGGAGCGTATTGATCATTGTCGGCCTCTACGGATTGCGTTTCGCTCGCGCCCTCAATTTGCTGGCCATGTATGACGAAACCGCGACGACTCTGGGCGTGCGTGTGGGCGCGCTGCGCAAAGGCCTGTTTCTTTGCGCAGCATTGCTGACAGCCAGTGCGGTGACGACTGCTGGCAGCATTGGCTTTGTCGGGTTGATCGTGCCACATGCTTGCCGCTTTGCTTTTGGTTCGGATCACCGCGTTTTGCTGCCAAGCGCGGTGCTTTCCGGAGGCATCTTTTTATTATTGGCCGATACGCTTGCACGCACCTTGCTCGCTCCGCAGCAGTTGCCGGTTGGCGCAGTGACCGCGATGATCGGCGTCCCGGTCTTTCTCTTTCAACTTCACAGGGTGCACCGAAAATGATGCGTGTACGCTCTCTCCGTTTGCATTCTGGTGCGAAAGCGCTGCTCGAACTGCTTGATTGGCATGTACGCCCAGGCGAATGCTGGTGCGTGATTGGCAAGAATGGCGCAGGCAAGAGTACCTTGTTGCGCACACTGGCCGGATTGCGAGAGGCTGATGGCGGCGAGGTATTGCTTGAAGACCGTCTCCTGGCGAATTGGCCGCTCTTGCCCCTGGCACGGTTGCGAGCCTATTTGCCACAATCCCGTACCGATGCGTTCGGATTTTGTGCAATCGAAACCGTACTGGCTGCGCGCCACGCTTATCATGCGGGACGACGATGGGAATCGAGTGAAGACCATTACTCAGCGATGGCAGCCTTGCAAGCGATGGATGTTGCTGATCTCGCGCATCGTGATGTGCGTACGCTGTCCGGTGGCGAACGACAACGCGTGGCGATTGCGGCCTTGTTGGCACAGGATGCACCGCTGATGTTGCTGGATGAACCGGCGAATGCTTTGGACTTGGCACACCAGGTGAGCACGATGAACTTGTTTTCCCTTTTGTGTCGAGAACAAAATAAAGCGATCGTGATGGCAGGCCACGATTTGAATCTTGCGCACGGTGTGGCGACACATGCCTTGCTGCTGATGGGAGATGGCTGGTGGCGCGCGGGAAGTGTTGAGGAAGTAATGACGGGACAGTTGTTAAGCCTTTGCCTGGGTTATCCGGTGGAACAAATCATGCACAATGGCAGAGTGATTTATGCACCAGCAGTCTGAAAAAAATAGAACAAATAGGGTCAGAGTCAAATTATTGAACAATAAACTGACTCTGACCCTATTTATCTCGCTCCTGATGCCGTTTGCATTTGCCGCAACCAGTGTCAAAGATGATCTCGGCAATGTCGTCACAGTCCGCCAGCCTGCCAATCGTGTCGTGACATTGGCGCCACACACGATGGAGCTGGTGTGTGCGGCGGGTGGCTGTGATCGCATCGTTGGCAAGGGAAGTCATAGTTTTTATCCGCCGATTGCGCGCAGCATTCCCGAAATTGGCGATAACCGTCAAGTCGACATTGAGCGTGTGGCGATGCTCAAGCCGGATCTGATGGTGATATGGCGACACGGTCTTTCGCAACGCACCATCGATCAATTGAAACGACTGGGCATTCCCGTGTTCATCAGCGATCCACGCAAGCTGGAGGATATTCCGAACAACATTGCACGAATAGGGAAGTTGCTTGGCACATCTCCGCATGCGCAAAGTGAAGCGAAACGTTTGCGTATGAAGTTAGTACAACTCAAATCGCGGCACAGCCAAGGTTCAATCGTTCGTGTGTTTTATCAAGTCTCAGACAGACCCTTGTATACATTAAACGGGGAGCACATCATTAGCGAAGCCATCCAGTTATGCGGTGGGGTCAATGTGTTTGCAGATATGAAGACGCTTGCGCCGCAAATCAATGTGGAAGCCGTTCTCCATGCGAATCCCGATGTGATCATTCACACGAGCGTGGATGAAGGAAGCGATGGCTTGGCCTTCTGGGAAAAATATCAGGTGCTGAAGGCTGTGCGGCAGCATCACCTGTATTCGCTGAATCCGGATCTGCTGGATCGGCCTGGCCCGCGCTTGGTGGGAGGTGTGCGAGCGATGTGTGAGGCGATTGATAAAGCGCGTTAGAAGACACCATAAGAGGGTGGACAGATTAAATCGTCAATTTAAATTGTCCACTCGCCTCCCAAGGCTTCAGCAACTGCCATCAGTCCATCCTTCCCTCCCATCGCCACCCCCACATCCTGCTTGCGCGGCACGTGCGGTTCACGCAGGTTGATGCGGATGAGATGACCGCCAACCCGTTTGCAAACGTTTTCGCTGAAGAGGCGCACGGTGGGAATGGCAGTGCCTGCGCCAAGCTCAATCACCACCGGATTGCTGACGGATGACAGCCACTTCGCTTGACGCGTGGCTTGTGCTTCCTGTCGTGACGGGATCCACGACCAGTCACCGAACATGAGCACGTTAGGGCGTGCCATGCCGCCGCAGTGCGGGCAAAGCGGAAAATCGTTGCGCAAGAGGCAGGCGACCTCATCTACTTCCGGCGAAAAGTCTTTCGCATCCCAGATCGCGCCGCTACAGGGTTCGCTGCATTGCAGGTGATGAATCGAGCCGTGGCATTCGTTGATGTTTGCTGGATCGAATCCTGCGATCTGAAACTGTCCATCCACATTGCTGGTGAAAACGCCCACGCCATTTTGCATTTTGCTGCCCCAGTGTTTGAGCAAAGCAAAGCCGCGATGTGGCACCGTGCGGCGATAGAGGGCAAGACGGTGGCCGTAGAATCCCCAGGCCAGTCGCGGGTTGGCCGCAAAAGCGGACGGGGAGGCGATGCTGGTGAAATTGATTCTGGCTTGTCCCAGTGCAGGGTAAGCATTCCAGAAACCTTCATCTCCGCGAAAATCGGGCAGCCCGGAATCCACGCCCATGCCTGCACCTGCCGTGACGATGAGTGCGTCGGCGTTTTGAATCAGTTCAGCGGCGCGGCGAATGTCGGTATGGATATCAGGCGAAGCGGTGGTCGGCATGTGCGTTCCTGTTTGGGTGAGCGGACAACGCTATTTTGCCGCAAGTTCGTCCAGGAAGAGCGTTTCGCCGATGGCGGGAATGTTGAGACGGCGCAGGGGCAGTCTTTTGTGTCGCCACGCCGCGCGCAATAATTCGGGTGGTTCATCGAGTCGTTCATCCGACAGCTTGAATGTCCCCCAGTGCATGGCAACGAATTGCTTGGCCTTGAGGGCGGTGAAGGCGCGTACGGCGTCTTCCGGCGCGATGTGTTGCGGATGCATGAACCAGCGTGGCGCATAAGCGCCGATGGGGAGCATTGCGACATCGATTGGGCCGCAACGCTCGCCGATCAGCTTGAAGCCATCAAACCAGCCGCTGTCGCCCGAGTGATAGACGCGGACGCCGCCACGCTCCAGCACGAAGCCGCCCCACCAGCTGGTATTGACGTCGCTGACGTAACGGCGGCTCCAGTGCTGTGCAGGGACAAAGGTAATTTTGACGCCATTGATATCCAGGGTCTGCCACCAAGCCATTTCGACGATGCGATGCATCCCCGCTTTTTTGAACCATGCGCCCAGTCCTTGTGGCACGACATAAACCGGCTCGGGTCCAAGACGCTTGAGCGTTTGTGTATCCATGTGGTCGCGGTGATTGTGTGTGACAAGGACGAAATCGATTTTTGGCAGGGCATCCCAATCTAGTCCGGGAGGCACATTGCGCTTGATCCAGCCGATGGCGGGGGAGAGTACCGGGTCGATCAGGATGTTTTTGCCACCGAGCTGAACGAGGAAAGAGGCTTGTCCAATCCAGGTGAGGCTGTCTCGCGTGCCATCGCGCAAGGCTGCGCCATCGTTTTGGATGAATGGTACAGATACACCGGTGGCCGGATGCTTGGGTTGGCGCTCTCCATGCAATCGCAGCATCCATTGGAGGATGCGCAGGGTGCCAGGCTTGCGGAAGTGGCTGCTCAGGTTGGTAAATTGCATTACGGATAACGGGTTTTCCGAAAGAGAGACCGTATTATCCGCTGTTTTTGTTGGCATCGCCCTGCTGTTTGTTTGCTTGCGCTAAAGCTATCGCCAGCTTGTCATCACGCTCACGTAAGAGCCAGTAGACCACACCAAGCGCCAGGGCAGCAGCACCCAGCGCGGCAATTTTTTCGGCAGTAATATCTACGGGGTTGAGGACGATGAATTTTCGTGTGAGTGCCAGTAAGCCGATGAGCAGCACGGTCTTCACCTGCATCAAACTGTCGCCCCGCAAGGCCATCCGGACGACGGAATGCAGGAACTCCATCGCAATCAGCAAGGTCATGATCATGCCAAACACCGCCTGGAAAACTTCGTGATCCAGGGGATTGAGCGCATCCTTGAGCAGCATGCTGACAATGGTGCGAATCACCTGGATGAGTGAGATAACAATGATGACGCCGATGGCAAAGCTCAAAATGACTGCGATGATTTTTTCAAAACGCTCGTGCAGCAGGAGTGGGCTTCTCCAGTACATCTTAATGAAGGTTTTGAGGCGGCTTTCCGGCAGATTGACGTCCATGATGGCTTTTCGGTGTGGTAGGAGGGATTCGTCTGGATATTCCAGACAGCCTCATTATATGGGTGCAATCTGTGCAACTTCAAGGGGTGGCGGGAGAAGCGTCTGTTTTTGGTTCTATGCCCACTTTTTCATTGATTTGAAATAAAAATCAGGTATTGAAATCCTTGCTGCTGCCCTTATTTCGGTTCCAACGAAGATTCTGATGCTGCGTTTTGAGGCAAGGCTTCGACGTAGTGGTTTTGATAAATTGATTTGAAGGAGGACATTCCATGTACCGTTCTTTTTTCTCACGCGATATTTTTTCGGAAATGGATCGCTTGCAACAGGAAATGCGGCAGGCATTCAATATTTCGCCCAGCATCCGTGGCTTTGCGCGCGGCGGTTTTCCTGGTGTGAATGTGGGCAGCACGCCGCAGTCCATTGAGATATTTGCTTTTGCGCCGGGCATTGATCCTGCGACTATCGAAGTGAATATCGAGCGTGGGGTGCTGACGATCAGTGGCGAACGCAAGAGCGATTTGGCCAACAAGGATCCGAAAGCCACCATTCATATTGATGAGCGCTTTGCCGGACGGTTCCGTCGGGTGATGAGTTTGCCGGATGACGCGGACAGCACCGCAGTTGATGCGAAGTACCGCGATGGCGTGTTGCACATCAGCATTAAGCGTCGCGAGGCAGCCCAGCCTCGCCGTATCACTATTCAGTAAGCAAGGAGGATGAACCATGAATACCAGTTGCTGTGCCATGACCAAACCCACTCAAACGGACAAGGTTTCCACCGCCGCAAATGAGACCGCTACCATGTTGCCCCCCGTGAACGTGGTGGAAGACAGCGAGGGGATTACCCTGACAGCCGACATGCCCGGTGTGCCCAAAGAAAAGCTGTCTTTACAGGTGGAATCCGACGCACTCATTATTGAAGGCGAGGTTTCACTGGCAATGCCGACAGGCATGGAAGCGACACACGTGGAATTCAGCTTGCCGCGCTATCGTCGGGTTTTTACCTTGTCGAAGGAGCTGGATAGTGAAAAAGTATCGGCAGAATTCAACCAGGGCGTGCTGAAGTTGCGCATTCCCAAGGCGGTTCACGCACAGGCGCGCAAGGTAGAAATCAAGGTGGCATAGGCCGCTACAAAGTTTTGCTTGCTTGACACGCTTTCGTCACTTTTCTTTCCCATAATAACTTCCTGGCCAGCCTGCGGGCTGGCTTTTTTTGTGTCTCGTGGGGGGAGCGCTTGATTGACTTACATCATGGCCTGGATTCCTCACATAGGGAAAATGGGGCTATAGCCGTCGAAGTCCATCATGGGAGGACGAATCATGACCATTGGCTTTTACTGTAATCGTGAGGTGGTTGTTACGCACCCTGAAACAACGGTGCTCGAGGCTGCCAAGCTAATGCGCAAGCATCACGTCGGAACCCTGATCGTAATTGAAAAGCGAGATGATCTGACGTACCCCATCGGGATCATTACGGATCGCGATCTTGTGTTGGGGGTAATGGCACCGGAATTAAAAGCGGAAGCGATTTTCGTTTCGGACATCATGAATGAGAAACTCTACACTGTGCGAGAAGATGAAAGTCTGATGGAAACCATGCGCATCATGCGTGGACACGGCATTCGTCGGATTCCGGTGGTGGATCGACAGGGCAGTTTGCAGGGCATCGTGTCACTCGACGATTTGGTGATGTTGATTGCAGAAGAAATGGCTGAATTGTCTCAAATGATTGTGCACCAGAAAGCGCGGGAAATTAAGCTGCGCAAGTAAGGGTGCGGGATTCGTGCGGCATTGATTAACGACAAATTGCGCAACAAAACCGAGTAACAAAACCGAGCAACAAAACTGAGAAGGGCGACCATGTCCATTTCCAGAATTGATGTTGCGATACCCACGGAGGGTGCCTTGGTTGACGGAACGCTTATGGTTCCGTCAAACCCACGCGGTGTTGTGATTTTTGCGCATGGAAGTGGCAGCAGTCGCTTCTCTCCGCGCAATGCTTATGTTGCTGACGTGCTGCAAAAAGAATCCATCGCGACCTTGCAGATCGATTTGTTGACCGACCAGGAAGATGCCAATCCTGAAGCGCGTTTCGATATTGCCTTACTTTCCACACGTCTCATGGACATCACCCGCTGGGTGGCTTCTCAAGCGTTAACCCGGCATTTACCCATCGGATATTTTGGTGCCAGCACGGGTGCAGCCGCCGCGCTCAAGGCTGCTGCGCGGCTAGGCGATATCATCGATGTGATTGTTTCGCGTGGCGGTCGCCCTGATCTGGCAGGGGATGAATGTCTGGAATCGGTTGTTGCGCCAACCTTGTTGATGGTGGGTGGCAAGGACGATGTGGTGATTACCTTGAACCGTGCTGCGATTGAAAAGCTGCATTGCGAAAAACAAATACTGATTGTGCCGGGCGCCACGCATTTGTTTGAGGAACCAGGCGCGCTGGAGCAAGTGGCGCGTTTTTCGGCAGACTGGTTTGTGCGTCGCTTTTGATGGAAGCGAAAAGAACTGCTCAGCCCTATCTCTTCTCTCATCCTCCATGACTGGGTTTCAATCTTCTGTCATGGCGAGATGCCTGATTGGCATCACAGTATTCCCGGACATTTCTC
Organism: Oxalobacter sp.; assembly: GCA_003605115.1. GTDB lineage: Bacteria > Pseudomonadota > Gammaproteobacteria > Burkholderiales > Burkholderiaceae_D > QZKY01. The sequence continues at coordinate 295,405 of QZKY01000011.1, forward strand.
TTGGTTGATGGTTAAAAATGTGCGTGTTTCCGGTTAAAATCCGGGCTTTCTTTGCCGCGTATTTAATCAGCCCAACCCATGAGGAGAACCGGAAACAATGTCTGAACTCAGCTTTCCCTTTGATCGAAAGATGCCAGAATTCGGCGATACGATGGAAGTCGCCCCCGGTGTGCTCTGGCATCGCATGCCATTGCCGTTTGCACTGAATCATGTGAACCTGTGGTTGCTCAAGGAGGGGGATGGCTGGTGCGCCGTGGATACCGGTCTGACGATCGATCTGATCAAGGCCATCTGGGAAAAGTTGTTGCCGAAATATCCGCTCAAGCGCCAGATCGTGACGCACTATCATCCGGATCACATCGGCCTGGCCGGTTGGCTGGAACAGAAGACGGGCGCGCCGATGTGGACCACACAAGGGGAATATACGGGCGCATTGTGTTTTGCTGAAGAGGCCGGGAGTTACTGCGTCGATGCCATGATTGAAATGTTCCGTCATCATGGTCTGGATCGCAAGCGTCTGGATGCCTTGAAAATGCGTGGCAATGTGTATCGTCAGGGTTTTCCCATCGTTCCTCCGACCTACCATCGCCTGTTTGATAACCAGGTGTTCACCGTAGGCGATCACGACTGGCGTGTGATCATCGGCTATGGCCATGCGATGGAACACATCTCACTGTATTCGGAATCCTTGAAGGTGCTGATTTCCGGCGACATGCTCTTGCCGAGCATTTCCACCAACATTCCGGTGATTGCAGCCAATCCGCTCGGCAATCCGCTGCAATACTTCCTCGATTCGATTCAACGTTTCCGCGCACTGCCGGAAGATACGCTGGTGTTGCCGTCGCATGGTCGCCCATTTCGCGGCATCAATGCGCGTGTGGATCAGCTTGAAGAGCATCACAAGAATCGCTGCAACGTGTTGCTGGCGGCGGCACCGACGCCGAAGACAGCATGCGAGTTGTTGCCATTCCTGTTCGATCGCGACGTCACCGACACGCATCAATCCATGTTTGCGATGAGTGAAACGATTGCGCACTTGAACTATCTGGAATATCAGGGACGACTCAAGCGGGAAGTTGGAGCAGAAGACGGCGTGGCGCGGTTTATGGCAATCTAGCCGGGGGTAGCCCGGCGGCTACTTACCTTTCTTGTGGCTACGGCCGCTACGCTTAACATTCACTACGCTCATGTTAGCCTGCGCCGCAATCAGCCGTGAACGGCTGATTGTCTCGCCAAGAAAGGTAAGCCAAAGAAGGCGACCGCGAGACGCGCCCTTCGGGTTCCCGCTGCCAGTTCAGCAAAAGCGGGACGCAAAAAAACTCGCTTCGCTCAAACAGTTTTTGCGTCTCATCCGCTTTTGCCTTCTGTCAGCGGCAGCGTCTAAGCGGATAAAACAACGCTCTGCAGATATTGTGAGTCTTGAACCATATGCCACTCATAGAGCCAGATCATATATACTGGTCAGCGTGACGTTTCTTGCAGTCTCTTCCCATGAAAACACTCGCCGATTTGCGCAAAACCTACGCTCGTGAATCGCTCAACGAATCTTCCGTTGATCCCGACCCGATCGTTCAGTTCAAGACCTGGATGAACGAGGCGCTGGATGCGCAATTGCCGGAACCGAATGCGATGACCGTTGCCACCGTCAGTGCGGAGGGTCGTCCGTCGGCGCGTGTGTTATTGATCAAAGGCGTGGACGAGCGTGGGTTTGTGTTTTTCACGAACTACGACAGTCACAAGGGGCACGATCTCGAAGTGAACCCGCACGCGGCCGTGGTGTTTTTCTGGACAGAACTGGAACGTCAGGTACGTATTGAAGGACGTGTTGAAAAACTCCCAGAAAACGAAAGCGATGAATATTTTGCTTCCCGCCCGCTGGATTCGCGCATCGGCGCATGGGCTTCTGAACAAAGCAAGACGCTTTCCAGTCGCGCTGTTTTGGTTGCAAACGCGGCCAAATATGCTGCAAAATTTATGCTGGATCCACCACGCCCACCGCATTGGGGCGGCTACGTGGTTATTCCGGAACGCATTGAATTCTGGCAGGGGCGACCCTCACGCTTGCATGATCGTATTGCGTATACGTTACAAGCTGATGGCCGGTGGAAAATCGCGCGGCTGTATCCATGATTTGATGTGCTAGCCCAACTCCGGCGAGGTGACGCCATAGGTGCGTGAAATGGCGAGGTTCGGAATGTTTTGCGTGTACATGCGTGCCGTTTCGAAAACGATTTCCATGCCATAACGTTTCGCGAGATCGAGCGCCAGAGGGTTCGATTCCGGCATGTCGATAAAGATGTTTTCTTCTTCTCGCGTTTGTGCTCGCATGATCATGAAAAGCGTTTCGGCAATTTCGGGCGTATCAGCGAAAAGTGGCGCGATTTTCATGCCTTCACGGCAGGGGCGCATGACACCGAAACCCACGAGTTTGCCGTTTTCTTTCATCCCGATCACCGTGCTGTATGGGATGCTGATCCACTTCTGAAAAAAGTCGCGCCGTGCTTCGGGAAAAAAATCGCGGTCGTAGGCGATGATGTCGTCAAGCGACAGAAAAGGCATGGACACAATTTTTTCGCACAGCGCCATGGGCGGCATGAGCCCACCGCCCTTGCAGCGATAGCCTATGTTGCGGTGTGCGAAGTGAAAACCGGATCGGGCATATTGTTCGCGCTTTGTCAGCACGCTATCCACGCCGATCATCCGACCCTGTAAGCGATCGAGCGCGGCTTGCCAGAGTTGGAGCCCGTAGCCTTTCCCGCGATATTCCGGCTTGACGACGTAAAAACCGATGTGGCCAAATTTTTCACCGTAACGGATCGCGGAAATCATTGCGACTTTTTCATCGCCGAGCATGCCGATCAAAAAACCTTCTTCGTCGGCTGCGTGAAAAGCATCGGCATCGAAGATGCCTGGATTCCAACCTTCATCCTGCGCCCAATCCAGCGCGGTGTTGATTTCTTCGCGCGTCATGGAGCGGATGATGAAGGTGGGATCGTTCATGTCTACTCCTTTACATCTTAGCCTTGACCCCATCAACGCAGGTAGCCAGTGCTTTGGAAAGATGCGCGATTGCCGCGTCACGATTGAGTGTGGTGCGATAGCCGACCATTGTTTCCGCTTTTGCGGTGCTGAATTCCCAATCGTCGACGAGAAAGTCGCTGCCAGTCCATTGTTCTTTGGGAATGGCGATCACTTTTGCGTTGGGGTTCGCATGGCCCGCAATCATCTTCGCCAAGTCTTCCCACGTTAGGTACATTGTCGCGACGTTGAACAGTTCGCCTTTCGGTTTTTTGTCGAAGATGGCGAGCGCGCAGTTGGCGAAGTCGTCCAGTTGCAGGAAGCTGCCACCGCTGCCTGCAGGCACCACGACCTCGCCTTTTTCAATGGCGTCTTTCGCCATCGCGCGCAGGTTGCGACCACCGATGACGTCGCCATACGCGTACCAAATCATGATGTTGTTCGCGGCGATGCCGTGTTGTTCTGCATAGATTTTGCTGAGTGTTTCAGTCGCGAGTTTGGCCAAGGCATAAACCGGGTTGCGCGATTTTTCCACCAGATGCGCCTGGGTTTCATCGACGACTTTGGAAAGCGGTTTGCCGTAAGAAACGGCAGTCGTGGCGTTGAGCACGCTTTGTACGCCGAATTCCACGGCGGCATCCAGGATGTTGCGGTAGCCTTTGACGTCAATGTCGAGCAAGTCGTTCAAATCTTCGGAAAAACTCCAAGCCAGATGCAGCACGGCGTCTACGCCTTTGACAGCGTCGCGGATTTTTTCCTTGTCGGTGATATTGCACGCAAGGGTTTCCACTTTAGGATGCGTGAATTGTTTCAGACCTTCGGCGTCTCTGTCCATTACGCGTACGCTGTGACCTTGTTGCACGAAGGCGTTAACGACGTGCGGCCCCATGTTGCCGCAGCCGCCAGTAACGAGAATTTTCATTGATATGTCCTCGATGATGTTGATTAAAGTTTTGATTTCGTTTGGGGGGAACCGTAAGGCTGGATGGCGCTCAATACCTTGGCAAGGGCTTTGCGCTCCAGACCTGCATCGTACTGATTTTGCAATTCCATCCAGTAAAATTCTGAGACCTTGAAGTAGGCACCCAGGCGCAAGGCCGTATCGGGCGTTATCGCGCGCTCACCTTTGACGATTTGATTGATGCGACGCGGCGGTACGCCAATAGCTTTCGCCAGCGCATATTGACTCAAGTTGAGCGCTTGCAAAAAATCGGCTTGTAGCGTTTTCCCGGGATGCTTGGGGAGCATTTAATTTATCGCTGCTTAACAAAATAGGGTGATAACACCAAGCGTTAATAATATCAGTAAAAATCCGCAATTTAGCTGGATTTCTCATGTGGCTTTTGCAAGAGGTAACCCATTGCCGTTTTGCAAGTCACTTTTCTATGGTGTGAGCCTTAAGTGGCGTACAATCGCCCTTTATGAAATATTTGGGATGAAAAGCTATTTACATGTCAACAGCACCCTTAACATCGCCAGTGGCACAATCAGTGCGCTTTGAAGATTTTGGCCTCTCGGCCGAAATACTGCGCGCATTGGCCGATCAGGGTTATGCGCATCCCACGCCCATTCAGGTGCAGGCAATTCCGGTTGTACTGGAGGGAAAAGATGTGATGGGTGCCGCGCAAACCGGCACCGGCAAGACCGCGGGGTTCTCCTTGCCCATCATCCAGAAATTGCAGCCGCAAGCCAATACCAGCACTTCGCCAGCGCGCCACCCGGTACGGGCACTGATTTTGACCCCGACGCGCGAACTGGCTGACCAGGTTGCGGAGAGTGTCAGAAATTATGCGTCTTACACGGGCTTGCGTTCGACCGTGGTTTTCGGCGGAGTGGATATGGCGCCGCAGACGGCTGCCTTGCGTGCCGGTGTGGAAATCCTGATCGCCACGCCGGGACGTTTGCTTGACCACGTACAGCAAAAAACCGTGAGCTTGGCGCAAGCGGAAATTCTGATTCTGGACGAAGCTGATCGGATGCTCGATATGGGCTTTCTGCCGGATTTGCAACGCATCATCAATCTGTTGCCGAAGCAGCGTCAAAACCTGATGTTTTCTGCGACTTTCTCTCCAGACATCAAGAAGCTGGCGGGCAGTATTCTGAAGAATCCTGTGACAATTGAAGTCGCGCGCAGCAATGCAACGGCAGATAATGTGACGCAGGTGGCCTATAAAATCAATGAGGCAGAAAAACGCGATGCGGTGGTACACATCATTCGTGAACGCGAGTTGAAGCAGGTGCTGGTGTTTTCGAATACCAAAATCGGCGCTTCCCGTTTGGCCCGACAACTGGAGCAGGAGGGGGTGAAGGCGACGGCCATTCACGGTGACCGATCTCAGGCAGAACGCATGGCTGCGCTGGATGCCTTCAAAAATGGCACGGTGGATGTGCTGGTGGCGACCGACGTGGCCGCACGCGGTCTCGATATTGCTGAAATGCCTTGTGTGATCAATTACGATTTGCCCTTCAATGCAGAAGACTATGTGCATCGGATTGGCCGCACGGGCAGGGCGGGGGCGTCTGGCGATGCGATTTCCTTGTATTCCGACAAAGACGAGCGTTTGCTCGTGGAAATCGAAAAGCTTATCAAACACAAGATCGAGCAATTATCTTTGTCTGGACTGGCACCTAAGCGTGCGTCAAGGCACGATGCGCCAAGCGAAGATGCCCTAGGGAGACGACGTAGTGGCCGTGAAACACCGGATCGTGCTGCCCGCGCCGCGAGGGTCGGTGCCAAAAAGGCAACAGACCCTTTCTTTGATAAACCTTACGAACCGTCCAATGAGGGTGGGAGTGAGGAAGCGCCAAAATCCCCCTCCACGCCTCAAAACCCTTCCCCAGGGAAAGTGGCCTTCCTGCTGGGGGGCGGGCCAAAAAAGTAAGCTCATCGGGATCCGCCGAGATACCTGCCAAATCTCCCCTCAAATCTCTGTAGCAAGCGGGGGCGACACGGTAGAATAGCGCGATGATTTCGCCGCAATTTGTTCACCTTCGCCTCCATTCCGAATTTTCGATTGTCGACGGTCTCGTTCGTATCGACGATGCAGTCAAGGCCGCAGCTGGGGATAGCCAGCCGGCTCTGGCGCTGACTGATCTTTCCAATCTCTTCGGCCTCATCAAGTTTTATCAAGCCGCACGACGCGCTGGCGTCAAACCCATTGCTGGTAGTGATATCTGGATTACCAACGACGAGCAACGCGACAAGCCGTCCCGCCTATTGCTTTTGGTAAAGAACCACGATGGTTACCTGCAGCTCTGCGAAATACTGTCGCGTGCCTGGCTGGAAAACCAGCATCGGGGACGCGCCGAGGTACGCATCGAGTGGTTGCAAGCCTTGCGTCAGTCAGGCAAATCAGGACTGATAGCACTCTCCGGCGCGCAAATGGGCGATGTCGGCATCGCGATCGACAATGGCAATCTGGCCGCGGCCGAACGCCATGCACAGCGATGGAGTGAAATTTTCCCCGGACATTTTTATCTCGAAATTCAGCGTGCCGGTCAAACTGGCATGGAAAACCACGTGCGTCACACCGTTGCCTTGGCGGCGAAGCTGAAATTGCCGGTCGTGGCGACACATCCGGTGCAATTTCTTTCGGTGGAAGAGTTTGTCGCGCACGAAGCGCGTACCTGTATTTCTGAAGGCGAGATTCTCGCGAACCCACGGCGCAACAAGGCTTTCAACGAACAGCAGTGTTTTCGCACACAGGCTGAAATGGCGCATGTGTTTGCCGACATTCCAGCTGCTTTGCAAAATTCCGTCGAGATTGCGAAGCGCTGCAATCTCGTGTTGGAACTCTTCAAGCCGCAGCTGCCGGATTTTCCGACACCGCCCGGCATCACCATCGATCAGTTTCTGGTGATGGAAGCCAAGCGCGGGCTGGAAGCGCGTTTACGGCAGTTATATCCGGACGAGACAGAACGCGAAGCGCAGCGTGCGCGTTATGAAGAACGTTTGCTGTTCGAAACTGACACCATCATCAAGATGGGTTTTGCCGGATACTTTTTGATCGTGGCAGACTTCATCGGTTGGGCGAAAAACAATGGTGTGCCTGTGGGACCCGGACGTGGCTCGGGCGCGGGTTCGCTCGTTGCGTATTCACTGGCGATTACCGATCTCGATCCGCTGGCGTATAACTTGCTCTTCGAACGTTTCTTGAATCCGGAACGCGTATCGATGCCGGATTTTGATATCGACTTTTGTCAGGATGGCCGTGATCGGGTGATTGATTACGTGAAAAATCGCTACGGTTCTGACGCAGTCTCGCAAATCGCGACCTTCGGTACGATGGCAGCGCGTGCGGCGGTGCGCGACGTGGGGCGTGTGCTGGATTTCGGCTACAACTTTTGCGACGGGATTTCCAAACTGATTCCGAACAAGCCGGGCAAGCAGGTCACGATTTCGGAAGCGAAAAAAGAAGAACCCCTGCTTGCCGAGCGCGAAGAAAATGAGGAGGAAGTCAAGCAATTGCTGGCCTTGGCTGAACAGGTAGAAGGCATCACGCGCAACGTCGGCATGCATGCTGGCGGTGTCCTGATCGCGCCGGGCAAGTTAACGAACTTTTGCCCACTCTACAAGCAGAGCGGCAACGATGCGGGCGTCATTTCACAGTTCGACAAAGGCGATGTGGAAGCGGTTGGTTTGGTGAAATTCGACTTCCTGGGTTTGACGACGCTGACCATCCTGGATTGGGCCGTGCGTTATATCCGTGGACTCGATCCGGCGATGGCCGATTTCGATTTGCATACGTTACCGCTTAAGGATAGACTGACCTACGAATTGCTGACAAAAGCAAAAACGGTCGCCGTGTTCCAGTTGGAAAGTCGGGGCATGCAAGGCATGCTGAAAGATGCGAAGCCGGATCGTTTTGAAGACATCATTGCGCTGGTGGCGTTGTATCGTCCGGGCCCCATGGATTTGATTCCAGACTTTTGCAGGCGCAAGCATGGTGAGCGCTTTGATTACCCGGATCCGCGCACAGAAGAAATTTTGTCCGAAACCTACGGCATCATGGTCTATCAGGAGCAGGTGATGCAGATGGCGCAGGTGGTCGGCGGGTATTCGCTTGGTGGCGCGGATCTGCTGCGCCGCGCGATGGGCAAGAAGGATGCAGACGAGATGGCGGAGCATCGTCAGATTTTCCGCGAAGGCGCTGGCAAGAGCGGTTTGCCGACCGAGAAGGCAGACGAGATTTTCGACTTGATGGAAAAGTTCGCAGGCTACGGGTTTAATAAATCGCATGCTGCGGCGTACGCGCTGCTCGCTTATCAGACGGCTTACTTGAAAGCGCATCATCCCGCAGCCTTCATGGCGGCCAACTTGTCGCTGGCGATGGATGACACCGACAAAATCAAGGTGCTGGTAGAGGATGCCGTTGTCGAGTGTGGCTTGACGATTCTGCCGCCGGACATCAATCAATCCCTGTACCGTTTTGTGCCGGTGGGTGAAGCGCCCAGCCTCAGTGGCAAACCAGTGACACAGATTCGTTATGGTTTAGGCGCAGTGCGTGGCGCAGGTGAAGCGGCGATTGAAGCGATTGTTGAAGCGCGCAAGGAAGGCGCATTTGTCGACCTTTTCGATTTTTGTCGCCGCATCGACAAGCGTGTGGCAAACCGACGCACGATTGAGTCGCTCATTCGCGCAGGCGCTTTCGATTCCATCTTGACTGATCGTGCGACCTTGCTGGCTTCGGTCGGATTAGCGATGGAGGCGGCAGAACAGGCGCTGGCCTCGGCAAATCAGGTTAGCCTGTTTGGTGGTGATGACAGTGATTTGATTGCGCCGCCTGAATATGTGAAAACGCCGCCGTGGACGGAGAAGCAAAAACTCGCTGAAGAAAAGGTGGCGCTCGGTTTGTATCTGTCGGGGCATATGTTCAATGCATACGCGAAGGAAGCACGTCATTTTGCAAGGCAGCGTTTAGCCGATCTTGTGCCAGCGCGAGAACCAAAATGGATCGCAGGGATCATTACCGGCTTGCGCCCGCAGATGACGCAGCGTGGTCGGATCATGATCGTGACGCTAGATGATGCCAGTGCGACGCTGGAGGTGACAGTTTTTGCAGAGTTGTATGAGGCGAACCGGCAGCTGTTCAAGGAAGATGAATTTTTGGCTGTGCAGGGACGCATTTCTGAAGATCGTTTTACCGGCGGATTGCGCATCACGGCAGATAATGTGCTGGATATTGCAGGGGCACGCATGCAATTCGGCAAGCAGTTACGTTTCTCAGTGGAGGAACCCATCGACATGGGTGCGTTTCAGGATGCATTGTCGTCGCGCCTCTTCCAGGACGGCTTGCCTTTGCTGATGCGCTACAAGGTGAACGAGGTCGAATTTGAAATGCGGCTGGGCGAAAAATGGCGCGCGCGCCCCGATGATGAGTTGACCCGGCTCTTAATGTCGGAGGTGAAGGCGGGGGAAGTGACCGTGGAATACTAAAATCTGGCGTGTGCATTTCCAGACGTTTTTTCCATATGAAACCCCGATTTTTGCCGGAAAGTCTTAAAAAAGAATAAACTTACGTGTTTTACAGTAACACCCCTTCCCCCTGTGAGGGGGAAGGTTGGGATGGGGGTGCACAGCTTTTTTTAGTGCTACATGAAATCTGTGATAACAGCCCACCCTAATCCTCCCCCTGTGAGGGGGAAGGAAGTAAATAAATATCCTTAGGCAGTGAGTACATATGAAGGTTTTGACACCGGAAGTCAGACGGCTTTTTTCCATGCATCGCCCTTACGTGGGGCGCATGGTGGTGGCGTTTTTCGCGATGATCGTGGCAGCGGCAACCGAGCCGGTCGCGCCTATGCTTCTCCAGCAGTTGCTGGATCGCGGCTTTGTGGGCAATCCTGATTTCTCGCTTTGGTGGGTGCCGATTATCGCCATTGGCTTGATGGTGGTACGCGGCGCGGCGATTTACCTGAGTACCTACATGATGGCGTGGACGACGACGAACATCCTGAACGAATTGCGTCGTCAAATGTTCGAGCGCTTGCTGAATGTGCCAGCGGGTTATTTCGGCGGAACTTCAGTCGGACAAGTGATCAATTCGATTATGTTCGAAGTGCAGCAAATTACCGGGATGGTCACGAATGTTTTCACCTCCATCGTGCGCTCTTCTCTGACGCTACTCGGTTTGTTGGCGTGGTTGTTTTATCTGAACTGGATGCTTTCTTTGGTTACCTTGATTCTGATCCCGATACTGGCCGTGGTTGTCCGGGCGATTGGTGGCCGTCTGAAGAAGCTGAATCAGGAAACGCTGGCGATCAATGCAGAGCTGACGCAGGCCGTCGAGGAGTCAACGCGCGCGCATTTGGTGATCAAGATTTTCGGTGGGCACACTTACGAAAATAGTCGCTTTAAGCAAAAGGCAGACAACTTGCGCCGCTTCAGCATGCGCACGGTGCGTACTTTTGCCTCGACCATGCCAGTGACGCAAATACTCACAGCCTGCGCCATTTCCGTTGTCGTCGTGATCGCTTTGCTGCAATCAGCGAGAGGCGAGATGACAGTCGGCGGATTTGTTTCATTCATCACCGCGATGCTGATGTTGCTGACGCCGCTCAGGCAACTGGCCGAAGTCAATGGACCGTTGCAACGCGGCCTGGCAGCGGCGGAATCCGTTTTTACGCTGATCGATGCGCCGGTTGAGCGAACGGGTGGCAAAGTGCTCGACAAGCGTGTTGAAGGCCGTGTTGAGTTTATTGACGTAAGTTTTGCTTACCCCGAGCAACAACAACCTGCTTTGCAGGGCATCAATCTGAAAGTTGCGCCGGGAGAGACGATTGCTTTTGTTGGGATGTCCGGTGGTGGCAAAACCACGATGGTAAATTTACTCCCTGACTTTTATACGCCAACGCAAGGCAAAATTCTGCTGGATGGCCAATCGATTCAAGAGATTTCGCTTACCAGTCTGCGCCAGCAAATTGCGATGGTCAGCCAGCATGTGGTGCTGTTTGACGATACCGTTGCCGCCAATATTGCGTATGGTGACCCAATGCCAGACATGGTGCGCGTGAAAGCGGCAGCACAGGCAGCCTATCTGGAAGACGTGATCGCCGCTTTGCCGGAAGGTTATGACACATCCATCGGCGACAATGGTTCACGTCTGTCAGGCGGTCAGCGTCAGCGGTTGGCAATTGCGCGGGCAATTTACAAGGATGCGCCTGTCTTGATTCTTGATGAAGCAACCTCGGCATTGGATAGCGAGTCCGAACGGATGGTACAGGCTGCGCTGGATCGGTTGATGCAAGGTCGTACAACTTTTGTGATTGCCCACAGATTATCTACGATTGAGCGCGCAAGTCGAATTGTCGTGCTGGCGGAGGGCAGGGTTCGTGAAATCGGTACGCATGACGAACTGTTGCAACACAAAGGCATGTATGCGAACCTGTATCACATGCAGTTTGCGTCAGAAGCTACAGGTGCTTCTGCGTCTGAGAAGAAAATTTAGCTTTTCCGATAAACATGAAAGCCTTACGCGTATCCCTCTACTTTGTCGCATCGCCGTTGCAATATCTTGCAGCACGACGTATTGCAGAGAGTATTGAAACGGAGGCGCGCCAGGTGCTGGTGTGGTATCAGCCAGGGATTACGCCGATTGTGAAATCGGACGATTGGGATGCTTCCTTGTACATCCCATGGCCACGAAAGAACCCGCTTCCCGGATTGTTCGGCGTATCCAAACGCTTGGTAGAGAATCTTCACCTGGTTGCGAATCTGGTAGGGCAATGCGACACCTTGATTATTCACAGTGCGGTATTCGATACAGAAGCCATCAATTATTTTTTGCGAGCTTTACCAAAACTGTGTAATGCCTCCGCTATGCATGCGCGCATTTTACCGGATGGATTGATCAGTATTCGGCGCTATCCGCTTTCTGTTACGAAGGCCGCATTCCAATGTTTCAGGAAATTTCGCAAGCTTTACTCACGCGAACTGAATTACTGGTGTTTTACTGGTGACCGTATCGGTTCTGATGCCCCATTTTGTGATCGGATTTATGTATTGGCCGGGTTACCACATGAATACCCTTCAGATAAGGTGCACGTGCTTCCACCGCTCGTTCGGCGAAATGAGGGGCAGAGGGATGTTTCTGCGTCACGCAGAGCGTTAGTCATTGGCCAGCCATTGGAAGGCGCGGGTTTGATGAAGGCGTCAGATCGGGATCGTGTTGCCAAAGAAATCCATGACTGGCTGCAGGAGAAAGGCATTCAGCAAATCGATTACAAGGGGCATCCAAAAGATCCAAATCTCGAACTCAATGAGCCAAGCTATCGCATCGTTGAAACTGATCAGCCGCTCGAAACTTATTTGGCGGAAAATGCCTACAGCATAGTGGTTGGTGTGCGTTCTTCAGCGTTGATTTTTGCCCGTCAGATTTACGATGCGAATACGGATGTGGTGGCGTTTGGGTGGGATAAGGTGGTTTTTAGGTCAGAGCGAGAGCGTCAAGATATGCGTGACGTTTTTCATCGACTTAGAGTGCAGTTTAAATGAGCATCACATGCACGCTCAGATTACGCTCAGCTTTTCGCTCTCTACACCACATAAAATTCTCATGTGAACAGAAATTTTAATTTTTAATTGAAAACCTTATGTTGTTAAATCCATTAGACAAAAACAATTCGCATCTCGATGATCTTAAAATTTACAAATGCTACAAGAAGTCAAAGTATCTTTCTATAAAACATTCTTCATACTTTTACACATATGAAGAATTGTTGGCAAAGTATAGAGATAAGGCGATTACTTTTGTGGAGGTTGGCGTATTAAATGGTGGATCGCTATTTATGTGGAGAAGTTTTTTCGGCTCACATGCTCGAATAATTGGGGTTGACTTCAATCCGTTGGCTCAAAAATTGGAGATTGAAGGATTTGAAATACATATAGGCAATCAAGCAGATCCTAAATTTTGGAACGATTTTTTTTCAATAGTTGGTGATGTTGATATTTTTTTGGATGACGGTGGCCACGCGAACGATCAGCAGATTGTTACTGTTCATCAGGCAATACCTCATATTAAAGATGGTGGGGTTTTAATAGTTGAAGACACACATACAAGCTACTTCAAGGAGTTTGGTAACCATTCAAAATATTCTTTCATCAATTACGCTAAAGTTTTTATTGACAAAATAAATTCTAGGTTCCCATCGGTGAATACATCAAAAAATTTATTGAACAAGTTCGTTTATTCAATGCATTTTTATGAGTCTATTGTATGTTTTTCTGTTGATAGAAAAAGGTGCTTTGAAAATACGCCGACCATCTAATGATGGCATATCAATGAATGCAAAGGATTATAGGAAACATGGTACCAATAAATTTTTGAGAGGCGCAAAGCGTTTTTTATCGAGGTTAGGATTCGATCCGTTAGGTTTAAAAAATATTTTTAGATTGACGATTTTTACAAATTATAAAATTTTCTATTTTGGCATCGAGAAACATTATGCAATTGAAACTGCAAGAAGTTAATCAGCCCGGCGCTTTGTTTTCAGTTCGTCGCTGTAAATTTTGGCTCGTGTGTGCGATCTGTTTCGTGCTGCCGATGAAAGCAAGCTACATATACATATTGAGCGCCTTACTTTTAATTTTTTGGCTTGTAGAAGGAGATTTGCGTGGGAAGTTGAATAAGATTATCGCATCAAAACTGTGCCTTGCTTGTGTTGGATACTTTTTCGTCTATCTTGTCGCGATGTTTTGGACACAAGATGTTAAGGCCGGCTGGCGTATGGTTGGGAGACAAATACCTTTTTTAATTTTTCCCTTGTACTTGAGTTGTGCCGATACTGAAAAAAAAGAATGCTATGTTTCCGCTTTTATTGCAGGATTATCTCTTTGTGCTTTATTGGCGCATTACAATTTTTTTCAGTTGCATTGGTTCCCTGATTGGCCGCGTGGTGTAAGAGTCTATAAAGGAGCCACCGATACAGCCCCATTTGTCGACTGGATCATGTATTCGCCTATGCTAGCACTGGGGCTCTATTTCAGTATTAGAAGAGTTCTTTTTGATGCGGCTAACACAAGCCGTATTATTTTTGGACTTATAGCTTGTTTTTTTGCATCTAATCTTTCATTTAGTGGTGGGCGTGCAGGTATGATTATGTTTGCTGCGCTTTTGTTGGCACTTATTTTTGAGCGAATACGTGTTCGCATTAAGGCCGTTATGGCATGCTTTGTGATTATTCCTTTGCTGTTTTGCACAGCTTACTATTCTATGGATTCTTTCGCAGTGCGTGTGGATAGAGGTATCACGGATATCCGCGAATTTGAGAAAAATCCTAGTACATCTGTTGGATTTAGAATGGTCTATTGGACTACGACGTTTAATCTTTTTATACAAAACCCTTTGTTGGGCGTTGGGTCGGGAGATTTGCAATTGGAATACGCAAAGATCAAACCAAAGAAATGGAGCATGACCCCTGATTCCTATAATCCGCATAACCAGTATCTTATGACTGCGGCTACTACAGGCTTGTTTGGGCTTGTTACGCTTATGTATATCTTTTACCTTGTTGCCATGAACGGAGATGCGCGGACAAAGTCCGTATTATTTGGCTTTATGGTTCTTTGTCTGTTCGAAAGTTATTTATGGCGTTCAAATACAGCCCTAGCATTTTTAATTCTTGTTTCCGCGCTTATTGATAAGGCGGAGGGTGAGATCAGAAAATGAAACACTTGCGAATTGCTTTCGTTTCTTCACATCCCAGCATTAGACGATATAAGCGGGATGCGTCATTTATATATCGATGCGAAAACCTTGCGTTCGAATTATCACGCGTTGGGTATAAAATTTCTTTACTGCATATATATACGCTTCTTTTTCGGCGCGATTTTGATGTTGTTGTTTTTCTTCGGCCATCGATGAGTCGGTTGTTTCGTTATGTGGTTAGGTGTTTGAAATCAAGAAATGTTATCTTACTTGGCGATGTGGACGATCTTATTTTTGATCCCTATTATGTGAAGTTCCGACCATCTGTGTTGAATCATATAAGTGACGAAACTAAAACGGCGAATAGCTTTATAAAACATGGGGATGCCTTATCGATTTTAGATAAAATTATTTTTTCTACTGATTCTTTACGAGATCATTATTTGTCATTAAACGCCAATGCTAAATGCATAGTTATTCCAAATGCGGGACATCACTCTTGGTCAGTGGTTCAGCATTCGACGTCACACAGTGAGTTGAAAATATCATATTTTAGTGGAACAAAGACTCATGATCGCGACTTTGGGATCGTTGTTCCTGTTTTGAGGGAATTGTTGAATAAGTGCCCGGACTTAAAAATACAAATAGTTGGACCTTTGTCTTCAGATTTAGATCATCCACGCGTTGTGAGAATACCTAAAGTTCCTTTTGGTGAATATGCGAAATTAGTAAAAGATAGTCATATCAATATTGCTCCGCTCGAGGATACCCCCTTCAATCAGTGTAAGTCCGCCTTAAAGGCAATCGAGGCAGGCATGATGAATGTCCCAACGGTTGCATCACCTGTGGGGGAGTATAAAAAGGTCAATATTGAGGGTGTTATGCTTGCAAAAACGAATCAAGAATGGATGGAGCGGCTAGAATTTTTGCTTAATGCTAATAACTACGAGAGGGTATGCAAAAACTTAAGAGAAAGAATATGTACGTATTCTGATGTCAGAAGACACGCGGATAGCTTTATTAAATTTGTTTTAAATTAATCAGGATATTAAGGTTGGCCGTTTTTCGAGGCCGATGTGACTAGGTTTTCTTACGTATTGGTGTGAGTCATGAAATTAACTATTTTTGGAACTGGTTATGTCGGCCTTGTCACTGGCGCCTGTCTGGCAGATGTTGGTCATCAAGTGATGTGCGTCGATGTTGATATCAGTAAGATTGAGAAACTTAAAAGTGGTGTTATTCCTATTTATGAACCGGGTTTGGAGAAATTGGTTGCTGACAATGCTGCAAGAGGTACATTGCATTTCACCACCTCTGCTAAAGAAGGAGTTGAGTTTGGTGATGTGGTATTCATTGCTGTTGGTACGCCACCAGATGAGAATGGCTCGGCGGATTTGCAATACGTTTTGGCGGTGGCGGATACTGTTGGTCAGTTTATGCCCGCTTCACGGATTGTCGTGAATAAGTCTACTGTGCCTGTTGGCACGGCTGATAAAGTACGGGCGACCATTAATGCTGCTCTCATCACGCGTGGTGAGCAGCATGCCTTTGACGTGCTTTCTAACCCGGAGTTCCTGAAGGAGGGGGCGGCCATTGAAGATTTCATGCGGCCAGACCGAATTGTGATTGGCACGGATAGTAAATCTGCTGAGGCAATCATGCGGAAAGTATATGCGCCATTTAATCGCAACCATGACCGAATGATTATTATGGACATACGTTCTGCGGAGCTTACCAAATACGCAGCCAACGCAATGCTGGCGACAAAAATCAGCTTCATGAATGAGATTGCGAATATTGCTGAGCGTGTCGGAGCGGATATTGAACAAGTGCGTGGCGGCATCGGTTCTGATCCAAGAATAGGCTATCACTTTATTTATGCCGGATGTGGCTATGGTGGGTCGTGTTTTCCGAAGGACGTTCAGGCATTGGCCAAAACGGCAAAGGAGGTTGGGTATGAGTCATCCTTGCTTGAAAGAGTTGAAGGCGTTAATACGCAGCAAAAGCAAAAGCTTTTCAATCTGATCATCAAGCATTTCAAAGGCGAAGAAAATTTGGCTGGGAGAACCCTGGCAATCTGGGGATTGTCATTCAAGCCAAATACTGATGATATGCGCGACGCCCCGAGTCGGGTGCTGATGGAGTCATTGTGGAGGGTGGGTGTTAAGGTTAAAGCCTATGATCCGGTAGCTATGGATGAGGTGCAGCGTATTTATGGCGTACGTGATGACTTAAACTTGATGGGTACAAAGGAGGCAGCCCTTCAAGATGCTGATGCGCTTGTCATTTGTACGGAGTGGAAAGCCTTTCGCATACCTAATTTTGAGTCCTTGAATCAATTGCGCAACAAAGTCATTTTTGATGGTAGAAACATCTATGACCCTCAGCAAATGAAAGAAAAGGGCTGGACTTACTACGGCATTGGTCGGGGGGAAACCTGTCGTATTGAATAATTTTTCAACATGATCGTTACAGTGTGGGCTAAATGTGAGCATGTCCAAACAGGTGAATGCAATTTGAAAAATATTCTGATTATTCGCACTTCTGCGATCGGAGACGTCGTCTTTGCCTCTCCGTTGGTGGCCGCATTACGTCGTACTTATCCCAACGCACACATTGCCTGGTTGATAGATCCTGGGATTGAGTCGCTGATTCGTTCAGCTCCTTATGTTGACGAATGTATTCCCTGGCCACAAGCAGAATGGCAAGCCATGTGGAAAACAGGTAAGCGAAGCGAAATGCTTAAGCGCATTCTGAACTTTCGTAAAGCTTTGCGTGAACGACATTTCGATCTGGTGATTGATTTGCAAGGCTTGCTGAAAAGCGGCATCCCAGCCTGGATGACTGGAGCGCAACGACGCATTGGTTTGGGATCGCGTGAAGGCAGTCAGTGGCTGATGAGCGAAGTGGTGCCACGTGGTGGTGAAGCTGCGC
>QZKY01000016.1 GCA_003605115.1 Oxalobacter sp.
AAGCTGTTTTCAGAGTTCATCCCATATTATCCCGTTTCAACCCGTCTCTTCCCGCATTTATCTCACGTCTGTCCCTTTATTTATCTCACTCCCCGTCAGCTGGGGATCGTCATGATCATTTCCAGCGGAAGTTATGTTGTGTTCGAACATCTTAGGCGGAGCGATCTGAAAAAAATTGAACAGAATCTTTCCGCAATTGCCACGCTCAAAGCCGAGCAAATTAACAGTTGGTACAGTCAAAACGTCAACGCCGCAACTAATGCAATAACAGGGTCGCATCTCGCCGTCAGCTTTGAGGAGTGGGTGCGTACTGGCCGCTTGTCTGAAAAGAAAATGGACTGGCTTCGCAGCCGACTCGGCATTTTGCGAGAGAGCCAAGGGTATGGCGGATTGGCATTGTATGACGCAAAGGGGAAATTGTATTTCCATGCGGGAGAGTACCAGGGCAGCGCGGAGATACGACTGGGAGGGTTGCTTCAGCAAGCGATGCACAGCAAAAGCCCCGTGATGAGCAACATGCAATGGCGTGAAACGCGCGGTGGCGAAAAATATGTCAGCTTGCTGATGGCGGCGCCATTGATGCCATTGGGTCTGAACGGTTCTGTCACAGGTTTTCTGGTGCTTGAGCTGAATCCACAGAAGCAAATTCTCCCGCTGATTCAAACCTGGCCAACACCGAGTTACACGGGAGAGACGACGGTTTTTATTCGCGAGGGCGATGAAATCGTTTTTCTGAACGAATTGCGACATCGAAAAGATTCACTTCTGTCAAAGCAAAACGTCCTGGCGAATCCCACCTTGCTTGAGGCGCAGGCGTCGAGCGGGCATGTGGGATTTTTGGATGGCACGGATTATCGGGGCAAGCGGGTGGTGGGATATGCGGTGAATATCGCTGACACCAACTGGATGATGATTGCAGAAGTCAACAAAGACGAAATCGAGTTGCCGATACGACGCATTGCCATCAACATTGCCTTGTCTGCGTTTTTGCTGGGGATTGTGGGCGTGACATCGTTGTATTTCTGGTGGCGACAGCGGCGTGCCAAGTATGAGACAGAAAGGGTCAGGGCAGAGCTTCAGCAACAGATGCTGACCAAACAGGTCGACTTTCTCAGTAAATATGCCAGTGATGCCATGCTGCTGATAAATGCTGAGGCCAGGATTGTGGAAGTCAATGATCGCGCTGAAATGATGTATGGGTATCCGCGTGAAAAGTTGATCGGGATGAGCATACTGGACTTGCGCGATCCTGAGGAATCCTTTGACCTCAAGGAATTTCGCGAAGCCTTGATCGAGAAAAAAACCATGTTGGTGGAATCCAGTCATCGTCGTCGCGACGGCAGCATTTTTCCCGTCGAAGTCAGCATGGGGTTGATACGGACAGAAGATGGTCTGTTTGCGCAGGGCATTGTGCGCGACATCAGCGAGCGACGGGAATCAGAAAAAGCCTTGCGCGCCAGTGAGATGCGACTGTCCATGTTATTCAGTAACATGACAAATGGATTTGCGTTGCACGAAGTGATCCGTAATCAGGAAGGGAAAGTTGCTGATTACCGATACCTCGATGTTAATCACGCTTTTGAAAAAATGATTGGGCAATCTCGTGAGGTTCTGATCGGCAAAACGATCAAGGAATTGATGCCTTCTGTCGAGTCACAATGGATTGAAACGTTTGAGGAAGTCGTCGATACGGGAGTGTCAAGGCACATTGAAGGGTTTTCCGCTGCCTTGAGTGGATGGTTTTCTGTGCATGCTTATCGTCCGGCACCGGAGCAATTTGCAACGATGGTTGAAGATATCACCATGCGAAAACAGGCGGAGCAGCGCGTACATCGTTTGATGAATCTTTACCATGCTTTGAGTGAAACCAATGACGCCATCATTCGTCTGAAAGATCAAAGCGCGCTTTTCCCGCTGGCATGCCGCATCGCTGTGGAATTAGGGGGCATGATGATAGCTTGGGTGGGGCGCCCCGACAAGGATGGGAAGTGCATTGTGCCCGTGTACAGCTACGGCCAAGCAGACGGTTATCTCGACAATATGCGGATCACGTTGTCGCCGGACGAAATCGAGGGTCAGGGACCCACGGCCATCACCTTCCGGGAGAAGCGTGCAGTGGTCGTGAATGATTTTGACAAAGAGCCATTTACCGCTCCCTGGCATGATCGTGCGCGTCGATACGGCATTCGCTCATCAGCAACGTTCCCCGTGATGCGAAACAACGAATCCTATGCAGTCTTTACGGTTTACAGTGATCAAAACAATTCGTTTGATGATGAAATTGTTTCGCTGCTTAACGAAATTTCAGCCAATCTGGGCTTTGCCATAGAAAACATTGATCGTGAAACACTTCGTCGTCAAGCCGAATTGGGGTTGCGGCAAAGTGAAGGAAGGCTACGTCGTGTGGCAGAAGAGGCGCCATACCCGATGATGGTGTACAGCGAAGATGGTGAAGTTTTGCAGGTCAACCGGGCGTGGACGGAAATCACAGGGTATACCCTCGCCGACATTGCTACCGTAAAAGGATGGACGGAAAAAGCATACGGAGGATATGCAAAGGAAATCGAGCGGCAGATCAACAGTCTTTTTGGCATGGAAAAACGTCACGATATCGGAGAGCAGGTCATTCGATGCAAGAACGGGCAGTTCAGAACCTGGCACTTCATTTCCTCCCCGCTGGGTCGTTTGCCTGACGACAGACGTTATGTCATTACGATGGCAACGGATGTCACCGAGAGCAAAAAAGCGGAAGAGGGATTGCGGTTGGCTGCCACGGTATTCGAAAGCAGTCACAGCGCGATTGTGATTACCGACGAGAAGGTAAATATTGTCGCCGTCAATCCGGCCTTCACCAGAATTACCGGTTATGCAGAAGAAGATGTGGTCGGACGCAATCCACGCTTCCTGCAATCAGGCAGGCAATCGAGAGAGTTTTATCAATCCTTCTGGCGAATGCTTGTCCAGGAAGGCAACTGGCAAGGTGAAATCTGGAACTGTCGCAAGAACGGTGAAGAATATGCAGCGTGGTTATCGGTGAGTACCATGCGGGATGAGAGTGGAACGGTTCGGCATTACATTGGCATTGCGGACGATATAACAGAAAGCAAGGAAATTCAGGAGCGAATGGAATATCTTGCCTATCACGATTCTTTGACGGGTTTGCCAAATCGCATGTTGGCGAATGATCGCCTGGAGCAGGCCATCGTGCATGCTAACCGAATCAAGAGCCGCGTGGCCGTCATGTTCCTGGATTTGGACGATTTCAAAACCATCAACGATACCTTGGGACATTCGGTGGGCGACATCATGCTGAAGGCCGTGGCAGAGCGTTTGCGGCTGTGTGTGCGTGAATCGGATACCGTTAGCCGACTGGGCGGGGATGAATTTCTTGTGATGCTCAATGATGTCTCTGAGATTGAGGCGATCAATCGCATTGCCGTGAATATGCTCGACAAGGTTAACAAGACTTACCACGTCGGGGAACATGATCTCACCATTTCAACTTCCATCGGCATTGCCGTCTTCCCGGAAGATGGATCTGACCGGGATACCCTGCTCAAGAATGCGGATATGGCGATGTACAACGCCAAGCAATCCGGGCGCAATACGCACCGCTTCTTTGCGGAAGAAATGAATGACTACGTTCTGGAACACCTGTTGATTCGCAATGGTTTGGCGCGCGCCTTGGAGAAGAGTGAGTTCCAGTTGCACTATCAACCCCTGATTGAACTGTCTACGGGCAAGCTGGTCGGTGCCGAAGCGCTGATACGCTGGCGCCACCCGGAACTGGGCGTGGTGCCGCCCAATCGGTTTATTCAGGTAGCTGAAGACAGCGGCATGATCATCCCCATTGGTAATTGGGTATTGCAAGAGGCTTGCCGTCAGGCGATGAATTGGCATCGATCCGGTTGGCCGGAGTTAGTGGTGTCGGTGAATATCTCGGCCGTGCAATTTCGTCGAGGGGATCTCGAACAGATTGTCTCCAGTGCCCTGCGTGAAGCGGGGTTGGAGTCGAAGTATCTTGAACTGGAGCTCACGGAATCCATTCTTATCCAGGATGTTGACAAAACGCTCGACGTGCTACGCAGCCTGGGACAACTCGGTGTGCATCTTTCCATCGACGATTTCGGTACAGGGTATTCGAGCCTTGCCTACCTACGACGCCTGCCGGTGGACAAGCTCAAGATTGATCGCTCCTTCGTTCGGGAACTCACCTCCCGTCAAGACGATGCCGCGATTGCACTGTCGATCATTACTTTGGCGCATTCACTGCGCAAGCGTGTGGTTGCAGAGGGGGTTGAAACGGTTGAACAGCTACGGTTCCTGCAACAGCATGGTTGCAACGAAATGCAAGGTTATCTCTTCAGCCGACCGTTGCCCG
Organism: Oxalobacter sp.; assembly: GCA_003605115.1. Classification (GTDB taxonomy): domain Bacteria; phylum Pseudomonadota; class Gammaproteobacteria; order Burkholderiales; family Burkholderiaceae_D; genus QZKY01. The sequence goes on from QZKY01000016.1 coordinate 4,382, forward strand.
TAGAGGCCTTTAATGAGTTCTTGCAACAAGGCGCTCGGCCGGATTTTTTCAAAGAAATAGAAACGGGCACCTAAGGGCGGTACGAATAGGAAATGACGCCGCCATCGGCTAGACTATCGTTTTAACCCGTATTTTGGTGACTCATGTCCTTACCGCCGCTCGCCGAACGCTTGCGCCCCACGACGCTGGATGAAGTGATTGGACAGCGTCATTTGCTGGACGCAGGAAAACCCTTGCGTGTCGCCTTCGAATCCGGGGAGCCGCACTCGATGATTTTATGGGGGCCGCCGGGCGTGGGCAAAACCACTTTGGCGCGCCTGATGGCTGACGGGTTTCATGCCGAATTTATGGCCTTGTCGGCGGTACTCTCGGGCGTGAAGGATATCCGCGAGGCGGTCGAACAGGCGCAGATCATCCGTGCCAACTCGGGGCGACGCACCATTCTGTTTGTGGATGAAGTGCATCGCTTCAACAAAAATCAGCAAGACGCATTTTTGCCGCACGTCGAAAGCGGGTTATTCACCTTTATTGGCGCGACGACGGAAAACCCTTCCTTTGAAGTCAACAGCGCCCTGCTCTCACGCGCGTCGGTGTATGTGCTCAAGCCCCTGGAGGATGAAGACCTGAATGCGCTGATCACGCGTGCGTGCGAAAGGGAACTGGACAACTTGCAGATTGGCGAGGAAGCGCGCGGCATGTTGATTGCCAGCGCGGATGGCGATGCACGGCGTTTGCTCAACAACCTGGAAATCGCCGCGCGGGCGGCGAACGCCAAAGCCACCAAGGAACTTGATGTTGATTTGCTGAAGGAATGCCTGGGCGATGCGCTGAGGCGTTTTGATAAAGGCGGCGATTCGTTTTATGACCAGATTTCAGCCTTGCACAAATCGGTGCGCGGTTCTAACCCGGATGGCGCGCTTTACTGGTTTGTGCGCATGCTGGATGGCGGTGCCGATCCGCGCTACCTTGCGCGGCGCATTATTCGCATGGCGACCGAAGATATCGGTCTGGCGGACCCGCGCGCCTTGCGGTTAGCCTTGGACGCAGCGGAAACCTACGAGCGCTTGGGGTCTCCCGAAGGCGAGCTTGCCCTAGCCGAAGCCGTCATCTTTCTGGCCTGTGCGGCCAAGTCGAATGCCGTGTACACGGCCTACAATGCCGCGCGGGCGTTTGTGGCGAAAGACAAGACGCGTCCGGTACCCGAGCACTTGCGCAATGCCCCCACCAAGCTGATGAAGGAACTCGGTTACGGCAAGCTGTATCGTTATGCCCATGACGAGCCTGAGGCTTATGCGGCAGGGGAAACCTACCTGCCGGATGGGATGCGCGAGCCACAGTGGTACGACCCCACGCCCCGTGGCATGGAAGGCAAGATTGCCGAGAAACTGGCTCATTTGCGGGAGCTGGATCGGAAGACGAAAAGGGGGAAGTAGAGCGAAAATTCGGGGTCAGAGTCAAAATTCGCTTCGCGATATTTGACTGCCGACCCCGGTTTTCGCCGACACCCCCAAATTGGTACAATGTCGCTTTATTTATTGCATGAAAAGCAGGCCTCCCCATGATTGATCTTCAACTGCTCCGCAAGGATGTCGCTGCCGTCGCAGCCCGTCTGGCCACGCGCAAATTCGAGCTGGATATGGCCGAGTTCAACGCCTTGGAGGGCGAGCGCAAGCGCATTCAGACGCGCACCGAAGAAATGCAGGCGAAGCGCAATGCGTTGTCCAAGCAAATCGGCATGTTGAAGGGGAAGGGGCAAGACACTGCTGACGTGATGGCAGAAGTGGCTGGTATCGGCGACGGGTTGAAAGAAAACGAAGCGCAGTTAAGCACGGTGCAAACGAGCATGAATGCGTTCTTGCAAGACATTCCCAACCTGCCGCATGAATCTGTTCCTGTTGGCACTGATGAAAGCGCGAACGTCGAAGTGCGCAAGGTCGGTGCGCCGCGCGTTTTTGATTTCGACGTGAAAGATCATGTCGATATCGGCGAAAAACTTGGGCTGGATTTCGAATCTGCCGTGAAGCTGACTGGTTCGCGATTTTGTGTGATGAAGGGCGGCATGGCGCGGCTGCATCGCGCGCTCGCGCAATTCATGCTCGATACGCAAATCGAACATGGCTACACCGAATGCTATACCCCTTATATCGTTAATGGTGAAACGCTGCTTGGCACGGGGCAGTTGCCGAAGTTCGAGGCCGATCTGTTTGCGGTGAAAAAAGGCGGTCAGGAAGGCGAGGAAGAATCGCTTTACCTGATTCCGACAGCCGAAGTGACGCTGACGAATATGGTGCGCGATCAGATCGTTTCTGCCGATGCACTACCAATCAAAATGACGGCACACACGCCCTGTTTCCGCTCCGAGGCGGGCACCTATGGACGCGACACGCGCGGCATGATTCGCCAACATCAGTTCGACAAGGTCGAGATGGTGCAAATCGTGCATCCTGAAAAATCGTACGAAGCGCTGGAAGAAATGGTTGGCCATGCGGGCGCGGTGCTGGAACGGCTGGGTCTGCCGTACCGTGTGATGGCGCTGTGTACGGGAGATATGGGATTTGGCGCAGCGAAGACTTACGATCTGGAAGTCTGGTTGCCTGCGCAAAATGCTTATCGTGAAATTTCATCGGTCTCGAATTGCGAGGCTTTTCAGGCACGTCGCATGCAGGCGCGTTTTCGCAACGCACAAGGCCGCACTGAATTACTGCATACGCTGAACGGTTCTGGTCTTGCTGTTGGCCGTACGCTGGTCGCGATTCTGGAAAACTACCAGCAAGCCGATGGCAGCGTAGAAATCCCGTTTGCACTGCGTCCGTATATGGGCGGGTTGACGCGACTCGTTCCGTAAGAACGCTGCCAAACCTGTTGCGCGGCATTCAGTAATTCGTCCAGAACAGGCACTTGTTTCCGAGTGATTTCGGGAAAATGCCGGTTTTTTCCAGCACATAAGAAAACAGCGCCTCACAAAGCGCTGTTTTCAGCCCCGGTTTGACTGCATTTCCCGTTTCCTTCTTCATTTTTATCAAGTTCTTCATATTCTCTCCATATCGTATGGGTTATTTTTTTCTCTTTGTGTGCGCTTAGTATTGCGCAGAAACGTTACCGGCGTATGACAGACAGATGTCAGCCATGTGACATGCCAAATAACTTGCAGGCAATCATGGGGATTTTGGCCAAAATCTCACGCCATTCACGATTGGTGTAAAGTATGTCCGTCGGTAGTGATGTTGGAGAACCCGATGGACATGCCCCCTTCCCCCACCCCCTCACCCCAGCCTTCTTCAAGCAAAATCCCCCGCAGCGTTTGGGCGCTGGGATTTGTCAGTCTGCTCATGGATGTATCGTCCGAGCTCGTACATAGCTTGTTACCCCTGTTTCTGGTTGCTTCCTTGGGCGCCAGCGTGTTTATGGTGGGGATGATCGAAGGTGCGGCACAGGCCACTGCGCTGATCGTAAAGGTTTTTTCAGGCGTACTGAGCGATGTGCTCAAGAAACGCAAGACCCTCGCGCTGATTGGTTATGGACTGGCGGCGCTTACCAAACCGGTTTTTGCATTGGCATCCAATGTTGGAATCGTTTTTACAGCACGCATAGTTGACCGCATTGGCAAAGGCATACGCGGCGCACCGCGTGACGCTTTGGTTGCCGATATCACACCGCCGGAAATTCGCGGCGCCGCGTATGGATTGCGACAAGCGCTGGATGCTGGTGGTGCGTTCATTGGCCCTTTGCTGGCGATGGGATTGATGCTGCTGTGGGCGAATGATTTCCGTACGGTGTTTTGGTTTGCGGTGTTGCCCGCATTGCTATCGGTTGCATTCCTGCTGTTTGGTGTGCAAGAACCCGAACGCAAGGAACAAATGCATCATGAAAACCCGATTCGGTGGGCAAGTTTGAAAGGCATGGGACGCGCTTATTGGAGTGTGGTGCTTATCGGAGCCATTTTTACCCTGGCGCGATTTAGTCAGGCGTTTGTGCTCTTGCGTGCACAGCAGGGTGGATTGATGCTGGCGCTGGTGCCGCTGGTGATGGTCATGACGAATGTCGTGTTTTCACTGGCGGCTTACCCGATTGGTAAATTGGCCGATACTATGAGCCACGGTAAATTACTGGCGATGGGGGTGCTTGCATTGATTGCAGCGGACATTGTGCTGGCGAGCGGTAATGCGTGGCCTTTCATTTTTGTTGGGGCTGCACTGTGGGGAGTACATCTCGGCATGACCGAAGGCTTGCTCGCCGCGATGGTGGCTGATGCTGCGCCGGAAGATTTGCGCGGCACCGGATTCGGCTTTTTCAATCTGGCGAGTGGGCTTGCGATGCTGGTCGCAAGTCCGTTGGCAGGGTTGCTTTGGGATCGAATGGGAGCAGAATATGCGTTTGGTGCGGGGGTCGTGTTTTGTGGATTGGCGCTGCTTGCGATACGATACCGTTGTCAGCCGTGCGCTCAGTAAATGGTGTTCAATAAACGATGATCGATAAAGAACGAAAATGAAAAGCATCTGTGTTTACTGCGGTTCCCGAAAAGGGGAGTCGGAAAAATACGCCGAATCGGCAAAACTGCTGGCGGCGGAATTGGTCAAAAGCGATATTGCGCTGGTGTATGGCGGTGGCGATATTGGGCTCATGGGTGTGATGGCTGACGAGGTGTTGCGTTTGGGTGGTGAAGTCACCGGCGTGATTCCGAAAGATTTGCTCGATCTTGAAGTCGGCCATCAGGGACTCACGCGTTTGCATATCGTCAAAGACATGCACGAGCGCAAAGCCATGATGATGGATTTGTCCGACGGCTTCATCGCCCTCCCCGGCGGGCTGGGCACACTGGAAGAACTGTTTGAAGTGCTTACCTGGTCGCAACTGCGTTATCACGCGAAGCCTGTGGGGCTCTTCAACGCGCACGGCTTCTTCGACAAGTTGCTTGCATACATGCAGCACACAGTGGATGAAGGCTTCGTGCGCCCCATTCATGCAGACTTGCTGATGGTGGAAATGGAACCGGCGGCATTGCTGCGCCGGTTCCGTGAATTCAAAAAGAGAAGTTAATCAGAGCTTTGTTAACGCCTGCTCCAAATCCGCAATCAAATCCTGCGTATCTTCCAGACCAATGTGGAAGCGCACCAGTTCTCCTTCACCTTTCCAGAACTGGTGCATGGTCTTGATGCGATATGGCACGCACAGACTGTGCGATCCGCCCCAGCTATAACCGATCTTGAAATAGCGCAGACTATCGACGAAACGATCCGTTTGCGCTTCGGTGTAACGCGGATCGAACAAGACGGAAAATAATCCGCTCGCACCAGTGAAATCGCGTTTCCAGACGTCATGACCGGGGCAATCCGAAAAAGCCGGATGTAGCACTTTGCTGATTTCGGGTCGCGCTTTGAGCCAGGCGGCGATTTTTCTGGCGGCGACATCGTGTGCCTCCATTCGTGTTTTCAAGGATTGCATGCCGCGCAGCACCAGATAAACATCATCTGGCCCCACGCCCATACCGAGTCGTCCGTGTGCAGTGCTCAGGCGGTAGTAGAGATCGTCATTGTTCGTAATGAGTGCGCCCATCAACACATCCGATCCGCCGGACTGGTATTTGGTGAGTGCTTGCAGCGAAATGTCTGCGCCATGTTCAAAGCTATTGAAGTAAATGCCAGCGCCCCAAGTGTTGTCGAGCACGACAATCGCGCCTTTCTCATGCGCTGCCTTGCAAATGGCGAGAATGTCCGGCACTTCCATGGTGAGAGAGCCGGGGGTTTCCGCCCAAACCAATTTCGTATTCGCTTGAATCAAATCCCCGATGCCCGCGCCGATCATCGGATCGTAAAAGCGCACCGTAATGCCGAAATCGCGCGCAATCCAGTTGCCCATGTCACGGTTGGGGCCATAGACATTATCCGGGATCAGCATGTCGTCACCGGTACGCAGCAAGCCGAAGTTCACAATGGTGATTGCCGCGAGGCCGCTGGGCGCGAGAATGCAATGTTTGCCGTTTTCAATTTCAGCGACGCGCGCTTCCAGTGTGAACGTGGTGGGCGTGCCGTGCAGCCCGTAGGTGTAGGCGGACTTATCCTGCCATGTCGAGGTGCGCATGGCGGCGACATTCTTGAACAGCACCGTGGAAGCGTGATGGATCGGCGTCGGGAAGGCTTCAAATCCTTCCAGCGGTTTGTAGTCGCTGTGATTCAGCAAAGTGCCCAGTTTCTTTTTATTGTCCATGTGATTCTCGCGATCAGGATTGGGTCAGGGTTGAACCTCGCCCCACAAATCATGCGTGTCGGCGTCAGTAATCATAACATCGACAAACTCACCCACATTGAGCTTCCGCAGACGGTTGGCTGGCCGTGTGATATGCACCACACCATCGATCTCAGGCGCGTCCGCAGCCGAGCGGCCAAGCGCGTTACCCGATGCCCCCACCGCATCAATCAGCACGCGGACGCTTTTCCCGATTTTGGCTTGCAGCCGTTTGGCTGAAATCTCTTCTTGCAACAGCATGAGTTGTGCGCGGCGCTCTTCGCGCACCTCCTCCGGCACGGGGTTCGGCAGAGCATTGGCGGCCGCACCTTCGACGGGCGAATACGGGAAGCACCCGAGGCGATCAATTTGCGCTTCGCGGATGAAATCAAGCAGGTAGTTAAACTCCGCATCGGTTTCACTCGGAAAGCCCGTGATGAAGGTGGAACGGATCGTGATGTCTGGACACAGCTTGCGCCATGCCTGAATGCGCTCGATATTTCTTTCACCGCTCGCGGGGCGCTTCATGCGTCGCAGCACATCCGGATGGGCGTGCTGCAAGGGCACATCGAGATAAGGCACGATCAAGCCTTCCGCCATCAGCGGAATGATTTGGTCGATGTGTGGGTAGGGATACACATAATGCAGACGCACCCAGGCATCATGCTCGCGCGCGAGTTGGCCAAGTGCGGTGACGAGTGGGGTCACATGTGTTTTGAGCGGCTTGCCGCCCCAGAAATCCATGCGTGATTTGACGTCAATGCCATACGCGCCGGTATCCTGCGAAATCACCAGTAATTCTTTTACCCCCGCTTTGAACAAGCGCTCGGCTTCTTGCATCACGTCGCCAATTGGGCGCGACACCAAATCGCCGCGCAGCGAGGGAATGATGCAAAAGGTGCAGGCATGATTACAGCCTTCGGAAATTTTGAGATAAGCGTAATGACGCGGCGTAAGCTTGATGCCTTGCGGCGGAACAAGATCCACGAAGGGTTCATGCGGGCGCGGCAAATGCGTGTGCACCGCATCCATCACTTCCTGGAGCGAGTCGGGGCCGGTGACCGCCAGGATGTTCGGCAGCGCATTGTTCACCAGCAAATTGCCATCCGTATCCCGCATCGCCCCCAGACAACCCGTGACGATCACTTTGCCGTTTTCATCCAGGGCTTCGGCAATGGCTTCCAGCGATTCTTCGATGGCCTCGTCAATGAAGCCGCAGGTGTTCACGATGACGAGATCGGCATCTTGGTAGGATGCCGCGATGTCATACCCTTCTGCGCGCAATTGCGTGAGGATGTGCTCGGCATCCACCGTGGCTTTGGGGCAGCCGAGGGAAACGAAACCGATTTGGGGGGTGGATGTACGGGGGCGTGCCATGTGAATATTCAACCAAACTTTTTTGAGGTGCTTGTTCGATAGCAGGGGCAAGGAAAACCGGGGTCAGCAGTTTTATTTCGCGAAGCGAAATTTACTCTGACCCCGAATTTTCCGAAGCCATGAATTTCACGCTATTGTACCAAGTGGGCTTTCCGCTGACAGAATGTACATGGGTGGCTGAATTTGCTCAATTGATAGTAGGTTTAATGCTATATTGGCATGCCGATGTGCTTTTGCGAAAATTAAACCATGATCGACCTCACTCCCGAAGACGCCGCCGTCATTTTCAGAATCGCAGCTACCAAAGACCTGGATTATTTGCCTGTACCCCAACTGAACGATGAGGGGCAGACCGAAATCGTCGGCTGGATCGAGAGCGTGGGCAAGCTGGATGATCAGCTCACACCCTATGCTTGGTTTTCGCTGGCCGAAGAAGCGGCGCTGGCGAACGATCCGGATGAGCCGGTCACCATTGAGATACTACCAACGTATACCCGATCCGGCGAATCCGAATTTCTGGATCTTTCAAGAGAAGATCATTTCGACTGGTCCATTGATCATGTGCCGGTGTCTTACATTCAAAACCCCATCGTGCTGCTGGATATGGACGTGCCTGCGCGTTTTCTGCTGTTGACGGAAGAGGCGGGCGATGCGTTCGTGAAGCATGTTTGCGAATTTTCATCAGAACTGGCCGACATCGAACCGCAACTGCGGGCGCTGGCGATGAATGCGTTTTTCGAGCATCTTTGCGAAAGTGCGGGCGTGGAGCTGGATGACATGCTCTTGCTGGAAGACGATGATGAGATGTCTGTCGATGACATCGACATTGCGGAATACGAAGAAATCTTTGAGGAAGGACTGGAGGCGGCGAAAGATGCATTGATCGCGCTTGATCCTGATCTTGCCCCGATGTTACGCGACATGCCGAATCCGTTTGAGGATTTGTAGCGTCCTCTACTTCAACCAAATGACCGACGCCATGCGTCCCGTCACTTCATTGCGGCGGAAAGAGTAGAAACGTTTTTTATCCCGCATCGTGCACAAGCCACCACCAGATATACGATCCACGCCGACTTTGTTTAGAACGATGCGTGCGAGTTGGTACATGTCGCCGAGATATTTGCCGGGTTGATTTGAAATCGGTGTGAACCCGTCGCGTGTATCAGGAACGCGTGAGGTGAAAGCGTCGATGACATCTTCCCCCACTTCAAAACTTTGCGAACCAATCGCCGGCCCCATCCAGGCGAGAATGTCTTGCGCGCCTTTGTTGCGCATGGCGGTGACGGTGGCTTCGAGTATGCCATCAGCGAGCCCGCGCCAGCCGGCGTGCGCGGCGGCGACGATAGTACCTTTCGCATCGCAAAACAGCACGGGCAAACAATCTGCTGTCATGGTGACGCAAACAATATTGCGTTCGGTGGAAAAACTCGCATCGCCTTCTGGCGCGTTGGCGACGGTGGCGGCATCGTGCACGATGATGCTGTGCGTTTGCGTGAGCCAAGCGGGTTCTGATGGCAGAGACTGACGCAACAATGCGCGGTTTTGCAGAACGTGTTCGTGGTTGTCGCCAACGTGCGAGGCGAGGTTGAAGCCGTTTTTGCCGGTGATGCCATCGTCATAGGGTGCAAGACTGACGCCGCTAGTGCGCAAGGTGGTGAAAGCGCCGATGTTGGCGGGTGCATCTGGCCAGTCGGGGAGGAGGAGATCCATAGAATTTTTCTGTTGTTTTGAGTAATACAGGAGCAACGGGAAATTCGGGGTCAGAGTCCGAAGTTTTGCTGCGCAAAATTCGACTGCTGACCCCGGTTTCCCTCCCACTTCGTTTCGGCGGTCATTCAATCCCCGCCTGATCAATGCCGGCCTGCTCCAGCAGCGCAGCGAAATCCGCCGGCAGCGGCGCTTCCCATTCACATTCTTCGCCAGTGTGCGGATGGGTGAGGCCAAGACGAAATGCATGCAGCGCCTGACGGTGAAAATAGTGCGCGAGATGCTGTTTGCCGTAGGTGGTATCGCCCACCAGCGGAAAGCCAATCGATTGCAAATGTACGCGAATTTGATGTGTGCGTCCGGTTTCCAGTTCGCAGCGGATGAGGCTAACGCGATGATGATCAATCGTTCCATCTGCAATGCGTTCGAAATGCGTGACGGCGGGTTTAGCGCTGTCGTTGTTCAGCACCGCCATTCTCAGACGATCACGCGGGTGACGTCCGATAGCGGCATCGACTCTGCCGCGCAGGCGCGCGACTCCCCACACCAGTGCCAGATATTCGCGATGAACCGTACGTTCCTGTAATTGGCGCACGAGCGAAGTGTGCGCTTGCAGCGTTTTGGCTACCACCAGCAAGCCGCTGGTGTCTTTGTCCAGACGATGCACGATCCCGGCGCGCGGTACGCTCGCAATCGGCGGATGGTGATGCAGCAAGCCATTCAGCAGGGTGCCGGACCAGTTGCCAGCTCCAGGGTGAACCACCAGGTCGGCAGGTTTGTTGATGATAATGATGTGATCGTCCTCGTGGACAATCGCCAAATCAATGGGTTCGGCGGTAAAGGCGGTGTCCTGGGGGGTGGCTTGTGGTTGAATCAAGATATCTTCATCGCCAAGCATGGTGGCTTTGGCGGGGACAGCCTTGCCATTCACGGCAATGTAGCCGGATTCGATCCATTGCTGCAAACGGCTGCGCGAATACTGTGGCAAGTGCTTCGCCAGAGCCTTGTCAAGGCGTTCGCCACAGTCTTCGGCGGTTAATTTCAGGTGAAGTGGGTCAATGTCGGGCGCATCTGTAGATAACTCATCCAGTTCGTCCAGTTCGAGGTCTACGGGGATTGGCGCAGGTTTTCGGGCAGCTGCCATCATGCTTCTTTCATTCTATATAGGCTATAATCGTGCGGTTTTTCAGTCTACCGCTTTATTTGACCGGCGCGATCTTCATGCTAAAGAAAATCCTGAAATTTATACTGCTTGCCAGCCTGGTGTTGTCGTCGGGTTGCGGCCTCTTGCCGGATCAGATTGATGAAACCCAATCGTGGTCTGCGTCGAAATTATATACAGAGGCGCGCAGCGAGATGGAGGAAGGCCGCTACGAGCAGGCTATTAAGTATTTCGAAAAACTCGAAACGCGCTACCCGTTCGGGGTATTTGCGCAGCAGGCGCAGATGGAAATTGCCTATGCCCATTACCGGGATGGCGAACCGGCCTTGGCGCTGGCGGCGATTGATCGATTTATTAAGTTGCACCCCAATCATCCCAATGTGGATTACATGTATTACCTCAAGGGTTTGGTGAACTTCAACGACAAAATTGGGCTGCTGCAGTATTTTTCTCGTGAAGATGTGGCTGAAAGAGACCCGAAAGCTGCTCAGGACGCTTTTGATGCATTCAAATTGCTTGTCACGCGCTTTCCGAAGAGCAAATATGCACCAGATGCCACGATTCGAATGAAATATTTGATCAATACCTTGGCGCAATATGAAGTGCACGTGGCAAAGTACTATTACCGGCGCGGCGCCTATCTTGCGGCCGCGAACCGGGCGCAGGATGCCGTAAAAAAGTATCGGGACGCCCCGGCAATTGAAGAAGCCTTGTTTGTACTGGTGTGTGCCTATGACAAGCTGGGGGTGACGGATTTGCGCGACGCCGCCGATCGGGTATTCAAGAAAAGTTTCCCCAATAGCGTCTATCTCAAGCCGGGTGCCAGAGAGGCGTTGTCCAAGCGGTAAATGGGTCGGATATCGGGTTTTACCGGAATTGTCTTGAATTTTATGGAAGTCCTTTGATCGTTTGCTTCTTATGAATCAAGCCACCAACCAAGTTGCGAGCAAACCAAGCGGAAGCCTGTTCATGATTGTCGCGCCCTCTGGGGCGGGTAAATCGACGCTGGTCAACGCGGTATTGTCGCGGGATACCTCGATCAAGCTATCCGTTTCCTGTACGACGCGACAGCCTCGTCCAGGCGAGATGGATGGCCGGGAGTACCATTTCTTGCACGTGGAAGATTTTTTGGCGCGTAAGGCTCGCGGGGATTTCCTGGAATGGGCGGAAATCTACGGGAACTACTACGGAACATCCGCCAAAATGATTGTTGACCACATGCAATCGGGGGCTGATGTCTTGTTGGAAATAGATTGGCAGGGTGCCCAGCAAGTCAAAAAGATTTTTCCCGAAGCTGTTGGCATTTTTATACTGCCGCCGTCTATTGCGGCATTGGAAGAACGATTAACCAAGCGGGCGCTGGATGAGCCAGCAGTCATTCAGCGGCGGGTTCAGGCCGCAAGCGAAGAGATAACGCATGCGTGCGAGTGTGAATATGTTATTATAAATCAAAGCTTTGCAAATGCCTTGGCCGAGTTGATGGCAATCATCACGGCAGCGCGTTGCAGGTTCGCTCAACAGTCGGTGCAAAACGCTGTATTGTTCGAGGAATTGGGGATATGCCCCAAAGCAAACTGATTACCTTTCCAGGAGTAAAGTATGGCTCGTATCACCATTGAAGATTGTTTGAAAGAAATCCCAAACCGATTCCAACTGACGCTATGCGCAACATACCGCGCACGTCAGCTACTACAGGGGCATACCCCCAAGGTTGATGCGAAAGACAAAATGCCGGTTGTGGCCTTGCGAGAAATCGCTGCTGGCAAGATCGGCACTGAAATGCTCAAGAAGGTTCCAGGCTGATTCTCACAACGATGATTGAAGAAACCCTCCATGGACACCATGCTTGCCAACAATGCGCAAACGGGAGAGCATGGAGGGGCTCCACTTGGCAATGAAACTGCTTCATCGAATCTAACGCAGTCCAACGCGAAAAGCGGCGTCGCCTCGTTTTCGCAACTCACAGAAAAGCTTGCCACGTATCTCCCGCCTGCTGACTTAAGCAGGATACGGGAGGCATTTCGCTTTGCCGATGAAATGCATCTCGGCCAGATCCGCATGTCGGGCGAGCCGTATATTTCCCATCCGATAGCCGTTGCAGAGACTTGCGCGGAATGGAAACTGGATGCGCAAGCCATCATGGCGGCGCTCTTGCATGACGTGATGGAAGATCATGGCGTGCGCAAGGAAGAATTGATTGAGCGGTTCAGTGCGCAGGTGGCCGAACTGGTCGATGGCGTTTCCAAGCTCGACAAAATCGAATTCCAGACGCATGTTGAAGCGCAGGGGGAAAATTTCCGCAAGATGTTGCTGGCGATGGCCAGCGACATTCGCGTGATGCTGATCAAACTGGCCGACCGTTTGCACAACATGCGTACTCTGGGGGTGATGCGTCCCGACAAGCGGCGGCGCATCGCGCATGAAACGATGGAAGTGTATGTGCCAATCGCGCATCGACTGGGCATGAACGGCCTTTATCGGGAACTGCAGGATTTGTCGTTTGCGAACATGAATCCCTTGCGGCATCGTGCATTGGCAAAGGCATTGAAGGGTGCGCGCGGCAATCGCCAGGAAATTCTTCATCCCGTCGAGGAGGCCGTCAAAGCGGCCTTGGTCAAAGCCGGTATTCAAGCGGATGTTTACGGACGCGAAAAAACGCTCTATGGCATTTACCGCAAGATGCAGACGAAAAATTTATCGTTCTCGCAGATTCTCGATGTGTACGGTTTCCGGGTCGTCGTGAATAATGAAATGGAGTGTTACCAAGCCTTGGGTGTACTGCACGGGATTTACAAGCCAATCCCCGGCAAGGTGCAGGATTACATCGCCATGCCAAAAATGAACAAATATCAGTCATTGCACACGACTGTGATTGGCCCGCTCAAAACGCCGCTCGAGTTTTTGATCCGCACGCATGAAATGCATCATATTGCCGAATCGGGTGTAGCGTCTCACTGGATGTTCAAGGAAGACGCTGAGGACGAATCAATGGATATTCAGCAACACAGCATCGCCTGGTTGCAATCCCTGCTCGATATCCAGCAACAAACGGGTAACGCAGCGGAGTTCCTGGAACACGTCAAGTTTGATCTCTTCCCCGATTCGGTGTACGTCTTTACGCCAAAAGCAAAAATTATTTCGTTGCCGCGCCATGCAACGGCACTCGATTTTGCCTACAGCATTCACTCGGATTTGGGCGATCAAACCATTGCCGTCAAAATCAACAATGAGCCAGCCTCATTGCGCACGGAATTGCAAAATGGCGATATCGTCGAAGTCATCACTTCGCCGACCTCACGCCCCAATCCGGCATGGCTGACGTTTGTGCGTACCGGCAAAGCGCGTTCCTCGATCAGAAGTTATTTGCGCACAGCCAGTTATGGTGAATCGGTTGAACTGGGGAAGCATTTGCTGGCGCAGGCCATGACCTCCTTGAATCTGGCTCCCGAGATTTCCCCTGCGATTGCCGAAAGACTCAAGAGTGAAACGGGTTCAAAAACCCTGGATGATTTTTACGCAGACATCGGCACAGGGAAACGTCTGGCAACGATGGTGGCGCATCGTGTGATGAGTCTGGTGCGCAGCAAGAGTAAGCAAAAAAACAAATCGGAGTCTGCAAAAGATGAGGTGGTCGCCAAAGTTGAGCCAATTCTGATTTACGGTAGTGAGGGCATGAATGTGCAACTCGCAGAATGTTGTCGCCCCATCCCGGGAGACAACATCGTTGCGCAACTGAATTTTGATCGCGGACTGGTTATTCACCGCTCAGACTGCGAGCACGTAAAACGCTTCGTCTTCAAGGAACCGGAAAAATGGATTCCCGTGGCTTGGGCTGAGGAGTTGAATCGCCGTTTCGAATCTCCGCTCTCAGTCTATGCCATGGATGAAAAGGGGTTGCTCGCACGGATTGCCGCAGTGCTCAGCGAAGGCGATGCGAACATCACCAACGTTGGCATGGAAGAGGGTAGGGGCGAGACTTTCACCAAGCTGAAATTTATTATTCAGGTTGAGAATCGCGACCACCTCGCGCGCCTGATGCGTCGGATACGCCATGTGCATGGAGTGACGAAGCTGGCGCGAGAATAAAAAATAGCGTGCAAAAAAGGCAGCGTAAAAAACGCTGCCTTTTTTGCATGTAAAAACTTCGCTTTACTTAATCAGCTTCGTTTTGATTTTTTGGGGTCAGCGGTTTTATTTCGCGTAGCGTTGTTACTCTGCCCCCGAATTTTTTACTTACCCATCAGTGCACGCACATGTGCTGCGCAGCCGGTTGCCAGACCTTCGAGGCTGTAGCCGCCTTCCAGGATCGACACGACCCGGCCTTCGGCAGTTTCGTCGGCGATTTTCATCAGTTCTTTCGTAAACCAGTAATAGTCGTCGTCAGTGAAGCTCAGGCCGCCGAGGGGGTCCTTGTAATGCGCATCGAAACCCGCAGAGATGATGAGCAGCTCTGGCGCAAACTTGCGAAGGGCGGGCAGCATGTCTGCGGACATTCTCGCGCGGAAAGTGGCAGAATCGCAGCCACGGTTCAGCGGCACGTTGACGATATTGTGATCGGTGCCGGTTTCGTATTTGGCGCCCGTGCCAGGATAGAACGGCGACTGGTGGCAAGAACCGTAGAAAAGATCCTTGTGATTGTAGAAGGAGTTTTGCGTGCCATTGCCGTGGTGAACGTCGAAGTCAATGACGGCCACTTTTTTCATCTTGCGTACGTCGCGTGCATAGAAGGCGGCGATGGCGGCTTGATTGTAAATGCAGAAGCCCATCGCACGATCGGCCTCGGCGTGGTGGCCGCAAGGACGGGTTGCGCAAAAGACGTTGTTTACTTCTTTGTTGATGACAGCGTCAACGCCCGCAACAGCCGCGCCTACGCAACGCATCACCGCTTCCAGAGAACCTGGCGACATGATGGTGTCACCCCCATCGAGCGGACGGTAGCCGTCAGAGGGGGCGACTTTCTCGACACGCTCGACGTAGGCTTTGGTGTGCACCATTAGGACGTGTTCACGTTTGCCCATCGGCGCATCGCGCCAGAGCAAATCTTCAAACTCCTTGGCTTTCAGCGCCTTCAGAACCGCTGGCTGCCTTTCTGGGGACTCGGGATGATGCGGTCCCGGACGGTGTTCCATGCATGCTGCGTGGGAGTAGATAAGTGTCGTCATATTGTTTTTTCATGCCACTTTCGGCGGCACATTCTCCGTGGTCTAATAAGTTAAGAACGCTCAGGCGAGCCGCCCGGAACGAAGTTGTCATGCATTATATAAGGACAGCGTACCACCGCAGGGGTATTATTCCGATGCCAGCAGTTCACTACTTTTATGGAATTTAACACATGAAGCTTTCAGTTGCAGATGCAGAACAGGATGCGCATTTGCGCGAAATTCAAATCAATAGCGAAATCGTTTATTCCGGCGGGTTTTTGCAGGTGCAGCGCGATACCGTCCGGCTACCCGACAGCAAAACGGCGACGCGCGAGTTTATCCGGCACCCGGGCGCAGTAGTCGTGCTGCCGATGTTTGACGATGGTTCGGTGCTGCTCGAACGACAGTTTCGTTACCCCCTCAAGGAAATTTTTGTCGAATTCCCGGCTGGGAAAATTGACCCGGGCGAAGATATTTTGACTTGCGCCAAAAGGGAGTTGGAAGAAGAGACTGGCTACACTGCTACCAATTGGCAATTTGTGTGCACAGTTCACAATGCTTTGGGATATTCCGATGAGCATCTGGAATTTTTTATCGCACGCGGTTTGTCGGCAGGTCAGAGCCGTCCCGAGGAAGGGGAGTTGATCGAAATTTTCACCTTGCCACTGACGGAACTGTTGGAGTGGGTGCGTGTCGGTCGTGTGACGGATGTCAAAACGATCATTGGCGCGTTTTGGCTTGAAAAATATGCAGCCACGCGTTGGACATTGCCTAGCGCGGGCTGATCATTTTATATGCACATGGGGATTCGACTGCGAATGTAGGCTCTTACAGTCGCCAAATAAATTGGCGGGCTTTGAGAAAAATCAAAAAAAAAGCTATTTCTTCAGTGGAATTTATTGAAGGGGGCGGAGATTTGTTGAGATTTCTATGCTAGTATCAAAACAGCATTGTGGGTAATAGTGGTACAGAAGTATTTTAGTCTTGCTTGCTTTATGCGCTCAATGGGTAACACATCAATATAACTGTAATAGGGATTCAAATGGCAACTGGTATCGTAAAATGGTTCAACGACGCAAAGGGTTTTGGTTTTATCACACCGGATGAAGGCGGCGAAGACTTGTTCGCACACTTTTCCGCGATTCAGGCAAAAGGTTTCAAATCGTTGAAAGAAAATCAGCGTGTTTCTTTTGACGTGACGACTGGCCCAAAGGGCAAGCAAGCCGCAAACATTCAGCCCTTGTAATTTCGCGAAACGGCGCGGACATGCGTAGTGTGTGAACGGAAAACCCCGGACAGCCGGGGTTTTTGTTTTTAAAGCGCCGCTTTAACGCCGTCTTGCGATTGTTTTTTGTTTTGTTGCGCGTCTGATTAAAAACTCTGTCAGCATGGGTACTGGCCGACCGGTTGCGCCTTTGGCGGCGCCACTGCGCCATGCTGTGCCCGCAATATCCAAGTGTGCCCATGTGTACTGTTTGGTGAATCGTTCCAAAAAGCAGGCGGCGGTGATACTGCCGCCCGGCGGACCGCCGATATTGGCGACGTCGGCAAAATTCGATTTAAGCTGCTCTTGGTAAGCGTCTTCAATCGGCAGGCGCCACGCTGTGTCTCCGGTAGCTTTGCCCGCAGACAGCAGTTCTTCAGCGAGTTGGTCGTGTGCTTGGTCGTGCCGTGAGAACAAACCGGAATTGTGATGACCGAGTGCTGTAACACAGGCGCCGGTCAGTGTGGCGATGTCAATGACGGCTGCCGGTTTGAAACGCTCCGTGTACGTGAGCGCATCGCACAGAATCAGTCGGCCTTCTGCATCGGTATTTAGTATTTCGATTGTCTGGCCTGACATGGAGACGACAATGTCTCCTGGTTTATTGGCGCGACCGGAGGGCATGTTTTCGCAAGATGGAATGATGCCAATCACATTCAGCTTCAGACGCAGCTCGGCAACGGCCAGGAGCGTTCCCAATACCGAAGCCGCGCCGCACATATCGTATTTCATTTCATCCATGCCCGCGCCAGGCTTGATCGAAATACCGCCGGAGTCAAAGGTCAAACCTTTTCCCACCAAGACGATCGGGGCATCTTTGGCGTTCCCACCGGTATGCCGGAGCACAATGAACTTGGGCGGTTCTTCGCTGCCCTTGGCGACAGACAGAAAACTGCCCATCTTCAACCCTTGGATTTGCTTGCGATCCAGTACCTGAACTTTCAGCTTGTGAGCACGCCCCATGGTCTTGGCAGTGTTGGCAAGATAAGTCGGAGTGCAGACGTTGGCGGGGAGGTTGCTTAAATTTTTGGCGAGTTCGACGCCGTGTGCAATGGCGAGTCCTTGCGCCAGTGCGATCCGCGCATCTGCCGCTTCTGGGGCGGGAAGCGCCAGAAGGCATTTGCGAACACCCTTGGACACCGATTCCCTTTTGCTTTTCATCACGTCCGCGCGGTAAGCTTGATCAAACGCGATTGAAATGATTTGGCGAATGCCCCACGCAGTGTCGCGACCGTTGATCGCATGCAGAGGGAATGCTATAAGTGCGTCTTTGGCGCCGATGTTGTTCAACGCAGCGGACAGGGCTCTGGCAGCTGTCGAAAAGCCCTTTTCAGTGAGGGCGTTCATTTTACCAAGGCCGATCAGCAGAACGCGTTCAGCGGCGATTCCCCTTACTTTTCGCAAAATGAGGCTGCTGCCTGGCGTACCACTGATATCGCCCCCCTTCAGTGCTGCCGCGATGTCGCCGCTCTGATCCAGTTGGCTGGCAATCTGCGATAATGTCTGGTTTTCAAACACGCCAAGGGCAATACATCCGACCTTGGTGGAGGCAAGTTCCTGGGGTTGGCCAAATGCTTTTATGCTAAAGTCCATCCGTTTCTCCTAGATTAGATTGTTGGTCATTATAATCTTTCGATGATTTTCCATCGCGCCCTCAGACGAGAATTGGTCGGCACAGGCGGTGCCGTGTTCATGACGCTATTTTCGATCACGATTACCGTCATGTTGATCCGCATCCTCGGGCAGGCAGCACTCGGTAAAATTGCTTCCGAGGACGTAGTTGCGTTTATCGGTTTTGCTGCGATCAATTATCTGCCCGTAATTTTGGTTCTGACAGGATTTATCACCGTGTTGATGGTAATCACCCGGTGTTATCAGGACTCCGAAATGGTTGTCTGGTTCGCGTCAGGGCAAAGCCTCACGCAATGGATACGTCCAGTACTCCTCTTTGGTTTGCCGATCATTCTTTTGACCAGTGCCTTGAGTTTTACGATTACGCCATGGGCGAACAGGCAAAGCGCGGAATTTCGCGAGCGTTTTGAAAAACGCAGTGACGTTTCCAAAGTCGCGCCCGGCACTTTTCAGGAATCAGCGGGGGCGAACCGCGTGTTTTTCGTGGAAGGCATTTCCGGGGATTTGTCGCAATTAAAAAATGTGTTTGTACACACAGTCAAAAACACCTTGACTTCGGTTGTGGTCGCTAAACGAGGCACCATCGAAACGGATGCGGCGGGCGACAAGTATCTGGTCATGGAAGACGGGATGCGATATGAAAGCCGCCTTGAGCAGGCTGACATGCAGTTTACGCACTTCGAACGATATATGGCGTACATCGCTTCGGACGTTCAGGTCATTGAGGGGGACAAGACGTCCAGAGCCAAGCCTTTGCTCGAGTTGATTCGCGACCCCTCGCGAGGCCATCTTGGTGAGCTGTTGTGGCGTTTAGCCTTGCCACTGATGAGCCTCTTGCTGATGCTGCTTGCCATCCCGCTCGGTTTTGTGAATCCGCGCGCGGGACGCTCCGCCAATTTGTTGATTGCCTTGTTGTTGTATGTGACGTACAGCAATATGGTGAGTTATCTTCAGGCTGCGGTAACAAGGGGAAAAATGAAATTCGCGCTGGCTTGGTGGCCTTTGCATGTTGTGATCGCGTTGATTGTGCTGGCACTTTTTCTCATGCGACAGAACGTGAACAGCCGATATCATCCGGCCGTATTGTGGTCGTTGATTCGTCACCGTAAGCTCAAGGCGAAGAATCCTGGGGAGTCGTCGTCATGAAAATGAAGGTTTTGCAGCGCTATTTTGCAACCGAAATTTTGACGGCAGTACTTTTCGTGCTCGTTGCGTTTTTGGCGCTGTTCGCTTTTTTTGATCTCATTGGCGAATTAAGATATGTCGGACGCACAGGCTATCGCTGGCAGCATGCTTTTTTATTCGTTCTGATGAGTTTGCCGGGGTATGCCTACGAACTGATGCCGATTGCTGTGCTCATCGGTACGGTTTACACGCTTGCGCGCTTGGCGTCGAATTCCGAATATACCGTGATGCGTGCGGCCTCGATGTCCACGAAAACAGCTTGTATCATGCTGGGAAAAATCTGCTTGGTGTTTGTGGTGGCGACGGTGGTTTTAGGGGAGTTGGTGACGCCTTTTACCGCAAAATTGGCCGAACAGATGAAGCGCGATGCGAAAGGCACGTCGCTTAAGCAGGAGTTTCGCAGCGGTATGTGGAGCAAGGATCAGATACGGGAGACGGTTGATGGCGAGGTGAAGGGGTCACGGTTTTTGAATGTGGGGCAGCTTCATCCGAACGGAGAGTTGCATGACGTGCGGATTTACGAGCTGGATCTGGAAATGAATCTGCAATCCATTATTCGTGCGAAGACGGCCGAATATGCGGGCAATCACGTCTGGCGCTTGAAGGGGGTCACGGAAACCGTGATGGGGAACGGCGTCGGCGAAGTGTCCATGCCAAGCGAACGATTCCCCAGTTCCGTTTCCGTCAAGACGTCGGAAACGCGTGACCTGATATCGGATATTACGCCCAATATTCTTGCGGTACTTTTTGTAAAGCCGGACAGGATGTCGGCTTACCATTTGCACCTCTATAAGCGCCATCTGGAAGAAAATCATCAAGAGAGTACCCGCTACCAGATCGCGTTCTGGAAGAAGCTGATCTATCCGCTATCCATGTTTGTCATGATGGCGATGGCCTTGCCCTTCGCATATTTGCACTTTCGCTCGGGGGGCATCAGTGTCAAAATTTTCTCGGGCATCATGATCGGTGTGGGCTTTGTACTCATCAACAATCTGTTTTCGCATATCGGTTTGTTGAATACCTGGCCCCCTTTCCTCACGGCTGCCCTGCCCAGTGCCATGTTTATGCTCAGTTCTATTGGGGCGCTTTGGTGGGTGGAGCGGCACTGACATCATGTCATTTCGCCAAGTGCATTCGGTATGAGGGCATCACGTGCCTAACTGAAGCCGCCTGAGCACATTTTCGATTATTATTATGGGCTTAATCGATTAACCCGCTTTTTTGGGGGTAATTGTTGGAAATTAACAGCCACACACTTTGGACATTATGAAAAAAGACGACAATCCAATTATTCAAGAGTCTGTAACTGCGCCAGGAAGCGGGTTGACGAAAGAAGAAGTGCTGGCGCGTTTGCGTGAAAAGATGATGCAAGCAGGCCATCCGACCGTAAAGCAGGAATACGGTACCCCGCAGCGTGGAGTGGAAACAGGACTGGACGAGGCATTTGTAATCGATCGTGCGACATACGAGGCTTTGATCAAGTCCGATCCCAAATCGGAAGCGATTCTCAAACCGTTTGCGAATGCGAAAGGGATCAACCGGTGGCGCACGGAACCGCACGACGCATGGTTGATCAATACGGTGCCAGGCACGGTCAATATCGATGATTACCCTGCGATCCGAGATCATTTGACGCGCTTTCGGGACAATCTCGAAAAACGCGGCGTATCTGGTAAATGGTTTGAGCTGGCGAAGGCGGAGCATGTCAATCCGAAGGATATGTCGGATTTGAAGCTCGTTTATCAGGAGAGTGTTACTTGGCCTGGTGGGTATGCGCTGGATCAAACTGGCGCGTATTACGCGTCCAGTGGATACCACTTGCGAAATGGCGATTACTACATTGCCGGCTTACTTAACTCCAAACTTTACTGGTTTTTGTTGAGCGGGTTGTCTCCGTCCAGTCAAGATGGGACGATCAAGGTGGAACCTGAACATCTTGAGGTTTTGCCTGTTCCCAGGACGATAGACCTCGATCTTTTTGGCATGATTGGTGGGGCTTCTGAACTCTGTCACAAGACGCAAGTTGAGCAAGTTGAATTCTACGATCATGTTCTTTCGCAAATGGCAACGCACCTCGCACCTAACCGTACGGTTGAGGAGCTGAGTCCTGCCTTGCGCAATTGGCACATACTGTCAATCGATACGCTGCAAGAAGAAGCAAAACGACTCTTTGGTAAAACCTTGGGGGAAGATCTCATTGAAATGTGGGAAGGCTTTCTAAATGAGGCGAAGTACGAATTCAATCGCATCAATTCGGATATTGCCCGCGGCGAACGCCAGATTGATTTTGCGGTGTGCCACATGTTCGGGCTGGGTGAAGAAGAAATTGAATTCATAGTTGGTAAGTTTTAAAAGCTTTGCCAGACCACGGCCATTCTGTTGAAAATTCGACAGGATGGCCGTTTTGTTTTGTTGTATTCAGCAACGAAATTGTTGGCTAAGAGTATCTTTTCTTTGAGAATTTTGGGGTTCTTGATAAACTCTCAACTGGCCACAATCGGGTTTTGGAGAAGCTGATGCTAAGAAGAGCGTGTGTTTTTGTTTTTTCGTTTCTTTCCCTGTTGTTCGCCGCGCAAGTTGCACAAGCGACATTACCCAATCAGAACGCTGGCGATTCCGTGCACTCTCCCCGTAGTGCCTCAGCGACGGGCAAAGCCAAAGCAAAGCAATCAAAGCGCCAAGCCAAACGACGCATCGCGAAGCCGCGAACCCGGATGGTGCGCAAAGTCGTTTGGGTTAAAGGCAAGCGCAAAGTTATTTACGTCGCACAACGACGCGGGAAGCCAGTGCGCAGCGCTGGCGACAAGGCAGGACTCAACAAGACACATGATCAATTGGCCTTGAAGTCAAATGCTGCCTACATCATTGATCAAGCCAGCGCAGAAGTTCTCCTTGAAAAAAATGCGGAAATTGCTTTACCGGTGGCGTCGATCACCAAGCTCATGACGGCGCTAGTGGTGCTGGAAGCCCGTCAGGATTTGAATGAGGTACTCGATATAACGCGCGACGATATTGATCGCGAAAAACATTCCCGCTCGCGGCTTCGTATTGGTGCGCGCGTCAAGCGCGAGGATCTACTCCACATTGCGCTGATGAGTTCCGAAAACCGTGCGGCTTCTGCGTTGGGGCGTAATTTTTCTGGTGGTACAGAGTCATTTGTTGCAGCGATGAATGCCAAAGCCAAGGCGCTTGGCATGAGTGACACACACTTCGCCGATTCCAGCGGTCTTTCCAGTCGCAACGTTTCCAGCGCCAGAGATTTGGCCAAGCTGGTGGTTGAAGCGTCCAAATACCCCATGATTCGCGACTATTCCACGGATACGCGCACCGTCGTCGATACAGGGCGACATTTGCAGCAATACGCCAACACCAATCGATTGGTCAGAAGTCCTCAATGGAAAATTGGCGTCCAGAAAACAGGCTACATCAGCGAAGCTGGGCGCTGTCTGGTGATGCAGGCCAAGATCAAGGGGCGTGAAATCGTGATGATTTTCCTCGATTCCAAAGGCAAGCTCTCCCGTCTGGGTGATGCGAGTCGTGTACGCAACTGGCTTGTAGACCATAAACTGGACGACACGTCGGAGAAAGAAAGCGTGCCGGCGACATCGGTTGAGCATGTAGCGCCAGCGACACATCAAATTCCCCAGGAAACACCGATCGGCCTCTCCGAAAGCTGATCAACACCTTCGTCCGCGGTTTTACCCAGGCATCAGCGCTGAACGCGTTGGTGTGTTTGCAGGAGCGCGCGGTTTTCATCACCGTGTCACCAGATGGCAGGCAATTTCTGGTATTTGCAACAAGACTGGATGCGGTGAAGCGTGAAATGCGATAATACGGTCGTTTATCCAATGCTTCGCACATGTTATGACCGAAAAGCAACCAGTCGTTAGCCAGTTCAAGAGCAAAAGCGGCGTCAAGCGCATTTTCAAAGCGTTTTTTTATTCAATAGACGGTTTCAAAACGGCCTGGAAAAGCGAGCATGCATTTCGGCAAGAGTTGGCGCTGATAGTGATGGGTGCCATTCTTGCGTTTTTGTTGCCGGTGTCTGCACGCGAAAGACTCGCCATGATTGGCGCGTTGGTGTTGGTGCTGATTGTCGAGTTGCTCAATTCTGCCGTTGAAGCGGTTGTTGATCGCATTTCCTTGGAACAGCATCCATTATCAAAAAACGCTAAAGATTTCGGGAGTGCCGCTGTGTTGTTAGCGTTTCTTTTGGCGGGTGCGGTGTGGGCAGTCATCCTGTGGCCCCTGTTGGCCTAGCCATAGGCATGTCACACGGAAGTGAATAACCAAAGAGAGGGAACCATGCTTGCAGCGATTGACCTGGGGTCGAACAGTTTTCGTATGCATATTGGCCGACATGTCGGCAACACCATTGAGGTGGTACGCAGCATGCGGGAAGCCACGCGTATGGCGGCGGGGCTCGATGATAGTGACATGCTCAGCGAAACGGTGGTGCGGCGAGGCGTTGATGCGCTATATCGCATGGGCGATATTTTGCAGGCGTACCGGCCGCTTGCTGTGCGCGCCGTAGCAACGAACACCTTTCGCATCGCGAAGAATGCCGCAACGTTTTTGCCCGCAGCAGAAAAAGCGCTGGGTTACCCGATTGAAGTGATTTCCGGCGATGAAGAGGCGCGTCTCATTTATCTGGGGATTGCGCACCAGATTCCTCGCGCAGGCGAAAATCGGCTGGTGATTGATATTGGCGGCGGTTCGACGGAAGTGATCGTTGGCCATGGCCAGGATGTCGAGCGCGCGGAATCCGTTGGAATTGGGACGGTAAGGCTTGCACGTCAATTTTTCCGTGGCGGGAAGATGGACGCACTGGCTTTTGATGCGGCAGTACAGTTTGCACGTGAGCGGTTCGACGAAATTTACAAACAGGCCGACAAGCCGCAATGGAATAATGTCTATGGCTCTTCCGGTACATTGCGCGCCATCGGCGAAATCATCGCACGCAACAACCTTGGCGACGAAGGCATCACGCCACAAAGTCTCGAAAAACTGAAGCATCGTTTCGTTGATTTTGGAAGCATTGACAAAATCGCGCTGGAGAAGGTGCGCCCCGAACGCGCGGAGTCCATTGTTGGCGGTCTCGCGATTCTCATGGGCGTGATGCAGGAGTTAGGCATCAACAAGCTGCGTCCCGTTGAAGGCGGCTTGCGCCTTGGGGTGATGTGGGATTTGCACTTGCGCGGAAAGCCTTGATTATCCCGGCGAAAAATCAGAATCCCGGTCTTTATCTTCCGTTTCCGGTGCGAGTGCAAGACTGACCGCATGTGCGACGCTCAAGCGACTGATCCCGAGCGTCGGTTGCGACGGCACAATGGAATGCTGCAAGACTTGGTAAACATCGTCCTTCACGCGCGCCAGCACCAGGCGTTTGCCAAGACTGGTAGTGTACACCGTCAAATCGCGCAACCCCTCCAGCACCACGCTATCGAGGTTCGTCGTCTGTTCCAGGCTGAGCACGACCGCATGCACCGATGTATCCGTGGCAGCAATTTGTTCGCGCAGTTTAGTCATCATGCGGTCGGCATTGGCGAAGAAGAGCGCTTGGTCGGGGCGCAAAATGATCACGCCGGGGATTAACGTCGCTTTCGGGAAAGTTTGCAGGTTGACGAAATCGTGCTCACGTCGGCCATGACGACCAAGCTGCGTGACCGTGGCGGCAGACATTTGACGCAGCAGCAAGAAAAGACTGATGCCCACTGCAACGAGCAAGCCTTCCATGACGCCGAGCGTCAGCACGGCGACAACCGAAGCAACGATGACGATGTGGTCGCGTCGCCACGCGAAATACGGGCGGAAAGTGGCAATGGTCAAGGTGTGACTGACAGCATGAATGACGATGGCTGCCAGCACAGGTTTGGGGATCAGTGCGATGGTCGGCATCATTAGCAGCACAATCGGCAAAATGACGAGCGCCGCGATGCCGCCGGAAAACCGGGAACTGGCGCCATGCTTTTCATTGGCGGCCGTGGCGGAATAGCCTGCACCCACAGGCATGCCGTGAAGCACACCGGATGCCAGATTGCAGATGCCAAGCGATAACAAATCACGGTTGGGCAGCACAGGGTCGCCGTGTTTGATGGCGAAGTTGCGGATGGAGCCGTAAGATTCAGCGTAAAGAATGAATGCCAACCCCAGACTCACTTCTCCGAGTTGCACCCATTCGGCATTGGTGATTTTCGGGAATGAAGGCGCGGTCAGTTCGAGGTTGATCATGCCGATGATTTGTACCCCATGATCGGACAGATTGAGCCACTTGCCAGCAATGATGCCAAGGATGACAACCATCACGCCGCCCGGGAGCCACTTGTAGCGCTCAAGAAAGAACAGCAGTCCAAGGGCGGCAGCTGCTGTGACGATACTGGCTTGGTTCCACTCGTTAAATTTTCCGGAGAGCGCGATGGCCAATTCAAAAAGGCTGGCTTCGGGCATGCGAACGCCAACGATTTCAGCGAACTGTTTAATGATGATAACGATGGCCAAGCCGAAGGTGAAGCCACGTAGCACCGGCTTGGCGATGAAATCGGTGACATTGCCCATTTTTGCCATGCCGGCCATCAGGAAGAGTACGCCGGTAATCATCACCAGGCCGGCTGCCATGGTCATTTGCATTTCGGGGCGTCCCGCCGTGATGCTGGCAATGGCGGCTGCAAGGACGATGGCGGATGAAGAGGTGGCAGAGACAATCGCAAAACGGCTGAAGCCGAAGAGACCGTAGCAAACCAGCCCTGCGAAAAGCGCCATGATGCCGGCTTGTGGGGGCATATTGGCGATGCTGGAGTAGGCGAGTGCTTGGGGGAGTAGCAATCCGGCGACAGATAATCCGGCCTTGGAGTCGCGCAGCAGTTCGTGTGCGGTGATGCGCAGGCGGGGGGCGGGTGGTATAGGGTTATCTGTTACGGACATGGGTTCCTTGCAAGGCAAAGACAAATCGTTGCTGCGCTCAAGGCGCGCCCGCTCACAATTTGCCACGCAGAACTATGATACTGAAATTTGAGTGATTTGGAGAAATAGGCTGTCAAGGTGTTGTTTGCAGTCTATAAGTGGGCGCGCCAGGTTGGGGAGCTTGCGCGCGCGTCAAGCAACCTCGGCATCATGACTTCTGCCGAAATGATGGCGCGCCGAAAATGGCTGGGATGATCGATAGAAGTGCCTTCCCGTTGAGCGAGTCACCAGACATTACTGATTCCGCAAAGACGTATCGCAAGCGCGGCGAAAAAGGGGGATCGTGAGCAGGGTCAATGGATATGGCGCACGATCCCGGCAGACTTCGTTGGGACTTAACTGATATCCAGTTGCTTTGTGGATTTTCCCGGCTTTTTCGGCAAATTCAATTCCAGGACGCCGTTGGAATATTTGGCCGACGCTTTGCCATCGTCCACGTCCTGTCCCAGTGTGAAACTGCGAAATTGGCGGCCAAAATAACGCTCGGAACGGATGACGGTGCCCTCCTTCTTTTCTTCCTTTTCCTTTTTGACTTCGACGCTGATGGAGACTTGGTTCCCTTCCACAGTGACTTTGATGTCTTCCTTGTTGACCCCGGGGATATCCGCCTTGACGGTGTAATCCTTGTCGGTTTCGTTCACATCGATTTTGATTCGGGGTTCTGCTTCCATGGCGCCCCACGACGGAGCGAGCCGAAAATCCTTGAACATTTCTTCGAAGTTTTTCCAAGGCTCAAAACGACTGAGGTCGCCAAACGGGTTAAAACGCATCAAGTTGTTTGCCATGACTATTTCTCCCTTGGGTTGATGTTCTCCAAAAAACTACCACGTACCAGCAAAGTATATTCATGATCGAATTGTCAAGTTTGAGAGGGGTCAATAAATGTTTTCAACAAAATAAATAGGGTCAGAGTCAAATTATTTGGTACGATGACGGCGGGCTCATTATATTTTTGACTATATGGTCAGGGTTTCCAGAATTGTTGTTCCAGACTTGCCTCACCACCTTATCCAGCGTGGCAATGATCGGCAGCCGATATTTCGGGATGAAGAAGATTTCCGGGCGTTTTACGCTTGGTTGCGTGAGGCGTCGAAGCGGTTCAAGGTCGCGATTCACGCGTATGTACTGATGGCAAACCACTTTCATTTACTGGCAACGCCTTCGGATGAGCGCGGTTTGGCGCTGATGATGCAGTGGGTGGGGCGATTTTATGTTCCCTACTTCAATAAAAAATATGATCGGACAGGGACTTTGTGGCAGGGGCGTTTTCGAACTTCCCTGATTGAAACAGATCAATATTTTTTGGCATGTAGTCGCTATATTGAGATGAATCCAGTTCGCGCTGGGTTGGTTGCCACGCCGTCCGATTACAGATGGTCGAGTTACGCGCATCACGTTGGCGATAAGCCCGATTCCCTGATTGCTGACCACGCGCTGTATTGGGCATTGGGCAACACGCCTTTTGAAAGAGAGGCGGCCTACGCGAGATTTGTGCAACAGGCTGCTCCGCAGCTTGAGCTGGATAGTCTTCGGAGCGCTGTGAGGAAGGGCGTCACCCTTGGGTCAGATCAATTCAAACGCCAACTGGAAAAACGCATGAAACGATCCATTGTGCCAGGCAAGCGCGGGCGACCGTTCAAGCAAAAAATCGAAGAAAATCAATGAAAACAAAAAGTTAAGCATTGTTTTGGAGGTTTCAAGAAGAACCATTAGTTGTTGCTTGACTATGTCCCTATTTATATAAATCAGTAAAATTATAAAAATTAATTTGACTCTGACCCTATTTATTCTTCTTGAACTTTTGCGTTTGTCGTCCTAAGCTTCAGGGTTCACTGATGTACTACGGAGATTGGATATGGAAGCACAAGGGATGTACAACCCGGCCAATGAGCATGACGCTTGCGGCGTCGGTTTCATCGCGCATATCAAGGGTCAGAAGAGTCACAAGATTGTCGAGCAGGGGTTGTTGATCCTGAAGAATCTCGATCATCGTGGTGCTGTCGGCGCAGACAAGCTGATGGGCGATGGCGCGGGCATACTGATTCAGATTCCGGACCAGTTTTTCCGCGAAGAGATGGCCAAGCAAGGCGTGAATTTACCGCCCCCAGGTGAATATGGCGTGGGCATGGTGTTTCTGCCGAAAGAACATGCGTCCCGTATTGCCTGTGAACAGGAAATCGAGCGCGCAGTGCGAATCGAGCGACAGGTAGTGCTGGGCTGGCGTGATGTGCCGGTGGACAGGGATATGCCGATGTCGCCGACGGTTCGCACGAAAGAACCGGTGATTCGCCAAATCTTTATCGGTCGCGGTCCGGACGTGATGGTGACCGATGCGTTGGAGCGCAAGCTTTACGTGATCCGCAAGTCATCCGGGCATGCGATTCAAGCGCTCAATCTCAAGCATGGCAATGAATTTTTTGTGCCGTCGATGTCGGCGCGCACGATTGTCTACAAGGGGCTGCTGCTTGCTGATCAAGTCGACGTGTATTACAAAGACTTGCAGGATCCGCGTTGCGTCTCTGCGCTCGCGCTGGTCCATCAGCGTTTTTCGACCAATACTTTCCCCGAATGGCCGCTCGCGCATCCGTATCGCCTGATTGCGCATAACGGCGAAATCAATACGGTTAAAGGCAACTACAACTGGATGCGTGCGCGCGAAGGCGTGATGAAGTCCGCCGTGCTCGGCGACGATTTGCAAAAGCTGTATCCACTGATTTACGAAGGTCAGTCCGACACGGCGTGCTTTGATAACGCGCTCGAGTTGCTCGTGATGTCCGGTTATCCAATTGCGCAGGCGATGATGATGATGATCCCTGAGGCATGGGAAAACCACACGCTCATGGACGAAAACCGTCGCGCATTTTATGAATATCACGCTGCGATGATGGAACCGTGGGACGGCCCGGCAGCGATGGCCTTCACCGATGGTCGTCACATCGGCGGCACCTTGGATCGCAACGGCTTGCGTCCGTCACGCTATATCGTGACAGATGATGATCATGTGCTGATGGCATCCGAAGCGGGCACACTGCCGATTCCAGAATCCAGCATCATCAAAAAATGGCGCCTGCAACCGGGCAAGATGTTTCTGATTGATTTGGTCGCTGGCCGTATCATCGATGATGCCGAAATCAAGGCGACGTATGCGAACGCCAAGCCGTACAAGGCATGGATTGATTCCGTGCGCATTCGTCTGGATGAAATTCGCAAGGATGCGACACCGGAAAAATCGGCCATTCCGCTTCTGGATCGTCAGCAAGCTTTCGGTTACACGCAGGAAGATCTCAAGCTGTTGCTGCCGCCGATGGCACTTAATGGCGAAGAATCCATCGGCTCGATGGGTAACGATGCCCCCCTCGCGGTGACGTCCAGCAAACTGAAGCCACTGTACAACTATTTTCATCAATTATTCGCACAAGTGACCAACCCGCCGATCGATCCGATCCGCGAAGAGATGGTGATGTCGCTGGTGTCTTTCATTGGTCCCAAACCGAATCTGCTGGACACAAACAACATCAATCCGCCGATGCGTTTGGTGGTGTCGCAGCCGGTGTTGGATGTTGCCGACATGGCGACCATCCGCGATATCAGCGCACATACCGGCAACAAATTCAAGTCTTACACATTGGATATCAGCTATCCGGTGGCCTGGGGCAAGGAAGGCGTCGAAGCGCGCCTCGCCTCGCTGTGCGCTGAAGCGGTGGACGCGGTGACGTCTGGGCATAACATCTTGATCGTATCCGACAAAGGGGTGAACGCCGAGAAGGTGGCCATACCGGCATTGCTCGCGACGTCTGCGGTGCATCAGCATCTTGTTTCCAAAGGCTTGCGCGCATCGACGGGTCTCGTGGTTGAAACAGGTTCCGCGCGCGAAACGCATCACTTCGCGCTGCTGGCAGGCTACGGCGCTGAAGCGGTGCATCCTTACCTTGCGTTCGAAACGCTGGCGGAGATGGCCAGCGAAATATCGCCAGACATGACGGCAGAAAAAGCCCAGGCAAATTTCACTAAAGCCATCGGCAAGGGCTTGTTGAAGATCATGTCCAAAATGGGCATTTCAACTTACATGTCGTATTGCGGCGCACAAATTTTTGAAGCAGTCGGTTTGAATAGCGAACTGGTGGACAAGTACTTCAAAGGTACGCCCACCAACATCGAAGGCATTGGCGTATTTGAGGTGGCCGAAGAAGCGGTGCGCTTGCATCACATCGCTTTTGGCGATGATTTGCTGTATGAAGATTCGCTGGACGTCGGTGGCGACTATGCTTTCCGTGTGAGCGGCGAAGATCATATGTACACGCCGGATGCGATTGCGAAATTGCAGCACTCGACGCGCGCAGGCAGCTTCAATACTTACAAAGAATTTGCCCTGATCATCAACGATCAATCGCGCCGCCAAATGTCCTTGCGTGGTTTGTTCGAGTTCAAGATCGATCCTTCCAAAGCCATCCCGCTGGATGAAGTGGAGCCAGCAAAGGAGATCGTCAAGCGTTTCACGACCGGCGCGATGTCACTGGGGTCGATCAGCACCGAAGCGCACAGCACGCTGGCGATTGCGATGAATCGTATTGGCGGAAAATCGAACACGGGTGAAGGCGGCGAAGATCCAAAACGTTACATGGATGAACAGCGCGGCGTGCGCATCACCGAAGGGCAGACGCTGGCGGGCGTGCTGGGTGCCGACCGCGTTATGGTGGATATTCCTTTGCAAGACGGCGATTCCCTGCGTTCGAAGATCAAGCAGGTGGCGTCAGGCAGATTCGGTGTGACGACACAGTATTTGAATTCTGCCGATCAAATTCAAATCAAGATGGCGCAGGGCGCGAAGCCTGGTGAAGGCGGTCAATTGCCGGGCGAAAAGGTGTCGGAATACATTGCGCATTTGCGCTTCTCCGTGCCGGGCGTCGGTTTGATTTCGCCGCCACCACACCACGATATTTATTCGATCGAGGATTTGGCGCAGCTCATCCACGATCTCAAGAACGCGAACCCGGCAGCATCGATTTCCGTCAAGCTGGTTTCCGAAGTGGGGGTGGGCACTGTGGCCGCAGGTGTGTCCAAGGCGAAGGCCGATCACGTTGTGATTTCCGGTTACGACGGTGGCACGGGGGCGTCGCCGCTCTCATCCGTCAAACACGCAGGTACGCCCTGGGAACTGGGTTTGTCAGAAACGCAGCAAACGCTGGTGCTCAATAATTTGCGCGGTCGTATTCGCGTGCAGGTGGACGGTCAGGTGAAAACCGGTCGCGATGTCGCGATTGCCGCGATTCTGGGAGCAGACGAAGTGGGTTTTGCTACCGCCCCGCTGGTGGTGGAAGGCTGCATCATGATGCGCAAGTGCCACCTGAACACTTGTCCGGTCGGTGTGGCGACGCAGGATCCGGTCTTGCGCGCGAAGTTCAGTGGCAAGCCTGAGCATGTGGTGAACTATTTCTTCTTCGTTGCGGAAGAGCTTCGCTTGATCATGGCGCAGCTTGGCCTTCGCACGTATCAAGATTTGATTGGCCGTGTCGATTTACTCGACAAGACCAAAGCGATTTTGCACTGGAAAAATCAGGGTCTGGATTTCAGTCGCATTTTCCACGATCCCGTTGTTCCGGCAGAGGTGCTCAAGAAGCACATGGAAGAGCAGGATCATGGTCTGGAAAAGGCTTTGGATCACAAGTTGATTGCACAAGCAAAGACTGCGCTTGATAAGGGAGAAAGGATTTCTTTCATTTCGCCGATACGCAATGTGAATCGCACGGTGGGGGCGATGCTGTCAGGTGAAGTCGCCAAGCGCTACGGGCATGTCGGGTTACCCGAAGACACGATTCATATCCAGCTGGAAGGGACAGCAGGCCAGTCGGTCGGCGCCTTCCTCGCGCATGGTGTGACGCTGGATTTGGTTGGCGAAGGCAATGATTATGTCGGGAAGGGTTTGTCCGGCGGTCGTATTATCGTGCGCCCGAACACCGAATTTCGCGGACAAGCGTCGGAGAACATTATCGCCGGTAACACCGTGCTTTACGGTGCGGTGGCGGGAGAAGCGTATTTCAGTGGCGTGGCAGGCGAGCGTTTCGCCGTGCGCAACTCGGGAGCAAATGCTGTCGTCGAAGGCGCAGGCGATCATTGCTGCGAATACATGACGGGTGGCACGGTCGTTGTGTTGGGAACGACGGGACGCAACTTCGCGGCGGGCATGTCGGGCGGCATTGCTTATGTCTATGACCAGGATGGCACGTTCGAAAAATACTGCAACCTGTCTATGGTTACGCTTGAATCTTTACTGCCAAGCGCGGTACAGGAAAAGTCTGTCGAACAGGCTATCTGGCACAGCACGGGGCGCGGTGAAAAAGGCGAGACGGATGAGGTCATTCTGCGTCGTTTGATCGAGCGCCATTTCCGCTTTACCGGCAGCCAGCGTGCGCGACGAATTCTCGACGATTGGTCGAACAGTCGGGCGCGTTTCGTCAAGGTATTCCCGAACGAATATCGTCGCGCGTTAGGCGATTTGCATAGCAAACAAAAGGAAGCCGCTTAAAAGCAGGAAAAGCGGTGCAATCACATGTTCAGGCATTTTCCGCAAACAGCGGAGCAGAATTGACAGAGGTAAGGTATGGGTAAGGTTACGGGATTCATGGAATATCAGCGTCAGGAAGAGTCGTATCAGCATCCACAGGAGCGCATCAAGCATTACCGCGAATTCGTCATGCGTCTCACGGATGCGGAGGCGCAGGTTCAGGGCGCGCGTTGCATGGATTGTGGCGTGCCATTTTGCAATAACGGCTGCCCGATCAATAACATCATTCCAGACTGGAACGACCTCGTTTACAAAAGCAAGATACAGCGCGCGCTACATGTGCTTCATCTGACGAATAACTTCCCGGAATTTACGGGAAGGGTGTGTCCCGCGCCTTGTGAGGCGGCCTGCACATTGGGCATTAACGCCGATCCGGTTGGCATCAAGTCGATCGAACACTACATCATCGACAAAGGGTGGGAAAACAATTGGGTTGTGCCGCGACCGGCAGAAAAGAAAACTGGCAAGAAAGTCGCTGTGGTGGGTTCAGGGCCAGCAGGATTGGCTGCGGCACAGCAACTGGCGCGCGTTGGTCATGATGTGACGGTGTTCGAAAAAAATGAACGCATCGGCGGCTTGCTGCGCTACGGCATTCCCGATTTCAAGCTGGAAAAATCGCACATCGATCGTCGCGTGGAACAGATGAAAGCCGAGGGGGTCACATTTCGCACAAGCGTTTTGGTCGGAAAAGATTTTCCGGAAAAAATTGCCAACTATGCGAAAGAAATCGTCTCACCGGACACACTGAAGGCGGAATACGATGCAGTCGTTTTGGCGGGTGGGTCGGAACTCCCGCGTGATTTGCCGGTGCCGGGGCGTGAGCTCAAAGGGGTGCATTTTGCGATGGAATTCCTGCATCAGCAAAACAAGGTGAATGCTGGTGACAAGGTGAAGCATCAAATTAGCGCCACGGGCAAGCATGTCGTGGTTATCGGGGGCGGCGACACCGGTTCGGATTGTGTCGGCACCTCCTTGCGTCAGGGAGCGGCGAGCATCACCCAGATCGAACTGAATCCCCGTCCGCCCGTGACTGAAAACAAGCCGCTGGTATGGCCGTATTGGCCACAGAAATTGCGCACCTCGTCTTCATTGGAGGAGGGGGGCGAACGTGAGTGGGCCGTGGCGACCAAGCGATTTGACGGCGCCGATGGCAAGGTGGAGAAGCTGATCGCATGTCGCGTTGAATGGAAAGACGGACAATTCAAGGAGTTGCCCAACACGGAAATGGCGCTCAAGGCGGATCTGGTCTTGCTGGCGATGGGGTTTGTCTCGCCTGTCGGGCAAGTGCTGACGGCATTCGGCGTGGAAAAAGATGTGCGCGGCAACGTCCGTGCTGCGACCGATGGTGAGCATTCTTACCGTACCTCAGCGGAAAAAGTCTTTGCGGCAGGGGACATGCGCCGCGGACAATCGCTCGTGGTATGGGCGATTCGTGAAGGCCGGGAATGCGCGCGCGCTGTGGATGAATACCTGATGGGGAGTTCCAGTCTGCCCAAGTAACGAGGGTAACTGGGAGTGATATTGTCGGGCGGCGCTGAGCGTCGCCCGTTTTTTACGTTTACCGTGGGTATGCAGGTGAGAAGGGAGAAAGCGCGAATTTTCCGCTTTCATGCCCCATTTTGCCGCGCTATCCGCTACAATTTGCCCTTTCAAACTCACTTTCCCCATACACCATGATCAAGGGCAGCATTCCAGCAATTGTTACCCCCATGCATCCGGATGGCAGCCTGGATTTACCGGGCTTGCGCAGGTTGATTGATTGGCATGTCGAGCAAGGCACTGACGGCATCGTTATCGTGGGGACGACGGGCGAATCACCGACAGTTTCAGTTGATGAGCATTCCGAACTGATTCGCGTTACCGTCGAACATGTGAATAAACGTATTCCGGTGATTGCAGGTACGGGAGGCAACTCCACGACTGAAGCCATTGAACTGACGCGTTACGCCAAAAAGGTGGGGGCAGACGCCGCTTTGTCAGTGGTGCCTTATTACAACCGGCCGACGCAGGAAGGGATGTATCAGCATTTCAGGAAAATCGCGGAAGCGGTTGATATGCCGGGCATCCTTTACAACGTTCCGGGGCGCACGGTGGCGGATATGTCCAACGAGACCATTCTGCGTCTGGCGCAAATTCCCAACGTGGTTGGCGTTAAGGATGCGACGGGCAATATTGCGCGCGGCAGCGATTTGATCCGTTTGGCTCCGGCCGGGTTCTCGGTGTATTCCGGCGACGATGCTACCGCAATGGCGTTGATGTTTTGTGGTGGCAAGGGCAACATTTCAGTGGTGGCGAACGTGGCACCACGCGAAATGCATGAATTGTGCGCCGCCGCGATGGCCGGCAATGTGGCCAAAGCGGTAGAAATCAACAAGCGGATGCTCCCTTTGCACATCAAACTGTTTGCCGAACCCAACCCGGTTCCGGTCAAATGGGCGATGAACGAAATGGGCTTGATCCCCGCAGGCATTCGTTTGCCATTGGTGCCGCTCGCAGCGGAGTATCATGCATCGGTTCGCGCCGCTTTGCGTGAATCGGGTGTGCTGAACAAAAAATAATTAAACCATCATTGGCGGGAATACTTCATGGGTCATCGACATACAGCTGTGCGCGGATTGCTCAGTGCAACATGCTTGCTGGGCTTGCTTGGGTGCAGTTCGGTCTCTGGGCTGCTTGAGGCGGACAAAATCGACTACAAGACGGCTACCGAAAAACAATCCAGCACTTCACTTCAGATACCGCCCGATCTGACGCAGATCAGGCGTGATGATCGCTATGCGATGCCTGCTGGCAGCGTGACAGCTTCGGAATACCAGCAAAAACAAGCGGCGAAGCCTGTCACGGCGATGGTTGCGCCGAATGCCGTTGGGATGGACATCCGCATCGAACGGGCTGGGAAGCAGCGTTGGCTGGTCGTCAAAAAATCACCTGATGAGTTATGGCCGGTGATCAAGGCTTTTTGGCAAGATACCGGGTTTTTGCTGAAAATTGACCAACCCGAAACAGGCATCATGGAAACCGAGTGGGCAGAGAATCGGGCAAAACTGCCGCAGGATTTCATTCGTCGCACCTTGGGCAAAGTGCTGGATTCGGTGTACTCGACTGGCGAGCTCGACAAATTTCGCACAAGACTGGAACGCACACCGGATGGCAGCACGGAAATTTTCATCAGCCACCGCGGTGCACAAGAAGTGTTGACGGGGCCAGAGAAAGAAAGATCCATGTGGGAGCCGCGTCCGTCCGATCCTGAATTGGAGGCTGAATTTCTTGCCAGGTTGATGGTTCGCCTGGGGCTGGAAAATGAACGAGTCAAAGAAATGGTCGCCAAAGGTGAGGTTATGCCTATGCGCGCGAAGCTGGTAAAGGGAGACGATAAAGCACAGCCGTATGTCCAGGTGGATGAGGCATTTGATCGCGCCTGGCGACGCGTAGGATTGGCGCTGGATCGCGTAGGCTTTACCGTTGAAGATCGTGATCGCTCCAAGGGACTGTATTACGTGCGCTATGTCGATCAGGACGGCATTCAAAAGGAAGAGAAAAGCTGGTTCGGGTCAAGCAGCAAGAAAAAGGAAGCGCAGCGTTACCGTATTTTTGTGAAGGGTGACGTTCAATCCAGTCAGATCAGCGTGTTGGACGCCAACGGTGTGCCGGAGCGGTCGTCGGCAAGCGCCAAGATTTTGAGTTTGCTGCACGATCAGCTGAAATGACTTGGCAAACCAAGGGAAGTGAAGGCGCGGTTTGAAATTCGCCAGCTTGGGAAGTGGTAGCGCGGGGAATGCATTATTGGTGTCGGCCGCATCTGGCACGACAAGCACTACGATTATGCTGGATTGTGGGTTTAATCTGCGCCAAACCGAATTGCGCCTGGGTCGCCTGGGGGTGCAACCCAAAGCCGTGTCAGCCATTGTCGTCACACACGAGCACCAGGATCATGCCGGTGGCGTTTTCAGGTTTGCGCGGCGCCACGGCATCCCTGTCTGGATGAGCCTGGGGACGTACCAGGCGCTCGCAGAGGATCGAAACGGTGTGGAGGTAAACATTTGCCGAGACGGCCATGCCTTTTCCGTTGGCGATATTGCCTTGACGCCATACACGGTGCCGCATGACGCGCGCGAACCGCTGCAATACTGTGCTAGCGACGGACGACGCAAGTTGGGCGTGCTGACAGACGCAGGGCAATCGACTGCACACATGGTGGAAGCCCTGGTGGGGTGCGATGCACTTGTATTGGAGTGCAATCACGACAGGACGCTGCTCGACCATTCTGCCTACCCTGCTTTTTTGAAGCAGCGCATCAAAAGTGCCCTCGGCCATTTATCCAATCAGGAAGCGCTTGAGATTTTGACGAATCTTGATCAATCCCGACTCAAAAAGGTAATTGGTGCGCACCTGAGTACGACCAACAACCGGCCGGATTTGGCGCGGAAAGCGCTCCAAGAAGGCATCCGCAATCCTGCGACGGGGATTGGCATCGCCTGCCAACAGGAAGGGTTTGGATGGGTAGCGGTGTCAGATTGATGGTGTGGTTCAAGCCAGAAAGACCAAAAAAAATGCCGACCGGAAGGTCGGCATTTTCGTAAAGCAGATTTGCTGATTACTTCTTAGCAGCCGGAGCAGATGCTGGCTTAGCTGCAGGAGCAGCAGCAGCCGGAGCAGATGCTGGCTTAGCTGCGGAAGCAGCAGCTGCGGAAGCAGCCGGAGCAGCAGCAGAAGCGGAAGCGGAAGCTTTCGGCTTTTCGCCAACTTTACATGCGGTCAGAGCCAGAGCCAGAACGCCTACGATCACCAATGATTTTTTCATCTGTTTTCCTTCGTAAAAAATTTGCAAACAATAATTACCGGTAATTACTACTCATTGATAGGAAACTTTCTCTGACCTTCGCGCCGAGTGGCATTGCAAGCACAAGCGAAAGCTTCCTAGTCTGTCGATTATAGCGATTTTTTTTTTGGCGCAATAGGTCAGATTTGGGTTTTTTTATTGATTTGCATTCACGCAACAATGACGCTTAGGGGGGTAAACGTGCTTTGCCATCGTGTCGCGGGCGCGAAAGTGTCGCGCATCGGTATAATTCGGGTTCCCCCTGTTCTGGAGAAATGGAATGATCATCGCGAAAAATACGGTTGTGACAGTGCATTACACGCTTTTCGATGCACAGAATAATCTGCTGGAAGAAAATGGCGAACCCATCGTCTATTTGCATGGGGGGTACGAAAGTACCCTGCCTTCCATTGAGCAGGCGTTGGAGGGGAAAAAAGTCGGTGATTCTGTCACGATTCAGGTAGAGCCGGAGGACGCTTTTGGGGAATACGACGCTGATTTGGTTAAAATTGAGGCACGCGATCGCTTCCCTACGCCGCTGGAAGTGGGGATGCAATTTGAGGGCGTCCCCGAAGGCGAGGACGACGATGAAGAGGCCATGATATACGTGGTCACGGATATCGTGGACGACAAGGTTATTTTGGATGGCAACCATCCGCTGGCTGGCATGGCCTTGCGGTTTGCCTTGCGTGTTTCGGAAGTGCGGGGTGCCACCAAGGAAGAGATTGACGACGAGTACCCCCATTTCGAAGACGATCAGGACGGCGAGGGTGGGGAATACCGTGTCATCCCTATACAGTAAAGCGCTGGTTTGACCGAAAATGTTGTGCCGCGTTATAATCGCCGATTGCCATAGGACTGGGTTGAAATGCGCCGTAAACTATTGATTGGCAACTGGAAGATGAACAGCAGCCTGGCTGCCAATACCATTTTGCTGAATGGTATCAAGGCTGGTGCGGGCAAGACGGGCTGCGAAATGGCCGTTTGTGTTCCGGCGCCCTATTTTGCCCAATGCCAGGCAGAATTAACGGGGTCAAACATTGCGTGGGGTGCGCAAGACGTTTCAACACATGACATTGGCCCCTACACAGGGGAAATTTCAGTGGCCATGCTGCGAGATTTTGGTTGCCGGTATGCAATTGTTGGGCATTCGGAGCGCAGGATGAATCATGGCGAAACAGATCAGGTCGTAGCAGAGAAAGCAAGGCGCGCGATAGTGAATGGCATCACGCCGGTCGTCTGTGTTGGTGAAACATTGGCGCAGCGAGAGGCCGGGAAAACAGCCGAGGTGGTTGGGCAGCAACTGGATGCGGTGTTATCAGCCATAGAGCCAGATGACCTGTGGAACATCGTTATTGCTTACGAGCCCGTGTGGGCAATCGGAACCGGCAAGACGGCGAGTCCACAAATTGCGCAGGAAGTGCACGCGATATTGCGTGCGAAATTGTCCGCCAGGAATTCTGCGGCAGCGAGCGGCATACCGATTCTGTATGGCGGTAGTTTGCGGCCGGACAACGCAAGAGAAATTTTGCAAATGCATGACATTGACGGCTGTTTGGTAGGCGGCGCCTCCTTGAACGCCAGTGATTTTTTGGCGATTGCTGCGGCAGCGTCATGAGCAGCGAAAACAGATCAATTCAGTTACCAGGGATCATCACATGAGCAGTATTTCTACCATCATCATTATCGTTCAGGTTTTGTCGGCGCTGGCCATCATTGGCCTTGTGCTGGTTCAGCAAGGTAAGGGAGCCGACATGGGGGCGGCCTTCGGTTCCGGCGCGTCCGGCAGCCTGTTTGGGGCGACCGGGTCATCCAATTTCCTGTCCCGCTCTACGGCAATTGCAGCAGTCATTTTCTTTTCCGCGACGCTTGCACTGACGCTGGTTGGCAATACCAATCGTCGCGCACCTGAGGCCGGTGCTGGCGTGATGGAAAACGTACCTGCAGCAGCGGTAGAAAAAGTTGCTGTTCCCGCAGCGAAAAAAGTTGAAGAACCGCTGCCACCTGTCCCGGGTCAGGCTGGACAGATCCCAAAATAAAAGGCCTCGTTTTATCGGGTTGCCCAGCACGCAAGAGTACATAACAGTGCTTGAACATAATGGGTGAAACGGCGATAATGCTGGGCTCTTGGCCGACGTGGTGAAATTGGTAGACACGCTATCTTGAGGGGGTAGTGGCGAAAGCTGTGCGAGTTCGAGTCTCGCCGTCGGCACCATAATTCCAAATGCGTCCAGATAGGACGCATTTTTTCTTTCAAGCAGCCGCTCTCTTGTCGCTTTGATGGGTGCCCAGGGCTGCTTAACCCTTCCTTATCAAAACGAACAAGTTGACGGGCAAAAATGGTAAAGTCCGCTCAGGGCGTTTTTTTGCCCAAAACGCGCAGGAATGGCCAGAAAGTGAAGTAAAATCCCACTCTTGCGTGTGATCAGGATGAGCAGGAATTTTGGAATATACTCTCCTGCGTGGTATTCAACTTCATTTGCACGATAAGTCGTGGACCTAGCCAATTACTTCCCGATCCTGCTCTTTCTTCTGGTTGGCATCAGCTTTGGTGTCATCTCGCAGATCATGGGACGCGTCCTCGGCCCCTCCCGACCCGACCCCGAAAAACAGGCCGCCTACGAGTGCGGTTTCGACGCATTCGACAATGCCCGCATCAAGTTTGATGTGCGTTACTATCTGGTGGCGATCCTCTTCATCCTCTTCGATCTGGAAGCAGCTTTTTTCTTTCCTTGGGGCGTGGCGCTACGCGACATCGGTTGGCCTGGGTTCGTCGTGATGATGGTATTCGTTGCCGAGTTCGTGGTTGGATTCTGGTACGTGTGGAAAAAAGGCGCCTTGAATTGGGAGTGAACCATGTCAATTGAAGGGCTACTGGAAAAAGGTTTCATCACCACCTCCGCTGACGCAGCGATCAACTGGGCGCGCACGGGTTCCATGTGGCCCATGACTTTTGGTTTGGCCTGTTGTGCCGTCGAGATGATGCACGCTGCTGCATCGCGTTACGATCTCGACCGCTTTGGCATGATGTTTCGCCCCACGCCGCGTCAATCCGATTTGATGATTGTGGCCGGCACGCTCACCAACAAAATGGCACCGGCCTTGCGTCGCGTCTATGACCAAATGGCAGAGCCGCGCTGGGTGATTTCCATGGGTTCCTGTGCGAATGGCGGCGGTTACTATCACTATTCCTATTCTGTCGTGCGCGGTTGCGATCGTATTGTGCCGGTGGATATTTATGTACCCGGTTGTCCACCCACAGCAGAAGCCCTGCAATATGGTTTGCTCCAGTTGCACAACAAGATCAAGCGCACCAATACGATTGCGCGTCCGTCGTCCGTGAAGGTCGAGAAATGACGGCGAAGCTGGACACGCTGGCAGACGCGCTGCGCCAGACGCTGGGGGATGCAGCGCGTGAGTTGAAAATATCGCTGGGCGAAGTCACGCTGACAGTGGATGATGTGAAATATCTGGACGTCATGCGAAAGTTACGCGATACGGATGTGCTGGCGTTTGATCAGTTGGTCGATTTGTGCGGCGTGGATTACTCGCAGTATGGCGATGGGGCAGAAGGACAATGGCAGGGAGGTCGCTATGCGGTGGTGTCGCATTTGCTCTCGCTCACACATAACTGGCGGCTGCGCGTGCGCGTGTTTGCTTCGGACGACGCGCAACCCGCAGTAGCGTCGGTTATCGGAGTTTGGCCATCGGCAAACTGGTATGAACGCGAGGCATTCGATCTTTACGGAATTCATTTCGACGGACACGACGACTTGCGTCGCATTCTGACTGACTACGGTTTTGTTGGCCATCCGTTCAGAAAGGATTTTCCAACTTCCGGCCATGTTGAAATGCGCTACGACGAAGCGCAAAAGCGCGTCGTGTATCAGCCCGTCACCGTCGAGCCGCGTGAAGTGACGCCGCGAGTGATTCGTGAGCCGAATTTTGGGGTGAAGGGATGAAGCAATTTGTAATCACACGCTCAATTCAGACCCCGCAGAACTTTGGCTTCGGCGTAACGCGCGCTATGCGCGCATTAGCCTGCGCCGAAGTTGAGCGTGTTTGCACATCATGCGAGCATCGCGGTTTGCGAGGGGCTGCACATGTCTGAAATACGTAATTACACGCTCAACTTCGGCCCCCAACACCCTGCTGCGCATGGCGTCTTGCGCCTGATTCTGGAGCTGGATGGCGAAGTGATTCAGAAAGCCGATCCGCACATTGGTCTGCTGCATCGCGCCACGGAAAAACTGGCCGAAGAAAAAACCTATCTGCAAAATTTGCCGTACATGGATCGACTCGACTACATCTCGATGATGTGCAACGAGCACGCTTATGTACTGGCGGTGGAAAAATTGCTCGGCCTGGAAGTGCCGGTGCGCGCCCAATACATTCGGGTGATGTTTGACGAAATCACGCGCATCATGAATCACCTTTTCTGGCTGGGAGCGCAAGCGATTGACGTGGGTGCGATGGCGCTGATGCTGTACTCTTTCCGTGACCGCGAAGATTTGATGGATTGCTACGAAGCAGTTAGCGGTGCGCGCATGCACGCATCGTATTATCGTCCTGGTGGGGTGTATCGCGATTTGCCGGAGACGATGCCGCAATACGAAACCGCAGGGATTCGCACGGCCAAAAAAGCCAATCGACTGAATGAGAATCGTCAGGGATCGTTGCTGGATTTTATTGAGGATTTCACGAATCGCTTTCCGAAGCACATCGATGAATATGAAACCCTGTTGACCGATAACCGCATCTGGAAGCAGCGTTTGGTCGGTGTGGGTGTCGTGTCGCCGGAGCGTGCGAAAGCGATGGGGTTCACGGGGCCGATGCTGCGTGGTTCCGGTGTCGAATGGGATTTGCGCAAGAAGCAACCGTATGAAGTATACGACTTGCTGGATTTTGACATTCCGGTGGGCGTGAATGGCGACAGCTATGATCGCTATCTGGTACGCGTAGAAGAAATGCGCCAGTCGATTCGCATCATTCGTCAATGCATAGCCTGGTTGCGCAAAAATACCGGGTCGGTCATGACGAGCAATTACAAGGTGGGTTCGCCACCGCGTGAAAAGATGCAATCCAACATGGAAGGATTGATTCATCACTTCAAGTTGTTTACCGAAGGCTTCCATGTGCCAGCGGGCGAAGCCTACGCTGCTGTCGAAGCGCCGAAAGGCGAATTTGGTGTGTACATCATTTCGGATGGCGCCAACAAACCTTACCGCATGAAGATTCGCGCCCCCGCATTTGCACATCTGCAAGCGCTCGGCGAAATGGCGCAAGGTATGTTGATTGCGGATGCCGTAACCATTCTTGGCTCGCTCGACATTGTGTTTGGGGAGATCGATCGATGAGCAAACTGTTGTCAGGTGAAGCGTGTCGCAAGATCGATCGCGAACTCACAAAGTTCCCGTCGGATCAAAAACAGTCTTCCG
This sequence comes from Oxalobacter sp., assembly GCA_003605115.1. GTDB lineage: Bacteria > Pseudomonadota > Gammaproteobacteria > Burkholderiales > Burkholderiaceae_D > QZKY01. The sequence goes on from QZKY01000016.1 coordinate 47,851, forward strand.
TGATGGCAGCGTTGGCGATTGCGCAGCAGGAGCGTGGCTGGTTATCGCCGGAGTTGATGCAGGAAGTCGCCGATTATCTTGGCATGCCTGCGATTGCCGTGCAAGAAGTGGCCAGCTTCTACAACATGTTCAACATCAAACCGGTTGGCAAGCACAAAATTACCGTATGTACCAATTTGCCGTGCGGGCTGTCCGGCGGCAATGCTGCGGCAGCGCATTTGCAAGAAAGGCTGGGCATCGGGTTTGGCGAAACGACGACGGATGGTTTGTTTACGCTAGTGCCCGGCGAATGCATGGGTGCCTGCGGCGATGCGCCAGTACTGCTGGTCAACAACAATCGCATGTGCAGCTGCATGACCAACGAAAAAATCGATGCGATGCTGGCGGATTTGAAGCAGGATGCATTGAAGCAGGAGGAACAGAAAAAATGACGTGCCTCCACAATCGCCACATCAGTCCAGTCGTGCTAGCCGGTTTGGACGGCAGCAACTGGCGTTTGCGTGATTATGTTGCGCGGGGCGGTTACGAAGCCATGAAGCGAATCCTGAGCGAAAAAATTTCGCCAGATCGCGTGATTGATGAGGTGCGCATATCCGGTTTGCGCGGTCGAGGCGGCGCGGGTTTTCCGACGGGGCTCAAATGGAGCTTCATGCCGCGCCGTCACGCGGGGAAAAAATACCTGATTTGCAACAGCGACGAAGGCGAACCGGGCACTTTCAAGGATCGCGATATTTTGCGCTACAACCCGCATGCGGTAATTGAAGGCATGATCATTGCGGCTTATGCGATGGGCGTGACGATAGGTTACAACTACATTCATGGCGAAATCTGGGCAGAGTACGAGCGTTTCGAAGAAGCGATCGAAGAAGCGCGTGCAGCAGGGTTTTTGGGGCAGCGCATCCTCGGAAGTGAGTTCAGTTTTCAGCTGCATGCCTTTCACGGTTATGGTGCCTACATCTGCGGTGAAGAAACCGCGCTGATTGAATCCATCGAAGGCAAGAAAGGGCAGCCGCGTCACAAACCGCCTTTCCCCGCGAGTGTTGGTTTGTACGGCAGACCAACCACAATCAACAACACGGAAACCTTTGCGTCGGTGCCATTCGTGATGAGCATGGGGGGTGCGAAGTATGCTGCGCTGGGCAAGCCGAACAACGGCGGCAGCAAAATTTTTTCGATATCAGGCGATGTAGAACTACCGGGCAATTACGAAGTGCCGGTGGGCACGCCATTTGCGACATTGCTGGCACTGGCAGGCGGTGTGCGCAACGGCAAAAAATTGAAAGCAGTGATTCCAGGCGGATCGTCTTCGCCGGTGGTGCATGGTGACGTCATGATGCAAACGGATATGGATTATGACGCCATTGCGAAAGCGGGTTCCATGCTCGGCTCCGGTGCCGTGATCGTGCTGGATGAAACCCGCTGTATGGTGAAGTCGCTGCTGCGTCTCGCGTACTTCTATTATGAAGAATCCTGCGGCCAGTGCACGCCATGTCGCGAAGGCACTGGCTGGATGTACCGCGTCATCAAGCGGATCGAAAACGGCGAGGGGAAGTCGGAAGATCTGGATTTATTACTGTCTATAGCCGACAACATCCAGGGGCGCACGATTTGCGCCTTCGGTGATGCGGCGGCGATGCCGGTGCGTTCCTTCGTGCAGAATTTCCGCAGTGAATTTGAGCATCACATCAAGCATGGTAAATGCATGGTGTCGCCTTATGTGTGAGGCGGCATGAAAACTGAAAAAGACATGATCGAAATCGACATTGACGGCAAAAAGGTAAAGGTTCCCTCGGGCACTTCGGTGATCGAGGCGGCGAACCGTGTCGGTGTCGATATACCGCATTTTTGCTATCACAAGAAGCTTTCGTTGACGGCAAGTTGCCGCATGTGCCTGGTTGAAATTGAAAATGTGGCAAAGCCGGTTCCCGCGTGTGCGACCCCTGCAACAGCAGGCATGAAAGTGCATACGCACAGCCACAAGGCGGTGCAGGCGCAAAAAGCGGTGATGGAATTTTTGCTGATCAACCATCCACTGGATTGTCCGATTTGTGATCAGGGCGGCGAGTGCCGCTTGCAGGATATAGCAATGGGCTACGGTCAGGTGGAATCGCGCTTCACCGAAGAAAAGCGCATTGTCTTCCGCAAGAATGCGGGCCCGCTGATTGCGATGGAAGAAATGAGCCGTTGCATTCATTGCACACGATGCGTGCGCTTTGGACAGGAAGTCGCAGGCATCATGGAACTGGGCATGCTGCATCGTGGGGAGCATGCCGAGATCACGACTTTCGTCGGCAAGACCATCGATTCCGAACTTTCGGGGAACATGATCGATTTTTGTCCGGTGGGTGCGCTCACGTCAAAACCTTTCCGCTACACCGCACGCGGATGGGAACTCACGCGCAACCGGTCGATCAGCCCACACGATGGACTGGGTGCGAACCTGATCATCGAATCGAAAAACCAGAAAGTGATGCGTGTGCTGCCATTGGAAAACGAAGCGGTCAACGAATGCTGGATTTCAGACAAGGATCGTTTCTCATATGAAGCACTGAACAGCGCAGAACGTCTGACCAAACCGATGATCAAGCAAGGCAATCAGTGGCATGAAACGGACTGGCAGACGGCGCTGGAATACATTGGCCATGGTTTGGACGATATCAAGAACGATTTTGGTGCGCAAAGCATCGCGGCACTGGCTTCCCCGCACGCGACGCTGGAAGAATTGACACTATTAAATAAACTGATGCGAGGTATTGGTTCGTCGCGCATTGATGCGCGTCCACGCCAAACGGATCGCACGCTGGAAGGCAGGCTCGTGCCGTGGCTCGGGATGCCGATTGCAGAAGTGGGGCAATTGCAGGAAGTGCTGGTTGTCGGTTCGTTCCTGCGCAAGGATCATCCGCTCTTGGCGGCGCGGTTGCGTCAGTCGGCCAACAAGGGGGCACAGATTAGCATGCTGCACGCGGTGGACGACGATACGCTGATGCCCATTGCGAACAGGATGCTGCGCAAGCCTTCTGAGTGGCAAACCGCGCTCGCGGAAATGGCTGTCGCTATTGCGCGCATTGCGGACGTGGCAGCGCCTGCCGGTTGTGAAGCCGTGTCACCCTCTCAAGAGGCGCAGCAAATTGCAGCGAGCCTAATGTCCGGTCGTCGCGCGGCCATTTTGCTTGGTAATGCGGTGGCGCAGCATCCGCAGGCATCGCAATTGCATGCGATGGTTGAATGGATCGCGCAACAGACCAGCATACGGTTTGGCTATTTGACGGAAGCGGCGAATACGGTTGGTGCGTCGCTGGCCTGTCCTGCATCACAGGATATTTTTACGCAGCCTGCAAAAGCCTATATCTTGCTGCATGCGGAACCGGAGCTCGATTGCGCCAATCCAGTTGCAGCACGCGCTGCGCTGGAACAAGCGAAGATGGTGGTGGTGATGTCGCCCTTCAAGCACAGCGTGGACGTGGCAGATGTGCTGTTGCCGATAGCGCCGTTCACCGAAACCTCCGGCACTTTCGTGAACGCCGAAGGGCGTGCGCAAAGTTTTAATGCCGCGGTGCGGCCGCTGGGCGAAACGCGTCCGGGCTGGAAAGTGCTGCGTGTGTTGGGCAATGTATTGAATGTGAAAGATTTTGAATACGAATCGTCCGAGCAGGTGCGCGATGCTATCACGCAGGGGCAGACCGATTTGTCTGCACGCTTGAAGAATGTGTCGGGTTTGCAGGTGCAATATAAACAGAATGCCGTGCAAGGCTTGGAATCGCGGGGCTTGGAACGTTTGGCTGACGTGCCGATTTATTTTGCCGACCCAATTGTGCGGCGCGCCCGTTCGCTGAAAATGACGAATGACGCCAAAGCGCCGAAGGCGAGAATGGCAACAGCCTTGATGCAACAACTGGGTATCAAGAATGGTGTGCAATTGCGTGTTTCTCAAGGCAGGAATAGGGTGGTGCTGGAAGCGATGGCGGATGATCGCGTTGCCGATGGCGTGGTGCGCATCGCAGCAGCTGACGGGACGACCGCAGCGCTGGGCAGTCTGTTCGGTGAACTTACGGTGGAGAAAGTGTGATGCCAGACATTCTCCAACCTGCCCTCCAACTCATTCATGCCTACGGAACCGACTGGTTCGGTTCGATGTGGGTATTTGTGTGGACCATGATCAAAATCACCTGCGTGATGATGATCGTGCTGGGGATGCTGTCTTATCTGACCTTGTGGGAACGCAAACTGCTCGGCTGGATGCATGTGCGTTTGGGCGCGAATCGCGTGGGACCGTTTGGACTTCTGCAACCGATAGCAGACGGCATTAAAGCATTCTTCAAAGAGATCACGGTACCCGCCAATGCTGACAAGGTATTGTTTTATCTCGCGCCCATCCTCTCGATCGCTCCGGCGCTGGTCGCGTGGGCTGTGGTGCCGTTTGGCCCCGAGCTGGTGCTGGCCGATATCAATGCCGGCTTGCTGTTTGTGATGGCGATTACGTCTTTCGGTGTGTACGGCATTATTGTCGCGGGTTGGGCATCCAACTCGCGTTATGCTTTCCTGGGCGCGATGCGCGCGGCTGCGCAGATGGTGTCCTTCGGCATAGCCATCGGTTTCGTGCTGGTGACGGTCGCCATGGTTTCTGGCAGCCTGAACCTTTCCGATATTGTGCTGGCGCAGAGCAAAGGTTATTTTGTGGATCGCGGCGTGAACTTCCTCTCGTGGAACTGGCTGCCGTTGTTGCCGCTGTATGTGGTGTTCATTATCGCCAGCATGGCAGAAACGGCACGCCACCCCTTCGATGTGATCGAAGGGGAATCCGAAATCGTGAACGGCCACATGGTTGAATATTCTGGCATGTCGTTTGCGATGTTTTTCATGGCCGAGTACGGGAACATGATTCTGTTCTCCGGCATTGCAGTCATCATGTTCTTGGGCGGCTGGCACGCACCTTTCGGGTTTGCGCCATTTACGTGGCTGCCGGGCTGGATGTGGTTGGGCGCAAAAACCTTTATGGTGGTATCAACCTTCATTTGGGTGCGCGCGACTTTCCCGCGCTACCGATATGATCAAATCATGCGTCTGGGCTGGAAAGTCTTCATTCCGCTGACGCTCGGATATCTGGTTTTTGTTGCGGCGTGGATGCAGACGCCGTGGAATATTTGGCCATGAGGCGGAGCGAATGATGAGAGTCATCACGGATTTCCTGCGCAGCTTCATGTTGGTGGAACTGATCAAAGGTTTCGCGGTGACGGGGCGTTACCTGTTCAAGCGCAAAATAACGATTGAATACCCGGATGAGAAAACGCCGCAATCGCCGCGCTTCCGAGGCATGCACGCCTTGCGCCGTTATCCAAATGGCGAAGAACGCTGCATTGCTTGCAAGCTGTGTGAAGCGGCGTGTCCGGCGCTGGCAATCACGATTGAGTCTGAACAGCGCGCCGATGGCACGCGTCGCACGGTGCGCTACGACATCGATCAAAACAAGTGCATCTTCTGCGGATTCTGCGAAGAGGCCTGCCCGGTCGATGCGATTGTGGAAACGCAATTATATGAATATCACGGCGAGAGCCGCAGCGATTTGTACTTCACCAAGGAAATGCTGCTGGCGATTGGTGACAAGTATGAAAAAGAGATTGCGGCCATCAAGCAGGTGGATGCGCGGTACAAGTAAGGCACTGAGATAAGGCACTAAGAACATGGAATTCAAGACCATCCTGTTTTACGCTTTCTCCACCATCCTGGTGGTGTCGGCCTTGTGCGTGGTCACCGCGCGCAATCCGGTGCATGCTGCACTTTTCCTCGTGCTGTCTTTCTTCACGTCCGCCGCTATCTGGATTTTGCTCAAAGCCGAATTCCTCGCCATCGTGCTGGTGCTGGTGTATGTCGGCGCGGTAATGGTATTGTTCCTCTTTGTGGTGATGATGGTCGACATTGATCTGGATAACATCCGAACAGGATTCAAGAAAAGTTTGTGGGTAGCGATTCCCGTTGGTTTGTTAATCGTGTTTGAAATGACAGCGGTAATGCTGCGGGGATTCTGGTCTCCGGAAATGACAGCGCCCGCAGCAGCGGCCAACATCGGCACCACCAAGGAATTGGGCAAGCTGCTTTACACGCAATATGTGTATGCGTTTGAAATTGCCGCAGCGATTTTGCTGGTGGCCATCATTGCCGCCGTGGCGCTCACACTACGCCGCCGCACCGATGCGCGTTACACTGATCCGGCGGCTGCGATGAAAGTGCGTCGCGAAGACCGCATCCGCATCGTCAAGATGCCAGCCGAGTCCGAACGTGCCAGCAAAGCGAAAGGGGAGGCGAAATGATTCTCTCGCTCGCTCACTTCCTTATCCTTGGCGCAATTCTCTTTTCGATTGCGATTGTCGGCATTTTCATCAACCGCAAGAATCTGATCGTGCTGTTGATGTGTATCGAACTGATGCTGCTGGCCGTGAACATGAACTTTGTTGCGTTCTCTCATTATTTGGGGGACGCATCTGGACAAATATTTGTCTTTTTCATCCTCACGGTCGCGGCGGCAGAATCGGCCATTGGCTTGGCGATACTGGTGGTGCTCTTCCGGAACATGAAGAGCATCAATGTTGAAGATATGAACAGCTTAAAAGGATAAAACAGACATGGCCGCCCACCTCAACCCCAACCTGCTGCTCGCGGTGCCACTGGCGCCGCTGGTCGGGGCGGCTGTGGCCGGGTTGCTTTGCACGCGCTTCGCGGGCAATCTGTTCTTCGGCAAGCAAGTCGCGCGTAAGGTTTCGCATTGCGCGGCGATTCTGGGTGTGTTCATCTCCTTCGCCATTTCCATCTATGCATTGTTGGGTGTGCTCGATGGCGCGCGCGTGGATGTAACGATTTACACCTGGAACGCCGTGGATGGTTTCAGGATGGAAATCGGCTTCCTCGTGGACAGCCTCACCGCGACCATGATGTGCGTGGTCACTTTCATTTCGCTGATGGTGCACATCTACACCATCGGTTACATGGAGGAAGACGAAGGCTACAATCGCTTCTTTTCCTATATTGCACTCTTCACTTTCATGATGCTGATGCTCGTGATGAGCAACAACATGGTGCAACTTTTCTTCGGCTGGGAAGGTGTGGGGCTGATGTCGTATTTGCTCATCGGCTTCTGGTATGACAAACCGACAGCGACAGTCGCTAGCATGAAAGCTTTCATCGTCAACCGCATCGGCGACTTCGGTTTCATTCTCGGCATCGGTTTGCTCTTTGCGTATGGCGGGTCGATGCACTATAGCGATGTGTTTGCGCAACGTCAGCAACTGGCAGGCATGATGCTGCCCGGCACAAACTGGATGCTGCTCGATGTTGCCTGCATTTTGCTCTTCATCGGCGCGATGGCGAAATCTGCACAATTCCCGCTGCACGTCTGGTTGCCGGATTCGATGGAAGGCCCGACGCCCATTTCCGCATTGATCCATGCCGCAACGATGGTGACCGCAGGCATTTTTATGGTCACGCGCATGTCGCCTCTGTTTGAACTTTCGGAATGTGCGCTGTCCTTCATCATGATCATTGGCGCGATTACCGCACTCTTCATGGGTTTCATCGCGATGGTGCAAAACGACATCAAGCGCGTCATTGCTTATTCCACACTCTCGCAACTCGGCTACATGACCGTGGCTTTGGCCGCATCTGCATACTCCGCTGCGATTTTCCACCTCACCACGCATGCCTTCTTCAAAGCCTTGCTGTTTCTGTGCGCAGGTGCGGTCATTCTGGCGATGCATCACGATCAGGATATTCGCAACATGGGCGGCTTGCGCAAAAGCATGCCAATAGCGTGGGTGACATCACTCATCGGGACGCTGGCGCTGATTGGCGCGCCGCTGTTTTCCGGTTTTTATTCGAAGGAAAGCATCATTGATGCCGTCAAGTATTCGCACATTGCGGGCTCCGGTTTTGCCTATGGCGCGGTGATGATCGGTGTTTTCGTGACGGCGTTTTATTCCTTCCGCCTGCTGTTCCTGGTCTTCCATGGCGAAGAGCGCTTTGGTAAACCGGACAGCGTACATCATGGCGACTCAGAAGTAGGCTTGCATCGCGGCGAACGTCCGCATCACACACCATTGACCATGTCGGTACCGCTGGTGTTGCTCGCGATTCCTTCAGCGATCATCGGTCTTCTCCTCATTGCCCCCATGTTGTTCAGCAATTTCTTTGCTGATGCCATTGTGGTGAGCGAAACGCATCGCGCGATGCAGGAATTGAAAGCAGCCTTCCACGGGTCATTGGCGATGGCGATGCATGGCATGGTCACGCTCCCGTTTTTTCTGATGCTAGCCGGTTCGCTCGCGGCCTGGTACTGCTACAGAGTGAATGCACGCGTGACTGCGACTATGAAAGAGCGCGCGTCGTGGCTCTATCGCTTGCTGGACAACAGTTATTACCTGGACAAGCTGAACGAATATATCTTTGTACGCGGTGCGCGCTTTGCCGGACGTTTTTTGTGGAATGTGGGTGACAGAGGATTGATCGACGAGTGGATTATCAATGGCAGCACGCGCATGGTCGCATGGTTCGCCGCATTCACCCGGCAGTGGCAATCTGGCCATGTTTACCGCTATGCGCTGGTCATGATTCTGGGTGTGCTGGCGTTCATGCTGATTTTTCTGCCATTCCCGTTTTTGAAATGAACTTTTTTGACGAGCTGATGAACTGACCATGTTGTCCCATTTGCCCCTGCTGAGTATCGCCATCTGGACGCCGATCATTTTCGGCATCCTGGTGTTCGCCATCGGGCGTGACGACAGGCAGGCGTTCGTGCGCTGGTTTTCGCTCGCCGCATCGATCATCAGTTTTCTGGCGACGCTGCCGATTGTGTATGCCTTCGACAAAGCGAAGCACGGTATGCAGTTTGTTGAAAAATTTGCCTGGATTGAGCGCTTCAACATCCACTACCATTTTGGCATCGACGGCATTTCGCTGTGGTTTATCGTGTTGACGGCCTTCATCACGATGATCGTCGTGATCGCTGGCTGGGTGCTCATCCAGAGTCGTGTCGCGCAGTACATGGGGGCGCTGTTCGTACTGTCTGGTTTGATGATTGGCGTCTTTTGCGCATTGGACGGCTTGCTGTTCTATGTGTTCTTTGAGGCCACGCTGATCCCGATGTTCATCATCATTGGTATCTGGGGCGGCAGTAACCGCGTGTATGCTGCATTCAAGTTTTTCCTCTACACATTGCTCGGTTCGCTCTTGATGCTGATCGCAGTGCTGTATCTGTATTTCAAATCGGGCGGCAGTTTCGATTTGCAAACATGGCAAACGATGCCGCTTGAACTGAATGTCCAAATCTTCATTTTCCTTGCGTTCCTTGCCGCCTTTGCGGTGAAGGTGCCGATGTGGCCCGTGCATACCTGGTTGCCGGATGCGCACGTGGAAGCGCCCACGGGCGGCTCCGTTGTCCTTGCCGCCATCATGCTGAAACTGGGCGCGTATGGTTTCCTGCGTTTTTCGCTGCCGATTGCGCCAGATGCGAGTCATTCGCTTTCCGGCATGATGATCGTGCTGTCGCTGATCGCCATAATTTATATTGGCTTGGTGACGCTGGTACAGCGAGACATGAAGAAACTGATTGCGTATTCGTCTGTGGCACACATGGGGTTTGTCACACTGGGCTTCTTCCTGTTTAATGGCGTGGCCATGCAAGGCGGCATCGTGCAAATGATTTCACACGGCTTTGTGTCGGGTGCGATGTTTCTGTGCACCGGTGTGCTGTACGACCGCATGCATACGCGCGAGATTGCAGAATACGGTGGCGTGGTGCACACGATGCCGAAATTCGCCGTGTTCTTCGTGCTCTTCTCTTTGGCCAACTGCGGGCTTCCCGGCACGTCCGGTTTCGTTGGCGAGTCGATGGTCATATGGGGCAGCATCAAAATCAATTTCTTCGTGGGCGCGTTCGCGGCGCTGGCGTTGATTCTGGCGGCAGCGTATTCGCTCTGGCTGGTCAAGCGCGTGATTTTTGGTGCCGTGAAAAATGATCAGGTGGCGGCACTGCAAGACATCGGCAAACGCGAATTCTTGATACTCGCCCTGATGGCGATTGCTGTCATTGCGGTGGGTGTTTATCCTGCGCCGCTCACCGAAGCGATGCAAGTCTCGGTGACGGATCTGTTGCAGCATATTGCCCGATCCAAGTTGTAATGAACGAAAGTATTCTAACCATGACCGACAACATGAACCTGTTGATAGCGCTGCCCGAAATCATCCTGATGGTTGCGGCATCGGTCATTTTGTTGATCGACATGTTCCTGCGCGATGCGCGCCGTCTCGTCACCTTCTGGCTGTCCATGATCACGCTGGCTGCCTGTGTCGCTGTCAGCACGTATTTGTATTACAGCGTTGACACGTCTATCTACACTTTCCACAAAATGTTCGTCATCGACCCGATGTCGAGCATGCTCAAAATCTTTTCTGCGGTTGCCGTCGCTTTCACGCTGATCTATTCGCGACGTTATGTCACTGACCGCGGTATCACCGGCACATCATCGCATGGCTTGGGCGGGGAGTTCTATGTGCTCGCCCTGTTTGCACTGATGGGTCAAATGGTCATGATCTCCGGTGCGAACCTGCTGATCGTGTACCTCGGCCTGGAATTGCTGTCTCTTTCCTTGTATGCCTTGGTGGCACTGCGACGCGACGATTCCATGTCCACAGAAGCCGCAATGAAGTTTTTTATTCTCGGCGCGTTGGCATCGGGCTTCATGTTGTACGGGATGTCCATGCTGTATGGCGCAACCGGCACACTGGATTTGGTGGAAATCGCCAGAGGAATCACTTCCGGCAATATCGACAAAACTGTGCTGGTATTCGGTATTGTCTTCCTCGTGGCGGGGCTGGCCTTCAAACTTGGCGCAGCACCTTTCCACATGTGGGTGCCGGATGTGTATCAGGGGGCCTCTACGCCTGTCACGCTCTTGATTGGCGGTGCACCCAAGCTCGCCGCGTTCGCCATCTGTATGCGTCTGCTGGTGGAAGGCTTGTCACCGCTTGCGATGGATTGGCAGCAAATGCTGATGGTGCTCGCGGTGCTGTCCATGACCATCGGCAATATCACCGCGCTGGTGCAAACCAACATCAAGCGCATGCTCGCGTATTCTTCCGTGGCGCACATGGGCTTCATGTTGCTCGGTCTGTTGTCCGGCATGGTGGATGGGGATATCTCTTCTGTCGCCAATGCTTACAGCTCCGCGATGTTTTACGCCATTGCCTATGTGCTCGCCACGCTCGGCGCATTCGGCGTGATTTTGTTGCTGTCACGTTCAGGATTTGAAGCAGACAGGATCGACGACTTCAAGGGACTCAACCAGCGCAGCCCGTGGTTTGCGTTTGTGATGATGCTCATGATGTTCTCGCTCGCGGGTTTGCCGCCGCTCGTTGGCTTTTACGCCAAGCTCGCCGTGTTGCAGGCACTGATAGGCGTCAATCAGTTTGCACTCGCCATCGTGGCGGTGCTGCTCTCGCTGGTCGGCGCGTTCTACTACCTCCGCCTGATCAAGGTCATGTATTTCGATGAACCAGTCAGCACGGAAAAAATTACCGCAGGCGTTGATCTGCGCGTGGCTCTCGGCATCAACGGCGTGCTGGTGCTGGCGCTGGGTCTGATGCCCGGCTCACTCTTCACCGCGTGCGCGAAGGCGATTGTGTCGACGCTGGCGTCGTAAAAGCATTCAGGCAGGCCATGACCAAATCCCTCACCTCCCACAATGAATGGCGCTATGTGTTGCGCGACTTTCTTCGGTCGTCGCAAGGCCGATCACTGGCGAACTTCCCTAGCGATGCGCTGAGCTATGCGCTTGCGCCAGTTGCCGCCATCTCCTTGTGGATAGACGAATACGCGCCAGCGCTGAAAGAAAAACCTGCACTGGATATTGTGATCGCAGGCGCAGCGCACGGCATGGATACGCTTGATGAAGGGCGCTGGTACCGATTTCTGCCGCTCTTCCTGGGTAACGCAGACATGAATGTGACAGTGGATCTGGTCGGCAAAGGGCTGGATGCCACAGTGCCGGAAGTGTTCAGTGGCAGTGCGTTTCCGCTGGAACCGAAAAAATCCACGATGGCTGCGAAGGTTACGCACCTTGAAGCACCACGTCGTTTCCCCAATACGCTGGGCGAATACATGGCTTCACGAGCAAATCGTCCTGCACCGGATCTGGTATTTATTTTCCATCCCGGATTCATCCTCAACAGCAATTCATGGATCGCTGAGGGTGATTTGCGCTCCGTGCTTGCACTGGGCACGCCTGTCGGGCTGGCTTCCTATGGCGAAGAAGAACACATGCAGGAAGTCTGGGTGTTGGCCGCACACGGATACAAGGCTGATCCGAAAGTGGTGAAGAATCGTTTTGCCGCGAACCTGCACAAGCAGGTGTTGCCCTCCGCCTTTGCGCACACGCTCTGGAAACTCGATAACGCTTTGCCCGCAACCGACGCGCCCATCTCGGAAGAAAATCTGGACAAGATTAAAGCGTTCGACAAATGGATGTATGAAGCAGCGCAAAAAGGCGTGATCCTGCCTTTCCTCAAGGCTTTCGGCGGAACGACTCAAACAAAACATGGCGACTTCATCATCCTGCCCAATTTGAAGCTGGTCGAAAAAACCACCGGCAAGGTCTACGAACCCAGCAATGCTGAAAAGTTCAATCCGGTGGGTGTGACGATAGAGAAGGCACTGCTGGATGCGTATCCTGAAAACTCGCCATTCGATTTTGATCGGGCGTATTGGTCAATCAACGTGGTTCCCCTTGTTGAGCAATCGCTTGATAACGCAGGCAAAAATGATGGTGTTGTTTAGGAGTACAGGCTTCGGGGTCTATCAGGGATATTCGATTCTTTAAAGTGCCTATTCCGTTGACAATTGCCCTCCAAATTTCCAATCTCAGGAGTTAGGTTCGATTTATTTTTCAGCAGTATGAGAAGCCGAGTTACCGTTTCAGATCCCGGTAGAAATTTTCATGCGAGCCAAGCAATAACAGCAGGCGAGTAGCGGGATCGTATTCGTAGGCGAGCAAGGTTTCTTGCCCATTGCATTTGAACTTGTGTACATAGACGCCGGCCAAGTCCCCCTTCTTGCCTTCGCCAAGGGTCGGGTCGCGCACGATTTCATTGACCGCGCTGTCCACATCTGCTTTCTGCTTTGGATGCAAGCGTTTGTATGCACGCTTGAACAGCGTGCTTTGATAAACTTGGATGGTCGACCCCGTCACTTCGTTTTGCTTTCTGGGGCGAAAGGTGTAGCGAGGGTAGGACCTTCGGCGCGGGCGATCAGCAAGTCGCGTACAAAATCGATAGGCAAGTCCGGATTGTCCAGTGCAGCTTTTCCGACCAACGCCCAAAATTCAATCTGACCTGAGATGGAGCGGCGCTCAGCCTGCGCGTGGGCGCGTGCTTGCTCATACAAGTCATCCGCAATGCGTACAGGGTTAGACATGAGTACCTCCAAACAAGTGTGTTACAAATGTAGCATTATGGTAGCACAAATTATAGCCATATGGAAAAGGGGTGCACGCTCGAACATTTATCAGATCGGTTGCAAGAGTAAAAAGTCGCTGCCCTCCAGCCTCCGCCGGGGCAACACCTTAGTGATCATGCAAATGATATTGCCCAGATAACGTAACGCGATCTTCCATACTAAAATCGTTACAAAATGCACAGTGCTTGACCATCACTGTATCCCCCCTCGATAATGGAACAGCTTTGCCTGCCGTCCATACCATTTCGAGGGGAAACCAATGATGTTCAAAGCGCCATCCGTTCGTGTTTTCATCATGGCTTTGTTGCTGGGGATCGTGGGGAGTGCCGTTGCACTCGATTTGATGCCCACGCGTCCACGCATCGGCTTGCATCCTCCCGGTAACCCTCCCGGCATGCGTCCGCCCTTGTTGCGGATCAGCGATAAGGCCGCCGAACCGGTGCGCCTGGTGTCTGTCAGTGTAGATAGCCAGGTGGTGGGGCATCTTGCACGCACGACGATAGAACTGACCTTCCGTAATCCCAACAATCGCATTCTCGAAGGCGAATTGCAATTCCCCTTGCTGGCCGGTCAACAGGTAACAGCCTTTGCGCTGGATTTTGTTGGCAAGTGGCGCGCTGCCGTGCCGGTGGAAAAAGCGAAGGGGCAGGAAGTATTCGAAGAAGTCACACGCGCGCGCATCGATCCGGCTTTGCTGGAAGCGACCAAGGGCAACAACTTCAAGTTAAGAATTTATCCCATTCCCGCGCAAGGGCAGCGCAAAGTGTCGCTCACCATCACCGAGCGTCTGCCGGTGGGGCACAAGACAGCCAAAGGCAGCACAGCCTTGTATCGTTTGCCGCTGCCTGCCAATGAAAAACTCGAATCTTTCAATTTCCGTTTGCGTGCGCCAGGGCTGGAAAAAGGACAAACACGCGTGCAGCGTGGCTTGAGTGGTGCCGAGTGGTGGCATCGCGAAGGGGAAGCGAAGCTGGAGTTCTCTCGCAAGGATTACAAGCCCGCATCGCAAATCGACATCGCACTGATGCAGCCAGAACGTGAAATGAGCTTCACGGAAGAAAAAGACGGCGTGCAATATTTTTATGCGGAAGTACCGGGATTTAAACTTGCACGCGTGCAGCGTCCGGCGCCCAAACTGGTGTCGCTGATTTGGGATGCTTCCGGCTCTGGCGCAGATCGCAATCATAACCGCGAGTTTGCTTTGCTGGATGCGTGGTTCAGGCTGGTGCGCAATACCACGGTGAATGTGAAGATTGCGCGTGATCGGGCCGAAGACGCAGGCGAATTCAGTATACGTAACGGTGATTGGTCAAAGTTGCGCGCTGTGTTGCAAAAAGTTGCCTACGACGGCGCAACCAATCCGGCAGCATTCCAACCTGCTGCGTCTGCCGACATTGCCTTGCTATTCACGGATGGCCTGACGAATTATGGTGATGCGGCCATGCCGCAATACGAAGTGCCGTTGCTGGTGGTGAACGCCGCGTCCTCGGCGGATAGTGACCGACTGCGATTTTCAGCACAAAAAAGTGGCGGCGCGTTTGTGGATTTGACGCGCACGCCCCCTGTCGTTGCCGCAAAAGCGCTGCTTGAGAAACCAGCGCAACTGACGAGCGCGCGGGCGAGTGGTGCGAAAGAAATACTGGTGTCACAAGGTGATCTGCAGAAAGGCAGCATCAATATCGCGGGCATCTTGACCGAACCGGAAACGCTGGTTGAACTGGAGTGGAAAACGCCATCGGGTAATACGGTAAAGCGTAGCGTCAAGGTTGGCAGAAAAGATAAAGCGCAAACAACAACTGCTTTTGCTGCACAGGAATGGGCGCGCATGAAACTGGCGACGCTGGAGCCGGAATACAATTTGCATCGCGCAGAAATCCAGCGTTTGGGGAAAGCATTTTCACTGGTAACGCGTGGTACGTCCTTGATTGTGTTGGATCGTGTTGAAGATTACGCGCGCCATGAAATTGTGCCGCCCGCAGAATTGCGTGCCGACTATGATCGCGTTCGTCATCAAATTCGTTTGAGCAAGGAAAAGGATCGCGCTGCGCATCTTGAGGCCATCGTCAAGCGCTTTGATGAAAAGATTAAATGGTGGAATAAGGATTTCCAGAAAGGCAAAAAACCAGAGTCAAAGGAAGAAGAGAAGCCTGCTGGTGCAGCAACGGCTGAACTTGCCATGCGAAGTGAACAACAAATGGCTGTAGCAAGAAAGAGTGCAGCGCGTTTGCTGGATGCACAGGAAGATCGCATGGCGTCGCCGCGCATGATGGAAAGGATGGCGACAGATCGTGCTGCACCAGCCTCGGCAGCGCCAGCAGCCGGTGCCAGTGGGCAGGCCGGCTCAATCAAGTTGAAAAAGTGGACGCCGGACGCGCCTTACATTGATCGCTTGCGCAAAGCCGAAGCGAAAGATTTGTATGCGATTTATCTGGACGAGCGCCCTGCCTACACGCAAAGTACGGCTTTCTTTCTGGATGCAGCCGACATTTTCTTTGAACGCAAAGAGCCGCATCTGGCGCAACGCGTACTGTCGAACCTGGCAGAAATGAATCTGGAGAACCGTCACATTCTGCGCATACTCGGTTATCGCTTGATGCAAGCGAAAGCGCCCGCGGAGGCGATACCGGTACTTGAACAAGTGTTGGAACTGGCACCCAACGAGCCGCAATCCTGGCGCGATCTGGGACTGGCTTACGCCGCGAACAAGCAGTATCAAAAGGCCGTGGATAATCTGTATGAAGTGGTGCGCCGCCCTTGGCATGGCCGCTTCCCGGATATCGAATTGATTGCGCTCGCTGAACTGAATGCGATTGTGGCGACAGCACCGGAAAAAGTGGATACCAGCGCCATTGATTCACGATTGTTGCGCAACCTGCCGCTGGACTTGCGTGTGGTGCTGTCCTGGGATGCGGATAATACCGATATCGATTTGTGGGTGATCGACCCGAATGGTGAAAAAGCGTTTTACGGCAATCGACTGACGTATCAGGGTGGTGCCATGTCGCGTGACTTTACGGGTGGATATGGGCCGGAAGCGTTTTCGCTGAAGCAAGCCAAACCAGGAAAATATAAAGTGCAGGCGCAGTTTTACGGACATCGTCAGCAAGTGGTTTCCGGTGCAACTACGCTGCAATTGCAATTTGTCACCGGGTTTGGAACGATGCAGCAGGAGGAGCAATTTGTGACGCTTCGTCTGAAAGGCAACAAGGAAGTGGTGACAGTTGGGGAGTTTGAGGTGGCGGCACCGGAGAAAAAATAGCGGCATCACGCTTAGAAAAGAAAAGCCCCGCATGCGGGGCTTTTCAGTTTGCAGCACCAAGATTTTACCCTGTCAAGCGTGCATGCGTTGCCCCCATGCGGGTTTGCAGCATGCGGCGGATCTCGGTTTCGTCCTCGGCCATTGGTTTCACTGGTACGAGGTCGAGTACCATCTCGGTGGGCAAGTTGCTGCCGAAAAGCATATCCACGGTTCCGCGCAACATGGAGCGCAAGGCTTCGCAAGCCTCATCGTGCGTGAGACCGAAAGATTTTGCGATCTTCATCACTTCGGCAAACTGAAAGCCAAAATACGTTGGCCCCATCGCACTGACAACGGCATACGTTTCCATCTGGAGTTCATCGACTTCCGGCGTTTTACCCAAGGGTTCGAATAATCTCAACAGCTTATCCTGTATGGAATTGGGCAGTCCTGAAGAAAATGAAATTGGGTTGTAGCCTTTGCCGACGATGCCGGGTGAATTGGGATTCAGACGCACGATACGCGAAAAGCCAAGCAGCTTGTTCTGAATTTCTTCAAAGCGCATCATTGGCGCAAGCGAGCAAAAAACAGAATGCGGTCGCAGTTTGCCTGCCAAGGCGTCCAACACTTGTGGCAGAGCAGGAGGATGGACAGCGCCAAAAACCAGATCACACGCTGCGCACCCAGCGAGCGTCGCGGCAGTAACTTTTGGGAAGTCATTTTGAAGCGTTTTGATTGCTTCGGGATTGATATCGTATGCCAGGATGTTGACGGGAAGGGCGTTTGCTCTTTGCCAGCCACCAAGCATGATGCGGGCGACGCGCCCCGCACCAATGAAGCCGATGCTGTTAAACATGATCCTCTCCTTTTTGTTTTTTATGGGAGAGCGATGGATTTTGTTTGACGCGATGCAGCCCTGATCTTTTAAGTGCAACGTGTTGCCACCGCTCATTTCAGAGCATTGCGCAAATGTTTTCACGATACAAGTTAAATTGCACATTTTTTGTGAAGACGTGCAATTGTGTTGTCAACGCGCATTCGGGCTTGTTGACTCAGAGAAAATAGATGAAGTGCAGCAAGTTTTTCGCTTTAAACTTTCCTCATGGCAAGCAAAATTCTTTGCATGACGAAAAGCGTATCAGGAATGATTATTCAAAACCGCTAACGGCTTGCACCAACCATATTCTTGGGAGAGTGGAGTCTTTGCTGAACTTCTTCCTGAAGCCGAATCAGGTTCCCACTGGATACAAAATTGAGGTGGGTTGTCGTGTTTGGCCAACTCCGGCCAACTTGAATGATAAATCCTCCACCCATATCCCAGATCGCACGATACTCGCCTTGCTCCAGTTTGCCGAGAATGGTGGATGGCTTCCCATATTTGGAAGCCATCAGTTGCGTCACTTTGTCTGCCAGATAAGGGTCGCCTGTTCCTGGGAAAACAAACTGCATCGTTGCGAGTGCGCCGCCTCGTGTCATGGCAACTTCGACTTTCTCTGCGCCAGGATAAATGCTGCTGGCGTCGGCAACAGATTCAAAATCGTTGCGCGGGACAAGTGGCACTTTAAGATTGCGGTAATAAACTTCTTCCAGTTTTTGACGATTGACTGTGCGCAAATCGACGCCGCCAAAATCAACCGGCTTCAATCCCCCTGCCAATTGAGATGCGCCGGCGCTTGCCTTGGATGATGGCGTCTGGCTGGATTGATTGCAGGCTATAAGCGGCAGCAGGAAAACCGCAGCCCACGCAAAAATGGCAATTCGCTTGCAAGTCATCAGGAAGGCTCCGGAAGTTGAATCATGTTCTGCTGCTATTTTACAATTTTCATCTCGGTGTTTTCATGGGCGGCCAATTATTTTCTATGCAGGGCAGATTTCAGATAATGTCCCGTCACACTGGCTGCATTTTTTGAAATGCTTTCCGGTGTGCCGGTGGCAATGATGCGACCGCCGCCGTCGCCGCCCTCAGGACCCAGATCCACAATCCAGTCCGCCGTTTTGATCACGTCAAGATTGTGTTCAATGATCACGACAGTGTTGCCTTGATCGCGCAGCCGGTGAATCACTTTCAACAACAAGTCGATATCGTGGAAGTGCAGACCCGTGGTGGGTTCGTCCAGAATGTAAAGCGTGCGACCCGTATCGCGCTTGGACAACTCCAGTGAAAGTTTCACGCGCTGGGCTTCGCCGCCGGAAAGCGTGGTCGCGCTTTGGCCGAGACGAATGTAGCCGAGGCCGACATCCAGCAGCGTTTGCAAGCGACGGGCAATGACCGGCACTGGCTTGAAAAATGCAGAAGCTTCTTCCACCGTCATGTTCAGCACGTCGGAAATATTTTTGTCACGGTAACGGATTTCCAAGGTCTCGCGGTTATAGCGTTTTCCATGGCAGACATCGCAGGGCACATACACGTCGGGCAGAAAGTGCATTTCCACTTTCAGTACGCCATCACCCTGGCAAGCTTCGCAGCGTCCGCCCTTGACGTTGAAGGAGAAGCGTCCGGGCGAATAACCCCGTTCGCGTGAGCCGGGAACATTGGAAAACAAATCGCGGATGGGTGTAAACAAGCCAGTGTAGGTGGCCGGGTTCGAGCGGGGCGTGCGACCGATGGGCGCCTGATCGACCGAGATGACTTTATCGAAATGTTCCAGTCCGTCGATGGCGACGTGCGGTGCGGGTTCGGCTTGAGAATCGTAGAGATGGCGCGCAGCGGCCAGATACAGCGTGTCATTGATCAGCGTGGATTTGCCGGAACCGGACACGCCCGTCACGCAGGTGAGCAAGCCTACCGGCAGGTTCAGCGTGACGCGTTTCAAGTTATTGCCGCTCGCTCCTTCGATTACCAGTTGTTTGTCTGGGTCAAGCGCGGTGCGCGTTTTTGGGATGGGGATGGAAAGTTTGCCGTTCAGGTATTGCGCAGTCAGCGATTCCTTGCTCTTCAAAATATCTGAAAGTGAACCCTGTGCCACCACGCGACCGCCATGTACGCCGGCACCCAACCCCATGTCCAGAATGTGATCGGACGCACGGATTGCTTCTTCATCGTGCTCCACCACCAGCACGCTGTTGCCCAGATCGCGCAAGTGCTTGAGCGTAGCGATCAGGCGATCATTGTCGCGCTGATGCAAGCCGATGGAGGGCTCATCCAGCACATACATCACGCCAGTCAGGCCGCTGCCGATTTGCGACGCGAGACGAATGCGCTGCGCTTCGCCACCGGAAAGCGTATCGGCGCTGCGATCCAGCGAGAGATAATCCAGGCCGACGTTGTTCAGGAAGTGCAGACGCGCGATGATTTCCTTGATGACGCGTGCAGCAATGTCTTTTTTAGCGCCGGTGAATTTCAGATTTTCAAAATAGGCGAGTGTGTCGCGCAAGGGCATCGCGGCAATTTCGTAAATGGCGCGTTCGGTCTTGCCTTGCCCGACTTTGACGAAACGTGCTTCTACGCGAAGACGCGCACCATGACAGGACGGGCAGGTTTTTTCATTGATATATTTTGACAGTTCTTCGCGTACCGCCATCGAATCGGTATCGCGATAGCGTCTTTCAAGATTGTTGATGATGCCTTCAAAAGTATGATTTTTTACCGAAGGGCGACCGCGCTCGTTGATGTAGGTGAAGGGAATGGTTTGTCGCCCTGAGCCGTAAAGAATCAATTGTTTTGCCGGCGCGGGTAAGTCGTCGAAGGGCGTATCGATATCAAAACCGTAGTGCGCAGCCAGGCTGGCAAGCATGCTGAAATAGAACTGGTTGCGCCGATCCCAACCCTTGATCGCGCCGCTGGCCAGCGACAGATTCGGATGCATGATGATGCGCTTGGGATCGAAAAATTCGATGTGGCCGAGTCCGTCGCATTCGGGGCACGCGCCCATGGGGTTGTTGAATGAAAAGAGGCGCGGTTCCAGCTCTTGCAGCGAATAGCCGCAAATGGGGCAGGCGAAGCGGTTCGAGAAAACGTGCTCTTTGTCGCTGTCCATTTCCAGCAGCAAGGCGCGGCCATCGGCGAGTCGCAGCGCGGTTTCGAAACTTTCTGCGAGGCGTTGCTTGATGTCAGGATTGACGCGCACCCGGTCAATGATGATGTCGATGGTGTGCTTTTCTGTTTTTTTCAGTTTCGGCAAATCGTCCGCTTCGACAATTTTTGATTTGCCGGTGCCGCTTTGCACGCGGAAGCGCACGAAGCCTTGCGCCTGCATGGCGGAAAACAGATCGACATGCTCACCCTTGCGATTGGCAACGACGGGCGCGGCAATCATCAGGCGCGTGCCTTCCGGCATCGCGAGCACTGCATCCACCATTTGCGACACGGATTGCGCGGCCAGCGGTTTGTCCGGATGATCCGGGCAATGCGGCGTACCCACGCGTGCAAACAGCAGGCGCAGGTAATCGTGAATTTCCGTGACCGTGCCGACCGTCGAGCGGGGGTTGTGCGAGGTGGCTTTTTGTTCGATGGAGATCGCAGGCGACAGGCCTTCAATCAAATCCACGTCCGGTTTTTCCATCAACTGCAAGAACTGACGCGCGTAAGCGGAAAGCGATTCCACATAGCGACGCTGGCCTTCGGCATACAGCGTATCGAAAGCGAGCGAAGACTTGCCCGAACCGGAAAGCCCGGTAATCACGATCAGCTTGTTGCGCGGCAAGTCGAGATTGATGTTTTTCAGGTTATGGGTGCGCGCCCCGCGGATGCGGATAACGTCGTTCGCGTCTTGTTGACCTGTTTTGCGATCTGTTTTCTGACCTTGTTTCATTGACAGCTTTCTGGAGGCGTCGCCTGTTCGTGGCGGGAAACCGTTAACTATAGCGGATTCGGGGTTTTCGAGCAGAGGGTGGAAATGGCCGGGAGGAAAGCCGGGGTCAGGAGGAAAACCGGGGTCAGCGTTTTTTTACGCGCAGCGTAAATTAGGCTGACCCCGAATTTTCCGGCATAAAATACTTAAAAATTAAACAACACCTGGCGTGGATTTCACATATATAATCATGTCTCTACCAATTCCGCCGCGTCCTTTATGCCTAATACGCGACGGCCACACAGAGGAGGACTCCTATGGCATCCATCAATAAAGTCATCATTGTCGGCAATCTCGGCCGCGATCCCGAAACCCGCTACACCACCAACGGCGAAGCCATGTGCAACATCGCTGTGGCAACGTCTGACCGCTGGAAAGACAAGAATTCCGGCGAACAACGCGAATCCACCGAATGGCACCGCATCACCTTCTTTGGCAAGCTGGCGGAAATCGCCGGGCAATATCTGAAGAAAGGCTCGCAGGTTTACGTCGAAGGCAGACTGCGCACGCGCAAGTACACGGACAAGGATGGCGTTGAAAAATACGCGACCGACATCATCGCGGATCAAATGCAAATGCTTGGCAGCCGTCAGGGTGGCGGCGAACCGTCTTCCGATGATTACGGTAGCAGCCGTGCCCCCGCACAGCGTGGCGGTGGTGGTGGCGCAAAGCCCGCAGCCAAATCTGGCGGTGCAAACCTGTCGAACATGGATGATGACATTCCGTTCTAACGAAGAGACCGCACGAGTGTTTTGACCTTAAAAAGCCCGCTGCAATGCGGGCTTTTTTCTCGACAGGGGTTTTGTGCAATTGCGTGGAAGACTTATTGGTTCATCCTCGCAACAAACCGCGTATCGATCATCTGCTTCAGCCATCCCATGCTGCGCCCTTCCCACGAACACCTTCCGCGAACAGCAACGGCATGACGACTGTCTGTTCCAATGAGGGCGAGATATTGATTTTGCGGTACGTAAGTCTGAAACGGATGTGATTTCGCAGTGGCGATGATGTTTTGGGTCAAGACAGGCGCCATGCGTACTGCATAGACGCCGGCTTTCGGTAGCGGCGTTTCCCAGCCTGCGCAATCACCCGATGCAAAAATATGGGTATGCGATCGTGAGCGCAACGTGGCATCGACACGCACAAAACCCTGTGCATCCAGGGCGAGGCCGGATGCGCGCAACCATGCATGCGGCTGGGCGCCAGAAGCCAGCAGAATCGCATCGGCCTGGATGGCTTTCCCCTCCAGGCTGACGACGCTATCTGATGCGATGGCGTGTGCCCTGAAATTTGTTATCAGTTCGATGCGGTGTAAATTAAGATGCCGATGCAGCCGCGTTCTGGCAGTGGCAGCCATGTTCAGGAGAATGTCGTCGTCCTGCGTGGCGAGTGCGAAAGAAAAAACCACCTGTGGCGCCAGTATTTTCAAGCTGTGCGCAGCGGCCAGCGCAACTTCCACGCCTGCCGCGCCGCCGCCAATCGTCACGATGCGAAAGGGCGTTGCCGCTGGCAAGTCGAGCAGATTTTCTTGTAACTTGTTCCAGTGTGATGGCAAATCGCTGATGGGGCGCATGGGCAACACCGTTGAACCCGTGCCCGGCAGCGGTGCGAGTGTCGAGCCAACATCCAGCGAAAGGATGTCAAAGTCGAGTGTTTTTCCAGATTGCAGTTTCAATGTGCCTTGATTCGGTTGCAATTCCGCGATGGCATCCAGAAGCAGTTGAGCGCCGACCTTGTTGCATAACTTTTCAAAATCAATGCAGCATTCTTCCCATCGGTAGTGTCCGCCAATCCATCCGGGGATCATGCCGGAGTAGGGTGAAAAGCGATTCGGAGAAACCAGGGTAATTTCAAAATTTTTCACGCCGCGCTGGGCAAAGGCTTTCAGTAGCAGTGCGTGACAATGACCGGCGCCAGCGAGGAGTAGTCGTTTCATGCTAGCCACTCCGCAGGAACGAAGGGCAAATCCTCCGGCGCATCAATGTCACGAAGCGGTGGATATTCGATCCACCGAATGCCGCGTTGTGAAAGCTTGTTGCGCGTTTGTTCCATCACGCGCGAGGTACTCCAGTCAATGCCTTCGAAGATTTCCGGAATCATTCGCGAAAGCCCGGTCAGCACGTAGCCGCCATCCTGTGCCGGAATGAACACCACCGGATGCTGGCGTAAATCCTGCGCGGCTTGCCGGATAGCCTGGGCGTCGAGTGCGGGGATGTCCGTTCCGATGAGAATGGCACGCGGGTAATCGCGCAGTGCGATCGTCATGGCGCTGTACATACGTTGACCAATGTCGCCTTCGTCCTGTTGAGCCAGCGGGATGCTGTAAGTAGCCTGGGCTTGTACGAATACCGGATGCGTGACATCTGGCGTGCAATACAGAATCACGGACCCGACATCGGCTGCGACAGCATGGCGTAAGGTTTCGTCGATCATTCTGGCCGCCAGTGTTGCAGCGGCGTCTTCACCGATGGCAGCGGCAAGGCGCGTTTTGGCGAAGCCGGCAATCGGTGCCTTGGCAAAGACGATGACGATGCAATCCATGTTCATCGATATTTTTCCGCAAGTTTTTTCGCAGGCTTGCCCAGCCAGTACTGAAAACGCAGACGCCACATCAATGCGATGGTGCGCCACACGCCATGTTTTTCCCAGCGTCTGCCGGAGGTGCTCACGCGATGCCGCAAACAGAGCGGGTGTGAATGCCGTTTCAGGCGACGCGAGATTTCAATGTCTTCCATCAAATCCTGCTGCGGGAAACCGCCAATAGCAGAGAAGGTATCACGCCTGACGAAGATGGCTTGATCGCCTGTGGCAATGCCGCTCAGACGCGAGCGCAGATTCATCAGGGTGGCGATAGCGGGCAACATACGCGACGTACCCGTAATGCGGACATCAAAGCGCCCCCATGTTTTGCCAGTTCTGCGTAATCCATCCAGAATCAACTGGTCGGCGTTATCCGGCAAAAGCGTGTCGGCATGCAGGAACAGCAAAACATCGCCGCGAGAAGCCAGTGCGCCTGTGTTCATTTGCTGCGCACGTCCGCGTCGCGAATGGAGAATGCCATCCACATATGGTGCCGCCAGCATTACGGTATCGTCCTCGCTTCCCCCATCCACCAGCAAGACCTCAACGCCGCGAG
Organism: Oxalobacter sp.; assembly: GCA_003605115.1. GTDB lineage: Bacteria > Pseudomonadota > Gammaproteobacteria > Burkholderiales > Burkholderiaceae_D > QZKY01. The sequence goes on from QZKY01000016.1 coordinate 72,510, forward strand.
AACGCAGAGCGGCAAGATGTTGCACGCTTTCACGGATGCCCGGCGCTTCATTCAGTACCGGGATAATGACAGACAAGGACGGAGCAACACTCAACGACGCCTCCATTCGTGGTAGCGCGACACCCAGCGAAGCAAGGTGGCTGGGGCATTCGCCCGACGCCACTCGCCTGCTGCCGCCTTGTTCGCTTCGGCGAGCGTGGGATAAATGTGGATCGTTTGCAGCACCTTGTTCAATCCCAGTCCGTGCTTCATGGCGAGTACGTATTCCGCGATCAAATCGCCTGCACGATGACCGACGATGGTCACGCCCAATATTTTATCTTTGCCGGGAACGGTCAGCACCTTGATGTAACCTTGCGGCACGCCGTCGATGATGGCGCGATCCAGTTCTTTTAGATCGTAACGGGTGACGCTGTGCGCAATGCCTCGCTTCGTGGCTTCGGTTTCGGACAAGCCGACTCTGGCCACTTCCGGATCAGTGAAGGTGGCCCAGGGAATCACGCTGTAATCCACGCTGAATCGTTTGACGTTGCCGAAAAGCGCGTTGACTGCGGCATACCAAGCTTGATGCGACGCAGTATGGGTAAATTGATAGGGCCCCACTACGTCGCCGCAGGCAAAAATGTTCGGATAAATCGTTTGCAAATGCGCGTTGGTGGCAATCGTTTTTTGCAGCGTCAGCGGGATGCCCAGTTCTTCCAGCCCCATGCCTTCGGTACGCGCGACGCGGCCGACTGCGCACAGGATCACATCGAAATCAATGGCGCGTTCAATGTCATTCTGCGCAACGATCAGTTGCTTCATCCCGTTCTCGCGCACGCAGCGCAGGGCGCGATGACTCGTCAATACTTCAACGCCGTCGGCCATCATGGATTCGGTGACGAGCGCCGATGCATCCGGATCTTCGCGTGACAGCAGTCGTTCGCCCATTTCCACAATGGCGACGCGTACGCCAAAGCGTGCGAAAGCTTGCGCCAGTTCGCATCCGATGGGGCCACCGCCGAGTACGGCCATTTGACCCGGTAGTTCGGTGATATCCCAGATGGTTTCGGAGGTGTGAAACCCTTCTCCCATCAAACCGGGGATCGGCGGCACAAAGGGGCGCGCACCGCTGGCGATCACGATGCTGCGAGTCGTCAAGCGCTGTGCATTGATTTGATTGGCGTTGATCTCGACTTCCCAAGGTGAAACGATGCGGGCATGGCCTTGAATCACTTCGACGCCGAGTGCAGTGTAGCGTTCGATGGAATCATGCGGTTCGATGGCATGAATGACGTCGCGCATACGCGCCATCGTGCGCGCAAAATCGACAGGGGGTTGGGAACGCTGGATGCCGAATGCCGCAGACTGGCTTGCCTGCTTGAGCAGACTTGCCGCGCGAAGCAGCGACTTGGACGGCACGCAACCTGTGTTGAGACAATCACCGCCCATCTTGCCTGCTTCGATCAGCGTTACTTTCGCTTTTACCGCAGCGGCGATGTAAGAAGTCACCAAACCGGCTGCACCTGCGCCAATCACGATCAGATTGCGATCGAACTGCTTTGGCTTGTGCCACTTGGCGTACAACTGTCGTCTGCGAAAAGCAGAAAACAACTGCTTCACCAGCAACGGAAACACACCTGCCAGCATTAAAGCAATGAGTACTTGCAGGGACATGATGTCGCTTGGGTTTTGGATCCGTGAGAGTTTTGTTCCCGCATTAACATAGATGATGGTAGCGGCCAGCATGCCGATCTGGCTCACCCAGTAGAAAGTAAAGGTGCGAATTTTTGTCACACCCATCAGCGTATTGATCACAAAAAACGGGAAGATGGGTATCAGGCGCAGCATGAACAGGTAGAGTGCGCCTTCCTTTTCAATTCCGGCATTGATTGTCTGGAGCTTATCTCCGAAACGTGCTGTGACCCAATCTCTGTACACATAACGTGATGTCAGAAAAGCCAGCGTCGCGCCGATCGATGACGCGAAAGAAATCAGCAGTACGCCGGTAGCGAGATCGAATAGTGCGCCGCCAGCAAGCGTCAGCAAGAGTGCACCCGGCACCGAGGTGGCGGCCACGAGCACGTAGATGAAAAAATACGCCGCCATCGTCGCAACGGGATGGGTCTGTGATATTTCCCGATAGGCGTGCTGCGTTGTTTTGAGGTAGTCGAGGTTGAAGAAGCGCCCCAGATCCAGCCAGTAATACAGGACAAATGACAGCGCCAGAAGCAGGAGAACGAAAATTTTGCCGCGCTTCATCGTGCTTACGCCGCCAGTGCGCCGCTGCAACTGCTGCCTTGCCCCGCAGTGCACCCATAGCAATGTTCGCCGATGCCGATGGGAAGACCGTGCATGTCGTCAGCCGTCGCGCCGATCAAATCCCGCAAGTGTGGCGCATCCACGTGTCGAATCTTCATCGGCATGTGCAGCATTTGATTGAAGTCGCAATCGTAAAGATAACCTTGCCAGTCAACGCTGACCAGTGAGCGGCACATGACGCCATTGAGATTGGCGGCGCTGAAACTGTCCTTCAGCAGACGGATGTAGTCGTTCAGTTGCCCTTTTGCCGCGAGCGTTGCAGCAAAGCGATTGATGGGCATGTTCGTAATCGTCAGCAGGTGGTTAAAGACGATGCCATACCGCTTGTTCAGTTCGTGGCGATAAGCTTCCTGCAGTTGATACTGGTCTGGCGGGAGCGCGGGGCCAAGGGGGTTGTACACCAGATTCAGGACGAGGCCAGTATCGGGATGTCCGTAGCCCAGACCGTTCAACTGTTGCAGCGCTGCGATGCTTTTTTCAAAAACGCCATTGCCGCGTTGCCGATCCACGTTTTCTTCCAGATAGCAGGGCAGCGAAGCGGTGATCTCCACACGCTGTGCAGCGAGAAAGGCGGCGGTATCGGTTTGTCCGGGTTCCAGTAAGACGGTCAGATTGCAACGATCGATCACGCGGCAGCCCATGGCGTTTGCCTCATGCACCAGTTTGCGGAAATGGGCATTGAGTTCCGGTGCGCCGCCGGTCAAATCCAGGGTTTTGACGCCCCGTGCCCGAAGCACTTGCAGCACCAGTGCAATATTGTCAGCCGACATGGATTCGACCCGGTTGGGGCCAGCATTCACATGGCAGTGGCGACAGGTCTGGTTGCAGATCATGCCCAGATTGACTTGGAGGGTGTCCATCGATTGCCGTTTTAATGGCGGGAAATCTGTTTTCTGGAGCAGTGAGTGGGCATGTTTCATTGCTTTTCCTCAAGATGGTGCGCTTCAATATTGGCCGGATTATTTCCTTGATCTTTGTCTAGGCTTACGTCCATCGCCCACGCGTTTTTCTATCTGGCGGCATAATAGGGTGAAAGCCTTCATATAAGGAGCCTACCATGAACCGCAGACAATTTTTACTGTGGGTGTTATGCCTGATTGTGACGAGTGTGTTTTTTGGGTGTACCAGGGCGGAGCCCCAAGGTTTCCCGCTGACGAAAACCAAAGCAGAATGGAAAGCCTTGCTCTCGAACGATAGCTACCAGGTTTTGTTTGAAGGGGTGACGGAATACCCCTTCTCAAGCGAACTCGACAAGGAACATCGGCACGGCACCTACATCTGTGCGGCCTGCCATCAGCCCTTATTTGTCAGCACGACGAAATACGACAGTGGCACGGGCTGGCCCAGTTTTTATGATCACATCCCCGGCGCAATCAATACGAAGCGGGAAATTGGTTTTTCCGGGATACAAACCGAATACCATTGCTCGCGCTGCGGCGGTCATCAAGGGCACATCTTTCCGGATGGTCCGGGGCCAACCTATAAACGTTATTGCAACAATGGACTCGCACTGCGCTTCATTCCACAGGGTGAAAAATTGCCGGAGTTAAGAAAATGAAAACACGACTTTCCTTGAAAGCGCTTTTGGCCGCATGCTTCTTCGCGACGACAGTAGCTTATGCGGCATCACCCGCAGTGACATCTTCTGCCCCCGTCATCGCTCCAGGGCAAATGAGAAGCGAGACGGCCATTTTCGCCGGTGGGTGCTTCTGGTGCGTCGAGGCAGATTTTGAAAAATTGCCGGGGGTGACGAACGCCGTTTCAGGGTACATCGGCGGACATGTCGTCCATCCCAGCTACGATCAAGTTAGTGCAGGCGTGACGGGACATATCGAAGCCGTGCGCATCACCTACGATCCGTCGCGTGTCAGCTACGAACAATTGCTGGATTACTTCTGGCTGCAAATCGACCCGACGGTCGATGACCGGCAGTTTTGTGATGTTGGATTGCAGTACCGCAGCGCGATTTTTTATTTGAACGATGCACAACGAAAAGTCGCCGAAGCCAGCAAACACGCCCTCGAGCAATCCGGGCGATTGCGCCACGTGTCGCCGCCAGTCAAGGTTGACAGCAAGTCCTATCCGCCGGAGTTTCAACTTGAAGCGGTTCGCAACGCTGAAAAGGAAGCAGTGCGTTATGCAAAAGATCATCCTTCCGGAAAGGTGCTGACCAACATTTTGCCTGCAACGACTTTTTATCTGGCCGAGGAATATCATCAGGATTATTACAAGAAGAACCCGATTCGTTATCGACTTTACAGGACGCAGTGCGGCCGCGATGCGCGATTGAAGCATGTGTGGGGGAAGGCGCGTCACTAACTGTTGTGTCATACCATCCTGGTGTTATTTAATTTCCAGGATAAAGCCATCCATCATTCTCGATATGCCCTTTAGGCTTTACAATCCAAGGGCTGTCTGCATTAGCGGGCAGTGCCAGTGGTATTTTTGCAGCTTTACAGAAAGGTATCAAATCAGCGTCGTAAAAAACAAGCGCTTTGCGTAGCAAATTTATAAGCTTCGCATTTTTGTCACAACGTCATCGTAATGAGAGGAGGTTTGTCAATGGCAAAATCGTTGGATGCAGAGATCACTGCTTTCCTCAATGAACTTGAAGCGCTGCGAGAAAAGAATCCCGTTGATGATGTAGGCAAAGCACTTGAAGACATGTTTGATGCGCAAAGCGCGGTAGAAGGCAAAGCATTGAATGAGCAGGGCGCGGCGTTCCAAAAAGCATTGGATGCTCTGGCGGCTGCGACGAAGGCTGTCAAGCTGGCAAAGGATGATCCTTCCAAAACGGCAGACGGGGTTAACTTGTCGAACGCTGCCGTGAAAGCGGTGATGGCGGCACTGGCTTCCTGAGAAGTGTCATTTGGGGTGAGGCCACTTTTTGCGGGCGCGTTCTTCGATGCGCAAAAGTGCTTGGGTGGTTAACGAGATGTTTCCATGGACGTGTGTTCTGACAGACCATGCGTTTTAATACATGGGGTCTTTCACGCGGCGCGCGCCGTTGTAGCGTTTTTTCCAGTAAGACATCGACATGTTTTCAATGCGCACTTTTCCGCCGGATGCGGGAGAGTGTATGAATTGGTTATTCCCAATATAAATCCCGACGTGTGAGAATTTTCGGCGGCGCGTGTTGTAAAACACGAGATCGCCTTTTTTCAATTCTCGGCGCTTGATCGGTTTGCTGATCTTGCTTTGTGCGAGCGAGGTTCTCGGAAGTACCACGCCCCAGGCTTGCCGGAAGACGAAGCGTACGTATCCGCTACAGTCCAAGCCAGTGATCGGATGGTTACCGCCGCGCTTGTAATTTGTATTCAGTAGCGCTTTCGCCTGTCGCACCACTTCATTTCTTCGCTCATTGCGACTGGCGCGTTTTTTGTGGCTGGATTTGTTGGTTTGCGTGCGTGAGACAGTTTTGGTTTTTTCCGTTTTATTTTTGTCTGATGTGCCGCCGCAACTGCTGGCAATAATGAGTGTCAATGCACTGAAGCCGAGGAGAAAAGTGCGTACTACAGTGTGCAGAAAATGAGGCATGCAAATTTCGCTCAAGTCAGTTGATAGGGTTGCTCAGGAGTGCCGTGCATTCTGATGCTTGTCGCATCCATAACAGCACGACCCAAATTGGGGTCACGGCGATGGTACAGGGGATGTTTCAAAGTGGCAATCATTCCCGCAATGGGCGTTGTTTGCAGGAATAATCCTTGAGCTACTGGGAAGCCAAGTTAAGGATAAAATGCGAACCTATGAGCAAAGCATTCGTAAAAGAAACTGACGCGGACGATGATGAAGATTTCGTGGTGCCCGCTATCCCGTCTGGTGCCAAGAACTACATTACACCGGAAGGCCATCAACGCTTGAAAGATGAATTGTTGCAACTCATCGATCATGAGCGCCCGGAAGTCGTACGTGTGGTGTCCTGGGCCGCATCGAATGGTGATCGTTCAGAGAATGGCGACTACATTTACGGTAAGCGCCGTTTACGGGAAATCGATAAACGCATTCGTTTTTTGATCAAACGGCTGGATGCGGCGGAAGTGTTCGATCCGAGTACGCATCATGGTTCTGATCAGATTTTTTTTGGCGCGACGGTCACCTATGAGCGGCAAACGGGCGAGCAACAAACCATCACGATTGTCGGCATTGACGAGCTTGATCCCTTGCAAGGAAAAATCAGCTGGATCTCACCAATGGCGCGTGCACTCACGAAGGCGCATGAAGGTGAAACCGTGATGTTGAAAACGCCGAATGGCGTGGAAGCGTTGAGTATTGTTGAAGTACGTTATCCCAAAAAATAGGGGCAGATTTTTTTACGCGCAGCATAGGGAAAAACCGGGGTCAGAGTTTTATTTTTCGAAGAAAAATTTACGCTGACCCCGAATTTTTCCCGGCACCGAAATTTCAACGGATTTCTTGCCCCTCAATCCGGCGCGAGCGCCCGCAATTCCTTCCGCTTCTTCGCATCTTCAAGACGCCTTTTCTGAACAGGCGTTTCTGGCTCCAACGGAGGTACACGCACGGGTTTCCGGTTTTCATCCACCGCCACCATCGTGAAATAGCTGCTGTTCACATGTCGAATGGTTTGCTTGCGAATGTCTTCCGCCAGCACCTTGATGCCGACTTCCATGGTGGTATTCCCCGTGTAGTTGATGGAGGCAATAAAGGTGACGAGCTCGCCGACATGCACCGGCTCGCGGAAGACCACACGATCCACGGAGAGGGTGACGGCGTAGTAACCGGAATAACGACTGGCGCAAGCGTAGGCTACGCTATCCAGATGTTTGAGAATGGTGCCGCCGTGTACGTTACCTGAAAAGTTGGCGGTGTCAGGCGTCATCAGGACGGTCATGGTGAGTTGATTCGGTTGGGTCGGCATGATGTTTTTCTCTGTTTGTTGTATGGCGATGACTGTAGCGACAGTGTAATCCTTTTATGTTTCGTGTATAAACCAAGGACAAGCGGATGACACTAGCATGGCAGGTATGAGTTATTGATATGGCCTTAGCGGCAGTGATACTATTGCATTATCAATAAAATAACAACTTAACTGCTGCGTATTTTAAATAGTGGGATTTGCTAGTGATAGCACTTTTTGCTATCATCGCCATGAAGACAAAACACCGCAAGACGCTTGTCGCCATCTTCACCCGTCCAACGTCTGCATCAATTCTGTTCGCAGACATTGAGGCACTCATCAAGGCGCTGGGAGGTTCGGTTTCAGAGCGCGAAGGCTCGCGTCTAAAGATCGAACTCAAAGGAGAGCAGTGGCGTTGCCATCGGCCGCACCCGGGAAAAGAAGCCAGGCGTTATCAGGTTGAAGAGGCAAGGGAACTGTTGGAACGCGTAGGAGTGCTGCCGTGAACACCATGACATACAAGGGCTATACCGCTCGTGTCGATTATGACGAACGAGATGGCATTTTTGTTGGTCGTATCCTCGGCATTCGCAGCATCATCAGTTTTCATGGTGAATCGGTTGCTGAATTGAAGGCTGAGTTTGAGCATGCGGTCAAAGATTATATTGCCGATTGCAAGCGGGAAGGCGTGCATCCCGAGAAGCCCGCCTCTGGCAAATTGCTATTGCGTGTGCCGCCAGAAGTTCATGGTCGCGCGCTCGTTGCTGCGCAGGCTGCTGGCAAGAGTCTCAACCAATGGGCTAGCGAGGTATTGCAAAGGGCCGTTCAGTTGGGTGGGTGAATATATTTGAAAATAATCAGAGCATGACCTTTATGCACTTTTCCACTTCAATTCAAAAGGCATTTTGTGATCGATTTCGAGGAGGGGATTTTTAATCCAGAGAATTGGTTTAAGCAGTCTTGGGAAATGTTTGAGGCTTCCAAAATTCTCTGCAAGCCACTTACGGCTCGCCATCCCATTCAAAGCGAGCAGGATAATTATCGGCGCGTTGGCTCGATGAAGGGAGCAATGTTGTTGCTCGGTCTTTCTGCAGAGAATGCACTGAAAGGTGCTTTTGTTTACAAGTCTCCACCTGATCTTGTAAAGGCTCGATTAAATCCGAAGCATTTCCATGAGGTAGCTCATGACCTTACTGATTTGGCCAAAAGACTGGAATTGAACCTATCCAAAATCCAGGTAAGTTTACTTGAGCGACTTACTATATCTGTACAGTGGGCATCTAAATATCAAACACCACTCAAAAAGTCCGAACATGAACGAGCTACTGGCAAGATCAAATTAAAGTACCCTTCGGACTATAAGCTTGTAGAAGAGTTAATTCGCGATCTGCAAAAAGCATCGGGGTTTGATGAAGTTAATGGCTGGTCGCACAAGAACTAACAATATTAGGAGCAGCAGCAATTTTTCTTGTACACCTTAGAAAATTCGGGGTCAGAGTAATTTACGCTGCGCGTAAAAAAACTCTGACCCCGGTTTTCCTTTCGCTTCGTGGTGGCGGGTAGCCAGAGTGAGTGAACAAATTATTTGAAAACGCTGAGGGAAAGCAAGAAAACTTTCACTTCGTCATCACCCGCTTGATAAACGCCGCAAAATATTCTCCCAGTAAATCCAGCCGTTGTGCGAGACGATGATCGTCTTCAATCAGATGTACGGTACAACCGTGTTCTTTCCCAAAACGAATGGAGTGCTCAACGGGAATAATGCTGTCGCGCCAGCCGTGCACGATTTCAATTTGGTTGCCTTCGCATCCGACACCGTGCATCGGATAATCTGGCAGGTAAAACGCGGGCGCCATCAAAAATAGTCCGCGCACCTTAATGCACTGCGTGGCGTTGGTGGCGACCCAGCCGCCCATGCTGGAGCCGACGAGAATGTCGGGCGCGCGATCCTGGCAGGCTTCGGCCAATTTTTCGGAACGCGAGAGAGGACATGCGATGCCAGAGTAATCAAGACTCTCAATGTCAAAGCCCTGCGTTTTGGCGATGGCAGACAGGTGCGTAATTTTCCGACCCCAAGGGCCGCTTTCCTTGCCGTGCACGAAATGAATAAGCGGGGGCATAATGTCCTGAACGAAGTGGTTTTTGCTACCATCATAGGCGATGGGACGTGTAGAGTAAATCTTTCAAGGAGAAAGCCATGACGCTGAAATTGCTGACGCCCGTCAAAATAGGATCGGTGACTTTGCCGAACCGCGTGGTGATGGCGCCGCTGACGCGTTCGCGCGCGGGCAAGCCCGGCGATGTGCCGACCGATCTGAATGCCGAGTATTACGCGCAGCGCGCCAGTGCGGGACTGATCGTCTCGGAAGGCACGGTGATCTCAGCGCGCGCGCAAGGGTACGCCTGGACGCCGGGCATTTTCACGGACGCGCAGGAAGCGGGCTGGAAGAAAGTGCTGAAGGCGGTGCACGCGAAGGGTGGGCACATGTCGGTGCAGTTGTGGCATGTGGGGCGGGTGTCCCATTCCCTGTTGCAGCCCAACGGCGACCCCCCGGTGGCGCCGTCTGCCATCATTGCCGGCACCACGAAATGTTTCCCGGTGAAAGCGGACGGTACGGCCGCTTTCGAGTTGTGCGGGCAGCCTCGGGCGTTGAAGACGGAAGAAATGCCGGGGATCGTCGATGAATACCGGCTGGCAGCGGAGCGGGCCAGGCGGGCGGGTTTCGATTTCGCCGAAGTGCACGCGGCCAACGGCTACCTGCTGCATCAATTTCTGGCAATCAACACCAACCAGCGCACCGATCAGTATGGTGGTTCCCTTCAAAACCGGGCGCGGCTGACCCTGGAAGTGGTGGACGCTGTGGCAAAAGTCATGGGGTCGGATCGGGTGGGGATTCGCTTGTCGCCGCATTTCACCATCAACGACATGTCAGATACGGAGATGGAAGCGATGACACTCTATCTTTGCAAGGAATTAACGGCGCGCAATATTGCCTATTTGCATATGGCCGAAGCGGGTTGGGTAGGAGGCAAACCGTCTAGCCAGACGTTTCGCCAGCAAATCCGGGAAGCTTATCGTGGAGCGATTATTATTTGCGGAGAGCAAACTGCAGAGAGTGGTGAGCAGTTACTTACGCAGGGGTTGGCGAATGCAATAGGGTTTGGGCGACCTTATATCGCCAATCCGGATTTGGTCAAACGCATTCGTCTGGGTGCGCCACTGAACCAGCCGGATCGCCATACGTTTTATGGCGGTGGCGCCAAGGGGTACACCGACTATCCAAGCTTGGTCTGATGACGTGGGTGCTGTTCGAGAATTTTGATAATTTATTTCCAGATCGTGTCAACCGGCGTCAACGGCATTCGTTATTGTCAGTGATTCCTCGGAATCACCGTCTTATTAACATGTTAATTTTAAGGACTTCAAAATGAAAAAACTGATCGCCGTTCTGGTATCCGCTCTGTTCGCTACCGCTGCATTCGCACAAGCTCCTGCTTCCGCTAAGGCAGCTTCTGCTTCCAAGCCTGCTGCTTCCAAAAAAGTAGTTAAGAAGAAAGCAGCTAAGAAGCCAGCCAAGAAAGCAGCTAAGAAAGTAGCTTCCAAGAAAGCATCCGCTTCCATGAAAGCAGCTTCCAAGTAATTCGTCGCATGCTTCAACAAAAAAGGCAGGGTACCCTGCCTTTTTTGTTTTATGAGTAATAATCACCTTATGCAGCAAATCGTGAAAAAAAGCTTTTTCATCTTGTCAGGCCTGACGCTATTGTTGGGGGGCAGTGTAAAAGTTGCTATGGCTCAATCTTCATTGGGGCAGCCTTCGCTTGGCCAATTCGCAAGGGAATTGCCGGTGGTGGAGTTGAGTGCGGGGATGTACTTGATTAAGGCAGAAGTGGCTTCCACAGAAGAACAACAGCGCCGCGGATTGATGCATCGTCGTTCGATGGGACAAAACGAAGGCATGCTATTTGTGTACCCCGTGCCCGTCGGCCTGTGCATGTGGATGAAGAACACGAACATTCCGCTTTCGGTGGCCTTCATCGATGGGAGCGGCAAGATCGTCAATATCGAAGACATGCAGCCGCACACCACTACCAACCATTGCGGAAAAGGGTCGGTGCGCTTTGCGCTGGAAATGAACCGTGGCTGGTTCAGGGACAAGAACATTCTCCCCGGCAGCCGGATATCCGGTCTGGAGCGGTGGCGCAAATAAAAATGGGCGAGGAGAACCTCGCCCATTCGCATGAAATGCCATTGTTTTAGACGCCAGCGGGCATGCGGATTTCTGGTTTGGTAGCGACCTTGTCCGCCCTTACTTCCAGGGGTTTGACGTTCCAGATAGTCTCGGCATATTCCTGGATGGCGCGGTCAGACGAAAAATATCCCATGCAGGCCACATTATGAAGCGCGGTAAGCGTCCAGCGAACCGGCTGGCGATACAGCGTATCCACATCTTCTTGCCGATCCACATAGCTGGCATAGTCGGCGAGCAACTGATAACGGTCGCCATAATTCACCAGTGAGTCATAGACCGAGGTGAAACGTCCCGGCTCATCTGGCGAGAAGAAACCGTCGCGAATCTGATCAAGCACATGACGCAGTTCCGCATTTTGTTCATAGATGGTGCGTGGTTGGTAACCCGCGATGCGAATCTGTTCAACCTGCTCGGCAGTATTGCCGAAGATGAACATGTTTTCAAAACCAACGGCATCGCCGATTTCAATGTTTGCGCCATCCAGTGTACCAATGGTCAGCGCACCGTTGCAGGCGAACTTCATGTTGCCTGTGCCGGAAGCTTCAGTGCCAGCGGTAGAGATTTGCTGTGACAGGTCTGCGGCGGGGATGATCATCTCCGCCATGCTCACACCATAATTCGGAATGAAGACGACCTTGAGCTTGTCACCGACGAGCGGATCATTATTGATTTTGACGGCAACGTCATTGACAAGTTTGATGATGGTTTTTGCCATCTGATAGGCCGATGCCGCCTTGCCTGCAAAAATCACCGTACGCGGTACCCAATTGACTTCCGGATTTTCGCGGATGCGGTTGTAGCGCGTGATGACATGCAGCAGGTTAAGCAACTGTCGCTTGTATTCGTGAATACGCTTGATGTGCACGTCAAACATCGAATCAGGGTTCACACGAATGTTCAGATTGTTGTTGATCCAGCGCGCCAGCCTCGCTTTATTTTGGCGCTTGGAGGAACGGAACTGGTTGACGAACATCTGGTCGCTGATATGTTCTTTCAATTTGCTCAATTGAGAGAGATCGCGACGCCATGCCGGTCCGATTTTGTCGTCAATCAGATCTGCGAGCAGTTCATTGGATTGTGAAATCCAGCGCCGTGGCGTGATGCCATTGGTAACGTTGGTAAACCGTTCCGGGAAGATTTTTGCGAGGTCAGCAAAAATCGATTGGGTCATCAGCTCCGAGTGGAGCTTGGAAACACCATTGGTTTTGTGGCTGGCGATAACTGCGAGATAGGCCATGCGTACGCGACGTCCGCCGTGTTCATCGATCATTGAGATGCGTTCCATCAGTTGCGGATCGTTGCCAAAGCGCGTTGCGGCACTGGCGAGAAACTCGCTGTTGATGTCGAACATGATCATCAGGTGGCGTGGCAATACTCTGCCCATCAGTTCAACCGACCACGTCTCGAGGGCTTCACTCATGAGGGTATGGTTGGTGTATGAAAAGATTTTCTGCGCCAGCCCCCAGGCTTCCGCCCATTTCATGCCGTGTTCATCCATGAGAATCCGCAGCAATTCAGGTACGGCAAGCACGGGGTGAGTATCGTTCAAATGAATGGAAATGCTGTCGGAGAGATTTTCAAAGTCGGGGTGATTGAGCAAATGACGGCGCACCAGATCCTGCATGCTGGCAGAGACAAAGAAAAATTCCTGGCGCAGGCGCAATTCGCGACCGGACTCTGTGGAATCGTCGGGGTACAGCACACGCGTGATATTTTCCGACATGGTTTTGGCTTCGACTGCACCGGTGTATTCGCCTCGGTTGAAGGCGGAAAGATTCATTTCTGCCACGGCCTTTGCTGACCAGAGGCGCAAGGTGCTGGTGGCTTCGGTTTGAAATCCGGGGATGATGGTGTCGTAAGCCATGGCCAGCACGCTGTGCGTATCGACCCAGCGGGTGCGGCCGCCCTCGGTCAGTACGCGGCCGCCGAAGCGAACTTGGTACTGCACTTCGGGACGTGGGAATTCCCAGGGGTTGCCGCGGGTCAGTAACCAGTAGTCAGGCGTTTCAACTTGGTAGCCATCGACAATTTGCTGCTTGAACATGCCGTATTCGTAGCGCAGGCCGTAACCCATGCTGGGCAGTTGGAGTGTGGCCATGGAGTCGAGGAAGCAGGCCGCCAGACGTCCCAGACCGCCATTGCCTAAGGCTGCATCCGGTTCGCCACCGGCAATTTCGTCAAAATCGACGGACAGATCCGCCAGCGCTTCCTTGACTTCGCCAGCGATATCCAGCGCCTGGATGGAATTGGTGAAGGTGCGACCAATCAGAAATTCCATCGACAGGTAGTAGATATTTTTTGCGGGCTGGGTATAGAAGGCTTCTGCCGTGCTCATCCAGCGCTCCACCAGTCTGTTGCGCACAGCAAGTTCGGTTGCGAGGAGCCAGTCGTGGCGATTGGCATTGAGCGGATTTCTGCCGGTACGGTAGCGAAGATTGTTCGTGATGGAACGCTTGAGCGCTTCAACGTCGTTTGGCAAGAAACCGATCTGTTTCGAGTTGTTGGGGGCGTTTTGGGTCATGGCAAATTCAAAATCAAGGAATTAATGAAGAATGCGCATAATTATTGACAAATGCGCCACGCAAACCGTTGCGGTCTAGGGTACAACAAATCGCCGTGATTATCTATCTGGCGGCGCTTGCTGCAAATCAAGTGTTGTATATCAGGAGACAGGTTTATGTGAGCGATACACCTGTTCATAGAGGGCCAAATAGCGTTTTGCAGCGGCTTCCCAAGTAAATTGTTGGCGCATGGCATTGTGCTGAATCTGTTGCCATTCCTTCTTGCGCTTGAAGAGGGCAAAGGCATGACGCACAGAACCCATGAAGGCGTCATAGTAAAAACCGTCAAAAGTGAAGCCGGTGGCCGTGCGAGCCTTGATGTTTTCATCCGAGCTATTGACGACGGTATCGGCTAGTCCGCCGACGCGATGTACCAGCGGCAGGGTGCCATAGCGCAAGCCATAGAGCTGGGTGAGGCCGCATGGCTCGTAGCGAGATGGCAGCAGGATGATGTCGCTGCCCGCAATGACGCGATGCGATTTCAGTTCGTCGTATCCCGTGTGGATGGAAACGGATTGCGGATAGGCGTAGGCAATGTTGCGAAAAGCGGATTCCAATGAAGTATCGCCCGTGCCCAGAACGATGAGTTGGCCGCCCATGCCCAGGATTTCCGGCAAGCCATCCAGCACAATATCCAGACCCTTTTGTACGGCGAGACGGCTGACGATGCAAAAGAGTGGCGCGTCATTTTGAACTTTAAGCCCGGTTTCTTTTTGAAGCGCCGTTTTGCACTGTGCCTTGCTGGCTAGCGAATTGAGTCCGTACTGGATCGCGATGGCTTCATCCGCCGCCGGGTTCCAGACATCGGTGTCGACGCCGTTGAGAATGCCGGAAATATCATCGATGCGCTTTTGCAGTACGCCATTGAGACCAAAGGAATTTTCTGGACGCAAAATTTCCTTGGCGTAGGTTGGGCTGACGGTGGTGATTTTGTCGGCGTACATTAGCCCTGCCTTGATGAAAGAAAGTTGGCCGTGAAATTCCACGCCATCGACGCCAAAGAAGTGGGGGGGCAAATCGATTTCGCTAAACGCGTGGCCGGGAAAATTACCTTGATAAGCCAGGTTGTGTACAGTAAAAACACTGCCGGCGAGTTTACGCTTCAACCAGAATTCCGAAGCTCTCAAGTAAGCAGGTGCCAGCCCGGCATGCCAATCGTGGGCATGCACCACATCCGGCACCCAAGAGGTATCCATGCCTTCTGCCAGGCGCGCCGCGATCCATCCCAAGAGAGCAAAACGACGGTAGTTGTCGAGATAATCCTGGTTGGACGCATTCGTATAAGGATTGCCGGGGCGATCAAACAAACCTGGCGCATCTATAAAATAAACCGTGAGGCCATTGGTCGGCAGCGTGCCGACAAAAACGCGTATGGAAAACGCATTGAAACGTGGCGGCAATTCGAAGACCAGCTTTTTATCGATCAGGTATTCCTGAAAGGATGGGAATCCCGGCACAAGAATGCGAACGTCACACCCCAGTTTGGTCAGAGCAAGCGGCAAAGCGCTGGTGACATCAGCAAGGCCGCCGGTTTTGACGACGGGATAAACTTCCGTACAGACGTGTAAAACGCGCATGATGTTCTGTTGAGTTCTATTGAGTAAGCGGTTGATCGACCACGCCTTTATGCATAAATGCGAGAAGGCACTTTCCCTGTTGCCGCGCGTGGCCGCATATTATGAATCGAGCAGTGTCATTCCGGAGCGAGCGGCCTTATTCGGTTTGCGGTTGATGTGTTGTTTGGTAAAGCCGGGACAGCATTTCCTGCGTCACCAAAACCACGCCACTCTCTGTGCGGTAAAAACGACGGCCATCCAGTTCCGGGTCTTCGCCAATCACCAACCCATCGCGAATGACGCATCCACGGTCAATGACGACTTTTCTCAGTCGGCAATGGGAGCCAATTTCGCAGGCAGGCAGAATGACGGCTTGATCGATGTTGCAGAAAGACTGGATGCGTACTTTGGAAAACAAAATCGTGTTAGAAAGTTGCGAGCCGCAGACAATGCACCCGCCGGAGACCATCGTGTTGGCGGCGATACCGTGCATGCCGTTTTGATCCGGTACGAACTTCGCTGGCGGGCGCTGTTCCTGATATGTCCAGATAGGCCATTCCTCGTCGTAAATGTTCAGGTGTGGCATGTTCGAGGTGAGATCCATGTTTGCCGCCCAGAATGAATCGACAGTTCCCACATCGCGCCAGTAAGGCGGCACTTCGTTAGAGGATGGTACGCAGGACATGTGAAAGAGATGCGCCTTGGCATTCCCATCTTTCACAACGCGCGGGATGATGTCGCGACCGAAATCGTGACTGGACGTTTCATTTTTGTTGTCTTCTTCGAGCAACTGAAAAAGATAATCGGCGTTGAAGACATAAATGCCCATGCTGGCAAGCGAGGTGTGGGGATTGTTTGGCATGGCGGGCGGGTCAGCCGGTTTCTCCAGGAAGTCGATAATGTTGCGCTCACGATCAATGTCCATCACGCCAAATGCCGAAGCTTCATGACGCGGCACTTCGACGCAGGCAACGGTGCAGCGCGAACGCATCTCGACGTGATCGAGCAGCATCATGGAGTAATCCATTTTGTACACGTGATCACCCGCCAGGATCAAAATGAATTCAGGACGATAGGAGCGGATGACGCCCATATTTTGCATGACGGCATCGGCGGTGCCGCGATACCAGGTGGTTTCATCCAGTTGCTGTTGCGCTGGCATGAGATCGATGAACTCATTGTGTTCGCCGCGCAGGAAACTCCAGCCACGTTGTAAATGGCGCAGCAGGGAGTGTGCGCGGTATTGTGTGACGATGCCGATCCGGCGAATGCCGGAGTTGATGCAATTGGATAAGGCGAAATCGATGATGCGGAATTTCCCACCAAAGAACACGGCAGGCTTGGCGCGAATCTCTGTCAGATGCATTAAGCGTGAACCACGACCCCCCGCCAGCACAATCGCGATGGTGCGTTTCGGCAGGTGACTGGCCAGGAACAGTTTGTCAGCGATTTCTCTCATGCGTATTCCCTATCAAAAGCTTTTTGTATTGGATTTTTAAGTGATGACGGTGGGCTGTGTCATTCCGGTAACGGCTTCAATTTGCGCGATTTCGTTGGCGATGGCAATGAGGTCGGCCAGCGCGGTCTGCGTCGGCAAGTTGTGCCTGCTCGGGTCGGCTTCGTATTTTTCCAGATAAACCCGCAGTGTTGCGCCAACTGTACCTGTGCCGGACAAGCGGAAAACAATGCGTGCATCGTCAGTAAAAATGATGCGCACGCCTTGTTTGGAAGAAGTGGAGCCGTCAACCGGATCGGTGTAACTGAAATCGTCTGCCATGGCGACGACGTGGCTTCCGAGCTTTTGGCCTTTCAGGCTGTCGAGCTTGTTGCGCAGCCGATCCATCAGGGCATTGGCTTTGACCGTGTCGATGCCTTCGTAATCATGGCGCGAATAGTAGTTGCGGCCAAATTTTGCCCAGTGTTCTGCGACCAGCGTGTTGACCGATTTGTCGGTGGCGGCTTGCAAATTTAACCAGAAGAGCACGGCCCACAAGCCATCTTTTTCGCGGATGTGACTGGAACTGGTGCCGTAGCTTTCTTCGCCGCACAATGTCGCCTGATTGGTGTCGAGCAGGTTGCCGAAAAATTTCCAGCCGGTCGGGGTTTCAAAACACGGTACGCCAAGTGATTTGGCAACACGATCGGCGGCAGTGGAAGTAGGCATCGAACGCGCGATGCCTGTGATGCCTTTTTTATAGCCGGGCGCGACCGTCGCATTGGCAGCCAGAATTGCCAGGCTGTCAGAGGGTGACACGGGCAGCTTGCGCCCCACAATCATGTTGCGATCAGCATCGCCGTCAGAGGCGGCGCCAAAGTCCGGCGCGTTTGGCGCATCCATCAGTGCGATGAGTTCTTCTGCATTGACCGGGTTCGGATCCGGGTGATGTCCACCGAAATCTTCCAGGGGAATCCCATGCAGCACCGTGCCGCGCGGTGCGCCGAGCAGGTCTTCAATGATCTTGCGGGCGTAAGGACCACCGACTGCGCTCATCGCGTCAAATCGCATGGTGAAGCCACGCTTGAACATGTTGCGGATGGCGTCGAAGTCGAACAATTGCTGCATTTGCTCGGCGTAATCGGCGACGGAATCGATCACTTCAACCTGCATGTTTTCAATTCGCGATGTACCGAGATGATTAATATTGATGTCCGGCGCATCGCTGATTTTGTATTGCGTGATGCCCTTGCTGCGCGCGAATACCGCTTCCGTGATTTTTTCCGGCGCAGGCCCGCCATTGCCGATGTTGTACTTGATGCCGAAATCGCCATCGGAGCCGCCGGGGTTGTGGCTGGCAGAGAGCACGATGCCGCCGAAGGCGTGATATTTTCGGATCACGCAACTTACGGCGGGTGTGGAGAGGATGCCGTTCTGTCCAACGAGGACTTTGCCGATGCCGTTGGCGGCCGCCATTTTCAGGATGATCTGGATGGCTTCCCGGTTGTAAAAGCGGCCATCGCCGCCCAGCACGATGGTTTGTCCGGTGCAGCCATCAAGCACATCGAAAATGGATTGGACAAAATTTTCGAGATACCCTGACTGCTGAAAAACAGAGACTTTTTTGCGCAGACCGGATGTGCCCGGTTGTTGGTCAGGGTAAGCGTTTGTTGCAAGCGTTTGGATCGACACATCAGCTCCAAGAGAAATTATTCTTGTTCTTTTCCGAGACACGAAGGGTCTCCTGAATGATAGACCCATTGTACTATTGCGTCTATTCAATAGTTTGATGTAATGCAATTTTTCAGGATAAAAGCGCCCTGGTCATTGCGAGTGCGTAGGGGCACTGGCCTCTGCAGGCGCCAATAACCACATGGCATGCGGGGGCAGGCTGACATTTTCAGTGCATTCGCGAGCGTGGTCGGTCGTATCCGCACTATTCAACAGCAGTTGCCAGCTTCCTTGGGGAAGCGTGAAGGGAATGGTTTGTGCGGAGGCATTAAGCAAAATCAGGCAGGGCGTTTCATGCTTGGTGCCGCGCACCAGAATGCCCATGCACACTTTGCCGCGAAAGTGCCACTCGGTCTCACGCACGGTACCCCCATCCGGAGAAAGCCAGACGATATCGGCATAGCCAAACGGCAGACCCTCGCCGGTGAACCAGCGTACATGGCGCAGTGCCGGATAATGCTGGCGTAGCGTGATGAGGCGTCTGACGTAAGACGACATTTCCTGATCCGCTTTGTGCCAGTCCAGCCAGCAGATTTCATTGTCCTGACAGTAAGCGTTGTTATTGCCTTTTTGGGTATGCCCCATCTCATCGCCCGCCAGCAGCATCGGTGTGCCCTGCGAGAGAAAAAGCGTGGCGAGCAGGGCGCGGCTGAGTTGCGCACGCAAATGCCGTATGCCGGGATCAACCGTTTCGCCTTCAATACCGCAGTTCCAGCTATGGTTGTGAGAATGGCCATCGCGGTTTTCTTCGCCATTGGCCTGGTTGTGTTTGTGGTTGTAGCTGACCAGATCGTGCAGGGTAAAGCCGTCGTGTGCCGCAATAAAGTTGACGCTGGAGGCGGCGTTGCGGTGGCTGTGACGAAACACGTCGCTTGATCCTGCAAAGCGCAAGGCGAATTCCCCCAGCGTCGGCCACTGATGCAGCCAAAAAGCGCGCATGGTGTCGCGATATCGGTCATTCCACTCCAGCCAACCAGCCGGGAAAGCGCCGAGTTGATAACCGCCGATGCCTACGTCCCACGGTTCTGCCACCAGCTTGACAGTTGCCAGCACGGGATCCTGGTTGATGGCGGAGAAGAAAGCGGCGTTGGGTGAAAAGGCGCCGCTGGTTTCGCGCGCGAGCACGGTGGCGAGGTCGAATCGAAAACCATCGACGTGCATTTCCTGCACCCAGTAGCGCAAGGAATCCATCACCATTTGCAAGACGCGCGGTTGACTCAGGTTCAAGGCGTTGCCGCAACCGCTCCAGTTTTCATATTGCGACAAATTGTTGGGGAGCAGGCGGTAATACAGCAGATTGTCGATACCGCGAAAACTGAGCGTGGGGCCATCTGCACCCATTTCGGCGGTATGGTTGTAGACCACATCCAGCAGCACTTCAATGCCACGGCTGTGCAAGGCTTTCACCATATCGCGGAACTCTGAGATAGGGGTGGTGCCGGGGCGGCCAGACCAGTAACGCGTCTCGGGTGCGAAGAAGCCAATGGTGGAATAACCCCAGTAATTCGACAACCCCATTTTTTGCAGACGGCCTTCGTCGGCGCGGAAGTGGATGGGCAAGAGGCTGAGTGTGGTGACGCCCAATTGTTCCAGGTAATCCAGCGCAGCGGGATGCGCGAGTCCGGCATAAGTGCCGCGCAAGGGTTCATCCACCAGCGGATTCAACTTGGTGAAGCCCTTGACGTGCAATTCGTAAATGACGGTTTCAGAGAGAGGGACGCACGGCGGCGCATCGCTTTCCCAATTGTAGGGTTCATGCACCACTTGCGCCTTGAGTGCGATGCGCGCTGTGTCGGTGGGGTTGTCCACCGTGAATTCTGTCTGGCCTTGATATTGCCCGACAATATGACGTGCGTAGGGGTCAATCAGCACCTTGTTAGGGTTGAAGCGATGGCCTTGTAATGGTGCATAGGTGCCGAAGACGCGGTAGCCGTAGATCAAGCCGGGCGCGGCGCCTTCCAGATAGCCATGCCAAATGCCAGCATACGATTCAGACATGGGTAGACGCGCTACCTCAGTTTGGCCGCTTTCGTCAAACACGCAGAGTACGACCGAGAGTGCGTGCGGTGCCGTTAACGCAAAGTTGACGCCACGTCCATCCCAGTGCGCGCCGAGGGGATAGGGTGTGCCGGGTTGAAGTGATTGCGCAATCGGTTGCATGCCCATTTCCTATTTTGGCTTGAGTGCCAGCATGACAGTGGCGAGCGGCGGGATCGTCATCGTCAGCGACCAGTGGTGCCCATGATGCGCGATGCGTCGCGCGCGTAATTCACCGTTGTGCATGCCGCTGCCGGCATAAATTTCTGCATCGGTGTTGATGAGTTCCACATAGGTGCCGGATTGGGGAACGCCAATGTGGTAATCGTGGCGCGGGATAGGCGTGAGGTTGCTGACGATGATGACAAAATTATTTTGATCGTCCTTGCGAAGGAAAGCAAAAACGGAATTGTCGAAATCGTCATGCACAATCCATTCAAAGCCCCGATAGTCGAAATCCAGGCGATACAAGGCAGGATGGTGTTGATAGACGAGGTTCAGATCCCGTACCAAGCGCTGTACGCCATGATGCACCGGGTATTGCAACAAGTGCCAATCCAGGCTGCCGTTGGAATGCCATTCGCTGTATTGCCCGAACTCGCTCCCCATGAAAAGCAATTTTTTCCCTGGATGCCCCCACATAAATCCATAGTACGCACGCAGGTTGGCGAAGCGTTGCCATTCGTCGCCGGGCATGCGACCGAGGATCGACGCTTTGCAATGCACCACTTCATCATGCGAGAGCGGCAATACGAAATTTTCGCTAAACGCATACATAATGCCAAAGCGCATTTTGTCGTGATGATATTTGCGGTGAAGCGGATCTTCCTTCATGTACGCGAGCGTGTCGTGCATCCAGCCGAGATTCCATTTGAAATGGAATCCCAGACCGCCGTGATAGGTAGGACGACACACGCCAGGGAAGCTCGTGGATTCTTCCGCCATTGTGATCGCTTCTGGTCGCTCGATACCGACCACTTCATTCATGCGTCGGATAAATGCGATGGCTTCCAGATTTTCCCGTCCGCCATACTGGTTGGGAATCCATTCCCCTGGCTCACGGCTATAGTCTCGGTAGAGCATGGAAGCCACCGCATCTACGCGCAAGCCGTCGATGCCGAAGCGTTCGATCCAATACAGGGCATTCCCGACGAGAAAGTTGCGCACTTCTCGTCCGCCATAGTTGTAAATCAGTACGTTCCAGTCTTGATGAAATCCTTCGCGCGGATCCGCGTGTTCATACAAGCAAGTGCCGTCGAATTTTTCGAGGCCGTGCGCGTCAATCGGAAAATGACCCGGCACCCAGTCGAGGATGACGCCGATGCCGTTTTCGTGCGCCGTTTCGACGAAGTAGCGAAGATCGTCCGGCGTGCCGTAACGTGAGGTGGGCGCATACAAGCCGACAGGTTGGTAACCCCAGGATTCGTCGAGGGGATATTCATGCAAGGGCAAGAGTTCGATATGGGTGAAACCGAGTTCTTTCACATAAGGAATGAGTTGATGCGCCAGTTCGCGATAAGTGAACCAGCGCTTGCCTTCTTCCATCGGCAGGCGCCAGGAGCCAAGGTGCACTTCGTAAATGCTGATGGGCGCGTCCAGCGCATTCGCTTTTTTGCGTTCTTCTTTGGAGGGGTAGATTGTTTGCATGCCGTGCACCACGGATGCGGAATTGGGGCGCAGCTCGGCACGAAACGCATACGGATCTGCCTTAAGCAAGACAACGGCATCTTGCGTCATCACTTCGAATTTGTAGAGATCGCCTGTCACCATGTGCGGCACGAAAATTTCCCAGACGCCGCATTCCGGGCGCAAGCGCATCATGTGACGGCGGCCATCCCAGTTATTGAAATCACCGACGA
This sequence comes from Oxalobacter sp., assembly GCA_003605115.1. Taxonomy (GTDB): domain Bacteria; phylum Pseudomonadota; class Gammaproteobacteria; order Burkholderiales; family Burkholderiaceae_D; genus QZKY01. Next base: position 95,095 of record QZKY01000016.1, read on the forward strand.
CAGAAACGCGTCGTGCATTCGGTGCCCAGACGGCAAAGCTGACGCCGGAGACGCCATCGATTTCCATTGGGTGTGCGCCCATCTTTTCGTAAGGGCGGTAGTGCGTCCCTTCTGCGAGCAACCACACATCAATGTCGCCCAGGATTTTGGAGAATCGATAAGCGTCTTCCAGTTCTTGCTGGTGCGTGCCCCAATCGATCAGCAATCGGTAAGGGAAGGGTGTGACGCGTCGCGGGATGGCGCTGGCAAAAATATCCGTGTCGGGAACGCGTTCCAATGCGGCCACTTTGCGGCGGGATTTGATATCAATCACGGACACACTGACGGCGCCGGGAAGCAGTGCACGAACAAACAACTGTTTCTTGTACTGATGCATGCCAAGAACAGAAAAGGGATCTCCGTGGTCACCCGCCATAAGTTGACGGTATGCGTCCGAAAGCGTTTTTTGACCCGGCATCAATATTCCCCCATCAAGGTACGAACAGGTACAACTTGGTACGGTGGGCGAAGGGCAGCAAAAAAATTGGCTCCCTGTGCGTTTCAAACGTCTGCACGGTCTTGGACAGACGCTACAGCATTTTCTCAGAGGATGTGAAACGAAATTTTGCAAAAGAGCAAAACGATTGCTTTCCAAGCTCGAGAAACTGTTGAGATTTTAGCATCTTTGAAGAGTTGACCTACAGAAAATTCTGCTCAGAAACTTTTCGACGTATAAAGGCGCTAGATGAGGAGGAATGGGGTTTTGAGGGGGTCGGATTATCCATCATTTGCTGTGTTGATAAAAGCTGGAAAAGAGACGGGAAAGATGCTTAATTCACTATAAAAGCATGGACGAAAATGAATTTCTTGATTTTTTTGCGTCGCTTTTTTGAGCAATTGCCGTATGGAAATGGTTTTATTTTGCCGTACATCAATGTTCAGCGGGCGCTTATCACCAAAATGAAATGGATTGTTCGAGCCAGCGCTGATTGAAATGGATGTTCCCAATAGTTGCTTGAGCACTTGATAACGGGATGCAAACCGCCGCTGGATTTCAGCGGTAGGGTACCGCAGCAAAAGAACCCGCATGTCGGGCTGGTCTTGAAAAAGTAGGTGAGTCGCATGGGGAGTGATGTGGGGCAGGTTGATGCCCAGGCAAGGAAAGCAAGTGACGCAGGTTTATCAACTGGATTTACTAACGTTTTTTCTGGGGGAGTAGCGCCATGTTCAAGACTTTCATGAAATTAAGCGGTGCAGGTCAGCGGGCTGTTTGTGCCGCCCTGCTAGGCTGTGTGCTGGTGGTATCTGGTTGTGGTTCCGATCAGGCGAACGCAATCAAGATTGAAAATGAAGTGGTTTCCGATAAGTTGGATGCCAAAAACAAGTTAGTGGTGGATTCCTTCATTGATGAGAAGCGCGATGAAGTGCAAAAGCTATCGCGTCAACTGGCTTCCTACCTGAATGGTCATTTGTACGTCGATGCAAGCAGAATGCGAGAGGTTCAAGGGATGATGATTCCCAACATGATGCTGAACGGTAAAGTGCTAAACAATGATCACAGCATTCCGGACATGATTTCGGCCGAATCAGCAGGCGGTTCGGTGGCGACAATTTTTGTACGCACAGGCAATGACTTTGTGCGGATTTCCACCTCTCTCAGAAAAAATGGCGGCAGGGTGGGGGATGGTGATCGCGCAACGGGCTCCTTGCTCAGCCATACGCACCCGGCTTACCAGGCCGCGCTTGCTGGCGATACATATATTGGAACCGCGAGACTGTTCGAGAGCATTTATATGACTGAGTATCAGCCGATCAAAGACAGGGTTGGCAATGTGATTGGCATTCAGTTTGTCGGCAAGGACATCATGAGTGATGTGGTGTTGTTGAGAAGGCGTTTGCGATACGCCTGAGTAGCCCCTGTAGGAGCGATAAGCACTCATACGGCTCACGAAATGTGAGCCGTTTTTTTGTGCGCAGCATTTTTGCAAGGTTGCGTGTGGCGAGGCGAGGTTGTTGAGCAAGGGGGAGCATGATAGATTGTCGTCGGTATGAGAAGGGGACGACAGGGCGTAAAGCACGGAGTACAAAAAATCATGGATTGTCGCGTCGGTTCAATTGTGCCGGGACGGAAAGGGCTGAATTTTGGGAAGGGTAATGATGGGTAGCGGAGTGCGCAAGATGAAAAAAAGTGTACTGTTTTTGTTGCTGGGCGGGTGTTTTGCCAGCGTGTGGGCACAACGTCTGCCGACTGAAGTCCAACAGGCGATGCGGCTTGCCGACATTCCCGCCAGCGCGACGGCTATTTTGGTGCAGGAGGTCAATAGCCGTTCGCCGAAACTTTCTGTGAATGTGCATAAGTCCTTCAACCCGGCCTCCACCATGAAGCTGATCACAACGGGCGCGGCACTCGATTTGCTGGGGCCGTCTTACACCTGGAAAACGCAGGCTTATATCACCGGTGAAATGCGTGGGGATGTCCTCCGAGGCGATTTGATATTCAAGGGCAGTGGCGACCCCAAGTTTGTTTCAGAAAATCTCTGGCATTTTTTGCGTCAGATACGCGCCAAAGGGATACGCGACATTCGGGGTGATATCTTGCTGGATCGCGGTGCGATGGCAACAAAATCCTTTGATGCCAGCGAATTCGATGGAGCTCCTGAAAAAGCCTACAACGCGGGTCCCGATGCCTTGCTGTTGAACTTCAAGGCAGTCAAACTTCAGTTTTCTCCCGATGGCACGATAGGCAAGGCGCGTGTGGCGGTTGACCCGCCGCTTGAAGATTTCAGCATCGACATGCCTGCACTCTCCAATGAAGAGTGCAACGGCTGGCAGAAAAAACTCGAACTGGGGGTCAATTCTTCCGGTGTGGGATTTAGCGGGACGTATGACAGTACCTGCGGCGAGCAATCCTGGTTTGTGCATGCTTATTGGATATCCAACGATCAGTACTTTGGTGCGGCATTCAAGCAGATATGGCGAGATATTGGCGGCAGCTTTGGGGGAGAGGTAAAAAGCGGTAGCTCGCCAGCCAGTGCCACGCTTTTCGCAGAATGGATTTCGCCACCCTTGACCGACATCGTGCGCGATATCAACAAGTTCAGCAACAACGTGATGGCGCGGCAGTTGCTGGTAACGCTGGGCATGGATCCGCAGGGGCAACCTGCCACGGCGCAGCGCGGTGCCAGGGCAATTCAGCACTGGCTTGCCGAGAAGCGGATCGCGGCGCCAGAGCTGGTCATAGAAAACGGTTCAGGGCTCTCGCGCACTGAAAAAATTTCTGCGGCAACGATGGGCAAATTGCTTTCGGTGATGTGGCGTTCTCCCAGAATGCCGGAGTTTGTCGCATCGTTGCCGATCACCTCGCACGATGGTTCCATGCGCAAACGTCTGAACGATACGGAAGTGGCGGGGCGTGGACACATCAAGACAGGTGGTTTGCGAGGCGTGCGTACTATCGCCGGATATATGCTGGCAGCCTCTGGCAAGCGCTACATCGTTGTGCATTTCATCAATCATCCCAATGCCGGTGAAGGAAATATTGTTCATGATGCTCTGTTGCAATGGGTGTATGAAAATGGCTAGTCAAACAAGTCAATGCACGAATGGTATTTAAAATGTCATGAAAAAAGCATAAAAATCGAAAAACTGCGAAGAAAGATTGAGTTAGGGCAACTTCGCTCTGTAAATGTCGACCAATAATGAGGTAAAGGTTTCTCGGTAGCAAGGGTGTGGCGCTCTTGTCTGGTCTTGAAATTGCGTTATACTCCCCTTGCGAAAAAGCAAAGGTAGTACCTGGTTCCTATCCGGAAACGGGGTTTGACAATGCACTCATAAGGTGACCGACATGAACAAGATGAGCGATTTCCGTTCGGCAGTATCTATTGCAAAGTCCTCTGCGCTTGATCCCTGGCGCGGCTTCAACGGACAGGCGTGGCGTGACAATGTTGCCCTCCGCGAATTCATTTCCCAGAATTACACCGAATACAAAGGCAAGGAAGACTTTCTTGCCCTGCCAACCGAACGTACCCAAAAGCAAATGGCTGTTGTTCTGGATCTCCTGAAACGGGAGCGCGAACACGGCGGCGTACTGGCAGTTTCCAGCGATGTCGGTTCCAGCATTACCTCTCATCGTCCGGGTTATATTGATCCAGAAAACGAAGTGATCGTCGGTTTGCAAACAGACGAGCCGCTCAAGCGTGGCATTTACCCCAACGGCGGTTTGCGCATGATCGAAATGGGTCTGGAAGAATACGGTTTTCCGCCGGTTGACCCGAATATTTCCGAAACTTTTACCAAATACCGCAAAACGCATAATCAAGGCGTGTTCGATGCCTATGATTCTGAGATTGTGGCCTGTCGTCGTAGCGGTGTGATTACCGGTTTGCCAGATGCCTATGGTCGTGGCCGCATCATTGGCGACTATCGTCGTGTTGCCTTGTACGGCGTGGATTTTCTGATCAAAGACAAGCAGCGCGAAAAGGCAGAAAGTGATTTCAAGCCATTCACCGAAGAGGTGATTCGTACGCGCGAGGAATTGTCCGAACAAATTCGCGCGCTCGAGGAACTCAAGGAAATGGCGGCGAGCTACGGCTTCGACATTTCCGCGCCGGCAGCGACTGCCGTTGAAGCAGCGCAGTGGCTGTACTTTGGTTTTATTGGTGCCGCCAAGGAAGCCAACGGTGCGGCAACGGGTATTGGTCGTATCACTGCTTTCCTCGACGTTTATATCGAGCGCGACCTGAACGAGGGTCGCATCACCGAAGCAGAAGCACAGGAAATCATCGATCACCTCGTGATCAAGTGTCGTTTGCTGCGTTATCTGCGCACGAAAGATTTCGATTCGCTCTTCTCCGGCGATCCGACCTGGGTCACGATTACTTTCGGCGGGATGAATCTGGACGGTCGTTCGCTGGTGACCAAGTCCGATTTTCGTGTGCTTCATACGCTGACCAATCTCGACACATCACCGGAGCCAAATCTGACCGTGTTGTGGTCAGACGGTTTGCCCGAAGGTTTCAAGCACTATGCTTCGAAAATGTCGATACAGACATCGGCCATTCAGTTCGAGAATGACGACCTTATGCGCGAGCACTGGGGAGACGATTGCGCGATTGCCTGCTGCGTCTCGCCGATGCGCGTTGGCAAGCAAATGCAATATTTCGGGGCACGCGCGAACCTGGCCAAGGCCTTGCTGTACGCGATTAACGGCGGTGTGGACGAACTCTCTGGCGCGAAAGTCGCAGAAGGCTTCGAGCCGATTACCAGCGACTATCTCGATTACGAAGAAGTAATGGAGAAGTTCGACAAGATGCAGGACTGGCTCTGCCGCACTTATGTGCGCGCGATGAACGTCATTCACTACATGCACGACAAATACGCTTACGAGCGACTGATGATGGCGCTGCATGATCGCGACATCTTACGCACGATGGCCTTCGGTCTGGCGGGGCTTTCGATCGTTGCTGACAGCTTGTCTGCGATTAAATTTGCGAAGGTCAAAGTGATTCGCAACGAACAAGGCATTGCGGTGGATTTCGAAATCGAAGGCGATTATCCGAAATACGGCAACAATGATGATCGCGTTGATGGCATGGCAGCACGTGCAACCGAGTGTTTCATGAGCAAGCTCCGTTCGCAATACTGCTATCGTGGCGCGATGCCGACGCAATCTATCCTGACGATCACCAGTAACGTGGTGTATGGTCAAAAGACCGGCACCACGCCGGGCGGCCGCAAGGCTGGCGAACCCTTTGCGCCGGGCGCGAACCCGATGCACGGTCGGGACGATCATGGTTTCATTGCAGCGGGCGCGACACTGTCGAAGTTGCCGTATTCTGCGAACCAGGACGGCATCTCGTGGACGGCAAGCTTTGCACCGAAGAGTTTAGGAAAAACTTTGGTGGATCAGGTCAACAACCTGTCAAACTGCCTCGATGGCTATTGCAAATCCGGTGGTTTCCACATCAACGTCAACGTGCTGGATCGTGACATGCTGCTGGACGCGATGGAACACCCGGAGAAATATCCGAGCTTGACCATCCGTGTCAGCGGTTACGCGGTGAATTTCGTCAAACTCACGCGCGAGCAGCAGCTTGACGTGATTACTCGAACCTTTCACCAGTCCGCGTAATTTTCTGGAAACGCTTCTCCTGAACGGGGGAAGCGTATTTGGGGTGACAGTTTAAAAAATTCGTTATGGCTCAATCCGGCACGATTACGATCACTCCAGTCACTTCCCTCACACAAGGGGAAGACAAATCTGCCAATCTCGTAGGCAACGTACACTCCACGCTCGCAGGGGGGGCTGTTGATGGCCCTGGTTTGCGCTTTGTGTTGTTCATGTCTGGCTGCCAGATGCGATGTCTCTACTGTCACAACCCGGATACTTGGGATCGCATGGGAGGCACGCCGCGCACAGTGGATGACGTGATGGAAGAAATCGGCAAATACGCAGATTTTCTTAAAAAGGCAGGGGGCGTCACGGTTACCGGTGGCGAACCGCTATTGCAAGCGGAATTCGTGCACGAAGTCATGCGCCGTTGCAAAGAAGAATACGGACTGCACACTGCGCTTGATACTAACGGATTGCGTGCGTTTTCTTTGCCAGACGATTGGTTCGACGTGGTCGATCTGGTGCTGCTCGACATCAAGCACATTGACCCCGCAAAACATGCGCGCCTCACTTCAACGACCAACCGACCTGTACTCGAATTCGCGCAGCGTCTTGCACGCATGAGCAAACCCACCTGGGTGCGCTATGTGCTGGTGCCGGGATACACCGACGATGTGAACGATGTTGAAAAACTCGCCGAATTTGTTTCCGAACTTAAGAACGTTGAACGCGTGGAAGTGCTGCCGTTTCACCAGATGGGCGCGTACAAGTGGAAGCAATTACGCTTGCGTTATGAACTCGCTGACAAGCAGTCGCCGACGGATGAAGTGCTGGGTCGCGTCAAAAAACAGTTTGAGAAAAAAGGTCTTACCGTGGTGTGATGCCTTCGGTGCGCACCGTCTCGCTACAAGACGATAGCCTGATTAGGCAACTGGTTTAGGTGAGTACCACTTGCCGGATAATGTTTTTCGAGTAAAGCATTCAATTGCTTCATCGCTGCAATCAAACTGTCGCAGAATTCTCCTCGGGCAAACCCCACCGTTATTGTTTCGCACGTGCCACGCCACTCTTCGCGCGTGATCAGACGCATGACCGCACGGTCAGGCACAATTTCCACTGCGCGATCCGCCATGTTGATGTACACCAGCACGCCACAATTTTCTTCGGTGTCCCAGATGCGGTAACGACCGAACAGTTCAATAGCGCGTTGACGTGGGCGCAGACGAGCCAGCACAGATACAGTCGGTAGACAATGTTCAATGATCAGGCGCACTTCGGCGCGATGACGCCGCTCGCCTTCAGTCACAGCGGATTCGATGGCCTTGAGCGACTCAGGCGGAAAAGCACGCTTGATCGCTGATTTTGTTGTGAACCAATGTTTGAACAGACGCGAAATAATTTTCATTACCAATCTCCCGAAGCGCCGCCGCCGCCGAAGTCACCACCACCACCGCCAAAATCACTACCACTGCTCCAACTTTCGTTGCCACCGCTACCCCAGCCTCCACCGCCAATGAAAATGCCAGAAGAAGGTTGATGCCAGTCGTTACGACCAAAGCGTCTGGCGCGTATAATGCCGATGATGATGATTAAAATCGGGAAAAGAACAAACAGCAATGGAAAGAGTCCAATCGGGTTGTCGCTACGTGAGGACTGAGCAGATTTTTTGGGAGCTGGGAAAGCTTCCTTGTTCAGCAGTGTATGAATAGTTGTGACGCCATCGTTGAGTCCGCCATAAAAATCGTTTTGGCGAAAACGCGGTGCAATGACGTCCTGGACGATGCGCTTTGCATAGGCGTCGGGAATAATACCTTCCGCGCCACGACCCACTTCCAGACGAAGTTTCCGCGTGTCTTTGGCGACGATCAGGATGACACCGTCGTCGATGCTTTTGCGTCCCAATTTCCATGTTTCGGCAACGCGAATGCCGTATTGCTCGATAGCTTCGGGCTCGGTGTTTTTGACGATGAGCAGAGCGACCTGATTGCCGGTTTTACTTTCGTGCTCCTGCAATTTTTTTTCCAGCGCGGCGCGCTGGTTCGGTTTGAGCATGCCCACCGTGTCGGTCACGCGCGCTTTCAATGGCGGGATGGGGGCGAGGGTTTGCGCTGCGGCTGTCGTTAATAACAGCGCAGCGCAGAAGGAAAAGAGGAAGCGTAAAGGCTTCATCGTCTGCTGTTATTTTTTACTAAAATCAACTTTTGGCGCGGTCGAGATGGCTTTTTCATTTTCGACGGTAAAACTCGGCTTCACTTTGTAACTGAACACCATGGCGGTCAAATTGCTTGGAAACTCACGTGTCAGTACGTTGTAATTTTCGATGGACTTGATGTAGCGTTGACGCGCGACAGTGATGCGGTTTTCCGTGCCTTCCAGTTGTGCTTGGAGATCCCGGAAATTCTGATTGGCTTTCAAGTCAGGATAGCGTTCCGAGACGACCATTAAGCGCGACAAGGCGGATGACAGTTCACCTTGTACTTGCTGAAATTTCCGGAAGGATTCCGGATTGTTCAGCGTTTGCGGCGTGATCTGGAAACTGGTTGCCGAAGCACGCGCTTTGGTTACGGCTTCCAGGGTTTCTTTTTCATGTGATGCATACCCTTTGACGACCTCAACCAAATTAGGGATGAGATCCGCGCGACGCTGATATTGATTCACGACTTCAGACCACGCGGCCTTGGAAGCTTCATCTAGTCGTTGAAAATCGTTGTAACCACATCCGGTGAGCGACGTCGCGATGAGCGCGACAGTCAGCCATTTCACAATCTTGTTCATTTTTGCACCTTCGTTGAATGGTGATGGAATAATTTATTGCCTATTATGCACTTGTTTTGGGTTTATACAAAACCGTCGCCAGCGAGACGAGAATCAATGCCATCGCTGCATAATCCTGCCAGTGCGGCGTTTCGCCCAATATCCATGCACCGGAAAAGACGCCGACAACCGGAATCATCATGACAGACAACCCGGAGGCAACCGGCGGCAAGGCGCGCGCCAGCCGGAACCAGACCACGAAGGCAAATCCAAACACGAGGACGGCGTTATACGTGATGGCGAACCACTCGCCGGTATTCGGCATGCGCCAATCCGCGCTTTCGAAAATGATTGCGTAGAGGGACAGCACAATGGATGCCAGCAACACCATCCAGAAGGTCAGCACAATCGTGGGCATGGGGAGCGTGGCGCGCTTCATGCGCACGGTGCCATATCCCCATGATGCTGCGGCGCAGAGCATCAGGATACTGCCCAAGGGTCTCCCCGAAAGTGTGCCGAATTCGCTGGACAGCAGTAAGAGTGTGCCGATAAACGCACAGGCAATGCCGAACCAGGCCAAGCGGTTGGGATGTTCGCGAAAGAGGATGATGCCAAAGATCAGCGCCCACACCGGCATCGTGTAGCCGAGGATCGCCGAGCGCCCCGAAGAAAGCATGGTGATGCCGGCGATCATGAAGAAATTCCATAACAGCACGTTGGGGATCGCCAGCCGCACTACCGTCATGAATTGACCCTGCGGAATGCGCAGGGAAGCTTGTTGCATGCGGGCGGCGAGCCAGAGCACAGGCAATGCGCCAATGGTGCCCATGACGCGGAAGGTGAGCGGCGGGAAATTTGTGACGCCAATCTTCATGATGGGCCAGTTGAATCCCCAGATCAGCGTCAGCAATGCCAGCAGGATCAAGTCCTTGCGTGAAAAGGAAACGGTGTTTTTATCCATGGAGCAAAGATAGCACGACGCGATACAATACGGAACCTTACGATATTTTGAACATTTCTCCTCAAGAGGATTGCCTTGACCTTCATCAATAAACTCTCGGCTGCCTGGAAGGCAAACAACTCATTGCTGTGTGTCGGGCTGGATCCGGACGTCAATCGTTTTCCGAAACATTTGCAAGGCAAACCTGATGCGGTGTTTGAATTTTGCAAAGCCATCATCGATGCGACGGCGGATGTGGCCTGCGCCTTCAAACCCCAGATCGCCTACTTTGCCGCATTGCGCGCGGAAGATCAGCTCGAAGCGATTTGCAGCTATCTGCGCGAAAAGCATCCAGCCATTCCGCTGGTGCTGGATGCCAAGCGTGGCGACATCGGTGCAACGGCCGAGCAATATGCACGTGAAGCGTTCGAGCGTTACAACGCCGATGCGGTGACGCTTAACCCCTACATGGGTTTCGATTCCATTGCACCGTTTCTGGAATGGAAAGATCGCGGCGCGATTTTGTTGTGTCGTACATCTAACCCCGGCGGATCGGATTTACAATTTTTGATGGTGGGCGGGCAGGAAAAACCGCTCCCGCTCTATCAGCACGTTGCGCAATTGGCCGCGAAAGAATGGAATAAAAACGGGCAGATTGCACTGGTGGTCGGCGCGACTTTTCCGCAGGAGCTGGCGGAAGTGCGCGCATTGATTGGTGACATGCCATTGCTGGTGCCCGGCATCGGCGCGCAGGGCGGGGACATTCAAGCGACGGTCAGCGCTGGCAAAACGGCCAACGGAACCGGCATGATGATCAATTCTTCGCGCGCGATTCTGTATGCGACGCCGAAGGGCAATGAGGATTTCGCGCAGGCGGCGCGACGGGTGGCAGTTGAGACCTGTGATGCGATCAATGTTTTCAGAAATTGATTCGCTCGTAGGTTAAAGGCGGAAAACCGGGGTCGAAAAAAATTCGGCGGGGAAAATTCGGGGTCAGAGTCGAAGTATCGCAAGCGATATTCGACTGCCGCCCCCGGTTTTCCCCTGACCCCGAATTTTCTGCCTAGAGCAAAGTAATTAAAATTTTGGCGATATAAAATGGGCTCAGCAATCGAAGGCGTCAACATCATGCAGCGCATCCGCGATGCGCACACCCTCGTTGGAAATCTCGCGGAAGAATTGATCCGGATGGAGAATGAAGACAAGGACGGTTTTTGGTCTGACAGCGATTTTTTCGATCTCACCTGGAGTTTTTTGGCTTCACTCAAAGCCATGGGATTTGAAATCGAACCGGAATCGTTCGGGGAAAAATTGATCAATGCGATGAACCAGGACGATGTTTTTCAGATGTCACGTTTCCGTTTTGAGTTGATGAGCAATATCCGGAAGTTGCAGGGCGCGAAACGATCCGGCTATATGTTCTTTGTGTTCTGGCCGCAATTACATACGGCCTTGAATGCGGAGCCGGAATAAGACGATTGATCTAATGCTGACTTATTGCTGACTCAAGGCACTCGACAGCAGCTTCGCCGTAATATCCACAATCGGAATCACGCGTTCGTAGGCCATGCGGGTGGGGCCGATGACGCCGAGCGTACCGACGATCTTGTTATCCACTTTGTAGGGCGCAGTGATGATGCTCATGTCATCCATTGGCACGAGTTGCGATTCGCCGCCGATGAAGATTTGCACGCCGGAAGCCTTGCTGGAAACGTCGAGCAGTTTCAGCAGCCCTGTCTTTTGTTCAAACATGTCGAACATCTTGCGCATCGATGCCATGTCGTGTGCGAGATCGCTCACGGAAAGCAAGTTTCGTTCGCCGGAAATCACGACTTCGTCCGAGTGTTCTGTCAAGGCTTCGCTGCCGGCTTCGATGGCAGCTTGCATCAGGCGCGTCATGTCATCCCGTAGTTGTCGCAGTTCGTGTTGTACTTTTTGGCGAACGTGGTCAAAACTTTGTCCGCTGTAGTGCTGGTTGATGAAGTTGGCCGCTTGCACCAGTTGTGACGGGGAATAATCCGCATCTGTCAAAAGCAGACGGTTGTGGACATTGCCTGCCGGGTCGATGACCACGAGCAAAATGCGTTTTTCAGACAGGCGCAAAAATTCAATCTGCTTGAAAACTGATTCGTGGCGCGGCGTGAGCACGACGCCAGCAAATTGGGAAAGCGAGGAAAGCAATTGCGCAGCATTCTGGATGATGCGGTTGGGCTGCTCCGTTTGCGAACGGGGTTGCAAGGCAGACTCAACCGTTTGGGCATCGATGGTTTGCACCGTCATCAGCGTGTCGACGAAAATGCGATAACCGCGCGGCGTCGGGATGCGTCCGGCGGAAGTGTGCGGACTGGCAATCAAGCCCATGTCTTCCAGATCCGACATGATGTTGCGAATCGTGGCTGGGGAAAGATCCAGCCCTGAAATTTTGGACAAGGCACGCGAACCTACAGGCTGACCTTCGGCGATGTACCGTTCGATCAGGGTTTTCAGCAGAGTTTGTGCGCGCGGCTCGAGTTGCATGGTGACATTTGGGGTTGGCCATACTTGGCAGCTGCTATTATGCACTTTTCGGCGGCAAAAAACGCCAGCCGTTCGAAACCTTATGGAATCGGAGCCAGTTTTATGGTGTAATGCTCCCATCGAATAAGACCCAATTTGGCTCGGTTTCTGGCGCCTTCACTCATCCCACATGCTGCCCAATAAAAAACAACAGACGTTTGCGCTGATCAGTCGGCGTTATACCCCCAGTGTCATTCAGTCTCTGGCAACGATTGCTGATTTTTTGCAGGGCGCTGGTCATATTGTCATTTATGAACAGGAAACCGCGCAGGGTGCGGCCATTCCGGGTGTGGCCAGTATGCCTTTGGACGAATTGGCCAATATTGCGACGGCAGCCATTGTGGTGGGCGGTGACGGCACGATGTTGGGCATTGGCCGTCGCCTTGCACCGTATAACGTACCGCTCATTGGCATCAATCATGGTCGCTTGGGCTTTATGGCCGATATTCCCCTCGACAGGATGATCCCGGTGCTGTCCGATATGCTCGAAGGGAAGTATGTGACCGAGCGGCGGATATTGCTGGATGGCGCAATTCTGCGGGAAGAGCAAACCATCCATCGCGCCATGGCCTTCAACGATATTGTTATTTCGCGTGGCGCGGGTTCCGGCATGATTGAGTTGAGCGTCGAAGTGGATGGCCACTTCATGTACAGCCAGCGTTCAGACGGGCTGATTATTTCCACGCCAACCGGTTCCACAGCATACGCCTTGTCGGCAGGCGGCCCTTTATTGCATCCCAGCCTGAGCGGGATCGGATTGGCGGCGATTGCGCCGCACGCGCTTTCCAATCGCCCCATTGTGGTGCCGGATTCCAGCGAAATTCTGGTAGAAATTGTTGAGGCGCGTTTCCCCACAATCAACTTCGATTCGCAGTCGTTCGCCAGTGTACATAACGGGGATTGTTTGCTGGTGCGGCGTTCCAAGTGCGAAGTGACTTTCATCCATCCGAAAGGCTGGAGCTACTACGACACGCTTCGTGACAAGCTGGGATGGAACGAAAGTGGGCAGGGTAACTCTTTGGGCTCCGATGGCTGAAGTCCGTCATATCTAATCATGCTGCGCACGCTTTCCATTCGTGATTTTGTCATTGTCGACACCCTGGATCTCGATTTCGGTGGCGGATTTTCCGTATTGACCGGGGAGACCGGCGCAGGCAAATCCATCCTCATCGATGCTTTGGCGCTCGCCCTAGGCGGGCGCGGGGAAGCCACGGTGATACGCGAAAACGCGGCGCGCGCCGACATCAGTGCAGAATTCCAATCGAACGAAGCGATTGAAGTTTGGTTGAAGACTAACGATTTTCCGAGGGAAGAAGGCGTCGTTATGTTGCGGCGCGTGATTGATAGTGCGGGGCGTTCTCGTGCGTTCATCAACGGCATCGTATCGACTGTCACCCAATTGCGCGAACTGGGTGAAATGCTGGTCGACATTCATGGCCAGCATGCGCATCAGTCGCTGATGAAAGCGGAGAGCCAACGCGAATTGCTGGACAATCACGCCGGATTAAGTGCGGATGCAGAAAAAGTGGCGAATGCCTACAGAACCTGGCAGGCGCTCATTCGACAATGCCATGAATTCGAAGCCAATGCCAAGTCTGCGATGGCAGAGCGCGAACGCCTGGAATGGCAAGTCAGCGAACTGGAAAAGCTCGCACCCAAGGAAGGCGAGTGGATCGCCATTACGCAGGAGCATTCTCGTCTGTCGCACGCCGCCAGTCTGACGACGGGCGCACAAGAAGCCATTTCGGTTTTGGCCGAATCGGATCAACCGCTACTCTCTCAACTTTTTTTGCTACAGCAGCGACTTTCGCGTCTGGCCGATGTTGATGATCGCTTGAATCCTTTGCTCGAGTTGCTCGAGTCAGCGCGCATCCAATTGCAGGAAGCCGCCTCCACGCTGAACACCTATCTGTCACGAGTTGATCTGGATCCAAAGCGTTTGCAGCTTGTTGAGGATCGCATGGACGCCATGCATTCTGCTGCGCGCAAGTTCCGTGTGCCGCCGGAAGAATTGCATCTGGCGCTTGCGGCATTGTCTGCGCAGCTTGCACAATTGACCGAATCCGGAAACCTTGAAGCCCTGCGCGAACGGAAGGCGCAAGCCGAAGCTGCATACCGGAAGTTGGCGCAAGCACTGTCGCAACAACGCGCAAAAGCGGCCAAGGCGCTTGGCGGTGCTGTTACGGCCGCGATGCAGGAATTAAGCATGATCGGCGGCAGCTTTGCAGTGGAATTACATCCCTGCGATCCTGCCAGTTACGGTTTGGAGCAGGTTGAGTTTTTGGTTGCAGGGCATGCCGGCACGTCGCTGCGTCCCTTGTCCAAAACCGCGTCGGGCGGGGAGTTGGCGCGCATCGCCCTTGCGATATCCGTCATTGCTTCCAGTGCGACGACAACGCCCACGCTCATCTTCGATGAAGTGGACAGCGGCATTGGCGGCGGCGTGGCTGAAGTGGTCGGGCGTTTGCTCAAGCGTCTGGGCGACGCACGTCAAGTCTTGTGCGTCACGCATTTGCCGCAAGTGGCCAGTCAGGCTGCGCAGCACTTTCAGGTCTCCAAAAAGGAGAAAAGCGGCAAGCCGGTTTCACGCATCGATTTGCTGGATACGTCAGAGCGTATAGAAGAAATCGCACGCATGCTGGGTGGATTGGAAATTACGGCGACCACGCGCAAGCATGCGAAAGAGATGTTGGCAATTTGAGTATCACTTGAAGTCTTTTGTGCAGAAACACCACTTTTTTTCTGAATGATGCGTTTCTTCGGCAGACTTATTTGCGTTGCGCTTAGGAACTAGGCAAAATTCTGTAATAGCTTCCCAACTTTTGGTTTTCATGTCTATCCATCCTGAATCGTCACCCGTACCACACGACTTTCCCAAGATTGCTCTCGTGCTGATGAATATGGGTACGCCTGATGCGCCCACGATAGCGGCTGCGCGTCGCTTTTTGAAACGATCCTTGAAAGATGCGCGTATTGTGGAAGGTTCTTTCGGGGAGCGATGGCTGTCTCGCAACTTTTTTGTGTTGCTCTACCGCTCAATAAAATTGGCCAAACGTTACGCGGCCATTTGGAAACGTGATGGCTCGCCTTTATTGGCGCATACAGAAAAGCAGGCCAAAAAACTGGCGCGTCGCTTGGAGGCGCGTGAACATGATGTGCATGTGGTGCACACCATGCGTTACGGCGCACCACAGATCAAGCAAACCTTGACACAGTTGAGCCAGGAAGGCTACGAGCGCATCCTGATTTTGCCTGTGTACCCGCAGTATTCCGATGCAACGACGGGGGCCGCACTGGATGCTGTCGCAGAGCATGTCATCGGCGGGCGCAACATGCCCGAACTGCGGTTTGTCCGGGATTTTCACGATCACGAAGCGTATATCGGCGCACTGGTTGAGTTGGTGCGTACTTACTGGGAAACGAATGGGCGGCCGGATAAGTTACTGATGAGTTTTCGCGGCATTCAGATGGATCGCGCTGAACGGGGTACGGCTTACCTCGATCGGTGTCGGCGCACGGCGACAATGCTGGCCGAGCGCTTGGGTCTGGTGGAGGGGCAGTATGAGTCGGCTTTCCAGTCTTGCCTTGGTCCTGGCGAATGGATGGCGCCACACACGACGGTAGCCATGGAAAAATTGGCCAAAGAAGGTGTCAGCAGGGTGGATGTGGTGTTTCCGGGCTTTGTTGCGGATTGTCTTGAAACACTTGGTGAAATTGACATCGATGCGCGTCAAAAATTTTTAAATGCGGGTGGGAAAGATCTTCGTGTGCTCCCCTGTTTGAACGATTCGGAGCCTTGGTTGCGCGCCTTGACTGAAATTGCAGAGCAGCACTTGCTGGGTTGGCCGACCATGCAAAAGAGCTCCGAAGTCGGTCAACCCAGCAGTAGCCGGCGGGTCACTTGGCGATGATGCCTGCGTGACTGATCCAAGCAGTTGCCAGCAGCACATA
Source organism: Oxalobacter sp. (assembly GCA_003605115.1). Taxonomy (GTDB): domain Bacteria; phylum Pseudomonadota; class Gammaproteobacteria; order Burkholderiales; family Burkholderiaceae_D; genus QZKY01. Next base: position 111,387 of record QZKY01000016.1, read on the forward strand.
GGCAATGAGGCTTGCGATAATGAGTTGAAGTTTCCGGGTCATGATTACCTCCCTGTAGAGAACATCATGACTTCATCCTATGCGTTTTCCCCAAAAAAGCCAGTTTAAGCCGTGTAAGTTTTGTAACAAAAATTAACTGGCTTGAAAAATCTGAGTTTTCCAGTGCATACGCCTTGAAATCCGGCTCGCCATCCCCATGTACCCTCAATTGATGGAAAATCTGGAGAAATCTGATGCAAGAGCAGGAAAAACAGGCTGATCAGTTTGAAAATCAGCAAGCGGCTCAACAAGAGAGTCAACCGGAGAGTCAATCCGAAAATCAGGTAGAGAACCTGACCGAACCGCCTTCGGCAGAACAGATATTGGCTGAAAAACTGACGCAAGCCGAAGCCAAAGCGGCGGAGTTGCAAGATGCTTTCCTGAGAGCCAAAGCGGAAGCTGAGAATACGCGCCGCCGCGCTCAGGATGACATCACCAAGGCGCACAAGTTTGCGGTGGAGAGTTTTGCCAGCGCCATGTTGGGTGTGAAGGACAGTCTGGAGATGGCGCTGAAAGTGGAAGTGCCCTCGGTGGAGTCGCTAAAGGAGGGGGTTGAGATGACATTGAAGCAACTTTCTTCAGCTTTTGAAAAGAACCGTCTGATGGAAATCATCCCGCAGATCGGCGAACCCCTGGATCCGATGAAACATCAGGCGATTTCGATGGTTCCTGCGGAGCAAGAACCGAATACGGTAGTGGAAGTGCTGCAAAAAGGTTACATGATTGCGGATCGTCTGTTGCGTCCAGCGATTGTGACGGTGGCAGCCCCGAAATAGCAAAGCATCTTGAAACAAAAGAATTAAACGCAATATAGAAAATAACCCACCCGGTCTCAAATCGGGTCACAACAGTACTAACTTAGATGGTTGCGGGACGCTGTCCTCAACATTACGAAAGGAAACAACATGGCAAAAATTATCGGTATCGATCTGGGCACGACGAACTCCTGTGTCTCGATTATCGAGAACGGGCAGCCCAAGGTGATCGAAAATTCCGAAGGCACGCGCACTACGCCCTCGATCATCGCGTATCAAGAAAATGGCGAGATTCTGGTTGGCGCACCTGCGAAGCGCCAAGCCGTGACCAATCCGAAGAATACGCTCTACGCGGTCAAGCGCCTGATTGGACGCAAGTTTGACGAAAAGGAAGTGCAAAAGGACATCAGCCTGATGCCGTTCGCCATCGTCAAGGCAGACAATGGCGATGCCTGGGTGTCGGCACTCGATAAAAAAATGGCGCCACCGCAAATTTCTGCGGAAGTGCTGCGCAAGATGAAAAAGACCGCTGAAGATTATCTCGGCGAAGAAGTGACGGAAGCAGTGATCACGGTTCCAGCGTACTTCAACGATGCACAACGTCAAGCCACCAAAGACGCTGGCCGGATTGCTGGCCTGGACGTGAAGCGCATCATCAACGAACCGACGGCGGCGGCACTCGCATTCGGCCTGGACAAGACCGACAAGCGTGATCGCAAGATTGCAGTGTACGACTTGGGCGGCGGCACCTTCGACGTGTCGATCATCGAAATCGCCGATGTAGATGGCGAGAAGCAATTCGAAGTGCTTTCCACCAACGGCGACACTTTCCTGGGCGGGGAAGATTTCGATCAGCGCCTGATCGATCACATCATTGACGAATTCCGCAAGATCAACGGCCTCGATCTGAAGAAAGATCCGATTGCGCTGCAACGCATCAAGGCATCGGCCGAGCGCGCCAAGATTGAGCTGTCATCCGCGCAGCAAACTGAAATCAACGAGCCGTACATCGCAATGGCGAATGGCGCGCCGGTGCATTTGAACTTGCGTATCACACGCGCCAAGTTTGAATCGCTGGTGGAAGATTTGATCGACAAAACCATCGAACCTTGCCGCGTTGCCTTGAAGGATGCCGGTTTGAAAGGCGCTGACATCGACGACATCATTCTCGTCGGCGGCATGACGCGCATGCCCAAGGTGCAGGAAAAGGTCAAGGAATTCTTTGGCAAGGAGCCGCGCAAGGACGTGAATCCGGATGAAGCGGTGGCTGTGGGAGCCGCGATCCAGGGTTCGGTATTGTCCGGTGATCGCAAGGATTTGCTCTTGCTCGACGTGACGCCGCTGTCGCTGGGCATCGAAACGCTCGGCGGCGTGATGACCAAGATGATCCAGAAAAACACTACGATTCCGACGAAGTTCAGCCAAGTGTTTTCAACGGCGGATGATAACCAGCCTGCGGTGACCATCAAGGTTTATCAAGGCGAACGCGAAATGGCGGTCGGCAACAAGGCGCTGGGCGAATTTAACCTGGAAGGCATTCCGCCGGCAGCGCGTGGCACCCCGCAAATCGAAGTGACTTTCGACATCGATGCAAACGGTATCCTGCACGTGAGCGCGAAGGACAAGGCCACCGGCAAAGAAAACAAGATCACCATCAAGGCCAATTCCGGTTTGACGGAAGAGGAAATTCAACGCATGGTGAAGGATGCTGAATTGAATGCGGCAGAGGATCATCGCTTGAAGGAACTGGCCGATGCGCGCAACCAGGGCGACGCGCTCCTGCACAGCACGAAGAAATCGCTCGGCGAATATGGCGACAAGCTGGAAGCAGGCGAGAAAGAGGCGATCGAATCTGCGATCAAGGATCTTGAAGCCGTGTTGAAGGACAATACCGCTGACAAAGCTGCGATTGATGCGAAAGCGGAAGTGCTGGCAAATGCATCGATGAAACTGGGCGAAAAAATGTACGCCGACATGCAGGCCAAGCAGCAGGCAGCAGAGGGCGCACCGGAAGGTGGTGCATCGGCATCAGACGCCAAGCCAGGCGATGATAATGTTGTTGATGCTGACTTCAAGGAAGTGAAAGACAAGTAAGCAAATGTTGTATCGAAAAATTCGGGGTCAGAGTCGAAGTATCGCAAGCGATATTCGACTGCCGACCCCGGTTTTTCGAAAACAGAATTATTGCCGGGTTGATGTGATTGCGGTGCAATCACAACCCGGTTTTGCACGTAGTTAACCGGTACAGAAAATGGCATCAAAGCGCGATTATTACGAAACCCTGGGCGTGGCAAAAAACGCTTCAGAGGATGAGATCAAAAAAGCTTATCGCAAGATGGCGATGAAGTTTCACCCTGATCGCAATCCGGACAGCAAAGTGGCTGAGGCAAAGTTCAAGGAAGCCAAAGAAGCTTACGAAATGTTGTCCGACACGCAGAAGCGCGAGGCCTATGACCGTTATGGTCATGCGGGCGTCGATCCAAACATGAATATGGGTGGCGCTGCGGGCGGCTTCTATGGCGGAGGCGGTTTTGCGGACGCATTCGGCGACATTTTCGGCGACATCTTTGGCGGTGGACGCGGACGCAGCGGTGGTCCGCAAATGTACCGTGGTGCGGATTTGCGTTATAACCTGGAAATTTCGCTGGAACAGGCAGCGAATGGATTTGACACCACGATTCGTGTGCCGTCCTGGGAAGCCTGCGATACTTGCGGTGGCTCCGGCGCAAAACCGGGTACGTCGCCAACGACTTGCGCAACCTGCGGCGGACATGGCCAGGTGCGCATGCAGCAAGGTTTCTTCAGCATCCAGCAGACTTGTCCGAAATGCCAGGGTAAGGGAAAAATCATTTCCGATCCTTGCGCATCATGCAGCGGTGTGGGACGCATCAAGCGTAACAAGACGCTCGAAGTAAAAATCCCTGCGGGGATCGATGATGGCATGCGTATTCGCTCCTCCGGCAATGGTGAGCCGGGTCAGAATGGTGGGCCGCCCGGAGATTTGTACGTTGAAGTGCATATCAAGCCACATCCGATTTTCCAGCGCGAAGGAGATGATCTGCATTGCGAAATGCCGCTGTCTTTTGCAAAAGCGGCATTGGGTGGCGACGTCGAAGTGGAAACCTTGGGCGGCAAGGTCTCGTTCACGGTGCCCGAAGGTACGCAGACGGGGAAAGTTTTCCGTGTGCGCGGCAAGGGGATCAAAGGCGTGCGTTCCGGGCATACGGGCGATTTGTTCTGCCATGTCATCGTGCAGACCCCCATCAAGCTGACGGACAAACAAAAAGAATTGCTGAATGAACTGGAAAAATTGCTGATCGCAGGCGGCGATCGGCACAATCCGCAAAGCGAAAGCAAATCCTGGAAGAACCGCGTCAAAGAGTTTTTTGAATAAGCAGAACCGACAGTTTTAATTCGCAACGATACGGTTCCGACCTTGATGTTTCGCGTCATACAGCCCTTTGTCCGCGCGCGGCATCAAATCGTAAATGCTTTTGTCTTCGCTGGAAAGTTCGGTGACGCCAAAACTGGCCGTGCAGGGGATTTCCTGATTATTCTCAAATCGCATGGGCGTGGACGCCAAGGATTCGCGTAGCCGTTCTGCAATGAGCGCGGCATCGGCGAGTTTTGTTTCAGGCATCAGAATCGCGAATTCTTCTCCACCAATGCGACAGACGATGTCGTGACCACGCACCTTTTCCACCAGCATTTGCCCCAGTGTGCTAATGACGGCATCTCCGTACTGGTGGCCATGACTGTCGTTGATTTTCTTGAAGTGATCGACATCGAGCATGATCAGTGACAGCGGGCGGCTGTAGCGGTGTGCCCGATCAATTTCACGTTCAGCCGTTTCAAGGAAATGACGTCGGTTGCCGGTGCCGCTCAATACATCGGTTGAGGCAAGTATTTCGAGTTTTTCTTGATGCGATTCAAGTTCTTCTCGAAGAATCTGACTCGTCATCATGATCAGGAAGAATGCCAGCGCAACTGAACTGACGACACCCTCGACAAATGCCAGCTTGTGAACCCAGCCAGCGGTCAGTAAGTCATGGATTTGCCCAGATTGGAGGGTGACAGTGATGCGTATGGCTGCATACGCAATGTGAATCACACAGACGCCGCAGCCAGCAAGAAATACCCCTCTATTTTTTTGGCGGCGGCTTTGACGAAAAAATTCCTGTGCGCACATTGCTGCGCACATGCTGTTGAAGACGCAAAAAATGATCACACGAGCCGTAAGGCTGGGGGCGATCTGGAGGAAATAAAAAACGAAACATAAATTGATGCCAAGCAGTGCGGCAGCAGAGAGCCTGCCATCCTGCGTTTTATCCACGAATCGTCGCATGCCGATCCAGATGGCTAGCCAGAAACCGTTCAATAAAATATTTGGAACGATGACTGATAACCAGGCAGGAATGAAGGGGCGCAGTCCGATGAGAACCACGCCGATTGCAGCCATGATAAAACCTGTCGCCCAACTTGCAACACCAGGTTGCCTTTTTTGAATCCGCCAGTTCAACAGCATCAGGATTGCCATCGCAATACCCATGACCATCCCCATGAAGGCGATGGTGGTGATGTTGAGCGCGTTGATCATGCGAATGGGGTTTTGTTTTGAGAGAGTAGTCTGTGTTACTGGCGCACGATGACAAGAAAGTTATTTTCAGAACCTTGGAGGGGTTGGGTTGATTTGCTTGGTTCGGTGTTCTTAAAAGCAGTGCTCCTGCGCCGGGAAAGTTTTATTCTTGACTGCGGCGACATAAGCGCTGAACGCCTCTTCGATGCTGCCTGCGCCTTCCATGAAATTTTTCACGAAGCGCGCTTTGCGACCCGGAAAAACATTCAGCATGTCATGCATCACCAGCACCTGGCCTGAACAATCGGGACCTGCGCCAATGCCGATTGTCGGAATGGTGAGCATGTCCGTCACATCTTTGGCCAGTGAAGCGGGAATGGTTTCCAACACCAAGGCTGACGCGCCAGCGTGTTGTAAAGCAAGGGCATCCGCGATCAATTGATTGGCAGATTCGGCTGTTTTACCTTGTACTTTATAACCGCCGAACATATGAACAGACTGCGGCGTCAGCCCCAGGTGCGCACATACGGGTACGGCGCGCTGGGTTAAAAAATGAACGGTCTCGGCCAGCCAGTGTCCACCCTCAATTTTGACCATTTGCGCACCCGCCCGCATGAGTACGACGGCATTGTTGAATGCGGTTTCCGGTGTAGCAAAACTGCCGAAGGGCATATCGGCCACGATCAGTGCGGTTTGATTGCCGCGTGCAACACAGGCGGTATGGTAAGCAATATCGGCAACGGTGACGGGGAGCGTGGAATCGTGTCCCTGGCTGACCATGCCCAGCGAATCACCAATCAGCAGGGATTCCACACCGGCACGATCCATGAGCGCCGCAAAACTCGCGTCGTAGCAAGTCAGCATCGTAATTTTTTCGCTGTTCCTGCGCATTGCCATCAATCCCGGTACGGTGACGGCTTTGCGCTCTTGCAGGTAGGTTGCCATGAGAAACTCTCCAGAAAATTATTGTGTACGGAAGATGAAATATACCGCACCCATCAGACACAATGCCGCCCAGACATAATCCAGTTTGAAGGGCTCCTTCATGTAAAACATGGCAAACGGCACGAATATCGTCAGTGTAATGGCTTCTTGCAGGATTTTCAGTTGCGCCAAACTGTAATGATTGTAGCCGATACGGTTGGCCGGCACCTGCAGCAGGTATTCAAACAGGGCGATTCCCCAGCTGATGATCGCCGCTACGTACCAGGTTTTGCTCGACAGATTTTTTAAATGGCCATACCAAGCGACCGTCATGAAAATGTTGGATAAAACGAGCAAGCCAGTAGTTTGGACGATGGCAGGAATTTGCATGACGACCTCCCGTATGAGTCAGCTTAGACCATTATTTTACTGATGGGTTGTCCAGAAACATTCGGCACGAAGCTGTGGGCGAGCCCGGCACCGGGAATCTGGATGAAAGGGTCAAGCTGTAACAGTGGAATCAGTGCAAACGCGCGCTGCGTGAGGCGCGGGTGTGGAATGACCAGATCCGGCGAAGCAATGCGTTGGGATCCATAAAGCAGGATGTCCAGATCCAGCGTGCGTGGCGCATTAACGTATGGGCGCTCACGGCCAAAATCGCTTTCAATGCGCTGCAGCTCGCGAAGCAAATCGTGCGCGTTGAGTTGAGTCTGCAGTTTGACAACCGTGTTGATAAAATCCTCGCCGCTGGCGTCAATCGGGGTCGTGCGGAACAGGGACGACTGTTGTTCCAGCGTCGTGTCTGGCAAGGATGCCAGTGCCGCCAGCGCGCGCTTGACGTGCTCGACCGGATTGCCAAGGTTCGAACCAACGCCGATATAGGCTGTGACGGATTGCGATGCGTTCTTCATTCGGAGGAATGTTCGACGTTGCCGTTGTTGTGCTCATTGCTATGGCCATTACCCTGATTATTACCATTCGCCTCGCCCTTTTTGCGTCCGCGCCCACCGCGACGTGAAGCCCGTTTTTTTGGGGCGCCGGCGGTGTCGGAGGATTTTGGTTTTTTGGCCAGCAAGACTTCACGTGTCGCGTCGTCGGCCAACAGAAACGCGGCCCACCAGTCAGCAAGCTCGCTATCGATTTCACCGGATTCACAACGCAATTGCATGAAGTCGTAGGCGGCACGAAAGCGCGGATGCTCCAGCAGTTTGAAAGGCGCTTTGCCGTTGCGCCGTTCAAATCGTGGTTGCAAAGCCCAGAGTTCCCGCATGTCCGAGGTGATTTTGCGTTGCAGCGCCAGCTTTTCGGTTTGCGCACTCAATACGTCATCGGCGGCAAGATGCAAGGCAGGGATGGGATATTCACCACTCTCCCGATAGGCAGCCCATTTTTCCAGCACTTCGTGCCACAAGAGCGCAGCAAACAAAAATCCGGGAGATACCGATTTGCCGATTTTGACACGCAAGTCAGTTTGCGCGAGTGCAAGCGTGACAAATTTTTCGCCGAGGGGCTGTTCCAGCACAACATCAAGCAGTGGCAGCAAACCATGATGTAAACCCTGATTCCGCAATTGAAGCAGGCAGGCCATGGAGTCGCCGCCGAGAAGCAGTTTCAGCATTTCGTCGAAAACGCGCGCAGGGGGCACGTTATCGATGAGTGGCGCCATCAAGGGGATTGGCGTTTGCGATGCCGGGTCGATCGCAAAATGAAGTTTTGCGGCAAAACGCACCACGCGCAACATGCGGATCGGATCCTCGCGGTAGCGCAGTTCGGGCACACCGATGATGCGCAGGATTTTTCGGCGCAAGTCATCAATGCCACCGTGATAATCCAACACGGTTTGCGTGGCAGGGTCGTAATACATGGCGTTGATGGTGAAATCACGGCGCGCGGCATCTTCGTGTTGTTCGCCGAACGTGTTGTCACGCAACACGCGACCATGCTCATCCTTCTTGGCGCTATCATCCGATGTGCCACGGAAAGTCGTGACCTCAATCACATCTTGCCCAAACATCACATGCACAATCTGAAAACGTCTGCCAATGATGAACGCGCGGCGGAACAGTCTCTTTATCTGCTCCGGCGTGGCGTTGGTGGCGATGTCAAAATCTTTGGGTTTGATGCCAAGCAGCAGATCGCGTACGGCACCGCCGACGATGAAAGCTTTGAAACCGGCGTCTTGCAGGGTTTGGGTCACGCGCAAGGCATTGTTCGTTACCAGCGATGGATCAATGCGATGATCCTGCGCGCCGATGACAGTCGGCTCAGCAACCATGAGCGTTTGCTTGCTCCTTGGTTTTGCCGAGGGCTTTCCGGCGGGCTTGCCAGAGCGGGGTTGAATCAGCTTGCGGAAAAATCCAGTGATCATTTACTTCTCTTCAAACAATTTCAGTAGTGGCCATCCTTTTTCTCTCGCGTGGGCTTCGAGTTTCGCGTTCGGGTTGGTCGCAACCGGATGCGTGACAATAGAGAGCAGAGGGATGTCGTTTTGGGAATCACTGTAAAAATGGCTCTTCTGAAAACTGTCGAGCGTGCGCCCCATTTCCGAGAGCCATTCGTGTGTGCGTGTGACCTTGCCTGAGCCAAAGGTCGGGTTGCCGGAGAGCCTGCCGGTGATTTCGCCTGCGGGCGTCATTTCCGGTTGCGGCGCGAGCAAATGCGCGACGCCAAATTCACGCGCGATGGGTTCGGTGACGAAGCGATTCGTGGCGGTGATGATGGCAATCAGATCGTTCGTGTCTTGATGGCGCTTGATCAAGTCACGTGCGACAGGCGTGATGGCGGGTCGGATGACTTCCTGCATGTATTGGTCGTGCCAGGCATCCAGCTGCTTGCGCGGAAATCGGGCAAGCGTGCCCAATGCGAATTCAAGATATTCGATGGGGTTAAGGGTGCCTGCCTGATACTGCGCAAAGAAAACTTCGTTGCGACGGGCAAATTCTTCTGGGTCGACTGCACCGATACGTGTGAGAAATTGCCCCCACTCGTAATCGGAATCCAGCGGCAGCAAGGTATGGTCGAGATCAAATAAAGTCAGGTTTTTCATGTTGCATCCTGTTGCAGCAATTCACGCAAAAGCGGCAGGGTGATGGCGCGCTGGGTTTCCAGCGAGTAGCGATCCAGCGCATCAAGCATCGTTGCGAGAGATCGCATGTCCCTGTGATAATGCGTAATAAGATAGGGTAACACGCCCGGCGATAGAAGCAAGCCTCTCGCTTGTGCTGACTGGGTCAGCGCCGTGATTTTTTCATCGTCGCTCAGGCGGTGGAGGTGGTAAATCAATCCCCAGCCCATGCGGCTGCGCAAATCCTCGCGCACAGCCAGCGTGGCGGGGGCGGCGTTGCCGGTTGAGATCATGTAGCCGCCATGATCGCGCACTTGATTAAAAAGCGTGAAGGCAGCGATTTGTGCATCGGGCGAGAGCTTGTCGCAATCGTCCAGCAAATACAGTTGAATGTCTGGCGAATAGGCAAAGTCTGCGAGTGGCGCATCCGACGCAAGAAAACGTGCGGCGGCTTGCGACGCAAGCGCGCGCAGTAAATGTGTTTTTCCGGAGGCGGGTTCGCCCCACAGATAGGCAAAATGCTCGGGTGACAATTGCGCGACAAACTGACGGAGTTGATGGGTCAATTCCTGGTTTTTGCCGACGACAAAGGATTCGAGGGTTTGCGGCTGCTGCGTACCTAAATCCAGCAACAGTTGTCGCATGATTCAATGCTCATGTAGTGTAAAACTTGCTCTTGTAATAATGGGCGCGTATATGCCGGAATGCGACCGACAGTACAGCGGAGGATGGTAAAGCCAGCAATACGCCGATGAAACCGAACACTTTGCCGAAGGCAAACAGCGCAAAGATCACCATCAGTGGGTGCAGGCCAATGCGCTTTCCCACCAGTTTCGGGGTCAGGTAAAACCCTTCGATGACCTGTCCGCCGCCGTAGATAAAGGCAATGTAGACCAATCCCTGAAAGCCGTCGAATTGCAGCAGACCCGCTATGGTGGCGAGGACGAGACCAATGCCGAACCCCACGTAGGGAATGAATATCAGCAGGCCGGTCAGGATGCCAACCGGTAGCGCTACGTCAAATCCGAATATCGCCAGGCAGGCAGAATAGTAAACGGCAAGTGTGAGCATGACGAGCAACTGGCCGCGCAGATATTGTGCGAGCAACTCATCAATTTCTTTGGCCATGGTCAGCGTCTTTTTCATCCACCGGCGCGGCACCGCGTTCGTCAGTACGCGCAATAAGTGACGCCAGTCCAGCAGGAGGTAAAACAGTACGACGGGGGTCAAAATCAGCGTGATCATCCAGCTCAACAAAGCGGAGCCACCCACGCGCGCCGAGGCAATAATCGATCGCCAGAACCAGGTGCGGCCGGCGGCAAATTGTTCCGTGACGAATTTTTTCACCCCTGCGGCATCCAGATTGGGGTGAATATCGAGCTCTTGCATCAGCGGCTCGAATGCGTGGTTCAGCTTCACCAGCAAGCCGGGAATTCTGTCATACAGCATGGGCACTTCTTTTTGCAGGATGGGCACCACCAACAAAATAAGTGCGGTTATCGCCAAGATCAGCAACAGCATCACAATGATGACGGCGACAATGCGCGGCAGGCGAAACCGTCCAATTCGCCAGGCACAGATGCGCTCGACAGGGGGGTTGAGCGCATAGGCCAGAATGGCGCCCGCAATGAAGGGGGTCATGATGGGCCCCAGCAACACCAGAAAAACCATCAGCAACAGCCAGAGTCCCACCCACAGGACGGTTTGTTTCTGGCTGGTCGTGAAGGAATTGAGCATGGTTTGTTTTGCGGTTGCTTGTAGCGTTTATTGGGTGGCTTATCGGGGCAGTTTGATAAAATGGCGTTTTTGCGTCTCGCAAACAACCCTATTTTAACCGCCTGGGCACCAAAGACACCATGAACAAACCATCAAATGTTTCCCTTTCTTACCGCGACGCCGGGGTTGATATTGACGCAGGCGATGCATTGGTCGAAGCCATCAAGCCTTTTGCCAAGCGCACCATGCGCGAAGGGGTGCTGGCCGGGATCGGGGGCTTTGGCGCCCTGTTCGAAATTAGCAAAAAATACAAGGAACCCGTGCTGGTTTCCGGCACCGATGGCGTCGGCACCAAGCTGCGCCTGGCGTTTGATCTGAACCGCCACGACACGGTCGGGATCGATTTGGTCGCCATGAGCGTCAACGACATCTTGGTACAGGGTGCGGAACCGCTGTTCTTCCTCGATTACTTCGCCTGCGGCAAACTCAATGTGGTCACCGCGACTGACGTGATCAAGGGCATTGCCCAAGGTTGCGAACAGGCGGGATGTGCGCTGATCGGCGGCGAAACCGCGGAAATGCCCAGCATGTACCCGGACGGCGAATACGATCTGGCCGGTTTTGCGGTGGGCGCGGTTGAAAAATCCAAAATCATTGACGGCAGCAAGATCGTGCCGGGTGACGTGGTGTTGGGCTTGGCTTCAAGCGGGGCACATTCCAATGGTTACTCGCTGGTACGCAAGATCATCGAGGTGGCAAAACCCGATCTCAACGCCGATTTCCACGGCCGCAAACTTGCGGATGCCCTGATGGCACCCACGCGCATTTACGTGAAGCCGCTGCTCGCGCTGATGGCTGCGATGGAAGTCAAAGGCATGGCGCACATCACCGGCGGCGGGCTGGTGGACAACGTGCCGCGCGTGCTGCGCGAGAATCTCACGGCGGTGTTGCAACGCGATAGCTGGACGCTGCCGCCGCTGTTCCAGTGGCTGCAACAACATGGCGGCGTGGCGGATGCGGAAATGCATCGTGTATTCAACTGCGGCATTGGGATGGTCGTGATTGTCGCGAAAGAAAATGCCGATGCGGCGATGGCGCAATTGAAAGCAGCGGGTGAAACGGTTTATAAAATCGGTGAGATTCGTGCGCGCAAGGGGGATGAGGCGCAGACGATGGTGGTGTGATTGTCTTTAACCCCCTCTCCCCTTGCGGGAGAGGGTCGGGGTGAGGGGTGCGGTGTCACTACGTAGTGAAGTAGCTGTAGATCGAACTTGCCGGGGGTAGCCCGGCGGCTACCTACCTTTCTTGTCTCGCCAAGAAAGGTAGGCCAAAGAAGGCGACCGCGAGACGCAGCCCTGCGGGTTCCCGCTGCCAGTGCAGCAAAAGCGGGAAACAAAATAAACTCGCTGCGCTCAGACAAATTTTGTTTCTAATCCGCTTTTGCTTTCTGCCAGCGGCAGCGTCTAAGCGGATGAAAACCAGACTCCGAAATTGCTTAATGTTTTTTGGAAATTTATTGCACAAGCCAAAAAAGAAATCGAGTACGCCCACTTTAATTTTCTATCACCTCACCAGGAGTAATTAATGAGTGCCCAGATGCCGACTTTTGATGCGTTGATGAATCCGCTACTCAAGGCGCTTGGGGCGCTAGGTGGTTCTGGATCCATTGAAGAGATCTATGAAAAAGTATTGGAATTGGAATCTATTGGTGAAGATATTGCATCTGTCCCACATAATCCTGAGAAGACCAATCAGTCCGAGGTTGCATATCGTTTAGCTTGGGCGCGAACGTACTTAAAAAAGTTTGGTTTTCTGGAGAATTCAAGTCGCGGCGTTTGGACGTTAACTGCTCTTGCTAAAGAAAAGAAATCTGTTAATCCTCAAGTTGTAGTAAAAGCTGTTAGAGAGGCAGATAAAAAAGAGGTAAGTTCAAAACCTTCAGAAAGCAATGGAGCAGAATTGTCAGGGGGTGATTCTCCAGAGGAAAACCTTGAATGGAGAGAAGAGTTATACCATCTCCTAATAAAAGATATAAAGCCTGATGCCTTTGAAAGGTTAGCCCAGAGGCTTTTGCGTGAATCAGGGTTTGTACAGGTAGAAGTAACGGGTAGAACTGGAGACGGTGGAATTGATGGGAAGGGGATTGCGAAGATTCACGGATTTATGAGTTTTCACGTAATTTTTCAATGCAAAAAATGGCAGGGTTCAATCTCTGCAGGCGAGATAAGGGATTTTCGAGGAGCAATGGTTGGTAGAGCTGATAAAGGGTTATTTATCACTACCGGCACATTTACTCCTGCAGCAATTAAAGAGGCTACACGCGATGGGGCGCCGCCTATTGATCTAGTGGATGGAGATCAGCTTGCTGAAAAGCTTAAAGAATTGCAATTAGGTGTTAAAACAGAGGTTGTGGAAAAAATTACGATAGACAAGGATTGGTTCAAAAATTTGTGAGTTGACGCTGGTTTTCCCTCCGCTTGCGACGCTGCCGATGGCGGGGAGGTAAAAGCGGATCAAGAAGCAAAAACTGTTTGAGCGAAGCGAGTTTTTTTGCTTCCCGCTTTTGCCTTCACGACAGCGGTGAAGTCAGCGGCGCCGCGGTCGCCTTCTTTTGCATTCTTTTCTTGGCGAGACAAGAAAAGAATGTAGCCGCCGGGCTACCCCCGGCAAGTTCGTACTGTAGCAAATTCCATCTTGCTTTGAATCCGGAAAAATTCAGGGTCAGAGTCAAAATTCGCTTCGCGATATTTGACTGCTGACCCCGGTTTTTCCTCATGCTCCGAGCTAGCAGCTCAGTATGCGCACGCCACTGGCGTTGCGCGGTTTTTCCTCGCGCCCCGAGCAAACCACTCAGCAGGCGCGCTGAAAATCAAAACTCATTATGCAACTTCTTATACCCCTGCACCAGCGCATGATTGGTACGCACGACGCTTTCTGAAAAGTCGGATTGTCTGGGCGTTACTTTACGCATGGCTTCGAGATCGGTTGCCGGGCCGATGCGTTCCGTGGACGGAACGTAAAACCCCGGCGGCAAATCGGCACCGTCAACGACCGCGTTGTGTCGCACGACGCAGCCGTGCCCGACGGTACAGTTATACAGGACGCTGTTGAAACCGATGAATACGCCATCGCCAACGGTACAGGGGCCATGCACGATGGCGCGATGCGCGATGGAGCTGTGTTTCCCGATGATGACGGGGGTTCCCGCTCGGGAGTGGATGACAACGCCGTCCTGGATATTGGTATCCGCACCGATGCGGATCGGTTCGATGTTGCCGTTCTCATCCAGTTCATCTGCACGGATGACAGCGTAAGGGCCGACAAAAACATTTTCTTCTATGATGACCTTGCCGCAGATAATGGCGGTGAAGTCGATGTAGGCGCTCTCGTGGATGACCGGTAAATCGCCGTTGGGGTTTTTGCGTATCATGGGGCAGCTCCTTGTAAGAAATGCGGCGCGTATTTAATCACAATCTGTATGTTCTCACAAGTTCATGTTATATGTGCAAGGGCGAATAATTTTGGTCAAAAATTCGGTCAGAAAAATTCGGGGTCGGAGTAAATTTCGCTGCGCGAAATAAAACTGCCGACCCCGGTTTTTCTTCTCAAGCTTTGCAGCTCAAAAAATAGGGTCAGTGTAATTTACGCTACGCGTAAAAAAACGCTGACCCCATTTTTTACCCATTTATTTTTACCGATACATCGCATCCATGACCTTGCTGGTTTGCGTGCGGGCGCAAGACGGGCAAACACACGGTGCGTTGGAGTTGAGTCCCAAACGTTTTTGCATCGCTTCGAATTGCGTCTTGGTAGACCACGGGACGCCGCAGACTGAGCATGCCATTAGCGGTTGCTTGCGCACGACAGTGCCGGTGATGGTGGTGACGCGTTCGGTGCCGATGGTTTCTACCGTGATCGCGCCGGTCGGGCAAACCGCGGCGCAGGCACCGCAACCGATGCACATGGTGGCGGGACGCAGGAAGCCATCGAACACGAGACGACCATTGGTGGTATCCACCATCCGCAAGGCTTCTGCACCGACTTCAATGCACGCGAGTTCGCACAAGCCGCACCCGATGCAGAGATCGCAGCGCAGGCAGCGTTCTGCTTCGATGCGTGCGACGTTTTCGTCGAAGTCGAGCTGAATCGGTGTGAACTGCGTGCGACGTTCTATCGGATCGTTTTCCGGCACATGCGGACGATGTGGATCGGTACGCGTTTCAGCATTACCTTTGACGAGCGGCGCGAACGCACGACGCTGCGGCTTGAGCGATTCCAGATCCATTTGACTATCGGTCAAATAAGCATTGATCGATTCGGCGGCGCGCTTGCCGGAACCAATCGCAGCCACGACGGTACTGCCGCCATGTTGAATGTCGCCGCCGGAGAAGACGCCACGAATGCCCGTCATCAAGGTCACAGGATCTGCGACGATGTTGCCCCACTTGAGTTCGATGTCGTTCCCGTCAAGGTAGTCGTTGTCCGGGTCTTGCCCAATCGCGGCGATGACATGATCCGGCTGGATGACGACGGGTTGGGTCGTTGCCGCATCGGGCGCAGCGCTGTTGCGGACAAATTCGATCTTGTTGCCAGGCAGGATTTTGCTGGGCGCCCAGAATTCGTGAAGCACAACGCCTTCGTCCAGCGCCATGTCCACTTCGTGCGGATTGGCCGGCATGACCTTGCGCGTGCGGCGGTACCATATCTCCACTTTGGTGGCACCTTGGCGGAAAGCGGTCATCGCGGCGTCGATCGCGGTATTGCCGCCACCGATCACGACAACATGCGGACCTACGCGTGGGTTCTTGCCGTTGCGTACCGCGCTCAGGAAATCAATGCCGCCAAGCACGAAGGGTTGATCGTCACCGTCCACGCCCATGCCTTTCGATTTTTGCAAACCGGTGGCGAGGAAGATGGCGTCGAAACCCTTTTCGCGCAAATCCTTCAGGTTGGCAATGCGCGTATTCAAGTGGATTTTTACGCCGAGTGATTTGATCATGTCGACTTCGGCGTTGAGCACATTGTTAGGCAAGCGGTATTCGGGAATGCCGTAGCGCATGATGCCGCCCGCATGTTCGCGCTCATCGAAGATTTCTGCTTGGTGGCCTTTTTGCGCCAGATAATAGGCGGCGGTCAAGCCTGCTGGGCCAGCGCCCACAATGGCCACTTTTTTGCCAGATGGTGTATCGCATTTCGGGAGCGGATAAGCGCTCGCGCAACGCGCGGCGACGGATTTCATCGGTTTGATCAAGACAGCCGTGCTCACATCTTTTTGCACGCACGCGTTTTCGCAAGGCGCAGGGCAGACTAGGCCGCAGGAGTTGGGCAGCGGCGAATCTTTGAGCAATACGTCGAGAGACGCATCATATTTGCCTTGGCCGATGTAGGCGATCATGGTCGGAATGTCGATATGTGCCGGGCAAGCTTCCTGGCACGGTACGGTGCGCGGTTGCATGCAGGCGTTCGTCTCGCAGGTGTTTTCGGTGACGTGTTGCTGCCATTCGTCACGCGACGTCTTGAGCGTTTCAGACAGGATCACGGCGGCTTGGGGTGCAAGTTTGGCTAGTTTTTGTGACAGCGCTTCCAGTTCTGTCAGGTGTCCTAAGATGCCCCGCCCGAGGTGAATTTCCGTAATGATGCGAACAGTCGAGGCGAGGGCTGCGCGCACGGCGGGGGCTGCGCGTTCAGATTGGCGCAATTGGGCGCGCAAGGTCTTGAGCGTTGTGGTAACGGGGCAGGTTTTGGGAGCGTTGTCGGTGTTCTTTTCAGAGGCCATTGTTATCCTGATTACAAAAAAACAAAAAAGCCGCAGAAGCTCCCAATGAGAGAAGCTTAGAGGCTACAAAAGCGAATAAGGACAGCCGCTTGGCCTTGTGGGCGGGACGTGTTGTCTATAATGCATCCATGGCATGCATGATGAGGGTATTCACAAAGCATGTCTGGAAACCGCAATATCTGGATATAATGGCGGTTTGTCGGCTGCAAGGATAGCATGGCTTGCGCACCTGCAAAAATAAGTAAATGAATGCATATCTAGGTGAGAAAGAGGAGACGCTCAATGAATCGGTTCGTAATTGCAGAACCCAGTAAATGTATCGGTTGTCGTACCTGCGAAGTGGCGTGTGTGCTGGCGCATCCCATGATCGATGGGGGATTACAGAACCTGTCTCCAGAAAATTTCAAGCCGCGCTTGAAAGTGGTGAAAAGTGCGACTGTTACCGCGCCGGTGCAATGCCGCCAGTGCGAAAACGCGCCTTGTGTGAATTCCTGCCCGACCGAAGCGTTGGTGTATAGCAATGGCACGGTGCAATTGATTGCCGGTCGCTGTATCGGTTGTCAGACTTGCGTGGTGGCCTGTCCGTTCGGTGCCATGGAAATGGTTGACGTCCTGGTCAAACAATCTGAACTGGGATCGCTTGCTGCACGCAGAACTGTATCCCAAGCGCACAAGTGCGATATGTGCATCGATCGCGCAGAAGGCCCGGCGTGTATTCCAGTCTGTCCAACCAATGCATTGATATTGATTGAACCGTCCAGTCTGGAAAGCGTGAGCGAACAGCGTCGCCAACAGGCGCTCGCCAGCATGGAAGCGGCTGAAAGTCGTTAATCCGTATTCGTCAAAGCTGATGAAGGCGCGCGAAAGCGCGCCTTTTTTATTGGGCTAAACCGTAAGTGTTTGCCCATCATTTCCGCGCGTCGGCGATAAGACAACCACTGCGATCCCAGGCATCTGGTAAGAAATGCTTTGCATAGAAAGCCATTTCATATCGGCAAGCTTTCTGGTGCTCCCCTATAATCGGACGCTTATTTTGAAATGCCTTGTCGCTCGGCGGTGCCGAACGTTTGCATCATCATTTTTTAACTACGTCAGTACAGTAAGGAGAACCCAGCATGAGCCGTTTCGTCATTGCGCAACCCGACAAATGTATAGGCTGCCGCACATGCGAAGTGGCGTGTGCACAGGCGCATCCAATCAACAATGGCGAATCAGCGCTGACACCGTCCAATTTTCGACCGCGTCTCAAGCTGGTGAAAAGCTTGAAGACAACCGCGCCGGTGCAATGCCGCCAGTGCGAGAACGCGCCGTGCGTGAACGCCTGTCCGTCCAGTGCACTGGTATATGACCGTGGTACGGTGCAATTGACTGCAGAGCGCTGTATCGGTTGTCAGACGTGCGTGATCGCTTGTCCTTTCGGTGCAATGGAAATGGTGCCCGTGTCAGTCGAGCGCCCCGCTTTGGGATCTTTGAGCGTTCGCTCTTTTGTGATGCAGGCGCACAAATGCGATTTGTGCATTGATGTCTCCGGCGGCCCTGCATGTATTCCGGTGTGTCCGACCAAAGCACTCTTTTTGGTGGATGCCGACGCCTTGCGCGAGTTCAGCAGCGAAAGGCGCGAGCACGC
The DNA here is from genome assembly GCA_003605115.1 of Oxalobacter sp. Lineage (GTDB taxonomy): Bacteria > Pseudomonadota > Gammaproteobacteria > Burkholderiales > Burkholderiaceae_D > QZKY01. The sequence goes on from QZKY01000016.1 coordinate 129,864, forward strand.
TCTCAACGGGATGCCGCAACACGTATTTCGCTAAAGCCCACAAGTTTTGGAAACGAATTTTTAAAAAACCTCAGCGAGGCCGTCATGAAAAAAGTGATCACCGTTTGTCCCTATTGCGCTTCTGGCTGCAAAATCAATTTGCTGGTTGAGGACGGCAAGATTGTTGGTGCCGAAGGCGCCAACGGCGTGACTAACGAAGGCGAGTTGTGCCTGAAAGGGTATTACGGCTGGGATTTTCTGAACGACACCCAATTGTTGACGCCGCGCTTGACGCAACCGCTGATTCGTCGCAAACGTGGCGCGTCGTTTGAAGCGGTGAGCTGGGATGAGGCCATTGGTTTTGCGAGTGCGCGGCTGATGGAAATCAAGAAACAACATGGCTCAGATGCGATCATGGTTTCGGGTTGTTCGCGCGGCCCCGGCAACGAAGCCAATTACGTGATGCAGAAATTTGCCCGCGCTGCAGTCGGAACGAACAATGTGGATTGCTGCGCGCGTGTGTGCCACGGGCCCTCCGTCGCAGGACTGGAGCGCACGCTCGGCAACGGCGCGATGAGCAATTCGATTGTCGAAATTGAAGATACCAAGTGCATTTTGGTGTTTGGTTATAACGCTGGGGATTCGCATCCCATTGTTGCGCGTCGCATCATCAAGGCCAAGGAAAAAGGTGCGAAGATCATCGTTTGCGATCCGCGCGTGATTGAAACAGCGCGCATTGCCGATCTTTACCTGCCGCTGAAGAACGGTTCCAACATGGCACTGGTGAACGCGTTTGCGAATGTGTTGATCAACGAAGGTCTGTACAACAAGGCTTACACCGAACAATTCAGCGAAGGTTTCGACGCATACAAGCAGACTGTGGCGAAATACACGCCGGAATATGCGGCATCCATTACCGGACTGGATCCGCAATTGATCCGCAACGCGATGCGCATGTACGCTGCGGCGCCGTCTGCCACCATTTTGTGGGGCATGGGTGTGACGCAGTGGGGGCAATCCGTGGATGTGGTGCGCGGCTTGTCGAGTCTTGCGACGATCACTGGCAACCTGGGTCGCCCCAATGTCGGTGTGGGCCCGGTGCGCGGTCAAAACAATGTGCAAGGCGCATGCGATATGGGCGCATTGCCCGGCGACTTCCCCGGTTACCAAAAAGTCACAGATGCAAAATCGCGCGAAAAGTTTGAAAAAGCTTGGGGCGTGAAAAATCTGCCATCGAAAAAAGGCGTAAGCCTGACCGAAGTGCCGCATGAAATCCATGATGGCAAGATCAAGGCCTTTTATATTTTCGGTGAAGACCCCTTGCAAACCGAACCGGATTTGGGCGTGCTGCGTGAAGAATTTGCGAAACTGGATCTCATGATTGTGCAGGATATCTTCATGACCAAGACGGCGATGGCGGCAGACGTGATTTTCCCGGCGACGTCCTGGGGCGAACACGAGGGCGTGTATTCCAGCGCGGATCGCGGCTTCCAGCGTTTCTATAAAGCGGTGGAGCCAAAAGGCGACGTCAAGCGCGATTGGGAAATTCACAGTCTGATGGCGACGGCGATGGGGTATCCGATGAAGTATGAAAACACAGAGCAAATCTGGAATGAGATTCGTGAGCTCTGCCCACTGTTTTATGGTGCAACGTACGAAAAGCTGGCGGGTCTCGGCTACGTGCAATGGCCCTCGCTCACGCTCGACGATCCGGGGCGCAACTGGCTGTACAAGGATAACAAGTTCGACACACCGAGTGGCAAGGCGCAATTGTTTGCCAGCGACTGGATTCCGCCTGCTGAGCAAATCGATGCAGAGTATCCGATGGCTTTGTGCACCGTGCGCGAAGTCGGACATTACTCCTGTCGTTCGATGACGGGCAATTGCGCTGCATTGCAAACCTTGGCGGACGAGCCGGGGCATGTGCAAATGAATACCGAAGATGCGAAGGCGCTGGGCATCAAGGATGAGGAACTGGTATGGATTTCATCGCGTCGCGGCAAAGTGATGTCGCGCGCGCAGGTGAGCGATCGCACCAACAAGGGCGCAGTGTACATGACCTACCAGTGGTGGATCGGCGCGTGCAATGAGCTGACGCTTGATCATCTGGATCCGATTTCCCGCACACCGGAGTACAAACACGCTGCGGTCAAAGTGGAAAAAATCGATGATCAGAAGTGGGCAGAGGCGCATGTGGCGAATGCCTATACCACGATGAAGAACGAACTGCGTGAGGCGGCGTTGGTGTGAGGTTAACGCGATTTAAGTGCATTAAAATTTGGGGCGACATCAAGTTGTTGATGTCGCCCCAGTTTTTTGCGAACCCTATCGCGGACTGCCGAGCCGCTCCGTCAGCGACAGCCAGATGGTTTTTGGTTCAGTGAAGTTTTCCAGCGCAGCTTCACCGTGTTCACGCCCAAAGCCTGATTCGCCCGTTCCACCCCAAGGCAAACGCACATCGGTAAACCCGTAGGTGTTGATCCAGACTGTCCCTGCCTTGAGGGCATGTGCGACACGATGTACGCGGCCGATGTCCCCACTCCAGACGCCGGCAGCCAGACTGAAGGCGGTGCCATTTGCAATTCTTATGGCATCGGCTTCATCCTTGAAACGGATCACGCTTGCGACGGGACCGAAAATTTCTTCCTGCGAAATACGCATTTCATGCTCGACGTTGGTGAAGATGGTTGGCTCCACGTAAAAGCCCTTGCGGTCAACACGCTCGCCACCGTAAATGCAAGACGCGCCTTCTTTCTTGCCGATATCAATATAGTCGAGCACGGTCTTCATCTGTCCTGAAGAGACCAGAGGTCCCATGATGGTGTCTTGCTGAACGGTGTCGCCGATCCGAATTTCTTTTGCGCGCTGGATCAATCGGTCGACGACTTCGTCATACACTTCGTTTTGCACCAGAATGCGCGATCCGGCGGAGCACACCTGACCGGCGTTGAAAAACACGCCAGAGGCACCTGCACGTACCGCATTGTCAAGGTCGGCATCCTTGAAGATGATATTGGCAGACTTACCGCCGAGTTCCAGCGTAATGCGCTTGAAGTTACTCGCGGCGCCTTGCATGATGCCGCGACCGATGTTGGGCGATCCGGTAAAGGTGACTTTATCCACGCCCGGATGTGCGACCATCGCATCGCCGACGACACTGCCGCGTCCTGTCACAATGTTCAACACGCCCGGCGGCATGCCAGCTTCCAGTGCGAGTTCACCGATGCGAATTGCGGTTAGTGGCGTAAGTTCTGCCGGTTTGACAACCATGGTGCAACCGCAGGCCAGCGCCGGTGCGATTTTCCACATGCCGATCATGATCGGGAAATTCCACGGCACGATTGCGCCGACCACGCCGACGGGCTCCCGCACGGTGTAGGTGAGTGCATCGGTGCGTGCCGGAACCACTTGCCCCATGATTTTGTCAGTCCATCCGGCGTAATATCGTGTGGTGTCGATGGCCGCAGGCATGTCTTGTCGCCGTACGCTGGCGATTGGCTTACCCGCATTCGTGCTTTCCAGCGAAATCAACTCATCCTGATTTTTTTCCATCAGATCGGCCAGACGATTCAGGATCATGCCGCGTTCGGCGGCGCGAATCCCGTTCCAGACCTTCAGTGCGGCGCGCGCGGCGCGCACGGCAACGTCAACGTCTCGCGCGCTACCGGAGGCGACATAGGCGATGACTTCTTCAGTTGCCGGATTGAGGATGGTGGAATAATTGCCTGTGCCAGGGGGAACGCGTTTGCCGTCAATTAACAAATCATGCTTGGGGATATTGATGCTTGCGTTCATGAGGGAGCCTCCATTTTTTTGCTGCGCAAGGACTTGATGAAAAAACGGAAGGCGCCGCATCCGTTGAGTAGAAGTATATTCCTGAATAAATTTTTTTGCAGGAGGCGTGTTATGCAATCTTGTGCCTATGCGCCAGAGGGGAAAAGTATGTTGCCCTCCTTGAGTGTCATCCACGTGATGTTCGGTAAATCGATTAGCTGGTGATCATGCGACACGATTAAAATGCTGCCGCCTTCTTGAACAAAAGCAGGAATGAGCGCGGCGACCTGTGCTTTTGCAGCTTCATCCAGATTCGCGGTCGGTTCGTCAAGTAGCAGTAATCGCGGCTTCAGTACTTTGGCACGCGCCAGCGCGATGCGTTGTTTTTCACCGCCAGAAAGTGTGGCAGGATCATGATCGCGCAAGTGGGCGACGCCAGCCCACGCCATGGCCTCGCCCACCTGTTTTTTAATTTCGGCATTCCCCACGCCGCGCGCGCGTAAGCCATAGCCAATGTTTTTTTCGAGACTGGTAGAAAAAAGCACAGGTTGCTGATGTACATACACGATGGCATCACGCAGCTCTTTCGGGTATGGGGAGAGAGAAATGGATTGCCCATGAAATGCTGACGCTGCAATTTCTGCCGGTTCCAGTCCCGCGAGAATGCGCAGCAAGGTCGTTTTGCCGCTGCCATTCACACCTGTTAGCAGATAAGCGCTGCCAAGCTCAAGCGTGAGCGCAGGAATGTCCAGCAGTACGCGCTCATCGAAACGTTTCTTCAATCCGTGTATGGAGAGGAGCGAAGTCATCCCTGCACTCCCGAGACATTGGCTTTACCCTGCAGTAGCATCAGTGCAGCATTGATGAACAAGGCGATGACGATGAGGATGATGCCTAGCGCAATGCCTTGTGCGAATTCACCTTTGCTGGTTTCCAGTGCGATGGCGGTGGTGATCGTGCGCGTGTGTTCGGCGATATTGCCGCCCACCATCAGCGCACATCCTACTTCGGCCAGGATGCGACCAAAGCCGGTGATGATGGCGGCCATGACGCCGAAGCGCACCTCATGCAAAACGGTACACATGACACGCAGGCGCGAAGCGCCCAGCGTGACGGCTGTTTCCGCAAAGCGCGGATCGGCGGCTTGCACCGAAGCCAGCGTAAACGCGGTGAGTACCGGCAAGCCGATCAAAACTTGTCCAGCGATGAGACCGGATTGCGAGAAGAGCCATTTCAAATCGCCGAGCGGTCCCTGGCGCGACAGCATCAGATAGAGTAGTAACCCGATCAGCACAGTGGGGAAGGACAAGGAAGCTTGCGTCAACCAGATCAGGACGCGACGCCCCAAAAATTTGCGCGACCCCATTACATATCCCGCCGCTACCGCAATGGGGGTAGCGATGATAAGGCTGATCACGGATGTCTTGAGGGAAATCCAGATGATCAGCCAGAGATCGGGGTCACCAGTCAGCAACAGACCGAACGCTTCGCGAACCGAGTCGATCAAGTGCATGTCGTTCCCATGTCGTTTATACTGCGCTACTTTTTAAAAGCGACTTAGCGTTTGGCCTTCTTCTTTTTTGGCGAGTAAGACGGGAAAAACAATTGCTGTCCATCGACCTTGAAGTTGGCAATCATTTTCTGTCCTTCGGCGGAAGTGATCCACTCGATCAGTTGCATCGCCCCTTTGTAGTTGATGTCAGGGTATTTTTTGGGATTGACCGCAATGATGCCATAGGGGTTGAACATTTTCGGGTCGCCTTCAAACACGATGGCCAGTCCAGTCTTTGCGCGGTAGGCGCCATAAGTGGCGCGATCCGTCAATGTGTAAGCCTCCATTTGCCCCGCCATCGTCAGCACTTCGCCCATGCCCAAACCCGCAGAAACGTAGGCTTTGCCTTTCGGCTGGGTGCCGGCTTCTTTCCAGTAGGCGCGCTCCATTTGATCCGTGCCGGAATTGTCGCCGCGCGAAATAAACGGTTTGCCGCTGGCGACAATGCGTCTCATCGCATCGATCACGTTCTTACTTTTTTTGATACCGGCCGGATCGTTTTCTGGCCCCACCAGAATGAAATCGTTATACATCACGTCGCGGCGGTTGACGCCGTGCTTTGCCGCAACGAATTTATCTTCGGATGGGCGGGCATGCACGAGCGTGACATCCACATCGCCGTTCTTCGCCAGTTCCAGCGCCTTGCCCGTACCGACAGAGATGACATGCACCTTGTTGCCGGTTTTGGCTTCAAATGCGGGCAGCAGAAATTTCAGCAATCCCGAGTTGTCGGTGCTGGTGGTGGTGGAAAGCTTGATGATGTTTTGTGCGAATGCGGGCAGGGTCAATGTCAGGGAAAGCCCCAGTATTCCCAGCATTTTTTTGAATTGGTTCATGACATGCTCCTTGGTGTGTTGCGATGTGTATAGCGACTTGTATGGCGAGGGCAGTTAGATGGATTGACACCGAGATAACCTCTCTGTCTGCCGGAGGTGCTATATTACTTTCCGCCGCACTAATTTCCCATATGAAGACTTGTTCCTATGTTGCATATCAAGCTGGACTACACATTTACCGAATCGCACGACAAAAAGCGACAACTTGAAAACCCGCTCTTTGTTTTGCTGGAAGCCATACACAGCACGGGTTCCATTTCCAAAACGGCGGCCGAAACGGGCTTTTCGTATCGACACGTATGGGGTGCGCTCAAGCGATGGGAAACCAAACTCGGCGCGGAATTGATCGTCTGGAAGAAAGGCGAACGCGCGCGGTTGACCCCATTTGGAGAAAAGCTGCTCTTTGCTGAGCAGCGTGCCAAGGCGCGCGTCTTGCCCCAGGTGGATAGCCTGGTCAGCGAAATGGAGCGGGAATTTGCGCTGGCCTTCGATGAAAATGCCCACGTCTTGTCGGTATCCGCGAGCCACGACTTGGCGCTGAATCGCTTGAAAGACGTGCTCAGCAGTCAGGGCTTGCATCTGAATTTGCGCTTTCAAGGCAGCCTGACATCGCTTGCCGCCATGACCCGGGGGGAATGTACCCTGGCGGGCTTGCATGTGATGTTGGGCGGGAATGCCGGGTCAAAAGAATTGCAACCGTTCAAAAAATTGCTCAAGCCGGAAACGCATAGCTTGATCCGCTTTCTGGTGCGGACGCAGGGATTGATGCTGAAGCCCAATAACCCTAAACGCATACAAGGACTGAACGACTTGAAGCGCGCGGATATACGTTTCGTGAACCGCGAAAAAGGATCGGGCACACGCATCGCAGTGGAGCATTTGCTGTCAAAGGCCGGCATTACACCAGCACTGGTCAATGGTTTTGAAGTGGAAGAGACCACGCATCTTGCCGTGGCTGCTGCTGTGGCTTGCGGACAGTTCGATGTCGGATTTGGCATCGAAGCCGCAGCGGCGCACTTTAACCTTGGCTTCATTCCGCTTGCGCAAGAGCAGTATTACTTTGCTTGCCAGACAGAAGCTTTGCAGGAACCGGCTGTCAAGAAATTGGTGAAAACACTCAGAAGCAAACCTTGGCGCGCCATTCTCAATGATATGCCCGGTTACGATGCAACTTCGGCAGGGCAAGTTATCCCCGTGAGCAAGTTCGGTCAATAAGGTATGAGCAGTTTAAATAATCGCAACGCCTTTGACTTGAGCGAATAGCGATTTGCCCGGTTCCAGTTGAAGCGTATGCGCAGATTTGCGGGTAATGCGGCACAAAAGCCGCGTGCCGCTCGCATTCAGCCCGATCATGACTTGTCCAGTCGCGTCTTGCGATATGTCGGTGACAATCACAGGAATGCTGTTCAGAATGCTGGTGCTGGTTTGTGGCGCCAGCGTCAAACTTACGTCGCGTGCCTGAACGCGCAGGCGTACACGTTGTCCAAGATGTGCCGCATCATTCGGCAGCAAAATTTGCCCGCCGGAAAATGCCACACCGACCAGATGAAAAGCTTCGTCGCGTTCTGCGACGTAACCGTCAATAAGGGCAGCCGCAGTATCGCCATGTGCCAGCGACAAATCCAGGCGCGTCATCATGTCGCCGATGGCGCCACTGGCAACGAGGCTGCCATTTTCCAGCATGACCATATAGTCAGCCAGACGTGCCACTTCATCGATCGCATGACTTACATAGAGCATCGGAATATCAAGTTCGGTATTGAGTCGTTCCAGATATGGGAGGATTTCCAGTTTGCGCGGCATGTCGAGTGCCGCCAGCGGTTCATCCAGCAGAAGCAGACGCGGACTGGCGGCCAGCGCGCGCGCAATACCGACGCGTTGACGTTCGCCACCCGAAAGCGTGGCGGGACGTCGCTCCATCAAATGGCTGATCCCAAGCAAATCGATGACATGGTTGATCGCGATCTTGCGATTCGATGGTGGCACGCGTTTCATGCCGAATTCAAGATTGCGTTGCACGCTTAGGTGTTCAAACAGGTGAACGTCCTGGAAAACGAATCCGAGTGGACGGCGATGTGTCGGGACAAAAATACCTTGTGCATCATCTTGCCAGATGTCCTTACCCACCCGTATGTTGCACCCATGCCCGCGTTCCAGTCCGGCGATGACGCGTAGCAGGGTCGACTTGCCAGCGCCCGACGAGCCAAATAGTGCGGTGATGCCTTTGTCAGGTAATTCAATATCCACTGCCAAGGCAAATCCTGGGTAATTGACTTGGACGCGCGTGTAAATCGAATTCACTTGCGTTTTCCCGTTGGGTTGAGCCAGTGCAGTGCGATGAGCGAGACAAACGCAAAAACCAGCATGCCAGCGGAAAGCCAATGCGCCTGTGCGTATTCGAGGGCTTCGACGTGATCGAAAATTTGTACGGAGATGACGCGCGTTTTATCTGGAATATTCCCGCCGATCATCAGCACCACGCCAAATTCACCAACGGTATGCGCAAAACCCATTACCGTTGCAGAGAGATAGCCGGGTTTTGCCAGCGGCAGGGTGACATTGAAAAAAGTATCGAACGGTGAAGCGCGCAAGGTCGCTGCCGCTTCCAGCGGACCGCGCCCAATGGTTTCAAAAGCATTCTGGATGGGTTGCACAACGAAGGGCAGCGAATAAAAAACCGACGCGATAACCAGTCCCCCAAAGCTGAAAGGCAGTAAACCAATGCCGATGGTTTCGGTAAAGCGGCCAATGGGGCCATGTGGCCCCATGGCGACGAGCAGGTAAAACCCCAGTACGCTAGGGGGCAAAACCATGGGAAGCGTCACCAGCGCGCTGACAGGCAGTTTCCATCGCGATGCGGTTTGGGATAGCCACCAGGCGATAGGTGTACTGATGACGATCAAAATCGCCGTGGTCAAGAGGGCGAGTTTGATCGTGAGCCAGATTGTTGAGCAAGCCTGCGCAGAAAAGCCGAGTTCAGTCATCGCGTAGTCAATTCACATCAAAACGCATAGCCATATGATTTGATGATTTTGCGCGATGCATCAGACCGAAGATATTTTAACAATTCAACGGCGGCAGCATTGTCCTTTCCTGGCAAGAGAAGAACAGCGTCCTGTTTGATCGGGTGATACAGTTTGTCAGGAACGATCCACGCCGATCCATTTTGAACGCGCCCGTCCTTGTAGACTTGTGACAATGCGACGAAGCCCAACTCAGCATTGCCGCTGTCGATGAACTGATGCGTTTGTGCGATGTTTTCACCTTGTACGATTTTAGCTTGCAAGGTTTCTTGCAGCCCCAGCTTGATCAAGGTTTCCATTGCTGCGGCACCGTAAGGGGCAAGCTTAGGTGAGGCAATGGCAATGTGTTTGAAGTGCTTTGCTTTTAATACGTTCCCTTTTCTGTCCACGAAACCAGGCTTGGCAGACCAGAGCACCAGTTTGCCGATCGCATAAGTGAAGTGGCTACCGGCGACGGCGGCACTTTCCTTTTCAAGTTTTTCGGGAGTGGCTGCGTCGGCTGCGAGCAGAATGTCAAAAGGCGCCCCATTTTTGATTTGTGCATAAAACTTGCCTGTAGCGCCAGACGACAGTACAACTTTATGTCCGGTGGCTTTCTCGAAGCTGGCGGAGATGCTTTTCATCGGTGCAATGAAGTTGGCGGCTACGGCAACTTTCACTTCTGCGGCAAAAGAGGAAAGGCTGAATGCCCCGGTAAGGAGTGTAATGACAAGGGCAAGCGTGTGGCGTAAGGTTGACATGGTAGTACTCGCTATTCTGTTTAGGAATAGCGAGTCTAACAGAAGTTTTTGAAAAAATAAATCGCCCAAAATGGTGCATTCGAGGCAAAATAATGTGCATGAAGACATCTATAACCAGTGCCTTGGGTCATGCATTGACCGACAAGCGTATCGAAATACTGCGTTTGATCGGAAAAACAGGTTCCATTTCGCAGGCCGCACGTGAGGCGAGTGTCAGTTACAAGGCGGCCTGGCAGGCAGTCGATACGCTGACCAACTTGTCGGGCGTTAAACTGGTGGAAAAAGTGGTCGGCGGTACGGGTGGTGGCGGTGCGGAACTAACCAAAGCAGGTATGCAATTGCTGACAACGGCGGATTTGTTGGGAAAAGTGCGGCAAGAAGTATTGACGCAACTTCATGCAGGCAATGCAAACGTTTCAAGCAAAACCCTTTCGCAACTGGCGATTCGAACCAGCATGCGCAATCATTTGCCTTGTCGCGTGCTTAAACTGGAAACGAATGGCCAGATCGTTCGCGTGACGCTTCAGTTGCCGGGCGGCGAGGAAGTTACCGCGCGGATCACCCGCGCCAGCGCTGAATTACTGGCACTGGGAATCGACCAACGGGTGTTGGCCTTGTTCAAAGCAACGGCCGTGGAAGTCAAGCCGTTTGTTGAGCAGGAAAGCACGCAAGGAAAAAACACGATCAACGGTCGCGCCACGCGCGTGTTGCATGGAGAGGGTGAAGATGAAATTGCGGTCGAATTGTCGGCTGGATTGCAATTAGTCGGCTTTTCACCGGCAGGATTGTCCATCAAGCTGCGCAGCAGGGTGAAGGCGCAAGTCGATGAGTCGGCGATTGTTATCGCCTTGCTTGAATGACGTATCATGACGGCTGAACGGGAGACGCAAAGCTTTAAGGGAGTCACGGATGAGTGAGTTCGGTACGTGGAATGCAGTTCCGGTGATCCGATGGCGTGATGGTCGCAGCGAATCTGTTTTGGACGATGTCGCCGCAGAAGTGCCGGTGGCGCTGGAATACAATGGCATTTCGCACGCGGTGATGCTGGCCACACCTGCCGACCTGGAAGACTTTGCACTCGGGTTTTCGCTGACCGAAGGCATTTTGCAATCTCCGTCAGAATTGTACGGATGCGAGTTGGTTGGTGACAGCAACGGGATTCGCGTCATCATGGACATTTCCAGCGAACGCATGTTCGCCCTTAAGGAGCGTCGTCGCACATTGGCGGGACGCACGGGTTGTGGCTTGTGCGGTACCGAAACCCTCCCGCAGGCAATACGCATTCCTCCTCCGGTCAACAGTCGCGCGTCTTTCAGCGCGGATGTGCTGCATGCCGGGTTCACGCAAATGGAAAGCCTGCAAAGCTTGCAGAAAGTGACGGGCGCAACGCACGCGGCCGCATGGCTTGCAGCGGATGGCAAAGTGACGCTTTTGCGAGAAGACATCGGTCGTCACAATGCGCTGGACAAGCTGATCGGCGCACTGCATCGCACGAAAACGGACATTGCAACCGGTGCGGCGATCGTCACCAGTCGCGCGAGTTATGAAATGGTGCAAAAGGCTGCAAGTGCAGGCATCGGGATTCTGGCAGCAGTATCCGCGCCGACGGCATTGGCCATTCGGCTTGCTGAACAAACCGGGGTAAGCTTGGCGGGTTTTGTGCGCGCGCACAGCCACGTGGTGTATGCTAATCCAGAAAAATTATTTGAGCAAAAGAGCTCTGAAAAAACTTGAGCAAGAGATATATTCAAGGAGAGAGAAATGGCAAACAATGTTTCAAAAATCGTTGATGACGTGATTCAAAGCCGGAGATCGATTCGCGCATTTCGCCCCGATCCGGTTTCGCAGGATGCGATCCAGCAGATTCTCGAAGTAGCTTCTCGCGCCGTATCGGCCGGCAACATGCAGCCCTGGCGCGTGTATGTGTTGACAGGCGCAAGTCTCAAACGCGTGGTGGATGCGGTGTGTCAGGCGTTTGACACCGAGCCGGAAAAACACACAAGCGAATACGAATATTTGCCGAAGAAAAATTTTGAACCATATTTGTCGCGTCGCAGGAAAATCGGCCTGGCCATGTATTCACTGCTCGGCATTGAAAGAGGTGATGCGGAACGCATGCGCTTGCAACACCGTCGCAATTTTGAATTTTTCGGCGCGTCTGTGGGGCTGATATTCACCATGGATCGCAAATTGCCAGCGGCATGTTTTATGGATCAAGGCGCTTTCTGGCAAAACATCATGATTGCCGCCAAAGCACGCGGTCTGGATACGTGCATGCAAACGATATGGAGTGATTATTGTCGCATCGTCACGCGGGAGTTGAATCTGGGTGAAGACGAAATGATGCTCGGGGGGATGGCAATGGGTTACGCAGATCAGGACGCGCCAATCAATACATTGCTTCCTGAGCGGGTACCTGTGTCGGAGTTTGCGACCTTTGTACAGAAATAAAACGTGCGCACTGCAAGCAGGTGTGCAGAAGCCCCGGCTGAATAAACGGCTGGGGTTTTTTGTTGTGACGCATGACATGCCGCCCGCCAGTGCGTTCGCCTGAAGCAAATGCGTAACAGTATTAAAATGTCGCCTTTGCGAGCGCACTGGAAGGCGCACAAGGACAAAAACGCCCGCTTAATAATATTGCAAGATTGCACACGTGACGGTCATCCCCATTCATCCTGCGAAACAAGCGCTTCCTCAAGCCGATTCTTTCGGCGGGATGCCGTGCGACCAGTTGGGACGATCCATTCGTGATTTACGCATCTCGGTAACAGATCGCTGCAATTTTCGTTGCACGTATTGCATGCCGAAGTCTGTGTTCAATCGCGGCTTTCGTTTTTTACCGCATGATGCCTTACTGACTTTTGAAGAGATCGAACGTTTGGCGCGTTTGTTGGTGGGGCAAGGCGTACAAAAAATTCGGCTCACTGGTGGCGAGCCGCTCCTGCGACGGAACATCGAAAAATTGGTCGAGAAGCTCGCTGCTTTGCCGGGCGTTGAAGTGACAATGACAACGAATGGATCGCGTCTGGCGCACATGGCGAAGACGCTCAAGGCAGCGGGTTTGCAGCGTGTAACCGTAAGCCTTGATGCGCTTGACGAAGATCTTTTTCAGGCAATGTCTGGTAGCGATTTTTCAGTCAAGGATGTGCTGGCCGGGATTGATGCCGCGGCAGAGGCGGGTTTGGGACCCGTCAATGTCAACATGGTGGTCAAGCGCGGCACCAATGATCATGCCATTTTGCCGATGGTGGAGCATTTCAGAAACAGTGGACACGTTTTGCGCTTCATTGAATTCATGGACGTCGGCACGGCCAATGGATGGAAGCTCGATGAAGTGTTGCCATCGCGCGATGTCATCAACATGATCAATGCAGAAAATCCGGTGGAGCCGGTGAACCCAAAACATTTCAGCGAGGTTGCCAAACGCTGGCAGTATAAAGATGGCGCGGGTGAAATCGGCGTGATTTCTTCAGTGACGCAGGCGTTTTGTTCCCGATGCACGCGTCTGCGACTCTCACCGGAAGGCGGTCTCTACACCTGTCTGTTTGCGCAGGAAGGCTATTCACTGCGTGACTTGTTGCGCAACGGCGTCAGCGATACGGAACTCAGCAATGTCATTGCCGGAATCTGGCAACAACGCACAGATCGCTATTCGGAAATCCGTACTGACGACACAGCGGGGTTGAAAAAAGTCGAGATGTACTACATTGGCGGGTGAGGAATTCCCAAGAGAATTTGGCGCGCTCGGCGGGGATCGAACCCACAACCCCTGCCTTCGGAGGGCAGTACTCTATCCATTGAGCTACGAGCGCATCGGTGAATCGCCGGGAATCCGGAGAAGCTGCGTATTTTACCTGATGTGCGGAACCCCGTGTAAGCGCAAGGGAACGCCAAACGAATCGTTTCGAGCAGTCAGCGGACACCGCGCAACGCAGCCATCTGAGCGTGCAGCAGGTTTGTCAGCGTTCCCTTAGGTCATGTCTTTCCGGGTAAGCGGCGGATTCCTGGCAAAGTATTTTCTGATACCTTTCAAAATGGCATCGGCCACCTGTTCCTGATAATCACCGCTGAGAAGTTTGGCTTCCTCTTCCGGATTCGAAATGAACGCCGTCTCGATCAAAATGCTGGGAATGTCTGGCGCTTTGAGAACTGCAAAGCCAGCCTGTTCAACGCGACCGCGATGCAAGGCGTTGATATCGCCGATTTCACCCAGGACTTCTTTCCCGAGTTTCATGCTGTCCTTGATTTGAACGTCGGTGGAGAGATTGAGCAGTACCTTTCTGACATTGGCATCCAGTCCTTTCAGATTGGTGCCCCCGATCAAATCCGCATCGTTTTCACGTTTCGCAAGTGCTGCGGCTGCTGCGGAGGAAGCGCCTTTTTCGGAGAGTGCGAACACGGAAGCGCCACGCGCCTTTTTTTCAAAGAAGGCGTCAGCATGAATGGAAATGAAAAGATCCGCTTTGGCGGCTTCAGCTTTTTTGACGCGCTCGCCCAGTGGTACAAAGTAATCGCCCGTTCGCGTCATGAGGACACGCATCTTAAGATTAGGATCTTGCTCGATTTTGGCTTTCAAACGGCGCGCAATGGAAAGCACGATATCTTTCTCGCGACTGCCGCGTCGGCCAATCGCGCCCGGATCTTCTCCACCATGACCGGGATCCAGCACGATGGTGATCATGGAGTTCGTATGAAGCTTGCTGACGGTTTGCCCCCCAGACTTTGGTGCCATGCGAATGACTTGCGGGTTGTTCTGCGTTTGCGCGACGGGATTACCTGTTTGTGGCGAAGCAAGGGCATCTTTTTTTGGCGCCCCTTTTTCCAGTAGGGCTGCAATTGGGTCGTGCGGGATGACGGGATGGAGATCCAGGAGCAGACGGTGGCGGTATTCACCAACAGGAAGGAGACTGAAAATTTGCGGCTTGATGGGAGCCTTCAGTTCAAATACCAGGCGAACCACGCGCGGTCGGTTTTGTCCAACGCGCACCTGTTTGATGTGAGGGTCATCCGATTGGATATGCGAGGGGAATTGCCTGAGCGCGTCGTTGATTTCCAGACCTTCAACATCAACGACGAGACGTTCCGGGTTTTTCAACAAAAAGTGATTGGCTTTCAGCGGGGTCTTGTTTTCCAACGCCACGCGCGTGTACTCCGGTGCGGGCCAGATACGTACATTGACGGATTTCGTGGCGTGCGCCAGCGCAGGCAGGAAAGCGGCGACAAAAAAGAGGGCGCACGCCTTCAGAATGGATTGGCGAAAAACGGTTTTCACAGATTCGGTGCGAAATCGAGGCGTTTCAGGCATTGCGTTCCCTTGTCTGTCAATGCGCTTAATTCTATCTGACGTCCCGTGCCAGAGGCCGTCAAAACAAGCGTGATGTCGGGTTGCGGCAACAGGGTGCCGCCATTCTCCGGCCATTCGACGATACAAATGTTCGCGCCATTGAAGTGATCGCGGAATCCGGCATCCACGAACTCTTCGGCGCTTTTCATCCGGTAGAGGTCGAAATGGAAGAGTTCGACAGGTTGGCCGTTCAGCGTGAGAGCGTAAGGTTCACACAGGGTGTAAGTCGGGCTTTTGACGTGCCCCTGATGTCCGGCGGCATGCAGCAGTGCGCGCGCCAAGGTGGTTTTCCCCGCCCCGAGTTCACCGCGCAGATAGATGGCCAGTCCCGGCACGAGCACGCGGGCGAGCGAGACACCCAGTGCCAGGGTGCCGGCTTCTTCGTGCAGCGAGAATTTCAGGTGGTGCGTCATCGGATAGAATGAAGTTTGTTCACCTTCGAATTATGCGCCAAATTCTCTGACATGGCATTAGCCGACTTAACCGAACTGACACGTAGCATCAAAGCCTGGGGACGCGATCTGGGCTTCGCGGACATCCGCATCGCCGATGTCCACTTGCCCGATGCCGAAGCCGGTCTGCAAGCCTGGCTGGCGGCGGGGCGACATGGCGAGATGGCGTACATGGCCAATCACGGCATGATGCGGGCGCGCCCCACCGAATTGGTGCCGGGAGCGCAGTGCGTGATTGTGGCAAGAATGGATTATTTGCCGCTGGGGGCGGAAAAAAATTGGCGCGAACAGGAGCAGGCACGCTTGCGCGACCCGATGGCAGCAACGGTATCAGTGTATGCGCGGGGTCGCGACTATCACCGGGTGCTCCGCTCCCGTTTGCAGCAATTGGCAGACCGCATCACGGAAGCCGTTGGTAAGTTTACTTATCGCGTATTTACGGATTCGGCGCCTGTCATGGAAGTGGCGCTTGCGGCGAAATCGGGGCTGGGCTGGCGCGGCAAACATACGCTCTTGCTTCAACGCGATGCCGGATCGATGTTCTTCCTAGGTGAGATTCTCGTGGATTTGCCCTTGCCGCCGGATGCAACGGAAGGCGAACATTGCGGGCGTTGCCGCGCCTGCATCAGCATTTGTCCGACGCAAGCTATTACCGCGCCGTACCAACTGGATGCGCGTCGCTGCATTTCTTACCTGACCATCGAGCATCCGGGCAGTATTCCCGAAGCCTTGCGCCCTTTGATGGGGAACCACATCTACGGTTGCGATGATTGCCAGTTGATTTGTCCGTGGAACCGTTTTGCCAAAACGGCCGTCGTGCCAGATTTTGATGTGCGCAATGGACTGGATCGCGGCAGCCTGGTCGATTTATTTTCATGGGATCAGGCAGCGTTTGAGCAAGGCCTTGAGGGGAGTCCGATCCGGCGCATTGGCCACGAACGGTGGTTGCGAAATATTGCGGTGGCGCTCGGAAATGCCTTGCGTGAGCTGAAGCGAAAAGGGGGCGACGTTTCTCAAATTGTGACAGCCTTGCAAGCGCGAGCCGATCACCCTTCAGCCTTGGTGCGCGAACATGTACAGTGGGCGCTGGTGCAGTAATGGAATAGAATCAATCTAGCGACACAATCGTTTTTGGAGTGAGTGAATGCCCTTGTCGAAGTTTCATGATGCGCATTTTGATGCCATTGTTCTAGCGCCATTTGGCGCGGTGGGCATTCGCACGGAAGGCAAGGCCATTGCTGGCGTGGCGTTTTTGCCGCCACCCACCAAAGCCAGATCTCCAACCAATCTACTGGCGGCCGAGGCGGCGAAGCAAGTGACGCAATATCTGGCGGATTCCCATTTTCGTTTTGCGCTCCCGCTTACTGAGGCGGGAACGCCGTTTCAACGCAAGGTGTGGCAGCAGATTGCCGCTATCGAATCTGGCAAGACAAACACTTACGGCGGCATCGCCAAACGCATTCGTACCGCGCCGCGCGCTGTTGGGCAAGCTTGTGGCGCGAATCCTTATCCACTGGTGACGCCCTGTCATCGCGTGGTGTCGGCATCCGGTGGTCTCGGCGGATTTTCAGGAAGCGTGGCAGATAAAAATTTTCTCTTGCAAGTCAAGCGCTGGTTGCTGGCGCATGAAGGCATAGAGGACTTTGCATGACCACAGACAATCAATCCTTGATCGATCATTTTTGCGAAGCCTTGTGGCTGGAAGATGGTCTCGCGCAAAACACTCTGGAAGCCTATCGTCGCGATTTGCGCTTGTTTGCAACTTGGCTGGATGCAGAACAAAAAAGCGAACCCACCAAAACCTTGCTGGAGGTGACCGCAAGCGATTTGAATGCCTACTTCGCGGCAAAGCATCCGACTTCCAAGGCCAGTTCTTCCAACCGACGGCTCGCCGTACTCAAGCGTTTTTACCAGCATGCCTTGCGACAGAATAGAATCACGGTCGATCCATGCTTGCAAATGAAATCGGCCAAGCAGTCACAGCGTTTCCCGAAAACGCTTTCTGAATCGCAGGTGGAAGCCTTGTTGGCGGCACCCGACATCAACACGCCCTTGGGGCTGCGCGACCGCACGATGCTGGAATTGATGTACGCGAGCGGATTGCGCGTTTCAGAATTGGTGCTGATCAAGCCGGTGGAAATCGGTATGAAAGAAGGGGTCTTGCGCATTACCGGCAAAGGCAACAAGACGCGTTTGGTGCCATTCGGCGAAGTCGCACACAGCTGGATGGAGCGTTATCTGAAAGAAGCGCGCGGTGCGATTCTTGATGGCAAGCAAACGGACGCGCTATTTGTGACAGCGCGTGGAGGGCCAATGACGCGACAAATGTTTTGGACGCTGGTAAAAAAACATGCGCGCGTGGCGGGCATACACGCACCCCTGTCACCACATACGTTGCGCCACGCATTTGCAACGCACTTGCTCAATCATGGCGCGGATTTGCGCGTGGTGCAATTGTTGCTTGGTCACGCGGATATTTCGACTACGCAAATTTACACACACGTTGCGCGCGAGCGGCTCAAGAAGCTGCACGCCGAGCATCATCCGCGCGGATAGGAATATTGTAAAAATAGGGTCAGAGTCAAATTAAAAAATGGGAGCAGTGTTTTTTACGCGAAGCGCAAATTACGCTGTCCCACTTTTTAAAAGCGCGCGACGTTTTTAAAGCTACGCCGCACCATTTTCATCATTCTGCTTTGGCGATCAATGTCCAATCTTTGAGCGACAACAGGAAGCTGCCTGGTTTTTTATGTGATGTTGAAGCTGGCGCCGCCTGCGCATTTTTTGTTAGATAAGCGGTACCGCTGATGGCGGCAAACAGGGTGACAAAAGCGATTGTAGACACGAATTTTGAAGTCAACATGATAAATCTCCATAAGCGTGAACATTCAATTTGAATGCACTTAACGACCAGCAACAACCGTGCCAAATGTCGTGTCTACAGCGGGGTGTGTGAAATGTGCCTGTATTGCCTGATGTGTGAAGGTGATGTGCGCGAGTGATGTGAGTTTATCGAATAAAAAAGACCTGGAAGCGTGCAGCTTGCAGGTCACGGTGGTGCAAAGCATCCCTGTTTCGGGGCTTTGTCAAAAGATCAAAAATTGATCACGCGGGGGCTCTCTTGCTTGTCAATCATGCGCTTATTGCGATCAAGCATGCGATCCAGGCGCTTGCGTTCATGCAGCGAGATATATTCATCATCCTGTTCTGCGCGGAGAAATTCCGTTTTGATTTTAGCGATGTTGTGCTTGAGTATTCGTCCTTCTTTCGTGGTCAGTGAACCATTGCGCAATTTTTCGTAAATGGTGCGCTCTTGTTCTTCGAGACGATGCTGGATGACGTAGGGTTTGGGCGGTTGCGCGCGACGCTGTTCATCACGATAATCTCCGCGACGATCACGATGATGCGTATCGCGATAGTTCCGCCTGTCTTCGTCAGTGTCGGCCTTGGCTGAGACGAGTGATAAAACCATCGCGCATCCCAATGTCGCCATCATCCATTTCTTTTTCATTTCGCACTCCTTGCGGCATTAAAATAATTTGACTCTGACCCTATTTATTTTCGCTGTTTGCGGGAACGCTGATGCGCGATGGCGTTTTCGTACAGCATGCGGTTGAGTTTTTCAGTTTCGTAGTGGTTGATTTGACCATCGCTTTTGGCGCGTTTGAGTTCGGATTTGATGCGATCCAGATGCTGAAGCAAGACTTGTGCATCGGATGGCTTCAGGAAACCGCTCTTGAGATCACTGACGATTTGATCTTGTTGCAATTGAATGCTGCTGGCGATTTCAGCGCGCGCCGCACTCGTTGTGAACATGACCATCATGACCAGCGCTAACAGAAAGGATGCAAATTTTTTCACGCCCACTCCTCGGAGATTTTCACAGGCTATGAGTATGGCAAATGTGGCAGGAATTAAAGGCTCGAAAAGATTGGTAAAAGGGCGCTTACCTTGGGTTTCCATTCCCGTTGAACAGCTTGATGCGTGCCATGACTTGGCCGTGATCCGAGGCTTCCGGCATCTCCAGCGTAATGTGATCGTTGAAATAGTGTACTTCTTCTACCGCGCCGATGGCGTACCGGGAATCCGGGTTGAATTCTTCAGAAACCAGCACGTGGTCTATGGTCTGAAAACGACCTTCGTGGATATCGGTGTAATTGACGCTCCCTTGCACTGCCTGGCGACGTGCAATGGCCGCGCTGTCGAACAAACGTTCGTCAAATCCTTCGCGTCCGTGTTGTCCTGCGCCCATCACGATGCGGGTGGTGGTGGCGGTGATGACATCGTTGAAATCGCCCATGACCACGGCAGGGTCGCGGTTGCCTTCCAGAATTTTACCTAACAGCAGGCGCAAGCCCAGGGATTCCGTGCCGCGGCGCACCAGGGATCGCAAGGTAGCGATGCCGAGGTGACGGTAATTGTCTTCATGTTCGCCCTGGAGATAATCGGGACGCTTGGATTTCAGATGTACGACGAAGGTATGCATCATCCGGTCGCCCGGTAGCATCAGGCGTGTGTGGAGCACCGGTCGGGTGAAGTGGGTGACCATCCGGCCATTGCCGGGGAGTGGGAAATGCAGGTCGCTCGGCAAGTCATTGTAAACGACCGGGTTGCCCGTGATGGGGAGGCGGGAAACCAACGCAACGCTGGGGGTGATACGCTCGACTTTCGTATCCGGATCAAATCCGGCGTGGTGAGCTTGTCGATAAAGCCGGGTTTTGGCGAGCACTTCTTTGAGCGCGGCTTGGGAAAATATTTCCTGGAAGCCAACAACATCCGCATCCATTAAATCAAGCTGGCGGGCAATCCATGTGGTTTTTGCATCATATTCCGCCCGCGTATAAGGCTCCATCTTTTCGTAGTATTTCACGCCCGGGAGGGCGAGGTTACATACGTTGAAGCTGGCGAAACGGATTTCCTTTGGCATATGTTGGTCTTCCTCCAATGACGGAATCAGCTTATCATGCTTCCTTCCAGAAATTCATGACACTCCCCAATGAAACTTGCTTTATCCGCCCTCTTTGTTGTGTTTGCCTACTTGATAGGTTCCATCTCCTTTGCTGTGGTTGTCAGCAAGCTGTCCGGACTGGCCGACCCGCGTACTTACGGCTCAAAGAATCCGGGTGCGACCAACGTGCTGCGTACCGGCAACAAAAAAGCCGCGCTGTTTACCCTGCTGGGAGATGCGGCCAAAGGCTGGATTGTCGTGTTCCTGATGCAGTGGTTCGGGCCCGCACACGGGTTTGGTACGGATGTGGTGGCGCTGGTGGCTTTGGCCGCTTTTGTGGGACATCTGTGGCCGATCTACACGCGCTTTGAAGGCGGCAAAGGGGTTGCGACGGCGCTGGGCATTTTGTTGGCGCTGAGTCCATGGCTGGGGCTTGCCGTGTTGGGCACCTGGTTACTGGTAGCCTATGTGTCCAAATACTCTTCTCTCGCGGCGATCATCGCTGCGCTGCTTTCGCCGATTTACTGCTTCCTGCTTTTTGGCACTGACCCTCGCACCATGACGGTGTTTGTGTTGAGTGTGTTGCTGCTGTGGCGGCATTCCTCCAACATCAAAAATCTGATTGAAGGCAAAGAGAGCAAGATTGGGAGCAAGAAGAAGTAGGCTTCATTCGGAGAGGTCACGTGCATTGCAGTATGCGAAGACGTCAGAAAATGGGGGGCAGCGTAAATTTCGCGGCAAGAAATAAAATTGCTGCCCTCTATTTTTACGATGAAGAGGCAAAATAAAAAGCCTTTTGCTTAGTTGCTGCAATACTTTTCAACATCCCGCTGCGCAACACGACGATCATAGTCGTCGGTTTTTGCGCCATTGGAATGACCGACGGCGCCACTAAGAATGTCTCGCGCGAGGTTGCACCTGGATTGGTTCGTGTTGCCAGCCCTTCCGCCAGAAAGCGACTTGGGGCGGGTGCTGACGCGAGGCTCGTAATTTTTTTTGTTGTAATCCTCTTGTAGCTTGCGCTGTTTGCGCATCCTTTCCTGCTCCCCCCAATATGCCGCAGAATCTTTCGGCGATTGCATGTGTTCAGGCTGCGAGCGCACATTCATTTTTACTGCATCGGATTTACATGCATCCTTCTTTTCAGAGTAATACGTGCGCTTGTTTTCATCCACGCATTTGTAAATTTGGGCGTGACTGACGGAAGTGATCAGCAACAAAAACAAGAACAGGCCTGACAGGTGTGGGGTAGTGGTGGGCGGGAACATGCTTGGGGTGGTTGGGTCAGGTGAAATGATGTGGTGCGGAGAGCGTCGATGGGTGTTGATGCGAGCGATGGTCTTACCTGGAATGTAGCAATTGATGCGCTACCGCGTACTGGATGATTTCTGAAAGCGAATGCATCTGCATCTTTTGCATGATGCGCGTCTTGTGTGTGCTGACGGTTTTGACGGAGAGATGAAGCTGATCGCCAATTTCGGTGAGTGACTTGCCGCTGACCAGCAGGTTGAAAACCTCAAACTCACGATCGGAAAGCTGGGTGTGTGGCAGTTCCTTGTTTGGCGCCATGATGTTGAGCGCCAGTTGTTCGGCGACTTGCGTACTGATGTAGGGACGCCCCGTGGCAACACGGCGGATGGCATTGACGAGTTGCGTGCCCGCGCTTTCCTTGGTCAGGTAACCTTGCGCGCCAGCGCGGATAGAACGAACCGCGTACTGTTCTTCGTCGTGCATGGTCAGGATGAGCAAAGGCAATTTGGGCGCTTCGCTCTTGACTTGCCGTATCAGTTCGATCCCGTTTCGGCCGGGCATGGAAAGATCCATCAGCAGTATGTCAAAGCCGCCTTTGCGTACCCAGTCGATGGTTTCATAGCCGTTGGTGGCTTCACCGATCACGATGATGTCATCCACACCATCTAGGATGCGCTTCAGTCCTTCGCGCATGATGGTGTGATCGTCTGCGATGACAATGCGGGTCGTCAACGTCATAGTCCTCAGGGGGATGGGTGAAACATGACAGTCAGGCCATACACCCCGATTGTATACCGATAACTCTTGTAAATGCGCAAATTGTGTCTTTCACGCACGCTCTACGGTAGAATGCTTACAAGTAATTTAAGACAACACCCTGTCATCCATGAGCGATACTTCAAACAAAAATACAAGTGCCCCCGCCTCGTCCAATTTTTTGCGGGCGATCATCGAAACTGATCTCAAAAGCGGCACTTACCAGCGACCGGGCTTGCCCTCCGTTATCACCCGCTTCCCCCCAGAACCCAATGGCTATTTGCATATCGGCCATGCGAAATCGATTTGCCTGAATTTTGGGCTGGCGCGCGATTATGCCGGTCGCTGCCACATGCGTTTTGATGACACCAACCCGACCAGGGAAGAGCAGGAATTCGTCGACACGATCCTCGACAGCGTGCAGTGGCTGGGGTTTACCTGGGAACACGGCGGTGAGGCACACCTGCATTACGCCAGCGACTATTTCGACAAGCTGTATGAAATGGCGGAATATTTGATTACCGCCGGCCACGCCTACGTGGATAGCCAAAGCGCCGAAGACATGGCGAAAAACCGCGGCAGCTTTTCCGAGTCGGGCAAGGCTTCACCGTATCGTGATCGTCCGGCTGCTGAATCGCTGGATCTGTTCCGCCGCATGAAGGCGGGCGAATTCAAGGATGGCGAGCATGTGGTGCGCGCGAAGATCGACATGGCTTCCCCTAACATGAACATGCGCGATCCGGCGATTTTCCGTATCCGCCATGCGCACCACCATCGCACCGGCGAAAAATGGTGCGTTTATCCCATGTACGATTATGCGCATCCGATTTCAGACGCCATCGAAAACATCACGCATTCGATCTGCACGCTGGAGTTTCAGGATCACCGTCCGTTTTACGACTGGGTTCTGGAGCGCCTGGCCGAAGGTGGTTTCTTCAAGAAACCCGTACTGCCGCATCAATACGAATTTGCGCGCCTGAACCTGACTTATGCGATCACCAGCAAGCGCCGACTGCTGCAAATGGTGGAAGAAGGCATTGTGTCCGGCTGGGACGATCCGCGCCTGGCGACCATTGTCGGTATGCGTCGTCGCGGCTATACGCCGGAAGCGGTGCAGTTATTTTGCGAGCGCATTGGTGTCGCCAAAGCAGATGGCTGGATCGACATGAGCGTACTCGAAGGCAGCTTGCGCGATGATCTCGATCCCAAAGCGCCGCGTGCGGTGGCGGTGTTGCGGCCGCTGAAACTCATCATCGACAATTTCCCAGAAGGCGAAACCGTCGAGTGTACCGCGCCGGTGCATCCGCATTTTCCCGAACGCGGCAATCGCGCTTTCCCGATCAGCAAGGAACTCTGGATTGAGCAGGAAGATTTCATGGAAAGCCCGGTCAAGGGGTACTTCCGCCTTTTTCCTGGCAACCGGGTACGGCTACGCTATGGCTATGTGATCGAATGCACGAGCGTGGACAAGGACGCCAATGGCAATGTTATTGCGATACATTGCAATTACTTCCCGGACAGCAAGAGCGGCACCGAAGGCAGTGCGAACTACAAGGTCAAGGGGAATATTCACTGGGTGAGCGTAGCGCATGCTGTCAAGGCAGAAGTACGCTTGTATGATCGTTTGTTCACGGATCCGCAACCCGATGCTGGGGGCAAAGATTTTCGTGCTGCGATCAACCCGCATTCCAGGGAAGTGATCACCGCATACCTGGAGCCGGGAATGGAAAAGGCCAGGAAGGAAGATCGGTTTCAGTTTGAACGTCATGGGTATTTTGTTGTGGATCGCGAAGATTCCCAACCGGGGCAACCCGTATTCAACCGGATCGTGACACTGCGCGATTCGTGGGCGAAGTAAGTAGACACGCAAAGCTGAACATTGTCGCAACCCACAGGTCAGGAGGGCTGCATGGCTGAAGAAGAAAGCAAACGCAGCATCGGTTCCTGGGTTCAGATACTGAGTTCCGGGCAGCTTCCTGTTTTGCGGCAAACCGTTCGCAGTTTGACGGAAGCACGTGAGCGGATCAGCAGCATCAATGGCAGGGAAATCACCGAGATCGTCATGCGTGACCCGCTGATGGCAGTGCGCGTGCTGGCGTATGTTCGACCGTATTATGCGAAGCGAAGATTGAAAGACATCGCCAACGTCGAACATGCTGTGATGATGCTGGGTGTGGAACCTTTCTTCAAGTATTTTGCGAATCTCCAGACCGTGGAAGACATGCTCAAGCCGTATCCGCAATCATTGGTGGGCTTGCTATACATTGTCCGACGTTCACAGCGGGCTGCGCGTTATGCTTTCGAATGGGCAGTGTGGCGGCGCACGGCGAACATCGAAGAAATTTACATGTCGGCCTTGCTGTACGATCTGGCCGAAATTTTGATGTGGTGCTACGCGCCGCAGCAGTCCTCCAAAATTTTGGCAATGCAGCGCGCCGATTCGACGCTGCGTAGCGCTGAGGCACAAGAGCAGATTTTTGGATTTAAAGTGATTGAATTGCAGCAGATGCTGTGCAAGACATGGCAATTGCCGGAACTCTTGCTCAGTCAGTTCAACCCGGAACACAAGGATCACCCGCGTTTTCAGAACGTGAAATTGGCAGTCGATTTGGCGCGGCATTCCGCGCGGGGTTGGGATAACGCAGCTTTGCCGGACGATTTTTCAGCCATTGAAAAACTGCTTAACATCAATCGAGAAATGCTGTTGTTCCGTCTCGGATTGCGCGACGCGCAGGGCAATGAAATTACGCCGTCATGATCAGGAATGATTGAGGGTTACAAAACTTTGAGACAATTTTGAAATGTTTCTGTTAAACCCCCTTCCCCCTGCCAGGGGGAAGGTTGGGATGGGGGTGCACAGCATGTTCGAGAGTAGTGTATAAAATCTGGAGCGACACCCCCACCCTAACCCTCCTCCTCATAAGGGGAGGGAATAATTTTTAAGCCTTGCACAGATATGTAATCATCAACAGATTAAAGGGTGATGTAATGAAGCTATACTATTTCCCCGGCGCTTGTTCGCTGGCACCGCACATCGTCCTGCGCGAGACAGGGATAACGCATGAAATAGAAAGAGTGGATTTGACGAATAAGGTCACGGAAACCGACGCGGATTTTCTGGGCATTAACCCAAAAGGATTTGTGCCAGCGCTTCAGCTTAACAACGGACAAATCCTGACGGAAGCGCAAGTGCTCGTGCAATATATCGCCGATCAGACACCGGACAAACATCTCGTTCCGCTGGCGGGCAGTCTGGCGCGCTATCGCGTGATGGAATGGTTGGGCTATATCGCTTCGGATTTGCAGAAAGGCTTTGCACCGCTCTTCAACCCTGACACCACGGACGTGACGCGCACGACGGTACAGCTTAACCTCGCGCGGCAGTTCGATTATGTCGCCTCACATCTGGAAACTGCAGCGTATCTGGTAGGTGATCGTTATACGGTTGCTGACGCGTATCTGTTCACGGTGCTTAATTGGGCAGACTACGTCGACATTGATTTGGCGGAATGGCCGGAACTGGTCGCTTATCAACAGCGCATCGCGCACCGCCCGGCGGTGCAGGCAGCGATGATGGCTGAAGGCTTGCTTTAACAGCAGCGCGCTGAAAACTTTTTTCTTTTCTTGAGCCCTTACCGCTTGCGGGCATAACTCACGTCAGAAGTCTGGACAACAGGCAGATCGCGCCACGCTGACACCTTCTTCCTGCCAAAGCCGCCTGTTCAGCGCACATTTTTGCCATTTTTCCTTTCGCAGTCGAAATTCGTTCGATTGCACCCCGATGAAGCGCTGGACGCTCATTCACGCTTCATTTTTATCGTGAACCCCCTAATTTGCGCACACAATTGGTGCGAGACGCCTCTTTTTGGGGTGGTACAGATATTGCCGTATGGAAAGTGAGGTTCACTCCACAAGGCAGCGAGGTTAGCAGGATGTTTCAGCATTATTTGACGCTTCATTCAACTCAGACGACGAATGAGGCTTTGGGCGATAACAAGTTAAGCGCACTCTTAGCGCAAGCGCTTGATGTTGATTCTGCCGAGCGAATAGCATTATTTGGGCGCTGGTGGTTTGATGCAGAAAGTGGTCAATTGGTTTTGTCGGCTTTTGCTGCAGGATTACTGGACGTTCACGCGGGCTTGCACCGCACTCCCGAGGCATGTTTCTCTCAAGTTGTTGCGGACGATGCGGGCATGCTGTCCGGGGTTCTGGAGCGTATGCGCAGGCAGGAAACGGTGATTGACAGTGTGGTTCGTGTCATCAATGAGCTGGATGGCATGCGGTGGTTGCGTGTGGTGTCTTTGCCGCGTGATCGTGAAATGCCAGGTGTTCGGCGCGGTATGTTGATTAACGTCACTGCTGCGCAGCACGCGGCGATGCGTGAGCGACTGGGGTTTGAGTCGACACAATTCCTGGTCGGCGCACATTCCTCCAGCGAAGCGATCTCGATGGTAATTAAATCAGTTTGCGAGAACCTCGGCTGGGATTGGGGCGCATACTGGAACCTCGAAAAAAAATCATCTGGTCATTCGTATTTGGTTTGTCAGTATTACTGGCACACACAGGGATTGGTGCTCGATGCATTCACGCATGATAGTTGCGCGTTGCAAGTCGATCCAGGAAACGGCTTGGTGGGACGTGTGTGGCAAACAGGGCGGGCAATGTGGGGTGACAGCGCTGTTTGCAGCGGTGATTGTTTGCGCAGTCAAAGTATCCATGCGAGCGGCCTGAGATCGGCTTACGCTTTTCCGGTGACTTATCTGACAGAGGACGGCCAGCAGCATAGCCCTGGTGTGCTGGAGTTTTGCAGCAGCTTGCCGCGGCAACGCGAAGCGCAATTACCGAATCTCTCAAATGCGATTGGTGCCCTGGTGGCACAAGCCTTGCAGCGGATAGAACAAACTGAAACCATTCGCAAGATGGCCCAGGTTGATGCGATGACCGGGTTGGCCAATCGCAGCCATTTTCATCAATTACTTGGCGCGGCCTGTCAACAAGCGCAAGGAGCAGGCGCGTCCTTTGGTGTGCTGTTCGTTGACTTGGATCGCTTCAAGCCCATCAACGATGCTTATGGTCACGATGCTGGCAACATGGTGATTTTGGAATTTTCTCGACGCATGGCGAAATTGGTGCCAGAAGGCAGTCATGTCGGCAGGCTGGGCGGCGACGAGTTTGCGATACTGTCACCGCAGATTACAGCACAGTCGCAATTGGATGCCTTGGCGATTCAAGTTCTGGAAGCGGCGAGCCAAACTTTTTATCTTGGCCATCTTGAGTTGGCTGTTTCCGCCAGTATCGGCATCAGCGTCTTTCCAGAAAACGGCAAAACGCCACCAGAGCTTTTGCGCTGCGCTGACGCGGCAATGTACCGCAGCAAAAATCACGGTCGCAGCAGCCACTGCTTTTATTCGAGCATGTCACCGACATTTCAACCCGGTATTGAGCAGCAGCTTGAGCTGGAAGCCGCACTGCATCAAGCATTGATGACAAACGAATTCTTTTTAGAATATCAGCCAGTCTTCGATTGTTTTGGTGAAAGCATGGTTGCAGTCGAAGCTTTGATTCGTTGGCGACGCGCCAGCGGAGAAGTCTTGCGTCCGGACACTTTCATTCCTGTTGCAGAACGAAGTCAGTTGATTGTCTTGATCGGGCGCTGGGTGATGCGGCAAGCCTGTCAGGATCTGGCAATTTTTCAGCGAGCAGGGTTTCGGGATTTACAGGTCAATATCAACATGGCGCCGGATGAGTTCATTCGAGAGCGCTTGCCTGACGATCTGATGGCTATCGTGAGGGAGGCTGGTGTCAAGCCGCGCCATGTCTGCCTGGAGTTGACGGAAAGCATGGCCATGCGTCAGTCCGACAAGGTTATTCCAGTGATGCGAGCGCTTCGTCAGAGCGGTTTTCACATCAGTTTGGATGATTTTGGCATGGGGCATTCATCCTTATCGCGCTTGAAGTCGTTGCCGATTACCTCTTTAAAAATTGATCGTTCCTTTGTTCGTGGGTTGCCGAACGATACAGGTGACTGTTCGATCGTGCGCGCAATTTTTGATCTTGGGAAGCATATGAAGTTGCAAGTGATAGCTGAAGGTGTCGAGAGCGATGCGCAATTCAGCTACCTAAGACAATTCGGCTACCCCTGGATGCAAGGATTCCTGTTGTCTCGTCCGATGCCTGCGGAATGTCTGCTGGAACTGTTCCCGGCCATTTCGGTGTCCTATTGATTTCCAATTTTATTTATTCACCATTTTTCAATTTCTTAGTTTTCAATTTATGCGTAACACAAACATGAACAGCAGCAAAATCAATCTGGATACTTTTTTGCCCCACATGCGTGACGTCAATCGCTGTGAACAGTCATTGCGCGAGTTGAGTTTGACCTGGCGGATGATCGAGGCTTCCGCCAAAATGAATTGCCCCGTCGAAGCACACGCCATCATCCCGACGATGGCGGCCACCCGCGCAGGGTTTGATCGACTGGAACAAGAGTTGGTGAACAGTCTGGTACAGGAAAAAATTTCAAATGTGCTGGATGAAATTGGCACAAAAGCGCAAAACGTGATTGACATTGTGGTGCGCAATTTATACGAGCGCACGGCCGATGTAGGTTTTTTGGCGACGGATCATGAGTTGTGTGCATACGTTGCGGGTTTGCATGAGGATGCCGCAGCTATCCGAGAACGTTTGCAGGCTTATCGAAGAAAGTATACGGTGTACGATGAAATTTTATTGCTCGACACTTCGGGTAGCGTGCTGATGCAAATCGATGACTACATGCAGGTCGAAGGCAGCAAGGACGCCTTGATCGCACAGACATTGATGGCGGATGATTATGTCGAGACTTTCCGTGCAACTGACTTGCGTCCTGGTAAAAGAAAGGCGCTGATTTACTCACGAAAGATGCTGCATCCGGAAACAAACGAGGTTGTCGGGTTGTTGTGCTTGTCCTTCAATTTTGAGGAAGAGATGGCTGGCATTTTTCATTCGCACCGCGACCCGGCTGAACGTTCGAATATGTTGCTGCTAGATGGCAGCAATCGTGTGATTGCCAGTGCTGATCCGTTATGGATGCCGCTTGGCGCACAAGTGCCGGTGAATCACGGGTCGACCCCTTTGCTGATGATGTTTGGCGGGAGAGAATATCTCGTACGTACCTTTTATACGGAAGGCTATCAAAACTATAAAGGCCCGCAAGGGTGGCAGGGGCAGGTGATGGTGCCGGTTGAAGTGGCCTTTATTGGCGCTGGCAGCAACGCACTGTCAGGCATCGCACCGGAGGTGTCTGAAGGGTTGCTGTCCCATGCGCAAACGTTTTGTCCACCGCTTTATGCCATCATGAATGCAGCCGAGACAATACGTCGTGTGGTGTGGAACGGGCAGGTCATGACGGCCGGACAGCAAGGCGATATGCTGAAACTGAAGACCGTGCTAGATCAAATCAGCGAAACCGGTGAGCGTAGTGACGAACTTTTCTCCCACTCCATTCGTGATCTTTATGAGACCGTCATTGGTTCCAGTATGCGCGATGCCGAGTTTGCGTCACACTTGCTGGTGGATTTGCTGGATCGCAATTTGTACGAACGCGCCAACGATTGCCGCTGGTGGGCGTTGACACCTGCTCTGCGGGCGTTGCTCGCTTCGGACAACCGCAATAACGGGGCGGTGGATGAGGCGAGTGCGATTCTGAGTTACATCAATCAGTTGTATACGGTTTACACGCGTTTGTTCATCTATGATCGCAGTGGGCGCATCATCGCCAGCACGCATCCAGCTAGCAGGCAGGACATGTCTGATACCCATGCGCTCATGCTGGGAAAAGGCCACCAGGTCGGTGCTTCGATTGTCGGCTCCAACATCGATGAGTCGACGCTGCAATCCGTACTGGCACTGCGCACTGAACAAGACTATTACGTGACGCCTTTTGCAACGAACACACTGTATGAAGGTCGGCACACTTATGTTTATCATGCTGCGATACGTCACCCTGACAGTGCATCCGTGGTCGGCGGCATAGGTATTGTGTTTGATGCCGAACCGGAATTTGAAGCCATGTTGCGTGGTGGTTTGGGCGATCGTTCAGGTGTCAACGCGTTTTTTATTGATCGTGGCGGCAGCATTATTTCAAGCACTGATCCTTCTCGGACGGTCGGCAGCAAGCTAGAAATCGATCCAGATTTATTGGCGATGCCAAACGATCAAAGTGCTTCACGCATCGTGTTGCACGACGGGCATTATGCGGTGATGGGTTGTACGGTGTCGAGCGGGTATCGGGAATTCAAGGTCTCCGATGCCTATGATGATGACGTGATTGCAGTTGTTTTCAAGAACTTCGGCGAAATTCGGAAGACGAACGCCGCTGGACAACGCCGGCATGAGTCAGTTCTGGTGGAAGAACATGGCCGACGCGAACCAGGAATTGAATTCGCCACCTTCTTTATCGACGACGACCTGTATGCCTTGCCTGCTGACAGCGTCAGGGAGGCCTTCCCCGGCTCGCACATCACCATCATGTCGATGGGTGAGCGCGCAGAATGCGTGGGCATGCTGGCTTTGCCGAATGAAGTGATTTGGGTATTCGATCTGGGACATCTGATCCGCGGGACACAGTCCGTTATCGACAGCACCAGCCAAGTGTTGGTAGTGCAATATGGTGGATACAAGGTGGGATTGTTGGTCACAGAATTGCATGGCGTGCCGGAATTCAGCGCGGCTCAAATCGTCCCGACGCCGCTGGCGCAATTGACAGATGGCATGCTCGTGCCAAGCGTTATCAAGGCAAACAACGGACGTCTGTTAATTCAAGCTATCGATATCATCTGCCTATTCAATCTCATGATGGTAGGGCAGGTTATTTCTGAACGGGAGAAAATCGGTTGAGTTGATTGCCTGTTGCCGAACGACTGCGATTGTGGCATAAAGACGGTGCGATTGATGCTGTTTTTTATGTTGACGGATGCTAATGGGTGGTTCGGGTGAAACGGAAATCTTATTATTCTCATATATTGCTGGACGATGTGGCAAAGGAAAAGCTGATTGCCGTGATGATGTATGGGAATAACAAGGCGCAGTCGATGGGGTTTTTCCGCACGGCGATTGGTTTGTATTACCTCTCCAAGATCATGGTTGAGGATGAGCTCGACTTCAGGGCAATCGACAAGGCATTCAACCGGTTTATCTTTAAGGTCATCGGTCGTGGACACAGCATTACCAGCATTTTACAATTCCTGGGCAGCAAAAAAGTGTTGTGGGTGCTCGATTCGAAATCCTTCGTCCCCACCTTCCTGAATTATTTTTCGGACATCTCATTTTCGAAAATGCAGATCCTGCTCACGGTGAACCTGAACGTTTCGAAAAAAATCTCCAAGCTGTCGATTGATGGGCCATTGAAAGACTGGTTGATCAAGCAAAGCAGTGCCGAGGCACTGCAGTCGCTTCAGGATAATACGGAAGTGAAATAGCGCGGAACGGTTGTTCAGTACTTCTACATGTTGGGATAATTCGGCCCACCCCCACCTTCCGGCGCAATCCAGACGATGTTTTGTTTCGGATCCTTGATGTCGCAGGTTTTGCAGTGCACGCAGTTGGATGCGTTGATTTGCAGACGATTCTGGCCGTCCGCGCCTTTCACAAACTCATATACGCCCGCTGGACAATAGCGGGCTTCCAGTCCTGCATAAAGAGCGAGGTTCACGCTGACGGGGATTGTTGCATCTTTCAGCGTCAGGTGGCTCGGTTGATCTTCCTCGTGCATCGTGTTTGACAGATATACGGAGGACATCAAATCGAAGGTCAGTTGATTGTCTGGTTTGGGATAAGCAATCGGTTGGCATTCGGAAGCAGGACGCGTGGTTTCGTGGTCGGCGCGGCTGCGATGCAGCGTCCACGGCGCGCGACCGCGCAACAGGACTTGATCAATGCCGACCAGGAGCGAACCAAGTTTCGTCCCCGCGCTCATCAAGGGTTTGAAGTTGCGGCCGCGATAAAGCTCTTCATGCAACCATGATTGCTTGAAGCGTTCGGTGTAGCCTGTCAGCGTGTCGTTCGCGCGCTCGGCGGTGAGCGCGTCGAAGACGGCTTCGGCAGTCAGTATGCCGGACTGCATCGCAGTGTGAATGCCTTTCATGCGACTGCCGTTCATGAATCCGGCTTCACAACCGATCAATGCACCACCGGGGAAAGCCAGTTCGGGCAGGGCTTGCAGACCGCCAGCTGCCACTACGCGTGCGCCGTAGGCAATGCGTTTGCCGCCTTCCAGATGTTTGCGGATGGCTGGATGGGTTTTGAAACATTGAAATGCTTCGAACGGCGAGAGATAGGGATTTTGATACGAGAGGCCGACGAAGTAACCGATGGCGATTTGATTATTTGCCAGGTGATATAGAAAGGATCCGCCATACGTCTTGTCGTCGAGCGGCCAGCCAAGCGAATGCAATGCCAGACCCGGACGATGTTGCGCGCCGGGTATTTCCCACAATTCCTTGATGCCAAGACTGTAAGCTTGCGGATCACGTCCTGCATCCAGTTGGTATTGTTTAATCAGTGTCCTTCCCAGATGGCCGCGCGCGCCTTCCGCGAAGAGGGTGTATTTGGCGTGGACTTCCATACCCAACTGAAAAGACGCCTTCGGCGTGCCATCGTGCCCAATGCCCATGTTGCCGGTGGCGACGCCTTTCACTGAACCATCGTTGTGATACAGGACTTCTGCTGCTGCAAAGCCGGGGAAAATGTCCACGCCCAGTGCTTCCGCTTCTTGTCCCAGCCAGCGCGTCAGTTCACCCAGCGAGGCCATGTAGTTGCCGTGATTGCGGAAAACGCCAGGCAGCGCCCAATTGGGGGTGCGCATGGCAGCGTTCTGGGTCAAAAAGAGAAAGTGGTCTTCGGTTACGGGCACCGTGAGCGGCGCACCGCGTGATTGCCAGTCCGGAAATAATGCCGTGAGTGCGACAGGGTCAACGATGGCACCGGAAAGAATGTGTGCCCCGACTGCTGCGCCTTTTTCCAGTACGCAAATCGAAATGTCTTTGCTGGCGTGTGCAGCCATTTGCTTCAACTTGATGGCGGCAGAAAGTCCGGCTGCGCCTGCACCGACCACAAGCACATCGTATTCCATCGATTCGCGAGAGCCCCAATGCTGTGTCATTTTTATCCAATGTGCGGTGTTGTTTTGGGTGAAGGCGTAATGATAGCGTTTCTGGCAAAGATTGCAGTGGGTCGACATCCCGGTGTTTTGTAGGGATATGACAGCAGGAGGCGAAGATAAAAAGCCTTTTCAAGGAAGGCTTGTTCGCCTGGGTTCGGGATATACTGCGCAACAGGAGCCGAAGCCCATTCCTCGGGGTGCGGCATTGGTATGACACGATCGGGTGGGTATGTTATGAAGAAAGAAAAAAGACTGGTCTATGTGGCGAACATTCCCATACGTTGGGGCGATATGGATGCCATGGGACATGTCAACAATACGGTCTATTTCCGATTCATGGAACAGGCGCGGATCGAATGGTATACCGAGCTGGGGCGTGTGCGGGAGCAAGGCGTGATAGAAGCGGTGCTGGCCAGTGTGCATTGCACCTTCTTTCGTCCGCTGCATTATCCGGGTATGGTCGAAGTGCGCACTTACGCTGGTTCGCCGGGGCGCTCCAGTTTCGAAATTAGCCAGGAAATCCGTCGCACCGACGATCCTGATACGATTTATGCGGCAGGTGGCGCACGGGTAGTGTGGGTCGATCATCAAACCGGCAAGTCTGTGCCGATACCGGAGGAAGTGCGCGCCCTGATTGTTTGATGGGATTGATGGTGAGGAGGCGACATGAAACCAGTGAAGTCTTTATCCAGTAAATGTCTGATGGGGTGTTTGTTTGGTTTGTTGCTTCTGGCGGGTTGCAAGGGCGAGTCGTCCAAACCTGCCAAGAGCGCTGCGGCAGCAGTCAAGGCTTCCGCAGAGGCTTCGGTGGCAGCTTCATTAGCCGCTTCTGTCGCACCGGCAGTGGGTGTCGCGCTACCGCCGCCAAAAACCACGGGCGGCAAACCACTGATGCAAGCACTCAGCGAACGTCGCACGGTACGCGAATACGATAGCAAGATGCTGTCGCCGCAAACGATGTCGAATCTATTGTGGGCTGCTTTCGGCGTCAACCGTCCGAAAGAAAAAGGACGCACCGCGCCTTCTGCGCATGACGTACAAGAGATCAGCATTTACGTCGTTACCGAAAAGGGCGTCTCTTTATACGATCCTTTCGCCAATCGCCTTGTACACGTCAGCAATCAGGATATTCGCGCCTTGACCGGCAAGCAGGATTTTGTCATAACCGCGTCGGTGAATCTGGTGTATGTGTCGGATCACATCAAGTTGGCTGATGACCCCGAGGAATACCGCAGATTTTATTCAGCAACTGATACGGGTTTTATCAGTCAGAATGTTTATCTGTTTTGCGCATCCGAAGGATTGGTGACCATGGTGCGCGCGTACATCGATCTTCCCGCACTGTCCAAGGCGCTGGGGCTGAAGAAAAATCAGCACATCATCCTGGCGCAGTCGGTAGGGTATCCCAAA
Source organism: Oxalobacter sp. (assembly GCA_003605115.1). Classification (GTDB taxonomy): domain Bacteria; phylum Pseudomonadota; class Gammaproteobacteria; order Burkholderiales; family Burkholderiaceae_D; genus QZKY01. The sequence continues at coordinate 165,069 of QZKY01000016.1, forward strand.
AAATAATGAGGGTCAGAGTCAAATGACGCATTTGACTCGCCCCCCCAATTTTATTGACTCAAGCCCCGCGCATCCACTTTCCAAATACATTCCACGACGTTTTTGCGGAAGCCGATGAACTGGTCATATAAATTCACCGTCGGATCGCAATGACCGGGAATCAGCAGAATTCTTTCCCCCAGACGGTCATGCCTATCGACATTCAATATTTCCAGAATGCCGTGCTCGTCGTTCGCTGCGATGTATTGAAGCGTGTGTGGCGCATGCACCATCGGCATGCCGGAATCGACCGCCAGTCCCTTGAGACCTACGTCGCAAACGGCACGGCCTTCACGTGCGGTGCTCATGATCGTGGTCGCGATGAAAAGGGCATTTTGAAATTGCAAGTCGCCATGCCACTCCAGTGATCCATAGTGCTTGTCCATGAATGCATAGGAACCTGGTTGCAGTTCAGTGTAAACGCCACTTGCTGCATCAAATTCGGCACACCCCGTTCCACTGCCCGTGACGGTGGCGCAACGTACGCCGCGTGTGTCCAGGTATCGTACGTAGGCTGCGGTTGCATCGGCAGCGCGTTGCGCAGCGGCTTTGCGGTCATTCCAGGAAGCGTTATGTTGCGCACCGCCATGGTATGCCTGAATGCCGCCGAAGTGCAGCATGTCATATGCTGCGATGCTGGAAACTAAATGCATCAGGTCGTCAGGCGTGGATACGCCGCATCGACCCTGGCCGATATCTACCTCCGGCAAAACGGTCAGACGGTTGCCGGAGGCTTTGGCCGCTTCACCGAGTGCGGTGATTTGTGCAGGGTGATCCACGCAGACGGTGAGATCAATGTACCGCGACAATTCAATCGCCATGGCCACTTTATCTGCGCCTACGAACTGGTTGCTGATCAGGATATTGCGCACACCCGCCGCAGCAAATGGGTAAGCTTCCGAGAGCTTCTGGCAGCAGATGCCGATGGCACCGCGCGCAATTTGCGCCTCCGCAATGGCGACTGATTTATGCGCTTTGGCGTGCGGGCGCAACTTGATCTTGTGACGCGCCGCCCAATCAGCCATGCCTTGCAGGTTGGATTCAAACGCATCCAGATCCAGCAGCATCGCGGGCGTGGCGACGGTGCTCAGGGGGCGACCAATTTCGACAGGTGCAGGCGGTCTCAGTGTGCTCGGTATGTTTTGCAAGAAAGTCTCCATTGTGGGCAAGTGTGGCTGATTTGCTAGTTATTTGTGCGTTTTCTCAACGCAACATTTTGAATTCTAAAGAAAGATAAGCTGACAAGTCAGCATTATCTGCATGGGTCAGACAAAAGATGCCTTTGAAGCAATAAAAATGCCAAATAAAAAATTGCCCCATGGAAATGTGCGTGTAATAATGTGCCGAGAAGATAGGCAGAGGGGCGGCTCATCTATGAGTGATGTCCAACAATAAGGGCGAATAGGGCTGCATGCGCACAATACCTCGTTCATCGGCATTTACGGGTGTGTTCCTCTCCAGGCTGCTCGCCCTGATATGTGGCGCCTGTTTTTTCCTTTCCGGCGCCTTTGCGCAAACAAAACCGGTTTCCATCGAAAGAGTTGAACAGCAGTGATGACATAAAACGCGCTATTGCAGAAAACAAGGAAGCTATTGGATACATAGAAGTCGAGGCTATCGACGCCAGCCTAAAGGCTGTATTGGTAGTGCCCTAAGAGAATAATTGAAAGATGAAGAAATTCTTGCCAGATTCCGCTCGCAAAAAAACACTTTTGCTTTTGGCAGAAGCGCATGTCATGTTTCAAGTGGCTGCGATTCTGATCCTGGCTATATTTTGGGTGGGGATCATTCAGTTGGTGCGGTACGAAGACATAGACGGCGAAAAAAAGGCGATCGAGACCTCACGCGAGCTCGTCGATATGTATGAGTCCCATATGATGCGCAACTTGGGATTTATCGATCAGACGCTCAAAGTAGTGAAATATGCCTACGAGCAGCGGGGCAGCGCGGGTGTGCTGGCAGCCTTGGAAAAAAGGGAAATACTGCCGCCCAAGTTGGTTTTCACCGTCAGCATTCTTAACCGTGCAGGCGACGTGGTCGCCAGTACCGCAAAGACGCGACAGCCTTCCATGGCCGGGCAGGCGTTTTTCCACACGCACACCCGAGGCGATTCAGTCAGGCCAAGCATTAACCTGGTCAAAGATGAATCGATGGGGCGGAGGATTCAGTTTAGCCGACGACTTAATACCGCGAATGGCGCATTTAACGGCGTGGTCATGGTTTCCGTCGAACCGGATTTTTTTACCAGCGACTATGATCCTGCAGCGTATGGTCAGCAAGGCTTGATGGGCATGGTCGGAACCAATGGCGTGTATTGGGCAAAGCGAACCGGGGATCAGGTCGTGGCAGGGGAACCGGCATTCAAGATCATGACGGATCTCAGTGTGGTTGAAGATCAAAAGAATCCCTTGCCGGAGCTGCATTTCGTAGACAACGTCAAGCGCTTCGCGAGCGCAAAGCGATTGCACGGGTATCCATTAGCGATTGTTGTTGGACTATCCACGTCAGAACAAATGGCGGCGGCCAAGGCAAAAAAAGAAACCTATCTGTGGGCGGCAGGCATCATCAGCAGCTTGTTCGCGGCGCTTGCCATTTTTGTGACGCGCCTGCTTGTGCAATTGAATCTAAGCCAGAAGCGTTCACGGAAAAATCAAGAAACTTATTACGCAGCGTCCGAGGCCAGCAGCGACGGCATTTATGTGTTGCGCGCACTAAAAGATCAGGCGGGTATGGTGACTGATTTTGTCATCGATGATTTAAACCAGCGTGGCGCCGCGCTGCTTGGAAAGTTCAAGGAAGATTTGATTGGTCAGAAAATCAGCGACCAGATGCCGCAGAGCCGAAACAATGGCTTGCTGGAAGCCTTGCTTGAGGTGTACAAAACCGGCGAGAAACACGAATCCGAGTGGAAGAAAAGCATACCCGCGCTGGGTATTGAGTGGATGCATCGCGAAATAGTGCGTGTGGAAGAGGGTGTGGTGGCGGTGACTCGCGACATTACCGATCGTAAGCGTACGGAAGAGCGTATCACGCACATGGCGCATCACGACACGCTTACCGGCTTGCCGAACCGCAGCCTGCTGAATGAAAGGCTGCAACAGGCGATTTTGCGTGCCAAGCGTGACAATCGTCATGTGACGGTGGCCTTCGTGGATCTGGATAATTTCAAACCCATTAACGACACGCTCGGGCATCGCGTGGGCGATGAATTGTTGAAGACGCTGGCTGCCCGCATGAGTCAATGCGTACGCCAGACAGATTCAATCATTCGGCTTGGTGGCGATGAATTTCTGATTATTCTCGGTGACCAACCGGATGACCATGGCGTGTTGACACAAACCCTACAAAGAATCAGGACATCCATTACCCAGCCGATATACTTCGAAGGGAACAAGCTCATGGTGACTTCCAGCATGGGCTTGGCGCGCTATCCTGAAGACGCGGAAGATACCGCTACGCTCGTACAAAAAGCGGATACGGCGATGTATTATGCGAAAATGTCGGGGCGCGATACGTATCAATACTACACAGAGGGCATGAAGATGCATGGCGAGCTGGGGGCTGTCGCGAGCCAAGACGAGGGGACAGACGAAAAGAAAGCGTGATGGCGACTCCGGGCGATCGACGGGGTGCCTTGCGTTTTCGCATACACACATCAAAGGAGAAGACAATGAAAGCGATGAGGCAACATCCTGGTGTAATAAAAATAATGTTGTTGCTCATTTCATCAACCTTGATCGCGTGCGCCAGTCCGCAGGATCAGGTCGCCGAGGCGGCGCTCACCGGCGATGCGGCAGCGCTGGAGTCTCTGCTGGTGGAAGGAAAAAGCCAGATCAACACACCGGTCAGGATAGACACCAAAAAATTCCGTTGTTACGGACAGCGAATGCTGACGCCGCTCCAGGCCGCCGCCTGTGTGGGACGCGAGCAAAGCGTGACGCGGCTTATTCGGGCAAAAGCCAGCCTTGACCTCCCCACGCCCAATGGACAAACGGCGTTGTCGCTCGCCGTCAGCAATGATCATGCGCGCGTTGCACAAGTTTTGCTGGAAGCAGGGGCGCGCCCGGATCACCAGGATGCCTATGGCAACACTGCGCTTATGGCGGCGGTGAAAAAAGACAATCGCGAAATGGTCGACCTGCTGCTCAAGCATGGCGCATCGGTTGATCTTAAAAATCGATCAGGCAATACCGCGCTGATGGTTTGCGCAGATGCGGCCATTGCGGCCAAGCTTGTCGGGCTGGGTGCAAGGCTTGACGAAGCGAATCAAAGCGGCGAAACGGCACTGCATGCGGCGGCTCAGGATGGGAATGTGGAAATGATCCAGTTTTTGCTGGAACGTGGCGCGCATCCCGGGTTAAAAGACACCAAAGGCATGACGGCGCTGATGAAGGCGCGCGCCAAAGGGCGGGACGACGCGGTGGTGCCACTGGAGCGCGCCTCACGGAAATTGTTTGAACAAGCCTTGGCTGCAGCGGATAGCGCGGCACGACAAAAGAAATTCGACAAAGCCATGTTGCTTTACGCAGCGGCCTTGGAAAAAGCAGGCGATCTGGGCGGTGATACGGAGAAAAAACTTCGTCTCAAAATCATTCACTATGCCAAAAGTGCTGGCCGTCATAAAGCCTTGCCGGAAAAGGCACGCGAACATATGGTGCGCAGTTCGTACATGTTGAAGCAGGGCTCAGACATTCCCGGCGTTGAGCGGGAAATGCGCGAAGTGGTGCGCATCGCGCCATGGTGGGTAGAAGGATATTACAACCTTGGCTTTGTGCAGGCAAGCTTGAACATGTTCGACGAAGCGATCAGTAATTTGAAAATTTTCATCGATGCCTCGCCGCGTGATGCGAAAGCACAAACGGCGCAAAACAAAATTTATGAAATCAAGCTCACCAAGGAAGAACATGACAGGGTCGCGGGCATGCAGGGACAATGGGTGGATGCTTCGGGAAACCGCTATCAGCTTACCGTCAGTGGAAGCCAAATTGCTGTGATGGGCAGCGGAAAATTCTTCAAGCTGAAAAATACAAATCGCATGCTGGATGGATCGGTGGAAGGGCAATCGTACAGGGGCTCTTATGGCTGTCAGGTGCCAGGACAGGTGCATCCGGTGCAGGGAACCATTGACGCGAATGCACAGCACATGACGCTGGAATACATGTGGACGCGCTACGAAACCCGATACCATTGCGTAAACATGATGGGAGTCCGGTCAACATGTTGCCTGCTCTGCGACAAAGTGTGCGATTCCGTCAATATTGTGGGCACGAGTTCTGTCACGCTGCATTTGACGCGTGGCGCTGCCACGAGTACGTCAACGAATACGCCGACGAGTAGACCCATGATGCGCCGAGGTAGGACGGTGCCATGAAAAAAACCATACCCACGAAAAGCGGAGGGCTGTCTGCATCGTGCTTTGCCGTGATGTGTATTTGCTTGTCCCTTTCCTTTGATGCGCAAGCACAAAGGGCGCAGATCAACTGTGAAGGCACGATTGCATCCTGGCAGAGCGACATTCGTATGCGGGACTACATGCGCACACATGATTGCGATTGCCGAAACGGGCATAACAGTTCACCTGTCTGCACCAGACGATCCACGGGAAAAAGCCAGTCCAACCGTGCGCCAGCACCCACCTATAGTACAACCAGGAAAAAAAAGAGCACGTCCTTGTCCACACAAAAAATGATGCTCAATGAAATGCAAAAAACCATCGACAATATGAATAAAGTCGACCCGCGCGTTGAGGCGCAACGACGCAAGGAAGCAGCAGAGAATGCGCGCCGTCTCGGTGAGGCGCATAAGGCAGATGAGCGGTCGGAAGAGGCGCGGAGACAACTCGCGCGGCACCGTCAGATGGCGACGCAGAAAGCCAGCGCGCAAGAACTCTCTCGGGAATTGCAAGGCTTGCCAACGACGCAGACTGCCCCCGGGTTGCTTGAAGCGCCTGCGGGTTCTAGCACGTCGCGCAATACAAATGCGGGCAGTCAATTAAGAAGCACGCTTTTTCATAGCGAGCGCGCAGCGCAATCCGGTTCCCTGGAAGACGCGAGAGGAGAAGCCGGGATGGGGTTTGATACGCCGGGAAAAAATGTGGGACGACTCAAGCCGATTCAAAAACCAGCCAATAGTGAAAATATCTCGCCTGAAAAGATGACCCCAAAGGTCAAGCAGTGGGTTCAGGATAGAGAGTCCAACAGGAATAAAAAGAAAGAATTGGAAGAGAAGCTGGAGAAGCTCAAGTCAAAACCAAAACTTGAGCCAAATGAAACCGTGGAAGTGGTGAAGTTGCAGCAAGAAATTTCGACAGCGCAAAACAAGGAAAATTATTACAATTTTTCGATCAATGAGGAATTGTCCAAGCCGGCAACGACCGGGAAAAACGAGTAAGCAGAAATGAGCAAACGATTCGATATGAAAAAAATGATGGTGGCGGCGTGGCGGCTGTTTTTGTTGGGGTTGATTCTGGCAAGCCCCATCGCAGGCTATGCACAAGAAGAGAATCCAGAAAGGCAGCTTGAACGACGGCGTGTGCGCATCGAAGCGGATCGCAGGGCGCTGAACGCCGATTGCAGCCATACGCCAGCCAGTGATGTGGCGAAAATGAGCGATTGCAAGGCAAGGCATGATGACATCATGCGTCGGATTGCCGAGTACAAGGCAGATCTGGACAAGCTGAAATCAAGAGAAAAAGCAGAAAAGTGCCGAGAACTCTCAGAAAAAATCGCGCGTTTTGAGAGGGGCTTGCGGCGTATTGCGGACGTGATGGAGAAAAACGACCGGTTCCTCAAGGACGCGCAAGAGAGCAAAAACCAGGCAAAGACCGACATGGCTGGCTTGGCAGGGGAATTGGCAGGCGCAAAGGCGGCTGAACTTTTGCAAAACAGATTGAACGCTTTTTTGAAAGCGAAAGAAAACTTGCAAGCCATGAAGAAGGGTTTGGATGAAGCAGAAAAACTTCTCGCGCTTAAAAAAAATAGTCGCAAGCTGACAAAAAAGCAGATTACCCAGGCCAGAAAGTGGCTCAACAATGGAATGAAATACGGTGAGGAAGTGGCCGATCTTGCTGCGATGGGCGTGCAATACTATAAAGCGCCGGGAAGCGGTGCATCACCTTCTGCCGCTTATTCTGAAAAGCTGATGCGTGCGCTCAAGAATTTTAATCAGCATTTCATGAACGACGCCGGTGGATGGGAGTTTGCCGGTGAGCACCTTTCAGAATATGTTGGCGGTCCGCTAGGCAAACTAGCATTCAAAACGACTGTGGTGGGCATCAAGACGCAGGTTGCAACCGCCAGTTATCTCATCAGCGATGCTGAAATGGGTGAGTTGAATTACAACCAGGGGAAAATGCGTGTAGAGCAACTCAAGCTTGAGCGCAGGATCAACGATCTTAAAAGCACCCACTCCGCCAATCAGTGTAATCGCTATCAGTAATTACTGCGGGCGATTCGTCAAAAATCACAGGGTAAGTTTGTCACAGCTTGTCGGCACGCAATCTTGCGTGTCAGCAAGGCGAAAGATACATGCCTGGAAAAAACGCGTCCGCTAAGCGAGATCCATTTGAGGTATGTCAGATTGGCGAGCGGCGATCCTGCATATAAATAAAGCGGAGCGAAGCCATTTTTCTTGCCATCGGGGGAAGCCCAAAAGGTATTACCTCGACGAAGTGAATTGGATTTTTAAGATATCACTAACTTACACGCAGGGGTACATATGTTCTCTAAACATGCCGAAAGCCAAGGACGAAGGAGAATGCTTATGATGCTGCCATTGCAAATCACGACCCATGATGTCCCTTGCACGGATTTTCTGAAGCAGTATATTCAAGGCAGATTCGACAAGCTTCAGCAGTTTTGCTCCAGCCTGGTCAGCTGCCGGGTGGATATTGACATGCCGCACATGCACAAGTATTCAGGGCGACTCATCAATGTGAGTGTGAGCATGCTTGTGCCGGAAGGCACAATGACGGTTAATCGCCATGCGAGCGACGATGTTTATGCTGCGGTTCGGGATGCCTTTGAGGCGGCAAGCGACAGACTAGAGGATCGCTTGCGGCAAAAGGAAAGTCTGGGGAAATCAAATGATGATCTGATGCAAGGACGCGTTGGCCGCATATTTGAATATGACGGGTATGGGTTTATCGAAACCCAGGATGGGCGTGAGTATTTTTTCTCGCGGGACAGCGTTACCGATTCCGGCGGTTTCAGCAAAATTAAACGTGGCACGGAAGTGCAATTTCTTGATGGCGCCGGGGTTGACGGATTTCAGGCGCGTCGCGTCAGTTCAAGCACAGTTCATGCAATGTGATGGCGCTGCGTTGTATGGTGAGTGGGCATCGACATGTTCGGGTGCACCATGCCCGCTGTGACGCAGGCATGGTGCGCGGTATAGAGCACACCGCTTGAAGGCGCTCTTCCCGTATTAAAATTGTTCCCATTCCTCGCCTTGCGCCCCAGCCAAGGCTATTGCAGGTCGACGCGGGGTTTCAAATGTCGCAGCGGTAACTTTTTCAGCAGTGCGGATGCTTGTCGATTTTTCGGGCAAGGATTTTGTGGAAGGTGCAGGAACCGTTGGCGCAGAGAGGCTTACCGCGTCGCCCGTATGGAAACGACTCACCACTTGCACAAGGCTGTTGGCCTGATTTTGCAATGATTCCGCTGCGGCGGCAGCCTCTTCAACCAGTGCGGCATTTTGCTGAGTAACCGAATCCATATCGGTTACGGCGCGATTAATCTGTTCGATCCCATCGACTTGCTCGCGCGTCGCGGAAGTTATTTCAGACATGATGTCGGTCACACGAGCAATGCTGGCAACGATTTCATCCATCGTGGCGCCTGCTTGATCGACAAGTTTGCTCCCACTGGCCACTTTTTCAACGGAATCGTCAATCAACACCTTGATTTCTTTTGCTGCGCCTGCCGATCGTTGAGCAAGATTACGCACTTCCGAGGCCACGACGGCAAAACCGCGACCCTGCTCACCGGCACGTGCAGCTTCGACAGCAGCATTCAGCGCAAGGATATTGGTTTGAAAGGCGATGCCGTCGATGACGCTGATGATGTCAACAATCTTTCGTGAAGATTCATTGATTGACCCCATCGTTTGCACCACTTCAGAAACCACGGTTCCGCCTTTCACGGCGATATTTGAAGCTGAAATGGCAAGTTGATTCGCCTGTAGGGCATTGTCGCCATTCTGTCGCACGGTGCTGGTCAACTGTTCCATGGATGACGCGGTTTCTTCCAGCGAGCTGGCTTGCTGCTCTGTCCGGGAGGATAAATCCTGATTGCCTGCTGCGATTTGCGCAGTGGCTGTGGCAATGGTAGAAGTGCCGGTGCGTACCTGCGAGCACACATGGCTCAGGTTTTCATTCATGGTTTTGAGCGCGCTTAATAGCTGTCCTACCTCATTGGATGAGTGCGCTTCAATTTTTCCTGTCAGGTCACCGGCCGCAACGCGATTGGCGGCCTGCACAGCTTGACCCAAAGGAGTCATGATCGCTTTAATCAGTGAGGTGCCAAAGAATATGGCAATGAAAACGCCCGAACCAATCACGGCAATGAGAATGTAGTTTGTCATCGCAATATCATTAGCCACCTTTTCATTATTGGTCTTGATGCGATTGCTGAGGTAGCGAGACAAATCCGACGCTGCCGCGCTGCCTTCACGGTAATCCTTGGCGATGCCGGTGAGTAGCAATTTTTCGGCGGCGTCCCATTTTCCGGCTCTCACGGCTGTTGAGGCTGCGGCGATGTTGTGTGACCCAAATTCACCGCTACTTTGACGCCATGCATCAGCAAGCCTTCTTTCATCCGGGTTGTTGATGCTTGACTGATATTTGCCCCACGATTTTCTGATGGCTTCAATATTTTTTTCTATGGCCACCAGATGAAGTTCAACAGGATGTTCATGCAGTTTGGAGAATTCAAAAGCAGGGTGATGTTGAAGTGCCAGCAGTATCAAACTGCGGCTGGATTCCATGCCAAGCTGAATTTTTGCAATATCGCCGTCGATTCTTGCGTCAGCAAGAGAAACAGTTTGGAGTTCGTGAGTGGTTCTGCTGATTGAATACTTTCCGAACCACCCGATAATGACGAGCATCCCGATTAAGAGAGAAAGTGTAAATATAATGCGCGTCTTAATTTTAAGATTTTTCAGCATACGACCTGCCTCCTGTCTGCATCGTTCTGTTTGTCGTTTAACGAAAGGATTTTCTGTCATAACAACAGATGTTGCCCCCATTTTGGCGACGATAGAATAAAGGAGGAATTCTTGAAATCGTATCTGGCTGAATTTACTGTAGGAATAATTCGATTATTCAACAGATTGTTGAAGTTGAAAGATGGTGCTCTGACGAATTGAATATCGATTCGCCGATCATGACGATCATTTTATGAAAGAGATCATGTTATTTATCTCATCGGCGTGGCTTTGTGCTTGCGATATATCAAATCCATGTCTGGGTGTTGTCGTTCATGTCACGCTCAATGTAGTAACGCACCATTGCTGCGGTACTGTCAACATTGATCTTTTCCATGATTCGTTTTTTGTGCGTGCTTACGGTTTGTGGCGACAGGGTTAATTCAGAAGCGATCTGTTTGGTTGATTTTCCGCAAACGACCATACGCAGTATCTGGTTCTCGCGATCAGAAAGCTGCGAATTGGGCTGCAGATGTTCCGCTACTTCTGCACGCATCATTTCAGCGATATCAGGATCGATGTGACGTTGACCACGGGCGACAAGCTGAATGGCGTCGAGGAGACATGCCGGATCCGAGTCCTTGGTGATATACCCGTTTGCACCTGCCCTTATCGCCGCTGAAGCCACTTTCCAGCCGTTGTGCATGCTTAAAACCAGAATCGGAATCTTCGGCGAAGACTTCCTGATTTTCGTTATCAATTCAACGCCGCTTAGTCCTGGCATGATCATGTCCATCAACACCATGTCGCATTCAATACAGGCAATCATGGCAAGCAACTCCAGGCCATCGGCCGCTTCGTCAGCCACTCGAGAGTGTTCAGATTTGCTGATGATGTTTCCCAGGCCTTCACGCATCATGGCGTGATCGTCCGCAATGATGACACGAATCATTTTCTCTCTCCGGAATGCTCTGTTGAAAGTGGGATGCTGACCAGTACAAGTGTTCCTCCTCCGTGAGTACTGATAAATTCGATATCGCCTCCAAGCAACTCCGCTCGCTCGCGCATGCCGACCAGGCCATAAGAATCTGGTCGCGGCGTTAACGCGGTGTCGAAGCCAATACCGTCGTCTCTAATGGTTAAATTCAGGCGCCCATCGCTGATGTAAAGCGTGATGTTAACGCTCTTGGCGTGAGCGTGTCGTGCGATATTGGTAAGCGATTCCTGGAGAATCCGGTAAAGGCCGATAGCCACTTGGTCGTCCAGAACCATATCGCTTGTCAGGCGGTTATGCCATTTACAGGCAATGCCGGTATGTTTGGCGAATTCCTCAATCTGTGTCTCAAAAGTCAATGCGATACCCATCTCAAGCGTGGCAGGGCGAAGGCTGGAAGCGATGTTGCGCACCATTTTTATACATGCATCGATCCCCTTTCTCATTTTGTCGCAAACCTTTTGCAGTTCATGATGGTTATCTGCGCCGAGCCTGGGAAGTTGCGACACATCCATGCGGAGCAGACTCAGGCGCTGACCGATCTCATCATGAATTTCCCTGGCGATACGGCGGCCTTCTTCTTCCCGAACCTCAACATGCTTCGCCGACAAAGCACTGATCATGGCTTCTTTCTGCCTAAGGTCGTTCGTCATTTCCTTCGCCAGCATAATGGCTTTGGTTCGCTGACTGGCGAGGAGATAAGTCAAAAATCCCAGCAAGCCGGCCAATATCATCCCGCAGACCGCAATTAAGACAGGTCTGTCATCATGAAATTGACTTTCAAATGCAGGCGTTGTCCGATAGGTGACCTGCCATGTTCTGCCTGCCATCTCCAGCGAGCGAAAGGCTTGACCAATATATCCTGAAAGGTCGTCTTGAAAGACCGTGTTCGTGTCGTGCAGTTGTAACGATATATCAGCGGAGGGGAAATCATTTTCCACATGAAGCAAATTGTTGGAACTAAACGCCGCATACACCCAGCCTAACATTGCTTTGCGGCGTTGCGCGACGTTTTCCAGTGGCATTCTCTCTCGATAGACAGGCAGGTACATCAAGAAACCCGGTTCGGTGAGGGTTGCGTTTGCATTGACAAGCATCATTTCCCGGGTTGCCATGTTTCTTCCAGAGTCGCGTGCCCGTTCAAGTGTTAGGCGATGCACAGGTTCGAATTCACGCAAGATATTATTTTTTATCCAGGATTTGCTGCTGTAAGCCCTTTGAGGGTTGACGAAAATGACTTGAGCATTCCGTTGCCAGACCGCTCTACCCTGTTGCGTTGTCAATCTTTTCCAGCGGGCTTTTTGATGAGGATTCAAATTGTGTTCGACCGGCAAAAAGCCGATGACTTGCATTCCCTGATGAAAACGCGCGGCATGCATGGCGTTCACATATGCTTTAAATGCATCCAAACACAAGCCTGCTCCGCTCACTTCAAACAGGCCGCGCACGCCACGCAGGGCTTGCCGGTATGATCTCAGTCGTTGCTCGATCAGCGTTTGTCTTTCGCGTACTTTTGCATCAAATAAGGTTTTGACCTCCAGCGCGATGTCATGCTTGACGTGCCACCACATTGCTGCCGTTGTGGCGAGTGTCACAAGCAGAGCAGCCAGAGCCATTCCAAATTGAAACGTCATAAAATTTCGGGGAGAGGTTCTTTCGAAAGGTGCTGACATCACTTACTCTGGTTGTGGTTTGAATACACAATAGCGATCCCGCCCAGCATCTTTGGCGCTGTACATTGCCTGATCCGCTTGTCGCAATAATACATCCGAGTCGGAAGTCTCAGAAGATGACATCGCCACGCCAATGCTTGCTGAAACACTTGCTGTGCCGCCAGGAACAGGAATTGGAGTGCGGATTTCTGCGAGTATGCGTTCCAGTACGCCGTAGCACTCTTCAGGCGCTGCCAAGTCTGAAAGAACTAAAACGAATTCATCACCGCCGAGTCGCGCGATCGTATCTTCAGAACGAAGCACATTCTGAATCCGCTGAACAATTGTCACCAGAACCCTGTCGCCTGCTTCATGGCCATAAAGATCATTAACAGGCTTGAAGCCATCGAGGTCAAGACAGCACACGGCAAAAAAGTTGTTTCTGCGCTTCGCATGTAATTGCGCCTGTCCCAGACGATCGCTTAGCAGTCGTCGGTTCGGCGCACCCGTCAGCGGATCGTAGTGACTGATGCGGAAGAGTTCAGCCTCGTGCTCTTTTAGTTGGCTGATGTCCGTAAACACTGCAACATAGTTCTGCACAGCGCCCTTGTCATCCCGAATACATGCGATGGAAAGCATTTCTGAGTAAACAGTACCGTTTTTGTGCCTGTTCCAAATTTCGCCGTGCCAGTTGCCTTTCTTTTGAAGCGTCTCCCACATTTCTTCATAAAACTCAGGAGTTTGATATCCGGATGCGATGATGCCGGGAGATTTTCCAATGATTTCCTCTCTGGAGTACCCCGTGATTCTGCTGAAGGCCGGATTGATGTCAACGACGATGTTATTGGCGTCACAAATCATGATGCCTTCATAGCTTCCTTCAAACACGCTGGCAGCCAGCCGCAGTTTTTCTTGCGCTTTTCGTCTGTCGCAAATATCCCGAACAACGGAAAGTATTCTTCGCACGTTGCCAATCTGTGCCACGCGCATGTTGATTTCAACCCATAGTGTGGAGCCATCCTTTCGATAGGCCAGCCACTCGTAGGTGCACTCGCCCTTTTGCAGCACTTCCTGAAACTTCATGTGCGCTTCGGTCTTGGAGTATGGCGGGCGCGCGCTTTTCCAGAACATTCTTCGCTCAATGACTTCGTCACGCGTGAAGCCGAACATGTCGCACATGCGGCGGTTGACATCGACGATATCCCCGGTATCTGCATCATGGATGAATATGGCATCGTTAACGGAATCGAATATCTGAGAGAGGCGTGATTGACTTTCGATCAAGGCTTGTTCGATCTCCTTGCGTTTGGTGATGTCCTGGCGCGTACCAGACATGCGTAACGGCTTGCCATTGCTGGACCATTTCACTACTCGTCCCCGGTCAAGCACCCAGATCCATTGGCCATTTTTGTGGCGCATGCGCATTTCACATTCATATGATTCGCTTTTGTGAGCAAAATATTCGTCAAGCAGTTTTCTTACACGTAGCAGGTCTTCCGGATGTGTATGCGTCATCCAGGAATCAATGCGCGTTGTCGTAATTTCATTGAGCTCGTATCCAAGCATTTCCGCCCATCTGTCATTGAACTGAATTTCGCCGCTTCTCACATTCCATTCCCAGGTACCGATGTTGGTTCCCCAGATAATTTCTGACAGACGCTGAGATTGCTCGCGGTATTGTTGCTCATTTTTTCTCAGAGCGTTTTCATAGTTTTTAAGCTCGGTGACGTCAAAGAACGTGATCAGGACGCCAGCGACACCGGGAATGCTTTCTTCCTTGATGGGGGTGGTATTAAAGTTGATGTAGTGAGCATGATTCTTGTCGTCATAAAAATGAGCAATTTGGTTCTTGATGGGTTGACCGGTTTTCAAGGTGAACATGGCTGGATGGTCATCTTGCGTGTATTCCGTACCGTCTTCCTTGTAAAGTTTTCGTCCGTTGATGAGTGACGATTGACCGATTAGTTCCTGTTCCGGTATGTTATAAATTTTTTCAGCCGCAGGGTTGGCTGCGATGATTGTCCCGAGGGCATTTCGGAGGACAACGCCTTCAGACATGGCGTTGAAAATATCTCGAAAGCGCAATTCATTTGCATCAATGCGAAACTGCTGCCTTCCTGACCATTCCAGCATCATGGCAAGCAGCAAGGCCACGGCAACGGCAAGACCGGTGCCTGCCAGATTCCTGATTCTGCTTTGCTCGATAAAGGCTTCAACCGATCCAAGAATGGATTCATCATTCAGACCGATTGTCACGATCATCGGAAAATGTTCTAGTCTGTGCCAAGCGAAGGTTCGCGCGACTTCGTTTGCGTGCGCATTGACGTGGTACAGGCCGGTTGCCGGAGCCTTGGGTTCCAGAAAGGGGTAGCCTGAAACTCTTGTGCCGACGGATTTTTCCCAACCATTGCTTCTTGCGAGGAATGTTCCGTCTGACAAAAACAGGTTTGCACTATCTTGCTTGTCCATCTCCGTGCGCGCGAGTTTTTCAGACAGGTGCTTTACAGAGATGCTGACGACTGCCACACCATTGAAGCGATTTGCTTCAAAGATCGGGCGTGAAATGATCACAGCAAGCATCTTTTCAGCACGGAGTGCAACGGGACCGCCGATGAATGGACGGTCTTCTTTGGCGTACCGATGTACTTTGAAATGCTCACGGTTGCCGAAGTAGATGCTTTTTCCGTCGGCGCGCATTTTGGGAAAGGTGGAAAAAATCAGGTACCCCTGTGGATTTACAATGGAAAAGTGCACCAGCGCTCCCTCAGGCAATTCCTTCCTTAATTTTTTCACTTCAAGCAAAAGATCCTCGCTCTTTTTATTTGGGAAACAATCGCGGAAACGCAGTAAAGCGATGTGAAAGGTATGGAAAAGCGCTTCTAAATGCCATGCTTGCAATTCAGCTAACTGTTGCGCCCGCTGAGCAGTGCGCTCTTTTGCCAAATTCAGCTGCCTTTCATGATCAACAGACAAGCGCCACCAATAGGTAAGGCTACTGGCGGCTACAAACAACAACAGCAACACTGCTATTGCACGGTAGTGCTTTCTGGTTTTCATTTTGTCCCACGCAGCCGAGTGTGCAACCTTGAAGACGCATGCCCACGATGTAGGTATCAGACCCTAAACCATCATTTTTGCCTTTGAGATGACGCAAATCGGGGTGAACGAAAGAGAAGATACTTGGTTGCTTTCAGTATGGTCTTTGTAGGGGAAAGCCTGCTGGTGCCTTCTGTACAACGCGGGGCAAATGGAAAAGGTAGGGACGAGGAATCCCTACAAAAAAAAGCCTGTCCAGTGCAGACTGGACAGGCGAAGGACTTCAGGACCAACTTGGGAGGAAACGGGCAAACAGAAAATCGTCTGATTTACGGTCTGGTCAAAGCAGTGTGAGTTATTAACATATGTCAGTAACATGGTATACTGGTTTGCACCAGAAATTCTGAAAAAGACCCGCATTTCTGCTTTGCTTTTGACAAAAAACGACATTTTCTGGCAGGTGAGGTCAATCGCCTTCTGCCTGTAAACGCCCGAAACCAATGAAAGATGACTGATGGTTCGTCCACGTAAACCACGGCATATTGATTGTCAGATCAGTGCGACGTATTTCAAGCCAAAAGGCATTCCCATGCGCGTGCTGGAAGAAATTGCGCTGGACATGGAAGAAGTCGAAGCCATTCGTTTGGCGGATGTTGAGGGCATGTATCATGCCGATGCGGCCTTGAAAATGGGCGTTTCACGCCCCACCTTTGGCAACATCATTGCGAGCGCCCACAAAAAAATAGCCACGGCGCTGCTGGAAGGCAAGGCACTGCGCATCAGTACAGAGATGCCGACGGAAGAATAAATCCTGTTAGTACGCTTATGAAATGGAGATGAAAAATTGAACGCTGAAAACTGCACCACGCAAGGGAATGAAGGTACACATCTTGAAACAGGCAGTGCCGGTTGCGCCTGTGAAGGTCATCATAAAACTGATGGTGAGCACAGATGTGCCGCGCACCAGCATCAACGCCAAGAGGGATGCCGGTGTGAAGGGCATGACGGCATGCAGGAAAATCGTGGCGGAAACTGCTGCGGTCGCGGCCACGGTCAGGGGCAAAGGCAAGGAGGGTGCGGCTGTGGGTAATCGTGTGCTGTCATGAGAATTGCCATTCCGCTTAATGAAGGGTGTTTGGCCAATCGCTTTGGGCAAGCGACGGTTTTTGCTCTGATTGATGTGGATCCTGTCAGTAAAAAAATTCTTTCACGTAAGGACGTTGATGCGCCGCCGCATCAACCGGAACTGTTCCCGCAATGGCTTGCAGATCGGAAGGTTAGATTTGTGATTGCGGGCGGTTTGGGAAAGCGCGCGCAAGATTTATTTTTTCAGCATCAGATCGGCATGGTGATCGGTGCGGAGACGAACACGCCTGAAAAGCTGATCGCTGATTATTTTCACGGCACGCTTCAGACAGGTGAAAACGCTTGCAGCGAGTGTTTTATCGTTTCAATCAAACAGCCGAAAAAGAGAGAGTCATAAGTCTAGGGGAACAGCGGGACAGGACGGTTGACACCGTAACCTTGCGCGAAATCCACGCCGGCGGCTTCCAGCATCTCGACGATTTTGTCGTTCTCCACGAATTCGGCAATCGTGAATTTTCCCAGAAGATGCCCGATGTGGTTAATGGTTTCAACCATTGCTTGATCAACCTTATCGTGCTCCATATCCTTGACGAAGCTGCCGTCGATTTTCAGGTAATCAACGGGAAGTGCTTTCAGATAACCGAAGGAACTCGTTCCTGAACCAAAGTCGTCCAGTGCAAAAGCAAATCCCATGGCTTTGCATTCTTCAATGAATGCGCGCGCACTTTGAAGGTTATTCACCGCGACGGTCTCAGTCAGCTCAAAGCAGATGGCATCAGCATCGATGTTGTATTGCTGTTTCTGTTCGCGGATGTAGTCCAGGAAGTCGCTTGCATTGATTGTTGCGCCAGAAAGATTGATGCAGTAGATGGCAGGTTTCCCCGACCGCTGGCGTATCAGTGAATCGTACTGGCTGAAGACTTGATTGATGACCCAACGATCTATTTCCGGCATTAACGCGTAACGTTCTGCTGCCGGTAGAAAATGGCCGGGCGGGATGATTTTTCCTTCTTCATCGATCATTCTGATCAGAACTTCGATGTGCTCTTTCAGACCCGCAGTGGTATTCAGTGTTCTGTAGACTTGCTGATAGAGCACAAAGCGGTTGTCCCGAAAGGCTTTGTTGATCCGCGCGACCCAGCTAATTTCGCTTCGGCGCGCAGCCAGGCCTTGATTGCTGGCAGCAGAGATGGTCACTTGATCCAGCCCGCATTCCTTGGCCCAATAACAGGCATTGTCTGCTTCAGCGATGATTTCGGCGGCATGGCTGTGATCTTTTGTGATCAAGCTGAGGCCGATACTTACCCCAACAGAATGCTGTCGGGTGCTCCACGAAAATACAAAATGACCGATGGATTCTTTGATCTCTGTGGCGATTTTAAAGGCGATGTCAATGTCACAGTTTTCAAGCAGTAGCCCAAATTCATCGCTCCCCACTCTGGCAAGACAATCGGTTTTACGAATGCGTGCGGTGAGTAGCATCCCTATTTGTATGAGCAGTTCATCACCGGCGGCGTGTCCGCTGGTGTCATTGACGAGTTTGAAGCGATCCAGATCCATATAGCAAAGGACATGGGGGTTGCCTGTTTTCTTGGCATCTGACAATGCGGCCTGTAGCCGTCTTTCAAACTCACGTCGATTGGTTAATCCGGTGAGCGCATCGTGTGTGGCTTCCCACGTCTGCTGTTTCATGAAATTACGCGTGAGGCTCACATCGCGCATCACCACAACGCCTCCGGTCACTTCGCCGTTTTGACCGTGTATGGGCGCATAGCTGTCTTCGATTTCAACTTTCGAGCCGTCGCGTTTCAGGATGACATTCCCTTCACCAGAAGACAGGCTGGCATTTTGCCGCAATGCTTCTTCAAGCGGACAATCGACTTTCTCGTCATTTTCAGCTTTGCAAAGGCCAACGACATCCGTAATGTGCTTGCCGAGCGCTTCATTGAGGGAGCAGCCGAGCAAATGCTGCGCGGCGGGGTTGATGTAGTTGATGCTGCCGTTCACGTTGGTCGTGATGACGGCGTCGCCAATGGAATGGAGCGTTGTTTCTGCACGCTCCTTTTCAGTGAACAGTGCTTGATTCGCGCGCTGCAACGCGCGTAAGGGAAAGATACGTAGCGCAAAATACACCATGCTGGCCAATATCAGTGAAAGCACAATGCTC
Source organism: Oxalobacter sp. (assembly GCA_003605115.1). Classification (GTDB taxonomy): domain Bacteria; phylum Pseudomonadota; class Gammaproteobacteria; order Burkholderiales; family Burkholderiaceae_D; genus QZKY01. Next base: position 184,186 of record QZKY01000016.1, read on the forward strand.
ATGCCTACACCAAAAAAATAAGCGTTGAGCGAAGTGGTGATGATGAGCGTTCCAACGGTGGTGCCCGAATCGGACAGAGGAAAGCTGACACGCACGGTTTGTCCAGTAAGCGGTGTGCCACTGTGCGTCAGGAGCTCGCCTTTCTGATCAAAAATTTGAATGTGTTCGTTATCCAGGGTAACCGGCACATGAGAAATAAGCCCTTGAAGTCGGTTTTCTGCATACATCCATGTTTCCGGCATCTGCGCAATGAGTTCATTGATTGCTGTGGCTTTGACTTTCGCCTTGTAGGTGAGGATATCTGTCAGCTCAGTGTATTCGCCATAAGCGTAACTGGCGGGAACGCTCAAGGCAACCAGGGTTGCAACGAGCAGCGCTATCTTCGTTACAATTCGTTCAAGCGATCTGCTGTTGGTTGTCATGGGGACGGCGTTTAGGGAAGTGTGTGGCCGTTGCGTTTCAGCAGCGAGCGGCCACTCGCCGAATGCAGAAAATCAATGAATTGCATGGCGGCTGGTGAAGGATTTTTAGGCAAAACGAAGTAGTATGGCTTCATCATCGGGTAGCGTCCAGTGCGTGCGTTCTCCGGCGTTGGTGTGACGCCATTCAGGATCAGCGGACGCAGTGCACGTTTTTCAGAAATGATGAGCGACAGCGTTGAAACGCCGATGCTTCCCGGAATACTTTCCATCTTGTTGGCGGCATCCTGATCGGTAATGGCAAAAGGCATTCCAGGACGGGCATCTGCGCGTTTGAGAGACGATTCCATTTCAGGAGAGAGTTTCATGATCTGGATGTTGTTGTCTTCTCCTGGTTGTCGCAGTACCGGGCGAACCAGTGTGCCATCGAGCCAGTGCGTGAATTTGCCGCTGTAGATTGCCAGAATGTCGTTCACAGTAATCGCCGTCGTCTTGCTTTGCATGCGCACAGCAAAGACGGTTGGCGATTGTGCGTATTCGGTGGCGGTCAGTCCGAGCTGTTTTTCTTTTTCGGTGAGTGGCCGTGAAGACAGGCCAATTTCAACGCCGCCTTTTGTGACAGCACGGATGCCCCCTGATGACCCCAGGCTTTCAAGAACAACAGCTTTATTCTGAGGGTAAGTTTTGTTATACGCTTTCGCGATCAGTTTCATTGTGCCAAGGGCATTGCCTGTTCCCGCAATGCGAATTTCATCCGCCGTCGATGCGACAGGAAAAGCCAAGGCGACGGCGAGTGCATAAGCACGAACAGGGTTGATACCTTTTGATGATGAAAACTTCGCCACAAAATCTCTCAGTATGTGATGACCAGACAACATCCTTCTTCTCTGCCACCCAGAAACAAGGAGGATGGTCATGAGATGACAAGTCCAAAAAACAGGCATCGGCTGGTCGGCATGGCTCCCCAAGCTTGTGCACTTGTTGAAACTGCCATATTGAAGTTGCCACATCATACGTTGCCACACGGCAATATTCAAGCACCTCGCGATGAGCGTTGTATTTTGCTGAATGAACGCACAGGACAATACAGCCTGATTGCCTTGCCACGAGATGCAGCGCAGTCGGGAGGTTTGGCGCAAGGTTTTTTCTGGAAAGCCCTTTAGTCGCTGGATTTCTTTAGCAGCGATTTCAGATCGGCAAACGGGTTATGGGTTGCCGCTTTTGCAGGCGTATTGTTTTGTATCGATGTGCCGTAGCGATCCGCTTCCAGATAACGCGAGTGTTCATTGTCATGACAGTACAGGCAGAGCAATTCCCAGTTGCTGCCATCTGGTGGATTGTTATTGTGGTTGTGGTCGCGGTGATGTACGGTCAGTTGCTGCAGGTTGGTGCGCGTGAATTCGCGCGTACAGCGCCCGCATACCCACGGATAGATTTGAAGCGCACGCTCGCGATAGCCCGCTTCGCGTTGCGCGGCGTTTTTATTGGCTTCGGCAACAATACTGTCGAGTCTGGCGGTGTTAGGTTTTTTGGTCGGCACGGTACATCCTGATGTTCGATACATTTTTCGGGGCGCTCGCCATGGTGAGCCAATGCAGTTGCATTGTGCTTATCCACATGTATCTCTAAAGACTATTCAATCGCAACTTCCTGTGCAAGGGTTTTCATTGTATTGCAAAAATATTCACATGCTTGATCAAGAAAGTGGGAAGTGTTGCGTCAAAGTCAGTGTCATGAAGGAGGGGAATGCCCGCTGAAAGAAAAATCGCAGCGCAACATTGATCTAAGCCTTTGATTTCAAAACTTTTAATATTGCGCACGGAATTGGTGAGGAAATATCTGCGCAATCACATTATGAACGTCAAATAACTCGTTGTTTTCATTGATTAGTTTCCCACCAGAACACCCAAGTGTGTTATCGTCAACATGGTCTTATCCACTGCATACGGTTACCGGCACCAATCGAACGAACTGGCTCAATGACACAAGCTTCGCAATTCAGTGATCGCCCGCTTCCTCCCGATTTGCTACTGCGCCACAATCGCTTCCGCTTGTTTGTGGGTGCCGCATCCCTCATTCTCATCGTCGTACTGGCTGTCTCCATTGCGCTGGTACAACTTCATCGTCAGGCGGAGATGCGCGCTTACGCTATCGCGCAGGATCTTTCCCAATCGCTGGAATTGTCCATTTCGGGAATCATCGACACGATCGATTTGGCGCTACAAGTTGCGGTAGACGATATCGAACAAAACATTGCCGCGAATCGCAAGAAAAAATCGCCTCTGGGCAGTTTGCTGCAACGTCAGGAAAAACGTCTCTTTCATGCCGTTCAGATCAGGGCAACCAATAGATCCGGCGACGTCATCTACGGCACCGACATCGCGCCTCCTTTCATCAACGTTTCCGACCGCGCACATTTTGGTTATTTGCGTGATCACCCACATGCTGGACTTCACATCACGCCTCCGGTCATTTCACGCATCAACGGTAAATGGGTTTGGATATTTGCGCGACGCATCAACAGGCAGGGTGGAACGTTCGGGGGGGTAGTTTATGCGACGCTTCCGCTGGCAGAAATTTGCAAGATGTTTTCGCAAATCAAGCTGGATCCGCAAAGCGCCATCACTTTCCGCGACAAGGATCTCAATCTGGTACTCCGACACGTCGCGCCCAACACCACTTACTGGCCAAGCGATGACAAAGGATCCCTGGCGTTATTCAAGGCAAGCTTGAGCAAACATCCGGATGCCGGTTCTTATTACAACCCCACACCGCCAATCGATGGCGTCAGTCGTTTGTATTCTTATCACCGCAGTCCTGCTTACCAATTCACTATCAATGTCGGCGTTTTCAAGGATGTCGCGTTTGCCAATTGGCGCAGGCAGGCGTGGATCGTCGGTCTGCTCGTGCTGGTTTTCGTACTGGCCGCAGCGGGGTTTGTGGTGGCGATCAGTCATACGTGGCGGCGCAAAGAAAAAGTGATGGGAGCGCTTCACAAGAGCCAGCGTTTCTTGCAGGAAGCGCAGCGAATCGCCAACCTTGGTCAATACCAATATGATTTGCGAGCGGATCGATGGAAAAGCTCCAGGATTCTGGATGAGATCTTCGGCATAGACAAAGATTTTCCGCGCGACGCAAAAGGGTGGAGCGAATTGGTCGCCGCCGACTGTCGAGAGGAAATGGTAGAGTATTTGAACAAGATCGTGAAAGAGCACTTATCGTTCGACCGTGAATACCGCATCGTTCGTCACAACGATGGTCAAGAGCGCTGGGTGCATGGCAAGGGCGTTTTGCACTTCGATGAAAATGGGATCCCAATCATCCTGACCGGAACCATTCAAGACATCAGTGAACGCAAGCAGCATGAGGCACAACTGGAATACATTGCGTACTACGACGTATTAACCAAGCTCCCCAACCGACGACTGCTTACAGAAAGAGTCAACAAAGCGCAGGCGCGCAGCAAACACAATCATTCCATGATTGCCGTTTGCTATCTTGATCTCGACGATTTCAAACCCATCAACGACCGATATGGGCACACGTTTGGAGACAGAGTGCTTGTGGCCGTCTCGCAACGCATCGGTCAGACACTGCGCGCGGACGACACGCTGGCGCGTTTCGGCGGCGATGAGTTTGTTTTGCTGCTCACGGGGATTTCGCAAGTCGAAAGTGTGCACATCATTCTCGAACGTGTTTTGGAAACTGTCAGAAGACCCATTCATATCGATGGTACTTCCATTGGGTTGACCGCCAGTATCGGCGTCACGCTGTACCCTGACGACCATGTCGATGCGGATACCCTTATGCGACACGCCGATCAAGCGATGTACCGCGCCAAAGAAGATGGCAAGAACGGCTACCGGATTTTTGACCAGACACACGACCAGCGTGTTCAAGAGCGGCTTTATTACCTGCAACGATTGCAACAAGCGCTGGATGAAAAGGAATTTGTGCTTCACTATCAGCCAAAGGTTGACATGACGACGGGTGAAGTGTTCGGGGCAGAAGCCTTGATCCGCTGGAATCATCCGGAGCGCGGCTTGTTGTCACCGTGTGTTTTCTTGCCGCATCTTGAGAGAAGCAATCTGGAAGTTGCCGTGGGAGAGTGGGTCATCAATTCGGCCTTGCGCCAGATGGCCGCGTGGCAAGAAATGGGTCTGTCAATCAGTGTCAGCGTGAATATCAGCCCGGCGCACTTGTTGCGCACCGATTTCTCCAACAGCCTGGACAGACTGTTGAAAAACAACCTGAACGTCGATCCGGCAAAGCTGGAGCTGGAAATTCTTGAAACGGCCATGTTGTCCGACATGAGCCACGCCGTGAAAACGCTCGAAGACTGTCGACAACTCGGCGTGCAGCTTTCTCTGGATGATTTTGGAACGGGCTATTCATCGCTTTCCTATTTCCGCAGCTTACCCGTGCAAACGCTCAAGATCGATCAAAGCTTTGTGATCGACATGCTCGACAACCCGGCCGATTTGAATATCGTTAAAAGCGTGGTGCAGTTGGCAAAAACCTTTGATCGATCCGTGATCGCCGAGGGTGCCGAAACGCTCGCGCATGCATCCAAGCTGATGAAACTGGGATGCAGACTGATGCAAGGATATGGCATTGCGCGCCCCATGCCGCCAGAACAAATGCCGCAATGGCACGCGCAATGGAAAAATGAGGCAGTCTGGGAAAAAATGGATAGTGCTTTCTGAGAGAAACGCACCCGCCAAACGGGGCAATGCCTTCATGAACCAAGAGAAAAAACCGCCCAGGATTTCCTGGGCGGTTTTTTCATGTTTCAGCGAGGATGTTACACGCGCTCAAGGTTTGACAATATGCCACACACCGTTGACGCCGTCCCCCGTCTTGTCACCGGGCTTCTTGTCCTTGATCCAGTAATAAAGCGGCTTGCCTTTGAAGACCCATTGCTTCGTGCCATCGTCGCGCGTAATGATGCTGTAATCGCCGCTTGCCTTGGCGTACCTTGACGCTTTCAACGGCGGCCAGTTAATGGCACACTGCGCATTGCAGACGCTTTTCCCGCTTCCGGCTGCATCTTTATCGAAGGTATAGAGGGTCATTCCCTTTTTGCCGACCAATACGCCATCAGCGGATTTTACGGGTACGCCTCCCGCTGAGGCGTAGGAAGTGAAGGCAAGGAATGCAACTGCAGAAATAAGATATTTCATTTTCATGGCTTGTCCTTTCAGGGTTGAAGACTTCCAGAAGTGTGTTGCCGCGAAGCATTACACCGCTTGATGAAAAGTATACAAACAAAAGACAAGTTGCGCTTGACGCGGGTTAGCCGCGCCTGATTTACATCATATGCGATGTATCGCTTTGCTGAGGTCGACATCATGCAACGCGGCCTCGGAAAAATCGACGCCTGCCAGATGAGTGCCAGTGAAGTCTCCTCGGGTAATTTTTGCACCGGAGAGGTTCGCGCTACCGAGGATGGCATGTGAAAAATCGACGTGATAAACCATGGCGCCGGAGAAATTTGCGCGTTCGAGGTTGGCGTTCTTCAGATAGGCGCCTCTGCAAGCGGACGCGGTCAGGTTGGCACCAGCCAGATTTGCGCCAATGAATCGGGTTTCCATAATGTCCGCGTGAGAGAGGTTGGCATCGACCAAAATGGCATCGGCGAAAAAGGTGTTTCTCAGTCTGGCGCTGACAAGATTGGCGTTGGTCAGATTCGCTCCGACGACGTTGGTCAAATCAAACAGGATTTCTTCAAGGTTTGCCCCGACCAGTCTGGCGTCATCGAATATGGCGCGAAAACAATGAGCGTGTCGCAAGTCTGCGCCGCTCAGATCGGCACCGCTGAAGTTGGCGCGGGTCAGACCGGCATCAGAGAGGTTAGCGCCAGTCAAATTGGCGCCGGTTAAATTGGCTTTGAGCAGGTAAGCGCCTGCAAAGTTGGCGCCGGTCAGGTTGGCATTGGTCAGGTCAACACCGATAATGTGGGCGCCCGCAAGGTCAGCTTTCTCCAGCGAAGCTTTTGACGCATAGGCTATTTGCAGCGTCTTGCGAATGGTGTTGCCGTCTTCCTCGTGGGCGAAAAGCGTCTTGCCTGAGGTATCTTTGATCTCGATTTTCATTCTTGTCATCATCCTGGTGAAGTCGTTTCTTCAGCATGAACTGCGCTCCTGCGCAAAACTTGAATGATACCTCAAATGATTGAAAAATGCATGCGGGAATAAATTTTTTATGCAGCACAGTAGCTGCGGCGAAATATTTATTTTTCAGAATGTGGCCGTGCTAAAAAATAAGCCGTGCCCGCACCTTTCATTCCCCGTTGCGCGGCATAAAGCGGAGTTCTGGAAAATCAGGGTCGAAGTTTTTTATGCATAGCGTAAATTACTTTGACGTTGAATTTTCCGGGAGATGATTTTCCTTGGGTGTGAGGGGCTCGCTTTGCGGCATTGAAAAACAATTTGAGTCCGACCTCTATGACTCTTGGGGCTTATCAAGCCGATTCCAATTCCAATGGGCGAATGCGCTTTTTGATACTCGGCAAAAGATTCGCTTCTGCCATACGAAGATCATATTCAGCTTGCAGGTTGAGCCAGAAGCGCGGTTCCATGTTAAAGAAAATACCCAGCCGCATGGCGGTATCCACCGTGATGGGGCGACCTTTGTTCACAATTTCGCTGATGCGACTGGACGGCACGTCAATATCGGATGCCAATCGCGCATTCGTGATGCCCATGGGTTTCATGAATTCTTCACACAGAATTTCGCCGGGATGAATTTCTTCCAGTTTCTTTGCCATTTTTTGCTCCTTGGTGGTTACACTTTAGTGGTAATCCACAATTTCAAGATCATGCGCACCATCTCGTGTCCATCGAAAGCAAACGCGCCATTGATCATTGATGCGAATACTGTGCTGCCCCTTACGATTCCCGGTAAGCGCTTCAAGTCGATTGCCGGGTGGAATTTTCAGAGAATCCAGTACGGTTGCTGCATGAATCATCAACAGTTTGCGCCGCGCAACGCGCTCAATGTTTTTAAAGCGCCTCACCTCATCGCTGAGAAACAGCTTTTCGGTATCGCGGCATGAGAATGAGATGATCATGATAAAGTTTAGTCTGCAAAACGGGTTCTGTCAAACAGAATCTCTTTTTAAGATGCATTGAGACAACTTCTTGCCTTAATCAAAGAAAAAGGGGTTACGCATACACGTAACCCCTTGCCACAAATGATTTCTGGAAGCAGCTTACTTCTTCGCCTCCCCCTTCGCATTCGCGCCGCAGTACGGGCAGAACGTGAAACTGTCTGCTGGCAGCGGTTTGCCGCAAGCAGGGTTAGTACACACTGCGGGGACGGGACCGAGTTCAATAATAAGTTCACCTTCGCGTACGGGCACCATCTGTTTGCTTTCGCTGTAGTCCGCTGTTCTCACCACGCGTTTGACGATGCCATCCATCGGCGCGAGTACCGCTTTCTCTTGCTTCATGATGGAGATGTTGAAGAGTTCATCGCCTTTGCGCACCACCTGGTTCGGGCTGACATAAGTGACCCACAGATCGCCATTGCTCGGCGCGCCAACATGATACGGATTGTCCGGGTCAGCCTTGGAAACATTGAGCTTGCCCGCGCCCGGTTTGGTGACCTGCACTTCGGTGCTCATGATTTCAGAATCCAGCACATAGCGAACGATGGACATGCCGGTCTCATCTGCGGCGCGAATGCTCATGAGCGAGAGGTGATGCGGCTTGCCTTGCGTGTCGTTAAAGTTCAGTTCATCCCCCGGTTGCATGCCTTCGAACCAGACATCCACTGGTAAGTTGTTGGGATTGCCGTAAGTCATGCGGAAATCGAAGGCTGTCAAGGAATCGGCAGGATGATTGAGATACAGCAGCAACTCTTCATCCGTGGGTTCGCGGTGCAGATGCCCGTGGAGCGCGACGCGCTCTGTGTCGAAATTCACATCGGCCAGGGATTCCAGCGGTGAACGCTCGGTGCGCTTGGCCATTGCGTCTTTCCAGTTGTCACCGAATGCGCTTTGATACACCCAGTCTGGCGGAAAGCCGAGGGGCAGCTTGCCGTATTCGCCGAGCAGCAAGGAGCGGAAGGCGTCGTTGCAATCTTTGTAGATGTTCAGACGCGCTTCTTTCATTTCCTTGGTCAGGTCGCTTTCCGGCTGCTTCGCCACTTGTTCCAGGACAGTGAGCAGTTGTTCCACCGCATGCGTGCCGCCGCGTCGGTATGCACCCGTTACGCCCAGGAAGGCGGTGTTCCAGGTGATTTGCGAACCTGGCGTCACATCGTGGTAATGCACGATTTGTCTCGAGCCTGCGAGGAAGCGCAGCATCTGCGGCAGTAGGTGAATGTAACCTTGATTCAACGCGCCTTGTTGCGAAGAAGACGTCGCACCACCGGGCATGCCGTGACTGACGACGTCGTAATCAATGCCCTGGAAGTACGGCGCAGTGTAGCGGTCGTAGTAAGGCATGATTTGCTTGAGCACGAAGTTGCCTTCGCGGAGCATGCTTTTGTTCAGATTGGTCTTGAGGCCGACTTCTTCGAGGTAGGCTGCGGTAGAGAGCACTTCACCTTGACCATACCAGCGCATCGCAGCGCCCATGGACGTATCGACGATATGTGCACCCGCTTTGGCGGCTTCGGCCACCGCCGGAATGAACAAGCCATCCGTGAAGTGGCGGTGATGATGCAGCACCAGCTCTGGCCATTGTTTGCGCAGCGCTGTGACCAGCTCACGCATGAAATGCGGCGGGCAATTGCCGGCCATATCTTTCAGACCGAGGATGATGTTGCGCGATGCTTCGTTGAGATTGGAACCGAGAATTTCTGCCGTTTGACGCAGTATTTCTTCGGTGACCTTGAGGTAGTGTTCTACTGTAAAGCCGCGACCGTAGCTGAGCGAAAGCGAAGGTTCGAAAATCACGCCTTTGTGACTCAACACCACTTCTGCAAACGGCTTCATGTTTTCAATGTGGTTCAGGAAGTCGAAGCTGCGGATGACATGGAATTCTTCGCAAATTTTCTCTGCGGTGGCGCGCATGAGATTGCGCGGTTGCGGACGGTAACCCAGCACGTTGGTGGAGCGCACGAGAATTTGCTTCAGGGTCTTGGGTGCGACACGATTCAACTCTCTCGCTTCAACAAACGGGAAAGTCATGTTGGCCATCAGGTTGACGTGGAAGTGTGCGCCGCCGCCGGTTTCCAGCGAGAAGAAGTTGCATTGATCCAGATACGGCGCAACGATCAAATCTTCAGAGAAGCGGAAACGGTTGCCGCTGTTGGATTGCGTATTGTCGCGCAAGGTGGTGTCGGTAAAATGCACAGTGCCCGAATCGCGGATGTAGGAGAGCAGGGCTTTTCTGTCGCCACGCGGATAAGGAGAAGCCTGCTTGAGAACCGCATCGGCAATCGGCGGCAGTACCGGATTGAACTTGGGCATGCGCGGCGTGGTGCGTGTGCGGTATTCGCCCAGCTTCACGAAGCGGTTGTAGCCGAGCGCGGAAATGTCTGCGATGAGACGCGCAGTGCGTTCAGACTCACGTGCCACGTCGGCGTAATCCATGAGATCAGGATGCGCGGCGATGAAGCGCGTATCGCACTCGCCCTGACGGAACAAGGGATATTTCAGCACCTGACGGAAGAATGGAATGGTGGTCTTGACGCCCGCAACCGTGTATTCGCCGAGCGCACGTTCCATGATGCCGAGCAGCTTGGGCCAGTCGTGCGCGTAGGTAATCAGCAGCGCTGCAGCGGAGTCATAATTGGGCGGGAATTCGTAGCCCGCACTCATGTTGGAGTCGATACGCACGCCCAGACCGCCCGGCGAAACGTAACGACTGATCAGGCCAGAGTTGGGCGAGAAGTTCTTTTGCGGGTCTTCGCAGTTAATGCGCACCTGCATGGAATAGTGCAGCGGTCGTGTTTTTTCTTCGGTGAAGCGTAGTGTGCTGCCGAAAGCGATGGCGATCTGTTCTTCTACAAGATCGATGCCGTAACGGCATTCCGTGATGCCGTGTTCTACCTGCAAGCGCGTGTTCACCTCTATGAGGTAGGGTGTGCCATCGGCGGTGACCAGGAATTCCACCGTGGCCACGGAATGATAACCAACGGCCTTGACCAGCTTTCGCGCGTATCCCTTCAAGGTTTCGCGTAGTTCCGGTGTGAGCTTGACCCACGGCGATGGCGTGATTTCAATAAGCTTTTGGTTGTTGCGCTGCAAACTGCAATCGCGCTCGTCGAAGGCAAAGACGTTGCCGTGTTTGTCGGCGATGACTTGAATCTCGATGTGCCGAACGTTGCGGAGGAATTTTTCCACATACACGCGCGGGTTGCCGAAAGAGGCTTGTGCCATGGTGGAAGCCTTGAAGAACGCATCTTCCATGGTCGCTTCGTCGTGCACTTCAAAAATGCCGCGTCCGCCGCCGCCGCCTTCCGCCTTGAGCATGATAGGAAGACCGATTTGTTTGGCGATGTCGCGTGCCATTGGAACGTCTACCGCGCCGTCCGAACCAGGAACCACGGGGATGTCCAGCGTTTTCGCCAGTGCACGCACTTGCACTTTGTTGCCGAGCAGGCGCATGGGTTCTTCTTCTGCGCCGATGAAAATCATGCCTGCTTCTTTACAGATGCGTGGGAAATTTTCATCTTCCGAAGCGAACCCCCAGCCGGGATGAATGGCCAGGATGCCACGCTGTTTGGCAAGCCGCACGATCCGCTCGATATCCAGATAGGCGCGCGGATTTTCGCCGAGCAGCAGGAGTTCCTGCGCAGCCGAAGCGGCGGGCGCTGTCTTGTCGACATCCGTGGCGGTCATCACAGGTACCGCATCGAAACTCTCGCGAATGGAACGACAAATACGACGAGCTGGAATGCCGCGGTTGGCGACTAGAATCGGTTTACCGCGTAGTTCCTGCACAACTTGTTCAAACGTTTTCCTGGACATGCTTTTCTCTCTCTCATATTTCATATTGATAAACCGCGCTTTGGAGCGCGATGAAAAAATTCATTTTCCCGTCAGGTCAGGCACGGGCGAGACTTCCTCTAAATAGTTCATGCGATCTTCCATTGGAAGTCAGCAATAATCCGCCAGTGGGGCCGATACCTCCCAGCCTGCCACTGAGCATAGTGCCGTCCGCATCGGAGACGGTGATGGTTTCACCTCGCCACGCGAGAAACGGATCGGCCAAGCTGGGTAAAGCTTCAGCCGTCGTCACAGCAAATGTCTGGTTGTACGCAGCAATCATCTCGCCCACCAGCGTCTGCCACAGCGCAAACGGCGCAAGCGAGGAGGGGTTTCCGTCTGCGTCTAATAACAATCCCGCAGGCGCAGCGCGGTCGCTGCGCAACTGTTGCGCATCCGGCAGCCGATGCAGGTTGACGCCCACGCCGGCCAGCAATACGCCGCCCCGGTCTTCCAGCAAAATACCGGCCGCCTTGGCGTGGTCTCGATTCAACAAATCATTCGGCCACTTGAGCCGGAGCGGGTAGCCCAGTCGGGAGAAAGCCATGGCCAGCAAGACGCCTGTGACCAGCGCACCGGCGCTGGTACGGAAAAGCGGGACGTCGGGCAAACGGAAAGTGACATACAGATTGCCGCGCGGCGATTGCCAGCGGCGGCGAAATTGTCCTCTGCCTTCTGTCTGGCACGCGGCCAGTACGGCGCCCCATGCTGGCAAGGTCTTTTTTTGTGCGAGGGCGTGAGCGACGGCGAAAGTGGAGGTGACTTCGTCGCAGAGATAGGTGGGGGCAGGTGTGCTGAAAAAAGCGGCGGATTCGTCTACCAGCGGTAGATCCGGGCCCAGCAGGCCATCCTCCCCAGAAAGTGCTTCCAGCGAAAAAGGGGCAGCGTGTTCGCCAAAGCCTTCTTTCAGAGCGACGCAGCCCGATTCAACCGGTTTATCCGGCAAGAACGTGGACAAAAAACCGCTGTGTAAGGAAACCTTTGGCATGAGTGACTATGCGACGAAAAAAGAAGGCATGAATAAAAAATAAACGGACAAAACTTGAGGCACATCCGCCAGTTTATTGGAGAAGTCAACAGGATGGCAAGCTTAAGTTTAAGTTGGGGGGTAAATAAGTTGAAATGCGAAAAATCGCTGATGCGAAAAAACATGCATCCCAAAAACGTGATTAATTTGACGTGTTGGCCTTGGGGGTTAATTATTTGCATCTATGACACGTGATGCGCGTCTCCCGTGCACATTTCGCAAGCAAGCCCGGAGCATACGTGGTGCCCAAAAGGCATAAAAACGAAACATATTCACTAAAAAACTTTGCAAATTGCGGCGTTTTTGATTTTGCCTCTTTCATTTCACAAAAAGCTGCGCTATTTTGAAAGGTGGGATCGTGCGTAATTGCAACGATCGTAGCTTTCACAAGCATTATCAGCGTTGTGAATGCTGTTTCATGCACAATGAACCATAAGTCCATTGCGACCAGTTGGAAACGATGAAAGGCTCCAGACACGTGATTGCCCAAAACGGCGCGTGCCTGTTGTCAATAGTTTACCGATACCAATCTGAAAAGGAGTGAGCAATGGATGACAAAAGGTATGAACACGCCTGGCGGAAATTTTCCGCAGGCAGATGGCAATCCGAGATCGATGTTCGAGGGTTTATCGTCGCGAACGTGACCCCCTATCTGAATGGCCCGGAATTTCTGGCCAAGCCAACGAAACGCACGCAAGCCGTCTGGGAAGCCTTGCAGCCCTACTTGAAAGAAGAAATCAAGAAGGGCGTGCTGGATGTGGACACTGAAACCCCTGCTTCGGTGGCTGCCTTTGCCCCAGGCTATATCGACAAGACGAACGAAGTTATCGTCGGTCTGCAAACCGACAAACCCTTCAAGCGCGCGATCATGCCTGCTGGCGGCTTGCGGATGGTGGAAGCAGGACTCAGGGGAATCGGGCGCGAAGTGTCGCCCAAAGTTGCGGAGATTTTCACCAAGTACCGCAAGACCCATAACGACGGCATTTTCGATCTCTACACGCCGGAAATCACGAGTTGCCGCAGTTCCGGCATCATCACGGGGTTGCCGGATTCCTACGGACGCGGCCGCATCATCGGCGATTACCGGCGGGTTGCACTCTACGGGATTGACCGACTGCTTGAAGAAAAGCAGGCTGAACGTGCCGGACTGGATGCGCGCTGGCCATGCGATGAGGTGATGCGACAGCGCGAGGAAATGGCAGATCAGATGCGTGCGCTCGCCGATCTCAAAACCATGGCAGCCTCTTACGGAATCGACATTGGTCATCCAGCGAACAATGCGCTGGAAGCGGTTCAGTGGACATACTTCGGCTACCTCGGTGCCATCAAGGAAATGAACGGCGCAGCCATGTCGCTGGGTCGCGTTTCCACTTTCTTCGATATCTATATCCAGCGTGATTTGAGCGAAGGAAAAATCACGGAAGAGGAAGCGCAGGAACTGATTGATCAGTTCGTGATCAAGCTGCGGCTTGTGCGCTTCTTGCGTACGCCGGAATACGATGCGCTCTTCTCCGGCGATCCGTACTGGGCGACCGAGTGTATCGGCGGCATGGCGCTCGACGGACGAACACTCGTGACGCGCAGCAGTTTTCGCATACTGCATACGCTGACCAACCTCGGGGCGGGGCCCGAACCGAACATGACGGTGCTCTGGTCGAAGAACATGCCGGACGCCTTCAAACGTTATTGCCTTGAAATCAGCATGCAAACTTCGTCGGTGCAGTACGAGAACGATGACCTGATGATCGAAAAATATGGAGATGATTACGGCATCGCTTGTTGCGTGTCGGCGATGCGCATCGGCAAGATGATGCAATTCTTTGGCGCACGCGTGAACCTCGGCAAGTGTCTGCTCTATGCCATCAACGGCGGTCGCGATGAAATCAGCGGAAAACAAATCGGCCCTGCTTTCCGTCCGGTCAGCGGCGACGTGCTCAACTATGAAGACGTGATGGCCAAGTTTGATGACATGATGGCGTGGTTGGCGAAAACCTATGTGCATGCGATGAACTGCATCCACTATTCGCATGACCGCTACAACTATGAACGCATGATGATGGCGCTGCATGATCGCGACATCGTGCGCACGATGGCCTTTGGCATTGCCGGGTTGTCGGTAGCGGCCGACAGCCTCTCGGCGATCAAATACGGGAAGGTGAAAGTCATCCGCCGCGAAGATGGCTTGATCACAGACTACGAGACCATCGGCGACTATCCCAAATTCGGCAACAACGACAGCCGTGTGGATGACATTGCGGTCTGGTTGGTCAAGCGCTTCATGACGCATCTGCGGAACAACCCGACTTATCGCAACGCTGTTCACACGCAATCTGTGCTGACGATCACTTCCAACGTCGTCTATGGCAAGGCAACCGGCAACACGCCATGTGGCCGTCGTCATGGCGAGCCGTTTGCACCGGGCGCAAATCCGATGCACGGACGCGATTCGCACGGCTGGCTGGCGTCTTGTTTATCAGTGGCGAAGCTGCCGTATGAACAGTCGCAGGATGGCATCAGCTACACGATGTCGGTCATTCCGCAGCAGAACCGACAGGGACATGAGGCGGCCGTTGTGCGGGCTGTTGGCGCGCTGGATACTTATTTCGGTCAGGGGGGCTTCCATGTGAACTTGAACGTGATGAACAAGGAAACACTGCTGGACGCAATGGAGCATCCGGACAAGTATCCGCAACTGACCATCCGTGTGTCGGGTTACGCCGTCAACTTTGTTCGCCTGACACGCGAACAACAGCAGGATGTGATCACACGCACGTTCCACAGCGGGATCTGACATGGCTGAAGACAACCAGAATATGCGTCTGGTTGATTCGGAAGAGCTTCAGGCGGGTAGTCGCCACGATTTGCGTCGCGACCAGTCGCCTGAAGCGCCCGATCCCGACACGCTGCTGGAAGGCGCATACGGCTATGCGCATTCGTATGAAACCGGATCGAGTCTTGACGGTCCGGGATATCGCATGACAATCTTCCTGTCCGGCTGCATGCTGCGCTGTCAGTACTGCCACAACCCGGACACCTGGCATCTTCGCGATGGCATTCGCACCAGCTTGCGGCATGTAAAACGCCGCCTCAAGGATTTTGCCCCCGCACTGCGTTCACTGGGTGGCGGACTCACGCTTTCCGGTGGCGAACCTCTGGTGCAGATTCCGTTCAGTCAAAGAATTTTCGCGGCGGCGAAGGATCTGGGGCTGCATACGGCGCTCGACACTTCCGGTTTTTTGGGTGATCGTGCAAGTGACGAGTATTTGAAAAATGTGGACATGGTGCTGCTCGACATCAAGTCCTGGGATCCAGAAACGTACAGGCGTGTTACGGGGCATGATGTAACACCCACGCTGCGCTTTGCAGAACGATTGGCAGCGATGGGCAAAACGGTGTGGGTGCGTTTTGTGCTCGTGCCGGGATTGACCGATGATCCCGCCAACATTGAAGGTGTGGCGCGCTTCGTGGCACCGATGAAAAATGTTGAATGGGTCGGTGTGCTGCCCTTCCATCAGCTCGGCGCTTTCAAGTGGAAGGAACTTGGGCTCGACTATAAACTGGCCAACACGCCGCCCGCCTCTCCGGAGTTGGTGGCGATGGCGCACAATCAGTTTCGTGCCGCTGGTTGCAATGTCCGATAGCATAGTATCGAGTACGTTTGTAATGACGTCTTGCATCGCAGCTTAGGCAATGCTGCATTTAAATGAAAAGGGCTACCGGATTTCTCCCGTAGCCCTTTGTTGCTTGAATTTTGGTGGGCCCCCGGGGAGTCGAACCCCGCACCAACGGATTATGAGTCTCTTTTTTTGGCCTCCGTTACCTCACTATATCCATCTATTGCTTTATAAATCAATAGGTTATTTTTTATTACCACCTTGTTAAATAATCGTTATGTGACTATGCAGTTGAACCTTTGTTGAGCCTTTGGAGACAAAACAGCGTAGTTTTTATTTGCAGTATTGCTATCAAAACAGGGGCTGGCATTGTAGTCACAAATGGACTACAATGTGAGCACTGAAACCGATTTAAGGAGTACCACCATGAGCACTGTTGATACCTACGTTCGCGCTCGCATCGACACTAACACCAAGGAACGCGCAACTGAAGCGCTTGAAGCGATGGGGTTGTCTGTTTCAGATGCTATTAGGCTGCTGATGCTGCGCGTCGCCACCGAACGCCGTTTACCCTTTGACGTGAAGGTTCCTAATGCCACCACGCGCAAGGCCATATCCGAGCTTGAGGCAGGAAAAGGTAATAAATCCAATTCTGTTGCTGAACTTATGGCGGCGCTGAATGCGGACGATTGATTGGTCTAATGCTATCAAGCGTGATTATAAACGCGAGACAAAGGGCAGGCATCGAACCACACTCAATGACGCACTCACACAAGTTCTTGAGGCATTGGCCGTCGATCAGCCTTTGGATGCAAAATATCGCGATCACGATCTAAGTGGTGATTGGGCTGGTTATCGTGAGTGCCACATCAAGCCCGATCTTCTGCTGATTTATCGGAAATCGAACTCTGACATTCTCAGGCTCGCACGACTGGGTTCACACAGCGAACTATTTGGTTAATTAACGCATTTATAAAAATCACGCCAAGTACACTTGCTTGCAGGAATAAACTAGAAATTTTGAAACAAACAAATAATGATTACTAAGTCAAAGCTAGCTGAAACAAAACAGGTAAAGGCTAGCCCCAAAAAGCCGACGCTAGTCAAAGCAAAACTAGATGAGGCAATGCCAGATAAACTAAATTTACACTACGCAACTGCTTTAGGTAGTGCTTATCTTGGGGACAGTCTCAAGCTACTGCCACAAATTCCAGATGACTCCATTGATCTCATCCTCACGTCACCTCCTTTTGCGCTAAAAAGGAAGAAAGAGTACGGAAATGAAGATGAGGACAAATATGTCGATTGGTTTATGGGATTTGCAGGACACCTACACCGAATTCTCAAGCCAGAAGGTTCATTTGTACTCGATTTGGGTGGCGCATACATGCCTGGCTTCCCTGTGCGCAGTATTTATCAATTCGAACTGTTAGTGCGCCTTGTTCGTGAAACTGGCTTCTACCTTTCTCAAGAATTTTATCACTACAATCCGGCGCGGCTTCCTGCGCCAGCTGAGTGGGTTAACGTTCGGCGTATCCGAGTCAAGGACAGTGTAAATGTAGTGTGGTGGCTTTCGAAGTCAAAAAACCCCAAGGCGGATAATCGTAAAGTGCTGAAGCCCTACAGCGATAGCATGAAAACGCTATTGAAAAATGGCTATACCGCAAAACTACGACCGAGCGGTCATGATATTTCCGACAAGTTCAGTAAGGACAATGGCGGAGCGATTCCTCCTAATTTGCTTGAACTAGCTAATACTGACAGCAATAGTGCATATCAGAAAATGTGCAGAAATGCCGGATTGAAGGTTCATCCTGCTCGCTTCCCTTCGGGCTTTGCTGAGTTCTTTATCAAGTTCCTGACAAATGAAGGAGATTTAGTTTTTGATCTGTTTGCCGGGTCGAATACAACAGGCCTGGTTGCTGAGACGCTTGGACGTCGTTGGCTAGCATCAGAACTATCTCAAGAATACTTAGATGGCAGCATCTTTCGCTTTGATCCTAAGGTAGTTCAATGTGGGCAAATTAAGAAATAGGAAAATAATGGCTACTACACTATCTCCTAAACAGCTTCTCGAGCAAGTTTTACGCGCCGTAGATGAAAGTGGGTGGCAAGCGCTTATTCTAGACGCTCGCAAACCCTTTCGATTACGCTTGTTTCGTAACGACGACAAAGGTTTTGATGTTCGTATTTACATCTGGAATTGCACGCATGGCGGCGGTGCAGCTCGTGCTAAGGATGAATACCGAGTTCAACTGACAGGAGTAGTGCCAAGTGTGGTTGTCGGAGAAACTACACTTCTGCTTGGATGGCACTCTGGGTACGAAGTATTTGTGGGCTTTGATATCAACAAACACGATGGTCAGGCATCGCAATCGCCTTCAATTCAAATAAAGGAAGACACATTACAAAATGCGCATACTCGTGCTTTCGCAATTTATCATCGACAAAACGGTGAAATTGCCGTTGCCTTCCGGCCAGAATTTCTCGCCGAATATGCGCTAAATGCAAAATCACTTCATCTTACTGGCAAGGCGGCGGCGGATATGTCGCTGTTAAACAGCCTTGATACGTTAACAGAAGATCAAATTGACGCAGTAAAAAATCATGAGCGTCAAATAGTGCTCGCTCAAATCGCACGAAAATATCGTGCTGCCGATTTTCGTAAGCGCGTCCTGGGGGCATATCAACATCGTTGCGCTGCATGCGGCGTACAGCTAGAGTTAATTGATGCCGCTCATATCATTCCAGTTGCGGCGGCTACAAGTACAGACGAAACGAAAAACGGAATCGCACTCTGTAAGTTGCATCACACAGCATTTGACCGGAACCTAATTTCATTTGATGAGCGTTATAAAATTGAAGTTAGCGATGTCGCGGTATCGCGACTAACCACAGCAAATCTTGTGGGTGGTTTAAAAGAGTTTAGACGGAATCTACGAACGGCAATCATTTTGCCTAATGATCGGCGCGACTATCCGCCACCTCAATATATCGTCGAATCCCGCAAGGTGCGTAATTGGGCATGAAAGGAATTTGTGATGTCTAAACAGATTGAAAAGAATAATTGGGATGCGAAGCTGCTCGATGCAGGTGACGGATCTGGGGATCTGATTTTGGTATTGCCTCCAGAACTAGTTCAGAAAGTGGGGTGTAATGTGGGCGATAAATTTGAAATTGATTGTGATGAAAAAGATGGACGTATTTGGTTTAAGAAGAAATAAGATATACCAATTAGATCCGTGTTAATTGAAGCACCAAGAGAATTTCAGATTTTGAAGTCTCTGAATTTTTTGATCGCAGAAAACTCGGCATAAACGATGCCCCACTGCTGCCCTCAGTTTCTTTGTTTTCAGCCAAACCACCCAGGACAACCACATCATCATCAGCAAGACTCAAATTCGTTTTTAGTTCTCGCTTTATCAAAGTCGGTGAATTGTTGACGCCTGTACTTGTGACGACAAAATTGGACATTTGTTGCAACACTTCCAGATCTACAGTCGAATCGTGTACTAAAGGTTGAAGTTCAAATATGACCCCACTACTTCGGTATTCGACAGATTGAATTGGGGTTTGTCCGTTCCCTGGGTATGAAATTGCTCCTATCACAGGCACATCCTGACCAACTGTAAATCGACCTGTTCCACCTGATCGGACGCGCAAGGACGGTGTACTGACGACTTTAAATCTGCTATCTGTAGAAAGTGCAGAAAATACCGCATCAATCGATTGATTTTTGAAGCGAAAAAATGAACTAAGAGAATCGCCAACACCAGTACCCAAAGAAAATTTACCCGCAAGCAGATTGAGTGCCATTGAGAAGGCTGAACCATCTTTATCGCTTGATGATACTTCGTACAGCACCGCTCGAACCATAACTTCGCCAATGGGCCTGTCAATTTGCTCAAGCACTTTTTTTAATAAGTCGACTTCGTTGGGAGTTCCTGAAAAAACGAGCGTATCAGTACGACGGTCTATGCTTGCAGCTACAGAACCTGTTGGCGTGGCTTGCTGAGGAGCTTTGCTTCCTTGTGGTGCGCGAATAACTTTATTCGATGTGAAAGAGCCTTTGACAAGCGGTGACACTATATCCGTCAGATACGAGCCATCACGGTATTTTGGTCGGTAGACAAGTATATCTGTGGCTTTGTTCGCTTCGTCTTCTGCTTTCTTCCTAGCGACAAAATCGATTCCTGATCTACGATACACACTTAGGCCAATCGAATCAAAAAAAGCTGAAACGAATTTTCGCAAGTCCCCTTTTTTTGAATCGTATCTGAATGAAACAATACGATTGTCCGTCAATACCTCTGGATCAATCACATACGCATCTTTCAAAGCCTCCGAATATATAAATTGAACCACTTGGGCTACATTGATTGAGCGAATATCAAATTTCGCCTGAGTTTCTTTTGCGAATGCGTGTGCATTAAGCATGATCAGAAGTGCAAAAAGAACTTTTTTCACTTGACGATTTCTTTCTTTGTTGGTGTGGTTGACGACAATGAGCCAGTCGATAATGCTGGTGGAACCGGGGCTGATCTAGCCGCTATTGCTTTTCCTGACCAGGATGTGACTCGATCACCATCGACCCGGCCAACCTGTATTAATCCAGTATGCTGAAACATCGACGGTGACTCAAAACGAACAGATCCTTCCTGATTAGTGACCAAGACAAAGGCTTGGCCATTGACATAGATTGAACCAGAAGCGCGCCATACCTCACTGAACGATTTTGTAGGGGGTTTTGTAGGAGCAACAGTGGGAGTTTGAGCAGGTGTTGTCGCTGTTGATGTTGCTTTAGGTGTTGAGATGGTGCTGTTCGCATCAGCAGGCTTAAAAAAGCAAAAAACTTGCCAAGCCGAAAAAATCCCAAAAATTACAGCCACGGCCAACCCGAACCATAATTTCTTGTTTGCGAAAATATTCTGTCGATTATCTACATTGACAGTTTTTCCTTCTGCGCCGCCTTTAAAGCTGGAATAGAGCGGAAAAATCTCTTTTCGATATCGACGTACCCATTCTCCGATTCTCACCTGCTTGGTCTGTTTATAGCCTTCCCAGCATGTAACGCTGTAGGTGTTGTCCATGCCAAGAGAAACTTTTTTATGAGTTCGGAAATTGAAAGCAACAACATTTTTCACAAAACGATGCAGCGTTCCCATGTCTTGGATCATCAACACAAGATCGCAAGCAACACCTGAACTAGGATGCGTAAAGTGACCGTGTTCGAGGAAGAAAGACTTATGCTGCTTGAGCAGCTTAGAATCTGTTCCCCAAAAGCGCCACGCTTCATCTATGCAGACAAGATCACCTGGTTGAACGATTGTGTCGGTATGCGCAGCCTTTCCGTCATCGTAGTGCGGAAAAAAATCTTCTCGGAATACATCAGCATTGGTAACATGAACAACAACGCCAAGTTTTTCAGGGGCTATGTTATTTTTTTCTGAAACGTATTCACGGATGAGGTCATTGGAAATCCCGTCTACATTTGTGACCACCCTCCGTCCAGATGCAATTGCGGTCAGGATAACTTCTGAGACAACCTCGTAGCTCTTTCCTGAACGCATCAAGCCTGTGTAAACGTTGATTGGCATAGGTTAGCGAAGAAGCGAGAAGAGCGGATAAAAACTCCAGATAACCACGCACAAAATAATGATTACAACGATTGCAACTATCGATGTCTCATCTAGAAGCGTAAGCAATTCATAGAGGAAATTTTTCATGACTATCCGATCAAAGGAATTCGACGAATGATGAAACGAGTAACCCATGATGAAAGCAAAATTGGGATACCAGCAGAGACGTTGAACAAATCGAGGAAATACCAAACTGCTGATGGAATGCCGCCAAGAGAATTACTAAGCGCCGATGCATCAGGCAGCAATGGAGACAAAACAGCTATAAATCCAGTTGTAATGAAAAACAACGCGAAAAATACGACGAACTTGATAATGACTGAGCGAAGAACAAAACCCAGTGCGAAATTAACGGCCGATACGAGAATTGCATACATTTTTCTCTCCTATGCAGCCAAAATTATGAAAATTCCGATCACTATCCAGACGAAGGCCATAACCGCATAGAGCGTCGGTTTGGACTGATCTAGGATTGTGCAATGCGTATCCAACACCAAATGTTTTTCGAAGATGTCTACAGATGGTTTAGGGCATTCAGAGGCATGCTGTGGCACAACGAATGATCTAAAACTCGGGAATAAGTTGAGGATTGGATCGAGAATTTGCTGAGGCGTGGGGGTGGTCTCAAGCACAGGCTCAGGGATTCCCGGATTTGGCCCCAGATCGACGCCAGAAGATGGTGGGGAATATGGTGAAGTGTTTGGGTTGATATTTATAACGATTGGCTGACCAGGCGCACTAACAGGATTTAAGCCATCTTGGACGGTGGGATAAGGATCACCGTTCGGGTTGTTCTGTGGGTTGTATGCATCGCCTACATCGGACTGTGTGATTGGATTGGAAACGTCATATGGGACACCGTCATACCCTGGCTGAGCAGCGGCTCGCTGCCATGCGTCATTTGCGATCTTGGCGATAATCTCTGGGTTTATTGGTGATCCTTTTAAGTTTTGATCAAGCGGAATAATATTGTTTGCTACGTCTTGAACGGTGCCTGTTTTTGTTTGAACTTTAGTTATAACGAGGGGGGGCGTACACGCCTTCGCATTATTATTCCAGGAATAACCGCCCGGACAATATCCCGGATACCGATAAGAGAACATCATTTCTTGCCGAACTGATTGCCCAGTACATGCAGGCTTTACGTCTATTCCTCCTTGACACGATTGTTGGTCAAAAGTAACCAATTTTCTTGCGTTAATTTGATTCGTGTATTGGTTGTAGGTATAGATAATTCCGTCAGAAACGACGATGTTTTTCGCAATATATATCGACTCATATTGTGGAATGGAGTTATACCACTCAAAATATTCATAGATACCTGCAACGTTAGGCGAATCACCATACCAAATCTCTTCTTGAAATTCTGGCGGTCTCGTTGATGTGTTCGGATTAGGAACTTGAACAGTTTCTTTGTATGTAACGGTAGGAATTACTGAGTTTGAAGAGCCGGAGCTTGACGGGGGAAGTACTTCAATATTCTGTTCGCCAGTAACTTGCGGAGCGGGTAGATCAGGTGTGTAGTAATCAAGCCCCAACTTGACCCCATAACCAATTGCAGCCGAAGCGAGCAATGTCAGCCATACTGGCGCACCGACAGCCCCAATTACAGCAGAACCGCCGACACTTGCCGCAGTAGCCGCAACATCAGTAAGCGTAATTGATGCTGCGGATAATGTTGCTGCAAATTTTGGATCGTTTACAGCGAATCCCCTCAGCTTCATTTTTGTCACAAGCGTTTTCCCGACCGCCATTGCAAATTGACTTGCTGGCAGGGCTTGTGCGTGGGAAAGCACAGGTGCGACAGTCAAATAAAATAAAAGCGAGAGAAGACAGAAGAAGTGAATTATTTTTTTCATTTCAAGCCTTCTATCACCGCCCATGCGGACAATAAACCCCAAACGAACATGCCGAAGTACCACATCTCATTAACCGTCATTGCAGCCTCACCCGTAAAATGGATACATGTTGCGTTTGATAACCACGAGAGGGACCGGTGCACCTCTCGTGTTATCTCAAACGATTAGCGGCCACGCAGCATCGACAAACCGATGGCGGCACCTTTCACGGCCACGTACACAACAGCCAGCATGCCAGCGATACCGAGGACAGCGGTAGTAACCGTGCCGAAATCGACTGCCGAGGTCAGACCAGTCATATCCGGGCCAGCAGCGAATGCCGATGCGGAAGTGGCGATAGTTACTGCGACAGCAGCGAATTGTTTTGCGATTTTTTTCATTTTTAAAGCTCCTATAAGTTGATTGTCAGTAACCGACTGACGGCGGTAAAACACGGTTAAGTCCTTCCACGGATGACGTTCAGAACAGTCCCAGCAGAACGAGCGAGAAGATAAAGACCGAGCACGAACGTGAATGCAAGCGACCAGAGAGCACCAGCAGTGGCATAATCAAACGGTGCGGTTGATGAAACAAGCATTTGAGTAAATTGTTGATATTCACTCTGCGATAAGACAATGTAACCATTGCAGCTTTCTGGGGCTGCGCTCGTAAGCTGCAAAAAATTGTCATCTGCATTTTTTGTGCAAGAGGCCATTACCTATCTCCTTCGGTCAAGCGGAAACGGGCTTTTTTTCAGCCGGCGAACGCTCAATTGGCTTAATGCTTGCAACAATGTTTTTGCTCACATCACCATTTGTGACACGCATGAATTCGACTTCGCAAATAAGTGGAAATTCGTTGTGCATGATTGCTTGTGCCGCCGCAGCATTTGCAAGCGAGTATTCTTGACTTGCATATCCTTTGGCACGGCCTGTCGTGAAATCAAGCGATTCCTCGATATAGATTTTTCCGCTATCGATGTTTTTACCATCGATCGCACCCGAGAAAAATTTAACGCCTTGAACTTTTACTTTTTCAACTGCCATGATTTATCTCCTTATCGCCTGTTTGCGCGTAATCCAGTCCGGCGACTCCTGGCGCGAGAAAATTGTTTAACCAAATTTCTGTCGGTACCAATTTGGCGCTTCGAGTGCTGCAACTTCGACAGTGCGTACACGAAGTGGGAAATGAGCTACATTTGATGGAACAGAAATATCGATACCGTATTCGAGGAGTGCAGTACGATGTCGATAAAACGTAGCTTTTGATAGGTCAATCGGAAATCCATTCTTCCAACTTACATATGTGGCTCGTAGATGGCGTGGTAGATCGTCAAAGGTTTCGTACTTCACTTTTTCGAGTCGTTTGAATTGAGAACGAGTCATAAAAACCTCAACTAATTTGTCTTGCGTGATGGAGCCCAGATAACGCAGGTTGTTTTGCGTCAAGAATCGCGATTTGAGCGTGAATTCTTCTCTCAGAACCCCAAGCCGCTGACAGAAATCGACAACCGACTCGTCGACGTGCGAGCCGCTTTTGCGGCGCAAGTGATTCACGAATTCAACGTATTTTGAGTAAAGCTTGCCGCTCACATACTTACTGCCGTAGCCATACATGACGGTCGCGCCATCTGGCGACAATTGTCCTTTTTGACGTCCGATATGCTGAGCCGCCATCGCACGCAAGACCGCTTGTGCGTTTTGCGCTGCAAAAGTCGCATAATTCATCGTGATGTCAATGCGCGTGGCGTATGCGCCTGTCCATGTCCAGCCAGTGTCCGCAAAACGGAACAGCTTGCCACTTGTGAAAGGTGGGATTGAGTAGAGATTAAGAAGCTCGTTGATACGACGAATGGTTTCTTCCCAGCCGTAGCCAAATAAATTGTCTCGACGGTTAAATCGGGCAATATTGCCGCTGAATTCAACGCTTGAGCCGTCTGAACGGATTTCGCAGCGACTATCGAACGAACCTTCGACACCGACACGTTTTTCAACGACATAATCAATTTCACCGTCGCTGTCGATGCTCAGATATTTGCCGCCGTTGATAATCGGCGCACCGTCCGGCCCGAAATCTTGACGAACTGTTGCCCAATCGACATGAATGGGGATCATTTTTGCGCCCCACTTTCGGTCTGAGTCTCATCCGTGAGACTAACTTTACGTGTAACTAGCACGTAAAGTCCTTCCGCCCCTGCTTTGCCGTCCTCGCTTGCGCTGCGGGCAGCAAGCGCAGGGGCGGGCGGGAAAAGCCGTGCAAACTGCACCATTGATGGATTGCGCAACTCCGGCCAAAAGTCCCGTTGGCGAGTGTCGATAATTTTTTGGTAAGAAGTCCGAGAAGTCATTCGAACTCCTTGTTTAGAGCTTGCTTTTGGAGCAGCGCGACATTTACGAGTGAATATTTGCCGACGCCAAATGTAGGTATCAGACCTTTATTGCACCAACCTACAATGACACCAAGAGGAAGTCCTATTGCTTCTGCGAAACGTTCGCGAGTTAACAGGGGGCTGTAGTTAGACAACGGGTGCGTGACAAAGCTAGTTTCTGTATTCATAATATGACTAACGGAAATAACAAATGCCTAAAAAATCAAATTGTCCTAAAATAGGATATATGTATATTTTAGGGCATTAGACACGTGTTGAGGGGCTATGTCAACAACTATCGAAGATCGTGTAATTCTTTTGTTGCGCTATCACGCAGGGAATCAGGCGCCTGTTGACTTCCAAGACGAAACGCAAGTTGGGTTTGTTGAAAAGACAAAAAGGGCGCTTGGAATTGGCGGCCACGGATTTTGGGAGCGATTAGGAGAAAGGACAAATATTTCTTCTAAACGATGGAGAAAAGTGTATGCGCGCGAGCAGCGAGTTACGTCTGATATGCTTGAGGGACTTGCTCGTATGTGGCCACACCACGCTTTCTGGTTGACGACTGGAATAACAGATGCACTCAATGGTCATGTAGCGCCATTAAACGCACAAACTTTTCCTGAGCGTTCCATATATTCTGGCGCTGAAAGCGAAAGCTATTTTCGTGCGCAGCTTGAGCTATTTAATGATCTATTTTTATTGTCAGGAGTGAGTTCAGAAAACAAAATTGAACGTTTGAGCGCCGCAGAAAGAATTAACCCAATGGGAGGACGGTGGTGGGATAGCCCCTTATGTGAGACCGCATATCAAATCTCGGATTCAGGAAAATATGCAGATTTAATAGAGCAATGGAATCGGCGAGAGGAAGCGCGTAAGGCTCTTCTTGAGTACATAAGAAATTCGGGCAAGCGGCCAAGGAAAAAGAAAGAAAAAGAAATTAAAGAAAGAGGGATACGAACATCACCTGTACTTGGTACAGATCCTAGAACTAAGCATCAAGATGAATTTGACCTTTTCTATGTGCCTACCTCCAAATAAGAAATGGCGATCACGAAAGTTAAAACTGGTTGGCAGGTGAATATTCAACCGGGAGGTCGTGGAGGGAAACGCGTCAAAAAGACGTTTCCTTCTAAAGCAGAAGCCTTGGCATGGGAACGCCATGTACGAGCAAAAAATCAAGAAAACCCCGACTGGCTACCGCCAAAAAAAGATCCTAGAAAATTAAATGAGCTGATCGACGCATGGTATGAACTGCATGGCGTAGGATTGACTTCTGGCGAAGACACGCTAGCGCGGCTAAAGAAGATGTGCGAAGCACTTGAGAATCCGGCTGCATCAAGTTTTAGTGCCGAAAAATTTGCCGACTATCGGAAAAAAAGGCTTGAGACCGGCGTTTCGCAAAGCACCCTTAATCGTGAACACTCATATTTGCGAAGCGTCTTTAATGAGCTAATACGGCTCGGTCATTGGAAAAGAGAGAATCCACTGAAAAACGTTCGGCAATTCAAAATGCAGCAGGTCGAACTAAGCTACTTAACGGCGAGCCAGGTCAAAACATTGTTTGCAGAGCTTGAGAAATCGCCGAACCCACACGTCTTGATAATCGCCCAAATATGCTTGGCGACTGGTGCTCGATGGAGCGAAGCTGAAAACCTGCAATCACAGCATGTAACCAGTACAGGCATACAGTTCGTCAACACAAAAGGAAAAAGAACGCGAACCATCCCGATACCACAGGAGCTTGATGCTGATCTGCTTGAGCATAAAAAAACGCACCATACGGAAAAAAAAGATGGCGCTAGATTCTCTCTTTTTGAACCGTCATACAATGCTTTTCGTTATGCAATTCAGCAAGCAGAAATCGAACTGCCTGATGGTCAACTTACGCACATTTTGCGCCACACATATGCCAGTCATTTTATGATGGGCGGTGGAAACATATTGACCCTACAGCGAATACTAGGGCATCAGTCAATCACAATGACTATGCGGTATGCGCACTTGGCCCCGGATCACCTAGAGGAATCTCGCCGTTTGAATCCTTTCTCGGCAGTCTTGAAAAACAAAGGCGCATAGAGGGGTTATCGTTTTTCGCTTCGATCATTTAAAAACAACTAAGGATGAATATGAAAATTCGCTTAATTACGATTTTGTTATTGGCCTTGTCGCTGGCCGCGTGCGATAGCAGTGTAGATAAAGATGGGGTTCCCAAAGTCGATATACATGGCGAGATTGTTGAAACTCCAGCCCCCAAACCCAAAGCTGCCTGGTTGGCTAACGCGTTTCCCAAAGTCATAAGAACACGGATAATTACCGTTCAGGATAAGAAGATGCCACTGCAAGAATTTATATTGACGTATTGTCAAGGGAAGTCTCAGAACGAAACTTGTAGTCGAGCGATGAAGATTGCCAATCTGGATTTGAATGGTGGCCCTAGGAAAGATCTGCCAAAAGGGTTGTGATAAAGGGCGGGTGTTCACCGTCTGCAAGAGTTCTTCATCACACGGCATTGCCCCTGCGTTTGTCAATTTGGCGCACGGATAGTTTTTCATCGTCGGACGAGTTGTACTTTTGTTGAACCTTTAAAAAAGAAAGGGGTTACGTTTTAACGTAACCCCTTGATTTATTTGGTGGGCCCCCCGAGAGTCGAACTCGGCACCAACGGATTATGAGTCCGCTGCTCTAACCAGGCATGAGCTAGAGGCCCTTTGCGGAAACCCCGATTAAATGGTTGCGCGTGCGATCTGCGGCGTTGCTCGGTGCTCGCTTCCCTCGCCTATCTGCAAGATATGTCTCGGTCGCTGCGCGCCGGGCGCCTTGCATCTCATCACGATCACCAATTTCTTCAGTGCTTCCTTATTTCTCCCCGCTCAGTTGCTTTCAAGGAAGCTCTTCAGCTTGTCAGAGCGCGACGGGTGGCGCAATTTCCGGAGTGCCTTGGCTTCTATCTGGCGGATGCGTTCGCGTGTGACGTCGAATTGCTTGCCGACTTCTTCCAGGGTGTGATCCGTGGACATTTCCACGCCGAAGCGCATGCGCAGCACCTTGGCTTCGCGCGGTGTGAGTGAGTCCAGCACATCTTTGACCACATTGCGCATGGAAGCGTGCAGTGCAGCGTCTGCCGGTGCGAGCGTGTTGTTGTCTTCGATGAAGTCGCCAAGATGTGAATCGTCGTCGTCGCCGATAGGTGTTTCCATCGAAATCGGCTCTTTCGCGATTTTCATGATCTTGCGGATCTTGTCTTCCGGCATGTCCATCTTTTCTGCCAGCGTTGCCGGATCCGGTTCAGAACCGGTTTCTTGCAGAATCTGACGGGAAATGCGGTTCATCTTGTTGATCGTCTCGATCATGTGTACCGGAATGCGGATCGTGCGTGCCTGATCTGCGATGGAGCGCGTAATGGCCTGACGAATCCACCATGTTGCATACGTGGAGAATTTGTAGCCGCGACGATATTCGAATTTGTCCACGGCTTTCATCAAGCCGATGTTGCCTTCCTGGATCAAGTCGAGGAATTGCAGACCGCGGTTGGTGTATTTTTTCGCAATCGAGATGACCAGACGCAGATTGGCTTCGGTCATTTCGCGCTTGGCTTTGCGTGCGCGTTTTTCACCGGCAGTCATTTTGCGGTTGATGTTGCGCAGGTCAGTCAGCGGGAGGACGACACGGGTTTGCAGGTCAATCAGTTTTTGCTGCAACTCCTTGATCATCGGCACGTTGCGATTGAGGATGGCGCTGTAGGCGTGTCCTGCGGCGACTTCTTGATCTACCCATTCCAGATTCGTTTCATTGCCAGGGAAAACTTTGATGAAGTGGGCGCGCGGAATGCCGCAACGATCCACGGCAATTTCAAGGATTTGCCTTTCAACGTTGCGAATTTCTTCTACCTGAGCGCGCAAAGTGTCACACAGTCGCTCAATGTACTTGGCAGTGAAGCGCATGCTGAGCAGTTCATTGGAGATGGTTTCCTGTGCCTTGATATAGGCGCGCGAGTTGTAGCCTTCGCGCTCAAAGGCTTTGCGCATCTTGTCGAACTGGGTACCGATGTGGGCGAATTTTTCCAGCGCGGCGTTTTTGAGGCGCTCCAACTGCTCGGCGGTGAAACCGGCTGCAGCACCGCCGCTGATGCTGGCTTCTTCCTCTTCTTCTTCTTCCTCGTCTTCCTCGGCGTCTTCGTCATCGTCATCGTTTGCTGCTGCGGCCGCTGCAGCGACGACGGGTGTTTGATCCTGTGGTGCGTTGGGGTCCACCAGACCATCCACGATTTCGTCGATCTTGATTTCGCCCTTGGCGATTCTCTCTGCCGAGGCCATGATTTCTGCAATGGTGGTCGGGCAGGCAGAGATGGCTTGAATCATGTCCAGCAAACCGTCTTCAATGCGCTTGGCGATTTCAATTTCACCTTCGCGCGTGAGTAGTTCGACAGAACCCATTTCGCGCATGTACATGCGTACCGGATCCGTCGTGCGGCCAAAGTCGGAATCGACGGTGGAAAGCGCCGCTTCGGCAGCAGCTTCCACTTCTTCATCACTGGTCACGGTCGGGACGTCGTCGGTCAGCAGCAATTCTTCAGCATCGGGTGCCTGTTCGTAAACGGCAATGCCCATTTCGGTGAAGGTGTTGATGATGCCTTCAATCGCTTCCGGTTCGACGATGTTTTCCGGGAGATGATCGTTGATTTCGGCGTAAGTCAGGAAGTTGCGTTCCTTGCCCAGCTTGATCAGTGTCTTGAGTTTTTGGCGGCGGCGTTCGAGTTCTTCCTCGGTCGCTTCCGTATCGGATGCAAACGCATCCTTGAGGAGCGCGCGTTCTTTTGCTTTGCGATCTTTCGCGCGTGCCTTGTCGGCAGCCTTCATTTCAGCCCGTTCGACGGCATTCAGTGCCGCGACTTCATCGTTCTCCGGCTGGAATTCCTTTGGCTTGCGGCCACGACGCCCCGGCACTTTGACAGAAGGCAGGATGTAGGTGGAGGTGTCAATCGCAGCCAGCGCAGAAGCATCGGTCGTTTGTACGACGTTGTTCGGCACACTGGCGGGAACGGCAACGTCAGCGAGTGGCTTTGCATTGGTGCGTGTCGTTTTCGCAGCAGGTGCAACAGTCGGTACCACTTCAGCCTTGGGTGCTTTGACAGGCTTTGCCACGACGGGTTTCGGCGCTTTGGAAACAGCAGCTTTTTCCGCGCGAACAGGCGTGGCCGCTTTGGGCGTCGGCTTTGCGGGTGCCGGCTTGGCCTTTTTGCTTTCCGCTTTAGCAGCAGGTTTAGGTGCGGCTTTCGGGGCGTTTGCGCGTGACTTGGCTGCCGTGCCACTGGCAGAAGCAGCTTTTTTGGCAGGAGCCTGCTTGGTCGGTGCGGTTTTTTTGGATTTTGCGGGGAGCGTTTGGGATTTCGCTGTTTTCTTTGTTGCGGTTGCCATGTGATTGTCTATCGCCTCATTACTCGATGGTGAGCATCATGCCGAAGAAGAACTCTGTGAGAGTTGCGTGTTATACGAAATGCAATAAAATTCTAAAACATGCCTCGGCACGCCAAGTTGCTGAATAGAAAACTTACGATTTTACCATAATATGCAATTACTTCGGAAAAGTGTAGATTTCTGCTGCAAAAAAGAACAAATTTATTTTATTCGTCCTGCAAGGCGCGTTGCAGGCGCGTCAGTTCGCGGAAACGGTCGCTCACTTGACCTTGCAAGGCCAGTTGGTTCAGTTCCTGGGTGATGATTTCAAGCCGGATTTTGCGAACGGCGCTGCGCAACTCCGCGCGCGCCAATTCCAGGTCGAATTCCTTGTTGGTTGCGATTTCTTCGATCAGTGGATCAAAATCCGAGTCTGTTGCGCGCAATTGTTCGGCCAGTGCAGCAAAGTTGGCTTGGGCACCCAGTGCCTGCGCCGGTTCGATCAATTGCATCAGCATGTCGGCATAATCGGGGGCATAGTTGGTGATCGCTTCTATGGCATCCGGCGTCAGTTCTTGCGTAAGTACGGGCTGTGCCAGCAGGAGGCGCAGGATTTGGCGTTCCAGTCCAACGGGTTGCGGACGTCGTGAGCGGGGTGCCGGCGTGCGCGCGTTGGGTCGCCCTTCCGTGCGCGTCGCGGGCTTGGCCAGTTCCAGGAGATTCTCAAGCTCCGCTGTTGTCGTTTGCGTGAATTGTGCAAGCGAGCGCACGATTTGCAGTCGCAAAGCCGAGGGGGGCATCATTTTCAGCAGGGGCTTGGCATCGAATTGCGCGCGGGCGCGGCCTTCTGCCGTGTTGAGATCGTTGCCTTCGGAGACGAGGTTGATCAGGAACTGCGAGAGTGGCATGGACTCCTTCACGAGCTGTTCGAAGGCTTCAGCGCCAAACTCGCGCACGTAGCTGTCGGGGTCATGTTCGGAAGGAAGGAAGAGAAACTTGATGGCCTTGTTGTCGGCAGCGTAAGGCAGGCTGGATTCCAGGGCGCGACGTGCGGCGCGGCGGCCTGCCGTGTCCCCATCAAAACTGAAAATGACTTCATCAGTCTGGCGCAGCAGTTTCTGTACATGCGTGGGTGTGCAGGCGGTGCCGAGCGTGGCAACCGCTTGTGGAAAGCCGAGTTGCGCGAGCGCGACCACATCCATGTAGCCTTCGGTGACCAGCACGTATCCAGCTTCGCGAATCGCCTGGCGGGCTTCGAACAAACCATAGAGTTCGCTGCCTTTGTGGAAGAGGGGCGTTTCAGGGGAGTTCAGATATTTTGGTTCGCCCTGGCCGAGCACGCGTCCGCCAAAGCCAATGGTTTGCCCCTTGGTGTTGCGGATCGGGAAGACGATGCGATCACGGAAGCGGTCATAACGCTTGCTGTTTTGGGGATCTTCGTCGCGGGTGATGACCAAGCCGGATTCCACCAGCGCATCGGCTTCATAATCTGGAAAGACGGTGCGCAAACTGTCCCAGCCGTCGGGAGCGTAACCCAGACCAAACTTTGCGGCAACTTCACCTGTGAGGCCGCGACGTTTGAGATAGTCGATGGCGGTTTGCGATGCGCGCAGTTGATTGCGGTAGTGTTGCGTGGCTTGCGAGAGCACATCGGTCAGCGCAAGGGTTTTGGCTTGCTGCGCGGCGCGTTGCATGGGCGGCATTTTGTCGTCATCGTCGGGGACGGTCATGCCCACGCCTTGTGCCAGCGTTTGAACTGCTTCGACAAAACCGAGGCCGGAGTATTCCATCAAAAAACCAATTGCCGTGCCATTCTTGCCGCAACCAAAGCAGTGATAAAACTGTTTGGTGGGACTGACCGTGAAGCTCGGTGTTTTTTCGCCGTGAAAGGGGCACAGTCCCATCAGGTTGGCGCCGCCTTTTTTGAGTTGCACGTAATTGCCCACGACGTCGACGATATCGACGCGGTTGAGAAGATCCTGAATGAAGGATTGTGGGATCACGGAATAATTGGGGTCAGAGTCGAATTGTTTTTAATTGCAAACTGAAAACGGGTGCATAAATGGGGTCAGCAGTTTTTTTCGCGAAGCGAAAATTACTCTGACCCCATTTATGATTCAGGGAAAATTCGGGGTCAGAGTCAAAATTCGCAAGCGATATTTGACGCTGCCCCCGGTTTCCTGCCGGTTTCCCCTTCCCGGTTTGACATTACTTCGCCAACGCCGCCTTGACCATCGCCGAAACCTTGGTCATGTCGGCACGTCCGGCGAGTTTGGGTCTGAGCGCGTTCATCACCTTGCCCATGTCTTGCGGACCCGCAGCGCCAGCGGTGGCGGCGTTCACTTCGGCTGCGATCTCATCGTCTGACAAAGCGGCGGGCATGTAGGCGGAAAGGACAGCAAGTTCGGCTTTTTCCACATCCGCCAAATCCTGACGGCCACCGGCTTCAAACTGGGTGATGGAGTCGCGGCGTTGCTTGATCATCCGCTCAATGATGGCGACAACGTGAGCATCCGTTAGTTCGACGCGATCGTCCACTTCCTTTTGCTTCATGGCAGCGGTCAGCAATCGAATGGTGCCAAGCCTTTGCGTGTCTTTCGCACGCATGGCCGCTTTCATGTCTTCCGTGATTTGCTCTTTCAAGCCCATGCTTTCCTCCAGTTCAAATGAATAAAAACACTAAAACCCGCTGCGGCAGGCCGGAGCGGGTTTGCAGGCTGGCCGCACAGCAAGGCGCGGCTCGTTTAATACATTTTCTTCGGCAGTTGCTGGCTGCGGATGCGCTTGTAGTGACGCTTCACGGCAGCAGCAAGCTTGCGCTTGCGCTCGGATGTTGGTTTTTCGTAAAACTCGCGGGCGCGCAGTTCGGTCAGCAAACCGGTTTTTTCAATCGTGCGCTTGAAACGACGCATGGCGACTTCAAACGGCTCATTCTCTTTAAGGCGGATTGTGGTCATGTAAGTGTTGGGAAACAAATTCGTGTGAAAAGAAGGCGATTATAGCAGGATTTTTTGCCGGTGTATGGCGCTCTGGCAATTATATGCCTTTTGACGTGTGGGGTGCGCTACGGCAAGGAAAGCTTGGCTATCGAACAAAAAAGGCAGCCGAGGCTGCCTTTTTCTTTTTAAAACAATGACTTATTTCGATACTGCCGGAGTCGATGCAGGCGCGGCGCTGGCCGGTTTTGCGGCGAGTGCGGCTGGAATCGATGGGGCGGAAGCGGCTGGCATGATGACCGTCTTGGCTACAGGCGCAGGCGAGGCGTGGCTGCTGACCGCTTTGGAAGCCGTCCCCGGGAGCAGGGGCACGATCAAGAGCGCCACAATGTTGATGATCTTGATCAGCGGGTTAACTGCGGGGCCCGCGGTGTCCTTGTACGGGTCGCCAACAGTATCACCGGTAACGGCTGCCTTGTGGGCTTCGGAACCTTTGCCGCCGAAGTGACCATCTTCGATGTACTTTTTCGCGTTATCCCATGCGCCACCGCCGGTGGTCATGGAAATTGCGACGAAGAGACCGGTAATGATGGTGCCCATCAGCAAGCCGCCGAGTGCAGCGGGGCCCAGAATCAGGCCGACCAGAACCGGCACAACGACTGGCAACAGCGACGGGATGATCATTTCCTTGATGGCTGCGGTGGTCAGCATGTCGACGGCCTTGTCGTATTCCGGTTTGGCCGTGCCTTCCATGATGCCCTTGATTTCGCGGAACTGGCGACGCACTTCAACAACGACCGAGCCAGCAGCGCGACCCACGGCTTCCATCGCCATAGCGCCGAAGAGGTAAGGAATCAGACCACCGATGAACAGGCCAATGATGACTTTCGGGTCGGAGAGATCAAACTTGGTGTTCAGCCCAACCGATTCGAGTGCGTGGGTGTAGTCAGCGAAGAGCACCAGTGCAGCCAGACCGGCGGAACCAATGGCATAGCCTTTGGTCACGGCCTTGGTGGTGTTGCCAACAGCGTCCAGCGGATCCGTGATGGCGCGAACGGATTCCGGCATTTCCGACATTTCAGCGATGCCGCCTGCGTTGTCGGTGATGGGGCCGTATGCATCAAGCGCAACGATGATGCCTGCCATGGACAGCATGGAGGTGGCAGCAATCGCGATGCCGTACAAGCCGCCGCAGAATTGGTAAGACACGAAGATCGCGGCGCAAACAGCCAGTACCGGATAGGCGGTGGATTTCATCGATACGCCCAGACCCGCGATGATGTTGGTGCCGTGGCCGGTGGTGGAGGCTTCAGCGATGTGCTTGACCGGTTTGAAATCAGTGCCGGTGTAGTACTCGGTGATGTAGACCATCAGACCGGTGAGGACGATGCCGACGACCGATGCGCCAATCATTTGGCCGCGCATGTCAGCGGGCATGATCCACCAGGTAATGCCGACAAAGCCAATCAGTGAGAGGCCTGCAGCCCACCAGAGGCCGGTATACAGCGCGGACATGATTTTCTTGCCGGGCTTGGCTTTTACCATCGAGCAACCGATGATCGAACCGATGATGGAGACTGCGCCGAGCAGCAGCGGATAAACAATCGCTTGCGTGGTGGCTTGGGTGACGAGCAGTGCGCCGAGCAACATGGTGGCGATCAGCGTGACGACATAGGTTTCGAACAGGTCGGCCGCCATACCAGCGCAGTCGCCGACGTTGTCGCCAACGTTATCCGCAATCACCGCCGGATTGCGCGGGTCATCTTCGGGAATACCGGCTTCCACTTTGCCCACCAGGTCAGCGCCGACGTCAGCGCCTTTGGTGAAAATGCCGCCGCCCAGACGCGCGAAAATCGAAATCAGCGATGCACCAAATGCCAAGCCGATCAGCGGCTTGATGATGTCGTGTTGCGAGAGCAGTGTGTTGGCCGGTGCAAGCATTACAAGTGCAATATAGAACACGGCTACACCGAGCAGCCCCAGACCGGCAACCAGCATGCCGGTGATGGCGCCGCCTCGGAAGGCGACATTCAGCGCTTCATTCATGCCGACGGTCGCCGCTTGTGCTGTGCGCACGTTGGCGCGAACCGAGACGTTCATGCCGATGAACCCGCAGGCACCGGAAAGCACTGCGCCGATGATGAAACCGATAGCGGTCGAAATACCGATCAGCAGGGCGATCACAATCGTCAGCACAACGCCGACGATGGCGATAGTGCGGTATTGTCGCGCCAGATAGGCGCCCGCACCTTGCTCAATGGCGGATGCAATTTCCTGCATCCGTGCATTGCCGGCATCCTGCTTGAGAATCCAGCTACGCGCCCATACCCCGTAGATGACGGCGATCAAACCGCAAACTACGGCGAACCCTAAGGCTAGTGTCATGTTTACTCCTTTTTGTAAGACAAAATAATGAAAATAAAAATCCAAAGATGGCATTGGCAAAATTTTCTGCGGCTACCATCGTGTGTTTTGCAAAAACTTTTTTACTTCTTCAGCGCCGCCAAAGTGTTGTCGCGGATTTGGTCGATTTCACC
Organism: Oxalobacter sp.; assembly: GCA_003605115.1. Taxonomy (GTDB): domain Bacteria; phylum Pseudomonadota; class Gammaproteobacteria; order Burkholderiales; family Burkholderiaceae_D; genus QZKY01. The sequence goes on from QZKY01000016.1 coordinate 220,902, forward strand.
GACGCCAGCAATCTTTGCGTACTTCGGCGCACCCGGTTGTCCGGATTTCGCCCACTTGCCGTAATAGTCGAGCAGCACTTCCGTTTGCTCGTGATAGACGGCCAAGCGCTTCTTTACCGTTGCTTCGTTATCGTCGTCGCGCTGGATCAAGGCTTCGCCCGTCACATCATCCTTGCCAGCGACTTTCGGCGGGTTGAAACGAACGTGGTAGGTACGACCCGATGCGGCGTGTACGCGACGACCGACCATGCGTTCGACGATGGTTTCATCCGGCACGTCGATTTCCACCACGTGGTCAATCGCGATGCCTGCCTCCTTCATCGCTTCCGCTTGCGGAATGGTGCGCGGAAAACCGTCAAACAGGTAGCCGTTCGCGCAGTCTGGTTCTTTCAGGCGATCCTTGACGAGTTGAATGATCAAATCGTCAGAAACCAGGCCACCGGCTTCCATGACCTTTTTCGCTTCCAGACCCAGCGGCGAGCCAGCCTTGACTGCAGCGCGCAGCATGTCGCCCGTCGAAATTTGCGGGATATTGTACTTTTCCTTGATGAAATTCGCCTGGGTGCCTTTGCCAGCGCCGGGCGCTCCTAACAGGATGAGTCGCATGGTGTTTTCCTAGTGGGTTGGGTAATTTATTTATGTCGCTGATGTCATTTTAAAATGGCGGCGCACGCGTTCCAGATCCTGCGGTGTGTCTACGCCGCCAGAAGGCGCGTCTTGCGTGACGTGAACGGCAATCGAATAGCCATGCCACAGCACGCGCAATTGTTCCAGTGCTTCAATTTGTTCCAGCGGCGATTTCTCCAGCATCGGATAGGTCTGCAAGAAATCATTGCGATACGCATACAGTCCGATGTGGCGCAGTGGCGCGTATCCGGCGGGAAGCATCTCGCGCGATTGCGCGAAGCCGTCGCGGTGCCAGGGAATCGCGGCGCGCGAAAAATACAGCGCGCGATATTTGTTATCCAGCACGACTTTCACGACATTCGGATCGAATACTTCGGCGGCTTTGTCGAGCGGATGCGCGGCGGTGGCCATTGGCACGTTGGCGGAAATCAGTTTGGCGGTTGCCGCGATCAGTGACGGATCGATCAGCGGTTCGTCGCCTTGTACGTTGACGATGATTGCGTCAGCAGGCAAATTCATGGTGGCAGCGACTTCTGCAATGCGGTCGGTGCCGGAAGGGTGATCTTCTCGCGTCATCTTCGCAGCAATCTTGTGTTGTGCGCAGGCAGCCACGATATCGGCATGATCCGTGGCGACCACAATGCTGCTCGCGCCGGATTGCATCGCTTGTTCGGCGACGCGCACAATCATCGGCTTGCCGCCGATGTCGGCAAGCGGTTTCCCGGGAAGACGGGTCGATGCCAGGCGTGCAGGAATGATGACGATGAAAGACATGTTTAAATTTAAAAACGCGATCGCCGCAAGGCGACGGGGTCACTTCATTACTTAAGGAGAGGGGGCTCCTGATTCGGCAGGTTCGTCCAGCGTGCGAGCGTGTTCTGCCCACATGATGGGGATACCATCGCGGATTGGATAAGCAAGCCGGTCTGGACGACAGGTTAATTCCTGTGCGTCCTTGTTGTACGCCAGCGGCCCTTTGCAGAGGGGACACACCAGGATATCAAGCAGTACGGCTTCCACGGCACCTTTCCACGATCTGTTCCGCCAGCGCTTTATCTACCTGCGCGGTTACAGGAACCACCCATAATTTCCCAAGATTTTCCTGGGATTCGAAAACCCGACATTTTACCGCATCTTTTTCTGTAATCAGGATGATATCGGCGTCTTTGTCATTAAAAGGACTGTTTTTATAGTCAAAATGGTCGGGGAGGGGCAGTTTTTCAAAGGTGAGCCCCGCTGCTTGCAACTGAGAAAAAAAGCGCTCTGGATTGCCGATGCCGGCCGCAGCCAAGAGTTTGGGTGGGGTGTTTTTGGTAACTTCCTGGAGCTTGATCAAGGGGATGCGTTGGCTGCGGTCGTCAATTTTTTCAGCCATGTTACCTATCAGCAGCATTTGCTCACCGTTAATGATAGTGAAATCCCTGTGTCTGCTGGCGGGTTCGCGCAGCGGACCGGCTGGGAGCATCCAGCCATTGCCAAGGCCGCGTTGGTCAAATATCAAAATTTCAACATCGCGTTGCAGCGCATAGTGTTGCAAGCCATCGTCCATGATAAGGATGTCAGTGTCGGGCGCAATGGCCAGCAAGGCTCTTCCCGCAGCGACGCGATCTCGTCCAATCATGACGGGGCAATTCGTGCGTTGGGCAATAAGCAGGGGTTCATCGCCGGCGAATTTGGGCATGGAGCAAGGAGTGACGAAAAGCGGGTCACGCTGAATGCTGCCGTATCCCCGCGATAGAACGCCCGGGTGAAAGCCTGCATCGCGCAGGGTATTGGCCAGCCAAATCACAAAAGGTGTTTTGCCTGTGCCGCCGACAAAAATATTGCCCACCACAATGACCGGGACGGGCAGGCGTGTCGAAGAAAATATCCTGGTGGCGTAGAGTGTGCGCCGTAGTGCGACCATGATGCGAAAAAGCAGCGACAGCGGCCACAGAAGCACCGCCAGCACGCCGCGTCGCAGCCAGGCGTGCGTGAGAGTGGATTCCAGTGAGCGTCGTGCTTGGGACAAGTGTCACCTATCGTGAAGGGCACGTCTATGCGTCAGGTTTCAGGATGCTTACTTGTTGCTTTGCGCCTGACCGGTTTGCGTGGCGAATGTCAATTTGTCGAGTCGTGCCAGTCGCGCTGCTTCCATCACATTGATCACGCGCTGATGTGGTGCGTCGCCATCGGCTGAAATCACCAGCACAGCATCTTTTGCACCGCTGGGTATGAAGCGGCGCAAATCTTCTGCCAAGGCCGCAGGGTCATGGTAGCTGACACGATTGTTGTTGATCGCATAGTCGCCGCTTGCGCTGACTGCAATATTGATTTCCAGTGGGCGATCCGGCACTTTGATCGCTTCGGCAGTCGGAAGGATGATCTGCAACTCGGAGTATCGATTGTAAGTGGTGGTGACCATCAGGAAAATCAGGATCACCAGCAGCACGTCGATGAACGGGATGAGATTGATTTCCGGATCGTCCCGGACTTTTCCTTTGCGAAAATTCATGACGAGTTTCCTTTTCGATCAGGATTTGCGTTTGCCGTGCACGATGTCGATAAATTTCACCGCTTGCTGCTCCATGTCGACGATGTAGCCGTCAACGAGCGCCCGGAAGTGGCGATAAAAAATGAGCGCAGGCATGGCAATCAGCAAGCCAAAGCCCGTGTTGTACAAGGCAATGGAAATGCCATGCGCCAGTTGCACCGGATTGGCACCCACCGCATTTTGCGCGCCGAAAATTTCGATCATGCCGACAACGGTGCCGAACAAGCCCATCAGCGGTGCGAGTGTGGCGATGGTGCCAATGGTGGTGAGGAATCGTTCCAGATGATGCGAGACAGCGCGCCCCGCTTCCTCAATGGATTCTTTCATCATTTCGCGTTCCGCATCGGCATTGCGCAAACCGGCGGCGAGCACGTAACCCAAGGGGGAATTCTGCGCGAGCTTGTCCAGAACGTCGTCGTTGATTTGTTCGTTTTGATAGACTGCGATGACCTCATTCAGCAGCGAGCGTGGCAGGATGCGGTCGCGCCGCAAGTAAATGATGCGCTCAATGATGAGCGCCAGTGCGATGACGGATGCGATTAACAAAAACCAAATCGGCCAACCAGCAGCTTGAATGATCGAAAACAAAAGCAACTCCCGTACTGAAAAAAGTGATGAGGAAAACCGTGGTTCGCAGTATTTTAAGACTGCTCGCGCATTCCTGAAAGCCAGCCGGAATTATCCTCCATTAGGCTGGAATCAGCCAGTTTCATGCCTGAATGTTGTCATTTGGTGTCGTTTTGCTGGCGGGCACGCGTGATGGCTGCACGAACTTGTGCAGGTGCTGTACCGCCCACGTGATTGCGTGCAGCCACTGAACCCTCCAGTGTGAGTACACTGTACACATCTTGCTCGATCAGCGTCGAAAAACGACGCATTTCCTCCAAACTGAGGTCGGTCAAGTCGCAGCCTTTTTCTGCGCAAGCGCGCACGGCCTGCGCGACGGCTTCGTGAGCATTCCGGAACGGCAAGCCTTTTCTGACAAGATAATCGGCGAGATCCGTCGCCGTGGCGTAGCCTTGCAGCGCGGCGGCGCGCATGGCTTCCGGTTTGACGGTGATGCCGGTAGCCAAGTCCGCAAAAATGCGCAGGGTGTCGGTGAGGGTATCCACCGTGTCGAAGAGTGGTTCCTTGTCTTCCTGGTTGTCTTTGTTGTAAGCCAGGGGCTGTCCCTTCATCAGCGTAAGCAGGCTGACGAGGTGGCCGTTCACGCGCCCCGTCTTGCCGCGCGCCAGTTCGGGTACGTCCGGGTTTTTCTTTTGCGGCATGATGGACGAGCCGGTGCAGAAACGATCAGCGATGTCGATGAAGCCCACACGCGGACTCATCCAGATGATGAGTTCTTCTGACAAACGTGAAATGTGTGTCATCACGAGTGCACTGGCTGCGCAGAATTCAATGGCAAAGTCGCGATCGGAAACGGCATCCAGCGAGTTGTGACACACGTCGTCAAAGCCAAGCGCTTTGGCCACGCGCTGACGATCGATGGGGAAAGTGGTGCCCGCAAGTGCCGCCGCGCCCAGCGGCAGACGGTTCACGCGCTTGCGGCAGTCGGTCATGCGTTCCATGTCACGACCAAACATTTCCACGTAGGCGAGCAAGTGATGACCGAAGGTGACGGGTTGCGCCACTTGCAGATGTGTGAAGCCGGGCAGGATCGTATCGGCATGTTTTTCCGCCAGATCCAGCAGCGCGCCGCGCAGTGCTTTGAGCAAGCCGGTGATGTCATCGATGGCGGCGCGTAGGTACAGGCGCACGTCGGTCGCGACTTGGTCGTTGCGCGAGCGGCCGGTGTGCAGGCGTTTGCCTGCATCGCCGACGATGGCCGTCAGGCGACTTTCGATGTTCATGTGCACATCTTCGAGGTCGATAGACCATTCGAATTGTCCAGAGGTGATCTCGCTGCGGATTTGTGCCATCCCGCGTTGGATATCGGTCAGATCTTGCGCGCTGATGATGCCTTGCGTTTGCAGCATCTCGGCATGCGCCAGCGATCCTTCAATGTCAAAAATCGCCAGTCGGTTGTCAAAAGTGACCGAGGCAGTGTAGCGCTTTACCAACTGGGAAACGGGTTCCGAGAAACGGCCGGACCAGGTTTCGCCTTTTTTGGGTGTTTGTGCTGTCATAATGAGGTTCCAGTGAATTGCAGAATTATAGAACACCGCAGCCACTCTCCAACGGTTCATCATCATGGCCGACGCCCAGACACAAAAAAAGTCCAAAATCGAAATCGTTATGCCGGATTACAGCAATACCGGTGTGGCTTTTCGGGTGTTGCTTGCCGTGAATGGGACGGTTTTTTCAGTATGTGTCATTCAAGCGAGGGGGATGGCAGCGGGCGTGCTGAATTTCATTGATGCCGCCGTGTTGGTTGAACTGGCGTGTCTGTCATCGATATTCGTTCTCTTCTTCATTCGCCGCGCCTTGCAGTACTCCGGGGTGCTGTCGGTCATGTCTGCCTGGGCGCAACGGTTTATCTGTGTGCTGGTTCCCGCCACTTTGACGGGGCTCATCGTCAGGTACCTGCAGCCATACGACTGGTTCAGCGCAGGCGGCAACTTATTGACCGCGCGTGAGGGTGTGGCGATGGGGGCACTATTTGGCATCGTCTTGCAGCATTATTTCGAATTGCGCGCCAGGGCATTTTCTCCGGCACTGGCCGAGGCGCGTTTGCAAGCCTTGCAGGCACGTATTCACCCCCATTTTTTGTTTAACAGCCTGAATGCCGTGCTGTCGCTGATCCGCAAGGAGCCGCGCAAAGCAGAAACTGCGCTGGAAGATTTGGCAGAACTGTTCCGCGTGTCGATGCGCGATGCGCGCGAGATGACGAGGCTTAACGAAGAAATCCGCTTATGCAAGCAGTATTTGTCGCTCGAAGAAATTCGTTTGGGCGAACGATTGCAGGTGCAGTGGGATATGGAAGACATCACGGACGAAGAGCTGTACACAGCCCAAATAGCAACCCTGATGTTGCAACCGTTGCTGGAAAACGCGATCAATTACGGCGTTGAGCCGGTACAACATCCGGCCCTGGTCGAAGTGAAAGTCAGTTGTTCACTGGGCTCCGTCGAAATTCTGGTAAAGAATCCCGTTCCGCCAACGGCCAACACCGCCATGCAGGTGTTGGGCGGTAATCGGATGGCGCTGGGGAACATACGCGAGCGCTTGATGTTGTTGTACGACGTGGAGGCGGAATTGAGCTCAGAAACGATAGATGGCAAGTTTGTGGTGCGTTTGCGATTCCCGTACCGATGGGGGCTGGAATGATGCGCATATTTATTGTGGATGACGAAACGTTGGCGCGTGACCGTCTTCGCATGCTCTTACAGGATATTGCCGAGCAGTGTCCGCATCAGGTGGTTGGCGATGCCGACAATCCGCAGGCGGCGCTGGATGGCATTATTGACGCAACGCCCGATCTGGTTTTACTCGATGTGCAAATGCCGGGCATGACCGGGATCGAGCTGGCGGCGCACATTGCCAAGTTGCCACATCCACCGGCGATTGTGTTTGTGACCGCACATGATCAATATGCCTTGAAGGCATTCGATCTTGATGCAGTCGATTATTTGCTCAAGCCCGTACGTGCGACCCGTCTCGCAGAAACGCTGCAACGCGTGGAAAAACTGCGGTCGCAGAAACGCGTCGCTTTGCCGAAGCTGGCAAGGCGACAGCATTTCTCGGTGATGGAGCGCGGGCGCATGTTGCTGGTGCCGGTACGTGAGGTGATTTTTCTGAAGGCGGAATTGAAATACGTGACAGTACGCACACACGAACGCGATTACCTGATCGAAGATCCACTGATCGCCATTGAAGAAGAAATGGCGGATGTTTTCGTGCGTGTGCATCGCAATGCCTTGGTCGCGCGCGCGGCGATCATGGGCTTCGAGCGGGGTTCCATGCAGGAGTCTGGTAGCACTGAAAAAGGCGGTGAATCATGGGAAGTGATTTTGCGCGGTACAACAGAACGTTTGCCGATTTCGCGTCGGCAGTGGCCGACGATTCGGGCGTTGATTAAATGAATTATTGAGAATTACCTAATTGCGACATCTCAAACTTGCTGCAATTATTCCTTCCCCCTGTGAGGGGGAAGGTTAGGAAGGGGGTGCGGCGCTTGCTTGCCGCACTGCAGAAATTTGGCTTCACACCCCCACCCCAACCCTCCCCCTGACAAGGGGAGGGGGAAATTTCTAAAGCTTCGTCACCACCAGGCGTTGATACAGATCCCCGAAGTACGTCGTCTTGCTGTCGATGCGATAGTGCAGATCGCTTGGGAAATATTCGACAAGATCGTGCTGCCACAAGTCGGCGGCAAACGGCTCAAACAGAAAAAAGACGAGGCGTTGATACAGGCGTAGCGGATGCCACCATTTAGGACGATGGAATTCCACGAACACAACCTTGCCGCCGGGTTTGACCACACGGAAGGCTTCTGCCATGGCCTTGCGACGCTCGAATCGCGGTAATTCATGCGGCAGGAAAAACATCAGCGCGCGATCATAGCTGTTGTCCGGGCATTTCAACTCGGTGGCATCGCACAGCGTAAGCGTCATGCGGTCGTCGGGTTGTTGCAGTTTGCGGCGCGTGTTTTCCAGTTGAATGTTCAGCACGTCGATCACATCCAGCCTGCCGTTTGGCGCGAGTTGTTGTTGCAGGCGCGGCGTGAGCTTGCCGTACGCGCAGGAAATTTGCAGTGTGCTGCCATCCAAGGGTTTGGGGAAGACTTCCATGACCGCGTTGCCCAGCTTGTTGTAATTGCCGAGCAAGATGAAATTGATCAAAAAGTCTCGATCCCAGAATTTCACGGCCTGCGGATGTTCATAAGCCCACCAGTAAATCTTGTGGAGATAATCCGGCGTGGTGAGAGGCGTCTCTGCAACGGTGATGCCGTCGCTTTCCGACTGCGTGGCATTTTTGATGCCAGTGTCGTTTGATTGTCCTTGGTGAGCGTCCATTTCGGGGTTTAAGTTTGGGAAACCGCAAATTTTACCTGTTTTTGCTTGAAAGGCGGACATTTCAAGGGGTATATTGCACTCAGGAAGCCATAGAGACAATATCAAGGTACGGAATGCTTTGCTCAGGAGCGCCCATGACTCACCCGCAAGACACCGTTTTTTTGTTCGATATTGATAATACCTTGCTCGACAATGATCGCGTGACGGCAGATTTGCGCAAGCATTTGACACGTGAGTTCGGCGAAGAAGATGCTGGGCGTTACTGGAACATTTTTGAATCGCTTCGTACCGAACTGGGTTATGCCGATTATCTCGGCGCCTTGCAGCGCTACCGCTTGACCGACATGAACGACCCCAGCATGTTGATGATGTCGGCTTTTTTGTTGGAATACCCATTCGCCAATCGCCTTTATCCCGGATCGCTCGATGCGCTCGCGCATGTCGGACAGTGGGGGAAGACGGTGATTCTTTCTGATGGTGATGTTGTCTTCCAGCCGCGCAAGGCACAACGCTCTGGTTTGTGGGAGGCTGTTGAAGGGCGCGTGTTAATCTACATCCACAAGGAAGACATGCTGGATGCGGTGATGGAGCGTTATCCGGCGAAGCATTATGTGATGGTGGATGACAAGTTGCGCATTCTCGCCGCGATGAAAGGCACCATGGGCGACAGGCTTACGACTGTTTTCCCGCGCCAAGGGCACTATGCACTCGATCCCAAAAACATAGCGATCTATCCGCCAGCGGACATCAGCATTGAGCGCATCAGTGATCTCGTTAATGTTGATCGCGAGACCTTGCTCAATTCATCGAGCGGCAGGAGTTGGCCATGAGTCGAAAGCAAGCGGCAACCCCGGGAAACAAGTGCTACCTTGTTATCAATGCCGGATCGTCGAGCTACAAGTTCACGCTGTTTGCGCATGATGCCGTGGGGGATCTTGCGCGGACGTTTTACGGCGAAATAGAGGGTATCGGGGGCGCGCCGCGTTTTTATGCGAATAACAATCAAGGTGATCGCGTCGACGAGCGTCAGTGGGAGCCCGGCGTGGCGCGTGTCTATCTCCTGGGATATTTGATTGACTGGATCGAGAATCATATTGCTCCCAATGTTCTGGTTGCAATCGGTCACCGCATGGTGCATGGCGGCGCACAATACTGCGAGCCTTTGCTGATTACGTCGAGGAAGATGAAGCAGCTTCGCAAGCTCGTGCATTTGTCGCCCTTGCATCAGCCGCGTGTATTGAACGCGATTGATGCACTGACCGAACGTCATCCCGAGCTGCCGCACGTTGTTGTGTTCGATACAGCGTTTCACGCAACCAATCCGCGCATTTCACGACTGTATGGGCTGCCATCCTGGTTGAGCGACGAAGGCATCGTGCGATATGGATTTCACGGCTCCTCTTATGAATACATCAGCAGTCAATTGGCGCATCTCGATCCAGTCGCCTACGCAGGCAGCGCGGTCGTTGCGCATTTGGGCAGCGGTGCGAGCATGTGTGCACTCAAGGGCGGCAAAAGCATGGCCAGCACGATGGGGTTTACTGCGCTCGATGGTTTGGTGATGGGCACACGTTGCGGCGTGATCGATCCGGGAGCGGTTCTCTATCTGCTCAAAGAAAAGAAAATGACGCCGCAGCAAGTGGAAGATATCTTGTACGAAAAATCTGGTTTGCTGGGTGTGTCCGGCGGCATCAGCAATGATCTGCGCACTTTGTTGGCGAGCGAGGATCCAAAAGCGAAAGAAGCGATTGAGTTATTCGTTTACCGTGTCGTGCGTGAAACGGGATCACTCGCGGCAGCGGCGGGCGGCATGGACGCGTTCGTGTTCACGGCCGGTATTGGCGAACGGTCGGCGGATGTGCGGCGGGGGGTGTGTGAACAACTCAGCTGGATGGGGATCAAGATCGATGAAGCCGCCAATCTTGAAAATCGTCAACTGATCAGCACGCCGGACAGCAAGGTGAAGGTGTGGGTGATTCCGACGAACGAGGAGTTGATGATCGCGCGGCACGTGGCAGCGTTGGTGGGGTAGGTTGTGTGTGTTGAGAGCATTAGCGAAAACAAACCTCTTCCAAGGACCATCTCGGCAACACATTGAACGCATAATCGCGTTTCGCCGCATCCGGATATTTCTGCCAGCGCATTGCACCGGCGAATGCAATCATTGCACCATTGTCGGTGCAGAATTCCAGTTCGGGATAAAACACGCGGCAGCGACGTTTGGCGGCTGCGGCATCCAGTGCAGCGCGTAATTGTTTATTCGCGCCAACACCGCCAGACACCACGAGTCGCCGCAAACCGGTTTCCTTGAGTGCGGCCATGCTTTTCGCGACAAGCACATCCACCATCGCATCGACGAAGCCGCGCGCGATGTCGGCTTTGCTTTGCGCGCTGATGTTGTCGCCTTGATTTTTGACGACAGTAAGCACCGCGGTTTTCAAGCCGGAAAAACTGAAATTCAAATCTTTGGAGTGCAGCATCGGGCGCGGGAGTTTGTGCGTAGCTGGATTGCCGGATTCGGCGAGCTTGGAAATTTCAGGGCCACCAGGATAGCCGAGATCGAGCAGTTTTGCGGATTTGTCGAAGGCTTCGCCAGCCGCATCGTCCAGCGTTTCGCCAAGGATTGCGTATTCACCCACACCATCTACGCGCATCAGTTGCGTGTGCCCGCCGGAAACCAGCAGCGCGACAAACGGAAAGCTGGGCGGATTTTTCGAGAGCAGTGGCGACAGTAAATGTGCTTCGAGATGATGGATGGGAATCACCGGTTTGCCGAGCGCGAGCGCGAGACTGCAGCCGATGGCAGCCCCGACAAGCAGCGCGCCAGCGAGTCCTGGCCCCTGTGTCCAGGCGATGGCGTCGATGTCTCCAGCGGTGATACCGGCTTGCTGTAGCGCATGTTCCAGTAGCGGCAGCGTGCGGCGAATGTGGTCGCGCGAAGCGAGTTCTGGCACGACACCGCCATATTCGGCATGCAGCGCGACTTGCGAGTGCAGAGCGTGCGCCAGCAAGCCCTTGCTGGTGTCATAAAGGGCGAGACCGGTTTCGTCGCAGGAAGATTCGATGCCGAGGATGATCATGGGTGTGGATTATAGGGGCTTGCGCGAGAATAAGCATGTCATAACAGGATGGAAACACGCACAGTGTTTGACAGCTTTTTTTCGGTTGACTATAATGGCGGACTTTTGGGTCGTTAGCTCAGTTGGTAGAGCAGCGGACTTTTAATCCGTTGGTCGCAGGTTCGAATCCTGCACGGCCTACCAATAACACCGGAAAAGGCCTCTCACAAGAGGCCTTTTCTTTTTTCAGGACTGGGCAACACTGGTCATGAATTTTGCCTGCGGCCATGTTTTGGCAAGGGGGTTTCGATGAAGAGAAAAGAACCAGAGCACTTAGGCTTGAAAATTAACCGCTTGATCACCTACTTCTTGTTGGTGGTTTGCGGTACTTGTGCGTTGGCTGCCGTGTATTTCTTTATCAAAGCGTCGCTGGAGTAATTTGCCTCATCTCTGGCGACAGCGCCATGAACGCTGTCGCGCCCTGTCTGCGTGGCAAGACGGTTACGGGCGTTTTGCCAGATTGCCTCAGATTTCCAGATTATCGATCAAGCGCGTGGAGCCCAGCTTGGCGGCTGCCAGCACGACCAGCGGCGTATTTTTAGCCAGATCGCCCGCCATGGGCGGTTGCAGATCAAACTGCCTTCTAATTGAAATGTAATCCGGTTCCCACCCACGTTTTTTCAGTTTGTGAACGGCGTGTTTTTCCAGCTTGAAAATATCGAGATGACCGGCGCGTACTTCGCTGGCGACTTCATTCAGCACCTTGAATAGCATGGGCGCTTCTGCGCGTTCTTGCGGCGTTAGATAAACATTGCGCGAGGAGAGCGCCAGCCCGTCATCGGCACGACGCGTTTCAGCAGCAATGATTTGTGTCGGCAAGGCAAGTTGGCGGCACATATTCCGCACGATCATCAATTGCTGGTAATCCTTTTTGCCAAATACGGCCACGCGTGGTTGTACGCAGGAAATCAACTTGAGGACAACGGTACACACACCGTTAAAAAAGCCGGGACGAAATTTTCCTTCGAGCGTGCCGCCCAAATCTTCCGGTGGCTGAATGCGGAATTCCTGCGGCTCAGGATACATGTCCTTTTCGGTTGGCGCGAATAAGACATAAACGCCTTCCTTTTCGAGTTTATCAACGTCGGCCTGGAAGGTGCGTGGATATTTGTCGAAATCTTCGTTGGGGCCGAATTGCAGTCGATTCACGAAAATCGAGGCGACGACCGGATCCCCGTGTCGTTTGGCAAGGCGCATGAGAGAAAGATGCCCTTCATGCAAGTTGCCCATCGTCGGAACGAAAGCGGTGCGCAGTTGGCCGCTGAGTTGGTCGCGCAATTCCTCAATGTCGGAAATGATCTTCATGATGAGCAAAAAATGAAGCCGAAATTCGGCACGGAATGACCATTGTACAAAGAGTTGGGGGGATGCGCAAAACAAAATTGCGCATTTCGTTCAATTAGGCTGGGATATAAGCCAATCGGACATAAATCGGGGCGAGTGGCTCGGCTTGCGTGATTTCGATCAGGTTCTCTTTTGCCAACTCCAGCATGGCGATGAAATTGACAATGACCACTGGCACGCCGCGCGCGGGGTCGAACAATTCGGCAAATTCGACGAAATTGGCTGATTGCAGATGTCGCAAAATGTTGGACATGTGCTCACGTACCGATAATTCTTCGCGTGTGATGACGTGACGTGCGGTGAGCTTGGCACGCTTGATGACAGCAGCCAAGGCGGTTTGCAAATCGACGACATTGACATCAGGCCAGCGCGGCGCACTGCTTTGTGACACGAACACGTGCGGCGTAACGAAGTCGCGGCCGAGTTGGGGCAGCGTATCGATCTCTTGCGCGGCGAGCTTGATTTGTTCGTATTCCAGCAAGCGGCGTACCAGATCAGCGCGGGGATCGTTATCGTCCTCTTGGCCGCGTTTGCGTTGGGGCAGCAACATGCGCGATTTGATTTCGATGAGCATGGCTGCCATTAGCAGGTATTCCGCAGCGAGTTCCAGATTGCGTTCCCGGATTTGCTCGACGTATTGCAGGTACTGAATGGTGACTTGCGCCATCGGAATGTCAAGGATGTTGAAATTCTGCTTGCGGATCAGGTAGAGGAGCAAATCGAGCGGACCCTCAAACGCTTCCAGAAAAATTTCCAGTGCGTCCGGCGGGATGTACAAATCATTGGGCATCTGGAACAGCGGTTCGCCGTACAGCTTGGCGAATGCGACGCCATCAATGGTTTGTGGCGTTGAGTCGCGCACAGTGGGGAGCGTAGTGTTTGCTTCGTTTTGCGTAGTTTCCATCATTCGTACACATAGGGGAGGCGTTTTACGGCAGACGCAGCAGCGCGACGACGTTCATCCTGATCAATCGGTGGTTTATCCCACAAGCGAGCCATGCCAGCATGCTGCGCTTTTTGTACGTCTGGGTCACGCTGCTTTAATTCATTCAGAAAGCGCGTGAATTCAGATTCGTACTGCGGTCTTGAAAAAATGCGCATAAATTTTAATTGTTAAATATTCGGCGCAGCATGACAGGCGGTGCGTCGGCATTATAGTCGTGAGGATACTCCAGTTCCGGTGCCAGCTCAAAACCATAGGCTGCATAGTAGTCAACCAATCGCGGCTGATCGGCGCGCACGCCCACTCGCAACTCGTTGATGTCTGACGCCAGTGCGCGGTGCACCACGGCTTCCAGCATGTGTGCGGAAAGGTTTTTGCCGCGGTAGACGGGCAAGACGCCTATCCGCCGTACTTCCCACACGTTAAGCTCGCCTTCTACGGGCAGCCAGCGGAGCGATCCTGAAGGAACGTTGTTGACGTGCAGGATGTATCCGCCACCTCTCAGCAAATCTTTTGTCACAACCTCGTGGGTTTCCTGGTGTCCGGTAGATTGCGGATTGACCTTGTCAGCCCAGGCGGCGCGCGTCAGATCGGCTATCAACTGCGCATCTTCAAGCGATGCTTCTGTTACCAATATGTTTTTTATGCCCTCACTACTACTGTCGTCGCTCATATAAAGTTACTGCTGGTTTGACCCGAGCAGCGCGTTGTTGAGAATCTTTTTATTCTATTCGCATCACTGGTTCTGGGCTAGGAAAATTCGGAGTCAGAGTCAAAGTATCGCAAGCGATATTTGACTACCGACCCCGGTTTTCCTAGCGAATTCGCATGCCAGGTTCTGCACCCGGCCACGGGTTCAGAATATAAATCCCCGGCTTGGCCTTTTCATCTTTCGCCGATGCGGCGAGCACCATGCCTTCGGACATCCCGAATTTCATCTTGCGCGGCGCGAGGTTGGCGACCATCACAGTCAATTTTCCAATTAAATCTTCCGGCTTGTAGGCGGACTTGATGCCTGCGAAAACGTTGCGCGGTTTGGCTTCGCCGATGTCCAGCGTCAGGCGCAGCAGACGATCCGATCCCTCCACCAGCTCACAGTTGAGAATTTTGGCGATGCGCAGATCGACCTTCGAAAAGTCATCAATCGTGATTTCGGGCGCGATGTCTTCGATGTCGTTTGCTGCAGGCGCAGCCGCCGGTGCTTCGGCGGCGGGGGGCTCAAACAAGGCATCCAGCATCTTCGGTTCCACGCGTTGCATCAAATGCGAGTAGGCATTGACGATGTGACCGTTGGGTAATGGTTTGTTAATGTCAGCCCACTGCATTGCTGGCAAGTTCAGCAGCGCTTCGACTTGTTGTGCCAAGGTGGGCAGCACGGGTTTCAAATAAATCGTCAGGATGCGGAAGGCTTCAAGCAGGCAACTGCACACTTCATGCAGTGCGGGTTCGCTCGCTGGATCTTTTGCGAGCACCCAGGGTTTGTGCTGATCGACATACGCATTGATGATGTCGGCCTGATGCATGATGGTGCGCAACGCACGGCCATATTCGCGCGCCTCGTAATCTTGTGCAATTTCGTTTGAAACACTGCGCAAATTGTCGAGGAATCCTTCGTTTTCCGGCGCGAAGTTTGTAGAAACCTTGCCGCCAAAGCGCTTGGCGATGAAGCCTGCAGAGCGGCTCGCGATGTTCACATATTTTCCGACCAGATCAGCATTGACGCGCGCGATGAAATCTTCCGGATTGAAATCCACATCTTCGACGTGCGAATTCAATTTTGCCGCGATGTAATAACGCAGCCATTCCGGGTTCATGCCGATGTCGAGATAGCGCAACGGCGAAATGCCGGTGCCGCGCGACTTGGACATTTTTTCGCCTGAGACCGTGATGAAGCCGTGCACGAACACGTTGTTCGGTACGCGCATGCCGGAAAATTTCAACATGGCCGGCCAGAACAGCGTGTGGAAATAAATGATGTCCTTGCCGATGAAATGATACTGCTCGGTGTTCGGGTCTTGCATGAACGCATCGTAGTCGCGTCCGATCTTGCCGAAATAATTTTTCAGCGAGGCGAGATAGCCGACCGGCGCATCCAGCCAGACGTAAAAATATTTGCCGGGCGCATCAGGAATCTCAATGCCGAAGTAGGGCGCATCGCGGCTGATGTCCCAGTCGCCCAGGCCTTCGCCGTCTTCCCCCAGCCACTCGCGTGCCTTGTTGGCGACTTCGGGTTGCAAGCGTGGCACGCCATCGACATCGCCCAGCGCCCAGTTGCGGAGGAAATCCACGCACTGCGGATCGGAGAGCTTGAAGAAAAAATGTTCGGAGGTTTTCATCACCGGCGTCGCGCCGGTCAGCGTGGAATACGGATTCTTCAGTTCAGTCGGTGCATAGACGGCGCTGCAGGCTTCGCAGGCATCGCCGTATTGATCTGGCGCGCCGCATTTGGGGCACGCGCCCTTGATGTAGCGATCCGGCAGGAACATGTTTTTGACCGGATCGTAAAACTGTTCGATGGTTTTGCTGGCAATAAAACCGGCAGACTTCAAATTGCGGTAAATCGTTTTGGACAGTTCGTGATTTTCCGGTCCGTCGGTGGAGTGCCAGTTATCGAAGGAAATAGAGAAACCGTCCAGGTATTGTTTGCGTCCGGCGGCAATGCCTGCGACGAAATCCTGCGGTGTGACACCTGCTTTTTCAGCGGCGATCATGATCGGCGCGCCGTGCGCATCGTCCGCACACACGAAATGCACTTCGCGTTGTTGGTCGTTGTCTTGCTGCATGCGCTGAAACCGTACCCAAATGTCGGCCTGGATGTACTCCATGATGTGGCCGATATGAAAAGGACCGTTGGCGTAGGGCAGGGCGGTGGTAACGAACAGCTTGCGAGTCATGATGGGTGAAGGCTGAAAAGTGAATACCCATTTTACCAGCCAGTTTGTTTTCTGCGAAATTCCGCTAGACTGGCCGCTTGTCAGCAGGAAAAGATGGGAGCAAACGCATGAGCCTTACCCCGGAAATCATTCAGCAAGCCTTGAGCCAGGTCATTGATGTCGATACAGGCAAGGATTTTGTTGCAGGAAAAATGGTCAAAAACCTTCAGGTTCAGGGAAACGATGTGTCGCTGACGATCGCGCTGGGCTATCCGGCTCACAGCCGGGTTGATGCCATCCGGCAAAGTGTGGAAACGGCGATTAAAGGTTTGGCAGGTTTTGACGCGGTGAAAGTGGAGGTGGTGTCGAAAATTGTGCCACACACAGTGCAGGGAGGCGTGCGACTGATGAAAAACGTGAAGAACGTGATTGCGGTGGCTTCCGGCAAGGGCGGCGTGGGCAAATCGACGACAGCAGTGAACATTGCCTTGGCGCTGGCGGCAGAAGGCGCCAAGGTAGGGTTGCTCGACGCTGACATTTACGGCCCTTCGCAGCCGATGATGATGGGGATTTCCGGCAAACCGGAAACGAAAGACGGCAAGACGATGGAGCCGCTGGAAAACTACGGGGTGCAAGTGTCGTCGGTGGGATTCATGATCAAACCCGATGAGCCGATGGTATGGCGTGGCCCGATGGTCGCGCAAGCCCTGACACAACTGGTGGAGATGACGAACTGGCGCGATCTCGATTATTTGATCGTGGACATGCCGCCGGGGACGGGCGATATTCAACTCACGCTCGCCCAGAAAGTGCCTGTCACCGGTGCGGTAATTGTGACGACGCCGCAAGATATCGCCTTGCTCGATGCAAAAAAAGGACTGAAGATGTTCGAGAAAGTGAGCATTCCGATTTTGGGCATCGTGGAAAACATGAGCACGCACATTTGTTCGCAATGCGGTCATGCCGAATCCATTTTCGGCGAAGGCGGTGGCGAAAAAATGTGTGCGGAATATGGTGTGGATTTTCTCGGGGCGCTGCCGCTGCTGTTGTCAGTACGCGAGCAAACCGATTCCGGCAAACCGACCGTGGTGGCCGAACCAGATGGCAGGGTGACACAGATTTACAAGGACATCGCGCGCAAGATTGCCGCGCGCGTCGCGCAAAAGCCGAAAGACATGAGCGGGAAGTTGCCGCCGGTGGTGGAAATTAAATAGGGTCAGAGTCAAATTAATTAATTTGACTCTGACCCTATTTAATTCACTCACCCCCAAACGCTTCCGCCAGCGTGAGAACGCGTCCGGTATCACTGCCGTCGTAACCGACGAGTTCGTTGACTTGGGTTTTAAATTCTGCACTTTGCAAAATGTCGATCACGTCTTTGATCGGTGCGGTGTGCATGTGATCCTGATCAACGGCAAAGAAGTAGCGCTCCTGAATCAGCGGCAAGAAATCCAGGCCAAAACGACGTGCTGCGGTCTCCACGCCAAATCCGACATCGGCCATGCCGCTGGCGATGAATGCGGCAATGGCGGCGTGGGTGAATTCTTCGGTGTCGAAGCCGTTGATGGTTTTAGGATCGATGCCCGCTTTTCCCAGTAGCATTTCCAGCAGCATGCGTGTGCCGGAACCGATTTGACGATTGACGAATTGCACATCGGGGCGTGTGATGTCGGTCAGGGTGCTCAGATTTTTGGGGTTGCCCGGTGAAAGGAACAGGCCTTGATTCAGTACAGCCAAATGGATGAGTTTGTGCTGTTTGGGGTCAAGGTATTGGACAAAGCGTTTCAAGGCGACATCTTCAAAATCGCCCATGGGGATGTGGAACCCCGCGAGATCGCACTCCTGACGTGAGAGGGCGGCGATGGCGCCGGTGCTGCTCAGGTAGCGAAATTCAATAGGGACGTTCGCTGAGACGACGCGTTTGATGAGTGCCTCGACAGCAAAACCATGGCGCGCCATGAGTCGCACCATGTTGTGCTTGCCCAACACGCTTTTCCCGAGCTCGGTTTCCAGTTCGGAAGAGAGGCTTTGCAGGGTGGGAGACAGGCGGGCAGCGATGCGTTTGTCAGCCCAGAGCAGGGTGGTGGCGAGATGGGTGAGGCGGGTACCGCGCCCGCGCTGTTTTTCCAGCAAAGTGCCGCCGAAGACGGTTTCTGCCTCGCGCAACAAGCCCCAGGCATGCCGATATGACAGGCTCACCGCTTTGGCGGCCTGAAAAATCGCCCCTTGAGATTGTATTGCTGACAACAGCCTAAGGAGCAACGCAGTGTCTATGGCTGCGTTTTTGCCATAAGCGATGCGCCAATGCGGTTCGATGGAGACTTTGTACATGCCGCATTGTAAAGGGCGACAGGACTTTATGCAAAAAATAGCATATAGCCATGTCAAATAACAGGTGGTAACATCCCGTTTTGTGTAGTTATATGGATGTGTGCGAAGGCTTCAACAGTAGAGTTCAAGCACACTACTTTTGGAGCTTTCTATTTTTTAAATTTAGGAGAGTATTTATTATGTTTAAACGTCTCGGCAAGGAATACACAATTGCCGGTGAAGGCTTTAACCGCTGGATGGTACCCGCCTCCGCGTTGATGATTCACCTTTGCGTCGGCATGGGTTACGGTATGTCGGTGTTCTGGCTTCCGATGTCCCGTATCGTCGGTGTCTCCCAAGGCACTGGCAAGCCTTTGGTTTGCCCGTCCGACATGAGCATTTTCGCTCAGCTATTCACCACCTCTTGCGACTGGAAAGTCGTGATGGCCAGCGCGGTGTTCGCGATTCTGTTCTTCATGCTTGGTACCACCACTGCAATTTGGGGTAACTGGCTGGAGCACGTTGGCCCACGCAAGTGCGGCTTCGCATCCTGCTGCTGCTTCGTCAGCTTCTTCATTCTGGCTGCGATTGGTACGATTTTCCACCAACTCTGGATCGTTTGGATTGGCGCGGTGATCGGCGGTATTGGTCTGGGTCTGGGTTACATCACCCCGGTATCCACGCTGATTAAGTGGTTCCCGGATCGTGTTGGTATGTCCACAGGTTTCGCTGTTGGCGGTTTTGGTGGTGGCGCGATGTGCGGCGCACCGTTCGCCAACTGGCTGATGAACATGTACGCTACCCCGACTTCGACGGGTCTGTGGCAAACCTTCCTGACGCTGGCAGTTGTCTATTGCGGCTTGATGCTGGCAGGCGCTTTCTCGATCCGTGTTTCGCCGACTGGCTGGAAACCGGCTGGCTTCGTGCCGAAGACCTCCGGCAACATGGTGGATGACGGCCATGGCGGCTTGATTGAAGCTTCCGCGTTCAACGTTGAAACCAACCAATCCATGAAGACCCCGCAATTCTGGTTCTGCTGGGGCATGCTGTTCCTGAACGTTTCGGCTGGTATCGGCGTGATCTCCATGGCGTCCCCGCTGCTGCAAGAAGTGTTTGCCGGTAACCTGATCGGTCTGCCGGGCGTGACCTTCGATCAACTGACGGCGGCACAACGCGGGCAGGTGGCAACCATCGCTGCGGGCTTCGCTGGTTTGCTCTCTCTGTTCAACATTGCTGGCCGTCTGTTCTGGGCATCCTTGTCCGACATCATTGGTCGCAAAAACACCTACTTCGTGTTCTTCCTGGCTGGTGCAGCGTTGTATGCTTACATCCCGACTTTGGCGGGTAGCTTGAACCTGGTGCTCTTCCTCTGTGCAGCTTGCGTCTGCTTGACTTTCTACGGCGGTGGTTTTGCAACGATTCCTGCCTACCTGGCGGACTTGTTCGGCACACAGTTCGTTGGCGCGATCCACGGTCGTCTGCTGACGGCATGGTCTTGCGCTGGTTTGATCAGCCCGCTGTTGATCAACGTTATTCGAGACGTGCAAATCAACAATGGTGTACCGAAAGCACAAGCTTATTCCGTAACGCTGTACATCATGGCGTGCTTCCTGATCGTTGGTTTCATTTGCGCTGTCTTGGTTAAGCCGGTTCACAGCAAGCACTACATGAGTGCTGAAGCCGTGGCTGCTAACCAAGCCGCACTGGACGAGAAGATTGCTGCCGCAGCACAAGGTGGTCAGCTCCGCGTCGAGAAGCCGACCTCCACGGGCAAGCTGATCGGTTCTTGGGTTATCGTCGGTATTCCGCTGGCATACGGTATTTGGCAGACGGTTCTGCAAACTGCCAAGATGTTCGCTAAGTAATATTGCTTTGCCGGTTCGCCGGTAGGCTGCAGTAAATTGAACCGCCCGCAAGGCAACTTGCGGGCGGTTTGCATTCTCACTCCCATATCAGAAGGCGAGGCGGTAAAATACGCCTTTACCATCTTTCGCGCCTGAACATTCGGCCTACTTTAGCAAGGTTGTACACACATGACTGTTCGAACCCGTTTCGCCCCCAGCCCCACCGGCTTTCTCCACCTCGGCGGCGCGCGCACCGCGCTGTATTCTTGGGCGTATGCCCGACGCTTTGGCGGCACCTTCATTCTGCGGATTGAAGATACCGATGTTGAGCGCTCCACGCCGGAAGCCGTGCAAGCCATCATCGACGGCATGGCATGGCTGGGATTGCAGCATGACGAAGGGCCGTTTTACCAGATGCGCCACATGGATCGTTATCGCGAAGTGATCCAGAAGATGCTGGACGAAGGCACCGCCTACTACTGTTATTCCTCCGCAGAAGAAGTGGAAGCCATGCGCGAACGTCAGCGTGCCGCCGGTGAAAAATGGCGCTATGACGGCACCTGGCGTCCGGAGCCAGGCAAGACCTTGCCGCCGATCCCGGCTGGGCGCCAGCCGGTGGTGCGTTTCAAAAATGCGCTGACGGGCGATGTGACCTGGAACGATCTGGTCAAAGGGCCGATCACGATTTCCAATGAAGAGATGGATGACTTGATCATTGCGCGTTCGGACGGTACGCCGACCTACAATTTTTGCGTGGTGGTCGATGACTGGGACATGAAGATCACCCACGTGATTCGCGGCGACGATCACGTGAACAATACGCCGCGCCAGATCAACATTCTGCGAGCATTGGGGGCGACGCTCCCGCAATATGCGCACCTGCCGATGATTCTCGGCGCCGATGGCGAAAAACTTTCCAAGCGTCATGGCGCGGTGAGTGTGATGGATTATCCGGAGCAAGGCTATTTGCCGGAAGCGGTGCTGAACTATCTGGCGCGCTTAGGATGGAGTCACGGCGACGATGAAATTTTTTCGATGGAACAGTTTTGCGAGTGGTTCGATCTCGATCATCTGTCGAAGTCGGCTGCGCAATTCAACATGGAAAAGATGGCGTGGCTGAACAATCATTACATTCGTCAGGCGGATGACGCACGTCTGGAAAAACTGGTATTGCCGTTTCTGCAGCGCGATGGTGCAAAACTGGAAGACGCGCCTGCACTGCAGCCGGTGATCGCCTTGTTGAAAGAGCGCGTGAACACGATTGCGGAACTGGCTGATGCCGCGATGCTCTTTTATCGTGACCCCCAACCGGAAGCGGCTTTGTTATCGCAGCACCTGAATGATGCATCGCGCGCTGCGCTGGCGGATTATCTGCAACAGTGCAAAGCAGTGGAGTGGAATCGCGAAGCTTTGTCTGCCGTGATGAAAGGGGTGCTGTCATCGCACAAGCTCAAGATGCCACAACTGGCCATGCCGCTGCGACTGGTGCTGACCGGGCAGTTGCAAACGCCGTCGATCGATGCGGTGGTGCATTTGCTCGGTCGGGAGACAGTGTTGGCGAGGTTACAAAAGTACATATAAAAACCATTACATTGTTTTACAGCGCGGGAAATTTTGCTATAATCTCGCTTCTTTGTCGGGGGTATAGCTCAGCTGGGAGAGCGCTTGCATGGCATGCAAGAGGTCAGCGGTTCGATCCCGCTTACCTCCACCAGCGAAGACAGACTTGTCGCCAGACATCGGTGTCATTGTCAAAGATAATTTCCAGGCTCCCATCGTCTAGAGGCCTAGGACACCACCCTTTCACGGTGGATACAGGGGTTCGAATCCCCTTGGGAGTGCCAAAAAACGCGTTTTGCAGATGCGATGTCCCCATCGTCTAGAGGCCTAGGACACCACCCTTTCACGGTGGATACAGGGGTTCGAATCCCCTTGGGGATGCCAGCTTTCTGTGTTTTGGCACTGAACGCGCAGGCAACGTTCTGCAACCGTCCCCCTACCTCACCCCATGTCCCCTCTGATGTAACGCTCAAGCTGCGTGATGACGAATTGCTGCTGTGCAGGGATTTCCCTGAGCATATCGCTCATGGAGATAAGCCCGACGACATTGCCGCTTTCGACGACCGGCAAACGTCTGAACTGGCGCTCGGCCATCAGTGCGAGGCATGATTTGGCATCTTCATTGGGGCTGACATGAATGAGCGGAGAAGACATGATCTCACGCACAAGCGTTTCACTCGGTAGCCGGTTCATCGGCGCGAACCGCTGCAAATAATCACGCTCTGTGACGATGCCGATGGTTTTATTGTCTTTCATCACAAGTAGTGCGCCGATGCGTTTTTCTGCCATCAGGCGAGCGGCTTCCAGCACGGTCATTTCCGTCGAAACGGCGTGAATGTCTTTGTGTTGCTTGGTTTTGAGGATTTGGCCTGCGGTCAGCATCGTACCTCCCGGGATTGTCTATGCCACCAGTGTACCGCACCATTTTTTCTAATCAAGCCACTAGGTCGATTTGCTGCAGGCTGCCGGCTTTTCCGTCTTCGGAAAGCCACACACCGCTTGTGCGCACTTGCCCCTGCAATTCGTTTTGCGCATTCTTGATGTCGAAAGGCGAAGCGACGTTGCCAAGATAAAGTGCGCCGACATGGCTTTGTTTGAGCGACGTCACGATATCTTCGCCGCCAGCACCTTTCATCAAAATACGCAATTGCTGATAGATGCTGTCGTTTTCATCGATCCACAAATTGCCGTCTTCGTCGTAAGTTTGCAGTTCCGCAAAACCGTTCCCGGTGGCCGGGCCAAAAAGCTCTGAACCGTCATTGACCTTGCCATCGTTGTTGCGATCCAGGGTGAGGAAGCCGCCGCCTTGAACAAAGCTGATGTCTTCGGTGTTGCCATCGGCATTGAGATCGAATGAGAATTTTTGATCGGTGAGTTGCGTGGCCGTGCCGGAAAAATTCAGAATCAAGGGATCAATTTTTTTGGCATCGCCTTCACGAAGACTGATGTTGGTTTCTTCTGCATAGCTGTGCTGCATGGCGAGCGACAAATCGAAAGACACTTCTTTGCCGTCTGCGGTGCGAATCACGCCCGTTGCCTTGAAATGCATGCTGGCCGATTCCGAATAAGATTCGTGATAATCGTATTCGATGCCGTAACCCGCAGGCTGCGCTTGGTCGGACACAGGGGCAGACGGATCGTATGATGTTGAGGCCGTAGCGGACGATTGCATGACGTCTTCTGCACGCAAGGTCGAGATCTTTTTGCCTGTCAAGAGTTCAACGATGAGTTTGATGAGTTGCGTTCTGGGATCGCTTTCGACTGCTTCGTCAATATCATGCAAGGCTTCAATTTTGCCCGATTCGGTTGCGTTGGCCAGTGCTGCTTGACCGGCTTCCGAGAGGGAAACGATCACACCCTCCAGCGATGTGTCTGCGCGCATGCCCTCAAAGTCGGGGCGCGTCTCGCCCACCCAGGTGCGCAGTGATTCTCTTATTTCGCGCTTACTGCTGGCGAAGCTGGTTGATGCCAGGGTGACATTGGATGCTGAAATGATCATGACAAGCTCCAGGGTGATTGGCAAAGCGCCAAGCACTTTTGTGTTGCTAATGTCTGATCAACGGCAGAAAGGGGATTTTCTTGACGGTGAAGTGCTTATATGTTGGCAGCGGCTTTCAGGCGCTGTTCCCACTGCTGCAAGTCGGCTTCGTTTTCCAGGAGAATTTTGACCGGGTCGGCAAGCTTGTTGATGGAAATATCAAGGTTGTAGAGCTGGAATTGTCTGACTTCGACGACACCGGGTGCAGCACCCAAGGGGCGGGCGCTCGCCGTTGTTTGATGGGCGCGGAGAGCGGTGATGTTCGTCAGTGGGCAAAACTGGATGACGCCTCGGCTTTGCAGGGCGACGCGATTTTCACCCTCCTTGATGGCGATGCCGGTTCCTCCAAAACAGGCTTGGTGCGTTGGCGTAAAGCCTTGCGCATTCATCCAGTCCGTAAAGGCTTTTTCGCTGGATTGCGCCCCAGCCCGCTTGCGTTTTTGGGTGACCACGTAGGTGTAAATCGCCAGTCCAATGGTGCCGATAATGATGATGATTACCGGCAGGTTGGTCAGTGTATCGCTCATGGTGAAGATCCTCAGATAGGGCGAACGCTAGGATAATCCGAAAGCCGATGAATGGCAATCTGTGTCAGATGCGTGTATCAGGAGCGACAGGCGCGTGCATTTGATGCATGCGCCACAACCTTGCTATTTTTGTTTGTTACTCTGCTTGAGTTGTTCTCGTCGTCTCGCTTGCCATTCGCGTTCACGCGCATCGATGACAGAATGCTCGTAGTAGGTGGCATCCGGTGCTTGGCGTGCCAAGCTGAGTTGTTCCAGCGCTGCGGGCAAACTGCCCGACAGTTCATAAGCCTCGGCGAGCGCAAGATGCATCAAGGCGCGCTTATCTTGTGCGGAATAGGCTTTGGCAAGTTGGCGATGCAGTTTGGGTTCTGCGCGATACTGTTGCACTTGATCGCGCAGGAAGTTGGTTGCTTCATTGCTGTGGTCTGCGGCAAGCAGAGCATCGGCGTACTGATAAACGAAGCCACGCGAGAGCGTGAATGTGTGACGGGCATGATTGGCTTCCTTCGCGGCTTCCGAGAAGTTTCGTGCAGCCATGTGAACGTCGATGGAAGTGCTGGCGAAGAGGGGATTTTTCGACAGGGTTTGCTGATCTTTTGCATCCTTGCGCGCTTGCTGCAACTGTTTTCGCGCCGCGACATGATCGCCACGCTGAAGGGCAACCAGCGCCAGACCATAGCGGGCAGAAATCGTTTGCATCCGCAGCTTGAGGGCAAGCTGTTCCTTGAAAGCACGTTCCGCTTCAATCAAGCCGTGTGTGGAATGATCTTGCAAGAGTCGTACACGCGCGCGAATCAGATGGTAGTCGAGACTGTCGGCGCGCTGACGATACCGCATTTCGCGTATGCGCGCCTGAATGTCTGCAATGCGTTCCGTTGTCATCGGATGTGTGCGCAGATAAGCCGGTGTGGCATCGGAATAGGCGCGCGTCGCGGTTTGCATCCTTCCGAAAAATACCGTCATGCCACTGGGGTCATAACCCGAGGAACCCAAAATCTGAAACCCAATGCGATCGGCTTCGCGCTCCGCCTCCCGGCTGAAGTTGAGTTGCCGTTGCGCGGATGCGCCCAGGCCGCCTGCCAGCAAGGCTTGTGCGGCGTCCGGACTGCTGCGCGCGGCCAGCGCCGCTGCTGCCACGGCGGCGAGCGGGATGAGCATGTCCTGTTTTTGTTGCCCCATCATCCGCGCGATGTGACGCTGCGCAACGTGGCCGATTTCGTGGGCGATGACCGAAGCCAGTTCCGATTCGCTTTGCGTTGACAGGATAAGGCCGGAGTGAATCGCGATGTAACCGCCGGGCAGGGCGAAAGCATTCAGGGTGAGATCGCGCACGGCGAAAAATTCAAAATCATTGCCGGTTTCGCCGCGCGCTTCAGGGTACTTGGCCAACATGCTGTTCCCAATGCGGTTCAGATAATCCGACAGGGGTGCATCATCCAGATAATCCGGATCGCGACGGATTTTATGCATGATGCTTTCGCCCAGTCTGCGTTCGGCGCGAGGGGATAAATCGCCGCGTTCAGTATCGCCCAGATTGGGCAAGTCGGAACGGAATTGCGCGCGTGCGGGCGTGGCAAACAGAATGCTCGCCAGACAAAAAAACAACCCGCAGACTGTAGAAAGCCATGCGGACTGATGGGGAGAGGGCAGGTATTGCGTCTTCACGGTGCTATGATACCCTTTCCAGGGCGCAGCCTTCACTGCGTAACATTTTGATGAAATATTTTCTTTTCATGGCCGCTTCCAAGACTCCCTCTCCAAAAAAAAATAACGATGCCGGACTGACGCATTTTGATGCAGATGGGCAGGCGCACATGGTTGATGTGGGGGGCAAGGCGGCAACGCATCGCGTTGCGCTGGCCAGTGGGGTCATCCGCATGAAACCGGAAACGCTGGAAGTCATCGCGTCGGGTTCCGCCCAAAAGGGCGACGTGTTGGGGATTGCGCGCATCGCCGCCATCATGGGCGCGAAACGCACCAGCGATCTGATTCCGCTCTGTCACCCGATTCCTTTGACGAGTGTGTCGGTAAATTTTGTTCTATCTTATGCCGATGCCAGTATTTCCTGCATTGCCGAAGCGGAAACCGTAGGGCAAACCGGCGTCGAGATGGAGGCGCTTACGGCTGTGCAAGTGGGACTGCTCACGATTTACGATATGTGCAAGGCCATTGATCGTGGTATGACGATCACCGATGTGAAACTGCTGGAAAAACACGGCGGCAAGTCGGGGGATTGGGTGGCGACGTAAACACCGTTTGCTGAGAATGACCTATCCATGCGAGGTTCTGATATTTATCCCCTCCCCCTCGCAAGGGGAAGGTTAGGGTGGGGGTGTTGTGCTTACGTTCTCGATCACAATGTCTGCTTGCCCTTCCGCCAAACGCAAACTGATGGTGTCGCGCGGATGCAGTTGTGCCGGCGAGCGCACGATGTCCCCCTCCGAATCCCTCACGATGGCATACCCCCGCGCCAGGGTGCGTTCAGGATTGAGCAATGCCAGTTGTGCATCAAGTGATGTGAGGGTGTGACGCGCCGAAGCCATGCGCGTGCGGGCGGCATGCGTCGCGCGTGAGGAGAGCGTCTGCAAGGCCAGCCTTTCACGTGCAATGCGTGCGCTGGGACGCAGCAACCGTCTGGAAAGTTTGTCCATGCCTTGTCCGGCATTGTTGACATGACGTTGCACGGCGCGCGTGAGGGTTTCAGACAGGGTGCGCACGTCGCCGAGCCAATCAGCTTGTGCACGCGTGACCAATTCAGCGGCAGCGGTGGGCGTGGGGGCGCGCAGATCCGCGGCGAAGTCCGCAATCGTGACATCGGTTTCGTGCCCCACCCCGCAAATCACCGGGATGGTGGAAGCCACAATGGCGCGCGCCACGACTTCTTCATTGAACGACCATAAATCTTCCAGACTGCCGCCGCCGCGACACAGCAGCAGCACCTCGCACTCGGCACGGCGGGAAGCGGTGGCAATGGCCTCGGCAATTTTCTGTCCGGCACCCTCGCCTTGCACGGGGGTGGGATATAGGATGACCTTCACATGCGGCGCACGGCGCGCCAACGCCGTCAGGACATCCTGCAAGGCGGCGGCTTGCAGACTGGTGACGATGCCAATGGTGCGCGGGAAAACGGGGAGTGGGCGCTTGCGTTCAGGTGAAAACAGACCTTCGGCCGCCAGTTTATCCTTCAGTTTCAGGAAAGCTTCATACAGATTGCCCGTTCCGGCGCGGCGGATGGCTTCCACGTTCAGTTGAAAGTCGCCGCGCGGCGCATATAGCGTGACGAGGGCACGCACTTCCAGCTTGTCGCCATTTTGCGGGGTGAAGCCCGCAAGCTGGGCGCGTCCGCGAAACATGACGGCTCTGACTTGGGCAGCATCATCTTTCAGCGTGAAATACCAGTGGCCGGAAGCGGCGCGGGTGAAGTTCGATACTTCGCCGGATACCCAGGTCAGCGGAAAGTTGCGTTCCAGAATGCGCGCCACGGCCTGATTGAGCGCCGAAACCGGCACGACAGGCGGCGTCAATTCGTCATTTTGAAGGGAAGAACCAGTATTCATGCGGGTTTCAAGGCAAGAAATGTCCACAAACCATGAAAATCAAAGGGTTGCTTTATGACATATGAAAAAAATGCCATTATTTTATAACGTATTGATTTGTATTAGATTTCTAAATTTTCTAGGCAAAATAAAGAATCGTGTAAGAAATCATAAAATGCAAAAAGAGAAAGTAAGGCAGATATTCACAAAGTTGTGCACATTTTTCACCACTTTAGATTTTTAGACATAAAAAAACACCCCCGCAGGCGGAGGTGTCTTTATGAAGTTACCTAAAAAACCAGTTTTTTAGGTGCGGCAATTGGCCGGGACGTGCTTATTGTCACCCACTGTCCGAACACATTGCCATGTAATGACGGCACCAGCAGCACCAGGAGCCTGTGGCCGCAGGTCAAGCGTAACGTTGCCAGCATTTGCGCCTGTAGTGATAGTAATAAAGCCAGTTGCTGCAGCGCAAGTCATGCTCGTAATATTACTGTTCGCAACAGCAGCAGCAATTTGTGTTACACCAAGGCAATTGTCCGCAGCAAGTATGCCGCCGTTATTGGAAATATTTTCGCTGACGGTGGTTTTTGCCGCACCGGCCACAACCAATGCCTCAGATACGCGGGCGCGAATCGTATAGTCTTGATAAGCGGGCAGTGCGATCGCTGCCAGAATACCGATAATCGCTACAACGATCATCAGTTCGATCAGGGTGAACCCTCGTTGACCGGCTCGTTTGAATTTCATTTGTTTCATCATTTACGCTCCTTTTTTTGTCGACGGCAGTGGATGCTGCCATGCAGTAAGTAGAGCAGAATTTGTGCCAGGGATTGTGTGACGCTATCTAGTTGATTTTTTGGGTTCGCTACTACATCCAGGTGTAATGAAAGCAGATTTTGTCCGTTGCGGTGACAATCTTTGTCAAATCCGCCAAAAACTGTCGCTTTGTATGGTCGCCGCAAACACTCGGCTGGCATTACTCTAACGCAACGAAAACTGCACTTGCGTGCCTGACAAGTCAATGATGTCGCCATCGGCCAGGGGATGCGGTGTAGCGCCGACCGGTTCCTGATTGACCAGCGGGGCCGGCCCTTCGACGTGGGAGACGGCAAAACCGTTCGATCGCTTGATGATTGCCGCGAGTTGCGTGCCGGGACGCCCGAGGGTGGTGACTTCTTTAGTGAGTGGCAGCGATGTTCCAGCGTTGCTGCCGCTGAGGACGAGCAGATTGCCTGATTTGTCTACGCTGCGCGATGGGGCAGTACGGGAACCCGCATGCGCTGCGTCCAGATATTCAATGCGGTATTTGACCAGTTCGATCACATCGCCGTTTTGCAGGAAGTGCTTCTTGATGGGCTGGCCATTGACGTAGGTGCCGTTGGTGCTGTTGAGGTCTTCGAGGATGCTTTCATTGAGCACCGTGGCAATCATCGCATGTTCTCCGCTGATGGAGGGGGTGTCGAGCACAATGTCGTTGTAGGGGCGTCGGCCGATCGTGATGCGGTCGCGCATCAGTTCCAGTTCCCGAATAACTTCGCCATCCAGTGTGACGATGAGCTTTGCATTGGCCATGTGTTTACTTCTCCTCCGTGGTGTCTTTCCTCTGTGCGAGAACCCCAAGATCTATTGGATTGTGTCCAACACAATTTAATCAATATAACAGAGCAAAGTGTTGCAGACTATCAATCTGAAATCTGCCTGTGTCGCGCGCAACACACCCTGCCTAAAAAAACGCAACAGAAGCGGTTGCACATTATACACAAGGCGGGATTTATTTGGTCGAAGTGACAACCCAGCGTGGGTAGTAAAGCGCCACAGCGGGGCCGTCGGTGCGCAGGGCGTGACAGTTATCCAGTTCAAAAGGCTTCTTGTTTCGGGTGTCGTGATCGAGTTCTTTGCGGTGTTCGAACGGCAAAACCAGGATGGCCACATCCGGGAGGATCAAGGCCAGTTCATTCAGGTGGGCGCAACCCGCCACACCTGCAAAGCGTTCCCGCACGGCTTGCCGGAAGTCGGAGAGTACATTCAGGCCAATCAGTTTTTTGTAGGCAGCGTCGATGGTGTCGCAAAAGCCAAGGAAGGGGATGGCATCCAGCACGGCGGTGGCATCGATGACATGGCCTTCCGTATCGACGGTCAGGCGCAGTAGCACGTCGTGCAGAGGGTGATGAGGGGGAAGGAGCTTGCTTTTGAGCTGGACTTCGCGTGTTTTCGTGTCGGTGAGACGTGCATCGATATCCCACAATCCATCCTCGCGGCGAAAAATTTCGACAGAATAAGCGCGGGCATGGGCGAGGATCCGGGCGGTGGCAGGCGGGAGGGGCATAAAATCTTGGTGACCAAAAACAAAAGCGTGAAAATAATTGCTAAAAGGAAACAATTTTAGCATGCGAAATAAGTGATGGGCGATGCAAAAAAATGAGAATTTTTTAATAAGATGCTTGCCAACAGTACTGTTTTTATATACAGTACCGCAAACAGGCGTGCTGACGCCACCTGATGAGCCAATCCGTAGTAAACCAGTTCACTATAGCCGAGATAACAGATAGAGAGACGAGATATGGACGACAAAAGATCCGCAAATAACGCAGAAAAGACCAAGGCGCTAGCCGCTGCGCTGGCGCAAATCGAAAAGCAATACGGCAAGGGAACCGTGATGC
Organism: Oxalobacter sp.; assembly: GCA_003605115.1. Taxonomy (GTDB): domain Bacteria; phylum Pseudomonadota; class Gammaproteobacteria; order Burkholderiales; family Burkholderiaceae_D; genus QZKY01. Next base: position 251,774 of record QZKY01000016.1, read on the forward strand.
GCATGGATTCTGGTGCGGTCGCGGAAGAGGTGCCTGTCGTGTCCACCGGTTCGCTGGGGTTGGACATTGCCCTGGGCGTCGGCGGGCTGCCCCGCGGACGTGTGGTCGAAATCTATGGACCGGAATCCTCGGGCAAAACCACGCTGACCTTGCAAGTGATCGCCGAAATGCAAAAGGTGGGCGGTACCTGTGCGTTCATCGATGCGGAACATGCGCTGGACGTGGGTTATGCGCAAAAACTCGGCGTGAACCTGCACGAGTTGCTGATTTCGCAGCCAGATACCGGCGAACAGGCTCTGGAAATCACCGATGCGCTGGTGCGTTCCGGCGGCGTGGATTTGATCGTCATCGATTCGGTGGCTGCACTCACGCCGCGTGCGGAAATTGAAGGTGACATGGGCGATTCCCTGCCAGGATTGCAGGCGCGTTTGATGTCGCAAGCCTTGCGTAAACTGACCGCGAGCATCAACCGCACGAACACCATGGTGATTTTCATCAACCAGATTCGCATGAAAATCGGCGTCATGTTCGGCAATCCCGAAACCACAACGGGCGGCAACGCGCTGAAATTTTATGCATCTGTGCGTCTGGACATTCGACGCACCGGTTCCATCAAGGCGGGCGACGAAGTCATCGGCAACGAGACGCGCGTGAAGGTGGTGAAGAACAAGGTCGCACCGCCCTTCAAGGAAGCGCATTTCGACATTCTGTATGGCGAAGGCACATCGCGCGAAGGTGAAATCCTGGATCTGGGCGCAGATGCGAAAGTGGTGGAAAAGTCGGGCGCCTGGTTCAGTTATAACGGTGAGCGTCTCGGTCAGGGCAAGGACAATGCGCGAAACTATTTGCGCGAACGTCCGGAACTGGCACGCGAAATCGAAAACAAGGTGCGCGCATCGTTGGGTGTGCGCGAGCTGCCGCCCCTGTTGCTTCCCTTAGGCAAAGAAGGCAAGGATTTCAAAGAGCCGAGGGATGTGAAGGAAAGCAAGGAACCTAAGGCCAAAGACAAGAAATCCGGCGCAGCCTTGCAGGAAGCGTGAGCACGGAATTTCATAATCGTTCACATGCCACCCCTCCCCCTCGAAAGGGGAGGGGAAAACCCACCATCAGTCTCAAGGCGCGCGCCTTGCGTTATCTTTCAGCGCGTGAGCACAGTCGTGCGGAACTCACCAGAAAACTCGCGCCTTACGTCGGCGACGGTGACAATCTAGAGACTTTGCTGGACGAACTCGAAGTTGCCAAGTTTCTTTCCAACGAGCGATTTTCAGAATCGCTGATCAATCGACGGTCAGCGCGTTTTGGGAACAGTCGCATCCTTCATGAATTGCGGGGACATGGCCTCACTGCGGAGGCGATAGCAGACGCAAAAGTAAAACTCACACATGATGAAGTCGCGCGTGCTGCCGAAGTGTGGCGCAGAAAATTCACCCACCCACCCGCCAACGCCACAGAACGTGCAAAGCAGATGCGTTTTTTGCAGCAGCGGGGATTTTCACATGGCGCGATTCAGGCAGCCATACGCGCGGCAGAAAAGACCGACTGACTTTTTTCAATGAAATTTATTCAGCAAAGCGCTTGTGGCGGAATTCGTGTGGACAAATTTTGCTGCACGAATTATTCGCCCTTGAAGTCCGGCTTGCGGTTTGCCAGAAAGGCCGCCGCGCCTTCCTTGTAGTCCTTGGAATCCAGCAGCGCGTAGGCGGCAGCAAATTCTTCGGGTGTCAGTGGCGCGGGTTGTGGTGCCAGTCGGCGCGCAAGCTGCTTGTTCATGCGCGCGGCGAGCGGGGCACCTTCAGCAATTCTTGCGGCGCTGATTTTTGCTTGCTGCAATACGTCCTCGGCGATCCGATGCAACAAGCCTTTTTGTTGTGCTTCGGCAGCATCAAACACGCGGCCTTCCAGCAGTATTTCAAGTGCGGTGGCCACACCAACCAGTTGCACCAGTCCTTGCATTTCCGATGGCGCGAGCGCAAAGCCGAGGCGTTTGATCGGAATGCCGAAACGTGCCTTGGGCGAGGCAATGCGCAAGTCGCAGGCGCAGGCAATCTCCAGCCCGCCACCAACGCACACGCCTTCAATGGCAGCAATGGTGGGGTGAATGCATGCGGTAATGGCTTCCAGTGCGTGCCCAACGAGCGCCGTGTGATAGTGAATGCCTTGTTCCACAGAATTGCGCACTTCAGCAAATTCCGCGATGTCGGCGCCGGCCGCGAAGTTGCCGTCCTCACCTTGCACGATGATGCAGCGCAAGGAGGTGTCCTTCGATAGTTCACGGAAAACAAGCGCCAGATCGCGCCACATCGCCACATCCAGCGCATTCAGTTTTCCGGGATGGGAAAGCGTGACTGTGGCGATGACCCCGTCGCGCGTTTGCAAGATACGTCTCGTGTTCATGGCTTTATTTTTAGGCGGGTTTCATTTGCCGTTTGTAAGCCAGGCAAAGCAAAGCCAGGCCGATGATGATCATGGGAAGCGACAGCAGTTGTCCGGCAGAGATCATGATGCCTGCAACGTGCACTTCATAATCCGGTGTGCGGAAAAACTCTGTGAAAAAGCGGGCACAACCGTACATCATCACCCCAAAGCTGACGACGGCCATGCGGGGACGCGGTTTGCGTGCATAGAACCACAGGATGATGAAAAGCAGCAGCCCATCCACGAGCGCTTGATACAAGGGAGACGGGTGGCGGGGCAGGTTATCCACGCGTGGCCAAATCATCGCCCAGGGCAGAGAAGGATCGGCGACGCGCCCCCACAGTTCTGCATTGATGAAATTACCGATGCGGCCAAAGAAAAATCCCAGGGGTGCGAGCGGCGCGGTGAAATCCATGATGTCGACCCACGCACGCTGGTGCTTACGTCCCCACCACCACATGCAAAGAATCACGCCCAAGAATCCGCCGTGGATTGACATGCCGCCTTTCCAGACAGCGAAAATCTCGAGTGGATGTGAAAAATAATAAACGGGGTGATAAAACAGCACCTCGCCCAATCGCGCGCCGACAATGACGCCCAGCACGCAGTAATACAAAAGGTCGTCGAGGTGTTCCTTTTTCCATCCGGCAGCGGCGATGTGGGGGTGCTTGAGTCGCAGTCGCCCAAGTAAAAGGTATTGCGCAAAAGCGGCCAGATACATCAGGCCGTACCAGTGGATGGCGAGGGGGCCGATCTTCAGGGCGACCGGGTCAGGCATTGGATGAATGAGCATGCAATATCTATGTGGGTTGCAATCGATCGAACTGGAAGGCGGTTTGGATTATACTCTGCAACTTGCATGCTTTTTTCAAAAGCAGATACCAGAATTTAGCAGGCTGGCAGGCGAAGATGCCCAAGCCGTCTGCGTTGAAATTACCAGGAGAGAAACATCATGCCGCAATACCGTTCCAAAACCTCCACGCATGGCCGCAATATGGCGGGCGCCCGTTCCTTGTGGCGCGCCTGCGGTGCGAAGGATGGCGACTTTGACAAACCCATCATTGCCGTGGTGAATTCATACACGCAGTTCGTGCCCGGTCATGTTCACCTCAAGGATCTGGGTCAGATGGTCGCGCGCGAAATTGAAGCGGCAGGCGGCGTTGCGCGGGAATTCAACACCATCGCGCTTTGCGATGGCATTGCGATGGGGCATGGCGGCATGCTGTATTCGCTGCCGTCACGCGAATTGATTGCGGATTCGGTTGAGTACATGGTGAACGGGCATTGCGCCGATGCGATGATTTGCATCACCAACTGCGACAAGATCACGCCAGGCATGCTGATGGCGTCGATGCGCCTGAACATTCCGACGATTTTTGTCTCCGGTGGTCCGATGGAAGCCGGTAAAACGGTAGAAGCACTGCATGGCCGTCAGCAAGGTTCGCAGAAAGTCATCAAAATCGATTTGATTGACGCGATGATTCAGGCGGGCGATCCGGGCGTCACCGATGATGAAGTGATGGCGTTTGAACGCTCGGCCTGTCCGACCTGCGGTTCTTGTGCCGGTATGTTTACCGCCAATTCGATGAACTGTCTGACCGAAGCGCTGGGTATGGGTTTGCCGGGGAACGGCACGCTGATGGCGACCCACGCGGATCGCCGCGACTTGTTCATGCGCGGTGCGCGCATGATCGTGGACATGACCAAGCGCTATTACGAGCAAAACGATGCAAGGATCCTGCCGCGCAGCATTGCCAACAAGACGGCATTCGAGAATGCGATGGCGCTGGACGTGGCCATGGGCGGTTCGACCAATACCGTGTTGCATTTGCTGGCGATTGCGCAGGAAGCGGGCGTGAATTTTACGCTGGCGGATATCGACCGCATTTCGCGCAAGGTGCCGTGCCTGTGCAAGGTGGCGCCGATGACGCAGGACTACCATATCGAAGACGTACATCGCGCTGGGGGCATCACAGCGATCTTGGGCGAGCTGTCGCGTGCAGGTTTGCTCGACACCAGTGCGTTGACAGTGCACAGCAAAACGCTGGGCGAAGCGATTACGAACAACGACATCATGGCGACAAACGATCCGGCAGTGCACCAGTTTTACAAGGCCGCGCCGGGCGGTGTGCCGACCATGGTCGCGTTTTCGCAAAACAAGCGCTATGAACAGCTCGATATGGATCGGGTTGGTGGCTGCATTCGCAACAAGGCGAATGCGCTTTCGCAAGATGGCGGACTCGCCGTTTTGCACGGCAACATTGCTGTAGACGGTTGCATCGTAAAGACTGCGGGTGTGGATGAAAGCATTCTCGTTTTCAGCGGCAAGGCGCGTATTTTCGAAAGTCAGGAAGATGCCGTCGCCGCGATTCTGGGTGACAAGATTAAAGATGGCGATGTCGTTATCATCCAGTATGAAGGTCCGAAAGGCGGGCCCGGCATGCAGGAAATGCTGTACCCGACCTCTTACCTGAAATCGAAGGGGTTGGGCAAGACGTGTGCGCTGGTGACGGATGGTCGTTTCTCCGGCGGGTCGTCCGGTCTCGTGATTGGCCATTGCTCCCCTGAGGCAGCCTCGGGCGGCGCGATTGGCTTGGTGGAGGAAGGCGATATCATCGACATTGACATTCCCAAGCGCACAATTAACTTGCGCGTCACCGACGCGGTGCTGACAGAGCGTCGCAAGACGATGGAAGCCAAGGGCGACAAGGCCTGGAAACCGGCTACCCGTAAACGTGAAGTATCTCAGGCGCTGCAAGCCTATGCGGCCTTGGCAGCTTCGGCGGATCGGGGTGCAGTACGGGATTTGTCGCAGTTGAAACGGTAATCTGGATTTTTAACCGGATTGGAATTGCAGGAAAAGTACGCTATAATCGCGGACTTTTCCCATACCTCATATTTATTGGAATTACACTATGGTCGTTATTCGTTTAGCTCGCGGGGGTACCAAAAAGCGTCCGTTTTACAGCATCGTTGCAGCCGATTCTCGTAGTCGCCGCGATGGTCGTTTCATCGAACGCATTGGTTTTTACAACCCGATTGCTACTGGCAATGAAGAATCTTGCCGCATTGCGCAAGACCGCTTGGCATACTGGCAAGGCGTTGGCGCGCAAATGTCGCCTGCTGTTGCCCGCCTGGCCGCTTTGCCTGGCAAAGCTTCCTAACTTGCAAAGTTGCAAAGAAAAACATCGTACGGGGTAAGCATCCCCGATGATCTGGTGCCGGTGGGGTATATCGCCGGTGCTTTCGGTGTTCAGGGGTGGGTGCGTATCCACCCGTATTCCGCGCACGCGGACGCATTGCTCAATAGCAAGCGCTGGTGGCTGGACAAGCCGGAATTTTCTGATGTTGAACGCCAGCAAGCCAAACTGCATGGCGAGGAAGTCATCGCTCAGCTTGTTGGACTTGCCGACCGGGATGCTGCTGAAGCACTGAAAGGCACGGTCGTACACGTCTCCCGTCGCTATTTTCCTCCGCTCGAAGAGAATGAATTCTACTGGGTCGATTTGATCGGCCTGTCCGTCGTGAATCTGCAAGGTGAAGCATTGGGGACGGTCAGTGGCCTGATGGAAAGTGGCGCACATCCGATTTTGCGTGTGGTTCCGGCGTCTTCGGATACCGAAGAAAAGCATCGCGAAATCCTGATTCCTTTTGTTGGGCATTTTGTGAAAACGGTTGATCAGCAAGCCAAGCTGATTACAGTAGACTGGCAGCGGGATTACTAGGGAAACTCTGGTTAACCTGCTGCGCGCTCGGATGGCTGCGTTGCGCGGTGCTCGGAATCCTCATGTACGTTTAAGTACATTCCGGTTCCTGCGCTCCGTGCGCCTTGCCCTCCGACCGCTCGCGACGGTTTCTCAGAGTTTCCCAAGATGAATACCTCGGTGTGAGAGGAAAGGGATTTTCTGGAGTGTTCAATATGCAATTCGACGTCATCACGCTGTTTCCAGAAATGTTTACTGCGATTACGCAGTCGGGCATTACGCGTCGCGCGTTCGAGCAAAATCGTTGTGCGCTGACGCTCTGGAACCCACGTGATTTCACCCAGGACAAGCACCGCACTGTCGATGATCGTCCCTATGGCGGCGGCCCCGGCATGGTGATGATGGTCAAGCCGCTTGAGGATGCTATTCAGGCCGCCAAGGCACGGCAAATCGCCGCTGGCTTGCCACCGCCGCGGGTGGTATATCTCTCGCCGCAAGGCAAGCCCTTGACGCATCAACGCGTGCAGGAAATGGTGCATGAACCCGGTCTGATTTTGTTGTGCGGTCGCTACGAAGCGGTCGATCAGCGTTTGCTGGATCGTTACGTGGATGAAGAAGTCAGCATTGGTGACTTTGTGCTCTCGGGCGGCGAAATTCCGGCGATGGCGCTGATGGATGCAATGATCCGGCTGATGCCGGGGGTCTTGAATGATGATGAATCGGCCCAAAAGGACAGTTTTGTCGAAGGCTTGCTCGATTGCCCGCATTACACCCGCCCGGAAGAACATGAAGGTGAGCTGGTTCCGGAAGTCCTGTTGGGCGGAAATCATGCTGAAATTGCAAGGTGGCGGCGGAGACAAGCTTTGGTTGCCACGCAAAAGAAACGCCCGGATCTTATTGAAAAAGCCAGAATGTCCGGGCAACTTACGGCAGCCGACGAGGTGTTTTTAAGGGATTTGTAGTACAATCTCGCGTTCCGTTGGGCTGTTTCACAGTTTCCAAGGCATATAGCGCGGACAATGATCCGCATGTTTAACCCCATCCTCTTCCGGGCAGTGTTTCGCACAAGTGAAAACGCACAGATAATGCGCCGGTACGATGGTCTCAGGAGTCAACAATGAATCTGATTCAGCAACTCGAGCAAGAAGAAATCGCCCGTCTGGGCAAGAAAATTCCCGCTTTCGCACCTGGTGACACCGTGGTTGTGAATGTCAACGTGGTGGAAGGTACACGCAAGCGTGCGCAGGCTTACGAAGGGGTGGTTGTGGCCAGGCGTAATCGCGGCCTGAACTCCAATTTCATCGTTCGCAAAATTTCATCGGGTGAAGGCGTGGAGCGTACGTTCCAACTCTATTCGCCGTTGATTGCGTCGATTGAAGTCAAGCGTCGCGGCGATGTGCGTCGCGCCAAGCTGTACTATCTGCGCGAACGCTCGGGCAAATCGGCACGTATCCGCGAAAAACTGTCCGGTTCCCGCCCTCAGGCGTCGGCAGAGTAATGGCTATGCGCCGCAACACATCCACGAGGGCGCCCGAAGGCGCCCTTTTTTACTTTTCCCAGGATAATCCGCTGGGAAAAGTGCCATTTGATCCATCGACGATGAGGATCGAAACGATCGCTGATCGCGAGGTGGTTCATCCTGACAGGTTGAATGTCGATTGGATACGTTCGCGCTTTTCCAATCCGCCTGCATGGCAACCCGAAGACCGTCTGGAGAAACGACTTCCCACGGCGTTTGATCCGCCGATGCCAGCTTCGGTGCTGGTACCGATTGTGGCGCGCGCGGAAGGGCCCGCCATGCTGCTCACCAAGCGCACCGATCACTTGCACCACCATCCGAGTCAGGTCAGTTTTCCGGGGGGCAGAGTCGAGGAAAGTGATACCTCGCCCATCGAAACTGCCTTGCGTGAAACCATGGAAGAGGTTGGTTTACATCGGGGGCATATCGACATTATTGGCAGGTTGCCTGAATATGTGACAGGCACGGGCTATCGCGTGACGCCGATTGTTTCCATCGTCACGCCGCCCTTTGAACTGGAACCCGATTCCTTCGAAGTGGCAGAAGTGCTCGAAGTGCCGTTGTCGCACTTGATGAATGCAATGAATCACCGTTTGCTGACCGCGGAGTTTCCCAACGGGATAGGATGGCGCTCGTTTTACGCCATCCCGTATGAAAAATATTTCATCTGGGGCGCGACGGCTGGGATGTTGCGCAATCTGTTTCATTTTTTGCGCGCATGATCGGATTCCCGGCAATACGGTTTGATTCTGCTGGTAGGGTAGGGTATCTTTGCGTGTGAGCGATTTCAAGGAAAACAGATGGCTTTTCTTTCCATTCTTTGCGCTTTACTGATCGAACAGGTTCGACCCTTGCGGGCGAACAATGTCGTTTTCGGCGCGATTAAAATGCTTTCCGCGCGGATTGAAGCCGGGTTCAATGCAGGTCAGCCGCGAAATGGGCGCTTAGCCTGGTTTGTTGTCGTGTTGCTGCTGGCGGTTCCTGTCTATCTCATTCACCTCATCGCTGCCAGCATCAACCCGCTGTTTGAGCTTGCCTGGAATGTCATCGTGGCGTACTTCACCATCGGTTTTCGTCAATACAGCCACCATTTTTCATCCATTCAGATGGCGCTGCTTTCCGGCGACGACGTGAAGGCGCGAACCTTGCTGGCGGAGTGGACGGGCTTGGATACCGTCGGCATGGAAGTTTCCGACATTTCGCGCATTGCTATTGAAAAAGCCCTGGTGACGGCGCATCACAGCGTTTTTGGCGTGTTGCTCTGGTTTTTGTTGCCCATCGGCCCTGCGGGTGCGGTGGTGTATCGCGTGGCCGAACATTTGGCGCGCGCGTGGAATGACCCTGCTCAAACAACCGAAGACATGTTCGGCGTATTCGCCAGCAAAGCTTTTTACTGGGCGGACTGGATTCCGGTAAGACTGACGGCGGTGGCGTTCGCTGTGGTGGGTAATTTTGAAGATGCCATTTACGCCTGGCGCAATTTCGCCAGGCGCTGGGAAAACGAAACGCTCGGCATCATTCTTTCTGCGGGCGGTGGCGCCTTGGGGATCAGGCTCGGCAACCCTGCTGAAAAAGCCATCAGCATTCCAGAGCTTGATATGACGACAGGTGATTACACCAACGTCGAACTGGAGAGCATGCCTGGCGAAGAACCGATGCTGCGCTCGCTCCAAAGTGCCGTTGGTTTGTTGTGGCGCGCCACCTTGTTGTGGTTGCTGCTGATTCTGCTTTTGTCGATAGCCGTGTGGATCGGATAACGACTCAGATGCATGCCTTCATGACTAAGGCAACAACGATGAATGCAGTCAACCGTAGTGGCTTCGCAATGCTTACGACCTGCATCGCAGGGGCAAGAAACATTCACACATTCCGTTTATGGTAACCACCTCCGCTTTGCACCGCGCTGAACAGGCGCAACTGACGTTTGGATTATCTGAGAAAGATGGCGAACGTCTGCTCGATGCCCTCACGTTTGTTCGCCCCATCTATGCCAATCACGCCGTAAAAAGCGGGCAATTGATCATGGATTTTGTGGAAGGGTTGGTCTCCATCTTGACGGTACTGAATTGCGATGCGCCGACGCGCATCGCCGGGTTTTTGTCCGAGGTGGCTGGCATTGATCCGATGGCGGCAGAAGCTATCGAGTCAAAATTTGGGCGCGAAGTGGCGGTTCTCGTCAACAGCATTCGTCAATTGCGCAGTCTGCGCGAACGCACCACTTCCCAAAAAGAAGTTTTGCGCGGTAAAAATGCCGAACAGCAAGCTGTCGCGCAGGTGGAAACTTTGCGCAAGATGTTGCTGGCGATGGCTGCCGACATGCGTGTGGTGATGATTCGCCTGGCATCGCGGGTGACTACGCTGCGCTATTTCGCTGAAAAAAAACTGGAAGGTGAAATGGTGGATCGCTACGCGCGCGAGACACTGAATGTTTACGCGCCGCTGGCGAATCGTTTAGGGATTTGGCAGCTTAAATGGGAACTTGAAGACTTCTCATTTCGTTTCATGGAGCCGGAGGAATATCGGCGAATCGCCAAAATGCTTGAAGAAAAGCGTGTTGAGCGGGAAGAGTTCATTGATCGCGCCATCGTTCGTCTGAAAGCGGAGCTGGAGAAGGCCGGCATCAAGGCAGATGTCTCAGGACGCCCCAAACATATTTTCAGCATCTGGAACAAATTGCGTGAAAAATCGCTGGATTTCTCAGACCTGCATGACGTGCGTGCATTCCGCATCATCGTGGACGACGTGAAGACATGTTATGCCGTGCTTGGCATCGTGCATGAACTGTGGAATCCTATCCTCAAGGAGTTTGACGATTACATTTCACGCCCTAAGCCTAACGGTTACCAATCGCTGCACACCATTGTAGTCACGGAAGAAGGGTTGCCGATTGAAGTCCAAATTCGCACGGCAGACATGCACCACTTCGCTGAATATGGTGTGGCCGCCCACTGGCGCTACAAAGAGACCGGCGGTTCCAGTGCGGGCGTGCAGGAATACGACGACAAGATCGCCTGGTTGCGTCAGCTCCTGGCGTGGCAGACGGACGTGACAGATGCCGTTGGTGCGACGAACGAAACGCGACAGGATCGGCATGAGAAACTCAAGTCAGCGGGTTTGGATGAGCGGATTTATGTGTTGACGCCGCAAGCGCGTGTGATTGAGTTGCCGAGCGGCGCCACCCCCATTGATTTTGCCTACCATCTGCATAGCGATGTAGGGCATCGCTGTCGTGGTGCGAAAGTGGAAGGCGCGATGGTGCCCTTGAATACACCACTTAAAAGCGGACAGACTGTCGAAATCATCACAGCCAAAGGTGCCAACGTTAACGCGGGTCCTTCACGTGATTGGCTCAGTCCGGGCTATACCGCCAGTTCTCGCACCAAGTCAAAAATTCGTGCATGGTTCAACACCATCGACTTGCAAGAAACGCTGGCAACCGGCAGGGCTGCGGTGGAAAAAACGCTGCAACGTGAAGGCAAAACCTCGGTCAATCTGGAAGAACTTGCCAGCCAGTTGGGGTTCCCCAAAGTGGAAGATCTTTTTCTTGCCGTTGGCAAGGAAACCTTCAGCTTGCGCAGCATTGAAACGGCGCTGCACGGCGAGGCCGAGGTCAAAGAGCTCACGGATGAAGAACTGCTCATTACGCGCAAGAGTCGTGCGTCCAGTGTTGAACAAGGCGCCAAATCGGGCGTGCTGGTTGTTGGCACGGAAGGATTGATGACGCAGTTGGCGAAATGTTGCAAGCCGGCGCCGCCCGACAGCATCGTCGGTTTCGTTACGCGCGGCAAAGGCGTTTCCATTCATCGTGCCGATTGCCGCAACTTTGCCGAGATGCAGCATCGCACGCCAGAGCGCGTCATCCAGACAGCGTGGGGCAAGTCTGCGCCGGATACGCTTTATCCCGTCGATATTTTTGTGCTTTCCGCTGACCGGCAAGGCCTGTTGCGTGATATCTCAGAAGTTTTCTCACGCGAAAAAATCAACGTCACCGGCGTGAACACGCAAAGCGCCAAGGGGACTGCACGCATGTCCTTCACGGTCGAAATCGGATCGACAGAGCAACTTCAAAAAGCGCTGAACGCGATACGGGAAGTGAAGGGTGTCCAGGACGCCAAGCGTCATTGAAGAAATGACTGCGCGAAAAATAGGGGCAGAGTAATTTACGCTGTGCGTAAAAAACGCTGACCCTATTTTTCTATGCCGCCAGCGACTTCGTCACGACTTCCCGCACATCCTTCGATAGTTTCTTCGCTTTTGCCACACGTTGCAGCGCAGCCGCCATCTTGCCTTGCAATTCCGGCTTGAACTTGCGCCAGCGATCCATGCTGCGGGCAAGGCGTGCGGCGACTTGCGGGTTGAGTGCGTTCAGTGCCAGCACCTGTTCCGCCCAGTAGGCATAGCCGCTCCCATCAGGTGCGTGAAAGCGTGAGAGGTTGTTGTTGCAAAAGCTGAAGATCACGCTGCGGGCGCGATTGGGGTTGGTCAGCGTGAAAGCGGGGTGTGCCATCAATTTCTTGATGGCGCGCACATCGGTGCTGTGGGTGGTGGCTTGTAGTGTGAACCATTTATCGATGACCAGCGGCTCTTTCTTGAATTCGCGGTAAAAGCGGTCAAGGCATTTGGCCGCTTTTTTGTTTGCCTTGCGTGATTCGCCATTGACGAGCGCGGTAAGTGCAGCCAGACGATCAGTCATGTTGTCGGCCGTATCAAACTGTACTTTTGCGAGTTTGCAGGCACTGTCGTCGCCCCACGTTAGTAAGTAAGAGAGTGCAAGATTTTTCAGGCTGCGCTTGCCAGCAGAGACTGGATCGGGTTGGTAAGCCTCGTCCGTGAGACAAGACTCATATGCATTCAGAAAATCCTGTTTCATCGCGTTTGCCAGTGCATGGCGCATGAAGTGACGTGCGGCATAAATCGCCTGGGGATCGACGACATCCATTTGTTCGGCGATCATCGTTTCTGTCGGCAGGGTCAGCGCGAGCTCGCGGAACGCGGGATCGAGTGCGTTATCGTTAAGGGTTTTTCGCAGCGCCGCTACGACCGTGTCATCCAGCGTGAGGGGCTCACCTTGTTGTGCTGCAGTCGTCAGTGCGAGCAAGCGGCGCATCATCAGGCGTTGTCCCGCTTCCCAGCGATTGAAGTGATCGCTGTCGTGCGCCATCAAGTGTGCGAGTTCGGCATCAGCGTAATCGATTTCCAGAATCACTGGCGCGGAAAAGTTTCGCAGCAGGGAGACAACAGGTTTTTCCTTGACCTGCGTGAAAGTGAAAGTTTGTTCAGCCTCAGTCAGCTCGAGTGTGATGGTGGCGTTTGCGCCAAAAATGTATTTGTCTTCGTGGTAGAACGACAAGCCACGGCCGTCTTTGTCGAGCAGGCCAATCGACACCGGAATATGGAAAGGCAGTTTGTGCGGCTGATCCGGTGTGGGTGGGCAGGATTGCGAGAGGGTCAGTGTGAAGTCGAGCGATCTGGCATCGTATTGGGTGCTTGCTTTAATACGAGGTGTGCCTGCCTGACTGTACCAGCGTTCGAATTGTGTGAGATCGCGTCCGTTGGCATCGGCCATCGCCGCGCGGAAATCGTCGCAGGTGACGGCTTGCCCGTCGTGGCGCTGGAAGTAGAGATCCATGCCCTTGCAGAACCCGTCATTGCCAAGCAGTGTTTGATACATCCGTACAACTTCGGCACCTTTTTCATAAATGGTGACGGTGTAGAAATTGTTGATCTCCACAAAGGAGTCCGGGCGCACCGGATGCGCCATCGGGCCCGCGTCTTCCGGGAATTGCGTTTGGCGCAACATGCGCACGTCTTCAATGCGTTTGACAGCGCGACCGGAAGGGGTGCCGATCATGTCGGCAGAAAACTCTTGATCGCGGAAAACGGTCAAGCCTTCTTTCAATGAAAGTTGAAACCAGTCTTGACACGTCACGCGGTTGCCGGTCCAGTTATGGAAGTATTCGTGTGCGACGACCGCTTCGATGTTCGTGTAATCCACGTCGGTGGCGATCTTCGGATTGGCCAATACGAACTTGGTATTGAAAATATTTAGCCCTTTGTTTTCCATCGCGCCCATGTTGAAGTCGCTGACGGCGACGATCATGTAGCGATCCAGATCGAGTTCCAGTCCAAAGCGTTCTTCATCCCAGCGCACGCTGTGTTTCAGCGATTCCATGGCGTGCTGGGTTTTGTCGAGATTGCCTTTCTCCACCCACACTTGCAGCAGTGCTTTACGGCCGGATTTCAGCAGGATGGTTTCTTCCTGGCAGACGAGTTTTCCTGCGACGAGTCCGAAAAGATAAGCGGGTTTTCGGAATGGGTCTTCCCATTTGGCGTAGTGACGGCCATCGCCCAAATCCCCTTCTTCAATCAAATTACCGTTGGAGAGTAGTACCGGAAATTTTTTCCTGTCGGCGCGCAGCATCACCGTGAATTTTGCCATCACGTCGGGGCGATCCGGGAAAAAAGTGATTTTGCGGAAACCTTCTGCTTCGCATTGCGTAAAGAAGTTGCCGCTGGAAACGTACAAGCCCATTAGCGAAGTGTTTTTGGCGGGTCGAATCACCGTTTCGATTTCCAGTGTGGCTTGTTCCGGTGCATTGAAGATGCGCAGATTGTCTTCTTCAATCACGTAATCTTTTTTGCCGAGTTTGATGCCATTCATGCGCAGTTGCGCGAGTTTGAGACCGTTTCCGTGCAACAGAATTTCTGTTGCGGTACTCGCGAGAGAGCGGACGAGTGTCATCCGGTTCGCGACGTGCGTTTGAGTGGGGTCGAGGTCAAAGCCGATTTCAACAGTATCAACCTGGTAGTCAGGCGCGCGGTAATCGCGGCGGTAGATGGTTTGCGATGTTTCGTTTGACATGGCTGGCTCGCGCAGAAAGTGAAGGGCAATCTGCATTGTACCAAGTAAGCAAAAAATCGGGTCAGTAGTCAAATATCGCGAAGCGAATTTTGGTTCCGGCCGCTTCGCTTAACATTCGCTGTGCTCATGTTAGCCTACGCCGAAACTTCGTTTTGATGCTGCCCCTGAATTTTATGCGTTGTGTGAAGAGTGGAGCTGATAATCAATGTAGCCGTGCTGCATTTTGCTCGGCATCTTCCGGCATTTCTGCGTGAACGAGGTTGCCGGTGGCGTCAGCAAACAGTGGTGCGCCACAGTCGTCGCAAAACTCCATCGGGAAACGTTCGTGATGGCGCTTTTCACAGACGACGCCCATTTCCTGGAGCAGTTCCAGAATTTCCTGAATCGGCACTTTGCCGCGCGCCAGGTCGAACGGGGAGTGAGAGGGGAAATCGTCGTCATCCTCTTCCTGCCCATACAGTGGCCAGACGATGCCGTACAGAATATTGGGATTGTCACGTGTCGAGAAACCGATGCGGTATTCACTCAGTGGCGCATCGGCCGAGGCATCACCGAATCCTGCAACAATCGCGCACAATCCAGCGACTTCGACATTGAGCGTATGGGTGAGGTAGTGCACTGCCGCGCGAATGGAGCAGGGACGAATTTGCAGATCTGCCTTGCGACATGCGGCGAAATAGGATTCCGGGAGTAAAAATTCAATGTTGCAGCCGGTGAGCAAACGCGCGATGTTTGCGCCAGCCTGTTGCTGCCACTGCGCGAGCGCTTCCGTTCGCAAGGAGGCTGCACTGGCGGGCGTTTGCGCAGTTTGCCAGCGAAAAAGTGCTTGACCGGCGGGTGCAGCCACCGCTGCGATCAGATAACGTGTATCCGCCAGAAATGGCGCGGTATCCGGTGGGTTGTTTGGGATCTTGAAAGCATTTCCCTTGATCGCTGCCATTGCAAGACTTTTCGTGATGGCGCAGGTATCCGAGTGGGTAAACGGCAACTGATCAATCGCATAGAGTGCGGGTGCCAGCGCGACATGCGTATCCTTGGCGAGTACATGCGCAGAGAGGTGTGCTGCAAGCGTGGTTTGCATTTCGGCGGGAATGGGTCCTGCCGGAATCAGAAAACGTGTCCATGCAAGCACAGGTGCGGCAATCAGCAATGCGTCATACACAAGGCCTTCATGTTCGATAGTGCAGGATTCGCTCGCAGCTTCAACGGTTTGCAGCAAAACATCGTAAGCATTGAGTTCCGTTTTGAACAGGCTGTCCAGTGCTGCATCAATGGCATCCTGGCGTTTGCCTTTGAGCAGTTTTTGCACAAGGCCATCCATTGTTTGTTCCCACGCACGCCTTTCCAGACGACTGGTGGCTTTCGCAGTTTCTTGCGCGAGCGAGATCAGTCGTTGACTGTCAGCAGAGAGTTTGTTGGGGAAAAATTTTGAAGGACGGCGCATGGTGGCGGTAATTTATTTGCAAAACGAATGCTATTGTAGCCGAGTTTGCTTCCCTCCCCCGCAGGCGGGAGAGGGATGGGGCGTTGGCTTTTGGGATTATGCAGCGAGTAACTGTCGCAACACAAACGGCAAAATGCCGCCGTGACGATAGTAATCCACTTCAATCGGCGTGTCGATGCGCAGCAGCAGTTCGACTTGTTGCATTGCGCCCTTCGCACGTGCGATGGTCAGCATCACAGGCTGCATCGGCTTGAGTTCGCCGTCCAATCCGGTCAGGCTGAACCATTCTTCACCCGTGATGTCGAGGCTTTGCACGCTGTCATTGCCCGTGAATTGCAGTGGCAGGACGCCCATGCCGACAAGGTTGGCACGGTGAATGCGTTCAAATGAACGGGCAATCACCGCTTTCACGCCGAGCAATTGCGTGCCTTTAGCCGCCCAGTCACGGGATGAACCGGCGCCGTATTCTTCGCCACCAAAGATGACTGTGGGCTCGCGTTCGGCGATGTACTGCATCGCTGTGTCGTAAATCGACATTTGCTGACCGCTGGGTTGATGAATCGTTACACCACCTTCTATGCGTGAACCATCCGCTTTGGCTGGCAGCATCAGATTGCGGATGCGCACATTCGCAAAGGTGCCGCGCATCATCACTTCATGGTTGCCGCGACGTGCCCCATAAGAATTGAAGTCAGCTTGCTGTACGCCGTTTGCTAGCAGCCACTTGCCCGCAGGCGTGTTGACGCCAATCGATCCCGCAGGCGAAATATGATCTGTAGTGATCATGTCGCCGAAGATGCCCAGCGCACGTGCGCGGTAAATGTTGCCGGTTGCGGCTTTCGGTGCCATCGTGAAGTCCGCAAAGAATGGCGGTTCGGCGATGTAGGTGGATTTCGGCCAGTTGTAGACATCGCCTTGGGCCACGCCCGTGATGTCTTCCCAGAGTTTGCCTGGCGCAGCTTTCACGTCGGCGTAATTATCCTTGAAGGTTTTTGCATTCATCGCGAACTTCATCAGCTTGGCGATCTCTTCATCGCTCGGCCAGATGTCGCCGATCCAGACGTCTTGACCATCTTTGCCTGTGCCGATGGGTTCGGTCATCAAGTCCTTGCAAACCGTGCCAGCGATGGCATAAGCAACGACGAGCGGCGGCGATGCGAGGTAGTTCGCGCGAATGTTCGGATGGATGCGTGCTTCGAAGTTGCGGTTGCCGGAAAGTACAGCGGCCGCAACGATGTCATTTTTTGCGATGGCTTCGTTCATGCCAGGCGTGAGATCGCCGGAGTTGCCGATGCAGGTCGCGCAACCGTAGGCGGTGAGGCCAAAACCGAGTTCTTCCAGATACGGCAGCAAACCGGTGGCTTCGAGGTAAGTGGTCACCACACGCGATCCGGGTGCGAGGGAAGTCTTGATGTGCGGTGGGACGGTCAATCCTGCTTCAACGGCTTTCTTTGCGAGCAAACCGGCCGCAAGCAGCACGCCCGGATTGGAAGTGTTGGTGCAAGAGGTGATGGACGCAATCAGTACGTCACCATTCTTCACTTTGACGCCAGCATCCGTTTCGTAAACGGCGTTGAGATCTTCCGATTTTTTATTGAAGCCATCTTGTGCAGCGGGTTTTGAAAAAAGTTCGGCGAAGTTTTGCTTCACCTTGCCGATTTCAATACGATCTTGTGGGCGACGTGGGCCAGACAGCGACGGCGCGACCGTGCCCAAATCGAGGGTAAGCGTTTGCGAGTAATCAATGTCACCGGCTTTCGGCATGCCGAACATTTTTTGCGCCTTGAAGTAGGCTTCAAAAGCGTCGACTTCTTCTTGGGTGCGGCCGGTGTTTTCCAGGTAGGCGACGGTGACGGCATCGACCGGGAAGAAGCCCATCGTGGCGCCATACTCCGGTGCCATGTTGGCGATGGTGGCGCGATCCGTCAGGGACAGGGTGGCAGCGCCTTCGCCAAAGAATTCGACGAACTTGCCGACAACGTTAGCCTTGCGCAGCATTTCTGTGACGGTCAGCACCACGTCGGTGGCGGTGCAGCCGCCGCGTAGACGTCCGGTGATGTTCACGCCAACGACATCCGGCGTCAAGAAATACACCGGCTGGCCGAGCATGCCGGCTTCCGCTTCGATGCCGCCCACACCCCAGGCCACGGCACCCAGACCGTTGATCATGGTGGTGTGCGAATCGGTGCCAACCATGGTGTCGGGGTAGTACACATCACCGTCTTGCGTGGCTTGTTTGTGTACCCCGCGCGCGAGATATTCCAGGTTCACCTGATGCACGATGCCGAATCCCGGTGGCACGACGCCGAAGGTATCAAAGGCTTGCATACCCCACTTCATGAACTGGTAGCGTTCGTTGTTGCGCGAAAATTCCAGTTTCATGTTCAAATCCAGCGCATTTTTTTCGCGGAAATGATCGATCTGCACCGAGTGATCCACGACGAGATCGACAGGCACCAGCGGTTCAATATTCTTTGGGTTTTTGCCAAGACGTGACGCGACGTTGCGCATCGCGGCGAGATCGGCAAGCAGGGGCACGCCGGTGAAGTCTTGCAGCAGAATGCGCGAGACCACGAAAGGAATTTCATCGGTGCGTGGCGCGTTCGGCTTCCAGTTGGCCAGCTGGCGCACATGCTCCTCGGTCACCTTGTTGCCGTCGCAGTTGCGCAGCACCGATTCAAGCACGATACGAATTGAAACGGGCAGGCGCGATAGTTTTACGCCAAGCGATTTTTCGAGTGCAGAAAGTGAGTAAAAAAGACCTTTCTGGGATTTCGAGAGCTTGAAATCCTTGAGGGTATTCAGCGTACTGAGCTGGACGGCGCGGGACATGATTTCTCCAAAGGGGTGATAAGTTGTCTGGGCGAAGCGCGTAGCCAGAAGCGAACGGCAGAAGCTGACGGGCAATTATGAAAAGTCGCTTCGTCGCGCCAAAAACTGACAGGAGTGCAACGCCAACGGCTATTATAAATCGTCAAGGTGGCAGAGAAAAAGATAAGCGGGGACAATTAGCGGGGAGTTTAATTTTTAATCAGCAGGCTGCCGTGCGGCACCTCGGGAGATTTGCACCAAGAAGGGGATGGCAGGGCTTTCTTGGGGGCACAAATCACTCCCGGATCGAGACGAATGGCTGTTCTTATTGCAAAAAATCGCCTAAATTACGCTTGCATGCTACCCGATGGTGGGTGATATCCGTTATTATTGCACCCTCATTTGGGGGGTAGCCCAAACGGCCGCCCTCCAGCTATCCGTTTTCTTGCGTAAACACACCTATTAACAAGACATGAAGAAAACCGACATCAAAGCCACCATCACCTTTTCGGATGGCTCGCCTTCCGTCGAATTGCCTGTATACAAAGGCACGGTTGGCCCTGACGCGATCGACATCCGTTCGCTTTACAACACGAACCAGAAGCTGTGTTTTGATCCGGGCTTCATGGCGACAGCCTCGTGCGAATCGACGATTACCTACATTGATGGTGAGCGTGGCGAACTCATGTATCGCGGTTACCCGATCGAACAGTTGGCGGTGAAGTCAGACTTCATGGAAGTGTGTCATCTCTTGTTGCGCGGCGAGTTGCCGAACACTGTCGAAAAGGACGCTTTCATCAAGGAGTTGCGACAGTACTCAATGGTGCACGAGCAGATGCAATTTTTCTTCCGCGGCTTCCGCCGTGATGCGCACCCAATGGCCGTGCTGGTGGCGACCGTAGGCGCGCTGTCTGCGTTCTATCACGATTCGCGCGATGTTAGCGACGAGGAGCATCGCGAATCATCCGCTTTACGCATCGTGGCGACCATGCCGACGCTGGTCTCCATGGCGTATAAATATTCGATCGGCCAGCCGTTCGTCTATCCGCGTCACGAGCTTTCTTACAGCGCCAACTTCCTGCGCATGATGTTTTCAACGCCGATGGAAGATTACAAAATCAACGACGTGCTGGTGCGCGCGCTGGATCGCATCATGATTTTGCATGCCGATCACGAACAGAACGCCTCGACTTCCACGGTGCGCATTGCTGGCTCGAGCGGTGCGAATCCGTTTGCCTGTATTGCTGCGGGCATCGCTTCGCTGTGGGGGCCGCTGCATGGCGGCGCAAACGAGGCAACGCTGGCCATGCTTCAGGAAATCGGTACGGTCGATAAAGTGCCGGAATTCATTCAGCATGTGAAAAACCGCACCGGCGGCGTGCGGCTCATGGGCTTCGGTCATCGCGTCTACAAGAATTACGATCCGCGAGCGACGCTGATGCGCGAAACCTGTCATGAAGTATTGAACGAACTCGGTTTGAAAGATCACCCGCTCTTCAAGGTTGCGCTGGAGATCGAGAAATATGCACTGGATGACGACTATTTCGTTGCACGCAAACTGTATCCGAACGTGGACTACTATTCCGGCATTGTGCAATCAGCCTTGGGTATTCCAACAGCCATGTTTACCGGCCTCTTTGCGATGGCGCGCACGGTTGGCTGGATTTCACAGTGGAAGGAAATGATCTCTGATCCAGAACATCGCATTGCCCGTCCGCGCCAGCTCTATACCGGCGCGGCGCGGCGCGACGTGAAGCCGATTGGGGATCGCTAGGCTTTAACCGCACTACATTCGTCCTTCGCAGGCCGTCCGGAGTCCAGTATTCCAGACGGCCGCTTCTTTTTTTGGCAGGGTGTTCGCGCAACAGACAGCTCCCCTTGAATCTTCTGCCAATGTTGGTAAAAATCAATCGAATATTGAGCCGTTTAGGCTACACTGTCATTAAGTGCGTGAGCACAAGACAATTTACAATCTGCTATGACATGCATCTGTTGCGCGGTGAGGCCGCGTGGCAGAAGGTTCTGGGAAAACGCCTTTAAGGCGTTTCCATACCCGCTAATCTCGCGAAGCGCGAGGAAAGGTGAGCAAAATGATGCAGGAATACACTACGAGCGCCTGTCTGTCGGCAGGCAATGGAGCGTACATCGAAGAGATGTACGAAGCCTATCTCAATGATCCGGCAGCCGTCCCAGAAAACTGGCGCGCCTGGTTCAACGCCATGCAGCATGTTCCTGCCGCAGATGGCAGCAACCGGCATGATGTGCCGCATACGCCAGTGGTGGCGGCTTATGTTGAGCGCGCCAAGCATGGCTCCTTCCGCACGGTGGCCGCGCCGGTCAGCCCCGAAATGGATCGCAAGCAGGTCGCTTCGCAACAGCTGACGGCGGCTTACCGCATTTTGGGTGCGCGATGGGCCAATCTTGATCCTTTGCAGCGACATCCCCGTCCGAACATTCCTGAACTGGAGACGTCGTTCTATGGCTTCAGTGACGCCGATATGGATTTGGTGTTCAACATCGGGAATACTTACTTCGGCGTCGAGACGGCCACACTGCGCGAACATCTCCGCTTTTTACGCGATACATATTGCCGATCAATTGGTGCAGAATTCATGTTCATCAGCGATCAGGCGCAAAAACGCTGGATGCAGCAAAGACTGGAATCCACGCGCGCAACGCCGGAATTTTCTGACGAAAAGAAGCGGTGGATTTTGGAACGCATAACAGCCGCAGAAGGTCTGGAGCGTTACCTGCATACCAAGTATGTTGGACAAAAGCGTTTTTCACTGGAAGGCAGCGAGAGTTTCATTCCCGGTCTTGAAGAAGTGATCCAGCGTGGTGGCGAACAGGGCGTACAGGAAATCGTCATTGGCATGGCGCATCGTGGCCGCTTGAATGTGCTGGTCAACACGCTCGGCAAGATGCCGAAAGATTTGTTTGCCGAATTTGAAGAACAACACGTCGCCGATTTGCCATCAGGTGACGTCAAGTACCATCAGGGGTTTACGCGAGATGTGTCCACACCTGGCGGCCCCGTGCATTTGTCGCTGCTGTTCAATCCTTCGCACCTTGAAATTGTCGATCCGGTGGTGGTGGGGTCGGCGCGAGCGCGAATGGATCGTCGCAATGACGCCAATGGATCAGAGGTGTTGCCAATCCTCGTGCACGGCGATGCTGCGTTTGCCGCACAAGGCGTCGTCATGGAGACACTGAACCTGGGGCAGACGCGGGGTTACAGCACAGGTGGTACGGTGCATATCGTGATCAACAACCAGATTGGCTTTACCACTTCCGATCCGCGCGACATGCGCTCCACACTGTATTGCACGGACGTGGCGAAGATGGTTGAAGCGCCAATTCTGCATGTGAACGGCGACGATCCGGAAGCGGTGGTATTGGCTGCGCAAATCGCACTCGATTTCCGCATGGCATTCAGGAAAGATGTTGTGCTGGATATCGTGTGTTACCGCCGGTTGGGACACAATGAGCAGGATACGCCAGCACTCACGCAGCCGTTAATGTACAGAAAAGTCACCGCGCAGCAAAATGTGCGACGCGTGTATGGACGCAAGTTGGCAGCGCAGGGCATCATCTGGCAGGGCGAGGAAGAAGATGTGGCAAGTTCTTTTCGCAAGGTGATGGATTCGGGCGTGTTCGACATTGATCCGGTGATCGCCAATTACCCCAGTCAATCCGAAGTGGATTGGACGCCCTTCCTCAATCGCAAATGGACAGATGCGGCCGATACGGCAGTGCCCGTTGAAGAGTTGAGGCGACTGTCAGAGCGCATTACGGTTGTGCCGCAGGGATTTGAGCCGCATCCGATCGCAGACAGAGTGCTAAAAGATCGTTCTGCGATGGGGCGCGGTGAAACAGATCTTGACTGGGGCATGGCAGAGCATCTGGCCTTTGCCTCCTTGCTCTCGTCGGGTTATCCCATCCGCTTGTCCGGACAGGATTCAGGGCGCGGCACCTTCATGCATCGGCATGCAGTCTTGCACAACCAAAATCCGGAGCAGGGCAATCTGTTCAATTACACGCCTTTACAGCACATTTCGGATCGTCAGGCGCGGTTTAAAGTGATCGATTCAGTTTTATCGGAAGAAGCGGCGCTGGCTTTCGAGTATGGTTACTCCACAGCCTTGCCCAATACCCTGACAATCTGGGAAGCGCAATTCGGCGATTTCGCCAATGGTGCGCAAGTCGTGATTGATCAGTTCATTACCTCCGGTGAAGTGAAATGGGGGCGCGCATCCGGATTGGTGATGTTGCTGCCACATGGTTATGAAGGGCAAGGCCCAGAACATTCGTCAGCGCGTCTTGAGCGATTCATGCAAATGTGCGCGGACCATAATATTCAAGTCGTGCAACCAACAACGGCAGCGCAAATCTTCCATTTGCTGCGTCGGCAGATGATCCGTCGCTTCCGCAAGCCTTTGATTGTGCTGACGCCGAAATCCTTGTTGCGCTTGAAGGAAGCCAGCTCCCCACTGAGTGCTTTGGCGAAAGGGGCTTTTAAAACCGTTATTGGTGAAATGGATGAAACGATCGACGCTCTATCGGTGCGTCGCATGCTGGTCTGCTCTGGCAAGGTGTATTACGACCTGGTAAATGCGCGCAAGGAACGATCCCGAACGGACACTGCCATCATCCGCATTGAACAACTTTATCCTTTTCCGCACAAGGCGTATAACGATGAACTGATCAAATATCCCAACCTGAAGGAATTGGTCTGGGTACAGGATGAACCGCAAAACCAGGGGGCATGGTTTCAGATTCAGCATAACCTGCTCAGTCAGATGGACGCTGGACAGCGATTGGCGTATGCGGGACGTGCTGCGAGTGCATCGCCAGCCGTCGGGTATTACTACAAGCACATTGCACAGCAGAGAGAATTGCTGGCGGCAGCCTTCGGCAAGTTGAAGGGCATGATTATCACGAAGTAAATCAAGAAATGAAATATTAGACACTCTCGTAGAGAACATTCACTGGAGAAAAAACATGGCCGTGTTTGAGGTAAGAGTCCCGAAATTATCGGAGTCGGTTGCTGAAGCGACTTTGCTGCAATGGCATCGACAGGTGGGCGAAGCCATTAAGCAAGATGAAAATCTGATCGATATCGAAACGGACAAGGTAGTCCTGGAATTGCCCGCACCTGGCGCAGGCGTGCTGACAGAAATCATCAAAAGCGCGGGCGACAAAGTGGTAGCGGGAGAAGTGATTGGGATCATCGACACCGAGGCAACGGCGACGGTCACATCCGAAAAGCCCAAAGATGGCTCATCAGCGCCTTCCGGCCAACCCAAGATGCCAGCAGCGGCATCCATGTCTGTCGCTTCATCGTCAGGTACGCCCGCGGCCATGCCCGCAGCGGTTCGCATGTTGGCGGACAACAATCTGTCGGTAGAACAGGTGACGGGCACAGGTAAAGGCGGCAGGGTGACCAAGCAGGATGTCCTCCAGGTGATTCAGAATCGTTCCGTGACGCCGCAGACAGCCATGTCGAAGCGCTCGGTGCTGCAGGCAGTGGACGTGCCGGTGCATCTGGATTTAGGTGATCGTCCAGAAGACCGCGTACCGATGAGCCGTTTGCGGGCGAGGATTGCAGAACGTTTGCTGGAATCGCAGCAGACAACGGCGACACTGACGACATTTAACGAAGTCAACATGCAGCCCGTCATGGAGCTGCGAAATCGATACAAGGATAAATTCGAGGAAGAGCATGGCGTGCGCCTGGGCTTCATGTCTTTCTTTGTGAAAGCGGCAGTTGCTGCACTCAAAAAATTCCCGATGGTGAATGCTTCGGTTGATGGCAACGACATTGTTTATCACGGGTACTTCGACATCGGCATTGCGATCAGTTCGCCGCGCGGGCTGGTGGTGCCCGTGCTGCGCAATGCGGATCAGATGTCGATTGCAGACATTGAGCGCAAGATTGCGGAATTCGGCGAGATGGCGAAAAGCGGCAAGTTGACACTGGAAGATTTGGCGGGCGGCACGTTTTCGATTTCCAACGGCGGTGTGTTTGGTTCGATGCTGTCTACACCCATCA
>QZKY01000004.1 GCA_003605115.1 Oxalobacter sp.
GGCACGGCAAAGTTTGCGATACAACCCCTCTCCCCAACCCTCTCCCACAAGGGGAGAGGGGGAGAGAAATTTTAACGCCGAGCCTTCAACTCAAAATTTATCTTCTGCATCGCCAACCCGCTTCCCCGGATTCAATTTCTCAATCGCGAGCAGCGCCGCAGACTGATCCGCATTCGGGTACGCGTCAAGAATGCTGTGATAAATCTCCGTCACGAGCGCCGAAACGGGCAAGGTGATGCCGGCTTCCTGCGCGGCGATCATGATGTTGTCCATGTCTTTCGCCTGCGTCTTGATTTGCCCGCCGGGAATGAAGGCGCGATCGAGCATGCGCTGGCCGTGCACTTCGAGCAAACGACTTTCTGCAAAGCCGCCACGAATCGCCGTGCGCATTGCCGCCGGATCCGCACCCGCTGCCTGTGCGAGCAACATCGCTTCTGCAATGATCGACAGCGTGCCGCCGACGATCAATTGATTGCACAGTTTCGCCACTTGCCCAGCACTGACCGCCCCCACGAGCGTGGGGCGACCTAGCACGGACAGCACGGGTTTGACTTGTTCGAAATTCGCTGCGCTGCCACCCGCCATGATGGCGAGGGTGGCCGCCGCTGCACCCACCGTGCCACCGGATACCGGGGCATCGATGAATCCCACGCCGACTTTTGCCAGCATCGCGTGAATATCTTTGGCTTCGGACTGTTTGGTCGAACTCATGTCCACCACAATCGCGCCGCGCTTGAAGGCGGGAAGCGCGGCGTTGATCACATCGATCACGGTGGAGCCGTCGGCGAGAATCGTGATGATGATGTCCGCGTCTTTCACCGCTTCCGCAAGCGTGCTGGCAATATGCGCGCCGTCTGCTGCAAGCGGCTCGGCTTTTTCACGCGTGCGGTTCCATGCAGTGAGCGGATAACCCGCCTTCAGCAGATTTTTCGCCATCGGCAAACCCATGAGTCCGATGCCGAGAAAGGCAATGTGTTTTTTTGTATTGCTTTGTGATTCCGTTTTCAATTTCACTTCCCATCTTTTTTAAGCACCCTGCCAGCCTAGAAAAAATACCGCATTCTCGCCAGGATAAAATCCGCGCCATCGTTCGGCTCCTTGATACCAGCATTGGAGTAATGCAGGTATTTCACGCCAATGTCGATCTTGTTATCGAACACATAGCCGATGCCGATGTGATCGCCGAACTGAAATTTGGTGGAAAGTTGCTTGCTGTTGTTGTCGTAGTGTTCGCTGAGCTGGTTGATACCCACACCGCCTTCAACGTAGAAGCCTTTCAGGTTGTCCTGCTGCCAGCGAAACACGGGCGTAATGCCAATGCTGGTGATGTATTGATGGCGTCCGCTCACATTTTCATGCTTGGTGGCGCGCCAGCGCGCTACCGAGAGATCCCAGTAACCGCCGAAGTGATTGCCATTGGACTGGAACCAGCGTTTTTCCCAATTCCATTGCACGCCCGCACGTACAATTTGGACTTCGTCACCTGCACCGCCTTCCACAGTGAAGGAATCTACCGCTTGAGCCAAGCCGTGAACGCCCAGCAACATCGCTGTCGCTACCAATATTTTTTTGAACCTGGGTACCAAATGCATCATCCTCTCCTTGTTTAGGTTGCGAATAGTTGTTTTTAAACAACCCTACTCTACGCTATTTTTACTGTCAAAGCATTAACTTTTCTCAAGTGTCTCACCTAATTCTTTGCTGCGCGCCGCCGCCGCTTTCATGGCCTTGTTGATGGCTTCGCCCACACCGCTGGCTTCCATGCTGGTGAGGGCCGCAAAAGTGGTGCCACCTTTTGACGTCACCCTGTCGCGCAAGATGTTCACGGGCTCATCCGATTGCGCTGCCAATTGGGAAGCGCCGACAAACGTCGCTATCGCCAACTGTCTACCTTGTTCGGCCGTCAGCCCCATTTCCTGCGCCGCCTGTTGCATGGCTTCGATGAAGAAAAATACGTAAGCTGGGCCACTGCCGGAAACCGCGGTCACCGCATCGATCTGCGATTCATCTTCCAGCCACACGGTTCCGCCAACCGCTTGCATGATGGTGTCGGCCACCTCCCTTTGCTGCGCGGACACGCCGGGCATCGCTACCATGCCCGTGATCCCCATGCCGATCAGCGCGGGCGTATTGGGCATGGTGCGCACAATGGCGGCGTGCCCATTGAGCCAGCGAGATAAATCTTGCAGTCGAATGCCCGCCGCAATGGAAAGCACCAATTGGGCGGTCACATGCGGTGCCAGTTCTGCCATCACCTCGCGCATTTGCTGCGGTTTGACGGCGAGGACGATCACATCGCACGCGGCAACCTGAGCATCGATTTTCCCTGCCGTCGTCACACCGAATGTCTGCTGCAAGGCGCGCAGGGCATCGGGATTGATGTCAATTACATGGATATTGGCTCCGGCAGTCAGTTTGCCTGCCAATCCGCCAATCAGTGCAGTCGCCATGTTCCCGCCGCCGACAAAGGCGATTTTCATCTCATCTTTTTTCAATTCGTTTTTCCTCTGCTTATTCATTGGGTTTCCTCTGTCCGAAGATGGCCGTCCCCACTCGTACAATCGTTGCCCCTTCTGCGATCGCGGCGCCCATGTCGTCCGACATGCCCATCGAGAGCGTATCCATTTCTATTCCCTTCCCTCGCAGGAGGGCAAAGAGTTGCTGCATTTTTTTGAAGGGTTCGCGCTGTTTTTCTACACTGTCTTCCGGCGCGGGGATCGCCATCAGGCCGCGCAAACGAAGGCGGGGCAGTGCCTCGATGGTACGCGCGAGCCCCTCTACCGCTTCCGGCAACACACCACTTTTCGTCTCTTCGCCACTGATATTGACCTGAATACAGACATTCAGCGGCGGCTTGTCTGCTGGGCGCTGATCGGATAGCCGTTTTGCAACCCGCTCGCGATCGACAGTATGCACCCAGTCAAAATGTTCTGCGATAGAACGCGTTTTGTTGCTTTGGATCGGCCCGATGTAATGCCACTCCAGCGCCAAATCCGGTCTGGCTGCCCGAAGCGCAGCCATTTTTGCAACAGCTTCCTGTTCGTAATTTTCGCCAAAAGCGCGCTGTCCGGCATCCGCAGCCGCCATGACAGCTTCTGCTCCCCAGGATTTCGAAACCGCCAGCAAATTTACCGCGTCTGGTTGTCGTCTTGCCAGCTTGAGGGATGTAGAAATGTCTTGATTAACTGCTTGCAAGTTGCGGGAAATTGCGGACATAATCTTTCACTACCGATTCTTTGAGAGTTATAAGGATTATAAATGGACATCTCAGAACTGCTTGCTTTCTCGGTCAAGAATAATGCGTCTGACCTGCATTTATCGTCTGGATTGCCCCCAATGTTGCGCGTGCATGGCGATGTACGCCGGATCAACTTGCCGGTACTGACGCACCAGGAAGTACACGGCATGATCTATGACATCATGTCGGATGCCTTGCGCAAGACCTATGAAGAGCGCCTGGAGTGCGACTTTTCGTTCGCCATTCCCGGTCTGGCACGCTTTCGTGTAAATGCCTTTAACCAGGATCGCGGTGCCGCTGCGGTGTTCCGAACCATCCCCTCCAAGGTGCTGACCTTGGAAGAATTGAATTGCCCCCGGGTTTTTTCAGAAATTTGTTCGCGCCCCCGCGGCCTCGTCTTGGTGACGGGCCCCACCGGCTCCGGGAAATCCACGACACTGGCGGCAATGGTGAACCACGTCAATGAAAACGAGAATGCGCACATTTTAACGATTGAAGATCCAATTGAATTTGTGCACGATTCCAAGCGCAGCCTGGTCAACCAGCGTGAAGTGGGGCCACACACCATGTCCTTCGACAACGCGTTGCGCTCGGCACTCCGCGAAGATCCGGACGTCATTCTTGTGGGCGAAATGCGCGATCTGGAAACCATTCGCCTGGCGCTGACCGCTGCCGAAACGGGTCACTTGGTATTCGGCACAGTGCATACGTCTTCTGCCGCGAAAACCATCGACCGTATCGTGGACGTGTTCCCCGGCGAGGAAAAGGAAATGGTGCGGGCAATGTTATCGGAATCGCTCGTGGCCATCATCACGCAAACCCTGCTCAAGCGCAAAGACGACACCGGACGTATTGCGGCACATGAAATCCTGATCGCCACACCGGCTATCCGAAACCTGGTTCGGGAAAACAAGATTGCGCAAATGTATTCCGCTATTCAGACCGGACAGAGCATGGGGATGCAAACCCTGGATCAGAATTTGACCGATCTGGTGCGGCGCAATCTCATTTCTGCGCCTGTCGCGCGCAGTGCCGCCAAGACACCGGAAAACTTCCCAGGCTAATTTTCAGCAGATTTTAAGAAGAGGCAGTTATGGAACGCGATCAAGCGACGAAATTCATGTTCGATCTGCTGGGCTTGATGGTCGGCAAGGGCGGATCCGACTTGTTCATTTCGACGGACTTTCCCCCCGCGATCAAAATCGATGGCAAGTTGACGCCCATCTCGAATCAGTCCCTCACGGCAGCACATACTGTCGAGCTGGCACGTGCCATCATGAACGACAAGCAAGCGGCATCATTTGAGCAAACCAAGGAATGTAATTTCGCGATCAACCCTGGGCGCCTGGGACGCTTTCGCGTTTCTGCTTTCATGCAAATGGGGCGCGTCGGCATGGTCATCCGAACCATTAACACCGAAATCCCGAAAATTGATGACTTGGGTTTGCCAACCACCCTGAAAGAGATTGCCATGGAAAAGCGTGGCCTGGTGCTCATGGTGGGCGCGACCGGCTCAGGCAAGTCGACCACGCTGGCGGCCATGCTGGGGCATCGCAACGAAAACAGCCAGGGACACATCATCACCATTGAAGATCCAGTTGAATTCGTGCATCCCAATCGTGGCTGCTTGGTCACTCACCGCGAGATTGGTGTAGATACGGAAAACTGGGGCATCGCACTGAAGAACTCCTTGCGCCAAGCACCGGATGTCATCCAGATCGGTGAAATTCGCGACCGTGAAACGATGGATTACGCGATCATGTTTGCCGAAACCGGCCATCTATGTCTGGCCACTTTGCACGCCAATAATGCCAACCAGGCGCTGGATCGCATCATCAACTTCTTCCCTGAAGATCGCAAGCAACAATTGCTGATGGATTTGTCCTTCAATCTCAAGGCAATGATTGCGCAACGGCTCATCCCGCTGAAGGATACCAAGGGGCGCTGTGTGGCTGTCGAGATCATGCTGAATTCGCCCTACATCTCCGACCTCATCTTCCGCAACCAGGTACATGAAATCAAGGAAGTCATGAAGAAGTCGCGCGAGCTGGGCATGCAAACCTTCGATCAATCGCTTTTCGATCTGCATGAAGCCGACTTGATTTCTTATGAAGACGCCTTGCGCAACGCTGATTCGGTTAACGACCTGCGTCTGGCCATCAAGCTGCAAGGCAAGGACACCAAGAACCGCGACTTGATTGCAACGACGAAAAATGTGGGCATTCTTTAATCATCATTCCGGCACTACCCTGACTACGCACCGCACGTAATTTTGCAACTGTAAGGTAAATAATGAAAGTCTTGGCCTGGATAGCATTTTTTGGATTGGTCATCGCAGCATTGGCGCGAAAACTATCCGTTACCAGAATCAATATTATCCGGAACGGTTCCATCGGTCATTTTGATGAGCGTGGTGCCGAAATCATGGTAAGTTGTTCGCGCTGCGGGATTTTCCTCCCCTCTTCAGAAGCCATTCAACATGAAGGCAAAGTGTATTGTTCTCAAGAGCACGTCGGCCCGCCAGCGAACGTTCGCTAATCTCTGGCCGCTACACTTGCCTTCCTGAACATGCCGCACTTAAAAACAGACTCGCAAACGACATTTTGGCGCTCCTTGCACGCGCTCAATATCGTTCGCCTGTTGATTGCTTGCCTGCTTTTCTTATTCTGGGGACTCGTTAACAGCGGAGTACCGGCAACGGCTTCGCCTTTCACTTACCTCAATATCTCTGTTTTTTATCTGGGCATTGCAGTCGTATTTGCCCTGTACACCGTCTTTGACCGCCGCAATTTCTTCCCGCAACTCGTCACGCAAATCTCGGCAGATATTGCCGTGGTTTGTCTGTTTTATCTTGTCGCAGGGGGGATGAAGGGCGGTATGGCGATTCTGTTTCTTTTCCCCATCACCAGTGCCGCCATCTTGATGCAAATGCCCATGGCGCTTTTCTTTGCGTCAATCGTCACGATCTTCATGTTGGGCGGCGCTTTCTCGCGTTTTGTGCATGGCCATGCCGACACCTCTTTCACGCATGCCGGCTTGTACGGAGCCGCTTTCTTTGCGACGGTCTTTTTTCTCAACCGCTTGGCCGCCAAACTGATCGACCAGGAAAGGCTGGCGCTTCTGCAAGAACAGGCGCTGCATACTCAGGAAGAAATCAACAGGCTCGTCATTGCCGAAATGGATGACGGCGTTATGGTGGTCGATAACGATGGCGTGATTTTCACCTGCAACCCCGCCGCGCAAAATCTCCTGGGCGTGTCATGGAATGCCCGCATGCCGCGCCCCAGACTTTTGGATGTCGCTTATCTTAAACCGCTCGCGGATGCCTTTTTCACCTGGCGCAACGCCCGCGGCAACACCTCCCTGTCTCAGCTGGAACCCGTCGCCTACCTCAACATCAAGCCGGCCAAGGAAGAGGCTACCACGACCCTATTGCACCGCGACGATGGCCCCGCGCTGGGCAATCATCTTAAAATCCGGTTTTCTACGGTCACTACCGAGCCTTTGCATCAGGACTTGAACGTCATTTTTTTGCAGGATGTCGCCAAAATTGACGAGCGCGCGCAACAACTCAAGCTCGCGGCCATGGGCCGTCTGACCGCAAGCATCGCGCACGAAGTACGCAATCCGCTGGCCGCCATTTCGCACGCATCCGCGCTCTTCGCGGAAGATGCACAATCCCCGTCGCAACAGCGCTTGCTAAAAATCGTGTCGGACAATGTTTCGCGGCTGAATCGCAT
Organism: Oxalobacter sp.; assembly: GCA_003605115.1. Classification (GTDB taxonomy): domain Bacteria; phylum Pseudomonadota; class Gammaproteobacteria; order Burkholderiales; family Burkholderiaceae_D; genus QZKY01. The sequence goes on from QZKY01000004.1 coordinate 6,979, forward strand.
GGTGGAAGACATCCTCAATCTTTCGCGCAAGGCACAATCGCAGGAGCTCATCGACCTGTCTGAAATTATTGACGACATCAAAACCTCTTTTGAGGAAATTCACGGTCTCCCGCAGGATCGTTTGTATGTGGACATCCCGGAAAATTTGCGGGTGCGGTTCGATCCCGTGCATTTGCGGGAAGTCGTTCTGAATTTGTTGAACAATGCCCTGCGTTATTCCAGCGGACTGCCAGGCAGCATTCGTCTCTACACCATTCAATCCACGCCCACACGCATGGAGTTGCATGTTCAAGACGATGGCCCCCCCATCACCCCTGCCGTGCGCGCCCATCTTTTCGAGCCCTTTTACACGACCTCCCGCCAAGGCACGGGGCTCGGGCTTTATCTTGCGCGCGAATTATGTTCGAATAACGGTGCCATGCTGGATTATGAATTTCACCTCGATTTGCGCAATCTCGACCAGCCCACAGGTCGCTTCGTCATCACTTTCGCTGCACCCGATATTCACTACGGAGGTTTCCCCTCATGACCGCCCCGCCAAAAGTGCTTGTCGTTGACGATGAAGCGGATTTACGCGAATTGTTTGAAATCACGCTCGTCAAGATGGGATTGGATGTCGATTCGGTCGAAACGGTTGCCAACGCAATGACCGCCCTGAAAAGGACAGAATATTCGATGGTCATTACCGACATGCGGCTTCCGGATGGGCAAGGACTGGATGTGGTGCAGGAAGTCACCAGCCACCACCGCAATACCCCCGTGACCGTCATCACAGCGTATGGCAGCACCGAGAATGCGGTCACTGCGTTGAAAGCCGGCGCCTTTGATTACATCACGAAGCCGGTTTCACTCAATCATTTACGGGCGATGGTTCTGTCTGCCCTTCGCCAACGCGCGCTGGTTTCGGAAGGCAGGGAAACGCGACTCGCGCCTGACACGCATTCTCTCATCGCTTCCCGCTTGACCGGCAACTCCGACGCAATGGCAAACTTGCGGTCGCAAATTTCCCGTCTGGCTCGCAGCATGGCGCCCATCGCCATCTCCGGCGAATCCGGTACCGGCAAGGAACTGGCGGCAAGAGAAATTCATTCCCGTAGTGCTCGCGCCGACAAACCTTTTGTTGCTGTCAATTGCGGAGCCATTCCCGAATCCCTGATGGAGGCGGAATTTTTTGGCTATCGCAAAGGCGCATTTACCGGCGCGGCGGAAGATCGTGAAGGTTTTTTTCAGGCAGCTAATGGCGGCACCTTGCTTTTGGACGAGGTCGCCGATTTGCCGCTTTCGATGCAAGTCAAATTGCTTCGCGCCATTCAAGAGCGATCCGTTCGCAAATTGGGTTCGACGTCTGAAGAAACCGTCGATGTGCGCATCATCTGCGCCTCCCACCAAAACCTGGCTGATTGCGTGGAGAAGGGCAGCTTCCGGCAGGATTTGTATTATCGCCTGAATGTTATTGGCCTCAACCTGCCTCCCTTGCGTGATCGACGTGAAGACATTGAAGCCTTGGCCAAAGCCATTCTTATAAAACTGGCCGGCCGCCAAAAGCCCGCGTCCTTGACACCCGCTGCGGTAAAGGCACTTCAAGCTTACGATTTTCCTGGCAATGTCCGTGAACTGGAAAACATTCTGGAGCGCGCGCTAGCCTTTGCCAACGAAGGGATCATTGATGTTGCTGATCTCGTTTTGAAGCCTGTTGCCGCCGCGCCAGCCCCTTCTCCTGCAACACTCGCCGCCGCTCAGCCACCTGCTCGCCCGCCGCAAACGGCTGAGCCTTTGACGCGCACGGCTGCCCTCAACCTCCCTATTCCGGATATTTCAGGCGGTTTACCTATTCCCCTGCCTGAATATCTTGATACGATTGAACGGGAAATTATTCGACGCGCACTGGCGCAAACCAGAAACAACCGCACGCTTGCGGCGCAACTGCTGGGCATCAGTTTTCGACAATTGCGCTATCAAATTCAACGGCTGAACATCCAGGAGCCAGAATCATGAGCCTGGCTTCTTCCGGTTGGCACATTGATGCGCATGGCTGGTGTCCCCAGGCAGAACAACGACCTTCTCCCAATTGTGATGCCCGCCCTACCGATGTGCCGATATCCTTGCTGGTCATTCACAACATCAGTCTCCCGCCGGGACAGTTTGGCGGCTCTTATATTGACGATCTCTTTCTCAACTGTCTCAACTGCGATGCACACCCGTACTTTGAACAATTGCGCGATCTGCATGTTTCTGCGCATTTTCTGATTCGTCGTCAGGGGGAAGTGACGCAGTTTGTCTCCACGCTCAGTCGTGCCTGGCATGCGGGGGTTTCTTCTTTTCTCGACCGTGAACGCTGCAACGACTTTTCCATCGGGGTCGAGCTGGAGGGAACCGATGGCGAAGCCTTCACTGTTCTACAGTATGAGTCACTGACCGCACTCACGCATGCTTTGATGGGTCGGCATCCCTTGACCGATGTGGTGGGGCATGAACACATCGCCCCTGCCCGTAAAACGGATCCGGGTCCTTTTTTTGACTGGCGGTTTTTCCATTCCCTGCTCTCAACGCGGGTTGCGCCGTCAAAACTCTCTCTGCTCTTTCCTGGCACCTGACATCGACCGCATCCGCTTATGCTGGCGCTGTTTATGCCTGCGGCGTTAATTGCTGCATTGCGCTTTCTACGGAAAGATTCGCCGCGCGGATTTCCACGAGTTTTTTTTTGCTGGTATGGCCGTGGGTGATGGTGATGGCGCTTTTGGGAACGTTGAAAACGTCCGCAAGAAAGCGAATCAGCATCTCATTGGCTTTGCCATCGACCGGCGGCGCCTGGAGTTTGATTTTCAAGGCGTCGTCTGTTTCGCCAACGACTTCCGTGCGCTTGGCATTGGGTGAAATCTGTACCGCGACGCGTAAACCGTTGGCCGTAGCCGAACACCACGGTCTGCTCATATGAAGGAGACCAGCGTCGAATTGATCAGCATCAGAATGACGCGCAAGCCGACAATGCCAATCAGCATGGACAGGTCAAGCCCACCCAAGGGAGGCACAAGCTGTCTTATCGGCCGCAACAAGGGCGCGGTAAGCCCAGAAATAAACGGGGCAATCGGCGCGTGAGGATTGACCCAGCTTAGCAAGGCTTCCATGACCATCAGACCCATGAACCCGTAAAAAATCCAGTTCATCAGTTGCTGAATGGAGATAAGCAGTATGAATTTCGGGTTGAAATGATCGCTCAGCCATAAGGCTGGCAAGACGGAAATGACGGCAACCAGCAGCGTTCCGATCAGACAAGCCCAGTCGTAGCGGCCGTTGGGCAATATTCTGCGAAGCGGCAGCACCAGCCAGTTGCTGGCTTTGAAGATGAATCGCGCGAACGACTCTGGAGGACGCACACGAGCCACTTGCGCCCAAAAGCGCAATAAAAAAGCTGCCGCCACAACTGTGGCAGCAGTATCGACAATCATGCCAATAATTTCGTTCAACACAGACACTCCGTTCGGCAAAGCGGACAGGCGCCGCTGGCAACCACCGGTTGCTCAGCGGACATTGTGCCTGATAATAGCAAAACTCCTAGGTTTAGGGGCGTTTGCTAGCAGTCGGAAAAGGCCAAGTCCCGCTGGGGCTCAGTGTCGTTTGTGTAACGACCGGAGCACTAGCTACGACCTTTTTTTTAGCGGACTTTTTTTTAGCCGCTGGCTTTTTAGCTACTTTTTTTTTGGCAGCAGGTTTCTTGGCAGCCTTTTTCTTGGCTGCCGGCTTCTTGGCCGCTACCTTCTTCTTGGCGACTTTCTTAGCTGCCGGTTTCTTGGCCGCTACTTTCTTCTTCGCGACTTTCTTCTTGGCTGCCGGTTTCTTGGCCGCTACCTTCTTCTTGGCGACTTTCTTGGCCGCCGGTTTCTTGGCCGCCGGTTTCTTGGCCGCGACTTTCTTCTTGGCGACTTTCTTGGCTGCCGGTTTCTTGGCCGCTACTTTCTTCTTAGCGACTTTCTTGGCTGCGACTTTCTTCTTCGCTGCCGGTTTCTTCGCGGCTACCTTCTTTTTGGCAGCCGGTTTCTTCTTGGCTGCGGGTTTCTTCTTTGCTGCTGTTGCCATATTTTTCTCCTTCCTATCAGATGGAAAAATTCACGTTAATGGATAAATCCGACCGACAGATAAACTCTGCAGAGCGGACTATTCATCGGCGCAAACCCTATGTTTGCGCTAATGAATTCGGTGTTGGCCAAATGGCACCTCGTTACGTTCCGGGTGGTTTTTGGCCGCTGGCGGCGCAGAACCCTGTACTCAGCCTGCCAGCTTTTGGTGTTCTCTGGAAAAGCCTGTGGCTCTCCCGTTCTGGAATCTCTGTCAGCAGCGCAGCGCTTTCATCCCATCCCCCGAACCGGTTCGCTCTCTTTTCAGTCGGCGCCCACGTCGCTCAAGGTTCCTTTACCGCTCTCTGCGCTTGCGAAGCCTTTCGTTTGTCTGCCACGGCGTAACTTACGTCCTGCGCTTACTTTGCCGATTGAGCTTTATCAACCAACTTGCTGCTATTCGTATTCACGTCGCCAAAAAAATTCATGCTCGCTTTTTTCGCATCGTACAACATTGCGTTCGCGATGCAACAATTATTCTGCATATCTGCACATAAAAACAACGCTTTGATTTCATTTCGCATTTTCGAAAACGCTTTTTCTCTTCTTTCTCTCTGCTTTTTCTTTTTCGCGCTGCTCATCGCATGCATTCGCACGCGTGCGCTGATGCGGTTAAAATCTTTCGAACCATCTTTATTTAACATGCGACGCCACCTCCGCTCCCACATTTCACGCACCGCTGGCCTGCCGCGTAACGACTGGTCAACGCTTCAATCCTTTTTGCCTTTCCTGTGGGCGTTCAAGGGTCGGGTGGTTGCAACCCTGCTCTTCCTGGTTTGTGCCAAGGTATCGGCAATGGGCATTCCGCTCGTGCTCAAGCGTCTTATCGACGCATTGGGCATTCGCGCTTCGGAACCTCAGGCCATCATCGTGCTGCCTGTTTCGCTATTGTTTGCCTACGGCGCGCTCCGCCTGGCCAACGCTTTGTTTACCGAACTGCGCGAACTGACCTTTGCGAAAGTCACGCAGCGTGCGATTCGTTCTATCGCCTTGCGCGTTTTTCAGCACTTGCACAACCTGTCTCTGCGCTTTCATTTGAGCCGTCAGACTGGCGGTGTCACCCGCGATATCGAGCGCGGCTCGCGCGGTATTTTGTCCTTGATCACCTACACCCTGTACAACATTCTGCCGACGCTCGTGGAGGTTGCATTGGTGCTCGGGTATCTTCTGTGGGCATACGATATCTGGTTTTCGGTGATTGCCGCTGCCACGCTCGCTGTCTACGTCATTTTCACCATCATGGTGACAGATTGGCGCACCCACTTTCGTCGTGCCGTCAACCAGCTTGATTCCGAAACCAACAACCGAGCGATCGACTCAATTATCAATTACGAAACCGTCAAGTATTTTGGTAATGAGGCGCACGAAGCGAGCGCGTATGACGCCGGTTTGCAGAAGGTGGAACGCTCCGCCCTGAAATCGCAAATGGCGCTTTCCCTGCTCAACACAGGACAAACAACCATTGTGGCGATTGCCGTCACCTTGCTGCTGTGGCGAGCGACACAATGCGTCATTGATGGCACCATGACGCTGGGGGATCTGGTTCTGGTCAACGCCTTCATGATCCAGCTTTATATTCCGCTCAACTATCTTGGCGTGATTTATCGGGAAATCAAGCAAAGCCTAGCTGACATGGAACGTCTTTTCTCGCTCATGCATGAACAGCGCGACGTCACCGACGTGCCTGACGCACCGCCACTGTCCGTTCGCGGCGGCGAAGTGCGATTTGCTTCCGTGAGCTTCCGTTATGAAGCGAACCGCCAGATTTTGTTTGACGTCGATTTCTGCATCCCTGCTGGCACGACGACGGCCATCGTTGGGCACAGTGGGTCGGGCAAATCAACCCTGGCTCGCTTGCTGTTCCGTTTTTATGACGTCGATGACGGCTGTATTTTTATTGACGGTCAGGATATCCGCAACGTAAGCCAACCGTCTTTACGGCACGCCATCGGCATCGTGCCGCAGGACACGGTGCTCTTCAACGACACCATCGGCTACAACATTGCTTACGGCCGACCCGATGCCTCTCAAACAGAAATTGAAGCCGCCGCCAAAGCGGCGTGCATTCACGAATTCATTATTAGCCTGCCTGATGCTTATGCCACCCGTGTGGGCGAACGTGGCTTGAAGCTTTCCGGTGGCGAAAAGCAGCGCGTAGCCATTGCGCGCACCATCCTGAAAGATCCGACGATTCTTATTTTTGACGAAGCCACGTCTGCCCTGGATACCCAGTCCGAACAAGCCATTCAGGGACAGCTAAAGGAAATTGCCAAGGACAGAACGACCATGGTCATCGCGCACAGGCTATCCACCATCGTGGACGCTCAGCAAATCATCGTGCTGGATCGCGGAGGCATCGTCGAGCGCGGCACCCATGCCGAACTTCTGGCCGCCGGTGGCGCTTATGCAGAAATGTGGGCGCGGCAGCAAATCAGTCAGATTGGCAGCCCCACATCCGCCAATCTATCGGAAACGCAAGCCCGGACGGATGAAAACAATTTGCCGGTCGAGATCGTTGCCGGCATTCACATTGAGCGTCAGTAGTTCACCCTGCTTGTCAACGCGTCGCAGCGTACGCGCATTTCGATTCGCACAATTCATCTCGCCAAAACAAAAACCCCTGCCGACGACCGTGGGCAGGGGTTGAAGCGAACAGGTGTCCGTTTATTTCTTTTTAGCTGTCGTACGCATTTGCTGCGCAGCCGCCGCGTGCTGAGCCGCATAGGATTGATGCGCGGCCGCTTCGGCTTCGCCCACTTTGACATTGAGACCCATGTCAGCCAGCACTGAGCCGAGCGCAGACAAACAGAGCATGACGTTGGCCGATTGCGCGGAATAGCCCATCAAGCCAACACGCCAAATCTTGCCCGCCAGGGGGCCAAGGCCAGCACCGATTTCAAGATTGAATTCATTCAGCAGGATGCGGCGAACCTCCGCTTCATTCTTCACGCCTTCCGGTACATAAACCGCGTTCATCTGCGGCAAGCGGTTTTCTTCCTTGACCAAATATTTGAGCCCCATCGACTCCAGACCGGCTTTCAGTGCCAGGTGGTGACGCGTGTGGCGCGCCCAAGAGTTTTCGAGACCCTCTTCCTTCAGCAACAACAAGGCTTCATGCAGCGCGAAAAGACCATTGATCGGTGCCGTATGGTGATAGGTACGTGTTGTATTGCCCCAGTAGTTCAGGATCAGATTCAAATCCATGAACCAGCTTTGCACCTTGGTCTTGCGGTTCTTGACGAACTCAATAGCGCGCTCATTAAACGTAATCGGCGACAAACCCGGCGTGCATGACAGACATTTCTGGCTGCCGGAGTAAACCGCATCCAGATCCCATTCCTTGACCTTGATCGGCGAACCGCCCAGCGACGTAACGGCATCGACAATCACCATTGCTCCGTGCTTGTGGGCGACTTCGGCAATGGTCTTGGCATCCGATGCGCATCCCGTTGAGGTTTCGGCATGCACGAACGCAACCACCTTAACGCCCGGGTTCTTTTTCAAGGCATCTTCAATCTTGTTCGGGTCAACCGCCTCGCCCCACGTGTCTTCCACAACGATCGGCGTACCACCGCAACGCTCAACGTTTTCAATCATGCGGCCGCCAAACACACCATTGCGTCCCACGATGACTTTATCGCCTGGCTCGACCATATTGACGAAACAGCTTTCCATGCCCACGGAACCAGGGCCGGAAGCCGGGAAAGTCAGTTGATTGTCGGTCTGGAACGCGTAACGTAACAGCGTCTTGAGTTCTTCCATCATCTCGACAAAAATGGGGTCAAGATAGCCAATGACCGGCAAGCTCATTGCTGCCAGAACACGAGGGTTGATGTTGGAAGGACCGGGACCGAGCAGAACGCGTTGCGGAGGGTGAAACGAAGTAATTTTTTTGCGTTGGTTTGCGGCTGCTGCCATGATAGTTCTCGATTTTTGGGTTACTCACTCTGCCGGCCATACAACCCGGGGGTGTATGGCACGGCGCTTGTTACATTTGTTTCATTAGTGTTTGCTCGAATCGTTTTCACCCACCAGCTTGACATGGCCTTTTTCTTCATCCATCGTCTTCGCCAGCAGTTTGACCAGTGCATATACCGTGTTGATGTGCGGCGTCGCGGTATGGGTAATCCGACCCAACTCTACTACTGAGCCGACCAGCGCATCAATTTCGGGAGCACGGCCTGCTTCAATGTCTTGCAGCATGGAGGTCTTGTGCTTGCCGACCTTTTCTGCGCCAGCAATACGCTTTTCGAGCGGCACGCGGAATTCAATGCCGAGCTTGTTCGCAATCCGCTGCGCTTCGATCATCATGTCGCCAGCCAATTCACGCGACAACGGATATTGACAGATATCGACCAGCGTCGAGTGTGCCAGCGAACTGATCGGGTTGAATGTCAGGTTACCCCACAGTTTGAGCCACAACTCAGAACGGATATTCTCAAGGATAGGCGCCTTGAAACCAGCTTGAATGAAGCACTCGGATACACGTTTGGCGCGCTCGGAAATAGACCCATCCAACTCCCCGATGGGGAAGCGATCCCCCTCAATATGCACGACGACGCCTGGCTCGATCAGTTCAGAGGCCGGATAAACGACGCAACCGAGCACACGATCCGGATTGATTTTTTCCAGAATGCGACCTGTCGGATCCACGCTTTGAATGCGATGGCCTTCGTACGGACCACCATGTTTATGGAAATACCAGTAAGGGATGCCATTTTGCATCGGTACCACAACCGTATCCGGCCCAAACAATTTTTGGATATCGTCTACAACTGCCTCGACCTGATGCGCTTTCATCCCCAAAATAATGAGGTCTTGTGGACCTGGCTCGTCATAATTGTTAGTCGCCTTTACATCCTTGGCGACAAGCTCGGTACCATCTTCCAGGATCAATTTCATGCCATTCTTCTTGATCGCTTCCAGATTGGCGCCACGCACCATGAAGGTCACATCATTTCCGGCCAGCGCCAACTTCACACCAACATAACCGCCGATTGAACCAGCGCCAATGATCGCAATTTTCATTTTCTTGTCCCTTATCAAAAATTCTTACCTTAGCGGTCACTTTTCTGGGTTTATGATGCCTCTGCAATTTTTGGGCTACGCCATCTTAGTCCAGTATCCTGCATGATACCGCTATTGCCCGAAATTGCGTGATTATTTTGTTTTTTCTATTAAAAAAACCCGTACCTCAAGACCCTGAGCCTCGCTAAAATATTTCCAAAATACAATAATTCCAGAACGCCTGAGTGGCGTTCTGGAAGGTTTTTCTCTTATGACAATCCGGTAATCCGTCCGTCAGCGTCTACATCAATGCTGGCTGAAGAAGGAACTTTCGGCAAGCCCGGCATGGTCATCACGTCACCGCAAATCATAACGATATATTCTGCCCCGGCCGCCAAACGCACCTCACGAATATTCAGGAGATGTCCACTCGGTGCGCCGCGCAATTGCGCGTCCGTGGAGAAAGAATACTGCGTCTTGGCCATGCAAATCGGCAGGTGCCCATAACCATCTTGCTCTAGCTGTCGAATTTGGTTGCGAACGGCTGTATCGACACTCACTTCCTTCGCACCATAGAGTTTTGTCGCGATGGCATTGACCTTGTCCAGCAGCGGCATGTTGTCTTCGTAGAGAAACTTGAAGTTCGACGGCGTGGTCTCAACCATATTGATCACTGCCTTGGCCAAGTCTTCCGCACCGCGGCCACCTTCGGCCCAGTGACGCGACACAACGACTGGTGCACCTTGCGTCGCCATCTTGTCACGCAACAGCTTGATTTCCGCCGCAGTATCAAGCGTGAAATGGTTGATCGCCACAATGCAAGGCAAGCCGTAGTGGGTACGAACGTTATAGACGTGACGCTCCAGATTAGCCATCCCCTTTTCAAGCGCGGCCAGGTTTTCCTTGCCCAGATCCGCCAACTCTACGCCGCCGTGGTACTTGAGGCCGCGAACTGTCGTCACCACCACGGCACAGTCGGGACGTAGGCCAGACTTGCGGCATTTGATATTGACAAACTTTTCAGCGCCCAAGTCGGCACCAAAACCGCCTTCCGTCACAACGTAATCTGCGAGCTTGAGCGCCGATTGCGTGGCAATAACGGAATTGCAGCCATGTGCGATGTTGGCGAATGGGCCGCCGTGAATGAACGCCGCATTATTTTCCAGCGTCTGAACAATATTCGGCTTGATTGCGTCACGGAGCAGCGCAGCCATTGCACCCTGAGCATTCAGATCACGCGACAGAATTGGCTTGCGATCGCGCGTGTATGCCACCACGATACGTCCAAGACGATCCTTCAAGTCTTCTACGCTCGTGGCCAAGCATAGAATCGCCATGACTTCGGAAGCCACCGCAATATCGAAGCCATCGTTACGCGGGAAACCATTACCCGGGCCTCCCAGACCGATCGCGATGTCGCGTAGCGAACGATCATTCATGTCAATCACACGACGCCATACGATACGACGTACGTCGATGCCCAGCTCATTGCCGTGGAATACGTGGTTATCGATCAACGCTGCCAGCAGGTTGTTTGCCAGTGCAACTGCGTTGATGTCCCCCGTAAAGTGCAGGTTGATATCTTCCATCGGCACAACCTGGGAGTAGCCGCCGCCCGCTGCGCCACCTTTCATGCCGAAGACAGGGCCGAGAGAGGGCTCACGTAGGCAGATGATCGCTGTTTTGCCGACACGGTTCAACGCATCGCCCAAGCCAACGGTGGTGGTGGTTTTACCTTCGCCCGCTGGTGTTGGGTTAATGGCGGTTACGAGAACGAGTTTGCCGTTCGGCTTGTCCTTTAGGGTCTCAAGGAATTCCAACGAGATTTTGGCCTTCCAGTGACCATACGGCTCCATGTATTCTTCTTCAATCCCCAGCTTTTGTGCTACTTGGGCGATACGAAGCATTTTGGCACTCTGAGCAATTGCAATATCGGTCGTCATGTTGTATTCCTTCCTTCTCTTGGGTAAGGTGCTGCGACTGAGGAAAATCCTGGTTTAATTTTACATTATACAAACAAGCAATCAATGATAGCAATCATACCAAAGCAAGAAAATTGCCTTTCCCCCTTGCCAGAACGCCATCGCCCTCCTCTGCCGCGACACCCCCTGAAATACGCCATTCCTCCCTTGTGCATCGGTTACAATGCCTCGTTTCCGCCCCACACACACGCCAAACATGGGGCTTCCTCATCCCACTCACTGATTCATGATTTGCTATGCTGGACAACCTGACCCAACGCCTCGCCAAAGTCGTTAAGACCATACGCGGCGAAGCACGCCTGACAGAATCAAACACCGCTGAAATGCTGCGAGAAGTGCGTCTTGCACTGCTTGAGGCCGATGTGGCTTTGCCTGCCGTACGTGATTTCATTGCCCAAGTTCGCCAAAAGGCAATGGGGGAAGAAGTCATCGGCTCTTTGTCGCCGGGTCAAGCGTTGGTCGGGGTCGTGCAGCGCGAACTTGCGGCGCTGATGGGGGCGGATCTTGGCGCCAAAGCAGCGGAGCTCAGTTTTGCGACGCAGCCTCCTGCTGTGATTCTGATGGCCGGTCTGCAGGGTGCCGGCAAAACCACCACCGTAGGGAAATTGGCCAAGCGCCTGCGCGAACAAAACAAGAAAAAAGTCTTGACCGTTTCAGCCGACGTGTATCGTCCGGCGGCGATCGCGCAATTGAAGACGGTCACCGAACAGGCAGGCGCTGACTTTTTTCCTACGCAAGCTTCTGATGACCCCATCGACATCGCCAAAACGGCTCTCGATCATGCGCGCCGCCATTACTTCGATGTCTTGATTGTCGACACCGCCGGTCGCTTGGGCATCGATGAAGCCATGATGAAGGAAATCACGGCGCTCCATACCACGCTGAAGCCGATTGAAACCCTGTTTGTGGTGGATGCCATGCTCGGTCAGGATGCCATCAACACCGCCAAGGCCTTTGGGGATGCCCTCCCTCTCACCGGCATTGTCTTGACCAAACTCGATGGTGATTCGCGTGGTGGTGCAGCGCTTTCCGTTCGCCATGTCACTGGCAAACCCATCAAATTCGCCGGCGTCTCAGAAAAGCTCGATGGACTGGAAGCCTTCGACCCCGAACGCATGGCCAATCGCATCCTCGGTATGGGCGACATTGTTGCGCTCGTTGAGGAAGCCCGGAAGAGTGTTGATGTTCAAGCGGCGGAGGCGCTCGCGAAAAAGGTCAAAAGCGGCGCGCGATTCGATTTGAACGATTTCAAAGCACAATTGATGCAAATGAAGAGTATGGGCGGTTTGTCGAACATGATGGACAAAATGCCAGCTCAAATGCGGCAATCGGCCAACCACACCAACATGGAAATGGCCGAACGAAATGTCCGTCGAATGGAGGGCATCATCAATTCCATGACCCTCCAAGAGCGCGCCAAACCGGAGCTCATCAAGGCTGCGCGCAAGCGCCGCATCGCCACGGGAGCTGGTGTTCAGGTGCAGGACGTCAATCGCCTCTTGTCCCAGTTTGATCAAATGCAAGCCATGATGAAGAAGCTGAAGGGCGGCGGCATGATGAAAATGATGCGCGGGCTACAGGGCATGATGCCGGGCATGCGCTAGTTTTATCGCTCTCTCCGATACTCGCTACGCATCTTCAACTGCGTTTTGTCGCAATGTGTGGCTAGCGCGTCTCACTCTGTGCACATTCGCAGAAAAAATCGCAAAAAAAACTTGCATCACATAGAAATTCACAACATTATTCGATGTGTATAGGGAAGCCCTGATTCAATGCAGAAATCCGTATGAATTGAATCAGTGGTTCCTTATAGAAGCGAATTTCCCATCGTTTTTATGTGAAGAGGACCTACTTATGGCAACAACCAAAAAACCAGCAGCAAAAAAGCCAGCAGCCAAGAAGAAAGTGGCCGCTAAAAAACCCGCAGCAAAGAAGAAAGTAGCTGCCAAGAAACCCGCAGCAAAGAAGAAAGTAGCGGCAAAGAAGCCCGCCGTGAAGAAGCCAGCAGCCAAGAAGAAAGTGGCCGCCAAAAAGCCAGCAGCGAAGAAAAAAGTCGCTGCGAAGAAAAAAGTAGCCGCGAAAAAGCCAGCCGTGAAGAAGGCAGCGGTCGCCAAAAAGCCAGCCGCCAAAAAAGTGGTTGCCAAGAAGGCCAAGCCGAAAGCGCCCGCTAAACCTCGCAAACCCAATGCCGCCTTCATGAAGCCGATGACCCCGTCGGCCATACTGAGCGAAGTCGTAGGCGGTTCTCCAATGCCCCGCACGGAAGTCACCAAGAAAGTGTGGGACTACATCAAGAAAAACGGCCTGCAAGATGCCGCAAACAAGCGCATGATCAACGCGGACGACAAGTTGTCAGCAGTATTTGGCGGCAAGAAGCAAGTGTCCATGTTCGAAATGACCAAGCTCATTTCCGGTCACCTGTCCTGATCGCTACGCATCTCCTGGCCGGAAGCGATTTCCGGCCTTTGGAGACGCTGAAATAAAAATGACCTTGTCAGCAATGACGAGGCCATTTTCTTTGCCTGCCCACCACCCTATTGCGGCATCAACTCTTTTTCTCCCACCTACGCCACGCAGACAGCACCGCCTGGGGATATTCCGCGCGACCGCGACTACCGTTATAGCGCCCCAACGCAAAAAAGAGGTTTCCCCGCTCCATTTCCAGATACATGCGCAGTATCGAGCAGCCGTAGCGTAAATTGGTTTGCAAGTGGAATAACTTGCGGCGATCACCATCGCCAACCACGCGCGTCCAGAACGGCATCACCTGCATATAACCATGGGCTTTCGCCTTGGACACGGCGTACTTTCGAAAGGCGGATTCCACCTGTATCAAACCCAAGACAAGCGAAGGTTCCAAGCCGGCGCGTTTGGCTTCATACCAAACCGTTTCCAGAAATTCCCGCCGCGCTTTATCGTGGGGCATTGTCTTTTTCAGCCGTTCCGACTTGTCGCCCAGCCAGTTCAAGTAACTGATACGCTGATTGATATCCTCAAACTGTGGCTTGGGCGGACGCGCATCGGTAATGGCGTTGGACAAGGCCAGACGCACCGAATCGCCCAGCGCTTCTTCTTTTTGGCCACCGGCCGCGACAGGCAAGCACACAAACGCCCCGGCAAGAAGCGCCGTTGTGACAAAGCGATGTGCCCACTGATGAGTCGTCATGGCCTGATAAGGTGATTGCCGGCTGCGTTGACCTGAAGCGTTTTCCCATCCATCTTACTGGCTCCACCCATTCTGCTTCAAGTACTGCGCGTCAACTTTGCTTTGCAAGTTGATTTCTGACAAAGGCGACCATCTCGCCCGAGTCCACATTGGTCGCCACCGTATCCCGACGCCCCTGGTATTCCAGCTTGCCTTCCTTCAGCCCGCGCTCACCGATCACCACCCGGTGCGGCACACCGATCAGTTCCCAGTCTGCGAACATCACGCCCGGGCGTTCGCCACGGTCATCCAGGATCACATCCACGCCCGCTTGCTGCAAATCGGCGTGCAGTTTGTCTGCAGCCTCCTTGACCATCGCGCTGCGATCGTAACCCATCGGACACAACACCACCTCAAATGGCGCGATGGCGGTCGGCCAGATGATGCCCTTGTCGTCGAAATTCTGCTCGATCGCCGCACCGAGAATGCGCGTCACGCCAATGCCGTAGCAACCCATCTGCATGAGTTGCGGCTTGCCACTCTCGTCCAGATACGTCGCTTTCATGCTTGCCGAATAGCAGTCGCCGAGCTGGAAAACATGCCCGACTTCGATGCCGCGCTGAATCGCCAATGTCCCTTTGCCGTCCGGCGAAGGATCGCCTGCTACCACATTACGGAAATCGGTGATGATTTTCGGTAATGGCACATCCCGCTCCCAGTTGACGCCCTTCAAGTGATAACCGGCTTCGTTTGCGCCACACACGAAATCGCTCATCGCCTCCACGGCGTGATCCGCGAAAATGTCCACGTCTTTCAATCCAACAGGGCCCAGATACCCAGGGCGGCAACCCGTGTGCGTGACGATTTCATCGTCGCTGGCAAAGCGGAATTCGCCCAGACGTTTTTGCGTCTTGACTTCATTGAGCTCATGATCCCCGCGCAGCAGAATGATGGCGAAGCGATCCGGCGCCGTCTCCGTTTCCCCTTTGCGCATGACCGCAATGAATTTCACGAGTTTGGTCAGTGGCAAACCAAAAAACACAGCCACTTCTTCCATCGTTTTTTTGCCGGGCGTCGCGACTTTTTCCATCGCTTGCGTGGACACCGCGCGCGCCTGGGGATGTGCCAAAGCTTCTGCCGCTTCCATATTGGCGGCATAATCAGAATGCGGGCAATACACCAGCGCGTCCTCTCCCGTTTCCGCGATCACATGAAATTCATGCGAACCCGTACCGCCAATCGCGCCATTGTCTGCCGCCACTGCCCGAAACTGCAAACCAAAGCGCGTAAATATGCGGACGTAGGCGTCATACATGATCTGGTAAGACTTGCGCATGCCTTCCGCGTCACGATCAAAGGAATAGGCATCCTTCATCGTAAATTCGCGCCCGCGCATCAGCCCGAAACGCGGACGGCGTTCGTCGCGGAACTTGGTTTGGAAGTGATAAAAATTCACTGGCAGTTGCCGGTAAGACTTGATCTCGGAACGTGCCACGTCGGTCACCACTTCTTCGGAGGTCGGCTGGATGATGAAATCACGGCCATGCCTGTCCTTAACTCTCAGCAACTCCGGGCCGTATTTCTGCCACCGTCCGGTCTCTTGCCAGAGCTCGGCAGGTTGCACAACTGGCATCAGCAACTCGATGGCGCCCGCGCGATTCATTTCCTCCCGAATAATATTTTCGACTTTGCGGATCACGCGCAAGCCAAGCGGCATATAGGTGTAAATTCCCGAACCGAGTCGTTTGATCATCCCAGCACGCATCATGAATTTGTGGCTAACAATCTCGGCGTCGGACGGGGCTTCTTTCAAAGTGGAGATAAAAAATTGCGAAGCGCGCATTGGTCAATTCTTTTCAAAAAAGGAGGAGTATAATCAATGCAATTTTATAGGATTAGCATGTCGGTGCGTAATGGATGGATCGATTGGCTACAATTATTGTCAATTTCAGAGTTCTCGCGGGTAGACCATGCACTAACTGCGAGCTGGGGAGATAAGCTCACCTGCTGAAATACGCCTGGCGGCAGAATTTTTGAGGTGCTGTATGCTGGATCGTGAAGGGTATCGCCCGAACGTCGGCATTATCCTGTTAAACCTGCACAACGAGGTTTGGTGGGGGAAGCGTGTTCGGGAACATTCCTGGCAATTTCCGCAAGGCGGTATCAAACACGGGGAAACGCCGGAACAAGCGATGTACCGTGAGCTGCAAGAAGAAACCGGATTGCGGCAAGAACACGTCAAGGTCGTCGGACGCACGAGAGATTGGCTAAGGTATGAAGTTCCGGAGAACTTCATCCGACGAGAAATACGTGGCCACTACCGTGGGCAAAAACAAATATGGTTTTTGCTACGCCTTATTGGCCGTGACCATGACATCAACCTACGAATCAATGACACGCCGGAGTTTGATGCCTGGCGCTGGCATAACTACTGGGTTCCACTTGAAACGGTCATTGAATTCAAACGCGACGTCTATCACAGAGCCCTACAGGAGCTTTCGCGCTACCTGCCACCGCAAGTGCAAAACGCCAGTAAAAAACAAATCTCCGAGCAGGCAAAGCCTTCTCGCCACCGACGCAACAGCACGCCACGCATCCTTTCCATTCATGACTGATTTTCTCGCTTTCCGATATCTTTCCGTTCTTACCGCACTTGTTTTGTTGGTCTCCGCCTGCGCGAGTCCCGCCAGTAACGGGAAATTCGGTCCAGATGATGAAGCGGAAGCCCTCGAAGCCATGCGCCCCAAGGTTGAACAAGACGTGTCGCTTCCGACTTTTCCTGCTTTTCTGAACCCCAAGACCCTGCTCATTGTCGATACCGGTCCGACGTCACGCCAAACCTACGCCGTTGACGCACAAACCTTGACGGTCACCCCTGATGCGACGATTGTGCGCTACGTCGTCGTTGCCACCAGTTCATCCGGTGCAAAGAATGTCAGCTTTGAAGGCATCAACTGTCAAACCCTGCAGCTCAAACGTTATGCCTACGGCACGGCACAGGGAAAATGGATACCTACGCGCGCCAACCAGTGGGTGGCAATTTCATCGATGTCCCAAAACCAGTTGCACTACACACTGACCCGGTTTTTCTTTTGTCGGGGAGGGTTCGTTGAAGGCACATCATCAGACATTCTTGAACGCCTTCGCCATAACCGGCCATTGCGAGAGTAAGGGAAAGCGTTACCCCCGCCAGAGGACGACGGCAAAAATTATTGGGGATGATCGTAAATGATCGTCAACGGCGCATGGTCGCTGAATCGCTGCGCCTTATATATAGACGCTTCTCTCGCGGCTGAGGCCAGGCCGTGTGTGGCCACCTGGTAGTCAATGCGCCACCCAACATTCTTTTCCCAGGCCTGGCCGCGGTTACTCCACCATGTGTACGCTTCACCCGTGGCTTCGGGATAGAGACGGCGATACACATCCACCCAGCCAAGCTCATCAAAAATTTGGCTCATCCATGCGCGCTCTTCGGGCAAAAAGCCAGAATTTTTCTGATTGCTTTTCCAGTTTTTGAGATCGATTTCTTTGTGCGAAATGTTCCAGTCACCGCAAATCACGATTTCACGCCCACTTCTTATGAGTGCGCTCACGTGGGGCAAAAAAGCTGCCATGAAGCGAAACTTGGCTGCCTGTCGCTCAGGAGAAGCCGACCCCGAGGGGGCATACAGCGAGATGACGCTGAGCTTGCCGAAATCGCAGCGAACATAGCGTCCCTCGGCATCGAAT
Source organism: Oxalobacter sp. (assembly GCA_003605115.1). GTDB lineage: Bacteria > Pseudomonadota > Gammaproteobacteria > Burkholderiales > Burkholderiaceae_D > QZKY01. The sequence goes on from QZKY01000004.1 coordinate 24,954, forward strand.
TCATCTTCGCCAAAACCGATCTGGACGGCGTCCGGCGGCCGTTTGCTATAAAGACCAACCCCAGCGTACCCCTTCTTTTCCGCATAGTGGAAATGCCCCTGATAATCAGATGGCGTAAAAAATTCTGCCGTCATATCAGCCGCCTGCGCTTTCAGCTCTTGCACGCAAACGATATCTGCCGATTGGGCTTGCATCCACGCGAAAAAGCCTTTGCGCGCTGCGGAACGTATGCCATTGAGATTAGCCGTGATAATTTTCATGATAAGACCAGACTGAAGAAGCTCGCATTATCCCAAATTTATGAAAACCTTTCGGACGCACGTTACAATAGCCCTTTCGCGTCACTTTTTCACATCATCATTTCGGAGCTGATTGTGGGTAATTTGCAGAACGAATTTATCCGGTTTTCCGTGGATAGCGGCGTCTTGCGTTTTGGCGAGTTCATCACCAAAGCCGGTCGAAAATCGCCTTATTTTTTCAACGCCGGCTTGTTTAACGACGGCGCATCACTCGGCAAACTGGCCGACTTTTACGCACAAGCCCTGCTGAATTCCGGCATCGCGTTTGACATGCTCTTTGGCCCGGCCTACAAGGGCATCACGTTAGTGGCCGCCACCGCCGTTGCGCTAGCCAATCATGGGCGCAACGTGCCCTTCGCTTACAACCGCAAGGAAGCGAAAGATCACGGTGAAGGTGGCAATATTGTTGGCGCACCGATCAAAGGACGCGTTGTCATTATTGATGATGTGATCTCTGCCGGCACGTCCGTCAACGAATCAGTGGACATCATCCGCGCTGCTGGCGCGACGCCTTGCGCCGTACTGATTGCGCTGGATCGCATGGAGCGCGGCGGCAAGGATGGGGTGCTCTCTGATCGTTCCGCCGTCGAAGAAGTGGAGATTGCCCATCAAATGCCGGTCATCTCCATTGGCAATCTGAACGATTTACTGTGCTTTCTCTCCTATTCCAATGTCGACCCCGCGCTGCTGCAATACAAGGATGCGGTGGCTGCGTATCGGGAAAAATACGGGATTAGAGTGTAAAAAAGATTCAGGGCGCCTTGGGCGCCCTGAATCTTTTTTACAGCGTCCGGTGTTTCAGCGCAGGCAAGCGCTCGCGTATGTCTGCTAATAACTTCTGGTCGATTTCACCAATCACCACGCCTTCTCCTTCGGGCAAAACATCCACGATCTCGCCCCAGGGATTGATCAGCATGCTGTAGCCGTAAGTCTTGCGCCCTGTCGGATGCCGACCGCCTTGCCCCGCAGCCAGCAAATAACACTGGTTTTCGATCGCCCGAGCGCGCAACAAAATTTCCCAGTGCGCCTTGCCGGTGGTGTAAACGAAGGCCGCCGGCATCACAATCAAGGCACACGTCCCCATCGCGCGATACAGCTCGGGAAAGCGCAAGTCGTAGCAAACGGAAAGGCCAACGCGACCGAAAGGCGCTTCAAATGTCACCACCTTGTCGCCGGGCGTAATGGCGCGCGATTCATCATAGGATTCCTCACCTTTGACGAAGTTGAATAAGTGGATCTTGTCGTAGCGCGCGATGTTCTCTCCCTGCGGGTTGTACACCATCATGGTATTCAAGACTTTGTTTTCGACCTGTGACTTCAAGGACAGCGTTCCCCCCAGCAACCAAATGCCCAACTCCTTGGCAATGCCCGACATGAAATCCTGCACGGGCCCGCTTCCCGGCGTTTCGGCGTGTGCCAGCTTGTCGGCATCGCGCGCTTCCAGCGCGGCCCAATATTCGGGCAAGAGCACCAGTTCGGCACCTTTTTTTGCTGCCTCCGTGATCAATCGACGCGCCGCCACCAGATTTTCCGGAATGGTCGGCGCAGAAATCATTTGAACTGCCGCTACTTTACTCATATCGTACCTTCTGGTTAATTGTCCGTATTGTCTGTGCTGTCCGTGGGTTCGGAGGCGTCTCCGGTTTCGTTTTTCTCTTTCCTGGCCAATTTGGTCACCGTTGGCTCAGCCCATGAACCCGTGACATGATACTCAAAAGTCATGGCTTTCATCAGCGGGTCTTTTAAAAATAATTGTGCAAGAAAAGTGCCAACACCAACGACCGGGTTCACAATCAAGGCTGCAATCGTGGCGGTTGACGTATCGATGTCTGGGATGACAACGACATGCAGATCCTGGGTTTCTTTCACGATATCTGCGCTACCTTCCATCAAGACCGTCGAACTGCCACCCCGCATCTTGAGATTGTGCGTCTCCAAAACGCCTTTGGAAATATTCGCCGTGGCGCTCGCGCGATCAAATGCATACCCTTTCGAAAACACATCCCGGAAATCCAGCACCAAACGTCTCGGCAAACTTTGCAAGCTCAACACGTTCAATAATTTTGCGACCCCCGGGTCGGCAGGCAGGAACTGCCCCCTTTTCAGTGAGAGTGATAGGTTCCCTGACAAGCTTGGCTTGTGCAGCGAAAAAGGCGTATCTGCCCATTGCACGTCTCCCTCCATCCTGCCCTCACCATCGCGGAGCACATCTTTGAATCCCAGGCGTTCCAGAAAGTTCCCGGCATCTTTCAATTTCAAGGAATACTTCAACGCCGTATGGTTCGCCGCTTTCCGCGCCACCCATTTCCCTGAAGCGTTTAAGCTGCCGCCAGAATTATCAATGACAAGTTTGTCGATGTTCCATTGACGCCCCGCCGCACTGGGCGCATTGCCCGCAACAAGCTCCAGATGCCCTAATTTTTTGCCATAAATTTCAAAGTTTTCCGCAACAATATCCAGATTCGGTAGCGTTGAAGGCTTGTCCGATGCTTCCAGTAATTCACTGGCTCTGGGCACCAAGGTCTCGGAGATGTTGAGCGCCGACAAGCGCGCCATGATCTTGCTCTGTCCACTTTTCGCATCTTCAGCAAGATTGACCAAACCTGTGGCCTGACGAGACTTGATCCCCACCTGCAAACTGTCCTCACGTCGCTCAACATGCAAGTCAACGCGATCAAATTGCAGGCCTGAAGCGACCAGCTTGGGAGTTCCTATCGAAAAACTGGTGGGGGTAAAGTACTGCAACATATTCGCGCCAGCTTGCTGCGTCTTCTCAAGCTTTTCTGTCTTAGATGCCTTCTCTTCCTTGCTGCCATCCAAGGATCCCAGCACCTCTTTCCAGGTGTCGACATTGAATTCGCGTATGAACAAGCGCATGGCAACGCCTGACGCCGGTTCCGGCGGCTTGGCATACACCCCTATCCCGCCGCGCAACACCTGCCACACGGCATCCTTCTCACCGCTTTTCTGGCGCTGATAGCGCGCAGCAATATGGGAACCGAGTTCAATGTCGATTTGATCCCGCCGCATAGCGCCTTCGGCAGGCGTTTGATCGGTCAGTATCACTTTCAAGGGCAAACTATCGTTTTTGATTTTTCGGATAGGCGCGGGGAAATCGAAAGCGACACCGCGCAAGTTGGATGATATCTCTATGTCCGGCTGACCCGTTTTTTGTCTGACCGCCACGGCATAACTGGTTTGCCCCGAGATGCGCTTTGGAAGACCCGGATATTCTTTGCGCACGTTTTCTATCGTGAGTCCCCCGGATGCCTTCACCAGAAATTTCCCATCTTCCTGTGTGCCGCCGGAAATGCGTGCCTCTCCACCCAGAAATCCGACACCAATATCATGCAAGCTGAAACCGCTTTCTGAAAATTCCAGTTTGCCTTTGGCTTTCGACAGGAGCGGCAAGTCCTTGAACAGTTTGATGTCATTGTTTTCAAACTGTAGTTCGCCTTTGACTTTGGAGTCTTTCATCCGATCAAGCAAAAGCGACATTTTCAAATGCAACCGCGCGTTGCCTGTTCCCCTCACGTCTTCTGTAAAACCATCAATCCACCCAGCCACCGGCGAGAGGGTGGTATAGCGCAGCAAATTCTGAAGCGTTCCATTCGCATGCCCGCTGATATCCACCCGCATGTCTCCAGACAACATGTCCGGTATCACTGCCGACACATCCGCCAGCGCCACATTGGCCGTCTGTGCCGTGCCCGCCCATATTTCCATCCTTGAGCCATTCACGGTGAGGCGTCCCTGTATTTTTTCAGCGACCGGCCACAACGGCGACTTGCCGTCTTTGGCGAATTCGCCCGGCGTGTAATTCAGTTTGGCATTCTCCAGAATCGCATTGACGAAAAATTCTCCCTTATGCTTTTTGGCTTGCGCTGCTGGGAAGGGAAAATCCCCGAGATTTCCTTTCATCCTGAATTGCACATCACGCACAAACCCTTCTTCGATCCCGCCCGTCAGCCATTTTCTGAGCCCCGCTGGCGTTTGTGTGGGAAGGTAACGATCCAATTTTTTGACATCGCATCCCGATATCTTGCCACTCAATTCGAGATACCCCGGCCACTTGTCTTGAAGATTGAGTGATCGAATGTGCTTGCCTTTAAGCGACCCCTCCATGTCTTCGTGAACAAAATCCGCTTTGCTCACGGAGACTTCAAGCTGCCTGTTTCTGTCCTTGAAAGCCCATTCGGCACGCAGCTGGAGCGAGGCGAACGCCATCGCTGGCTCCTTGAATATGCCAGGAAAGTACAGAATCGATTTTTCTGTATCCAGCTCAATGTTGCCGCCCAATTGATTTGCGTGAATTCTGCCCGTCAAATTGTGGAAGCCTGGGATACCCGGGATACGCGCTTGCTGGGCTTTCACCTCTCCTGCCGTTTGATTGGATTGGTTAACGTCTGCCGCTTGCGGCTTCAAGGTCAGCCCTTCGAATTCGCCGCTCACACGATAAGACGACACCTTGGGGTAACTGCCTTGCCATTCAATTTCAAAATCTTTTAACCGCCCTTGGGGTGACAGATCCTCCAGCGCTTTGCGCACATCCTTGGCCAGAGGAACGTATTTTTTGAACTGCGCCAGCGTTTCGAGATCAACTTGCTCGACGCGAAATAAAGTGCGGCTAGGTTCGCCGTATTGACCCGGCTGATATTCCTGGCTGATACTTGTTTCCGGCAACACCAGACCTTCTTGCGTCTTGAGGGTCATGTTTTTCAACTCAACGCTGTGTCCACTTTCTCCGAACGACAGATTCCCCTCATTACGCGTCAGAATGCCGTGCGACCTAGCAGAAATCTTTCCGCTCAGTTCTTTTAAATTCAACATCTCAAGATCTCTGTCGAGGCGTATTGCCACATCGCTTAACGACATTTCGGCAGTAAAGTCAGCGATGCGCGCCCGATCGAGGGTCAGCCACGCGCGCACGGAGCCAAATCCCTTTTTTAGTTCAACAGGATAGTCAAAGTAGGGGTTCCATCCTGCCAGGTTCGTGTTCGGCAAATCGGTATAGAGCACCCCTTTCCAGCTACTGACGTCTGAAATATCCGAAGCAAATAGCGGGTGTTTAAAATCGGCGCGCACTTCAATCGGCGCCGCCAGTTTGGCGGGCGGCTTCCCTGTCAGTAAAAGTTGGTGCGACCATCCTTCATTTTGCAGCACCAAACGCACATCTTCCAGTTCCAGCCGCGGCGCTTGACGCATTTCGTCGCGCCACTGCATGCGCGCTTCGCGAATCACGATTTCGTCCTGCTTTAATACCCATTGCGCACCATCGCTATCACTCCCTTTGGCGGAGTCAAACAGCATGCCTGCAACATGGATATTACCGCCCCGATCGCGACGGACATCGAGTTCGGCCCCTGTAATTTCCATCTGCTTGAAACGCAGCCCCAGAGCGGGGATCGACCGCCAGGACAGCGTTGCTGCCACGCGCGGCAACGCTATCAAGGTCTTGCCGTCCTGATCGCGTATGGCCACCTCTTCCAGCGTCAATCCTGGATTGAAGCCTTTCCATTCCGCACGCAAAGCCTTGATCGTCACCTGCTGGCCAACGGCCTTGCTTGCCGTTTGTTCGATTTTCGTCTTGTAATCTTCCAGCCTCGGCCAAAGAAGATGTTGTATGGCCAGATACATCAGGCAAATCATCACAAGGAGCGCCGCACTGATTTTGAGCACGATGTTGCGCAACCGGCGTATGAACCCATGATGAAGCCGATAGCAATCCCGGCACGCTTCCCATGCAGCGGCTAAACGTGCTTTATTTGGAACGGGATCGGGTTGATCTACAGTCATGGGAAAACCATCGTGCAAACTTGCGTCCCGTGCATCAGCCAAGACATGCAATTTTTCACTGTGGATGCTTCATTGATATTGAAAACTGTTGTTTTGCGATATGCTGGCGTGGGCAAGCCAAACCGGCACTCCGAACCATCAAACACTGTCATTTTACCTTTCAACCATGACATCATCGCGAATTTCTGCCAAGGAAGCGTCTCGTTTCTATACGCACTGGTTGAACGCCGATCCCAGCCGTGGCGTGCAAATTGCCCACCTGGCTGAATTATCCCTTGCCTCCCTGAATTTTGGGTCGCTTTTACAAAAGGAAATAGATCAGGGGCTTCCGCTTCCCCGTGCCATGCGGCGCATTCGCAACCTTTTGATTGCCGCGCTGATCGAACGCGATATCACGGGTCGTGCAAATCTGGCTGAAGTAGTGGAAGCCATGAGTGCCTTTGCCGATTTTGTCATCCAAACCCACCTTGACGCCTTGATGGCTGACATGCTGGCAGCACATGGTACACCCATCGGCGCCGAATCCGGCGCGCCTCAGGAATTGATGGTAATCGGCATGGGGAAATTAGGCGGCCGGGAACTGAATGTTTCTTCTGACATAGATCTCATTTTTGCTTACGGCGAAGGCGGCGAAACGCAGGTTGTTTCAGGACAGCGCCAACTCTCCAACCATGAATTCTTTGTGCGCCTGGGACAGCGGCTGATTGCCGCCATCTCTGAAGTCATCGAGGATGGTTTTACTTTCCGTGTCGATATGGCTTTGCGTCCAAACGGTGCTTCCGGCCCTCTGGCCGCCAGCCTCGCCATGATTGAAGAATATTTCCTCGTGCAAGGACGCGAGTGGGAGCGCTACGCCTGGGTCAAAGCCCGACCCGTCACGGGGAGACCAGAAGACCTTGCGGAACTGGAAGGCATCATCCGGCCTTTTGTGTACCGGCGCTATCTGGATTACGGCGTCATCAACGCCATTCGCACCATGCATGGACAAATCCGCGCCGAAGTAACCCGTCAGGAAAGCTTGCACCCCGAACGCACCAACAATATCAAATTGGGTCGCGGCGGCATTCGTGAAATTGAATTTTTGGCGCAATCCTTTCAGCTTATTCGCGGCGGACGCGATCCGGCCTTGCGCGACCGCTCAACACGACAAATTCTGCGCATCGTGGCTGAAAAAAATCTGCTGCCCAAGGAGGAGGTTTCTCAATTGCTCGACTCCTATCATTTTTTGCGCAATCTTGAACATCGCCTGCAATATCTCGACGATGCACAGACACACCTCTTGCCGCCCAATGAATCGGATCTGCTCATCATTGCCCAGAGCATGGGCTTTGATGACAATGGCAGTCTACTGCAAATCATCAACCAGCATCGCCAGTTTGTTGCATCACGTTTTGATGCCATTTTCAGCGATAAATCTGAGCCGGCTGGACGAGACCCAGCCACCACACTCGATCTTCTTGGCATCGCGACTTCTTCTGAGGACCAATGGGAAACCATCGTGGCTCGCATGCACGCCATCGGATTTGAGCACCCTGATCAAAGTGCCAGACGACTCCTCGCTACGTGGCAAGCGCCACGCATCAAGGCGCTTCCTGAAGCCAGTCGCGACCTCCTCGCGGCACTATGCAATGCCGCATTGCCGCTCATCGTTAAAACCGGCGACTCGCACTTTGCCACGCTCAGCCGATTGATGGATTTGTTTGAAGCGATTGCGCGTCGCGCCGCATATCTCGCGCTGCTCACGGAGTACCCCAAGACCTTGGAACGCGTCATACGCATCATGCACGCCAGCGGTTGGGCAGCGCAATTTTTGGCACAGCACCCCATTCTGCTGGATGAATTACTCAACGATTTGCTGCTCAAAACGATTCCGGACTGGCAAGACGTAGCGCACGATCTCCGACAGCAACTCGCTTCACTGCATGGCGACACGGAACGTCAGATGGATTTGCTGCGCGAGGTTCACCACGCACATCTTTTCCATCTTCTCGCGCACGATCTGCAAGGTGGATTGACCATGGAGCATCTTGCCGATCATCTCTCCGCACTGGCCGACATGATCGTGGCGACAGCGCTCCAAGCCGTCTGGCACACCTTCCCCAACCGCCACCTTGATGCGCCCAGATTCGCCATCATTGCGTACGGCAAATTGGGCGGAAAGGAACTCGGCTACGCTTCCGACCTCGACGTGATTTTTCTTTATGAAGATGATCATCCTGACGCGCCGATGTTATATGCGCGACTGGCGCAACGTTTTATCACCTGGATGACAACCCACACCTCCGCCGGCATTCTCTTTGATGTTGATACGGCACTGCGTCCTGATGGCGCCAGCGGATTGCTTGTGTCCTCATTGTCTGCCTTTGAGCATTACCAAAAACAATCGGCCTGGGTGTGGGAACATCAAGCCATTACGCGCGCGCGCTTTTGTGCAGGCGACGAAGCCATCGGCAAACAATTTGAGCGCATCCGTGATGAAGTCTTGCGTCAGCCGCGAGAGGCCGCAACGCTAAAAACAGAAGTACTCGCGATGCGCCAAAGAATGCGTGACGCGCATCCCAACCGTGACCCGCTTTTTGACTTGAAGCAAGATGCTGGTGGCATGGTCGATGTCGAATTCATCGTGCAATACCTCGTCTTGCTCCATGCTGCGCAATATCCGCAACTCACCGGCAATCTTGGCAACATTGCTCTGCTACGCATGTGCGACGAGCTGGAGCTTATTCCAAGCGGTATGGGGCTCGCCGTGAGCGATGCGTATCGCGAATTCCGCAAGCGTCAGCATTTGGCAAGACTACAGGGAACGGAAGACGCGCGCGCAGAACCGCATGAAATCGCTCCCCTTACCGAAGTCAGCCTGCGTTTGTGGGAACACGTGTTTAGTCGCGCTTAGTCTTTTATGCTTTGTTAGCAACATTGGACTTGTCCGCTGATCCCCGCTAGACTCTCAGGTTTTCCGCAAGTTATCCCCTATGGCCGCCGATCAGGACAAAACGTCAACCGTCACCGCTTCTGGCAACGATGCCCTCGCAAAACGCATTGCGAAGGAAGTCGCGCGCCGCCGCACTTTCGGCATCATTTCGCACCCGGACGCGGGCAAAACCACGCTCACCGAAAAGCTGCTGCTGTTCGGTGGTGCGATTCAACTCGCGGGCACGGTCAAAGCGCGCAAGAGTGCGCGTCATGCGACGTCGGACTGGATGGAAATTGAAAAGCAGCGCGGCATTTCTGTCGCGAGTTCGGTCATGCAGTTTGAGTACCGCGATCACGTGGTCAACCTGCTCGACACCCCCGGCCACCAGGATTTTTCTGAAGATACCTATCGTGTGTTGACCGCCGTCGACTCCGCGCTAATGGTGATCGATGCCGGTAACGGCGTGGAAGAACAGACGATCAAGCTGCTCAATGTCTGCCGCATGCGCAATACACCGATCATCACCTTCATGAACAAGCTGGATCGTGAAGCACGCGATCCACTGGAATTGCTGGATGAAGTGGAGACAGTGCTGAAAATCCGCTGCGCGCCGATTACCTGGCCGATTGGCATGGGCAAATCGTTTCGCGGCGTGTATCACTTGATCAACGATGAAATCATGCTGTTTGAAGCCGGTAGTGAGCGCGCCGATCAAACGTTTGAAATCATCAAGGGCATTGCCAATCCCAAGCTTGACGAGATGTTCCCGATGGAGATTGCACAATTGCGCAGCGAAGTGGAACTGGTGCATGGCGCATCGAACCCGTTCAATCTGGAAGAATTTCTCGCAGGCGAACTCACGCCCGTCTTCTTCGGCTCCGCCATCAACAACTTTGGCGTGCGGGAAATTTTAAATGCTCTGCTCGACTGGGCGCAACCACCGCGTCCCCGCGATGCCACCCTGCGCATGGTCGAGCCAACCGAACCCGCTTTTTCCGGTTTTGTGTTCAAGATTCAAGCCAATATGGATCCGGCGCACCGCGACCGTATTGCATTTTTGCGCGTGTGTTCGGGACGTTTTGAGCGGGGCATGCGTGTGCGACACTTGCGTTTGGAACGCGATGTGCGCGTGTCCAGTGTAGTCACGTTTATGGCCTCGTCTCGTGAACAAGTAGAAGAAGCTTACGCGGGTGACATCATTGGTTTGCCCAATCACGGCAACATGCAAATCGGGGACAGCTTTTCCGAAGGCGAAATGCTTCAGTTCACTGGCATCCCTTATTTTGCGCCAGATTTCTTCCGTGCCGTGCGCATCAAAAACCCGCTCAAGACCAAGCAGCTACAGAAGGGCTTGCAGCAATTGGGCGAGGAAGGTGCGGTCCAGGTTTTCAAACCGCTCGCCGGTGGCGACATGATTCTCGGCGCAGTCGGCGTGTTGCAGTTTGAAGTTGTTGCCAGCCGATTGTTGAATGAATATGGCGTGGACGCCGCATTTGATGGCACGAGCATCAGCAGTGCGCGCTGGGTCAGCGCCGAAGACAAACGCAATCTGGACGATTTTGAAAAAGCGCTGTCGCACAATCTTGCACATGATGCCGCTGGCAATCTCGCCTATCTCGCGACATCTTCCGTGAATTTGCGCTTGACGCAAGAGCGCTGGCCGAAATTGACTTTCCACACCACGCGCGAGCATGCGGTGAGGGTAGGCGAGGAAGATTAGAACTACTGCATGGCACTCAAATCCATCATCTGCAAGGCTTCCCTCAGCATTTCCGATATCGATCGCGGTTACTATGCCGAGCACGCGTTGACGCTCGCGCGTCACCCTTCCGAGACCGACGAACGCATGATGGTGCGCTTGCTGACGTTTGCATTGCTTGCTGATGAAGCCCTCGCTTTCGGCAAAGGGCTGAGCAGTGAAGATGAACCGGATCTGTGGCAAAAAGATTTGACAGGCGTAATCGAACGCTGGATCGAAGTAGGTCAACCGGATGAACGCCGCGTGCGACAAGCCTGTGGCCGCGCATCGCAAGTCATCGTGGTGTGTTACGGGAATGCGGCCGATGTGTGGTGGAACCAGCAGCGCGACAAACTCGAACGACTTTCCAACCTTACTGTGATTCGTTTACCGGTTACTGCTACTCAAGCAATGGCAAAACTTTCCGGGCGCAACATGGCGCTGCATTGCACCATTCAGGAAGGGCAGATCTTGTTGACTGCTGGCAATGAGACCATCACCGTTGAGCCGGAGTATTGGAAAAAAACAGCGGAATGACTTTCATCATCCCGCCTTATCTTTTTTAGTTTGGTGCGCTGCGTGCATTGTGCTTCTTTTTGTAAATCGCGCGGTTATTGCGGTTTTGTGCCTTACGCAATTTTCTCCGCTCTTGTGGCGTTACCTTCCCATCCGCCTTCGCTTTTTCCTCAGCTGCGTTGATGCGATTTTGGCGGCGCTGCAAGGTATTCGCTTCCCTGTTGGTCAATTCGCCCGATTTCACGCCTTGATCGATGCGTTGTTGCTGCTGCGCTTCACGTCTGTCAATGCGTGGCGTTTCCGTATTTTGGGCATAAGCAGCACTCATGGAGGTGACTGCAATCAGCGCTACAACTATAAATTTGTGTTGAAACTTAGTCATGTTGTCTCCCTATTTGGTGAACGGTGTCTGCCATTTGGCATGTCCGTATATTGGGGGCAATTGAATCGTTCATGTTTTTCTGATTTGTAACGCTTGCGACTATCTTGTAACGTGCTGTATCAGATCGTCGCTTTCACTGCACCAGTTTGATCCCACAACCCCGACAACATCGCCAGCGCAGCCACCCCCGCCGTCTCGGTTCGAAGCACCCGGTCGCCGAGCGACAACAAAATTGCGCCCTTCGCCTCGGCAAATGATTCTTCCTCCTTGCTCAATCCTCCCTCCGGACCGATGATCAGCGTCACTGCTTGCGGCGTTTGTGCACGCGCCCACTCGGCAAAGCTTTGCGTCGCACGTGGGCTGAAGAGAATCCGAGGTTGATCGGCTGGCGCGGCCACCCATCGCGAGACCTCCATCACTGGCGCGATCTGCATCAGGCGATTGCGCCCGCATTGTTCTGAGGCAGCGGCCACAATGGCTTCCCAGTGCGCGAGACGCTTTTCCATGCGTTCACCCGACAGCTTGACGACGGCACGCTGGGTCGCAAGCGGTTGCAAGGCCGCTGCCCCCAATTCCACCGCCTTTTCGACGATCCAATCCATCTTCGCACTCTCAGGCAGCGCTTGCGCCAAGGTCACCGCATAAGCCAGCTCGGCTTCGCGCAGCGAATGCGAAATGATCACGGCGCTCACACGTTTCTTTTCTATCCCGCTCAAACGCGCCTCATACTCTCCGCCCTGGCCGTTGAAAAGCGTGATGCTGTCGCCCTCTTTGAGTCGCAAAACCTGTACGTGATGCGCGGCAGCCTCAGGCAAGACCACCCGAGCGCCGGGTGACAGGGTGATGGGGCAATAAAGACGTGGCATCCTCAACTCTCCCGAACAGGGTTTCTGTCGTCATTTGACGGCATTTTCATCTCTATGCGCTGTATTTTGATGATTGTCATGTGGGAAGGGTTCAGAATTTGTTTGAATGAAGGGAGATTCGCCCGATTTTAGCCTTAGGGAAAACCCTGGTGTAAAATGTCGCTCTTGCTATCGCATTGTGCGTGATTGTAATCCGCATTCAAGACAAAGCCACCCATTATGACTACCTCGCTACCCACCACCAAAATGGCCAATGCCATTCGCGCCCTGGCTATGGACGCCGTTCAAAAAGCCAACTCCGGTCACCCCGGCATGCCGATGGGCATGGCCGAAATTTCGGTTGCACTCTGGGGCAAACACTTGCGCCACAACCCCACCAATCCGAAATGGTTCAACCGTGACCGATTTGTGCTCTCCAACGGTCATGGCTCCATGCTGCTGTATGCCCTTCTGCACTTGACCGGCTATGACTTGCCGATGGAAGAGTTGAAAAACTTCCGTCAGATGCATTCGAAAACCCCAGGTCATCCCGAATCGCATCTGACACCGGGCGTGGAAACCACCACGGGGCCCCTCGGACAAGGCATTTCCAACGCGGTCGGCATGGCACTGGCAGAAAAGCTGCTCGCTGCCGAATTTAACAAACCGAATTTTGATCTCATCAACCATCACACCTACGTTTTCCTCGGTGATGGCTGCCTGATGGAAGGCATCTCGCACGAATCCTGTGCGCTCGCTGGCACCTGGAAGCTGAACAAGCTGATTGCCTTGTATGACGACAATGGCATTTCCATTGACGGTCATGTAGAAGGCTGGTTCACGGACGACACGCCAAAGCGTTTTGAAGCTTACGGATGGCACGTCATTCCGAATGTCGATGGCCACAACGTTGATGCTGTCGATGCCGCTATTGCACAAGCCAAAAAATCTGACAAGCCGACCCTCATTTGCTGCAAGACGGTTATCGGCAAAGGCTGCCCAACCAAAGCGGGCTCACATGATTGTCACGGTGCGCCACTCGGCGACAAGGAAATCGCCGGCGTGCGTGAAGCGATTGGTTGGAGCCACCCGCCATTTGAAATTCCCGCCGATGTTTACACCGCGTGGGATGCAAAAGCAACTGGGCGCACGGCGCAAGGCGACTGGGATGCGCTGTTCAAAGCATACAGCGAACGTTATCCGGTGGATGCCGCAGAACTGGTGCGTCGCATGAAAGGCGAACTGCCTGTAAACTTCGGCGAGATCGTACGCAAATACATCGCAGAATGCACAGCCAAGCAGGAAACCATCGCCACCCGCAAAGCCAGCCAGAATGCGATTCAAGCCATGGCACCTGTGCTGCCGGAATTTCTTGGCGGATCGGCTGATCTGACCGGCTCGAACCTGACCAACTGGAAAGAAAGCATTTCCTTGCGCGCTGACAAACCCGGCAATCACATCAGCTACGGTGTACGCGAATTCGGCATGAGCGCGATCATGAACGGCGTTGCCCTGCACGGCGGGTACATCCCGTTCGGCGCAACTTTCCTGACTTTCTCGGATTACAGCCGCAATGCGATTCGCATGGCCGCGCTGATGCGGATTCGTTCGATCTTTGTGTTCACGCATGACTCCATCGGTCTCGGCGAGGACGGTCCGACACATCAATCCGTCGAACACGTTTCCAGCTTGCGCCTCATCCCGAATCTCGATAACTGGCGCCCCTGCGATACGGTCGAATCGGCCGTTGCATGGGCACACGCTGTGCGCCGCCACAACGGCCCCTCGACGCTGATTTTCTCACGTCAAAACCTGCCATTCATGCCACGCACCGACGAACAAATCGCCAATATCAATCGTGGCGGCTACGTGCTGCGCGATGCGGCCGATGCACACATCATCTTGATCGCTACTGGCTCCGAAGTAGAGTTGGCCATCAAGGCAGCGGAACAACTCGGCCGCGAAGGCATTGGCGCGCGCGTGGTGTCCATGCCCTCGACGAACGTTTTTGATCGCCAGGATGCACTCTACAAAGCAAGCGTGCTCCCGCACGATTTGCCGCGTGTCGCGGTCGAAGCAGGCGTCACCGATTTCTGGCACAAGTATGTCGGCCTGGATGGTGCGGTCGTTGGCATCGACAGCTTCGGCGAATCGGCGCCGGCAAGCGTCTTGTTCAAGCACTTCGGCCTCACCATCGACAGTGTGGTGGACGCTGCGAAACGCGTCCTGATCGGCAGTTGCTGCTGCGGTGGCGGCGGCTGTTGCAACTAATGAAAACAAAGAAACCTCATTTTTACAGTCAATAAACGTACTATCAGGAGAAAAAAATGACTATTCGCGTCGCAATTAACGGTTATGGCCGCATTGGTCGCAATGTGTTGCGTGCCCACTACGAAGGCGGCAAAACGCATGACATTCAAATCGTTGCGATCAACGATCTCGGCAATGCACAAACCAACGCGCATTTAACGCAATACGACACCGCGCACGGCAAGTTCCCGGGCACGGTTTCCGTCGATGGCGACTATATGGTGGTAAATGGCGACCGCATTCGCGTTTTTGCACAACGCGATCCGGCCCTGATTCCGTGGAAAGAACTCAATGTTGATGTCGTGCTGGAATGCACGGGCTTTTTCACCACCAAGGAACGCGCTTCAGCACACTTGAAAGGTGGCGCCAAGAAAGTCATCATCTCCGCGCCGGGTGGCAAGGATGTGGATGCCACAGTCGTTTTTGGCGTCAACCAGGACATCCTGAAAGCGTCCGATACCGTTATTTCCAACGCCTCCTGCACCACCAACTGCCTGGCACCGATTGCCAAAGTCTTGAACGACAACATCGGCATCGTCACCGGTTTGATGACCACGATCCACGCTTACACCAACGATCAAGTCCTGACCGACGTGTATCACGAAGATCTGCGTCGCGCCCGCTCTGCCACCATGAGCATGATCCCGACACGCACCGGCGCCGCTGCTGCGGTTGGCCTCGTACTGCCAGTACTGAACGGCAAGCTCGACGGTTTTGCCATGCGCGTACCGACCATCAACGTTTCTGTCGTGGATCTCACGTTCAACGCCGCACGCAATACAACGGTTGAAGAAATCAACGCGCTGATGAAAGCCGCTTCAGAAGGCCCGATGAAAGGCGTGCTGGGGTACAACACCGCACCGCTGGTTTCCGTGGACTTCAACCACACGACTGAATCAAGCTATTTCGATTCCACCCAAACCCGCGTCAGCAACGGCAACCTCGTCAAAGTGCTGTCTTGGTATGATAATGAATGGGGCTTTAGTAACCGTATGTTGGACACCACAGTAGCTTTGATGAATGCTAAGTAATCGAAGTTGCACTACGCCCCATTCATTACGGCGTAGGCTAACGTGAGCGCAGCGAACGTTAAGCGCAGCGGCCGAAGCCACAACGAGTGGAAAATAAGTGTCCCGAGAAATCGGGACATTTTATTTTGGCCTCAATAACCGTATGCTGGATACCACCGTCGCACTCATGAATGCCAAATAAATGGAACCCTACCCCCACTCGTTACGGCGTAGGCTAACGTGAGCGTAGCGAACGTTAAGCGAAGCGGCAGGAGCCACAACGACAAACGCCCCGATCTCTCGGGGCGTTTTCTTTCAAGACTTTGCTAAAATAACCAGCGCTATGGATCCCGCCCAAACCAACCCCATCATCGCTCCTGACAACGACGCGCCCGCAGACAGCTGCTCGTTCGACAGTCAGTGCGCATTGCCCCCGAAAACCCGCTTCCAGATTGCTGCCTTTGCAGCTATCGCCATTGCAATCGTATCCCTTGCAATGTACGGCTTTTACTGGATCGCGATGAAATATTTCTGATGATCCTGCATCATTTGGGATGCGTGCATCTGGCGCCGCTATTTTTTCTGTACCTTCTTCATTTTCACTTTCCTCAGCAATACCTCACGCTTCACCGGAGCGCTCAACTCAGCTTCTCCACTCAATCTGTCGCGCCGCATCGTGATATCCCACCCTTTACGTCCTGGCATATATTCAGCCCAACCAACCATGGGCATGACAAGCGGCATGGCAACCATTTTTTTCTTCTCATGCATTTGCTGTAGCACGATTTCGGACATCCGCTCCAGCGCAACAGCGCCTGCTTCCGTACACTCGTCATTAATATAATCCTGCACGGCTTCTTGCTGCATCCATTCTTCCCATTTGTCGCCCTTCATGTTGACGATGGAAGACAATTCATTGAAGAATTTCTGCGCTCCCTTTTCTCCTTCTACAAAGCGCACTTTGAAAGTATATTGCGCCACGTAGGAGTAAAGACCCGCCATCGAATCAAACTTGTTGAAATCCACCACTTCGATGTGTTTACAGGTATAGGCTTCTTCCACCAGACTTTTAACACTTTCTTCCCCAGGACGTGAACAACCTGTCATCAGGCCCGAAAGTAATACGACCCCGAGTACAAACAACCATCCGAAGCGGCGCTTGTGGTGGGAGTGAGAATGTGTCTGTGTGCTTAATTGCATATTCATAAACGGACTCGCGTTAGTGCCAAGTGTTGGAAGGGCTAAAGCCGCATAGATTACACCAAACCCGGGAAATTGCCGATATTTTTCGCGATTTTGCGGTTTTTCATGACTTTCCCGCACTGTGTTAATGCAAGCTGTCAGCGACGTTTCCCTGTTCCTGTACCAATATCCAGGGCTTCACGACGACGGTCCAAAGGGATGCGTCCTGTTCGTGCCATGCGAGCGCTTGCGCATCGGTGACCTTAAAAATACGCCCGGCCTTCAACCAATCCTCCACTGCCTTCTTTTCATCGTTAGCAACGCGCACTGCCACTTCGACCAAATCGAGCTCGCGCTCCACGAAAATCAATGCCCCTGAAGCATAGAATCGCTCGAGATCCTTCCACGACATTTGTGCCGTTTCGAGATTCAGCTTGGCATACAAAATTTCATCTTGCTTTTTTTGCTTCTCCATCTTGCTCTCTTTGCTCTTCAAACTTTTTTAATAGTGAGGGGGCTTTTCATTGAGGGGCAGCATTTCGTTGCCCTGAATGCCAGCCTCGGCCAAACGCCTTGCTAGCCCAGCAATCACTTCTGCCAAATTGTCCAGACGCTGCTGTTGACGAAATACAGTCTTGTTCAATTCGTCCAGCAAGTCTTCCTGGCGAGTCAGCTTTATTTCGATGTCGATCATACGCGCCTCGTCCATGACGTCCCCTTTTTGTAAAACACACATTTTAACTTTAGAACAGGCCGTCGTGTGCATTGAACGTATCCCGATAGTGTTCACGCAAAAATGATTCTTCACTCTCGGATGTTTTCCCTTTTATCTCAAAAAACGCTGCGTGGAAAACAACACATAGTCATATCACTCTTTTCATTTTTGTGATCCGGGTGTTAATCCTATTCTTTTTTGCCAATGATATTGCTCAAGCCCAACAAAGACGGATTGCGTTGAATCAACTTGCTCGTGATTTGCATTGGACTTCGTTTCGATTGGAACCCAAACTCCAAGAGCCGCTTGAAAATTTTTCGTCCACAGTCTTCGCACGATCAACAGGAAATTACAGGAGGAAGCTATGAAAATGCAATCGAGCAAACCCAGGAAGTCCCTGATCATTGTCATTGGCGGCATTGTTGCCATTTCCAGTTTGGTAGCAGGGGTTTATCCCGCCTATGCAAGCAATGCGCAATCCACAGATTCATCCAAATCCAATTATGCGCAATTCAAACGCGGGTTGTCTGCAAAGGATTGGAAGCTAATGGTGAAAGGTAACTAATCGACGCGCTGAACACGCAAAGCGCTCCGCTCTTTTTACTTTTTCGCCCCGTTCAACAAGGCTTTCAAATTGGCCAGCCGATCCTGAGGCGTCAGCGTTTCTTCTAGTGTTGCAGGAGCGTTGCCTTGATTGAGCTGCATTTCTTCAATAAAGCGCGAGGGCTCGCACACGACATGTTCGCGTGCGCGCTTGCGCTTTTTACACCAGCTCACATGCAAGCTACGCTGTGCTCGCGTGATGCCGACATACATGAGCCGTCGCTCTTCTTCTATGCGCGCTGCGAGCGATTCTGCTGGCGCATCCGGATCACCGCGATGGGGGAGGATGCCTTCTTCTACCCCGATCAGGAAAACGTGCGGGAATTCCAATCCTTTGGCCGCATGCAAGGTTGAGAGTCGAACGGCATCGGCCGTGTCTTCTCGCCCTTCCAGCATCGTCATCAGTGCAACCATTTGCGTGAGTTCCAGCAGCGTTTTTTCGCCATCATCACCCGTTTTGCCGCCTGTGCCTTTTTCCTTCAGCCAGGTCGTGAATTCAGTTACGTGCTGCCATTTTTCAACCGCTTGCCGATCATCGAAAGTATCGTAAAGATACGCTTCATAGCGAATTTCTTTCATCATGTCATCCAGCACGGCAGCGGCATTTTCACCACGACCGGAAGCGCCTTTGCCTGATGCACCTTTACCACCTGCACGGCCTTCGAGTTGATTGATGAAGTCGCAAAATGCTCTTAGGGGACGCAACTGACGATCCGGCAATTTCGCCTCGATACCGCCTTTGTATACCGCTTCAAACAAGGAGCATTGCCACTGGCCTGCAAACTGACCGAGTACTTCCAGTGTCGTTTGCCCCACGCCGCGCTTGGGCGTGGTGACCGCACGGATGAAAGCAGGATCGTCATCGCCATTAGCGATCAAGCGCAAGTAGCTGACGATATCCTTGATTTCCGCACGGTCAAAAAAACTCTGCCCGCCAGAAATCGTGTAAGGAATGCGTTCTTTGCGCAAAGCTTGTTCGATCACCCGCGCCTGATGATTGCCACGATACAAAATGGCGTAATCCGAAAATTTTGCACGCCGCTCAAAGCGATGCGCTGACAACAGCATCGCCACGTGTTCGGCTTCATGTTCATCATCATCCATGGCTGTCACGGCAATGGGATCGCCCAGTCCATGCTCGGACCACAGCTTTTTTTCAAACAATTTCGGATTGTTGGCGATCACGGCATTGGCCGCGTGCAAAATGCGTGTGCTGGAACGATAATTTTGTTCCAGCTTGACGAGTTTGAGATCGGGAAAATCGGTTTGGAGCGTTTTCAGATTTTCCAGCGTTGCGCCCCGCCATGCGTAAATCGCCTGGTCATCATCACCCACCGCGGTAAACATCGGCTTTTTCCCTACACCGGTGACCAGCAGTTTCACCAATTCATACTGACAAGCGTTCGTATCCTGATACTCATCGATCAGCAAATAACGCAAGCGTCGCTGCCAGCGATCACGCGCGCCATCATTTGCGGTGAACAGTTCTACCGGCAGGCGAATCAAGTCATCGAAATCCACCGCCTGATAAGCAGACAGCGTTGCGCAATAATTGCGATAAATCCGCGCGGCGTATACTTCGTTTTCATCTGCCGCCGCTTTCACCGCTTCGTCTGGCGTGAGCAGGGCATTCTTCCATAGCGATATCGCATTTTGCGTGCGGCGAATCAATTGCTTGTCTGTTGTTGCAGATAAATCCTGCACGAGTGAAAAACAATCCGCGCTGTCCAGAATCGAAAAACTGTTTTTGAGTTTAAGCTCTTTCGCTTCTTGCCGAAGAATTTTGACACCGAGCGAATGAAACGTGGACACCGTCAGGTCAGATGCCTGCTGCGGATCTTTCAGCAACTTTGCCACACGCTCTTGCATTTCCGCGGCGGCTTTGTTGGTGAAGGTCAATGCAGCGATGTGTTTGGCTTCATAGCCCCCAGCGTCGATCAGATACGCCATTTTCTGCGTGATCACCCGCGTTTTGCCGGAGCCTGCACCTGCCAGCACCAAACAAGGGCCATCCAGATAGCGCACCGCTTCGCGCTGCGGCGGATTCATTTGTGAGGTGTGTGGCATGGGATTGATGCGCCTGCTTCTGCAAAGCGGGGCATTGTACCAGTGACGCTTTGCCAGGAATAGCGATCTTGCTGGGTAATCAATCTGTCATGATTGAATGGTCTGGCGCATTTTCGTTCGCAGGCTTGCAATTGTCATGTGCGCCCCCATTAAGGTAGGATGGCAGAATATTACCAAACCATAACCCTTCCCTGAGGAACACATGGAGCAATTTCACGGCACCACCATTCTTTCTGTACGACGCGGCGCCGCCGTTGCACTCGGTGGCGACGGCCAAGTCACGCTCGGCAATGTAGTCATGAAAGGCAGCGCCCGCAAGGTGCGCAAGCTTTACCATGGCCGCGTATTGGCCGGTTTTGCGGGCGGCACAGCAGACGCTTTTACGCTGCTCGACCGTTTTGAAGCCAAGCTGGAACAGCACCAGGGCAATTTGATGCGCGCTTCCATCGAACTGGCCAAAGACTGGCGCACGGATCGCATGTTGCGCCGTCTTGAAGCGATGCTGCTGGTCGCTGACAAACAAACCACGCTGATCATTACCGGCAATGGTGATGTGCTGGAACCCGAAGAAGGCATTGGCTCCATTGGTTCGGGCGGATCTTATGCGCAATCTGCCGCGCTCGCCTTGCAACGCAACACAGACTATTCTCCGGCGGAGATCGTCGCCAAGTCGCTCTCTATTGCGGGTGAGTTGTGCATTTACACAAACATGTCGCATATTATTGAAACTCTTGACTAATGCACGCATCGTGAAATTTGGGGTCAGAGTAATTTTTGCTTCGCAAAAATAAACTGCTGACCCCAATTTCACTAACCCCAAGTTTCGCTTTCATACCCTACTCAATATGAACCTCACACCCAAAGAAATCGTCGCCGAACTGGACAAACATGTCGTTGGCCAATCCAAAGCCAAGCGCGCGGTGGCCATCGCCTTGCGCAACCGCTGGCGTCGTCAGCAAGTTAACGAGCCACTGCGTCATGAAATCACACCGAAAAATATTTTGATGATAGGCCCTACCGGCGTGGGTAAAACGGAAATCGCCCGTCGTCTCGCGCGTCTCGCTGATGCGCCTTTCATCAAAATCGAAGCGACGAAATTTACGGAAGTGGGCTATGTTGGCCGCGATGTGGACACGATCATCCGCGACCTGGCCGAAATCGGCATCAAGCAAACCCGTGAAGCGGAGATGCGCAAAGTACGCGAAAAAGCGATCGAAGCGGCTGAAGAACGCGTCCTGGATATCTTGCTGCCTCAACCGCGTGATTTTGGTTTTAACGCCAGCCCGACACCACCAGATGCGACAGGCGGCGTTGCGCGCCAAACTTTCCGCAAGCGTTTGCGCGAAGGCTCGCTGGACGACAAGGAAATTGAGCTGGAAGTGGCGGACTCGACGCCAACAATGGAAATCATGGCGCCGCCCGGCATGGAAGAGATGACCGAACAAATCAAGCAAATGTTTTCCGGGATGGGGGGCGGACGGAAACGCTCACGCAAAATGAAAATCGCGGACGCAATGAAAGTGCTGATCGAGGAAGAAGCCGACAAACTCGTCAATCACGATGAGATTAAGCAAAAGGCCGTCACCATGATTGAGCAAAATGGCATCGTCTTTCTCGATGAAGTGGACAAAATTACGGGGCGCGCAGAAACCGGTGGTGCCGATGTTTCCCGCGCGGGCGTGCAACGCGATTTGCTCCCGCTGGTGGAAGGCACAACGGTCAACACCAAGTACGGCATGATCAAAACTGATCATATTCTGTTCATCGCTTCGGGTGCGTTTCACTTGTCCAAGCCATCGGATTTGATTCCGGAATTGCAGGGACGCTTCCCCATCCGCGTCGAACTCGATTCGCTGTCGATCTCGGACTTCGAACGCATTTTGACCAGCACAGATGCCTGCCTCACCACGCAATATGAAGCGCTGCTCTCCACGGAGGAAGTCAAAATCGTTTTTGCCAATGAAGGGATTCAACGGCTTGCCGAAATCGCTTATTCCGTCAATGAACGCACTGAAAATATCGGCGCGCGCCGCCTGTATACCGTCATGGAAAAACTGCTGGAGGAAATTTCGTATTCCGCAACGGAGTCAAAGGGACAAACGATCATCATTGATGCAGCTTATGTCAATGACCGTTTGGATGCGCTGGCAGTGAATGAGGATTTGTCGCGCTACGTGCTGTAAGCATTTTACTGACTAAAAAAGGCAGCTTGTGAAGCTGCCTTTTTTGTTCCGGCTTCGACATAAGGGCACAGGCGGCCATTCGGCCTTACCTGCCGCTCAGGTGATTGCTTACGACTGTCTGGAATGCAATAGATAGGCGCCACTTCATGAAAAAATCAAGCCTGGCACTTTTAATTATGTCACCCTGATTCGAGAAGCTGCGTGCCGAAATATTCATTGAACTCTTGTACGTGTACTCCAAGTTGATTCAACCTAAACCCTCGGCCACCGAAAAATTCTGACCCTCAGGACACTCTTTTAATGCTAGCAATCGATACACCCTTGAAGTAATCTATCCCCGCATAATGTATCGGCGGTGGCGCAAAAGATTGACCTGTAAAGATATTGGGTACTCCGGCATGAGCCTGCACACGAATCCACTCCTTTCCTTCATGTGGTAGTGCTTCATACCATGAAGGTGAGAAATGGCAATTCTCACTTAATTGCATTATCAATGCCCCTAGTATGGGTACAAGGCTATCTTCGGGCAATCTCGCCAGCGTATGCATAAATGCTTCACAACTAACGTCACTATCTTCAAGCCAACAAAAACATATATATGACTTGCCACCAGCCGCAAACGAAATGATGGTCATAGCGTCAAGCCTTACATCCTCACGACCAAGACTTTGAATTTTTTTACCTGCAACATCAGTTTCTGGGAAAAAGCCACCGGCGCACTGAATGGGGAAAATCCCATCAAGCTCAAATAAAACTGCCCTGACAGAATCCCATTTTCTCGACATAAGTATCTCGTCGTATTTTTCCTTATGGTCTATTGAATCCCGCATTCCAAGCTCAACCCCTTTGTTAAAGAGAACAACAAAGTCCTGCATTAACGAATTATCACTGGCTTGAAATGTTCGGTAATTATTTTGAAGTGAAGAAGCGTGCTTGGTATACAGTTCCCGAGCAACCGAGCGATAGGCCAATAGAAAGCACTGTTCTTTGGAGCCTGTAAATGGTCTGTCTTCTAGGGGGGCAAATAGCTTCTTATCGTGGGCGCTACAAAATCCTGGGAACGTAGATGCTTCTCGCCAACCAACAAGGGTAGGCAATAGTTTCCCATGTGTTTTTGCAAGGCCACTTACTGAAAGTTTATAAGAATAAACATGTCCATCACGTTCTATAACCCCCAAACTACCAGACCTGGATACTGTGTGAGCATTGATTGTCCCTTTCGAACACTCATGTGAGATAGGGGTGGGAGCTAAGCATTTATTCTTAGGAGCAAGTTTACGGATCTGTGCATCTATCATTCCAGGAGTTAGTTTTGGTGGCTCATTCGGACTGCCATGGCAATGCTTGTATTTCTTTCCTGAACCGCACGGGCATTTTTCATTTCGACCTATTTTTTGCATGAATTCTAGCGACAGTGACAAGGCGCGAGTTTGTTAGACGGTTAACATCCCTCAATTTTATACGATGTTGAGGAGCTGCTTGTATCTGGAAGGAGCCTCTCGTAGCCGCATGCGTCAGCGTCCGCTTTGGCCGATTAGCGGAAGGGAAAGGGGCGTTACATTTTGCTCTGTAATGATTCCGGCCACTCGCTTGGCTCGCTTAGCTTGCGCCGTAATAAAGCCGTGGAATCACGGCTCTTGTTTTGGCTTCGACGTAACGCCGCCTTCGCCGCTCAAGCCTGAAACGGTTACGCCGTTTCCGCCTTGTTGTCTCTTGCCATCAGTGTCGCCACCATCTCGCGCGGCGAATCGCCGTTGAACAGCACGCGTGCAACGGCATTGGATATCGGCATATCGACACCGATCTTTGCAGCCAGATCACAGACGGCTCGTGCGCAATTCACGCCTTCGGCGACATGACCGAGTTCCGTCACAACGGTATCGAGCGATTTGCCTTTGGCAAGCTCCAATCCAACGGTGCGATTGCGCGACAGATTGCCGGTGCAAGTGAGAATCAAATCCCCCACGCCCGTCAGCCCCATGAAGGTTTCAGTGCGCCCGCCCAGTGCCACGCCAAGTCGGGTGATTTCAGCGAGCCCGCGCGTGAGCAAGGCTGCGCGCGCGTTCAATCCCAAGCCCAAGCCATCGGCCATGCCTGCTGCGATTGCCAAAATATTTTTGACTGCGCCGCCGACTTCCACGCCGATCACGTCATCGCTGGAGTACACGCGCACGTTGGCACCATGCACGGCTGAAATCGTCAGCTGGCACAACGCATCAGATTGAGAAGCGATGGTCAACGCGCAGGGCATGCCCGCTGCGACTTCTTGCGCGAACGAGGGCCCTGAAAGCACGCCAATGGGAATGGTTTCTCCCAACTCACTCGTCACGATTTGATGCGGTAAGCGACCCGTCGTTTCTTCGAATCCCTTGCACAGCCAAACGAAATTGGGAATGGGTTTGCCTTTTAATTGCCGAGCGGTGGGCGCCAAGCCAGCAACAGGTGTGGCAACAATCAAGAGCGACGGTTCACCATCGGTTTGTGAAACATGCGACACCGCTTCATCGAAATCCAGACTCAAGCGCAGCGAATCGGGCAGTTTGAATCCTGGCAGAAAGAGCTTGTTCTCGCGCTGATCCATCAGAGGTCGCATTTCAGATTCGAAACGCCCCCATAACAGCACGTCGTTGCGCGGCGCAAGGACAATGGCCATGGCCGTTCCCCAGGCTCCCGCACCGATGATCGTGATCTTCATATTTTTACCTTACGCACCCCACACTTCGGCGGCGTGCACGTAACCTGTTTGTCCGTCGCGATGTTTGATCTTGACCCAGCCCGATGTGGCAGGCTCGGCAATGTCCAGAATCACTCCTTTGTCTGCCGTGAAAGCCGTGGGGGCATTCGGATCGCCATATGTTCTGATTTTTGCCTTGTCTGCCGTTACCACCACTGTACGCTTGTGACCCAGAACGCGGCTCTCAACCCAGTTCATCTCGCCTGAAACGTCGCGCACTTTCGACCATTGTCCAGATACATGCACGACTTCAACCGGCATGCCACGCGGTGCGATATAGCGCTTGATGCCGTTTTGCGTCGGCGCGTCATACATGATGGCTGGCGTATTGCCAATCGCTTTGAAATTGAAGGATTGCGCACACACTGCCGTGGGCAAACATGCCGCGACAAGAAGTACTCGAAGCCATTTCATGAAATCCTCCGCTTCTTCGTAAGGGGGTGGATGAATCTTTTTGCTATCAGCTCGCCTGAGATGCTGCGGCCTGACCTTGCTTGCTTTCATGGTAGAGCGCCTCGAAATTGATTTCTGCCAGGTGCAGGGGCGGAAAACCCGCTCGCGTAATGGCATCGGCGATATTGGAGCGCAAGTAAGGATAAACAATGTTGGGACAACCGATGGCCAGGAGAGGCTCAAGGTCGTTTCCAGGAATGTTGCGCGCCTCAAAGATGCCCGCTTGTTGGCCTTCTACCAGATAGGCAGTCTTGTCTTTGATTTTTGCTGTCACCGTCACCGTGACAATCGATTCGTAAATGGCTTCGCTCACTTGTTCCATGCCAACACTCACCGATACTTCAACCGCGGGCATGGCTTGCTCCAGAAAAATGGCGGGGGAATTCGGTTGTTCGAGTGAGAGGTCTTTCAAGTAAATGCGTTGAATCTGGAATACCGGCTGTTGTTGTTCCGACATATCTTTTACTCTTTCTTTGTTTTATTTAAATTGGGGTCGTCTGGGTTTCTGTTTGTGACATGCCCAGCATGGCTTGGAGCTCACCAGCCTTGTCGAGCGCAAACAAATCATCACAACCTCCCACATACGTACCGCCAATGAAAATTTGCGGCACGGTACGCCTGCCCGTTTTTTCAATCATGCGTTCGCGCGCAGACTCATCAAGGTCGATGCGTATCGTTTCAATGTGTTGCACCCCCCTGGACATGAGCAAACGCTCAGCCCGTACGCAATACGGGCAGATGGCTGTGGAATACATCACCACGCCAGTGCTCATGCTTTTCCTTTTTTCTTGTCCTTGGACTTTTCAGCCACGGCGGCACCGGATTCTGTAGGCATGCCGTCGCTTATCCACGACTTCATCCCCCCCTCGATACTGCAAACGTTGCTAAAACCCGCCTTTTTCAGGGTAGCTGTCGCGCGTGAAGAACGCTTGCCATTTTCGCAAACGAGCACCACTGGCTCGTTTTTGTAGCGCTCAATCCGCCCCAACTTGTTCCCCAACTCCTCGAGAGGAATATGAATGGCATTGCGGATATGCTCAGCCTGGTAGTCTTCCTCCTTCCGGATATCCACAAAAACATGCCGCTCCTTGTTCATCTTTTGTGTCACCGTGTATACCGAATGGTGTGCCCCACGGCCTTGCAGTATGGGTAGCAAGAGCAAAACGATGCATGCTGAGGCTACGCCGATCAAAAAAATGTTGTTGATTATGAAATTCACTTGAATACCTTGCTATTGGTCAACGATTTACAAACCTTGTCATTATAAAATATATGCGTTGCAGCCACGGATTAAATCTTGCGAAGCCTGTTTGATGGTTCTGATTCAAAGCCGCCCCACATTTTGATAACGATAAAAATATGCACAAAATTGTATTCATGCGCCACGGCCAGTCCACATGGAACCTGGAAAACCGCTTCACCGGCTGGACCGATGTCGATCTGACTCCCCAGGGCGTCGCTGAAGCCCATTATGCTGGCCAAGTACTCAAGGGAGCAGGGTTTGCCTTTGATCTTGCCTATACCTCCGTGCTGAAGCGAGCCATCCGTACGCTTTGGATTGTTCTGGATGAAATGAATCTGATGTGGATTCCTGTCATTTCGGACTGGCATCTGAATGAGCGTCATTACGGTTCACTTCAGGGGTTCAACAAAGCGGAAACCGCCGCGCGCTATGGAGAGCACCAAGTGCACCTATGGCGGCGAAGCTATGACATTGCCCCCGCCCCCCTTGACCCGAAAGACCCCCGCGCCTCATACCGTGATCGTCATTATGCTTCCTTGAACCCCCAAGAAATTCCCCTGACTGAAAGCCTGAAAGATACCGTCGCGCGTGTCATGCCCTTGTGGCATGGATCGATCGCGCCGGCGATACGGGAGGGCAAGTGTATCCTGATCGCAGCGCATGGCAACAGCCTCCGTGCACTCATTAAGGAGTTGGAAGGCATCAGCGATGAAGAAATTGTCAAGCTGAACATCCCCACCGGACAGCCCCTCGTTTATGAACTTGACGAAAACCTCAAACCTTTGCGAAGCTACTACCTGGGCGACCCTGCCGCAATTGAAGCGGCGACAAAAGCTGTCGCCGCGCAGGGTACCGTAAAGGGAGCGATCAAATAAACGAAAAGTGCATGTTGTTCACCACTGTGGGCAAAACGAGACCCAAGCTGCTTTGGTTCGGGATTTTTGCCTTTTTGGCTTTATTTTTCTCATACCACCCCAATTCTCACGCAGCGCCGCGCATTACCGAGCGCACCAAGCAAAAACAAGCTGCCGAAGCCAAGCGCGCTGAATTAAACAAAAAACTCGATTCGCTCAAGCGAGAAATTTCCAAGACCGAAACGGCAAAAGGCACTGCGGCAGACACCTTGGCGGAATCCGAAGCGGCCATTTCGCACGCCAATCGGTCTTTGCGTGAACTCATTGCAGAGCGCCAGCAGACAGAAAAGCGCCTATCACAACTCTCCCGCGACCAAAGCAAACTGAATCAAACCCTGAGCGCGCAAAAGCAGCGTTTGGCCAAACTTTTGCGGGAGCAATACATCACCGCCAGCGAAGATCACATCAAGCTTTTGATGTCGGGCGATAACCCCAATCGCATCACCCGCGAGTTGCAATACATGGCCTACGTCTCGCAGGCGCAGGTCAAACTGATTGATGAATTACGCACCACACTTGAGGCTGTCCAATCCAACAAGGAAGCCACGCAAAACGTCAAAGAAGAACTTGAAGAAATCGCCGCTGAAAAGCGCTCCCATCGAAAACATCTCGAAAAGGAAAAAGCCCGGCGCGCTGCGGTGCTCTCTGAAATTTCATCCAAGCTGGCAGCGCAACGCAAAGAAGCGAATCGACTTGCGCACAATCAGCAGCGTTTGACAACGCTCGTTGACAAGCTCGGTAAATTGATTGAAGCACAGCGCAAGGCGGAAGCCAAAAAGCGGCGGGAACGACTGGCCAAAGCGAAAAAAGCAAGAAAACCCGTGAAAGGCCGCAAACCGCCCGTCACCCCGGAAGAGCCTCCCGAAGAAGTTGATACGTATAGTGCCTTTGCTAAATTGCGGGGCAAAATGAAACTGCCGGTACGCGGCACCATTACCAACCGGTTCGGCACCAAGCGTAGCGATGGCCCCCGCTCCAAGGGCATCTTCATTCGCGCGCCGGAAGGCACCGAAGTGAAATCCGTGGCAAAAGGCAAAGTTGTCTTTTCCGACTGGCTCAGAGGGTTTGGCAATTTGCTCATCGTTGATCATGGCAGTCAATACATGACCATTTATGGTAACAATCAGACACTATTCAAACAGGTCGGCGATTCCGTCAATTCCGGGGACGTCATTGCCGGCGCTGGCAACAGCGGTGGAAATGAGCATTCTGGCTTATACTTCGAAATGCGGCACCGGGGACGGGCTTTTGATCCTCTGGGCTGGGCAACTATCAGGTGACACATGCGCAGCAAAATTAAAAATATCAGTCTGGTTTTGATCGGCATGATTGCCGGTATTGTCTTGAGTATGCATCTTTCAGCGATGGCGCAAAAGCAGGCAGACGCGCCTTTACCGCTTGAAGAGTTGCGGCAGCTTTCCGATGTTTTCGGGCTGATCAAGTCGGATTATGTCGAGCCGGTGGAAGACAAAAAACTGCTCATGGAAGCCATTTCCGGCATGGTGTCCTCGCTCGATCCGCATTCTGCCTATCTCGACAAAAAAGCACTCAAGGAATTGAAGGAAGGCACGCAGGGCAAATTCGTCGGCCTGGGTATTGAAGTCGGCATGGAAGATGGCTACGTCAAAGTCATTTCACCCATTGAAGATACGCCCGCCTATCGTGCCGGTCTCAAGCCGGGCGACTTGATTACCCGTTTGGATTCAACGCCGGTGAAAGGCATGACCCTGGACGAAGCCGTCAAACGCATGCGCGGTGAACCCAATACCAAAATTACGCTGACCATTGCCAGAAAAGAAGAGGCGCGCCCGATTGTTGTGACCATCACGCGTGAAGTCATCCAGGTCAAAAGTGTCAAGGCAAAATTTGTTGAGCCGGGTTATGTCTGGTTGCGCGTGGCGCAATTCCAGGAACCCACGGTCGCCGATCTTGTCAAGAAGTTGAACGAGCTCTACGCGAGCGACGCCAATATCAAAGGCTTGGTACTCGATTTGCGCAATGATCCGGGCGGCGTATTGCCGGGTGCGATCGGCGTCTCTGCCGCCTTTTTGCCGAAGGACGTCGTGGTCGTCACGACGAATGGGCAACTTCAGGATTCCAAGGCCACGTTTTATGCCCGCCGTGAATATTACGCAGCGCGCAACCTCTCGGATCCGCTGACGAAGTTACCTGCCGCCGTGAAGACGGTGCCCATGGTGGTGTTGGTGAATGCCGGTTCCGCATCTGCCTCGGAAATTGTCGCGGGTGCGCTCCAGGATCACAAACGTGCGACGATTCTTGGCTCACAAACCTTCGGTAAAGGTTCCGTGCAAACGATTCGTCAATTGACACCGGACACGGCCATTAAATTGACAACGGCGCGCTACTACACCCCCAACGGTCGCTCTATCCAGGCCAAAGGCATTCTGCCTGATTTAATGGTAGATGAAACCGCAGATGGCGATGGTTTGAATTCCTTGCGGCTGCGTGAAGCCGATTTGCAGAAACATCTCCTGAACGATAAGGATGCCAAGGCTGAAGAGGCTGCAAAAGGCAAGCGCGACGAAGTCGAAGAAGAATTGCGCCTGATTGAGATTGCAAAGAAGCGCAAGCGCCTTGAGTTTGGCAGCAAGGAGGATTTTCAGCTGACACAAGCGCTCAATCATCTTAAGAAGCTGCCTGTTGTCCTCTCCAAGACGCCAACAGAAAAAAAGAAAAATTGACGCGCTGTTTTTTCTCTCACCACGCGTGCAACCGTGAATGACCAACAGCTTTTGCGCTACTCGCGCCACATCCTGCTCGATGAAATAGGCATTGAAGGCCAGGAGCGCCTTCTGGCTTCTCATGCGCTCATTGTCGGCGCAGGCGGACTGGGGTCTCCTGTCGCGTATTATCTTGCTTCCGCAGGCGTGGGGAAAATCACGCTCGTGGATAATGACACTGTCGATTTGACGAATCTGCAGCGACAAATTTTGCACACAACGGATCGGGTTGGCATGTCCAAAGCACGATCCGGTCAAATGACGCTTGCACAGATCAATCCGGAAGTCCATGTGGTCGCACTGCAAGAGCGCGTTAGCGATGCGCGTTTGCACGAACTGGTGGCAACCGCGCAGCTTGTCCTCGACTGCACCGACAACTTTGCAACACGACACGCCATCAACCGCGCCTGCGTCGCGCATAAAGTTCCCCTGGTGTCAGGCGGTGCCATCATGTTCGACGGCCAAATCAGCGTGTACGACAAACGTCATGCGGATTCCCCTTGTTACTCCTGTCTGTTCCCCGAGAATGAACAATTCCCGGAAATGCATTGTTCCATCATGGGTGTCTTTGCACCGCTCGTCGGCATCATTGGCGCATCACAGGCAACGGAAGCCATCAAACTGCTGGCGCAGGTCGGCACTTCCCTGGAAGGCCGTCTGCTGATGCTCAATGCCCGCACGATGGCATGGTCGAGCATTACGCTTTCCCGTAACCCGGCATGTCCCGTCTGTGGACAAAACAATACGTCGTCACAATAAGACAAGCTCGTCACAATTTGTCACAAATTGCTGTCATCACCCTGACCCCGCGCGGCGTTAAGGGAGCACGTAGTCATTGCTACGACTCTCACTAAAAGGAAATGATATGAACAAACTTATTGCTACGCTCGTTGCTTCACTGTTTGTTGCTGGTTCGGCCTTCGCGCAAGCGCCTGCTACTGCCACACCCGCTTCCGCCACCGCTGCCAAGCCTGCCGTAAGCGCCAAAGCCAAAGCTTCCAAAAAGGCTGTCAAGAAGGCCAAGACTGCAAAAAAGACCGCAGCTCCCAAAAAAGCCAAAAAAATGACAACCAAGCCAGCCCCAGTAAAAGCTGCGCCACAAGCTTCGGTTCCTGTCACGAAGTAATCGCACGTTGCTGCACCTGGCAGCCCTCTGCGCTGCCAGCACTCTCCTTAAGTACTCTCCTTGGCTGCTCAACTTCTCCGTTGAGCGGCTTTTTTTACATTTGCCGTCCCTCTGGCTTTTCGGGATAATGCGCCATTGATTCACGGGATCGCTCCTCTCATGCGGCTTTTATATTCTTTTCTGTGGTGGCTCATCCTGCCTTTCGCTTTGCTCCGTCTTTGGTGGCGCGGGCGCAAGGAGCCGGGTTATCGACAGCATATTGCCGAGCGCTTGGGTTTTTACGCACCGGTTCCCCATCCGCAGCGCCCCAAAATTTGGCTTCACGCTGTCTCCGTTGGTGAAACGCGCGCCGCCGAACCCTTGCTGGTGGCTTTGTTGATCGCGTATCCAGACCATGACATTGTATTGACCCACATGACCGCGACCGGGCGCGAAACCGGTGCAACGCTTTTCAGTACGCTCCGCCCGCGCGTCCTGCAATATTTCCTGCCTTACGATACCGCATGGATGATGACGCGCTTTTTGCGTCACTTTTCTCCGCAACTCTGCATTTTGATGGAAACGGAAATCTGGCCTAACCTGATTGCACAATGCAAGAAGTTTCGCGTTCCCGTTGCATTGGTCAATGCGCGCATGTCCGCTCGCTCGCTTACGCGCGCCGGAATCGTGTCTTCCCTGATGTCGGAAGCTGCCGGCAACATTACTTGTGTTGCTGCGCAAACCCATGCTGATAGTGATCGCCTTTTGCAGTACGGTGCCAAAAACGTACACGTGACCGGCAGCGTAAAATTCGATGTCACGCCCCCCGATTCCGTTGTCAGCTTTCAAGAATTTTTACGCGCGCGAATTGGATCGCGTCCGGTTTTTTTGTGGGCCAGTACACGCGAAGGGGAAGAGGCATTGTTACTCGACGCACTCCCCGCACTCAAGCTGCCTGATGCGCTGATCATTCTCGTACCGCGCCATCCGCAACGCTTTGATGATGTGGCGAAGCTTGTCATGGATCATCAGCTCCCGCTTTTCCGTCGCTCCGAACTGGAGGACGTCGCGCATCTTCCAAAGGACATTCGCATTTTGCTCGGCGATTCCATGGGCGAAATGTTCGGCTACTACGCCGCAGCCGACCTTGCTTTTATTGGCGGCAGTCTCTTGCCATTGGGGGGACAAAATCTGATTGAAGCTTGCGCGGTCGGCACACCTGTATTGATCGGCCCGCACACGTTTAATTTCGACACCATTACGCGTGATGCCGAAAACGCTCATGCAGCCGTCGTCGTTCAAACCGCTGAGGAAGCCATGCACATGGCCAAGCAATTGCTGGCCGATACGCCGCGCCTGCATGCCATGAGCCACAGTGCCTTGTCTTTCGCGCAGGCGCAACGCGGTGCCACGGAACGCACGATTGCACTGTTGCGTCCTTTGCTGGCTTTATCTGGCAAAGCCTGACGCTGCCATTCTCGCCAACAGATTCAAACCCGCAGCGGCGGTTCGTTCATCAAGATGGCTTGTTCGCGCAATTCCTGAATGCGACTCTGCCAGTAGTTTTGTGTATTGAACCAAGGAAAGGCAAGCGGAAAAGCCGGATCTTCCCAACGACGCGCCAGCCAGGCGGCGTAATGCATCATGCGAAGTGTGCGCAATCCTTCCAGCAAATGGCGTTCGCGAGAATCGAAATCTGCAAACTGCGTGTATCCAGCGAGAATGTCGCCCAGTTGTTCTTCCATTTCTTCCCGACTCCCCGAGAGCAGCATCCAGAGATCCTGAATGGCCGATCCTTGCATGCAATCGTCGAAGTCGACAAAATGGGGGCCGCTATCTGTCCACAATACATTCCCAGCGTGACAATCGCCATGCAATCTGATGGCTTTGACCTCGCCCGCTTGCTTGAAGCAGGTGCGCACGCCTTCAAGCGCTTCTTCTGCCGCGCGCCGATACGGCGTTTCCAAATCCAGCGGCAAGAAATTTCCTGAAAGCAAACACTCCAGTGATGCTTCGCCAAACTCATGAATATCAAGCGTCGTCCTGTGTTGGAAAGCTTGCTTGGCGCCAACAGCGTGGATGCGCCCGATAAAGCGTCCCAGCCACTGTCTTGTCACACGATCATCTAACTCAGGTGCGCGCCCCCCTTGCATGGGATAAACAGCAAAGCGATAACCGTCGTATTCATGCAAGCTCCGCCCATTCAGGCGCAAAGGAGAAACCACCGGAATTTCATTGCCAGCCAATTCCTCGGCGAAGGCGTGTTCTTCCAGAATGGCTGCCTCGCGCCATCTTTCAGGACGATAAAACTTTACTACCGTGGACGGCGCGCCTTCCACCCCGATCATATAGACGCGATTTTCATAACTATTCAAAGCCAGCAAACGCCCGTCGCCATGAATTCCAACGCTTTCCAGAGCGTTGAGCACACAATCCGGGGTTAAGCCCTCGTAGGAAAATCTTGGCGATCTGTTCATTCTGATTTATTTTTAAAGTGGCGGATTCTTCACATTTTGTATCCATACCGCCGCATTCCGGTTTAGACTCGCGTTATCCCCAACTTTTCCTCTCGTTTCATTATGTCCATCAACGTTGACCCGCTTACTGATGATGAATTTGAGGAATTGGATGCCTTCCTCCTTTCCCTTCAATGTGCGGAGGATGCCATGACAATGGATGTTTTGCATGGTTTTCTTACTGCTATCGTCATTGGTCCCGAACCCGTTCCCCTGTCCGAATGGCTGCCACACGTTTGGGGGTCACCATCGTCACAAAGCCCCCAATTCCAGAGCCCGGAGCAACAAGAGCGCATTACGGACCTGATTTTACGTTTTATGAATGAAATTGCGGTCACTTTCGACGTAGCGCCAAAAGAATTTGAGCCGCTTTTTTGCGAGCAGGAATGGAATGGAAGGATGCTAACGGACGCAGAAGGTTGGGCGATGGGGTTTTGGGAAAGCGTCAACCTGCGGCCAACAGCGTGGAAACCCATCTGGTCTTCCGACATGGCCATCTTGATGAAGCCGCTTTATTTGCTCGGTGCGGATGACATTGATGAAGATGAGGTTCAGCTTGTCAGCGACCCCATGAAGGCTCACAAGCTGGCCTTGCAAATTGAATCGAATATTTTGCCCATCAGACGCTTTTGGCGCGAACATCAACAAAGCGGGAAGCTACAAAAAAAATCAGAACGGCCCGACGTGACAGGTGCCGAACCTTGTCCTTGCGGCAGCGGAAAAAAATTCAAGCAGTGTTGTGGAAACGAGCCCACCTTGCATTAGGCATGCTGCTGTTCAAACCGCTGCAAACGTTACAGCGGGACGGTCACAATGAGGCGAGTGCCGTGACTGCCGGAGTCAATGTTGAGTTCGCCGCCCAGAATGTGCAAACGTTCCTTGATGCCCACCAGACCAAAAGAGTTTCTTTCTCCCTTCTTGCTGTCCTGCATCCCCACACCATTGTCAGCGATCGTCATGATCAAGTTGCCCGCTTCCTGTTGCAACGCCACCCTGACATGCGTTGCCTTCGCATGACGCAGCACGTTGGTGAGTCCTTCCTGCAAAATCCGGAATAGCACGGTGGCGACGTTGTCGTCCAGATCCAGTTCTTCATCACCAGCAATCAGGTCGCAAATAATTCCGCTTCTGCGCTGAAATTCTTGCGTTTGCCACTCCAGTGCCGCATACAAACCCAAATCCAGCACGGATGGTCGAAGATTGTTAATGATGGCACGCACACTGCGCATGGTGTCATCGATGTGCTGCAAAATGCCCTGCACTTTTTCCTGCAATTTAGGATCCTCGCTTTCAGAGCGTCCCAGCATAGTGACATCAATCCGCAGCACCAGCAAATGTTGACCCAGTTCGTCGTGAATTTCACGCGCAATTCTTCTGCGCTCGTTCTCCCGAATGCGATCCTGATGCGCTACCAGTTGTCGCAACATTTCCTGCGATTCCTGCAAGGCTTCCTGAGCTTCTGTGCGTTCAACAATCTCATTTTGCAAGCGCCGATTCGCGCGTACCAATTCTGCCGTTCGTTCAAACACGCGGTTCTCAAGTTCCACGCGCGCTTTACGCAAAGCATTTTCTGCGCGCTTTCTGTCCGTGATGTCGTGCATGAATGCGCAGTACTGCAATTTGCCGTCCACATTCGCCAGGGTCGTCACCGCCACTTCAATCGGAAATTCGCGGCCATCCTGATGTTTGGCCTCCACTTCAAAATAGGAATGTCGAATGTTGCCCTCTTCACCATCAATAAACTTCCTCAAGCCCGTTTCGTAATCCAGTCTTTGTGACGCAGGGATAACCAGATCCACCAGCACTTTCCCAATGGCTTCATCCCGTTTCCATCCGAAGATTCTTTCACCGCGCGTGTTCCAGTCCGTGATCACGCCATCATTGTCTAGCTGGATGACGGCATCCATCGCGGTTTCGATAATCACGTGCAGCCTGGCCTGGCTTTCGATCAAACCCGTTTCTGCTTCCCGACGGCTGGTGATGTCGTGCAAAATACAGTAAACGTAGGTCATGCCCTGGTGCGTGAGATTGGTGCGGAAAATTTCAACGTCACGTACGCTGCCATTTTTCAGGCGATGGCGGAAATAAACTTGCATCCCCTGCTTGGCTTCTTTCTGTGCCTTGAGGCTGTTCTCGATTTCTGTTGCGCTGGCAACGTTGATTTCTGCAATGTTCATCCTGCGCAATTCTTCTTGCGAGTAACCCCAGAATTGAGCCGCTTCATGGTTTGCATCGATAATCCTGCCATTGGTGGGGTCGAGGATGTAGGCCACCGATGCATTGTCTTCGAACATTTGCCGATACCGCTGTTCGCTTTCTGCCAAATCCAGATTCATCTTTTTGGCGATTTCCACCGCGCGCTGCCTGCCACTGGCCAGCAACCACACCAGCAATGTCAGTAGGGTCGTGGTGATGGCGCCGCCGATCAGAATCGCCGTTGATTTTGTGTCGTTGATTCTGGCTTCAAAGGCCGGTTTGCCCTGCATCATGACCACAAAATTGTTGCCCGGCAAAGCAATTTCGTGCTCCGCCTTGTATTTGGCCTTGCTGAAGCTCGCGTGCGTGATTTGGGGATCGCTTTGGAAAACGAGCGTTCTTTCTTTGACGTCTTGTCCAAAATAGATCAAAAGACCAAAATTCTTTTGCAATTCAAGTGCAGATTCGCCGAGCAACCCTTGAATAACTTCATCCGTCACGAAGGACAAATGTACCCAGCCGAGGATGTTTTTTCTCCGTTGCTGCACGGTTGAATGCGGATTGTGATCCCGATATATCGGCGAGAAAACCAGAAATCCTTTTTTATGCGACCCCTCACCATCTGCGACCATTTCCAGCATGTCCGTGATGACCGGTCTGCCGGTATCACGCGCTTTTTCCATGGCCAGCCGCCGTTTGGTCTCCGACATCAAATCATAGCCCAAAGCTTTTTTTACTCTTGGTGAGTCGTAGGGCTCGACGTACCACACGGGCGCAGACCATTTTCGTTTGGTGTCCGGCCATACTTTGTAATCTTCTACACCCTCCTTTTTGGCTTGCGCAGGAAGCGTCGCTTTTTCCGCTGCTGAGACTAGCCGAACGAAGGCAACGCTTTTAATGCCGGGGTAGTTTTTGTGCAGATCCTGTGCGCCGATGTAATCTTTGAATTCGTGACGTTCGACCCTGTTCGACACCGTGAAAAGAGAAGTCGTCGCACGCAAAATCAAGCGGCCATCTTGCACCCTTTTTTCAATTCGACCTTTGACTTGTCCAACAATCGTCTCGAATTCTTGGTGCAGTCTTTTGGCTGATTCCCGTTGCGCAGAGCCCCATGTGGCAAACGTAATGGCGAAACCGACCAACAATATCAGCCAGTGCACATTTTTGGGAATCTCGAATTTTCTCATGCGCAGTCTGGGCAGCCTTATTGTTTTACGATTGTTGGCAGGTTAGCGCTTTCATCAAGGAGAATACCGCATCATTTTGTTGTTGCATATTCAATCGTTTGATTCACACCACACTCCGCTGCAAGCTTTTGCCGTGTCTTATGGGCGAATGAAGTGTTGCCTGTAATAGCGCAATTCTTCGATCGATTCGAGAATGTCGGCCAAGGCCGTGTGCTTTTGATGCTTTTTGAACCCATTGAGCAAATCCGGCTTCCACCGACGACAGAGCTCTTTGAGCGTGGAAATATCCACGTTTCGGTAATGGAAGAAGGCCTCCAGTTTGGGCATGCCGCGCGCCATGAAGCGTCTGTCTTGATGCACTGAGTTGCCGCACATGGGGGATTTGCCCTTGGGGACGAAATGCCGCAAAAAATCGATAATCGCCGCCTCGGCATCGGCCTCAGTGACGGAAGACGCCTTGACGCGATCAATCAAGCCCGAACGACCGTGGGTGCCTTTGTTCCAGGCATCCATGCCATCCAGTACCGCATCCGGCTGGTGGATCGCAAAGACCGGACCTTCGGCCAGCACGTTCAACTCCGCATCGGTCACCACCACAGCGACTTCAATGATCCTGTCTTTTTCCGGGTCGAGCCCCGTCATTTCCATGTCTACCCATACCAAATTGAACTCGTTGGGCTTTGCGGCTTGACCTGTCGCGGTCTCTGCCTTTGTTTCGTTTCCTTGTGACATAATTTGATCCTTGGTGTGGGCGCGCAGATTTTACTGCCGCGTCCTTTACTGTCCCTGCGCAAGCAGGCAATGTTTGATGGTGTAGGCTCTACGATGTACTGTAAGCTCACGGGTTGCAACATTTTCGCATAAGGCTGCCATGACTTCGACGGTGTTTTCGATAGTCTTTATCTTTTTTCTGCTGACTTCATTCATCGTGCGCCTGTGGCTTGGTGCGCGTCACATGCGTCATATTCGTATTCACCGCGCCAACGTTCCGGCCCAGTTTGCCCACCGGATTCCGCTCGACGCTCACCAAAAGGCGGCTGATTACACCATTGCCAAAGTTCGTTTTGAAAGAATTTCCCTTGTTGTAAGCACACTTGTCTTGATTGTTTTAACGTTTCTGGGCGGCTTGCAATGGCTTTCCGATGTTCTGCTCTCCGCCCTGGAGCAGGGCATGACGTACCAAATTGCGCTGATTGCCGTTTTGGGATTGATCACCAGCGTCATCGATTTGCCGCTGGACTATTACCGCCAGTTTGTTTTGGAAGAAGCCTTTGGTTTTAACAAAATGACGCCGAAGCTGTTTGTCGTGGATATGATGAAGAGCGCCATCTTGGGTGTTGTCTTGGGACTGCCGCTGGTCTGGATCATGCTGACCGTGATGGGCAAGGCTGGCGACATGTGGTGGGTGTATGCCTGGATTATCTGGTGCCTTTTCCAAATGGCCATGCTGGTGCTTTATCCTACGGTGATCGCACCACTCTTTAACAAATTCACGCCGCTGGAAAATGAAGCTTTGCGTTCTCGCATTGAAAGTCTCCTGCAGCGCACAGGCTTTGCGTCAAAAGGGCTGTTTGTAATGGATGGATCAAAGCGCAGCACGCATGGCAATGCCTATTTTTCCGGTTTTGGCGCGGCAAAGCGGATCGTGTTTTTCGATACGTTGATCGAGCGACTCACCCCATCTGAAATTGAAGCGGTGCTGGCGCATGAGCTGGGTCATTTCAAACTCAAGCATATCGTCAAACGCATGTTTGTCATTTTCTCGATTTCGCTTGGCATGCTCGTCTTGCTGGGTTACCTGAAAACGCAAGCCTGGTTTTTCGCAGGGCTCGGCGTCGATCCGCTTTCGGCCAACTCCAATGCCATGGCGCTCATCCTTTTTGCACTCGCCTTTCCTTTCTTTACTTTTTTCCTTTCCCCCCTGGGCGCCTTGGTCTCCCGCAAACATGAGTACGAAGCCGACGCCTTTGCAGCAAATTACACGGCACCACAAGACATGGTCTCGGCGCTGGTCAAGCTCTACGAAGACAACGCCTCTACCCTGACGCCCGATCCGCTTTACTCCGCTTTTTACGATTCACATCCGCCCGCAGCGCTGCGTGTCGGCAAATTGCTGGCACATTCGCCTGCTTCTGCATGAGCATGATCACCGCTACCGTTGTTGCCGCACATGGCCGCAATTATGTGGTGCAAGCCGGCGGCCAACGTTTGCATTGCGTGACGCGCGGGAAGAAGAGTGATATCGCCGTCGGCGATCAAGTCAAGGTGCGGCTTAGCGCTCCTTCGCAAGGGGTGATTGAATCGATTGATGAACGCCACTCACTGCTGTATCGCTCTGATCAGTACAAGTCCAAACTGCTGGCCGCCAATGTTACGCAACTTTTCATTGTCGTTGCGACGGAGCCCAGTTTTTCGGATGACTTGATATCCCGCGCACTGGTTGCCGCTGAAGCGGCCGAAATCCCGGTTCACATTATTTTGAACAAGGCAGACTTGCCGGATATGCTTACACACGCGCGCGCGCGCCTGCAACAGTATGCCTCTCTGGCTTACCCGGTTCATGAGGTGTCCGCCTTGGTGGATGCCGAAAAGACGCGAGCTGACTTGATGCCGCTGTTGCGCGGGAAAACCACGGTTTTAATTGGACAATCCGGCATGGGCAAATCCTCCCTGATCAACTTGCTGGTGCCGGATGCCGACATTGCAACGCGTGAAATTTCCACCGCGCTGAATTCAGGTAAACACACCACCACCTTCACGCGACTTTATTCGATCGATGCCGAGACGGCTGTCGTCGATTCGCCCGGTTTTCAGGAATTCGGGCTCTACCATTTGAAAGAAGGCGCTTTGGAGCGAGCCTTTCGTGAATTCGCCCCATTTTTAGGGGGTTGCCGGTTTTATAACTGTCACCATCTGGTTGAACCCGGCTGCGCCATCCTGGAAGCCGTTAGCGCCGGGAAAATTCACCCTGCCCGTCATGCGCTGTACGCACAACTCGTACACGAGTCTTCCCAGAAAGTTTACTAAGACCCTCAAAGTCACCCGAAATATTTGTCATAAAATCAACGCCGCGGCCAATTGCGCATTATTCCCGCATAAATTCCCGTATAATCCACGAGTTAGCAAATCAGGCGGCAGGCGCCAACCTCGCCGCTATTTTCATCTATGGCAATCAAACATTTCCTGCAATTAAGCGACTTTACGCTGGACGAATTTGAACACGTCATCGAACGTGCGCACATTATCAAGCGAAGGTACAAGAATTATGAAAAATACCATCCCCTCGTCGATCGTACGCTGGTGATGGTGTTCGAGAAAAGCTCGACGCGCACGAGGCTGTCGTTTGAAGCCGGCATGCAGCAGTTGGGCGGCAACTCTATTTATATCAACACGCAGGATTCCCAGCTCGGTCGCGGAGAACCCGTGGAAGATGCCGCGCAAGTCATGTCGCGCATGTCCGACATCATCATGGTGCGCACTTTCGGTCAAGAGATCATCGAGCGTTTTGCATCCCATTCGCGTGTACCAGTCATCAACGGGCTCACCAATGAGCATCACCCTTGTCAGGTGCTGGCCGATGTTTTCACGTTCATCGAACATCGCGGTTCCATCAAAGGTAAAGCGGTCGCCTGGGTGGGCGATGCGAACAACATGCTGTACTCATGGCTACAGGCCGCCGAAATTTTTGATTTTCATGTGAATGTTTCTACACCCAAGGGTTATGACATCGACATGAACCTGGTTACCCCGGGTAACACGCATTTCACGCGTTTCGAGAAACCAGCCGATGCCTGCGTTGGCGCACACCTTGTCACAACAGACGTGTGGACGAGTATGGGCTTCGAAGCCGAGAACGACGAGCGCTTGAAAGCCTTTGACGGTTGGTGCATTGACAGCGAAAAAATGAAGCTTGCTGCACCGAATGCCGTCTTCATGCACTGCCTGCCCGCGCATCGCGGCGAAGAAGTCACGGGAGACGTGATTGATGGGCCGCAGTCGGTGGTCTGGGATGAGGCTGAAAACAGGCTGCATGTGCAAAAGGCTTTAATAGAATACCTGCTACTCGGAAAAGTAAAGGAATAGAAACTGAAAAAGCAGCCTGTTTCGGCGAAGGCTAACATGAGCGTAGCGAATGTTAAGGTGCGAAGCACCGGCCGGAGGCAAAATAGATTGCACGAATAAATTTCCGGAAAATTCGGGGTCAGAGTAATTTTCTTTTTTGATAGTTGGGGACAGAGTTGCAACTCTGTCCCGCAACATGTCAGATAAAAACTCTGACCCCGGTTTTCCGCCCTCGGTTTTCCTGAGTCAAACCGAATTGAACAAGTAAAGCACCAAACAAAAAAGACTATGTCCACCATCCTCCAATCCATCCCTCAAAATCAAAAAGTCGGCATCGCTTTTTCCGGCGGCCTCGACACCAGCGCGGCGATTTGCTGGATGCGCCAGAAGGGCGCGATTCCTTTTGCTTACACTGCGAACCTCGGTCAGCCTGACGAAACCGACTATAACGCGATCCCGCAAAAAGCCATGCTCTACGGCGCAGAAAAAGCGCGCCTGATCGATTGCCGCGAACAGCTCGCAGCCGAAGGTGTCGCGGCTTTGCAAAGCGGTGCGTTTCACATTTCCACTGCGGGTCTCACTTACTTCAACACCACGCCCCTGGGCCGCGCCGTCACCGGCACCATGCTGGTGGCCGCGATGCAGGAAGATGATGTCAGCATCTGGGGAGATGGCAGCACCTTCAAGGGCAATGACATCGAGCGTTTCTACCGCTACGGCCTGCTGGTCAATCCGTCACTGCGCATTTACAAACCCTGGCTGGATGATCGTTTCATTCAGGAACTCGGCGGCCGCAAGGAAATGTCGGAGTTTTTGATTAAGTCCGGCTTCGATTACAAGATGTCTGTGGAAAAAGCGTACTCCACCGATTCGAACATGCTGGGCGCAACACACGAAGCGAAAGATCTGGAATTTCTGAATGCCGGCATGAAGATCGTCGAGCCGATTATGGGCGTGGCGTTCTGGCGCGACGAGGTGCAAATCAAGCGCGAAGAAGTCACCATTCGTTTTGAAGAAGGCCGTCCGGTCGCACTCAATGGCGTAGCGTATGCGAGCCTCGTGGATCTGATCATGGAAGCCAACCGCATCGGTGGGCGTCATGGTCTGGGCATGAGCGATCAAATTGAAAACCGCATCATCGAAGCGAAGAGCCGTGGCATTTACGAAGCGCCGGGACTCGCGCTGCTCTTCATCGCCTACGAGCGCCTGATCACCGGCATTCACAATGAAGACACCATCGAGTTGTACCGAGATAACGGACGCAAGCTCGGTCGTTTGCTGTATCAAGGTCGCTGGTTCGATTCGCAAGCCATCATGCTGCGCGAAGCGGCGCAACGCTGGGTCGCGCGCGCGATCACCGGCGAAGTAACGATTGAACTGCGTCGCGGTAATGATTATTCTATTCTGAACACGGAATCGGTCAATCTCACTTACGCACCGGAGCGCTTGTCGATGGAAAAGGTGGAAGACGCACCTTTCTCGCCGCAGGATCGCATTGGTCAACTCACCATGCGCAATCTGGACATTGCGGACACGCGCCACAAGCTCGCCATTTACAGCAAGGCGGGGCTGCTCAGTGCGGATTCGTCTGTCGCCCTGCCCCGTCTTGATAAAAAATAGTGTCTGTGCTTAACTTCAACTCTCGAAGCTCAGACACAAAACGGAAAACCGGGGTCAGAGTTTTTTTACGCGCAGCGTAAATTACTCTGACCCCGAATTTTCCGAAAGAAAAATTTAGCTGCAGATCATTCCTCACTAACCCCTTCCTACTTACCCATTACCATGACCACCCAATTCGACAACGTCAGCGTCGTTAAAAAATCTAACGTCTATTTCGATGGCAAATGTGTTTCCCACACGGTTCTGTTTGCCGACGGCACCAAGAAAACCATCGGCGTCATTCTGCCTTCCACCCTCACTTTCAACACCGGCGCACCGGAAATCATGGAAGTGATTGGCGGCAAATGCCGTGTGCAACTCGCAGGCAGCGATGCGTGGCAAACCTACGGCGCAGGCCAAAGCTTCAACGTACCCGGCAATTCCAGTTTTCAAATCGAAACGATTGAAGCGCTCGATTACGTTTGCCACTTTGGTTAAGCAATATTCTGTGTAATAAAAAACGGGCGCCCAGAGCGCCCGTTTTTATGTCTGCCTTCTATATATTCCCCGAAATCTCAGCTTTTAATCCACTTCAGCTTAAACAAGGCACCAAGCGTATTCTTATTTTTCTTTTGCGGCCTTGTATCTCGACTCGATATGATCTCTTTCGATGACTGGCATTAGAAGAAATACGTAATTTCCTTCATGGTTTGTTTCACATCCATGCGCTGCATCAACGGCACAAACATGGTGTTCAAGAAATTGAAGCCTGCGAAAGAATACCCATGAGATAAAGTCGTAGAACCTGAGCACCGATAAATCCCAAAGTAAACGAACTACCTTGGTATTTCTCAGCAAGTTTTGTTCAATCTTTTCTCTTTGATTAAGAATGGCCAGAAGAAGCTTTCCCTGCGCTGGTGCTAACTCAACATGCAACCCTCCGTGATATTTGTGGAATGCCGAAATCGCCTCACGTGTCAGGTTATGGTAGTGCAAAGGAGGTATTTCCATGTTTGCTCCTGACATGCTCTATATGACAGTCGGCTCAATATCCAACGCCACCCCAAACCGCGCCGCCACATCTTTTTGTATGGCTTGCGCAAGCGCGATCACATCTTGTCCACTTGCTGCGCCGCGATTCACCAGCACCAGCGCCTGCGTTTCCGACACCCCTGCGTGACCTGAAGTTTTTCCTTTCCAGCCAGATTGATCCACCAGCCACCCCGCCGCCAGTTTGAACGAGCCATCCTTTTCCGGATAGCTCACGAGTTGCGGGTATTGCTTGACGAGCGCGTCTTTCACCGCAGCGGGCACCACAGGATTTTTGAAAAAGCTGCCCGCATTGCCCAAGACTAAGGGGTCAGGCAGTTTTCTTTTGCGAATCACCGTCACGGCGTCGCTCACGTCGCGTGCCGTCGGCGAAACTATGCCGCGCGCTGCCAATTCTTGCGATACGTCTGCATACGTCGTATTGGCTTGCCAGCGTTTGGGCAAGGCAAAGGTAACATCCAGAATCACACATCGATCACGCATCGCATGTTTGAAAATGCTGTCA
The DNA here is from genome assembly GCA_003605115.1 of Oxalobacter sp. Taxonomy (GTDB): domain Bacteria; phylum Pseudomonadota; class Gammaproteobacteria; order Burkholderiales; family Burkholderiaceae_D; genus QZKY01. The sequence goes on from QZKY01000004.1 coordinate 69,819, forward strand.
CGATAACCGAAAGCGCATTCCGCTTTATTCATCGTTTTTGTTTCGCCGCTCTCGAAATCAAACAGCGTCAATGCGTAGAAACAGTCGGATAATTCCGCGCCGTAGGCGCCAATGTTTTGCACCGGCGATGCGCCCACGCTACCGGGAATCAGGGAGAGATTTTCCAGACCGCCCAACCCGCGATCCAGCGTCCAGTTCACGAAAGCGTGCCAGTCTTCGCCCGCTGCGGCACGCACATAGGTAAAGTCCGCATCTTCTCCCACCACAGCGATGCCTTTTGTCGCCATGTGCAGAACAAGTCCGGAAAAATCGCGCGTGAACACAATGTTGCTGCCCCCACCCAGAACCAGGTAGGGCATTTTTGCCAATTCGGCGTCTTGACCCAGCTTGGCCAGCTGGACAACCTCCGTCACACGCAAGTATGCTGCTGCCTGCGCTTCCAGCCCGAAGCTGTTGTAAGCACGCAAGGAAACATTCCGTTGTATCGGCAAGGTCGTTTTCATCGGTTTGGATTATACAGCTAGCCACCTGTTGCCCGGTTCGCTAAAATGGGGCATTTCCACCGAATCATGAGGAACTGCCATGCCATCTTTTGACGTTGTTTTGGAAGCCAATATGGTTGAGGTACGTAACGGTGTCGACCAGGCCAACAAGGAAATTTCCACGCGTTTTGACTTCAAAGGAAGTGACGCCCGCGTCGAGCAAAAGGAACGTGAGCTAACGGCCTATGCTGATTCCGAATTTCAGTTGAACCAGGTGCGCGACGTCCTGGTTGGACGCATGACGAAGCGCAGCATCGACGTTCGCTTTCTTGACATGGGCAAGATCGATAAAATCGGTGGTGACAAGGTAAAGCAAGTCATCAAAATTAAAAACGGTATTGAAACAGAGTCCGCAAAGAAAATCGTCAAGCTAATTAAGGATAGCAAGATGAAAGTGCAGGCCAGTATTCAGGGTGATGCCGTTCGGATTACCGGTGCCAAACGTGACGACTTGCAAGCGGCCATCGCCCTGCTGAAAAAGGACGTGCAGGATCTTCCTTTGGATTTTAACAACTTCCGCGACTAGCGGGCAGGCACTTTCGTGCCCGATATGCTAATATTTTGCGCAACAACTCGGGAGATACTATGCGCCGCATACTGTTCGTTGTCCTTACTTTTTTTTGCACGTTTGCGGCACAGGCAACGGACGTTTCGGTCGTTGGATTGTTTCCTGGAAAAGCGCTGCTCGTCATTGATGGCGGCAATCCCCGCACTTATTCTGTCGGCGCCACCATTGCACCGGGTGTCAAATTGGTTGCGTCAAACAGTGCCAGTGTCATCATTGACTTCAATGGCAAGCGAGAAGAACTAGCGATTGGCCAGCACGTTGGCAGCGCTGGTGATGCGGGTGGCGGTAGCGTCACTTTGCATGCCGACAGACGCGGGCATTTCATTGCTGAGGGACAAATCAATGGTGGAATGGTGCGTATGCTGGTGGATACCGGCGCCAGCCTGATTTCCTTGCCTTCGCATGATGCCATCCGATTGGGTATTGACTATCGTCAGGGACAAGTTGGCTATTCCAATACCGCCAACGGCATGAAGCAAGTTTACTTAGTCAGACTGGATACCGTCAAAGTCGGCTCCATCGTTTTACATCAAGTCGATGCTTCTGTTAGTGAAGGGGGTTTGCCGATCATCCTGCTTGGCATGTCTTTCCTGAATCGCACGGAGATGCAACGCAGCGGTGACAAGATGACGCTCAAAAAGCTGTATTGAACTTCCGAATGTATAAAAGGCGGCCAAGGCCGCCTTTGTTTTTTACCGCTCTGCGAAACACTGTCCCGCGATTTCTTTCTTGTCGAAGACAGAGTACCGCTACGTTTAACGCGGTCCCGCGATTATTCTAGTTCATCCCCGGTGTCTTTCAGGCGACGTTGTTTGACAGCTTCAGCCAACACTTCCAGCACACCGACGGAGTCTTCCCAATCAATGCACGCATCCGTTACGGACTGTCCATACACCAACGGTTTGCCCGGAATGAGATCCTGACGGCCAGCGACGAGATTCGATTCAATCATTACGCCGATAATGCGACGATCACCATTGGCAATTTGTTTGGCAATGTCTCCGCACACCGGGATTTGATTTTCTGCTTTTTTCGAGCTGTTGCCGTGCGAAGCATCGATCATGATGCGTGCCGCCACACCGCTGGTCGCCACTTCCCTGCACGCAGCTTCCACGCTTTCCTCGTCGAAATTCGGCGCTTTGCCGCCGCGCAAGATGATGTGACAGTCTTCGTTGCCGGAAGTACGCACAATTGCGGAGTGGCCTTCTTTGGTCACGGACAGAAAATGATGCGGTTGCGATGCCGACTTGATCGCATCAATCGCGATCTTCACATTGCCATCGGTACCGTTCTTGAACCCTACCGGGCAAGACAAACCTGAAGCCAGTTCACGGTGTACTTGGGACTCCGTAGTACGCGCGCCGATGGCGCCCCATCCGACCAGATCAGCAATGTACTGCGGACTGATCATATCGAGATATTCCGTCGCGGCGGGTAAGCCCATTTCATTTACGCTCAGCAAAACCTGACGCGCCGTGTGCAATCCTTCATTGATCTGATAGCTATTATCCAAATGCGGATCGTTAATCAAGCCTTTCCAGCCGACGGTGGTGCGCGGTTTTTCGAAATACACGCGCATCACTATTTCCAGTTCGTTTTTATGCCGTTCGCGTTCGTTCACCAAACGATGTGCATAGGCTATCGCTGCTTTGGTGTCATGAATTGAGCAAGGGCCAATCACAACAATCAGGCGATCATCCTGACCGTGCAATATGCGGTGCATCGCAACGCGCGCGTCGGCAACGGTTTTCGCAACCTTCGGCGAGCAAGGCAAATCGTTTATCAATTTTATAGGCGGCAGCAGCTCCTTGATTTCTCGGATCCGTAAGTCGTCTGTGCGTGGCATGGTTTTCTCCTGTTTTTCTTCCTGCTCCAACGCACGGTTTATGCCTTGGAAGCGGAATCCCATCTCAAAATTTTTAAACAAAAAAACCGCCATCTCTGGCGGTTTTATCGGAATTCGGTTTGTTGCTCAGTCGCGTGCTTTCCGCCGATCCACCGCCTTGGGGTTGGAATAGCTAAAAAAGTAAAAAAAGAAAAAACGGAACACTTTCATGATTTTCCTCTACGCGGGTGAGGCAATATAGCAGAGTTTCATTGGTGCTGCAATCTGGCTGTGGTTATTTTGCCAACGAGCTTTCGCCGTTCACTTTTTGCTCGCCTTGTTAACCCGTGCCCCCGACAATCATATCTTCAATCCTGATCGTGGGTTGTCCTACTCCGACCGGCACACTTTGCCCTTCTTTGCCACACATGCCGACGCCAAAATCCAGCCGCATGTCATTGCCAATCATGGAAACGCGATGCAACACGTCGGGGCCATTGCCGATGAGGGTTGCTCCTTTGACAGGATAGGTCACTTTTCCGTTTTCAATCATGTAGGCTTCGCTGGCAGAAAAGACGAATTTGCCGTTCGTGATGTCCACCTGACCACCACCGAAATTCACGGCATACAAGCCGTGTTTGACGGATTCGATGATTTCTTGCGGATCTTTGTCGCCACCACGCATGATGGTATTCGTCATGCGCGGCATGGGCAAATGCGCGAACGATTCGCGTCGTGCATTGCCTGTCACGGACATTTTCATCAAGCGGGCATTCATGATGTCCATCAAGTAGCCCTTCAAAATGCCGTCTTCAATCAAGGTCGTGCATTGCGTCGCATTCCCTTCATCGTCCATATTCAGGGAACCGCGTCGATCTGGAATCGTGCCGTCATCAACCACCGTCACGCCCTTCGCTGCCACACGCTCGCCAATCCGTCCGGAAAACACACTCGATCCCTTTCTGTTGAAATCGCCTTCCAGCCCGTGTCCGATGGCTTCGTGCAGCAAAATTCCGGGCCAGCCTGGCCCGAGCACCACCGTCTTTGGACCCGCTGGCGCGGGACGCGATTCCAGATTGGTCAGTGCAGACCGAACCGCGTTTGTGGCGTAGTGTTCCAACTGTTCGTCGCTGAAATGGGCATAATCCACGCGACCACCGCCGCCGCAGGTTCCCATTTCGCGGCGGCCATGTTGTTCTGCGATCACAGTAATCGATAGGCGAACGAGCGGACGCACATCCGCTGCCATCACGCCGTCGCCGCGCGCCACGAGCACCACGTCATACTCACCCGCCAGGCTCGCCATCACTTGCACAATGCGCGGATCTTTTCGCCGCGCCATCTGTTCAACCTTTTCCAGCAAGTTCACTTTCGCTGTGGCGTCGAGCGATGCCAGTGGATCGTGTGGATGATAAAGCGAGCGACCGCCATTTTGCTTCAACATGCCCGCCACTTTTACTTTTCCTGCGCCTTGTCGCGCAATCGTCCTGGTAGCGTGTGCCGCTTTGGAAAGCGCAGCTTCCGAAATTTCGTCGGAATAGGCAAAAGCCGTTTTATCACCGGAAATGGCGCGCACACCAACCCCTTGATCGATGGCGTAACTGCCCGTTTTTACGATGCCTTCTTCAAGACTCCAGCTTTCATTTTTCGTGTACTGGAAATACAAATCCGCATAGTCCACGCGATGCGCAAACACTTCGCTGAGCGCTTTTTGCAGTTTCGATTCGTCCAGGCCAAACGGTGTCAGCAGCGTATCTCGTGCGATTGTCAAAATTGCCGGATTGGGGATAAAGGAATGACTCATTGAGGATTTTCTTGAACTATTGCGTAAACATTATTTGCGCAGGCGGTTGATCACGCCATCGAGTACATCCAGATCGGCAAAATCAATCACCATCTGTCCACGACCCTTTGCACCCATTTTGAACGTCACTGGCGTAGCGAGGAGATCGGACAGTTCTTCTTCGAGGCGCGCGGTGTCCCGTGATTTTTCTTTTTGACGCTTGCTGCCTGTCTGCGTTTTTTTCGCCAGGGTTTTGGTCACCAGTTTTTCTGCTTCGCGTACCGACATGCGCTTCGCAATAAGTTGGTTCGCGAGGTTTATTTGCGTGGCACTATCCACCGCCAGCAAAGCGCGCGCGTGCCCCATATCGATATCGCCTGCCATCAACATGGTTTGCACCGGCTTGGCCAAATTCAGCAAGCGCAACAAATTGGATACGGCACTGCGCGAGCGTCCAACGGCCAACGCCGCCTGTTCGTGTGTTGCACCAAAGTCCGTGATGAGTCGATGGATGCCCTGCGCTTCTTCGAGCGGATTCAAATCTTCGCGCTGTATGTTTTCGATCAGCGCCATCGCCGCGGCCGTCTGATCATCTACATCCTTGATCAGCGCAGGCATGTCTTTCAAGCCCGCCATTTGCGCAGCGCGGAACCGTCGTTCACCCGCGATGATTTCGTACGCCAGGGTACCGTTCTTCTCGCCGACCGGGCGCACGAGAATCGGTTGCATCACCCCTTGTTCCTTGATCGATGCTGCCAACTCATTCAGCGCACCTTCATCCATCCGTGTGCGCGGTTGATAACGTCCCGCTTGCAGTTGTGCAATCGGAAGCGTGGTGGTGGTTCCGGGCGGCGCTGCTTCGACCATGCTGACGGCTCCCCCCAGCAATGCGTCCAATCCTCGCCCTAATCCTTTTGGTTTTTTCGTTACCATGTCTTTTCGCTTCTTCTTTTGCTTCTTTATTTGATTCTTTTTTAGTTCATTGCCCTGATGCGTTCCAGCATTTCCGAACCGAAATCAACATACGCTTTGGCGCCGCGCGATGTCGGGTCGAAACTCACGCCCGGCACGCCGTGCGAAGGTGCCTCTGCCAATCGTACATTGCGTGGAATGATGGTTTTAAATACTTTGTCACCAAAATGCTGTTCAAGCTGATCGGAGACTTGTATGGACAGTGTCATGCGCGGATCGAACATCACGCGCAGCAAGCCTATGATTTGCAGATCGTTGTTCAAATTGGCATGCACGCGCTTGATCGTGTTCACCAGATCGGACAACCCTTCCAGCGCATAATATTCGCATTGCATCGGGATGATGACCCCGTGTGCAGAACACAGGCCATTCAAGGTCAGCAAGGACAGCGCAGGTGGGCAATCAATCAGTACAAAATCATATTCGTCAGAAACTGCGGCCAAGGCTGCCTTGAGTCGGGTTTCTCTGCGATCCATTTCAACCATTTCGATCTCCGCGCCCGCCAGTTCGCGATTGGCGGGCAATACGTCAAACCGACCTGTTTCGGAGACTTTGCGCGCCTCATGTACAGCAGCCTCGCCAATAAGCACTTGATAGGTAGAGCGATTGAGCCCTGCCTTGTCGATGCCCGATCCCATCGTGGCATTCCCTTGTGGATCAAGATCAACCAGCAGTACCCGTTGATCCAGTTTCGCCAAGCCCGCTGCCAGATTCACGGCTGTGGTGGTTTTGCCGACACCGCCTTTCTGGTTGGCGATGCAAAAAATTTTGGACATGTTTTGCCTGTTAATTTCGCGCTGCTAACTTTTATTTACTGGCTGTGCTTCGTTTTAACCAGCACTTTCACTTCAAATCCTTGTTCGGCTGCCCGTTTCACGCATTCGTCGTAGGCTTCTTGCGACAGATTTGGCGTGCGGGACAGTATCCATAAATATTTTCTTCCCGGAACACCTACCAGGGCATAGCTGTAATCCGGCGCCAATGCAAGAATCCAGTAGTCTCCCCACACCATCGGCAACCACGACATCCAGTCCGGAGAAAAACTCACTTTCAGCTTGGCATTACTGACCGTATCCACCACACGGCCAATGCCCGCAGTTTCTTCATGCATTCCATCATTTTTTCGGCAGCGATTGATGACATCGATTTTCCCGTCTTCGCGTTGTTGATATTCCGCCGTCACGTCACTCTCGCACTGCTTCTGGAACCAGTTCGGGAAACGCGCAATTTCGTACCATTTTCCTGCATAAAGGTTTAAATCCACTGATGCGACGGGTTTGACCTCTTTTATTGTTGTTTTGGTCACGTCTTTGTGTTGCCCATAAGCCTGACCCACGACTGTCAGCAGGAACACGATGCTTGCAATGCTTTTTTTCATTTTTCGTCCCGCGCTATCAAAATCAAGTGCCGCTCCGCTTGCAAACCCGGAACATTCAGGGGCCACACACGATCCAAGCGCCAGCCAGGTGGAAGTTGGTTTATTTCCGCTTCAGGAATGCCCGCTTTCATCGCAATGTAACGACCGCCTTGTTTTAATAAATGATGCGTCAACTGTATAAAATTTTTTAACTCGGCAAAAGCGCGCGATGTAATCACATCGTATTTTCCATCCGCTTCGTACTGCTCAACCCTGCCGGTCAGCACTGTAACATTCTCCAAACCGAGTTCGAGCTTTGCCTGGGTTAAAAATGCGGTTTTCTTATGAACTGTGTCGATAAGCGACACTTGCATCTCAGGCTTTGCTATTGCCAGAATGACACCAGGCAAACCCCCACCTGACCCCACGTCCAGTACACGCATCCTTGTTTGGTTCTCTAATTCAAAGGCTGGCAATATGGCCAGGCAATCCAGCAAGTGCTGCCTGACCATTTGCTCAGGATCGCGGATCGCCGTCAGATTGTAAATCCCATTCCACTTTTGCAACAAATCCAAAAATTTCAGCAATTGGTCTTTTTGCTTAGGGTCGAGCGTCAGAGAAAGCTTTTGCAAACCCTCCGCCAAGAGTTCCCGGCATTTTTCGCGCGCGCCTGCATTCATTGCTCTTGTGTCTCCGGTTCGCGGATGACAGGGCTTTGCGGAGCAAATCCGACCCAGTTGTGTTTCTTCAGATAAACCAGCAACAAGGAAATGGCAGCGGGTGTGACCCCTGAAATCCGCGATGCCTGACCCAGGGTTTCCGGTCTTTGCTTCTCCAGCTTTTGCCTGACTTCTACGGACAGTGCAGAAACGTCCGCGTAATGCATGTCGGCTGGCAAAAGCAGGTTTTCAAAGTTGCGGTGGCGCTCGATTTCTTTCGCTTGCCGCTCGATATAGCCCGCATACTTGATTTGGATTTCCACCTGCTCGCGCACATCAGTATCCAACTCCCCGTCCGTTTGCGCTGGACGGCCGATATTTCGCCCGTCTTGGGTTGTCAGCGTCACCAGATTATCGTATTTCACATTCGGTCGGGTTAATAAGTCTGCGAGTGCATACTCTCGCTCTATCCCTTTACCTAAAACGCGTTTGGCTTCTGACTCAGCCAAAATATTCGGATTAACCCAGGTTGACTTCAACCTTTGGATTTCCTTCGCCACCGCTTCGCGCTTCCGGTCGAACATTTCCCATTGGGCGTCGCCCACGCAACCCAGTGTGCGCCCGATTTCCGTCAGGCGCATGTCCGCGTTATCTTCTCGCAAACTCAAGCGGTATTCGGCTCGGCTGGTAAACATCCGGTAGGGTTCGGTCACCCCCTGCGTCACCAAATCATCCACCATCACTCCCAGGTACGCTTCACTGCGCCGCGGTGTCCAGGGATCCTTGCCCTGCGTTTGCAATGCTGCGTTAATGCCGGCCAACAAACCTTGCGCGGCGGCTTCCTCGTATCCCGTAGTGCCATTGATTTGTCCGGCAAAAAACAGACCGTGGATTTGACGGGTTTCCAGCGTGGACTTCAGGCAGCGCGGGTCGAAGTAATCGTATTCAATGGCATAACCTGGCCGCAGGATGTGTGCATTTTCCAATCCCACCATGGAATGCACCAGGTCGATTTGCATATCAAAAGGCAGGCTGGTCGATATGCCGTTGGGATAGTATTCATGCGTGTCCAACCCTTCCGGCTCCAGAAATATCTGGTGGGAGTCTTTATCGGAAAACCGGTGAATTTTGTCTTCAATCGACGGGCAGTAACGGGGGCCGATGCCTTCAATCACGCCGGTAAACATCGGGCTGCGATCCAAACCGGCCCGGATGATGTCGTGAGTATGTGTATTCGTATAGGTAATCCAGCACGGCATTTGTCTGGGGTGCATGGCCACATTCCCCATGAATGAAAACACGGGGATGGGATTCAAATCCCCTGCCTGTTCTTCCATGACAGAAAAGTCGATGGTTCTGCCATCGATCCGTGGCGGGGTTCCGGTTTTCAAACGGCTTTGGGGTAATTTCAATTCCTTAAGTCTGTTTGCCAAACCCACAGACGGCGGATCACCCGCCCGACCACCTGGATAGCTGCGCATACCAACATGGATTTTTCCATCCAGGAATGTGCCTGCCGTCAAAACGACGGTTTTTCCCGCAAAAGCAATGCCCGCCTGGGTAACAACACCCGTAACTTGATCGCCTTCCAACATCAAATCTTCTACTGCTTGCTGATAGAGCCAAAGATTGGTTTGATTTTCCAGTTTTTTACGGATGGCATTGCGATACAAAACCCGATCAATTTGCGCCCGCGTTGCCCGGACAGCTGGGCCTTTGGAAGAATTCAAAATCCGGAACTGAATACCAGCTTCATCCGATGCCAAAGCCATGGCACCACCCATCGCGTCCACCTCGCGAACCAGGTGACCTTTTCCAATCCCACCAATTGAAGGATTGCATGACATTTGCCCGAGGGTTTCCAGACTATGTGTCAATAAAAGGGTTTTTTGACCCATTCTTGCCGAGACGAGCGCCGCTTCTGTACCGGCGTGCCCTCCTCCAACAACAATGACATCGAACTTAATGGGATATAACATTAAACGTAAGCATGAAAGCTTATGGTGATTACAGGAAGCTGGGATTATAAGGTTTTTTTGGATTAGCCAGAATTAACCCTTAAATCTATGTTTCACGTGGAACAAAACCTTTTCTTTTATCCTTTGTTTTTGTTTCACGTGAAACATTCCTATTTTTAACCTTGAGCGTTTTTGTTATTAATGTGACGAATAAGTTGTGAATAAGTTTGTGGGTTGTTTATGGGTAGTTTGTGGCCTTCTTGATTTTTATCAAACTTTAAAAACTTCTACTCAAACCGCTTGGCTTGGTTACAGGGTTTATGAACCTTATAAAATCCTGTTTTTAAAACCCTTTTACCAGTTATCCACTGAAACACCCCTACTTCAGTATCAATCTTTATATATATAACCTATTTAATTAACTAAACAAGCTAAACCAACTTCCAATCCAACTTCTCTTTGTAAGCCAAAGGAACAACCACAGAACTACCTAAAGGTAAAGTTGCAGGTATTTCCCAAGGTTCCTTTTTTAAAATTACTTTTGTTTTGTTTCTCGGTAACTTGTAAAAGTCAGCACCATTAAAACTGGTAAAGGCTTCCAAACTATCCAAAGCATTCTCTTTTTCAAAAACAGTGGTGTACAACTCCATGGCATGCAAACCAGTGAAGCAACCTCCTGAACCACTGGCTTGCTCCTTATTTTCTTTGGGATGGGGTGCGGAATCCGTTCCGGCAAAGAAACGTTTATTTTGGCTGGTTGCCGCTTTCACCAAAGCCTGCCTATCTTCTTCTGTCTTTAAAATGGGTAAACAATAATAATGTGGCCGTATGCCACCCTGGAATATAGCGTTTCGGTTAAAAAGAAGATGTTGCGGCGTAATGGTTGCTGCAATGAACTCATCTGCTGAATTCACATAATCCACCGCCACTTTAGTGCTGAGATGTTCAAAAACAATCCGCAACTCAGGAAAGTCGCGGCGCAAGGGTAAAAGTACCCTGTCGATGAAAACAGCTTCCTTGTCAAAAATGTCCACCTCAGGATCGGTCACTTCACCATGCAAAGACAAAGGCATACCGTTTTCCTGCATGGCTTCCAAAACCTTGTAGCAATGCTTCAGATCGGTCACACCGGCCGCGGAATGGGTGGTGGCACCTGAGGGGTACAATTTCATGGCGTGGACGTACCCGCTTCCTGCGGCCTTCCAAACCTCATCCACCGAAGTATGGTCGGTTAGATACACAGTCATTAAAGGTTCAAATTGCACAGCTTCCGGTAAAGCTGCCAAAATACGCTCTCTGTAAGCGGTAGCCAATGCAACTGTTGTCACAGGAATAGGTAAATTGGGCATGATGATGGCGCGGCCGAATTGTCTGGCGGTTAACGGCAGAACTGAGCGCATGGCATCGCCGTCACGCACATGCAAATGAAAATCGTCAGGACGCGTGATCGTGATGCTTTGTGCAGTTTGATTTGGCATAATTTTCCTTTTCTGACGGTAAGAAAGGTGAAGATTCCGTACAGAAATATTATTGGTTAAATAAATATATACCCTAAGGGGGTATGTAAAAGAAAAGAGTAAAAAATGGCGAACCGTTTAACGGCGATTGTGACACGAACCGGCGATGATGGCAGTACAGGCTTGGGAGACGGCAGTCGTATCGGCAAGGAAAGTGCGCGCGTTCAAGCCATTGGCGACATCGACGAATTGAATGCTTTCATTGGTTTGCTATGTTGCGAACTCCTGCCGAAAAAAATGCTGGATGAATTGCCCGGGATTCAGAATGATCTCTTTGATTTGGGTGGAGAGCTCTCGGTACCGGGATTCGAGAAAATCAAAATTGAGCATCTCAATAAAATCGACGCCAGTCTGCAAAACTTTTTGAGCCAGCTTCCACCGCTGAAAGAATTTGTGCTCCCTGGCGGTACGCGTGGTGCAGCGCTGGCGCATGTGTGTCGCACCGTTTGCCGTCGCGCCGAACGGTCGCTGGTGGCCTTGGGAAAAGAAGAGAACGTCAACCTCGTTTCGCAGCAATACCTGAACCGGCTTTCAGACCTGTTTTTTGTCTATGCGCGGGAAATTAACCGGCAGGCGGAAAAGGAAGAGGTGTTTTGGGAGTCAATGAGGGATTAACGTCTGAATTGAGCGGCCTGACGCGGCTTTTCTCGCGAGGTCTGCTCGAATGATGGGTTGGGGCTAACGGTCATTTTGCGGGCGCTCGCTTCCTTGCCCACGACACCAAGTCTTCTCCATCGTCGGCACCGGCGTAACTAACGTTTTGGCATGTTACCCGCCGCGCATATGGAAGGATCTTCCGCTGCGCAAGATCTATGCGCCAGACCCGCATAGTAGAAATGGTTTTCCAAGGCCTAGACGAAGCTATCTCGCCAACAACAATGAGTTCGGGATGCGCTGGATCCGAGCACGAAAACTCGAAATTACGTTCACTGGCAGAAACTACAATTTTGTCCAAGACCTCACCACACTCTTCATCGTTGCTGCGGTAGCGCAAAATCATCAACGCTTTAGTATTCAACCTCTCTTCAGTGGCCAGAAAAAGCTGTTGCTGCCTCAGCAGTCCTATCCCGAAATATCCTTTTGCCTCCCTCGGACAGAATCGCCCTTCATTCCCAGACTTCAGGGGTTCTGCCAGTGACAAGCTGCTAAGCCCAAGCAGGAGCGCAAGCGACAAGAGCAATTGCGGACACATAGTGGTTAGCCCCAACGTGTTATAGATCGCAAAAACGCATAATAACATCGGCAACTGCGTAATAATATGGCAAGTTAGAAACGCTGAAACCCGCTTGCCTATTGGGGTTTCGGTTATTACACATGTACAGCACTAAAAAACCCATAAATTATGCACTCACGCACTCTGCTGTGAGCACTGCCGGGCGGGAAGCCGAGATCAGCGGCAAGAGCTTGAACATCTGGGCGGCGGAAGTAATTAGCAGGGCAGCGCGCGCATAAAAAGCGGCCACACAAAAACAAGTGCAGGCAATCGTACTCGCACAACAGCCACACTTAGTAAGTCAAACTGATCGTCAGATTGACGCTGCGGCCATCGTACGGGAAACTGGCGGCGCGAAAAGAGGGGGCGGTCAAGATAGCCTTTGCATCGTTTGAAAAGCCATAGCCTTCTGTTGGGATGCCTGCCCAGTTGGTGTCCAGCTTGCCGTTCATGTTTTCATCATGAATGACCGCAAGTGCATACCGTCCCGGCGGAATGTCTTCAAAATCGCAACGCGCCTGCGACCTCTTTATTTTGATCATCATGATATTCGTGGCGGAGAGCAGAAATTCCGTAGGAAAGCCATCTGACGATTCGAATAGCGCGCAAGCGACGGCGCCCGTGCTGTTTTTAATGTTCAGAATGTTCACATGAATGCCGGGACACGATGCTTGAGCGAAGGCGGGAGCGGGAAAATTCGCGAATACCAATAGTGCGCACAATGCAAGGCATCGCAAGACAGGGTGACGCCGTGATTTCATCCTCGTGAGCGAGGAGACCAGCGTGGATCTGAGAAGGCTTGATGCATTCATGATTTTCTCCACAGCTCCGTTGCCTAAATGAATCGTTGTGGAACCAGAAATATTGTATTGAATCGGACGCCTCGGTCTGACAGATTGCAAAACTGCATAGAAACACCATTAACAGGTAGCAACATCGGCGCGGAAGCTGCCGAAACACGCACCTCGCTGATTTTCCGGAATCCATGCTGCACGGGCTCGTTATAACAAAAACGAGAAAGCGAAACTTTGTTCTGGCTTAAGGGGAAGCCAGAAAGGATAGGCCACCTAAAAAACAACGGCAGCCAATGGGCTGCCGTTTTATTTATAAGTACTGCTTAAAAATCAAATCCGCTTGTCGTGTTCGATCAGCGCGTAGGCGGAATGATTGTGGATGGATTCAAAATTTTCCGCTTCGAGTTTGTAGGCAGCGATGCGGTCATCCGCATTGAGCATGCTGGCGACATCGCGCACCAGGTCTTCGACAAATTTCGGATTGTCATAAGCACGCTCGGTGACAAATTTTTCGTCCGGACGTTTCAGCAAACCATACAGCTCGCATGACGCCTGCGCTTCGATTTTGGCGATGAGTTCTTCCATCGGGAAATGACCCGCCATGACGGCATGCACAGTAATGTGGGAACGTTGGTTGTGCGCACCATACGCCGCGATTTCCTTGGAGCATGGACACAAGCTCGTGACCGGCACCACCACTTTTTGTGTGACTTCCAGCAAGCCATGCTTGACTTCACCGGAGAGGCCGACTTCATAATCCATCAGGCTTTGCACGCCTGAGACCGGCGCCGTCTTGTTGATGAAATACGGGAAGGTCACGTCGATACGGCCGGACTCTGCTTCCAGCAGGGTCAGCATCTTGCGCACCATGCGACTGAAAATAGCCACATCAATGGCCATCGAATCTGCACCATTCATGGCTTCGAGCAAGCCAATGAAGCGCGACATATGCGTGCCCTTTTGGTGCTCGGAAAGCTGAACCGCCAGCGTCCAGTTACCGACGGTGGACAAAATGCCCGTTGGTGTTTTAAGGCGAATGGGATAGCGGACATCTTTTACGCCCACACGCTGAATCGCGATGTGACGCGTATCGGCAGAACTCTGGACATCCGGCATGGTCTTGGCAACCTGTTTGGCCTTTTTGGCACCTATGGTGCCTGTGCGTTTGGCTTCTTGCATGTCCTGCATTCGATAGGGAAATTTTGTATGAAATGAAACGTCGAGTAGGTATTCTAAAGCAAGCCCCACAAAATTGCAGGAGAGAAAATCTAACCCTTCACTTTCTTTGCGGTGAGCATGGCTTCTTCCTTCATGAAGCGTTGACGAATCGCTGCGACAATGCCTGCGCCATCCAAGCCGCAAAGTGCCAGCAAATGCGGCGCATCACCGTGATCGATGAACAAATCAGGCAAGCCCAACATCAAAATGGGTTTGACCACGCCGGCTTCCGCCAGCGCTTCCGCTACGGCAGAGCCAGCACCGCCCATGGTCGCGCCTTCTTCAACCGTGACAATCGCATCATGCGACGCGGCGAGTTGCAGAACCAGTTCGGTATCCAGCGGCTTGATGAAGCGCATGTTCACAACGGTCGCGTCCAGGGTTTCACCAGCGGCGGTAGCCGGGGCGACCATGGTACCGAAGGCGAGAATGGCAACGCGCTTGCCGGTGCGGCGAATTTCTGCTTTACCGAAAGGCAGGGGATCCAGATCCATGGAAACTGTCGCCCCCACCCCGGCGCCGCGCGGGTAGCGGACGGCGGCAGGCCCTTTGTACTGATAAGCCGTCGTCATCATTTTGCGGCATTCGTTTTCATCCGCTGGCGCCATGAGTACCATGTTGGGAATGCAGCGGACGAAAGCAATGTCGTAATTGCCCGCATGCGTTGCACCATCGGCACCGACAATGCCGGCGCGATCCAGGGCAAAGGTGACATCCAGATTTTGAATGGCGACATCGTGGATCAGCTGATCGTAGGCACGCTGCAGGAAAGTCGAGTAAATGGCAACAACCGGTTTGTATCCTTCGCACGCAAAACCGGCGGCAAAAGTCACAGCATGTTGTTCAGCGATGCCGACATCATAAAACCGATCAGGAAAGCGCTCGGCAAACGCGACCATACCCGAGCCTTCGCACATGGCCGGTGTAATCGCCAGCAGCTTGTCATCTTGCGTCGCCATGTCGCAAAGCCAGTCGCCGAAAACCTGCGTGTATGTTTGCTTGGCACTGGCAATGGGGATAATGCCCTTTTCGGGGCTGAACTTACCCAAGCCGTGATACGCAATCGGATCGGCTTCTGCGAGTTTGTAACCTTGACCCTTTTTGGTCACGACATGCAGGAAAACCGGCCCTTTGATGTCCTTGACGTTTTGCAAAACAGGAATCAGCGCATTCAAATCATGGCCATCGATGGGGCCAAAATATTTGAAACCGAATTCTTCAAACATCGTGGCGGGCGCAATCGCCATCTTCGCCTGGCTTTCAATTTTTTTGGCGATGTCGGCAACCGGTTTGGGCAACACTGCCTTGGCGGCGCTGCGCGTGGCGGCGTAAAACTTGCCGGACATCAGGCGGGAGAAGTAGCGATTCAGCGCACCGACTGGTCGCGAGATCGACATGTCGTTGTCGTTCAGTACGACGAGGAAATTGATATCGTCATACACGCCGGCATTGTTCAGCGCTTCAAACGCCATGCCGCCAGTGATGGCGCCGTCGCCAATTACGGCAATGGCGTGACGCGGATCGCTAGCGTGACGCGCAGCGAGTGCCATACCCAAGGCTGCAGAGATAGACGTTGAAGAATGCGCGGTGCCAAAGGCATCGTATTCGCTTTCGTCCCGTTTCGGGAAACCAGACATGCCACCGAATTGACGCAAACCGGCCATTTGTTCGCGACGACCCGTCAAAATTTTGTGTGGATAAGTTTGATGACCAACGTCCCAAATCAAGCGATCCGATGGCGTATTAAAAACATAGTGCAGGGCAATGGAGAGCTCAACCGTGCCAAGATTGGAAGACAAATGACCGCCCGTTCGGGAAACGGAATGCAGCAAAAATTCACGCAGCTCATCCGCCAATTGAATGAGTTGAGCGCGCGACAAATGGCGCAAGTCGGTTGGATTGTTAACGGTTTCCAGCAAAGTCATGTCAGGCAGTCCTGTGAACAATAAGATGAGCAAGTTCGGCGAGACGATTCGCCTTATCGCCAAAGGGTGCAATGGCAGTCAATGCATCATTCAAAAGTTTTTTTGCAAGGATACGCGAAGTATCCAGACCCAATAAAGAAACGTAAGTCGGTTTGTTGTCAGCGGCATCCTTGCCAGCGGTTTTTCCGAGCGTCGCAGAGTCTGCGGTCGCATCCAAAATATCATCGACAACCTGAAAAGCTAGGCCAACCGCACGCGCATAAGCGTCCAGCGCAGCTTCTTCGTTTGCGTTTAAAGCCTTGCCGCACAAGGCGCCCAAAAAGACAGAAGCGCGGAGCAAGGCGCCCGTTTTCAAGCGATGCATTTGTTCGAGTTCCGTCACCGTTAAAGCAGTGCCCACGCTGGCCAAATCAATGGCTTGTCCGCCGCACATGCCCAAAGAACCAGCCGCCTGCGCCAGCATTCGCACCATCGCCAGAACGCGTACAGGATCGGCAGTGCTTTCTGAAAGGACAGAAAACGCCTGGGCTTGCAAGGCATCCCCCACCAGCAAAGCCGTGGCTTCGTCATACTTGACGTGCACGGTCGGCTTGCCACGTCGCAAAGCGTCATCGTCCATG
Source organism: Oxalobacter sp. (assembly GCA_003605115.1). Classification (GTDB taxonomy): domain Bacteria; phylum Pseudomonadota; class Gammaproteobacteria; order Burkholderiales; family Burkholderiaceae_D; genus QZKY01. The sequence goes on from QZKY01000004.1 coordinate 86,770, forward strand.
CAGGGCATGTCGTCATGCACCAGCGAATAAACATGAATCATTTCAACAGCAGAAGCGGCACGTGTCAGCAAATCCGGATCGGCATCAAATAGCTCGCCCGCAGCAAACACCAGCGCAGGGCGCACACGCTTTCCACCCTCCAGCGCGGTGTAGCGCATGGCTTCGTGCAAGCGCGCGGGGACAACCGCCGCAGATGGCAAAAACTGTGCGAGCGCGATTTCCATGGCACCTTGATTGGTTAACATCCAATCATCAAAAGCTTGGGCTACTGACATTATTCTGTTCCGGCATTCTGGGAAAACGGTTTCAGCATTTCACCTTCCAAAACCTTGATTTGCGACTCGACTTTTTCCAATTGGCCAACACAAAATTTTACGAGCGCCGTACCGCGCTGATAAGCCGTCACGGACTCGTCCAAAGGCAATTCACCCGATTCGACACGCGCCACAAGCTGTTTCAATTCGGCCATGGCTTCTTCAAACGAAGCAGGGGCTTTCTCGCTTTCCCGTTTCTTAGACATAGGTTAGTTCAGAGGTTCAAGCGCGACTATTGTAAATCAAGCATGACCATGCAAAAGCCAAGGTCAGAAAGCCAACGGCTAGCCATCGCTTGTGGGACGACCAATGTTGTGCGGGTGTTATCGCTCGTGGTGTTGGGCGGCAACACTCGCATTGACGCGTGAAGGCGTGATTATAAAGGCAGAGAGGAAATTCACAGCAGGAAGTATCAAAAAGTGCCTTAAAAGTGCGTGAAAGATGACATGCGGCAATCCGCTGGCGCAATGCGCATGCAAGAGGGTATGATGGCCGCTTGCTCATTTGCCAGCCACTCAACACATGCAATCGCTTTGGATGCTTTTTGCCACATTTACGTTTTCGCTCATGAGCGTATGCGTGAAGTTTGCATCTGAAAGCTACTCGACGGTCGAAATCGTCATGTACAGAAGTTTGGTCGGCGTAATTGTCATTGGCGCGATGATGGTCTTGCGCAGAAAAAGTTTTAAAACACGTTTTCCGCTCGCCCATCTTTGGCGCGGCGCGGTGGGCGCAACAGCCTTTGGTTTGTGGTTTCTCTCCATGGCGAATTTGCCGCTTGGTACGGCCATGACCCTGAACTACATGTCCCCCATCTGGATTGCAGCGATCATGTTTGGGATTGGGTGGTGGCACGGCAAGGCGCAATTTGAATGGCGACTGGTGTTGGCGGTGCTCGCCAGCTTTACCGGCGTCGCCCTGCTGTTACGCCCGGCCATACACGCCGATCAATTGATTTGGGGTGTGTATGGCTTGATCTCGGGGATGCTTGCCTCGCTGGCGTATTTGCAGGTTCGCCATCTTGGGATATTGGGCGAGCCGGAAGATCGCATTGTGTTTTACTTTTGTGTCACAGGCACGATAGGCGGCGCGATTGCCTGCGTGATTAGGGCGCATTTGCCTGAAAGTGATGGCGTGATATGGCACGCGCATGATCTCAAGGGGTTTTTGCTGCTGGCCGGCATAGGGGTTGCGGCGGCTATCGGCCAAATAGCCATGACGCGCGCTTACCACCTCGGCAAAACCTTGGTCACCGCCAACCTGCAATACACGGGCATTGTTTTTTCAAGCGTTTGGGGAATTTTGTTTTGGGATGACAAGCTGGGTTGGATGGGTTGGTTCGGGATGTGCATCATCATTGCCAGCGGTGTTACGGCCACTTTCTTCGACGTCAGGCACAAGGCGCGACTGACCGAGGAGGTTTACGTGAAGGCCAAATCTATTGTCGAAGAAGCAAAGTGAGGAAAACGCAAACTTGCCTATTCCCGACGATTTGCCTATAATCCCGAGTCTTGGTCAAATTGACCAAGCAATGTAAAGCATCAAAGGCTAGGTAGCTCAGTTGGTAGAGCAGCGGACTGACCAGCGACTGCGATAGCAGGCGCGCAGCAGTGAAGGCTAATGTGAGCGAAGCGAACGTTATGCTGGAGCTAAAATCCGTAGTAAGTAGGAAACAGCAGTAAAAATGGCTAGGTAGCTCAGTTGGTAGAGCAGCGGACTGAAAATCCGCGTGTCGGCGGTTCAATTCCGCCCCTGGCCACCACTCTCCCCCTCCCCTCTCTCCCGCAGGATTATTCAGCCAATGAAGCAGCGCCTTTTCGCGCTTCGCCTGCGCAATTGTGGCAAGATGCTCGCACCAGACGCAACTATCCGCTATCCCAACCATGCAAACCGAAACAAGCAAGCCGAGACGATTGATTGTCGCGATGACGGGCGCGTCAGGCGCTATCTATGGTCTTCGCTTGCTCGAATTGCTGCACGCGGCGCGCCAATTTGAAACCCACTTGCTCATTTCAGCTGCTGGCGAACAAGTACTCAAGCATGAATTAAATTTGCATCGCCGCGACCTTGAACCTTTGGCTGATAAGGTATACGACGTTCACAATATTGGCGCGGCGATAGCAAGTGGTTCGTACAAAACGGAAGGCATGATCGTTGCGCCTTGCTCTATGAAAACGTTATCTGCCATCGCGCACGGATATGCCGACAACCTCATCATACGAGCTGCCGACGTTGTTTTGAAAGAGCGCAGAAAACTGGTTTTGCTTGTGCGAGAAACGCCACTCAATTTGATTCATCTCAGAAACATGACGACTGTGACGGAAGCCGGTGGAATTATTTTTCCGCCTGTGCCGGCCTTTTATCAGCAACCCGCAAGCGTTGACGATATCGTTTTACACTCTGTCAAACGCATCTTGGGGCAGTTCGATTTATCTCATGTAGAATCTTCCGAGTGGCGAGGCTTGAATAGTGCGCGCGCTGAGTTTTGACTTTCATCAAATTGATCAGGGCACCTCTGCATTATTCTCGTTTATCCTCTAAAATACAGTCTCCTGTCATAAGCACGATTAGCAAGTTGAGTGCCCGCATTGCGGAGCGGAAACACAAAGGGGCAACAAACTATTTGCGAGAGGTAATGATGCGCTATGGCAAAGGATCGGAGGACGATATGGCAACTCAGCCCCAACTTCAACAACAGCAAACAGATATGGCATCAGCACAGCATTCTCGTCGGAAAGACGCAAAGACAGCGAGTATCGTGAACCAGGCGCTTCTGTTCCAGGAGCGAATTGGTACGGATTACGCGGCCGCTTACTTGAGCTGCAAGGGTGTGAACGTCGAAGTAGCCATCCGCGTTTTGTCCAGACCGCGCGAGCGCCGCAAATACTACTGATGGTTTAAAAAGCCCCAGGGGATCTGCATTCGCCTGACCGACTTCAATGCGGCAGGCGTTTTGTTTTTTTGGAAGAACTCACCGCAATTTCAACAAAGAAGTGCTCTGTTTCTCTGCGCCAATACGCGATCGATCCATTCGAAAGAGGAATGAAAAAGCCCGTTGAAGATCAACGGGCTTTTTTGTTGGTGCCGGCTGCAGGACTCGAACCCGCCACCCCATGATTACAAATCATGTGCTCTACCTGATGAGCTAAGCCGGCTTTATTTTGAATAATGTGTTTTGAGGATGCGTATTTTACTTGATGCGCGTCAACGTTGGTTTGCCACCTTTTGGCGGATCTGGTGTGTCATCTGATTCATCGCTCACGGCACGGGTTTCCGTGGGAACCGAATGCAGCGTGGGTGGTGGCTCTTTGGAAGACGCCGTCTTTTTGGTGCTCAAATCCGGCGCTTCAAATGCCATTCCCTGCCCGTTTTCGCTGGCGTAAATGGCGATGACATTTTCTACCGGGACATACACTTCACGTGCCACGCCGCCAAAACGTGCGCCGAAGCGAATGGACTCGTTATCCATTTTCAAGCCCTTGGTTGCCCCTTGGCTGATATTCAGCACGATCTGGCCGTCACGCACGAATTGCAGTGGTACCTGGGTCGAATGATCGACCATGACAGCAAGATAGGGCGTGTATCCATTATCAGTGCACCACTCATAAATGGCGCGCATCAGATAAGGTTTGGTCGAGATTTCGCTCATGAGGTATCGCCAATTCGCCGATTACCGCCGCATGATTTTTTCAGGCGGCGTCAGCGCCTCAATGTACGCCGGGCGTGAAAAGATGCGTTCCGCGTATTTCATCAATGGTGCTGCGGTTTTCGAAAGCTCGATGCCGTAATAGTCGAGACGCCACAGCAAAGGCGCGATGGCAACGTCCAGCATGGAGAACTCTTCACCAAGCATGTATTTGTTTTTGATAAAGAGCGGTGCAAGCGTCGTGATGCGCTCGCGGATTTCATTGCGTGCGCGTTCAATGGCTTTTTCGCTCGCTTTGCCTTTGTCGTTTTCCAGAACATGAACATGGATAAACAATTCACGCTCAAAATTGAAGAGCATGAGTCGTGCGCGTGCGCGCATGAGCGGATCAGGCGGCATCAGTTGCGGATGCGGAAAGCGCTCATCAATATATTCGTTGATGATATTAGATTCATATAGGATCAAGTCACGCTCAACCAGGATCGGTACTTGACCGTAGGGATTCATAATGGAGATGTCTTCCGGCTTGTTGAACAGGTCAACATCACGGATTTCAAAATCCATGCCCTTTTCAAACAGCACCAAACGGCAGCGTTGCGAAAAAGGACAGGTCGTGCCTGAATAAAGAACCATCATGTTTGTCGATCCTTTGTAAAAAGGTATGGGATATCAAGCGCTTCAGTTACTGGTAACCCAGCGGAGGAATGCCGTATTTTGCGCTTTTCGGGGTACCAATTGCAAGCTGGAACCCATTGCCAGAGAAACTAAATGGCAAAAAGCATTTTGAAGCGGCCTTTTGGCGTCAAAATGAGAAGACTTGAAGAAATCCAGCGCTCGCGATTATAGCGAAAGCACCAGCGGAACGAAAGCCAGATTCATACAGAATGTACAAATGGCAAAGAAAAGATGCCAAAAGTGATGGCTAAACGGCCAGCTTTTGAAAAATGCACATGATTATGTGTTCCGCTACCCTATCAAATTGATAATGGCAGAAGGCATTTTAGGTAATGCTGCCAGGCGTTTGGGTGGTGTCGCCGTGTAAGGGCGATCAGTAAGACAGTTCTTGCTGTGTTTGGTTGGCGCCAACGCCCAACTCGCTGAAAGAAACAATGGAGGCGCCTTTGCCATGCTTCGCTTGATACATGGCGTGGTCGGCATTTTTCAAAATGTTTCGCACATCTTCACCATGCTCAGGATAAATGGCGATTCCAATACTGGCAGAGATGCTGATATCGTGATTTTCAATGTCGAAAGACCGCTCGATTTCCTGCAAGACTTTATGCGCGATGGCTTTGACATTTTGTTCCGTGTTGGTGCCGGGGAGGAGAACAACGAATTCATCGCCGCCGATACGGGCGGCGGTGTCAGATTCGCGTATGCAGTCACGGATGCGCTGCGCAACTTCTTTCAATAATTGGTCACCGACATCGTGGCCGAAACGGTCATTGACGGGTTTGAATTTGTCCAGATCGATGAAAAGCAGCGCCAAATTTGCCTGATAGCGTTTTGCTGCCAGAACCGATTGACGCAAACGGTCGCTGAAAAGCGCACGGTTGGGCAAACCTGTTGTGACGTCATAGTGTGCCAGATAATAGATGCGCTCTTCATTTTCCTTGCGCTCAGTGATATCGGAAAAAACGGAAACGAAACTGGTGACATGTCCTGCGTCGTTGCGAACGCTGTTAACCGATAACCAGCAAATGCAGGGCTTTCCATTTTTTTTACGCAGCGTGACTTCTCCTTGCCAGCGTCCCGTGCGAACCAGGGTGCGCCAGAGATCGTTCATAAGCAAAGGCTGCATGGAGGGGTCTGCCAGGTCACGCGGGTCTCTTCCGATTACTTCATCAGCTTGGTAACCTGTGATGGCGGTGAACGAGGGATTGACCGAAACGATTTTACTGTCACGACTGGACACGAGTACCGCTTCGTTAACGACTTCAAAAACAGTAACCGCCATGCGAAGGGATTCTTCCTCTCGGTAACGCTCGGTGCGATCCCGACGACTGCCGCGTCGCCCCATATACTTGCCCTGCTTGTTGTAAACCGCTTTGCAGGAATGCGCAATCCAACGGACTTCGCCATCGCGCCGCACAATGCGAAAATCGATTTCGCTACCGTCATCCTGATGTTGCGAGACATAGTGCATGTGAATGTCCATCAGGTGACGATCTTCTGGGTGGATGATTGTGTAAATCAAATTGGGATTGGCAGTGAATTCCGCGACGGAATACCCCGTGATTTGCTCACAGGAGGGAGACATGTAAATGATTTCTTTATCCGGCCCTTGCCAGTACTCCCAGCTGTGAGCCTGATCCGCCACGGCGCGTATCCACATTTGGCTGAGGCTGACATCGCGTTCAGCTTGCCTCCGCCTCGCAATTTCTTCCTGAAGCTGCAAATTCAATTCCAGGATTTCAAAAGTCTGATTTTCCAGTGAAGCGTACAAATCCTTGAGCGTGAGATCGAAGGCAAGATGGGGATCGGCACTTTCAGCTGCACGTGGTGTGCGGCCATTGGCACGAATGGCAAGCACTTCGTGAGCGAAAACGGCGTCTGTACCGGCAATGTGTGAAACCATCCACTTCAGCAAGAAGTCCAGCATCAGGGGAATCTTGACGTCGGCTTTGGTGACAAGCAGGCGCGCAACGCGATCGATGTAGTGAATAAAATCCTGGTGCGCCTTTTCGTGATATTCACGGTGTTGCGGAGAGACGTCCAAGGTGGACATCAATTCTTCTTCCGTGTCGAAATTGATGACGGCGCAACTGCGCAAATGGCTTAAATCTATCAACAGCTCTTCATGCGACTCGCTTTGAGCGCAATGCTTGCGAACGTCATTCGCAATGGCAAACAGTTCCCGGTGCTGGGCGTCGATTTCAGCCAAGCCGGTTAGTAGATTCTCGTTCCACGCAATGGCAGGAACGTCTGGCGACGCATGAGTTGGTGCCATGAAACCTTGCTGAAAAAGTTTCTTTTGGGGAAATCAGTATATCGGCATTGCCGTGCGGAATCAATTGCACGTTCTATGTGTTGTCTTTGCGCGCAATTGTACTTTAAACATCAAAAGATTCCGAGGCTTCAAAAATTTTTGCCAAGGCACCACCTGCCCGTTTGGCTTGAAATACGGCCAAGTCCGCGCTTTTCATGAGTTGTGGCGCGTCTTTGCCATGTTGCGGATATAGGGAAATGCCGATGCTTGCCGAGAGAGGGATCGCTTCCTTGTTAACGACAAAGGGCGCTTTGAGGCAATGGAGAATGGCGTTTGCCTTTTCATTGGCTTGCTGCGCGGTTTCTGCATTCGGCAACAAAACAACAAATTCGTCACTTCCGATGCGCGCTGCCGAGGCGGGGTGTGGCAGGCAGTTACGTAGACGCTCTGCAAATTGCTTCAAAAGCAAATCGCTCATTTCGTGGCCGAGGTGATCTTTGGTGTGCTTGAACCTGTCGATATCGACATACATCAAGGAAAAAGATCGGCGCTTCGATTTGGCCGCATCCAGGGTCTGTTGCAGGCACTCACTAAACAATTTCCAGTTCGGGAGCGCCGTTAAAAGATCGTGGTTAGAAAGATATTGAATGCGCTGCTCGCTTTCTTTTCTTTCCGAGATGTCTGAAAAAATGATGATGAAGTTGGAGATGTTGTCATTGCGATCACGAATGCTGTCGATGGATACGGCGGCAACGAAAACAGCCCCGCTCTTGCGCCGGTAGTTGAGTTCGCCCTGCCAGCGCCTTTTCGATGTAACTTTGCGCATGAGCTCGTCGACTTGTTCTATGGGCAGGGGTTTTTCGGCAAGGACGGTAGGATTGTGACCGATCACTTCCTCAGGTTCATACCCTGTGATGCTGGAGAAAGCCGTGTTAACGACGATGATGCGATTATTTTGATCGGTGACGATGGCCGCTTCGTTGATGGATTCGAACACGTTCGCAACGAGCAGCATGGAATCATTGTGCAGTTGCCGATTGGTGATATCGCGATTGCTGATGCGTTGACCGAGAAAATCCGCATTGGGGCTATACAGATATTTGCATGAGTGAATGATCCAGCGCACGCTGCCATCCCGATGAATGATGCGAATGCCCAATTCATCTTCAGCGTCGTCTTGCATGGACGCCGTTTCGAGGTATTCATCCATGAGTTTGCGATCATCTGGATGAATGATGCGATACAGTAAATCAGGATTGTTCTTGAATTCATCAGGGGTGTAGCCGGTAATGCGCAGACAAGAAGGCGACATGTAGAGCACCTTGCCATCCGACCCTATCCAGTATTCCCAGCTGTGCGCATGGTCGGCCATTGTGCGAAAGCGGGCGTTGTTGTCGAGCAGCGCCAGTTCAACTTCCTTACGTCTTTCAATTTCCATTTGCAATTGGAGATTCTGCTCCATCATTTGAAGGGTGCGATCAGCCAAATCTCTGTATACGGAATTGATGTTTTCGATGAAGGATTGTGTGAAGTGTTCGCTCAGGGGGCGATGACGACTAACGACACTGCCGCGTTGCGCGAGATAGATTTCCTCTGCCAGCAGCATGTCCATGATGGCAATGTGATGCAAAAGCCATTGCGACAAAAAAGCAAACAATAAATCGACAGCCGTGCGCAGGTTGCTTGTGGCCAGTTGAGTGATGTGACCAAGGTGAGAAACAAAGCTCTGGTGGGCATGCAGATGCATATTCCTGTGAGCCTGCGAGACGTCATATTTTTCCATCAACATCTCTTCCGCATGGAAATGATGGATGGCGTAAAGGTCTAATTCATGCAGCAAGTCTTGTACTTGCTCGAGGTCGGGGAGATGGTGATGAAAGGTTCTAAGTTTTTCGGTTAGCTCAAAAAACTTTTTATGTTGTGTGTCAACATTGGCAATGCCAGTCGCCAAAGATTGATCCCAAACGAAGGCGGTTTTAGCATGTTCCGATTCTGGATGAAGACTGTGCATGGTGGGGTGTGTTGTGATTAAATCAACCCTAAGCCTAAACCTGAACTAAAATCAGCAAACTATTCTTTTTACTACAATAAACCCTCCGCGTGCTTTTCTGCATGATAACTCGAACGGACGAGTGGACCAACTTCCGCGTGTGAAAATCCTAATTTTGTTGCTTCCTGTTCAAACGCTTTGAAGATGTCGGGATGTGCGTAGCGCTTCACGGGAAGATGATGATCAGAAGGTGTTAAGTATTGGCCAATGGTCAAAATAGAAACATCGTGCGCGCGCAAGTCATGCATCACTTGCAGAATTTCGTCATCGGTTTCTCCCAGCCCCAACATCAAGCCAGATTTGGTTGGAACCTCGGGGCGCATTTCATGGAATCGTTTCAGAAGTTGCAGCGAGTGCGCATAATCGGCACCCGGACGCACTTCTCGATACAGGCGCGGCACGGTTTCCAGATTGTGATTCATGACATCAGGCGGATCGGCGAGAAGTTGTTCCAATGCGGTGTTCTCGCGACCGCGAAAATCCGGCGTCAAAATCTCAATGCGCGTTTGAGGTGCAAGTTTGCGGATTTCGCGAATGCAGGCAGCAAAATGTCCGGCTCCGCCATCACGCAAATCATCGCGATTGACCGAAGTGATCACGACATACGAAAGCTTCAGTGCAGCAACCGTTTCAGCCAAGATGGCAGGTTCATTCGGATCAAGAGGATCCGGCAGACCATGGCCGACGTCGCAAAAAGGACAACGACGTGTGCATTTGTCGCCCATGATCATGAAAGTGGCCGTGCCTTTCCCAAAACACTCGCCGATGTTGGGGCAATTGGCTTCTTCGCAAACGGTGATCAGTTTGCGCTCGCGGAGCAAATGCTTGATTTCGTAAAAGCGCGTTGCGTGCGACCCTGCCTTGACGCGGATCCAATCCGGTTTTGGCAAGGGCGTGGAGGGGACGATTTTGATGGGAATGCGCGCGGTTTTCTCCGCGCCCTTTTGCTTTTTTCGGGGATCGTAACTGCTGGTCATGGGTGTGAGAAAAACAGATGGCGCTGAAGACGTGCAAGCAAGGCCGATTGCACGCGAGAGAAAGGCTCGTCGACGCCCGCCGACTTCATGTCGATGACATCCATGCCCGCATAGCCGCAGGGGTTGATCGCAGAAAAAGGTGCCAGATCCATGTTCACATTGAGGGCAAGGCCGTGATACGTATAGCCATTGCTTTGTACTTTCAGGCCGAGTGCAGCAATTTTTGCTCTTGGCCGAGCACCCGAAGAAAGATAAATGCCGGGCGCGCCTTCGCGTCGCTCAGCGGGCAAATGAAATTCTGCCAGCGTTTCGATGAGCGCCTGTTCGATGGAACGAACAAATTCCTTCACGAGGAATGCCCCATCTGTTTGGCGTCGTTTCAAATCGATCATCAGATAGGCGACGAGCTGTCCTGGCCCGTGATAGGTAATTTCACCACCACGATCGGTTTCAACAACCGGAAAGCCAATGTCCGTCAAGAGGTGCGCAGGTTCGGCAGCCAGGCCAAGGGTAAAAACAGGATCGTGTTCGACCAGCCAAATTTCATCCCGGGTTTCCAGCGTGCGCGCAGCGGTAAATGCGCGCATGGCATCGTAGACGGAAGGATAAGCAGCACGGCCGAGATCACGAACGGCAAACATTAGAGCACCACTTTCACCATTGGGTGAGAAGAGAGCGCGATATAAATATTGTCCAGTTGCTCGCGACTGGTCGCACGCACGATGGCCGTCAGGCCAAGATAGTTGCCTTTGGAGGAAGCGCGGACAGTGATTTTCCCGGCGTGAAATTCAGGGTCGTGTGCCACAATCACTTCAACAACCGTCGCAGCAAAATTGTCGTGTGCAGCGCCCATGATCTTGATGGGGAAATCGCTGGGGTACTCGATGAGATTGTCCGCGCGACAGGCAGCTTGAACAAGTTGATCTTTCAGCATGTTATTTCGTCCAAAGTCGCAGGGAGTCCCATGCCCTTCCAAAAACACTGGCGGTGTTGACCGACTCCAGTGCGACCACGGGCAATTCGACAAGTACGCGATCATCCACCATCATCTTTAGGGTACCGACGCGTTGCCCATCCTGAATGGGCGCCAGTAGCGGATCGCGATGCTCCAGCACGGGGCGCATCTTCGTCGCCATGCCCTTGGGTACCGTCACAAAAAGGTCGCGCTTGAATCCGACTTTCACATTTCCGCTGGAGCCCTTCCACACTTCCGGCGAAGCAATGACTTGTGCGCGGGAATAAATTTTGACCGTTTCAAAATGCTGGAATCCCCAATTCAACAATTTCAGGCTTTCCTGCGTGCGCAATTGATCCGACCCGGCGCCAAGGACGATGCTTAAGAGGCGGCGATTCCCCGCACGCGCAGGGCGCTTGGCAGAGGCAATCAATGAGTAAGCGGATCGTTCGGAGCGTGCCGTGATCAAACCGTCGACCGCGGGATCCAGCCAAAGCAGCCGGTTGCGATTGGTATGTCGGATAGCACTGTACTCAAAGGATTTGGTGGAGAAAAAGTGATAGTAGTCAGCGTGGTCCGCAATTAAATGCGCGGCCAGCAAAGAAAGATCGTAAGCCGTCGAAAAATTCTCCGTGCTGGGGTGGCCGTGGGGGCTGGAAAATTTTGTCTGCGTCATCCCCATGCGCGCTGCCTCTTGGTTCATTAACGCAACAAACTGCGCTTCCGTGCCCGAAACGGCTTCAGCCAGCGCAATCGCGGCATCGTTGCCGGATTGCACCAGCAAACCCAAAATCAGTTCTCGCACGGTTACGGCTTTTTTTGGGCTCAAAAACATTCTGAAGCCACCGCCGCTCATTTTTGAGGCGGCATCAGAAACACGCACAGAATCACTCAAAGATAATTTACCGTCGCGCACGGCATTAAACGTCAGATACGCCGTCATCAATTTGGTGAGCGACTCCGGTTCAATGCGCTCATGTGGCGCACTTGAGGTGATAACCTGCCCGCTGCCAAGATCGACCAGCAGCCAGGATTTGGCAGCAATAGTCGGTGCCTGCAAGTTTTGCGCATAAGCAGACTGTACAAACAAAAAGACTGTAAACAAAAAAGCCGACAGGAAGGCAGACAGTTTTCTCATGACCGTAAAAAAGAAGCAATAAGTTAAAGAAGAAGGCTAACATGAATCAGAGGGAGGCGCCACGCAGAAGCGAAGCCCCTGGCGCAGACGAAAGTCATGAAATTTCGCGCTGCTCAATCGCGTGCAAAATGGTTTAAAACGATATTTTTTAAATGATGCAGCTTTCGATTGAAGAGATGATCCCCTCCGGGAATGACAATGACAGGGAGGTCTTGCGGACGTGCCCAATTCATGACATCGCTTAAGCGGATCAATTCATCGTGTTCACCATGAACCAGAACCGTGTTTTGCGGAACTGGGGGCAAATCCCATTTGCCAGCGGTGACACTGACCAGCAACATGCGTTCTGGCGCAGCCCCTTCTTTCTGCAGGCGTTGGTGAAGTTGCGCTAGCACAAACGTACCGAAGGAAAAACCACTCAAGACAACGGGCAAACCGGGATATTGCTGCTTCATATAATTCAATAAAAGCATCATGTCATCGGTTTCACCACGTCCTTCATCGTGCGTGCCAGCGCTACGTCCCACGCCACGAAAATTCATGCGCGCGACAGCGTAACCAGCAGAAGCAAGGGCGCGATCAATGGTTTGCACAACCTTGTTTTCCATGGTGCCACCATAAAGCGGGTGCGGATGGGCAACGAGTGCAATGCCAACGGGGGGCGAGTCAGGCAGATCGAGAGCACATTCAATATGCCCTGCGGCGCCTGACAAAAAAAAGAATTGGGTTGCCTGTGTCATTTCAATAAGAAGAAAAAATAATGGGATGATTTATTTGTTTGTAGCATACGCCCGTTTGGGCGCGATGAGGAAGGACAGTGCCAAAATGGGCCAGCATAATGCCAGCATGTGGGTTGCACCGTTGAAGTTCAAAAATTTTCCATGCGACCACGCACTCAAAGTAGACACAAAATAGTAATTGGCGGGTATCAGGTTGACGATAGCAAAACAAATGAAAAGGGTTGCCATCGCTAATTTTCTTTGCACGGGTGATGGCGCGAACGCCAGGCCGGAAACCATTGTGATACCAATGATCAATCCGCCAATGGCGCCCGGCGTTAACCACACTAAACCGTTTTCCGGCCCAAAAAACAAGGCGAGCGCCAAAGTCTTTGCCAGCAAGGCAGCAAACAGCATCACAAGGGAAAGGCGGATTCGCGGCGCATGATGTTGTAACAGGGAAAGCAACATAAGCAATGTGCCGGTCAGGCCAAAGGCCGTGATGATGGTTTCAGATAACCAGAATTGCCAGGGATGATCGAAGTGAAGATAGAGTGCTTGGCGAAAAGACTCACCAAGATCGACGGGTTCGCCAAATGAAGCGGTCAGCCATTTTGAGATAACGGTGACGACTTGGCCGTGTCCAAACAAAAAGGATTGTGGATAGATTTGTGCCAACGGCCAGAGCGCCAGAACTGCCAGGATGCCTCTGGCTTCTTCACGGAACCAGCGCTGCCCAAGCCGGTGAAACAAGCCTTGATTCAGAAAGGTACGAGCAAACATCAGGCCAATCATTGCGCCAATGGTTGCCCCCAAAATATTGGTGGTCAAATCCAGTAAAGAGGGAACACGGCTCGGTAAATAGGCCTGGAGGGTTTCCATCAAGGCAGATAACAATCCGCCCAGCAGAATGGCAAGAAAAACAGCGCGCTTCCCTCTGAAAATGGGGTACAGTGAAAAAACGATCAACAGACCGAGTGGCATGTAGGCAAGCACATTGGTGCCGACGTCGAACCAGGTCCAAAATCGCGGGAAGCCGGAAAAAAGAAAGGCATAGGGAGAACCGCTGATGTCTCGCCAGCCGGTGAAGGGATAGCAACTCGCATAGACAATCGCCAAGAGATAGGCGAGCAAGCTGGCACGAGAGAAAGCGGATGCCCTGGAAATATATCGGCTCAGAAAGCGATGGGTCATAAGTGCTCAAGCCTGCGCAAAATGGACAGCAGAAGATGCCATCGATTATATGCTTCCAAGGGGCGTGAATCGTACGCGGACGGAAATTACAACAAATTCAAGGAGATTGCATAGTCACTGAAGAAGCCTTCTCGTAAAATGCGATCATGATCTCCGTTCAACGCATTGAAACACTACGTTCGCAGGACGCCCGGATCGTTGACCTTGAAGTCGTGAGCGAGACAGGCTCAACCAATGCTGATTTGCTGGCACGCGTGACCGAACTGGTGAGGCCGGTATTGCGTGTAGCGGAACGACAGACACAGGGGCGAGGGCGAGCGGGTCGTGCTTGGTTGTCGACGCCAGGCGGTTCACTGACTTTTTCCTTGGCGTGGAAGTTCGGCGGAGGTGTGCAAACTCTGACCGGCTTGCCCTTGGCCGTTGGTGTTGCAGTATCGCAAGCGCTGGACGCCTTTGGCGTGCGTACCGGTTTGAAGTGGCCGAACGACATATTAAAAGACGGCAAAAAACTGGGTGGCATATTGATTGAGACCGAGAATGTGCCAGAGGGATCTTGGGCCGTGATAGGCGTGGGGCTGAATCTGATGCTGCCAGACGAGATGGAAGCACAAATCGGACAACCGGTTGCCGAAGCTCGTTGGCTAGCGCAGGCGGATCGTAGCGTGTTGATGGCGAGCTTGCTGAATGCGCTTGCTTCTGCGATGGTTGTGTTTGAGCGTGACGGCTTGCGCGCTTTCACGGATCGTTGGAACCAGTTGCATTTTCACGCGGGCAAAAAAATCGTGATGTTGCGTGATGATCAGGTTTATCTGGAAGGCGTCGCTCACGGCGTAGATGAATGGGGGCGCTTGCTGGTCGACACGCCTGTCGGTCGGCAGGCGGTTCATAGCGGAGAGGTATCTTTGCGCGCGACGGAGGAATAAGTCATGTTGCTATTGGTTGACGTTGGAAACACCATGCTTAAATGGGCGCTCGCGGAAAATGCCGAAGCGGCGCTTGGTCAATGGCAAGAAAGAGGTGCGGCAGCGCATAAGGATATTGAACATCTTCGGGATGTTTTGCGAGGGCGGAATATTTCTCGCGCCATCGTGTCGAATGTTGCCGGGAAAGCCATTCGGGAGCGCCTGCAACACTTGCTGCGCGCAGTACAAGCCAAGCCCTTTGAACTGGAGTGGTTCGCCTCTGTCGAAGCCTTGGGCGGCATACGCAATAGTTATCGCAATCCTGCGCAATTGGGGTGTGACCGTTTTGCCGCGATGGTCGGCGCCCATGCCTTGTTCCCGAAAGAAAATTTGATCGTGACGTGCTGCGGCACGGCCACTACCGTGGATGCCGTTTCGGCCGATGGCCTGTTCATCGGCGGCATGATTTTGCCAGGACTCGGCTTGATGGCTTCATCGCTTGCACGCAGCACGGCGCATCTGCCTCAGGTGGCGCAGCACAGTTTGAGCTTCAATCCCTTTGCCTCCAGCACCAACGACGCCATTACAAGCGGATGCATTGCAGCGCAAATCGGCGGTATCGAGCACGCGGTCGGGCTGCATGCCAAGCGATCAGGCCAGGTGCTTTGCGTGCTATCGGGTGGCGCAGCCAAGGCGATAGCCCCCCATCTATCCGTTAGCCATCAAATCGTCGATAATCTTGTGCTGATAGGCTTGCACGCGGTAGCGATGACCCCCTCTTCCTGATCGACGCCATGCTGAAACTGATATTCTGGTCTTTGCTCTTAGTAAATGCAGCGCTTTTTGCGTTTCGACTGGGGTATCTCGACAGTCTCATGGTATCCAAAACTGAATCCGAGCGACTCGCCAAGCAGCTTAACGTCGACAAACTCAAAATCGTCAAAAAAGAACCCGCTGGACAAACGCCATCCCCCACGAGTGTGACGCCGCCTTTGGCAGCAACGTCAGCCCCCCTCGCTTCCGCACCACCCGTGGCACCAGCGGCACCGCCGAAGGTGCAGGCTCGCCCGCCAAAACTGATCCCCTGCACCGAGGTTGGCGAATTTGTGTTGGAAGAAGCCAAAAAAATTGAGCCGCGATTACTGAAATTGGTGCCAGGAGAGCGTTTTTCCAAAAGAACCAGGCAGGAAGTGGTCACTTACATGGTGCATATTCCGCCTCAGAGCGGGAAGGCCGCCGCAGAAAAGAAAGCTGGGGAACTTAAGGCCTTGGGCGTAAAAAACTTTTTTATCATTCAAGACAATTCGACAATGCGCTGGGGCATTTCATTGGGCGTATTCAAGAGTGAAGCCGCTGCCAAAAGGCATCTTGAAAGCCTGAAAAAACAGGGCGTGCGCAGCGCACGGGTGGGTCCCCGGAGCGTGGCGGACAGACGCTACACCTTCGTATTGCGCGATCTGGATGATGCCAGTCTGAAAACCCTGGATAACATCATGCGCGACTTCCCCGAGCAGGAAGCCCAGGCGTGCGGGACGCGCTAGGCGTCAGTCGCGCGCTACGTGTGCACCTTCGTTAGCGGATGGGCAAAATAGGAATTTTTTGGTCAATGGGCTGCAAAATCCTGAATTTCGCGCATAATTCGAAGCTGGAAAATTTGACCAATCCTAACTTTTACAGGCACCCATGAAATTTCAGATCATTCCCGTTACACCGTTCCAAGTGAACTGCACGCTCATGTGGGACGAAAAAACCAACAAGGCTGCTGTGGTCGATCCGGGCGGTGACATACCGCGTATTGTCAGTGCGCTGGAAAAAAATGGCTTGACGCTTGAAAAAGTGTTTGTGACACATGGCCATCTTGATCATTGCGGCGGCGCCAAGAAATTGGCCGCGCAATTTGGTGTGCCGATTGAAGGCCCCAATAAGGCAGATGAATACCTGCTCGAATCGCTGGCAACGACCCAAACGCGCATGTGGGGTTTACCGGCAGGCGATCCCTTCACGCCAGACCGCTGGCTCAGCCAGGGCGATACCGTCACTGTGGGCGATGAAACGCTGAACGTTTACGAATGCCCCGGCCACACCCCCGGACATATTGCCTTTTTCCATCCTGCGACCAAAGTGGCCATCACCGGCGACGTGCTTTTCCAGGGCTCGGTTGGCCGCACTGATTTGCCCAAAGGCAGCTTCAAGGATCTGGAAAACTCGGTACGTACTAACTTATATACCTTGGGAGACGATGTCCAGTTCATCCCCGGCCATGGCCCAACCTCGACCATTGGCAACGAAAAACGCACGAATCAATATGTTCCGGACAGAAAATGAGGATGACTTGCTAGCGCGCTAGCATCAGGTAACACAACACACTGGCGACGAGAGTCGCCAGTGTGTTTTTATACCGGCACAAACGCGTGAATAGAAAATTTCTCTGCAGCACGATCAAGGTGCATATTCAAAACGACGTGCGCACAAAATGAAGTTGCATGTGAGATTTTTTGCATATGGGGAAAGGCGTCATGCGTCGTACAGGCCGGTTTCTCACGACCCTTTCACCAAAGGCGAAAAGAGCGGGCAAAATGTTTTGATAATCGTCAAACTTTCATTGACTGGCAAAAATGCGGCGGGTACAATCTGCCCGTTTGAGATTGCGCGGAGCGAAAAACCTTCGCTCAAGTAAGAGTTGACGGCGGATCCGGGTACTGCGGCTTTTATTGTAAGACAGGCAAAGGATCGGGATGGAAATGGCGCGCATTATCAGGCTGCAGTTGCTGGCGACCATTGTGGTCGCGCTACTGGCGGTGATTCTTGCCGGGGGCGTTGCAGGGGTTTCGGTATTGCTGGGTGGCTTGAGTTGTATGTTACCGAATGCCTTGTTTGCAATGCGCCTTTTCATGAATGAGCGCAAGCCGGGCGGAGCAAGTCCGACGACTTTTTTTATTTGGGAGTTCGTCAAGATTGGCTTGACGATGAGCGCCATGGTTGCCGTAGGCTGGCTGTATGAAGATATAGTTTGGCCTGCTTTTATTGTGGGTGTAATTGTTGCATTGAAAAGTTATATTATTTTATTGTTCAGAAACCAACCATGAGTGCTGCGGCTCCAACACCTTCAGAGTACATTGTCCACCATCTGGGACATTTCTCCACAAAGCATCAGGACAAGATCGTCGATTTTTCCATTCTCAATATCGACACCCTGTTCTGGTCCGTTTTCGTTGGCATCATCGGTTGTCTGGTCATGTATTTGGCCGCACGCAAGGCGACAGCTGGCGTGCCTGGCCGGTTTCAGGCGCTCGTCGAGATAGTCGTCGAAATGGTTGAAGAACAATCCAAGTCCATCGTTCATGGCGATCGCAGGTTCATTGCCCCGCTGGCGCTGACGGTGTTTGTCTGGGTGTCGTTGATGAACTGCCTGGATTTTCTGCCTGTCGACATGTTCGGTGCAATTTTCAGGCTTTTCGGCAACGACCACGCCTATCACCGCGTGGTGCCGACCGCCGACTTGAACGGCACGCTCGGCATGTCGCTGGGCGTACTGGCGTTGAGCCTGTACTACGGCATCAAGATCAAGGGTTTCGGCGGCTGGGTGCACGAACTGTTTGCTGCGCCCTTTGGCATCAAGATGGCGCCATTCAACTTCATCCTGCAAATTATCGAATATTTGGCCAAGACGATGTCGCTCGCCATGCGACTTTTTGGCAATATGTATGCTGGCGAGATTCTGTTCATGGTCATCGCCATGCTCGGCTCTGCCGCGGCACTGTCTCTGGGTGGCTCGTTCCTGTTCTTGGGTCACGTGATCGCGGGTACCGCTTGGGCCATCTTCCATATCCTGATCGTGTTCCTACAGGCATTCATTTTCATGATGCTGACGCTGGTATACATCGGTCAGGCACATGAAGCACACTAATACCTATTTTGTCGTTTTGTTTGATTTGTTTTTGTTTTAATTCATTAACTTAGAAGGAATTATCATGACTAACGTCGCTTTTGTTGCTCTGGCTTGTGGTTGGATTATTGGTCTGGGCGCTATCGGTGCTTGTATCGGCATCGCCATCATGGGTGGTAAATACCTGGAAGCTTCTGCGCGCCAACCTGAACTGATGAATGCATTGCAAACCAAGATGTTCCTGCTTGCAGGTCTGATCGACGCAGCGTTCCTGATTGGTGTTGGTATTGCAGTCATGTTCGCTTTCGCCAACCCGTTCAAATAATGTCTTTGGCACCAAGCCAAGCATTTTTTGAAATTCAACCATTGGCGTAGTAAGCTATTTTTAGAAGGAAATCGCCGTGAACCTAAATGCAACCTTGTTTGCGCAGTTCGTGGTCTTCTTCATCTTGGCGCTTTTCACGATGAAATTCGTGTGGCCGCCGCTGATGAAGGCGCTCGACGAGCGCGCGCAGAAGATCGCTGACGGTTTGGCCGCTTCCGACCGTGGCAAGGCAGAGATGGCAGCCGCTGAAAAGCGCATCCAGATCGAACTGACCGCTGCCCGCGAGGAAGTCCAAAAGCGCATTAGCGATGCCGAAAAGCAGGCTCAAGTGGTCGCTGATCAAGTCAAGCAAAGTGCTCAGGCTGAAGCTGCTCGTATTATTGAGCAAGCCAAGGCAGATGCTGAACAGCAGACAATCCAAGCGCGTGAAGCTTTGCGCGCGGAAGTGGCTGCACTGGCTGTCAAGGGCGCTGAGCAAATCCTGAAGCGAGAAGTCAACGCGACAGCACACGCTGACTTGTTGAAGCAACTGGCGGTCGAGTTATAATCATGGCTGAACTTGCAACCATTGCCCGCCCTTACGCCGAAGCCCTGTTCCGGGTCGCAAAATCCAGCAACATGAACGCATGGTCCGATCTTGTGTCCGAAATGGCGCAGGTCGGCGCGCATCCGGATGTCAAGGCGCTGGCAGCCAATCCGAACGTTTCAGACCGTCAGGTTATCGAGACGCTTCTCGCGTTGTTGAAATCGGAAGTCTCGAAAGAGGTAAAAAACCTTGTCGAGGTACTGGTTGAAAACGATCGCGTGGGATTGTTGCCGGAAATCGGCGTACAGTTTCAAGCACTGAAGAATGCGGATCAGGGCACTGCGGACGCGGAGATTTTTAGCGCGTTTGCCATGTCGGACGCGCAAGTCGCCGAGCTGACCAAAGTCTTGGGCAAGAAATTTGGACGCAAGCTGAAGCCTACTGTCATCGTAGACAATTCGTTGATAGGCGGCGTACGCGTCGTGGTTGGGGATGAAGTCTACGATACGTCCATACGTGCCAAGCTGCAACAGATGCACGCTGCCCTGGTTTCATAACGCCGCCTGAACACGGCGAATGCCGAGAGAATATTTTTAGGAGTTTGTATGCAACTCAACCCGTCTGAAATCAGTGAACTGATCAAGAGTCGGATTCAAGGACTTGGCGATTCAGCCGAGATTCGTAATCAGGGTACGGTCGTATCCGTATCCGACGGCATTTGCCGCATCCACGGCCTGTCCGATGCGATGCAGGGCGAGATGCTGGAATTCCCAGGCGACACGTTCGGCCTTGCGCTGAATTTGGAGCGTGATTCTGTCGGTGCCGTTATTCTTGGTGAATACGAACACATCTCCGAGGGTGACACCGTCAAATGTACGGGGCGCATCCTGGAAGTGCCGATCGGGAATGAGCTCATCGGGCGCGTGGTCAATTCGCTCGGTCAGCCGATCGATGGCAAGGGGCCGATCAATGCCAAACTCACTGCGCCAATCGAAAAGATTGCTCCCGGCGTTATTGCGCGTCAGTCCGTGTCCCAGCCGATGCAAACCGGCCTCAAGGCAATTGACTCGATGGTACCGATTGGCCGTGGCCAGCGCGAACTGATCATCGGCGACCGCCAAACCGGCAAGACGGCTGTGGCAATTGACGCGATCATTAACCAGAAGGGTCAGGACATGATCTGCGTGTATGTCGCGATCGGTCAAAAAGCGTCTTCAGTCAAGAACGTCGTGCGCTCGCTCGAGCAGTATGGCGCGATGGATTACACGATCGTGGTTGCTGCGACGGCGTCTGAATCGGCCGCGATGCAGTACATTTCCCCGTACTCTGGCTGCACCATGGGCGAATACTTCCGTGATCGTGGTCAAGATGCGCTGATTATTTATGATGACTTGTCCAAGCAAGCCGTTGCTTATCGTCAGGTATCGCTGCTGCTGCGCCGCCCACCGGGTCGCGAAGCTTATCCTGGCGACGTTTTCTATTTGCACTCCCGCTTGCTGGAACGTGGTGCACGCGTGAACGCTGAGTATGTCGAGCAATTTACCAATGGCGAAGTCAAAGGCAAAACCGGTTCACTGACGGCGCTGCCGATCATTGAAACCCAGGCAGGTGACGTTTCTGCCTTCGTTCCGACCAACGTGATTTCGATTACGGACGGCCAGATCTTCCTGGAAACCTCGCTGTTTAACTCCGGTATCCGTCCTGCGATTAACGCCGGTATTTCAGTTTCCCGCGTTGGTAGCGCCGCGCAGACCAATGCGGTTAAGGGGCTGTCCGGCGGTATTCGTACCAACTTGGCGCAGTACCGCGAACTGGCCGCGTTTGCGCAGTTTGCCTCGGATCTCGACGAAGCAACCCGCCGTCAGCTGGATCGCGGTGCGCGCGTGACGGAACTGCTCAAGCAGAACCAGTACGCCCCCTTGCCGGTCTCTCTGATGTCAGTCTCGCTGTTTGCCGTTAACGCAAACTTCCTGGATGACGTCGACGTGAAGAACGTGCTGCCATTCGAAGCAGCGCTGCACGCGTACATGAAGGCTTCCCACTCGGCGCTGCTGGAAAAGATTGAAACCAGCAAGCGTATCGAAAAGGAAGACACGAATGCGCTGGCTGATGCGATCGCGGATTTCAAGAAAACCAGCTCCTGGTAATCCCTGACTTCTGAAGAAAACAAGGAGCAAGGCTCATGGCAGCAGGAAAAGAAATACGTGGCAAGATCAAGAGCGTAGAAAATACGAAGAAGATCACCAAGGCTATGGAAATGGTCGCTGCGTCCAAAATGCGCAAAGCGCAGGATAGGATGCGCGCGGCCAGACCGTACAGCGACACCATTCGCAATATCGCAGCCAATCTGGCGGAAGCCAATCCGGAATATGTTCACCCCTTCCTGGTTACACAAGAAGGAGCGAAACGAGTCGGTTTCATCGTCGTCACCACGGACAAGGGTTTGTGCGGGGGTCTGAATACCAACATCCTGCGCATCACGACCAATCGTTTGCGTGAAGTTGAAGCAGCAGGCAACGGTATTGATGTGGTTGCGATTGGCAACAAGGGTTTTGGCTACATGAACCGCATTGGCGCGAAAATCGTCTCGCATGTGGTTCAGCTTGGCGATACCCCGCATCTTGACCGCCTCATCGGACCGGTCAAGATCCTGCTTGACGCCTATCAGGAAGGCAAACTGGATGCGATTTACCTGTGCTACACCAAATTCATCAACACGATGAAACAGGAGCCGGTGATTGACCAACTGCTTCCCCTGACCTCAGACAGGATGACATCGGACAAACCGGCGCACTCTTGGGAATATATGTACGAACCGGACGCACCGTCAGTGATTGACGAACTTCTGGTGCGCTACGTTGAAGCACTGATTTACCAATCCGTGGCGGAAAACATCGCTTCGGAACAATCGGCGCGGATGGTGGCAATGAAGTCCGCGAGCGATAACGCAGGCAACGTGATTTCCGAGCTCAAGCTGGTTTATAACAAAACGCGTCAGGCAGCGATTACGAAGGAACTTTCAGAGATCGTTGCTGGTGCAGCAGCGGTTTAATCCTGGTGGCGACACCGGCAACAGTGTAAAAAGAATTACTACTATTTATTGAAGGAACGAAAAATGGCGGATGGCAAAATCGTTCAGTGTATCGGCGCCGTGGTGGACGTAGAATTTCCCCGCGATGCGATGCCCAAGGTCTACGATGCCTTGAAAATGGAAGGCTCAGAACTGACACTGGAAGTGCAGCAGCAGCTTGGTGACGGCGTTGTCCGCACTATTGCGCTGGGTTCTTCCGATGGTCTGCGTCGCGGCATGGTGATCCAGAATACCGGCCAGCCCATCATGGTACCGGTGGGTGCAGCGACGCTGGGTCGCATCATGGACGTGCTCGGCAACCCGATTGACGAAGCCGGTCCCGTCATGACCGATGTGCGCGCGTCGATTCATCGCAAGGCGCCAACCTATGAAGAGCTGTCGCCCTCCCAAGAACTGCTTGAAACCGGCATCAAGGTGATTGACCTGATTTGCCCGTTCGCAAAGGGCGGTAAAGTTGGTCTCTTCGGTGGCGCTGGTGTAGGCAAGACCGTGAACATGATGGAGTTGATCAATAACATCGCAAAAGAACATTCCGGTTTGTCCGTGTTCGCAGGTGTCGGTGAGCGTACCCGTGAGGGCAATGACTTCTACCATGAAATGAAAGACTCCAACGTTCTCGACAAGGTCGCGATGGTTTACGGTCAGATGAATGAGCCGCCGGGCAACCGCCTGCGCGTGGCTTTGACAGGTCTGACCATTGCAGAAAGCTTCCGTGACGAGGGTCGTGACGTTCTCTTCTTCGTTGACAACATCTACCGCTTTACGCTGGCCGGTACCGAAGTATCCGCACTGTTGGGTCGTATGCCTTCCGCAGTGGGTTACCAGCCGACGTTGGCAGAAGAAATGGGTCGCTTGCAAGAGCGCATTACGTCAACGCACACCGGTTCGATTACTTCGATCCAGGCCGTGTACGTACCTGCCGACGACTTGACCGACCCGTCTCCTGCAACCACCTTCGCCCACTTGGATTCGACCGTCGTTTTGTCGCGTGATATTGCATCGCTTGGTATCTACCCGGCAGTTGACCCGCTTGATTCGACTTCGCGTCAGCTCGATCCGCTGGTCGTTGGCCAAGATCACTATGACACAGCACGCGCTGTGCAAGGCACGCTTCAGCGCTACAAGGAATTGCGCGATATTATCGCGATTCTGGGCATGGACGAACTGTCGCCGGAAGACAAGCTGGCCGTGGCGCGTGCGCGCAAAATGCAGCGTTTCCTGTCACAGCCGTTCAGCGTAGCGGAAGTGTTCACGGGTTCCCCAGGCAAGTATGTTTCGCTCGCCGATACGATCAAGGGTTTCAAGATGATCGCCAACGGTGAACTGGATCACTTGCCGGAGCAAGCGTTCTACATGGTCGGCACGATCGACGAAGCAATCGAAAAAGGCAAAGGCATGGCCTAAGCCATGACTGTGCACGCTGCGGCAGGAGATGCTGCAGCGTGATTTTTTCGAATGAACAGAAAAGGTTCAAACATGGCAAACACCATACACGTAGACGTCGTTTCTGCCGAGGAGCAAATTTACTCCGGGCCGGCGGAGTTCGTCGCGTTGCCGGGTGAAATGGGCGAACTGGGCATCCTGCCCGGCCACACGCCGCTGATCACTCGCATCAAGCCGGGCGCTGTCCGCATCAAGGTTCCGGGCGAAGCAGAAGAAAACTTTGTGTTCGTCGCCGGTGGCATTCTCGAAGTTCAGCCGCACACCGTAACGGTTTTGGCCGACACCGCCATTCGCGGTCACGACTTGGATGAAGCGAAGGTCATGGAAGCGAAGCGCCAAGCCGAAGAAGCGCTCACCAACCGCGAATCAAACATTGACTACGCCGTTGCGCAAGCAGAAATTGCGCTGATGGTGGCGCAGTTGGCTGCGATTCGTCAGCTTCGCGGCAAGAAGCACTGATCTATGCTCAGCATAAAACAAAAGGCAGCCTCGGCTGCCTTTTTGTTTAGTATCTTACGTTAATGTGATCGAATCATCGTTCCAAATATGCGATCTGTTAACACTTCAAGCAAAAGCGAATGCTCAATGCGTCCGTCGATGATGTGGACCGTGTTGACGCCCGATTTGGCAGCGTCAAGCGCCGAAGAAATCTTCGGTAACATGCCGCCGTGGATCGTGCCATCTTCGAACATCCCATCGATTTGCTTGGCCGAGAGATTGGTGAGCAGTTTATTGTCCTGATCCAGAACGCCAGGCGTGTTGGTCATCATCACCAGTTTTTCCGCCTTCAAAATCTCTGCAATCTTGCCAGCGACGAGATCGGCATTGATGTTATAGGCTTGGCCGTCTTCGCCGAAGCCAATGGGGGAAATGACTGGAATAAAGGCATCGTCTTGCAAGGCTTTGACAATGGCCGGATTGATTGACGTGATTTCACCGACGAATCCAAGATCAATCGATTTGCCGGGGTTTTGCGGGTCAGGCATTTCCATTTTTTTCGCGCGAATCAAGCTGCCATCTTTGCCGGTGAGCCCAACGGCCTGACCACCATACTGGTTGATCAGCATGACGATATCTTGTTGTACTTCGCCACCGAGAACCCACTCCACAACTTCCATCGTTTCTTCGTCAGTAATGCGCATGCCTTGCACAAATGTGCCTTGTTTGCCAATTTTCTTGAGCGCATTGTCGATTTGGGGGCCGCCGCCATGCACGACGATGGGGTTCATCCCGACCAGTTTCAGCAAGATGACGTCGCGGGCGAAGCTGTGCTTTAGATGTTCCTCGGTCATGGCATTGCCGCCGTACTTGACAACGATGGTTTTGCCATGAAACTTGCGAATGTACGGCAGGGCTTCCGCCAGAATTTCGGCAGTCAAATGCGGCGGGAGTTTTTTGATTTCTTCCTTTGACATAATTGATCCAGAAAAAAGGAAAATGAATGAACAATCCTAACCGAAAGGTGTGTGTGGCGTATGGGGTAAGTCAGGTTTGCCAAAAACATCGATATAGGTTGGGTAAAACGAACAATAAAGC
The DNA here is from genome assembly GCA_003605115.1 of Oxalobacter sp. Lineage (GTDB taxonomy): Bacteria > Pseudomonadota > Gammaproteobacteria > Burkholderiales > Burkholderiaceae_D > QZKY01. The sequence continues at coordinate 112,401 of QZKY01000004.1, forward strand.
AGAATGGACATGAAGATGGTCATCAAGAACAGCAGCACCATCGCAAAAGATTTACCGACGACCGTTGCCAGCAGACCCGATATAAAAACAGGGCAGAGCACGCCGACCAACATCCAGCCGAGGAAATAAACGATAAACGCACGGATGGCTCTGAAAACAGCAAAAAAGCTGTAGAACATGGCTTGAAACACGGGCATTTTTTGCCAAACGATGAGTGGCGCTGCGTACCACAGCGGCGGCATGAAAATCAGGAAGAAAGTCAGCATGGTGATCAGCACGCCGATATCCTGTTGAGCCGTGGTCTTTACTGCCGGACCGCCCTTTAGCAGTTCGCCCATGAGGACGTTGCCCAAGCTTGAAAAAACAAACATGACCGCTAGGGATAGAAACAAGCCAATCGCCACGTATATGGCACCCAAAGTAAAGATGCGCTTGCCGACAGGAGGATCAAATGAAGCGCGCAATTGAAGAGGATTGAGCTCGCCTTTTCGCTCAATTTGTGCGCAGGCGATCATAAAAATCATGGAAAAAATCGGCGCAAAAAAAGCTTGCAGAAAGCTTCCCAGAAAAGGAATGAAAGCCAGTGCAATCAAAATCACCAGGTAAGTGGAGAACAGTAAGGAAAACTGGCCAGGGTGCATGCGGAAAATCGCAAAGCCTTGCTTGATCCAGTTCCAGCCGTGACGAGCAGTCAAAGTATTCATGCAAAAAATAGAGCAGGGGGGGTGTGGGTAATACGCAAGCGTAACACACGCTCGAAATGTGCCGGGTCGTGTGGCGTCAGCATTTCGGCATCGCGCGGCAAATGGAAATCATACAGGCGGGAAAGCCAGAAGCGCAACGCGGCTGCGCGCAACAAAGCTTGCCAGGCAGCTTGTTCGTTTACGGTGAAGGGACGCACAGCGTGATAGGCGTCGAGCATTGCGCGAGTGCGCGGCATATCCAGTGCGCCAGTGGCCAAATCAATGCACCAGTCGTTGACAGTGACAGCCACGTCGAAAAGCCAGGTATCGCAACCGGCAAAATAGAAATCAAAAAACCCGGTCAGCCTGTCTCCGTCAAACATGACGTTGTTGCGGAACAGATCCGCATGAATGGGTCCCACCGCCAGTTGGCGATAGACGTCAGAAGCGGCAAAGCCATCCTGAAAGGCCATTTCGTCACGCAGCAAGGCTTGATTGTCTGGGGAAAGATAAGGTGCCACAACGGGGGCGGTTTCACGACGCCATTCAATGCCGCGCAGGTTCGGCTGAAACATGGGGAAATCCTGTGCCGCCAGATGCATTTTTGCCAGCATGCCACCCACGGCAGCACAATGCACGGGAGAGGGGTGTAATTGCCACTGCCCCTGAAGCTTTGTGACGATGGAAGCGGGTTTGCCATGCAAGACGTTCACAATGTCGCCCTTGTCATTGGCGATAGGTGCTGGCACCAGTACGTCGCGTTGCGCCAGATGACGCATCAGCTTCAAATAAAAAGGCAACTGTTCAAAGCTGAGCTTTTCGAAAATGGTGAGTACATACTCCCCTTTTTCGGTGGTAATAAAAAAGTTGCTGTTTTCAATGCCTGACGCTATACCGCGAATGGCCAAAGCCCTGCCTAAAGGGAATTGTGTAATCCAGGATGTGAGGTCATCCAGGCTGACCGGTGTAAAAACTGCCATGCGTATTGAGTAGAGAAATCAGCTTACTTGTTGCCAGACTTGGGGGGGCTGGGGGCAGGCTCGAGTCGTTGGGGCGCGGCCTTATCATCCGCCTCCTTTGGCGTTTTGCCGTTGAATTCTTTGACGACCCATTGCGGCACAACCACGTCATCAGCCGGGGTATTGCCGGTGGCACGCTTCGGACGAAGAATATAGGTGCTGGGACCGCTTTTCACTTTGATTTCTTTCAGTTCGTTTCCGGAACCGCGTTCTTCGGTGATCCTGTTTTTTGAGGAAGGCGGTTTAATGGTGATGGTCGGTGGTTCACCTTCTTCAAGTTTTTCGAGTTTCGGCGGGGCTGCCTCATCTTTGGCGGGGGTTTGCGCCAAGACACAGAAAGGCACCAGCAACGCGATTGTGCCGAAAGTCAGAACGGGCAAAAATGGTATTTTGCGCATGACTGGAGAGCCTTTAAATAATATAAGAGCGCGTATTTTAGCCTATAGGTAAAGCATTTTCTGTCTTTCCTCGTCCGTCATGGCGAGTTCGCGCGCCTTATAGAAATCAAGAATGGCTTGCACGATTTCCTTAGGGTCGTCGAGTACCTGCATGAGAGCCAGATCATCCTGACCGATCAAACCATTCCCGACCATCTGTTCCTGGAACCAATCCAGCAAGCCCTTCCAGAAAGTGCGGCCAACCAAAATGAGTGGAATCCGCCGAATTTTTTGCGTTTGCATCAACGTCAGCACTTCGCTCATCTCATCCATGGTGCCAAACCCGCCCGGGAAGAGTACAAAAGCGTCGGCATATTTCACAAAGCCGACTTTGCGCGCAAAAAAGTGGCGATACTGAATCGAGATGTTTTGCCACAAATTGGGTTTTTGCTCATGGGGGAGAATAATATTCAGACCAACCGAGGGCGACTTACCCTCGAATGCCCCACGGTTGGCGGCAGCCATGATGCCGGGGCCACCACCCGAAATGACCGCAAAACCTGCGTCTGAGAGGCGATGTGACACGTCAATGCATTTGATATAGTCGGGATGGTCAGGGTGGATGCGTGCGGAGCCAAAAATGGTCACGGCAGGGTGCAAGGTCGAAAGTCGTTCGGTCGTCTCGACAAACTCTGACATAATGGAAAACATGCTCCAGGATTCACGCGCCTTGAGAATGGTGGCGACCTCGATGTTGTCCAGTTCGCGCAAATTCGGCAAATTTTTTCCGTTGTTATCAGCCATATGCAAAAAACCTTGTTGTTAGTTGATGGTTCCAGCTACCTGTATCGCGCCTTCCATGCGCTTCCCGATTTGCGTAGTCCCGCAGGAGAACCCACGGGCGCCTTATACGGAATCATCAACATGCTGCGCCGTCTACGCCATGATTATCCCGCAACTTACGCCGCCTGTGTGTTTGACGCGAAGGGAAAGACTTTCAGAGATGATCTCTATCAAGACTATAAAGCAACACGCAGCGACATGCCGGAAGATTTGGTGCGTCAGATCGCGCCCATACACGAAGCGGTGAGCCTGCTGGGCTGGCCCATTTTGATGGTCGAGGGTGTGGAGGCAGACGATGTGATTGGCACGCTCGCACACCAGGCGGCAGCGCAAGGCATCAAGACGATCATCTCAACGGGCGATAAGGACATGGCGCAACTGGTGAACGGTCGCGTGACGCTGGTGAACACGATGAGTAATGAAACGCTCGATTACGATGCCGTCATCGAAAAATTTGGCGTGCCGCCGGAGCGCATTACCGATTATCTGACGCTGGTGGGTGACACGTCTGACAACGTGCCGGGCGTGGCGAAGTGTGGGCCGAAAACCGCGCTCAAGTGGCTCACAGAATATGGCACCTTGGATGGCGTCGTTAAAAATGCAGGAAAGATAAGTGGTGTCGTTGGCGAAAATTTGCGGAATACGCTGGATTGGTTGCCGATGGCACACACCTTGGTGACCATCAAAACCGATTGCGATTTGTCTGCGCATATTGCATCGATTGAAGACACGCTGCGCACGCATCCGGAAGATCGGGAGGCGCTGAAAACTTTCTTTGACCGCTATGGTTTCAAAAGTTGGTTGCGTGAGTTGAGCGTATCTTTGAGCTCCAGTGAAAAAAAAGCAGAAGATAAAAAGTCGGATCCACCAATCAATCAATCCGCTGATTCCGGCACGTCCCTAACTGAAACGGCGGTTAAAGCGACGCCCGTTGAGGCGCATTATGAAACGGTGCTCACGCAAGACAGGCTGATGTTCTGGCTTAAAAAAATCAATACGGCCTTGTTGACGGCGCTTGATACGGAGACCACTTCGCTGGAACCCATGGAAGCGCAACTGGTCGGCATCTCCCTTTGTTGTGAACCCGGGATCGCGGCTTATATTCCGGTGGCGCACCAGTATCCCGATGCGCCGGCTCAATTGTCGCGAGACGCGGTTCTCAATACGCTCAAGCTATGGTTGGAAGATGCCCAGAAGCCAAAGGTCGGGCAAAATCTCAAGTACGACAGTCATGTTTTCGCGAATCACGGCATCACCTTGCGCGGCATCGCGCACGACACCTTGCTGGAATCCTACGTGCTGGAAGCGCATCGCAGCCATAACATGGACAGCCTCGCGCAGCGGCATCTGAATCGCACGACCATCACCTACGAGGAAGTATGCGGCAAAGGCGCATCGCAGATCGGGTTTGACGAAGTATCGATTGATCGTGCTACCGAGTATGCCGCAGAAGATGCGGATGTCACGCTGCAATTGCATCAAGCAATTTGGCCGCGCATTGAAGGGGAAGACAAGTTACGGTTCATCTACGAAAAAATCGAATTACCGACAGCGGTGACCTTGCAAAAAATGGAGCGTAACGGCGTGTTGATCGATGTGGACAAGCTTACTGTGCAATCGCACGAATTGGGCAAAACCATGTTGTCGCTGGAACAAAGCGCATACGAAGCTGCCGGTCAGCAGTTCAATCTGAACTCCCCCAAGCAAATCGGCGAAATTTTCTTTGACAAGCTGAAGCTGCCCATCGTGAAAAAAACGCCGTCCGGCGCGCCGTCCACCGATGAAGAAGTCTTGCAAAAGCTGGCAGAAGATTTTCCGCTGCCCAAAACTTTGCTGGAATACCGTGGGCTGGCCAAGTTGAAATCTACCTACGCAGACAAGTTGCCGAAGATGGTGAACCCTCATACGCATCGCGTACACACCAATTACGCGCAAGCCGTCGCGGTAACGGGGCGTCTGGCATCGAACGATCCCAATCTACAAAACATCCCGATCCGTACTGCCGAAGGTCGTCGCATTCGTGAAGCTTTCATAGCGCCGCCCGGCTGCAAAATCGTTTCCGCCGACTATTCGCAAATCGAATTGCGGATCATGGCGCATATTTCAGGCGACGCGAATTTGCTGCAGGCGTTTGCGGCGGGCGAAGACGTGCACCGTGCTTCAGCGTCCGAAGTGTTTGGTGTGACGCCGCTCGAAGTCAGTAGCGAACAGCGCCGTTACGCCAAAGTGATTAACTTCGGCCTCATTTACGGGATGAGCGAATTTGGGCTGGCATCGAATCTGGGCATCGAGCGTCATGCGGCACGTCACTACATTGATCGTTATTTTCAACGTTATCCCGGCGTGGCGCACTACATGGCAGACATTCGCGCGCAAGCCAAGGCACAAGGCTATGTCGAAACAGCATTCGGTAGACGATTGTGGCTGCCGGAAATCAATTCACCCAACGGGCCGCGTCGTCAGGCAGCAGAACGCGCAGCGATCAATGCGCCGATGCAAGGCACCGCTGCGGATTTGATTAAGCTCTCGATGATTGCGGTACAGGACTGGCTAGAAAAAGAAAGTCTCAGCACAAAACTCATCATGCAGGTACACGATGAACTGGTGCTCGAGGTTCCAGAAAACGAACTGGCTGTCGTGCGGGAACATTTGCCAAAATTGATGTGTGGCGTGGCTACGTTGAAAGTACCGCTGGTGGCAGATGTGGGCGTCGGGAACAATTGGGATGAAGCGCACTAAACGGGCGCATGATCACTAATAGCGCCAGCCTTCAAGCGGCAACAGAAATGTCGCGCTACAATGACCAAAAAGTTTCGCAGTACAAGCAGATTCAAATGTCTTTCAGAGCGCAAGGAGGAAGCCATGACCGCACGAAAAGAGCAATTTAAAAATACATACACTTGCAAGGTAAGTGGCGAGGGGTATGAATACGAAGCCGAATACGCCATCGGAAAGAAGGTAAAGTGGAGCGCGCGAATTTACAAAGACGGCGAGCTAAAAGGCAATCCTACCGGAGAAGTGGCGAACGAATTAAAAGGCGAAGCGCTCAAGCAGTACATCATTGCTTATATCGAAGGGATTATCGAAAAGCATTTGGGGGTCGCAGAGTAAGATTGCCCAAGAGAAGAAACCTTGCCCAATCAGAGGCGCTGACTGCGATCAGCGCGCGCGAGTGCTTCCGGCAGGGTGATGTTTTTCCCGACAACCAGCACCTTGAACAACTCCCCCATTTCCGTTGGCGAGAGCAGCATTTGCACGGCGTTGGCTTGCGGTAAATAACGTGCGGCGTCCTCAGGCGGCGTACGCAGCAAAAGATCGCCAATACCGGACGCCATCAAGAATGAAGCCTGATTCATGTACGCGAGTATGTCCAACCCTGCCGCTTCAGCGGTACGCGCCAAAGCCGTAAAATCCACATGTGCGGTAATGTCTTGCAAGCCGGGATAAAAAAACGGGTCGCTGTGTGCATGATGCCGGTAATGACACATCAACGTGCCAGTGCAACGTTGATTCAGGTAATACTCGCGGGAGGGAAAGCCGTAATCGATGAAGATTGCTGCACCACTTTCTCCACGATGAATCATCTCTGCGACGGAGCGCATGAAGCCCAATGCTTGGAGTGGCACTTCGGTGCAATAATTTTCAGGAAGCGTCTCAGTTTTGGGAATATGGGTTTCAATGTACTCGCGCAAGTCTTTACTGCAGGCGCGATTTTCAAAAGCAAAAGCATTATTTTTGACAACCACGCCCTGTTCACGCCAGCCGCCTGGCATTTTTGCAATCAGATTTGCCGGCATGGCATCAAGTACTTCATTGCCAATGACTGTGCCAGAAAAAGTCTCCGGCAATTGATCAATCCACTCGATCTGTGAAAAATTTTTTAGCAGTTGTTGCTGACGCGCGCGCAGTTCACCGGAAGGTTCAAGAATGAAGTATCGTTCCGGCTGAATGCCGCGCCCTTCAAGTTCTGTCAGCAAGTCGAGAGCGAGCTTGCCAGTGCCGGCACCGAACTCCAGCACAAACGGAGAAGTCTGTTCCAGCAAAGCCGCGACGGATTGCGCCAGGCTTGCGCCGAAAAGTGGCGTGATCTCAGGGGAGGTTGTAAAATCACCCGCCCGTCCCAGTTTGACCGCGCCGCCCGCATAGTAGCCGAGCGTGGGCGCATAGAGCGCCAAATCCATGTAACGGGCGAATGATATCCAGCCGCCTTGCCGAGTGATATCATCGGCAATCAAGCGGCAAAGTTTATCGGACGCAGCAAGGGCGTCCTCACTCGGCTCAGGAAGCGACTCAGGAAAGCGCATCCTGGCATTGTATTCGCAAACGCACACAATTCGGCCACTCGACTATGACAACCAAGCAGCCCAGCGACGAGCCATCGAACCCGCAGCGCGTGGCACTGGTGACAGGCGCGGCAAAGCGCATCGGACGCGAAATCGCGCTTGCACTTGCCAGGCGCGGCTGGGATATAGCCGTCCATTATCGCCTGTCTGCCAATGAAGCAAATGATGTCGTCAAAGCCATAGAAGCCATCGGCCAGCGTGCGCTTGCCTTGCATTGCGATTTCGCAGACGAAGCCTCCGTCAAACGCTTACTGTCGGAGGCAGCAGCGAAGTTGGGCGCGGTTTCCTGTGTCGTCAACAATGCCGCCATCTTCGAACACGATTCCGTAGAGCAGTTTTCATACGCGTCACTGGATATGCACATGCGCACGAATCTGGGCGCGCCGATCCTCTTGACGCACGCCCTGCATCAGGCAACACCGGAAGGCAGCCAATCGGTTGTCGTCAATTTGCTGGATCAAAAACTGGTGAATCTCAATCCGAGTTTCCTGTCGTACACGCTTTCCAAAGCGGCCTTCGATACGGTAACGGTGATGCTAGCACAGGAACTCGCGCCGAAATTGCGCGTCGTCGGCGTTTCACCGGGCATTACACTGAAGTCATCGGATATGACCGATCAGGAATTTGCGATGGCGCATGTTGCAACCCCGCTCGGTAAATCCAGCACACCCCAAGACATTGCCGCTGCGGTGTGCTTTCTCATCGAATCTCCCGCCATTACCGGTACGACACTCACTGTCGATGGCGGACAACATCTGATCCCCACGCGACAAGACATTATGTTTCTTGTCAAAGCGCCTGATCAAACCAGAAAGCCTTAAGTATGCTGACAGAATTAAATCGACAAAAACTCACTGATTGCCGCCGCCTCTTTTTGCGCAACTATGAAGTGCCCATCAAAATTGGCGTGGACGACGAAGAAAAGCTGGCTGCGCAACGCATGTACGTCAATGTGGATGTGTACATCCCGTTAGTTTGGTCAACGCCGACGCGCGATGATTTGTCCGAAGTTGTGGACTACAACTTCATGCGCGACGCACTGGTGATGCGTACCTCCAGCGGGCACATCCAATTGCAGGAAACGCTGTGCGACGATGTTGCGGGCATTTTGCTCTCGCATCCTAAGGTGTACGCTGTTCGTGTGTCTACCGAAAAGCCCGACATTTATGCAGACTGCGAAAGCGTGGGTGTGGAAGTGTTTCACATCAAGGAAGCCTTGGTGTGATTGAAATGGGCAAAACTAAATCCGGAGCGAAGAATAAATGGGGTCAGCAGTTTTATTTTGCGTAGCAAAATTTACTCTTACCCCATTTATTCAGACAAGAAGTAGGCCTCAATTAATTCGTAAAAAATTCGGGGTCAGAGTCAAATATCGCAAGCGATAGTTTGACTGCTGACCCCGGTTTTTTACTGCGTCACGTTATTGGAACGCTAAAAGATAAAACCCATGCCCCAAACTGTCCGCACCAAAAAAGCCATCAAGGCAGCTTACGAAAACAATAAGCTGCACAAGCGCTTGTGTCGTCAGGTGGGTCAGGCGATTGGCGATTACAACATGATCGAAGCGGGTGACAAGGTCATGGTGTGTCTCTCCGGTGGCAAAGATAGCCACGCCTTGCTGGATGTATTACTGACGCTCCAGTCGCGCGCACCCATTGATTTTGAAATCATTGCGGTCAATCTCGAACCCGTACTCCCCCATTATCCGTCAAACGTCTTGCCTGCCTATCTTAAAGAGCGCAGCGTGTCATTTCACATCGAGCGGCAGGACACGCTGTCCATTGTCAAAAGCCATTTCCCAGAAGGGAAAAATGCCTGTTCGCTGTGTTCACGTTTGCGTCGAGGCATTCTGTATCGCGTGGCAGGTGAAATCGGTGCGACAAAAATTGCGCTCGGTCATCACCGCGAAGACATTCTCGAAACTTTTTTTCTCAATCTCTTTTTCGGCGGCAAACTGAAAACCATGCCGCCCAAACTGCGCACCGACGATGGTCAACACATCGTCATACGCCCGCTGGCCTATGTGAAAGAGGCAGATTTGGAACGCTACGCTGCGTCTAGAAATTTCCCCATCATTCCGTGCAGCTTATGTGGGCTGGAACCGAACCAGCAAAGAGCGCAGATGAAGGCCATGTTGCGCGAGTGGGAGAAAAAATTCCCCGGCCGAATCGAAAATACGTTTGCCTCTCTGGCGAAGGTTGTGCCATCGCACTTGATGGATCCGACGTTATTTGGTTTCGCGGAGTTGAAATCGGATGGGGTTTTGCGCGACGGCAGCGAGGAAGAAGCGTGAAATGCGCAAGCCCTTCACGAATGCGCCAAAGGCATAAAGGGAAAAACAAAGGCAAGCACATTACGTGCTTGCCTTTGAGAGTGGGCGTTATGGAGACTGCGCTTGAGACAATAACGGGATGATCCATCCCGCGGTTTTATTCGGACTCACTACTTTTGCGGCGTTGCCAAGGACGGTTGAGCACGCGGAACGTGACTTCAAAATTTACGTCGTTGGCTTTCAAGAAGGTTGCAGCGGCCATAGTGCCAAAGCTCTCTTGAATCCTGATGGCTTTCTCAACGATTTCGGCCGTTTTAAGATCTTTCCTTAAATCAGATATCCTGAAACCCGGGAGAGGATCGGCAACGGATTCATTGCTCGAAATAACGGCGCGTCCATTTTTGAGATTTAAGGCTGATAATGCTCGGCTAACTGCTTTCATGATAAACGGCGGAAGGACGAAAAGCGCTAATGATACCTCAATTCCACGGCTATTGCCTCGAGGAAATGGCGCAGAATTTTTCGAAATAGGCCGAATTGATTGGGCTGGGGAGTGAGTTAGTGCTGACAATGCCAACATGTTAATTACATTATTTGCAACATTGGGAAATGGTCTCCGCCATCGCAGGAGTGTCTAAAAAATGATTCTGGCTCATCTCCCTGTCGGCTACATCGCCGCCAAGTTGCTGCACAAGCGTGCTGGATCGCACGGCGTATCCTGGAAAGTTTTCTTGGCTTTGGCGCTCGTCGGTTCCATCGCGCCCGATTTGGATTTTGTGTATTACCTGATCGATAGCAGCCGACATCACCATATTTTTTTTACGCATTACCCGGCGTTTTGGGGTGCTTTGCTGATCGGAGCCGCATCTTGGTATGGCTTTGCACGCGACAGGCGTTGGCCAGTCCTGGCACTTGCGCTAACGCTCAATGCGTTTGTGCATGTGTGCCTGGATAGCGTGGCGGGCAGCATTCGCTGGCTGGCGCCAGTCAGTTTCGAACCGTATGCGTTGGTGACGGTGCCGCGCGTGACCGGCTCGCGCCGCCTCGATTATCTCGTGCACTGGTCGTCGTGGCTGGAGTTGATCCCGATAGTGTGGGCGCTTCTGTTGTGGCGGAATGCAAAAAAAGAACTGGCGTAAATTACGCTGTCCCCATTTTTACAGCTATTTTGGAGAGCGCACTTTCGCCAGCAAGGCCGTCGTCGAACGATCATGCTCAAACGCGATGGCAACAACTTTTCCGCCTTGCGAGAGAATGGCCTGGCCTTCGGGGATGGTGGCAACATCGTAATCGCCGCCCTTGGCGTAAATGTTCGGGCGAGCTTGTTGTACTACTTCCTGCGCGGTGTCTTCCTCAAACGGCACAACGAGGCTGACCGATTCCAACGCAGCGAGCACCGCCATCCGATCTTCGCAAGTGTTCAGTGGACGATCATCGCCTTTGTTCAAGCGCTTGACGGAAGCATCGGTGTTGACCGCCACCACCAGCGACGCGCCCAAGGCGCGTGCTTGCGCAAGATAGGTGACATGGCCGCGATGCAGGATGTCGAAAACGCCGTTGGTGAGCACGACGGGTTGTGGCAGCGCGGCGACGCGTTTGGCCAGGTCGACGCGGGGGCAGATTTTTTGTTCGAACGCGGGCGTACTCATACGTAGGGCTCCTGAGCAGACGCATCTTGAGCCACTTCCTCGATCACATCCTGGAATTCCGCAACGTCCTTGAAGCTGCGATAAACGGAAGCGAAGCGGATGTAGGCAATTTTGTCGAGTTTTTGCAGCTCACGCATCACCAGTTCGCCAACGCGCGTGGAAGACACTTCGCGCTCCCCGCTGGTTAACAATTTTTCGGAGATGCTTTGAATGGCACGGTCGATGGATTGTGCCGAGACGGGACGTTTGCGCAAGGCCAGCATCATGCTGGCGCGCAGTTTGGCAGGATCAAATTCGGTACGGCTGCCATCGCGTTTGACGACCACCGGCATGTTCAGCTCGATGCGTTCGTAAGTTGTGAAACGCTTGTCGCATTTGCTGCAACGTCTACGGCGGCGAATGCTGTCCCCTTCTTCCGACACGCGCGTGTCAATGACTTGCGTTTCTTCGTGCTGGCAGAAGGGGCATTTCATGCCGGGTTTATTCTCCTATGCGCCGTAAACAGGGAACGCGTTTGTCAGCTTCTTCACTTCAAGCTGGACACGTTCGATAGTAGCAGTATCTTCCGGCTTGTCCAGCACGTCTGCCAGCAAATTGGCGACCAGGATGGATTCCGCTTCCTTGAAACCGCGCGTGGTCATTGCCGGGCTACCGAGGCGAATGCCGGAAGTCACGAACGGGGATTGCGGATCGTTCGGGATGGCATTTTTGTTGCAAGTCAGATGGCCATGATTGAGGATGTTTTCCGCAGCGCGCCCGGTGATGTTCTTGTTGCGCAAGTCAACCAGCATCAAGTGTGATTCGGTGCGACCAGAAACGATGCGCAAGCCGCGCGAAATCAGCGTTTCCGCCAGAACCTTGGCGTTCTTGATCACTTGCTCTTGATACGTTTTGAAATCAGGTTGCATCGCTTCCTTGAACGCGACGGCTTTCGCAGCGATCACATGCATGAGCGGACCGCCTTGCAGACCCGGGAAAACGGCGGAATTGATTTGTCGCTCGAATTCCGATTTCATCAGGATGAAACCGCCGCGCGGGCCGCGCAGCGATTTATGCGTGGTCGAGGTAACGAAGTCAGCGTGCGGCACCGGATTCGGATACACGCCGGCGGCGATGAGACCGGCATAGTGCGCCATGTCCACCATGAAGTAGGCGCCAACATCCTTCGCGACTTTCGCAAAGCGTTCAAAATCGATGTGCAGAGAGTAAGCAGACGCACCGGCGATGATCAGCTTGGGTTTTTTCTCGTGTGCGAGACGTTCCATCGCATCGTAATCGATTTCTTCTTTTTCATTGAGGCCGTAAGAAACGATGTTGAACCATTTGCCCGACATGTTCAGTGCCATGCCATGTGTCAGATGGCCGCCTTCTGCGAGCGACATGCCCATGACGGTATCGCCGGGCTTGAGCATCGCGAGGAAAATCGCCTGGTTGGCTTGGGAGCCGGAATTCGGTTGCACGTTTGCGGCTTCGGCGCCATAGATTTCCTTGATGCGCTCCAGCGCTAGCGTTTCCGCCATGTCGACAAATTCACAACCGCCGTAATAGCGTTTGCCGGGATAACCTTCCGCATACTTGTTGGTGAGTTGCGAACCCTGCGCTTGCATTACGGCTGGCGAACAATAGTTTTCGGAGGCGATCAATTCAATATGGTCTTGCTGACGTTGATTTTCGCGTTGAATGGCGGACCAAAGTTCAGGATCAACTTTGGCAATGGTGTGATCTTTTGAAAACATGAATGAAACACTCCGAACAATAAAGTGAGGCTGATGGTATGACGGGCGCTCGTTGGGGTAATAAATAAAAAAAGGGCGGATAACCCGTCCCGAGCGTCGAAAAGCACGAAAAAGAGCAAAAAATTCTATAGGATAAGCAGGTTTTCATCAACTTCGAAAACATTGCCATTTAACCATGAACATTGATACATGCCTTCTTGAATGTTTGTATAATACCGCATCACAGCCCTCTCACTTTGTCCCCTTTTGTGCCTAATTTCGTAGAAATCCGCAATCTCAGTTTCCAGTATGGAGAGCGCCCGATACTGTCTGGCCTTCAGATGGATTTTCCACGCGGGAAAGTGATCGCCGTGATGGGGGGCTCCGGTTCGGGAAAAACGACGATTTTGCGACTTATTGGCGGCCAGTTACGCCCACAGGCGGGGGAAGTGCGTGTGGATGGTGAAGTAGTGCATGCGCTTGACGCGCCAGGTTTATATCGCTTGCGCCGCAGGATGGGCATGCTGTTCCAGCACGGCGCGCTTTTTACCGATTTGACCGTATTTGAGAACGTCGCTTTCCCCTTGCGGGAACATACCGATTTGCCCGAAACATTGCTGCGTGATTTTGTTTTGCTGAAACTGCACGCCGTGGGCTTGCGCAATGCCGCCTATTTGAAGCCAGGTGAAATCTCCGGCGGCATGGCGCGCCGGGTTGCCTTGGCGCGCGCCATTGCGCTGGATCCGCAAATCATCATGTATGACGAACCCTTTGCCGGACTGGATCCGATTTCCATGGGCGTGACCGCGAACCTGATCCGCCGCCTGAACGATGCGCTCGGTTCCACTTCGATTGTGGTATCCCATGACGTGACCGAGTCGTTCTTCATAGCCGATTACGTCTACTTTCTCTCGCAAGGCAAAATCGTGGCGCGGGGCACGCCGGATGAAATGCGCATTTCTACGGATCCGTACGTACGCCAATTCGTACATGCTGAAACGGATGGTCCTGTGCCCTTCCACTACCAAGGACGTTCCTTGGCGGATGATCTGGGATTGCCGGAGCCGACATGCTGAAACAGGCGCTGGAAAAGATGCTGTTAAAAATCGGCCAAAAGACGCGCGCTACGTTGGCGGATGTGGGCTACGCCGCGAACATGTTTGTCGATTTACTCAAGGCCTCCCGCGGATTGTTGCGACGTTTCCGGCTGGTAACGGATCAAATTCATTTCATCGGCAATTATTCTCTAGTTATCATTGCGGTATCCGGTTTGTTTGTCGGCTTCGTATTGGCTTTACAAGGCTACAACATCCTCAATAAATTTGGATCCGAACAGGTGTTGGGCACCATGGTAACGCTCTCATTGGTGCGCGAGCTTGGGCCCGTGGTGACGGCACTGCTGTTTGCCGGTCGTGCAGGCACGTCGCTGACCGCAGAAATCGGCTTGATGAAAGCGGGTGAACAACTCGCTGCGATGGAAATGATGGCCGTCAATCCCATCGAACGTGTGCTCGCACCACGGTTTTGGGCCGGCGTGATTGCCATGCCCATGCTGGCGGCCATTTTCAGCGCAGTGGGTGTGTTTGGCGGCTACATCGTGGGCGTTTTGCTGATCGGCGTGGATGAAGGCGCCTTCTGGTCGCAAATGCAGGCGAACGTTGACCTTTGGGAAGATATTGCCAATGGTGTGATCAAGAGTATTGTTTTTGGTTTTGCCGTGACGTACATTGCACTCTTTCAGGGCTACGAAGCAGAACCCACGCCGGAGGGCGTCTCGCGTGCAACAACGCGCACCGTCGTGATTGCGTCATTGATTGTGCTGTGGCTGGACTTTATCCTCACAGCCTTTATGTTTAACAAATAGCAGGAGCAGAATTAAAAAGTGCATTCCGGTCAATCGAGGGCGGAATGGTTTTCAAAGTATCGCGATACTGAACAGGCAGTGATTATGCAACGTAAATCTCTGGACATTTGGGTAGGCCTTTTTGTGCTGCTGGGTGCGGTGGCACTCATGTTTCTTGCGCTGAAAGCGGGGAACATGAGCTCCATTTCGTACGCCAAAACGTATCCGGTCGAAACGCGTTTTGACAACGTGGGCGGCTTGAAACCGCGCGCTCCCGTCAAGAGCGCGGGTGTGGTGGTGGGGCGCGTGGGCGACATCAAGTTTGACGACAACAGTTTCCAGGCGGTAGTCACCCTGAATCTCGAAGAGCGGTACAAATTTCCGAAAGACAGCAGCGCCAAGATTCTCACGGCCGGTTTGCTGGGTGAGCAATACATTGGGCTGGAAGCGGGCGGAGACACTGCGGTGTTGATCGCAGGCGATAAAATCAGCATGACGCAATCCGCGATGGTGCTTGAAAACCTGATTAGTCAATTCCTGTACAACAAGGCAGCAGAGGGGAAAAACGACAAATGATTTCCCGCTTTGTGCTTCTCAAAATCATCGCCCTGGCGATGGGTGTCGCGCTGTTGACAGGATGCGCCACTGGCAGCAATCCGCAAGACCCTTATGAAGGCTTCAATCGCTCCGTGTTCACGTTTAACGATAATGTGGACAAGTTCGCGCTCAAGCCAGTGGCTCAGGCCTATCAAAAGGTGACGCCCTCCTTTGTCCAAACCGGCATTGGCAATTTTTTCGGAAATCTTGGGGATGTCTGGAACTGCGCCAACAATTTGATGCAGGGCAAGGGGGCGGATGCTGCGTCGGATTTTTCGCGCGTGATGATCAACAGCTTTATTGGTGTGCTGGGCATTTTCGATGTGGCTTCGGAAGCCGGGTTGCCCAAGCATAATGAGGATTTCGGGCAAACGCTGGGCAAGTGGGGGGTCAGTTCCGGGCCGTATCTGGTCTTGCCTTTCCTCGGTTCATCGACCTTGCGGGATACGGCGGGCTTGCCAGCAGATTTTCTGGCTGACCCGTGGGGGTACACCAAACCGGTGCGGGTGCGAAATGTGGGGTACGGTGTGCGCCTTGTGCACAAGCGCGCCGTGTTGCTGGATGCGGAAAAACTGGTGGATGGCGCGGCACTGGATCGCTACCAGTTCAGGCGTGATGCCTACTTGCAGCGGCGAGCAAACTTGATCAGTGATAATGGACAAAGTGAAGATTTGCCTAATTATGATGAAGATGGCCTCGGCGCCTCGGACAGTGACGCTGGGCAAGTCAAGCCTGCCACCGCAGCACCCGCTTCGGCAAAACCGGCAAAAGCGAAATAAAGTGGCCTTACGAAAACATTTTGAACCCAAGAGGTTCTGACGGACAGAAAATATGAAAACAACGCTGAAAAAACTTATCGCATCTTGCTCAATACTTTTGTTGTTGACGACCGGTTATGCGGTCGCAAAGGAAGCGGCCGCTGCCGAAGCCCCGGACGTATTGGTCAAACGAATCAGTTACGAGGTACTGGAATTGGCGAAAGCTGACAAGCGTATTCAGGCTGGCGATGACAGGCGCATACGCACTTTGGTGGAAGCCTGGATCATGCCTTACGTGGATTTTGACCGCACCACGGCGCTCTCTCTCGGCGTGCACTGGCGCAAGGCCACGCCAGAACAAAAAGAGCAACTTACGCACGAATATCGCGAACTGCTGATTCACACTTATTCTGGTGCGATTGCCCAAGTCAAGGATCAACGTCTGCAATTCCGCCCCTTCCACGCTGCGCCAGAAGCGACAGATGTGGTGGTGTATTCTCAAGTGATTCAAACTGGTGGGCGCGAACCGATACAGTTGAACTATCGTTTGCAAAAACAGGAAACGGGCTGGAAAATTTACGACATCAATGTGCTGGGCGCTTGGCTGATCCAAACCTACAAAGGCACGTTTAACACGGAAATCAATCAATCTGGCATCGACGGGTTGATCAAGACCCTGCGTGAGAAAAACAAGACCTTGGCGCGTCGCAAGGGTAACAGCGTGGCAGGAAGATGATTTACCAACCGGATACGCCGCTAACGATGTCCAGCGCAAAAGAGGCGCTGGAGAAGGGTTTGCGCGCGATTGAGTCCGGTGCGACCGCCATTGACCTTGCCTCTGTTAGCGCTACAGACTCCGTTGCGGTGAGTATTTTGCTGGCATGGGAGCGTGCTGCGCTGGCGCGCGGTGCGTCCATTGTCTTTCTCAACGCCTCCACCACATTGGTCAGTCTGGCCAAACTGTACGGCGTTTTTGAATTACTCCATTTCACGACGGATCCTGCACAGGCGTTTGCCCAGGGTATCGCTCAAGACATCACGCAGGCGCTCTCTCAAGCAGCGGCGCAAGACAGTCAACCCGCACGACATTGACTTCATGATCCGATGCGTGGCGCGCAAAGCGAAGTGCGTTGAACGTAAGGTCACGCCATCTGCCCGTCGAGTTTTACAATGAAAACACATGCGTCGCTTGTGTGCGACGCCAGTCGGTCATCCACAATATGGCAGCCATCCAGGTTCTTAAGGTCGAAAAGCAGTACCGAACCACGCATCGCGTCATCACAGCGCTAGATGGCGTGTCCTTGTCGATTGAATCCGGGGAATTCTTCGGTTTGCTGGGGCCCAACGGGGCGGGCAAAACCACGCTGATTTCGATCATGGCGGGGCTGGCAAAAGCCGACAAGGGAAGCGTCAGCATTCTCGGGCATGACGTGGTGACCGACTACCGCCAGGCGCGCAAGCTGCTCGGCGTGGTGCCGCAGGAAGTGGCATTCGATCCGTTTTTCACGGTGCGCGAAACACTGCGGCTGCAATCCGGTTATTTCGGTCTCAAGAAAAACGACGACTGGATTGACGAGGTGATGCACCATCTCGATTTGACTGACAAAGCCGAAGCCAACATGCGCACGCTTTCCGGTGGGATGAAGCGACGCGTACTGGTCGCGCAAGCGCTGGTGCATAAACCCCCAGTCATTGTGCTGGATGAACCCACGGCAGGGGTGGATGTGGAATTGCGCCAGGCACTCTGGCAATTCATTGGGCGGTTGAATCGAGAAGGCCACACGATTGTGCTGACCACCCATTATCTCGAAGAAGCGGAAGCGCACTGCCATCGCATTGCCTTGATGAAGGCGGGAAAAATACTTGCGCTGGACACGACAGTCGGGTTGATCAAGCGTTTTGGCGCATCGCAACTGGAGGAGGTTTTTTTGCGCGCTATGGGGGGTGATGCAGAGGAAAACCCGGCGGCGCAAGAAGTGGCGGAGACGCGACCATGATCCTATCCATCGGATTTCGCACCCTGCTGTACAAGGAAGTCTTGCGCTTTGTGAAAGTTGCAGGGCAAACGATTACCGCGCCCGTTCTCACCGCCGTGCTTTACCTGCTGGTGTTCGGGCATGCGCTGGAAGCGCACGTGCAAGCCTATCCCGGGGTGAGTTACACGGCCTTCCTGATTCCGGGGCTGGTGATGATGAGCGTGTTGCAAAACGCGTTTGCGAATACGTCGTCGTCCTTGATTCAGTCAAAGATGAACGGCAGTATGGTGTTTTTATTGTTGTCCCCGATTTCGTATTGGGAAACGTATTGGGCATACTTGCTGGCGGCTATCGTTCGCGGGGTGACGGTGGGAGTGGGGGTGTTTGCCGTCACCGTCTGGTTTGCGCCGCTCAGCTATGTTGCGCCTTGGTGGATTGCCCTGTTCGGCGTCCTGGGCGCAGCCATTTTGGGAACGATGGGCTTGATCGCGGGTCTGTGGGCGGAAAAATACGATCACCTGGCCACGTTTCAGAATTTCCTGATCATGCCCGCCACCTTCCTGTCGGGCGTGTTTTACACGATCCGCTCACTGCCGGAAACCTGGCAAGCCGTGTCGCATGCCAACCCGTTTTTTTACCTAGTAGACGGGTTCCGATACGGTTTTTATGGGCAGTCGGACGTGGCTCCATTGTTGAGTCTTGCCGTGGGAGGGGCATTTTTTCTCTTGCTGGCGTGTCTGGCGGTCTGGATGCTGAAAAAAGGCTATAAATTGCGTCATTGAAGGGGTCGCCCGAGAACACATTCCCCATCGCAAATGAAGGATAATGACGGCTTTGTTGCTTGCGATATGTGTCGCAATGCAGAAGCGCGGCGCAGAGAAAGAAACGCCGGGGAAAAACGTAAAAGCAGGAAAGACGTGCAAGAAAGACATGGATAAATTGATTATTTCTGGCGGTAAACGCCTAACCGGGGAAATCCCCATTTCCGGTGCCAAAAACGCTGCGCTCCCTATTTTGTGTGCTGGCTTGTTGACGGGCGATAGCATTGAATTGCAAAACGTACCGCGTTTGCACGATGTGACCACGATGTTGCGTTTGCTGCGTCAGATGGGGCTGCAGGCCGAACAATCCGGCGAGCAGGTTATTCTTAACGGCAATGCAATAAACAAGTGTGATGCGCCTTATGACATGGTCAAAACCATGCGCGCCTCGATTCTGGTGCTGGGGCCCCTGGTCGCCAGGTTTGGCGAAGCGCGGGTTTCCCTGCCCGGCGGGTGTGCGATTGGTTCACGTCCGGTCGAGCAGCACATCAAGGGTCTGGAAGCGATGGGAGCCGAAATCACCATCGAAGCGGGTTACATCCACGCCAAGGCCAAGCGCCTCAAGGGTACGCGCATCGTGACGGACATGATTACGGTGACCGGTACCGAAAACCTCTTGATGGCGGCGGTGCTGGCCGACGGGCAAACGGTTCTGGAAAACGCAGCGCGTGAACCCGAAGTGACGGATCTCGCCAATCTGCTGGTAAAGATGGGCGCGAAAATCGACGGTATCGGCACGGACAGATTGGTGGTGCAGGGGGTGGACAAATTGCATGGCGCCTCACATGCCGTGATCCCGGATCGCATTGAAACGGGCACTTTCCTGTGCGCGGTGGCGGCGACGGGCGGCGACGTGACTTTGACAAAGGCGCGCTGCGACATTCTCGATGCTGTGGTCGATAAATTGTGTGAAACGGGTGCGGTGGTAACGAAAGGCGCGGACACGATTCGGATTCAGATGAGTGCGCGCCCCAAGGGCGTGAACTTTCGCACGACCGAATATCCGGGTTTTCCGACGGACATGCAAGCGCAATTCATGGCGGTCAATTGTGTGGCGGGGGAATCCAGCCACATCACCGAGACGATTTTTGAAAACCGTTTCATGCACGTGCAGGAACTCAATCGCTTGGGTGCGCTGATCAAGACCGAGGGCAACACGGCTTTCGTCAAAGGTGTGGACAAGCTGGTGGGCGCGCCCGTGATGGCCACCGATTTGCGCGCCTCAGCCTCGCTCGTGATTGCGGGTCTGGCGGCGCAGGGTGAAACGATAGTGGATCGCGTGTACCATCTGGATCGGGGCTATGACCGGATGGAAATGAAACTGGCGGCAGTAGGCGCTGACATCAGGCGAGTGAAGTAAGAAAAAAGCAAACAAGCGACATAACAAAAGTACACGATGATGCAAAAAGCAAACAACGACGAACTGATCCTGGCGCTGTCCAAAGGGCGCATTCTGGAAGAAACGGCGGCTCTGCTCGACGCTGCGGGGATCGCCTTGACGGAAGATCCGGAAACCTCGCGCAAGCTGATTTTTCCGACGCAAAATCCGAAGGTGAAAGTGATCATTGTGCGCGCCTCGGACGTGCCGACCTACGTGCAATACGGTGCGGCTGACTTTGGTATCGCAGGCAAGGATGTCTTGCAAGAGCATGGCGGCGCCGGCTTGTATCAGCCCATCGATTTGAACATCGCGAAATGCCATCTCGCAGTGGCCGTGCCGAAGGGTTACGATTATCAAAACGCGGTGCGCAAAGGTGCGCGCTTGCGTGTGGCGACGAAGTATGTGCAGGCGGCACGCGAACATTTTGCGGCCAAAGGCGTGCATGTTGATTTGATCAAGTTGTACGGCTCGATCGAACTCGCGCCGCTCGTCGGGTTGTCCGAAGCGATTGTGGACTTGGTCAGCACGGGCAACACCTTGCGCGCAAACGATTTGGTGGAAGTTGAACACATTGCGGATATTTCCTCGCGCTTGGTTGTGAATCAGGCCGCGCTGAAATTGAAACGCGACTTGCTGCAACCGATACTTGATGCGTTTAGCAAAGTGGCGGCGGGGTAGAGAGAAAACCGGGGTCAGCAGTTTATTTTTGCGCAGCAAAAATTACTCTGACCCCGCTTTTCCCGAAGCAAGTAAATGAATAAATAGGGTCAGAGTCAATTTAATGAAAACAGCAAATTGAAAATTGGGGTCAGAGTAAATTTCTCTGCAAGAAATAAAACTGCTGACCCCATTTTCCTCCCGCTCTGATGCTGGCTTCACGAAATAAACGAAAAAGAACATGACACTCACGATGCGAAAGCTGGACACAAAAAATCCAGACTTCAAAAAACAGCTTGATGCCTTGCTCGCTTTTGAAGCCAGCGAAGACGAAGCGATTGATCGCGCCGCCGCGAGCATTCTCGCCGACGTGAAAGCGCGAGGCGACGCAGCGGTGCTGGAATACACCAACCGCTTTGACCGCATGCAAGCCGACAATGTCGCGTCGCTGGAAATCAGCCAGAAAGAATGTCAGGCAGCACTGAATGCCCTGTCTCCCGAGCGGCGTACCGCGTTGCAAACCGCAGCGGGTCGTGTGCGCGCCTATCACGAACGTCAGCGCCAGGAATGTGGCGGAGACGGTTATCTGTACACGGAAGCCGATGGCACCATGCTCGGCCAAAAAATCACGCCGCTCGATCGCGTGGGCATTTACGTGCCGGGCGGGAAAGCGGCTTATCCCTCATCGGTGTTGATGAATGCGATCCCGGCGAAAGTCGCGGGCGTGCCGCAAATCATCATGGTGGTGCCGACGCCAGATGGTGTGAAAAATGAATTGGTGCTGGCCGCAGCGGCGATTGCCGGTGTCGATCGCGTGTTTGCGATTGGCGGCGCGCAAGCGGTCGGCGCACTGGCCTACGGTACTGCGACGATTCCACCCGTGGACAAGATCGTGGGTCCGGGTAATGCCTATGTCGCCGCGGCGAAGCGCCGCGTGTTCGGCACGGTTGGCATCGACATGATTGCAGGGCCCTCTGAAATTTTGGTGCTGTGCGACGGCACGACCGAACCGGACTGGGTGGCGATGGATTTGTTTTCGCAAGCCGAGCATGACGAATTGGCGCAATCGATTCTGGTGTGCCCGGAGGATGTCTACCTTGCCAAAGTCGAATCCAGCATCAAGCGCCTGCTGCCGCAAATGCAGCGGCAAGACATCATTCGTACTTCGCTGACCAATCGCGGCGCTTTCATCAAGGTGCGCGACATGGAAGAAGCTTGCGAGATCGCGAACCTGATCGCGGCAGAGCATCTGGAAATTTCTGCTGAGAGTCCGCAACGCTGGGCAGATCGTGTGCGTCATGCGGGCGCGATGTTCCTCGGTCGCTTTTCATCGGAATCCATTGGCGACTATTGCGCGGGCCCCAATCACGTGCTGCCGACCTCGCGCACCGCGCGTTTTTCGTCGCCATTGGGTGTGTACGATTTCCAGAAACGCTCGAGCATCATTTTCGCAAGCGAAGCCGGCGCGCAAACGCTGGGCAAGATTGCTGCCGAACTGGCGGAAGGTGAAGGCTTGGAAGCGCATGCGCGCAGTGCGCAATATAGGTTGAAATAAACCGGCAAAAATAATAATTGACTATGTCACTCATCGAAAACATCATCCGCCCCGACGTTCGCGCCTTGAGCGCCTACCATGTTGGCGCATCCGACGGTTTCCTGAAGCTGGATGCGATGGAAAACCCGTACATGCTGCCGGAAGAGTTGCGCGTGGAACTCGGTCGCCGTCTCGCTGACGTCGCGCTCAACCGCTATCCAATTCCCTCGTATCCTGCACTGAAAGCCGCGATTCGCGAGAAGATGGGCGTGCCCAAAGGGTATGACGTCATGCTGGGCAATGGTTCGGACGAATTGATTTCACTGTTGATGGTAGCTTGCGCGCGCCGTGATTTGAACGCACCGGCCATCGTTATGGCACCCTTGCCGACTTTCGTGATGTATGCGATGTTTGCACAGTTTTCCGGGATGGGTTTTGTTGGTATCTCGCTCAAGCCCGATTTTTCGCTGGACATGCCAGCAATGCTGGCGGCGATACGTCAGCACAAGCCCGCCATTATTTATCTCGCGTATCCAAACAACCCGACCGGCAATCTGTTTGCCGAAGGCGATATTGTCGACATTTTGGGTGCAGTGGGCGAATCTGGCATTGTGGTGGTGGATGAAGCCTATCAACCGTTTGCGCAAACCAGTTTCATGTCGCGCTTGCCGGAATTTGAGAACCTCGTGGTGATGCGTACCGTCTCCAAACTCGGTCTGGCGGGCGTGCGGCTGGGTTATATGTCGGCATCAAAAGCTTTGCTGGAACAGTTCGAGAAAGTGCGTCCGCCTTACAATGTCAACGTGCTGACCGATGCAGCCGTACAGTTTGCACTGGAAAACCTGCAAGTGCTGGACTACCAGGCGGCGCTTTTGCGTGGCGAGCGGGAAAAACAGGCGGCAGCGCTGGCCGCTTTGCCGGGCGTAGAGGTGTTTCCCTCGAATGCCAATTTTCTGCTGCTGCGCGTGGCGAATGCCGAGCAAGTGTTTGAAAAACTGCTGGCACGCAAGGTGTTAATACGAAATGTGGGTAAAATGCATGCATTGCTCTCCAATTGCCTTCGTGTTAACGTGAGCACGCCGGAAGAAAACAAACAGTTCCTCGACGCATTCAAGATGTGCCTATCCTGAAATTGTCGGATAACTTTACCAGTTCACTATCATGTCCTCGCCGAGAACCGCAGAAATTACGCGCAATACCAATGAAACGCAGATTCGCGTTGCCATCAACCTCGACGGCAGCGGCAAGCAAAATCTGAATACGGGCGTGCCGTTTTTTGACCATATGCTGGATCAGATTGCGCGGCACGGCCTCTTCGATCTCGACATCGAAGCCAAGGGCGATCTGCACATCGATGCGCATCACACGGTGGAAGACATCGGCATCACGCTCGGGCAGGCGTTCGCCAAGGCCATCGGCGAGCGCAAGGGCATTCGTCGCTATGGTCATGCGTATGTGCCGCTGGATGAATCCCTTTCGCGTGTGGTGATCGATTTGTCTGGCCGTCCCGGCCTGGAGTTTCATGTGGATTTTGCGCGCTCCATGAGCGGCACATTCGATCTTGATTTGACGCGAGAATTTTTCCAGGGCTTCGTGAATCACGCCCTGGTGACCGTGCACATCGACAACCTGCGTGGCGAGAATGCACATCATCAGTGCGAAACGGTATTCAAGGCTTTCGGTCGCGCCTTGCGCATGGCGACTGAACTTGACCCACGGATCGCTGGCGTCATTCCCTCAACCAAGGGTTCGCTGTAACCGACACTCTCTTTTAAAAGATATGAAAAAGATCGTCGTAGTCGATTACGGGATGGGCAATCTTCGCTCGGTTGCCCAAGCCTTGCGTGCGGTGGCGCCTGAGATGGAAGTTAAAATTTCCGGTGACGTGGCGGACTTGCAAAAGGCCGATCGCATCGTGTTGCCAGGACAGGGCGCGATGCCGGATTGCATGGGGAGCTTGCGCGGAGCGGGGTTGCTGGACGCCTTGCTGGAAGCCGCAAAATCCAAGCCGCTTTTCGGCGTGTGCGTGGGTTTGCAAATGCTGTTTGACTGGAGCGAAGAAGGCGATACGCCATGTCTCGGACTCTTGCCTGGCAAGGTCATTCGTTTTCAGCTTGATGGCAAGTTGCAGGAAGACGGTTCGCGCTTCAAGGTGCCGCAAATGGGCTGGAACCAGGTGCGACAAGTGTCGCCTCACACCCTCTGGCAAGGTATTCCTGACAATGCTTATTTTTACTTCGTGCACAGTTACTATGCAGTGCCCGAGAATCCCGCGCATACGGTGGGCGAAACCGTGTACGGCGCGCCGATTTGTTGCGCAATCGCAAAAGATAATCTCTTTGCGACGCAGTTTCACCCGGAAAAGAGTGCGGCAGCCGGTTTGCAACTTTACCGGAATTTCGTACACTGGAATCCCTGATGCAAAACCTTGTTGCAAGAGAATTCTCTCAATAATCCTTTAACCTCATTATTCGTTTCAAGTCATGTTGCTCATTCCAGCAATCGATATCAAGGACGGTCAATGCGTACGCCTCAAGCAAGGCGATATGGAGCAGGCGACCGTATTTTCAGAAGACCCGGCGCAAATGGCGCAGCACTGGCTGGAGCAAGGCGCTCGCCGCTTGCATCTGGTCGATCTGGATGGCGCGTTCGCCGGTAAGCCCAAAAACAAGGCGGCGATTCTCGCGATCGTCCAAACGGTGCAAGCCTATGCGGATGCGAACAAGATCAAAGCCATTCCAGTTCAACTGGGCGGCGGGATTCGGGATCTGGATACCATCGAACAATATCTCGACGGCGGCATTTCCTTCATCATCGTCGGCACGGCGGCCGTGAAAAATCCCGGCTTCCTGCAAGATGCCTGTGGCGCGTTTCCCGGCCATATCATCGTCGGGCTGGATGCGAAAGATGGCAAGGTGGCCACCGATGGCTGGAGCAAACTCTCCAAGCACAATGTGATCGAGCTAGGCAAGAAATTTGAAGGCTATGGCGTGGAATCGATCATTTACACCGACATTGGCCGCGACGGCATGATGGGTGGCGTGAATATCGAGGCAACGGTGAAGCTCGCGCAATCCGTGAAAATTCCTATCATCGCTTCCGGCGGCGTGCACGACATCAAGGACGTCGAAGCGCTGTGCAAAGTGTATGACGAAGGCATCGAAGGTGTGATTTGCGGCCGCTCGATTTACGAAGGCACGCTGAACCTGAAAAAAGCACAAGAACGCGCGGACAAGCTCGTTGGTGAGTAAAAGAAATAATTAGGGTCAGAGTTTTATTTTACGAAGTAAAATTTACTCTGACCCTAATTATTTCGGACGTTATTGTCGCCCTAAAAGCCAAAAGGCTTTCAGAGAAGACTCATGCGCCTAAAGAGCGCGTGATGTCGGAACTAAAAGGCGACCACAGCCCCGGCCTACACTGGGGACGATGAATAAAAGAACCATCCATTGGTTGGACTATGCTCGCAAAAAGAATCATCCCCTGTCTGGACGTCACGGCCGGCCGCGTCGTGAAAGGCGTCAACTTCGTGGAGTTGCGCGATGCGGGCGATCCCGTTGAAATCGCACGTCGCTATGACGATCAAGGCGCTGACGAACTCACCTTCCTCGACATTACTGCTTCCAGCGATGGACGCGATTTGATCCTGCACATCATCGAAGCGGTCGCCTCGCAAGTGTTCATTCCGCTGACCGTCGGCGGCGGCGTGCGCACGGTGGAAGACGTGCGTCGTCTGCTCAACGCGGGGGCAGACAAAGTGAGTATTAACACCTCCGCCGTCACGAATCCGCAACTCGTTCAGGATGCGGCACTGCGTTACGGTTCGCAATGCATCGTGGTGGCCATCGATGCCAAACAAACCGGCCCCAACAAATGGGAAGTCTTCACGCATGGCGGGCGCAACAACACCGGCCTGGATGCGATTGCATGGGCGAAAAAAATGGAACAGCTCGGCGCGGGTGAAATTCTGCTCACGAGCATGGATCGCGACGGCACGAAAAGCGGTTTCGATCTGCCGCTCACCCGGGGCATTTCAGATGCCATCAGCATTCCCGTGATTGCGTCGGGCGGTGTCGGCAATTTGCAGCATTTGGCAGATGGCATCAAGGAAGGTCACGCCGATGCCGTGCTGGCAGCTAGCGTATTTCATTATGGCGAATACACCGTCCAGCAAGCCAAGCAATATATGGCCAAGCAGGGCATACCCATGAGGCTCGCATGAATACAGCAAAGTGGATGACCAAAATCAAATCGGACGAAAATGGTCTGATGCCGGTGGTTGTGCAGGAAGTCGGTAGCAAGGATGTACTGATGTTCGCGTGGATGAACCGCGATGCGCTGGCGCGCACGGTCGATAGCGGCGAAGCCGTGTACTGGAGCCGCTCGCGCCGCAAGTTGTGGCACAAGGGCGAAGAATCCGGTCACACGCAAAAAGTGGTGGAGATTCGCACCGATTGTGACAACGACGTGATTTTACTGATCGTTGAACAAATCGGCGGCATCGCCTGTCACACGGGGCGTCATTCGTGCTTTTATCAAAAACTCGAAGCAGGGGAGTGGGTCGCGACTGACCCCGTACTGAAAGACCCGGAGAAAATTTACAAATGACGCAAATAAAAAATGAGGAAGAAAAAAGCAGCGTGAAAAATGACGACGTACTGAACAGGCTGGCGGAGATCATTGAGTCGCGCAAAATTGCGAACGGCGGTGACCCGGAGAAATCCTACGTCGCACGCTTGTTTGCCAAAGGCGATGATGCCATCCTGAAAAAGATCGGCGAAGAAGCGACCGAAACGGTGATGGCCGCGAAAGACGCGCGCACTGCTGTCGACAAAAGCAAGGTTATCTACGAGTGCGCCGATCTGTGGTTTCACTCGTTGATCATGCTCGCGCAATTCGGGCTCACGCCGCAGCAAGTGCTGGATGAACTCGCGCGGCGAGAGGGACTGTCCGGCATCGAGGAAAAGGCGGCGCGAAAAGATGTCTTGCGGGATGCGCAGGAAAGTAAAAAGACCTGATAATGAATGGCGCACCGTGCAAACCGTGCGCTGTTTTTTTATGAGAATCCCTTCCCCCTGTGAGGGGACAACGTCCGCGAAGCGGTCGTTGCGACGAAGGCTAACATGAGCGAAGCGAATGTTAAGCGAAGCGGCCGGAGTCAAATGTTAGGACAACAAGCCACGAATGGCTTGTTGCGGTGAAGGCTAATGTCGCAGAGCGGCGTTATGACGGAACCAAGGTGTTGGGGGGGGTGCGGCGCATGCTAGGAACAGTGCGCAAAATTTATTTCCACACCCCCACCCCTGCCCTCCCCCTCGAAAGGGGAGGGTTTTTAAAAGTATGCGGTACACGTTCGTGCAATATACAAAAAGTAAAAGCAGGTGAACAAGGAGAGAACATGATCAAAGTCACAGCAAACGGCGCGAG
This sequence comes from Oxalobacter sp., assembly GCA_003605115.1. GTDB lineage: Bacteria > Pseudomonadota > Gammaproteobacteria > Burkholderiales > Burkholderiaceae_D > QZKY01. Next base: position 140,296 of record QZKY01000004.1, read on the forward strand.
CATTCCCGCGCTGGGATTCGGCACCTGGAAACTCGAAGGCAATGATGCCGTGCGCATGGTGCGTCACGCTCTGGGCATCGGTTATCGCCACATCGATACCGCGCAAATTTACGGCAACGAAGCCGAAGTGGGCGAAGGCATCAAGACTTCCGGCGTGCCGCGTGCGGATATTTTTCTCACCACCAAAGTCTGGGTGAAAAATTTCAAGACGGCGAATTTTATCCCGTCCGTAGATGAAAGCCTGCAAAAACTGAAAACCGATTACGTCGATTTGTTGTTGCTGCACTGGCCCAGCCCGGTGATCCCGCTGGAAGAACAAATCGCCGCGCTGAATGCGGTAAAACAATCCGGCAAGGTGCGCCACATCGGCGTGAGCAATTACCCAACAGCGCTGCTCGCACAAGCGCGTGCCTTGACGAAATCACCGTTCGTGACGAATCAGGTGGAGTGCCATCCGTATCTGGATCAATCGAAAGTCATCGCCGCCACACATGCTGCTGGCATGTGCCTGACAGCGTATTCGCCGATGGCGGAAGGACGCGTGCTCAATGAGCCGCTGCTGAAAGACATTGCGGCGAAATACAAAAAATCTGTGCCGCAAATCGTGTTGCGCTGGATCGTGCAGCAAGGGCATGTCGTTCTGTCGAAATCATCCAGTGAAGCGCGCGCGACGGAAAACCTCGCGATTTTCGATTTTGAATTGACGCCGCAAGAAATGGCGGCGATTCGCGGTCTCGCGCGTCCGGATGGGCGCACCATCAGCCCGGATCGCCTCGCGCCGGAATGGGACTGAGATTATCCCCTCTCCCCTTGCGGGAGAGGGTTAGGGAGAGGGGTAGCGCGTAGCGGTCTAGGTGAAGTTGAATTGACTCCCTCTCCCGCAGGCGGGAGAGGGTTGGGGTGAGGGGGCTCGAAAAAAGTAGGCGCCCTCCAGTATTCTCAAAGTGATTTGAAAAGACACAAACAGCATCAAGGATCAAAAATGGAAAACTGCATCTTCTGCAAAATCGTCAGCAAACAAATTCCCGCCGCCGTTGTCTATGAAGACGATGAAATGATGGCCTTCAAGGACATTCGCCCTGCTGCGCCCGTGCATCTGCTGCTGATTCCCAAGCAGCACATCGCCACGTTGTCCGATTGCGGCGACGCGCAGGCGGCACTGCTCGGTCGCATGATGACGCGCGTGCCGCAGATCGCTGCTGCACACGGTTGTGCTGCAGTGAAAGGCGCGGATGGAAAATATAGCGGCGGATTCAAAACCCAAATTCACACTGGCCCATCAGGCGGGCAGGAAGTGTATCACTTGCATGTGCATATTATTGGGACGCCGGGTGGGTGAGCCGGTTTTATTAAGGTATAGCCTAGTTCGAATTTTGAAAATGACTGTTTGCGCTACGTTAGATTACATAGAATGACAGCGGACTCTACGCCAAAGCACGAGATTGCAACAGAATTATTAGAATGGGCAATCCATGCATTTCTCTCGGGCAGTGCCTATTATTCGGCGCTCCACCTTGCTGGCGCTGCCGAGGAAATTTTTGCGGTTTACTTACGCGCCCCAGAACACAACCTCACTCCCTCAGTAAAAAGCTTCACAGAAGGGTTTCTCCGGATTAGCCAACCAGCAGATGATGTAGAACGAGTTAAGCTCGAGAAATGGGTCATAGATCGCATGAATGCCCCTCGAAATTCTGTGAAACACAAAAAAGGTCATCAAGACAATTTCGTTGAGTTCAATGCTGAAGAAGAGTCAGCAGAAGTAATCAATCGAGCTATCAGCAACTACTTTCAGCTACTTGGTAGGCTTCCATTACGTATACTGGCCTCAATTGCTGACTTTGATGCTGTACGACGTGTGCCGTGCGAATAGTGGTTTGTGCAGAGAAGAGATAGGGTCAGCCTCGATTATTTTTCAGCACCGGAAAATTCAGGGTCAGAGTAAATTTCGCTTCGCGAAATAAAACTGCTGACCCTGGTTTTCCTCGCGCTTCGTGGTGGCGCAGCGTCGAATATTTTTTTGAGTCATTACATGCATCAACATTTTAGGAGAGCAGCGTGAGAAGAAGTAAATGGGTTCAAAGCGTGGTGTTGTTGCTGTTGATGTGTTGCACCTCTCTCACGCTGCATGCAAGAAGCGATGGGCCGAAGCCTGAGCTTTATCAAGCCATTTCGCGGGGCGACACCGCACGGGCGAGTGCCGCGATTGCCAGCGGAGCCGATGTCAACGCCATCTACGACCGGGACACGATGTTGCTCTGGGCGGTGCGCAACAAGCGGGAAGACATTGCGAAGCTGCTGCTTCAGTCGCCGCGGCTGGATGTGAACAAACGGGGTGTGAGTTACGATAGTTTTGGCGAATGGGAGCGCACGCCGTTGATTCTGAGCGCGCACATGGGGCAAGCAGAAATCGTTGGCTTGCTGCTGCAACTGGGTGCCAAGGTGAACGCACGCGACAGAGTCGACAACGCGCCGGAGTCGCGAGGAAATACGGCGCTCATCAAGGCCGCGCAGCGGAACCATGACAATGTGATCGCAGTGTTGCTGACGCAGGGTAAGGGCATAGACGTCAAGGCGCAGACCAAGGATGGTCAGTCAGCGCTCTGGTTAATTGCGGAATGGGAAAATTTGCCGTCGCTAAAGTTACTGCACAAACACGGTGCCAAGATCAACACCACAAACAATATCGGGCAATCGGTTTTGATAACGACGTTTCTGCACAAGCATCGCGAGGTGCTGGATTACCTCGTCGCCAATGGTGCGAACATCAATCAGGTGGATCAGGGCGGACACACGCCACTCATGACGGCCATTCCCTCGCTGAATGGCAAGAATGCAGAAACCATTTTTAAATTTATGGAAAAATTTCTCACCTTCAAGCCCAAGCTGGATGTAGAGAAGATTATGCCGAAAGGGGGTGGCTATTCAGCCATGCATCTGGCAGCGCGCTACGGATTGGTGGATGCGGGCAAGCTCTTGTTGGATCATGGCGCGACCATCAATATCAAAAGTCTAGCGACGGGTGGTACGCCACTGCATACCGCGGCAAGCGCACATCAGATCGACATGGCCAGGTTTCTGATCCAGCGCAAAGCCAACATCGAGATTTTCGACAAGAGCGGTTCTACGCCACTGATGGTGGCCGTTTATCAGGCGGACGAAGAGATGGTGCAGGTGCTGGTCGATGCGGGCGCTGCCATCAACACGAAATCGCCGGTTAATGTGCTTGTGACGCCGCTGGTGTACGCCGCGTCGAACCCCGATCCTTTCAAGCACAAGAAAAACCTCGCCATCATCGAGACCCTCTTGTCCAAAAATGGCGACGTTAACTTCCAGAGCGCAAACGGACGCACAGCGCTGATGGCCGCGGCGCAACAATCGGATAAATCACAAGGCTACGAACGCGCGGTCTTGCTGATCGATAAAGGTGCCAAGCTCGACGTGGTGAATGACAGAGGCGAGACGGCGTTGATGCTGGCGGCGGGCGCGGGCAATGAAAAACTCGTGAAGCTGCTCATCGAGAAGGGTGCCGACCTCAAGAAGAAAAACGGCGCCGGTGAAACGGTCATGAGTTACGCTAATCGTTCCAGTAAAACGGGGGTTGTCTCGGCCTTGTCAGAAAGCGGCGTCAAGCCGGATGGACCCCTCGTCAGGAAGCAGGTCACGGTGGGCGCACTGCTGGGAACGTGGCAGGGCTATCAAGATGGGATGCCGCAGGTTGTGTGGAAATACGTTTTGAAGAAAGACAACACCTTCGAATTCGTCACGCAATTGACACCAGCGGTGTTGAAGACGATGCCTAGAGGCAGTGTGAAGCCGATCATTGCCGCCTTCAAGGGCAAGTATACGGTTGATGGTGATGTGCTGATCTTTGATCCCTCAGACAGACCGCCCGTGTCGCAAAAATGGCGGATGGAAAAGGGTAGCTTGATCATCGACGAGAAGATCCGCTTGAAAAAGAAATAGGAAGTAAAAAACCAAGGAGCACAGGGTGGCAGCCTCGATTATTTTTCAGCACCGGAAAATTCAGGGTCAGAGTAATTTACGCTGCGCGTAAAAAAACTCTGACCCTGGTTTTCCTCGCGCTTTGGGCAAGCGCAGTGCCAGTTTATTTTCATTCACACCCTATTGCAATATGAGGAGTATTCATGAAAAACATCCTTACCCGCTTGTTCATCGCCGCTTTGTGTATGGGTGTTTCACTGGCTTCACAAGCGCAGACGAAGAAAATCAAGGAAGTGGACGAGAAGCCCGTTATCCCGTTCGCCAAGGGCGCGTCAGGACGTACGGTGGGACTCACCAAGCTCAGAACGGAATTTGCGACACCGCCGACCACTATCGGTGTGCTGCGATACGGTGGAGATTGCAATCAAAAGTTTTACATCGGTTGGGACAAGGCGGTATACGGCATATATACCAGGGGGCTGGGGGAAATATTGCGCGCCGAACTGGCGAAAGCAAATTATCCCCTGCCACAATCCAATCAGGCTGAAAGCAAGCTTGGTCCGCAATTGCACATCGGCGCTTACATCAAGACAGTGCATGTGGATTATTGTTCAAAGAATGCCGAGGTGAGTCTGAATGCGGCTGGAAGAAAACAGGTGCTGGCAAAAAATCTGAATGGTGCTGCGTATGTGGAGGTGGTATGGCAAGTCATTGCGCCGGAAGAAAAAAGAGTCATCTTCGAAACGACGACAGAGGGCAGTTATCGCATGAATGAAGACATTCAGTCATCGCCCCCGGCTTTTTTCCGCAGAGCTTATGGCGCAGCAGCGCGCAATTTACTGGCAGACAAAGGCTTTCATGACGTTGTTCTTGTCGGCCAATGAAGGGGGGCTTGATTCACTCCCTTGCTGCTTTCTGCAAGCTTCACAAAATGTCGTTATGATTCGCTTCAATTGAATTGACCTACCAGGAGCGACCATGACAAAAACCGTACACGGCCACGAGGTATTGCACTTTATGCTTGAGCATGCTGAGGGGTTTTCGAAGGAGAGTTTAAAGCAAGCCATTGAGACTCGTTTTGGTGCGGATGCGCGTTTCTACACTTGTAGCGCAGAAGGCATGACGGCGGAACAATTGATTGATTTTCTCTCGAAAAAAGAGAAATTTGTCGATGTCGGCGGCGGGTTCAATACGCAGGCGGACAAGATCTGCAACCACCATCACTAGAAAAGCGCTTCTCGCAGGGTTTTTTGCGGAAAGTTGCAAAATATCTCCAGAGCAAAAGAGTTCGGGCTCGATTGGATAAAACCAGTCGAGCCCGCTGTCTTTCAAGCGTAGCCTTAAGCGGCAGTTTTTTGTGCTGGCAACAGAAGCGGCGTAGTCAAAATGCGCGAGCGGCATGGGCATGGATACCAACTGCGTGACGGCGCTCCCTGGGTTCTTTGTCCGCCATTGTTGTGTAAAGTCCCTGAATGGACGCAGCTTTTAACAAGATCAAAATATTGCCTTCTCGGCAAACGGATCTGCGTATAAAATAGACAGTCTGACCCTCCCGCTTTCTTTATTCTATGACCGACAGCCACATTCTTTGGCGTCTGCTGTTCATTTTGCCGAATTTGTTGGCGGCGTTTGGCATGTGCTGCGTCGGCGCGGTGGCGTGGCGCTACAGGAGACATCGCGGTGGGCTGGCGCTACTGATTTTCGCCATTGGCGTATTTCTCTGGACTTTCTTCGAAGCATTGAATTTCCTCGGCTTGTCTCAGGAATGGGTGCTGTTTTTCTGGCGAATGGAGGCGCTGGGAGTGTCCATCGCGCCTTTGGCGATCGTTGTGGCGGTGATCGATTATTTTGGCTACGGCCATTTTTTGACGCGTCGCCGTATCGTCATCCTTTCGATTGTACCGGCACTGGAGATGATGGCATCCGTGACGAGTCCGTGGCATGAGTGGGTGTGGCAGGCCATTCGCGTGGATCACAGCTGGCCGTTTCCGATTCTTGTGAATACCCCGGGTCCTGTGAGCTGGGTGTGTTTTGGTTACGGGTCATTGCTGCTCTTTGCATCCATGTGTTTTTTGCTCTTGCGTCAACACGAATTGCAGCGCCCGCAGCAGTATCAGGTGTACATGGTTGTTGCGGCGATGCTTATACCGATGCTGGCAACGGCATTTTATGTTGGCCGCATTTCTCCCTTGCCGAACACTTCTTTGACGACAATGAGTTTCATTTTGTCGGGCATCCTTTTGATGTGCGGCATTTATCGCAATCGCATGTTTGATTTGGCACCGGTGACGGCATATGAAATTTATCGCAGCCTGGACGACGCGGTATTCGTTTTGAACAGGGCGCATCGTGTATTGGATTTGAATGCGGCAGCGGAAAGCATGTTGGGCATCGCCATGTCTGACAGTGTGGGGCGCGTATTGTCGGAGTTGCTGCCGCAGGCGAAAGATTTGCTGGAGAGCGAAAGTCTGGAGCAACGCATCGAAGTGCAATGGCACGGACAATGGTATGACGTGCGGCTGACCGCGCTGGACAGCCTGGACGGTCGTTTTTCAAGCCGTCTGATGGTGTGGCGCGACGTGACGGCGCGCAAGCGACTGGAGGCGGAGTTGACGCGTCAGGCGGTGACGGATGAATTGACGGGGCTGTATAACCGCCGACACTTTTTCGCGCGCGGGGCGGAGGAAATTGAGCATGCGCGGCGTTATGAGCGACCGCTAAGTGTAATGATGATCGACATTGATCGCTTCAAGGCGGTCAATGATCGTTATGGCCATGAAGGCGGCGATTGCGCGCTGGTGGTGCTGACCAACATTCTGATCAGCGAATTACGTTTCGTGGATTGCATCGCGCGTATCGGCGGCGAGGAATTTGCGATGCTGCTGCCGGAAACGAATGCCGAAGCAGCGCATGAAGTGGCGCGGCGCTTGATCAGCAAAGTGGCTAGTACGGAAATCGCATTGCCACAAAGCGAAAAAACGAACATCACGATCAGTGTGGGACTCGTAACGCTGAACGCCATGACGGAGGATATGTCGATGTCGACCTTATTGCGTCGCGCGGATGATGCCCTTTTCCTGGCGAAGGACGCTGGACGGAATCGTCTGGTTCATATTTGAAACAGAAAAATAAAAAAGAATCGGGCGCGATTGGTTTTATCCAATCGCGCCCGATGTCATTCAACCGTTAACGCTAAGAGAAATTATTTCTTGGCGGGAGCTGGGGCAGCTGCAGGAGGCGCCATGGCGGCTTGGACACATTTATCACGCGCATCAAAAGCTTTTGTTTTACATTTTTCAACGGCTGCATCATAAGCAACTTTTTGCGGGCCAGAATAAGCCGGAGCCGCAGTCGCAGCAGGTTTGTTGCAAGCAGCAAGGCCAAGCGAAGAGACGAGAACAACCAAAAGAAGCGAACGTTTCATGGGAACCCTTAATGTAATAAGTGAGAAAGCACAGAAGCCGAGTGCTGCAAAGCGAACCTGTGAGGCGGTATTAACCGTCATATGACTGCCTGGTCACCAGCTTAGAGGCTGCCTTCATCGCCCGTCTGTACGGTAGGGGACATAAGGGGGGCAAATAAGCTATGAAATGCTCATGTGCCAAGTGGGCTGGCTGCGCGGTAAGCGTCGGGGCAAGGGATGTCGGAAAGCAATCGATCGTATTCACGGCGCACTACGGCGTAACACTCGCAGGAAGCTTTTTCCAGGCCAAGCCTATCCAGGACGTCGATACGCCCCCGCTTATAGTGGATGAGACCAGCCCGCTGAAGCTTGCCAGCCGCTTCCGTCACGCTGCCGCGCCGCACCCCCAGCATATTGGAGATCAGCTCTTGGGTGGTGACCAGGGTATTCGATGGCAGGCGATCCAGGCTCAGGAGCAACCACCGGCACAGTTGTTGCTCGATGGAATGATGTCGATTGCACACGGCGGTTTGGGTCATTTGCGTGATGAGCGCCTGGGTATAGCGGAGCAAGAGACGCAGTACCGGGCCAGCTCGATTGAATTCATCCTTCAGAAATTGCGCCTTGAGACGAAAGGCGTTTCCGGCGCTTTGCACCACGGCGCGACTTGGGGTGGTTTCCCCGCCCATGAAGAGCGAAATGCCGAGCAAACCTTCATTGCCAACGACAGCGATTTCAGCCGATGCGCCATCCTCCAGTACGTACAACATCGAGACGATGGAGGTGGTGGGGAAATAGACGTGGGTTAGCTGCCCACCTGATTCGTACAATACTTTGCCGAGAGGCATGGAAACCAATTCCAGATCAGGTAACAGGCGTTTGAACTCGTCGCCGGGCAGTGCTGCAAGCAGGGCATTTTGCCTTGGATGGCCAGGGAGGGACATAAGCCTGTCAGTAAGCGGTTTGGTAGTGTGTAAGCCGTGAGTTTGAATAGTAGATGATTCAGCGAGGATAGGGGTGACTTGCAAAGACGATTTTTGTCCTTGCTTTCAACCTAGTCAAGAGCGGCTATTCCTCGGATTGCGTTTTGGGGCGCTTGGCGATGCCAACATTGAGGGTTGCTTCTCCTTCCTTGCGCAGGACGGTGATTTTGGCCTTGCTCCCGGGAGCGAGTTGGGCGATGCGATTGAAGAGTTCGCTGGTGTTGGGGACGGGTTGACCCTCAATGGAAACGAGCACATCACCGGGTTTGATGCCGGCTCTGTCAGCCGGGCCGTTCTTGAGCACCCCTGCGATGATGACGCCATCTTTCTTTGGCAGACTGAAGCTTTCTGCCAGTTCCGGGGTGATGTCTTGCGGCTCCACACCAATCCAGCCACGCACGACATACCCCGTCGTGATGATGGCTTCCATGACGGTTTTCACCGTGGATACCGGAATGGCAAAACCGATGCCGAGCGAACCGCCCGTGCGTGAGTAGATGGCAGAGTTGATGCCGAGCAGATTGCCATTGGCGTCGACGAGCGCGCCACCGGAATTGCCGGGGTTGATGGCGGCGTCGGTCTGGATGAAGTTTTCAAAGGTGTTGATGCCCAATTGCGTGCGACCCAACGCAGAGATGATGCCCATGGTTACCGTTTGACCGACGCCAAACGGATTGCCAATCGCGAGCACCACATCGCCCACTTTGGCTTGATCCATGCGACCCAGCGTGATGGCGGGCAAGTTTGGCAAATCGATTTTGATGACGGCCAGATCGGTTTCTGGGTCAGTGCCCACCACTTTTGCCTTGGCCTTGCGCCCATCGACCAGCGCGACTTCAATTTCATCGGCAGTAGCGACCACGTGGTTATTGGTCAGGATGAACCCGTCGGCACTGACAATCACGCCGGAGCCAAGACTGGAGAGTTTGCGTGTGCCATTGGGACGGTCGCCGAAAAATTTCCGGAAGAAAGGATCGTCCAGCATCGGGTTGCGGTTTGCCCGGACGTCTTTGGCGGTGTAAATATTGACAACGGAGGGCATCGCCTTCCGCGCGGCTTCCCGATAAGAGCCAGGAATGGGCGAACTGCTGGCGGGCGCTTCATGGATGGAGACCGTGCCGGTAGCAATCGAAACTTTTGCGCGGCTACCCATGACGCCACTCACCCATTCCGGCTTGAGGGTGATGACAATAAACCAGAGCGCCAAACCGACAGTAACGATTTGTGCAAACAGGAACCAAAGACGACGTAGGGGCGGCATAAGAAAGCGCTGGCTGGAAAATGGAAAAATCAGGTATTTCGCCCACCCTTGCCCACCGCAGCAGGCCAGGACAAGAGATTATTGCGCAAATAGGAGCGGCGTGGAAGCGAAACTGTGTATTCGTGGCAGATGCTACACGCAGGCTTCATCCATGTTGCAGATATGTCATGGCGTCAGCCGCATCGCAGACCGTTTCATTTAACGCCGGACTATTTTTTGGCACCGCGTTCACTGAGTGTTTTGGCGACCAAGTCATCCATGATGGCCAGGGTTGCGTTTTGTACACCGCGTTCGGTTTGCTCGATCCCAGGACGTTTGGAGGCGTAAGTGGCAGAGGCGATGTAACGGCCATCAATGGCAAACAAAGGAACGCTCTGGACATCGTAGGCCGCAAGGCGTTTCTGTGCCTGCGCCATCTGGGTCTGAACGGCTGCGGAGTGGTAATGCTCCTGAAACTTGGCTGCATTCACTCCCTGTTGGGTGACATAAGCCAGGATCTCCTTGTCGTTACTCAGGGAGAGGCGTTCATTTTGCACGGCATGAAAAATCTGTTCATGCAGTGAATCCAATAGACCCATCGCTTCCAGCGTGTAATACATGCGTTGTTGCGCGATGAGATCGTTGCGGAAGGCAACGGGCACACGCGTGAACGCGACTTTATTACGATTCTTCTTTGCCCAGGCGGTAACGGCAGGGTCAAAAGTTTTGCAGTGAGAGCAGAAATAGCCGAAAAACTCGAGCACTTCGACTTTGTTCCCTTGCATGGCGGGTTGCGGCACTGCCAGCATGGCGTATTCGCCGGAGAAAGAGGGCAGCAAGGCGTTGGCAGTGGCCGATGCGGCGGGCGACGATGCGGTCGCTTTTTTATCGGCGGGTTTGCATGCCACTAAAACTGTCGCGCAAAAGCTCAATGCAAGGACACGGAAAAAAATGGTGCGCATGTTTATTCGACCTTATTTTTTGGGGATGCGAACCGGAACGGCAGTGATGCCATTGTCCGCGAGTCTGCCGATCATTTTGTTCATGGCCTCGGCGTTCGAGAAAGGACCCATGCGTACACGGTAAAGCAGCACGCCATTGACTTTGGACTCAGTGACTCTGGCTTCAAAGCCGGAAAGCGCCAGACGCGCGCGTTCATTCTGCGCTTCGACGGAATCGCGATAGGCGTTTGTTTGCACCATGTACGTCCACTTGTCTTCGCCACCGTCATCAAACTTGTGTGGCGCTGGCGTGGCTTTTGATTTTTGACGAATTTTATCTGCAATAGGATCGTCAACGGACGTCGGCTGTCTGGCGGGTTCCGGTGGTGTGACCGTCTTGATGGGCTCACGCGCTTTGGTGATGGCCTGTTGGGCAGCAGCAGATTTGGCGGCGGCTTGGGCAGAAGCCTTGTCCGATGAGCCGTGCGCGCTCTGCGCGGCTGAAGCACTGGCATACAAGGCTTTGTTAGGATCGATTGGCTCGGCGGAAGACGCCTCAGCAATTTTCCCCTGACGCGCCTGCTTTGGGGTAAAAGGGGAAGTGGTTTTGGTAATGATCATGGCAATGATGACGGCAATCACCAGACCGGCAATCAAGCCGGCGATAAAGCCCAGCACCAAGCTGCCACCTTGCTTATGAAGATTTTTCATGGGGAAGTCTCCTGCTCACATTCTGTCTGGTGCAGAGACGCCAAGCAGCGCCAGACCATTTCGCAAAACCTGTCTTGTTGCACACAATAACGCCAAACGCGCCATTTTGGTAGCTTCGTCGTCCACGAGTACGCGCTCGGCGTTGTAATAAGCATGCAGTTCGCCCGCCAGCTCACGCAGATAGAAAGCCACTTGATGTGGACCGAGTTCATCCAGCGCGTGTGACAGCATTTCCGGGAATTCCGCCAGCTTGGCCAGCAAAGCAAATTCACGGGGATGGGTGAGCGGCGACAAATCGACGGTATCCAGCACCGAATCGTCGCCGTCCCATTGCGCGAGTACCGAGCAAATGCGTGCGTGGGCGTACTGAATGTAATAGACGGGATTTTCTTCCGAACGCGCCAGCGCCAAATCAACATCGAAAATAAATTCGGTATCGGCCTTGCGCGAAATGAGGAAGAAGCGCACGGCATCGCGACCGCGCACGGTATCGCCGCCGCCCGACCACTCGATGAGATCGCGCACCGTGACATACGAACCGGCGCGTTTGGAAATTTTGACTTCGGCACCGTTTTTCATGACGGTGACCATCTTGTGCAGCACGTAATCCGGATACGCGGGCGGAATGCCGATATCGATGGCTTGCAGTCCGGCGCGTACGCGCGCGACGGTGCCGTGATGGTCGCTGCCTTGCACGTTGATGACTTTGCCAAAACCGCGCTGCCATTTGGTGACGTGATACGCGACATCCGGCACGAAGTAAGTGTAAGTGCCGTCGGACTTCATCATCACGCGATCTTTGTCATCGCCATAGTCGGTGGTGCGCAGCCAGAGCGCACCACCATCTTCGTAAGTCTTGCCGACTTTTTTCAGTGCGTCGACAGTCGTGTCCACCTTGCCATCCACGTACAGTGAGGATTCAAGATAGTAATTGTCGAAGTGAATGCCAAAGGTTTGCAGATCGATGTCTTGTTCGCGGCGCAAATAAGCCACGGCAAATTCGCGAATCGATTCAATGTCTTCGACATCGCCTTTGGCCGTCACCGGGGGGATGTTGCGCGCTTCGATGGTTTTTTTGGCGAGGTAATCGGCGGCGATGTCAGCGATGTAATCGCCGTTGTAGGCATCGGCAGGCCACAGCGCATCACCCGGTTTCCAGCCACGCGCGCGGCACTGGACGGAATGGGCGAGATTGGCGATTTGCACGCCTGCGTCGTTGTAATAAAACTCGCGGGTAACGTCGTAGCCTTGTGATGCAAGCAGCGACGCCAGTGCATCGCCGAGGGCACCCTGGCGCCCATGGCCGACGTGTAGGGGTCCCGTGGGATTGGCAGAGACAAATTCGACCATCACTTTTTTGCCTGTGCCGACAGTGTTTTTGCCATAGTTCTCCGCCAGACGCAGCACGGTGCGAACAACATTTTGTTTGGCACTGGCTGGCACGCGCAGATTGATAAACCCGGGCCCAGCGATGTCAGCGGATTCGATCAATTCCTGACGCGCCGGATTGCCCAGCAAAGCAGCGACGATGGTTTGCGCCAGCTCGCGGGGGCTTTTCTTCAGGGGCTTGGCAAGCTGCATGGCGACGTTGCAGGCGATATCGCCGTGCGAAGGGTCACGAGGGCGCTCCAGCGAAATGGTGGGCGTTAAGTCGGTTCCTGCGAGGAGTGGCGCCAGGGCGTTTTCAAAAAGCGCGACGATGTGCTGTTTTTGCTGTGCAAGCATGAAAAAAGGAAAGAAATACGAGGGAAGCCAGCATTATACTGGTTTGGCTCGGGGGAAGATAAATCTGGGGGAGCGCTGAAAAGACAAACACCCCTGTCTCGTTCAAATGCATGAGGCAGGGGTGTTGAGAGCGTTAAACCTGGTGAAGCCTAGTGATGTGGAGCGGATGTCGGTGCAGAAACGGCTCCGGGGCCCATGCCACGCATGCCGCCGCGTTTACCGCCACGGTTCATGGAGCCTCTCCGTCCCATGTGTTCGGCATCAAACACTTTTTGCTGCTCCGGCGTCAGGACGGCATAGAACTTTTTCAGCGCGGCCAGACGGTCTGCCATATGTGCCTCGCGCTGCTTCATGTGTCCCATCATTTTTTCCATGCGCTCTGGCGCAGAGAGTTTCATCATGTCGGCACGCATGGTTTGCGGCTCCATCATCGGTGGCTTGGCACTGGCGATAAATTCCTTCCAGGCAGGCTCTTGCTCGGCGGTGAGCTTGAGTTTGTCATGCAGATAGGCATGGTGTTGATCCATGCGCAGCTTCATGTGTTCGGCTCTCTGCGCTGGGCTCATGCGACCCATGCCTCGACCTTGCATCATGGGTCCCGTGGGGTCACACATGGTGGCATCGGCCGCCAGAACAGAAGCGCTCAAGCCGAGCGCAATGGCGCTGACGAGTAAGTGTTTGCGAAATGATTTCATCGATATCCCTTTCCGTGGTTGTTCAGATTGCGTGTCGCAACCTGTTGAGAGGAGTATAGAGACAGAATGTGTGCGCTTTGTAGAGAATGTGTAACGGGGTGTTGCCCAAAATCAAAAAGGCGAGGTTTCCTCGCCTTTTTGATTACATCTGGTGACAATTACTCGAATTTATTTGTCAGCTTGCCGATGCCATCAATCACCACTTCGACGGTGCTGCCTTGCTTCATCGAGCCGACGCCGACGGAAGTGCCGCAGGAAATGACGTCGCCCGGTTCCAGGGTCATGTCATGCGAAATCATGCTGATCAGCTTGTTCACCGGGAACACCATGTCGCTGACGGGATAATTCTGACGCTCGGCGCCGTCGAGGAAGGTCTTGATGACCAGCTTGCTCGGATCTTTGATGCCAGTCACGATGCCAGGGCCGAAGGAGCCGAAGGTGTCGTAACCCTTGGCGCGCGTCCATTGCGGGAAATTCGGGAAGTTCGATTGTTCCTTGTTGATGATGTCGCCAGCGGTGACGTCGTTGGTGACCGTGTAGCCGAAGATGCAGTCCGCGGCTTCGGCTTCAGAAGCATCCTTGCAGCGCTTGCCGATCACGATGCCGAGTTCGCCTTCGTACACAACCCGGCCGTCATAGGATTTCGGCTTTTTCACGACATCGCCGTCGGCGATGAAGGCGGAGCCGGGCTTGAGCAGATACAGCGGTTCGGTGGGAATGGGGACGCCGAGGCGTTCCGCCAGAGCGCGGAAATTGTTCCAAAGCAGGATCATCTTGGTCGGCACGCAGGGGGTCAGCAGTTTCACCTGGGCGCGCTTTAGCGTTTCGCCGGTGGGCGTCGGCTTGTCAAACATGTTGCCGGTGTGGACGGTAATGGTGTCGCCTTCCAGCGTGCCGAAGCCCTGTTTGCCACCTTGATCAAAACGTACCCAAGTTTTCATGCGGTTCTCCAATCAAAATAATTATTGTCAAGAAATAATCGCCAGACGACTGTGTGAATGATGTCAAATGAGCGAAATGCGTATTCTATTACAGTTAAAACGGCAATCGGGCGAAATTCCTTCAGAAAAATGAAGTGCCCAAGAGGTCGGGAAAAGGCGGTTCAAGCAAACTTGTTGAGCATGTCGGCCAGGTGCTTGACGCGCTCGGCGGCGTTGTGGGCGTCGGAGAGGTTTGCGGTCTGGGTAATCATGGTGCTGGTGAGCATGGTGACGAAGGCGCGATCCAGTGCTTTGCGCGCCGCTGCCATTTGCTGGGCAACCGCGTCGCAATCTTCCGGGGTGTCGGCATTAGCAATGAGCCGTTGCACACCGCGTAATTGGCCTTCCACGCGTGCAAGACGATGCGTCAAATCGCGTTTTTGATCTGCCGTTAAGGCCAGACCCTGAACGGTTTTCAGGGATGAATCCAACATGACTGCCCCCTAACAAAAAGAACCCGAAATACTAGGTCGGGTATCTTATCATCGTCACACCGTTATTTGATATGGGTAAAAACAAAATGCCTCGTGCATGCACAAGACATGACGAGGCATGTTGATGTAGCTTAAATGCGTTTACATCTGCGCAATCATCACATCGCCAAATTCTTTTGTTCCCACTTCCGTGGCATCGTTCATTAGGCGCGCAAAGTCATTGGTAACCTTTTTGGTGGCAATAGCTTTTTGCATGGCATCGATCACAATGTCTGCGGCTTCGATCCAGCCCATGTGGCGCAGCATCATTTCGGCAGACAGAATGACAGAACCGGGGTTGACGATGTTTTTGCCAGCCAGTGACGGTGCGGTGCCGTGCGTCGCTTCAAAAATGGAGGTAGAGTCAGAAATGTTTGCGCCCGGCGCAATGCCAATGCCACCCACTTGCGCTGCCAGTGCGTCTGAAATGTAATCACCATTCAGGTTCAGTGTGGCAATCACGCTGAATTCTTCCGGACGCAGCAGAATTTCCTGCAAAAAGGCGTCGGCGATCACATCTTTCACGATGATTTCCTTGCCCGTGCTCGGGTTTTTCAGCTTGCACCACGGGCCTTTGCCGATCACTTCTGCGCCAAATTCTTTTTGCGCGACTTCATAGCCCCAGTCACGGAACCCGCCTTCGGTGAACTTCATGATGTTGCCCTTGTGCACCAGCGTCACGGAAGGCAGATTATTATCAATGGCGTACTGAATGGCTTTGCGCACCAAACGCTCCGAACCTTCTTCAGAGACAGGCTTGATGCCAATGCTGGACGTTTCCGGGAAGCGGATTTGGTTGACGCCCATTTCCTTTTGCAAAAAGGCGATGATTTTCTTCGCGCCTTCCGAGCCTTCTTCCCACTCAATGCCGGCATAAATGTCTTCGGTGTTTTCGCGGAAGATCACCATGTCTGTTTTTTCCGGCTCCTTCAGTGGTGACGGCACACCGGTGAAATAACGCACGGGACGCAAGCAAACATAGAGGTCAAGCTTTTGTCGCATCGCCACATTCAGCGAACGAATGCCGCCGCTGATGGGCGTGGTGAGCGGCCCTTTGATCGAGATGACGAACTCTCTCATGGCTTCCAGAGTTTCATCGGGCAGCCAGGTGTCGGCACCGTAAAGCTGCGTCGATTTTTCGCCAGCGTAAATTTCCATCCATTCGATCTTGCGCTTGCCGCCGTACGCTTTTTTTACGGCAGCATCGATGACCTTGCGCATGACCGGCGTGACATCCACGCCAATGCCATCGCCTTCAATGAAGGGGATGATCGGACGATCCGGGACGTTCAGCGTTTTGTCAGCGTTGACCGTAATTTTCTGGCCAGTGGACGGGACTTGAATATGTTGATACATGTGTTGCTTGCTCCAAAAAAATGATTTACTTTCAATCACTTGAGCTGCCGCCGACGACTTCAAAAATGCTTCTGTCTTTACGGCGCTTGCCGTTATAGTCGTCACCGCCCTGCTCTTTGTTTGTCTTGATCAAATCTTCGCGACGGATGCCCAGCCACATCGCAATGGCAGCAGCCACGAATACCGATGAATAAATGCCGAAGCAGATGCCGATGGTCAAAGCGACGGAGAAATAATGCAAGGTCGGGCCGCCAAAGAACAGCATCGACAACACCATCAACTGCGTACACCCGTGGGTGATGATGGTGCGGGAAATCGTGCTGGTGATCGCGTGATCCAGCACTTCGTTGACTTGTGCTTTGCGCATCTTGCGGAAGTTTTCGCGCACGCGGTCAAAAATAATGACCGATTCGTTGACTGAATAACCGAGTACAGCCAGAACCGCAGCCAATACGGAAAGTGAAAATTCCCACTGGAAGAACGCGAAAAATCCAAGAATGATGACGACATCGTGCAGGTTAGCAATGATGGCGGCCACCGCATATTTCCATTCAAAGCGGATGGCCAGATAAATCATGATGCCGATCACCACCATGGCCAGCGCGTACAAGCCGTCTCGTGCCAGTTCGCTGCCCACTTGTGGCCCCACAAATTCCACGCGGCGCAGCGTGACGTCCGCATTTTTGGTTTGAAGCGCAGACAAGACTTTTTCTGTTTGCTGTGTGGAGCTCATGCCTTTTTGCGGCGGCATCTGGATCAGCACATCCTGCGCGCGGCCAAAACTTTGTACCTGGGTGTCGGGGATGCCCAGCTCTATCACGGTTTGCCGAATGCTTTGAATGTCCGCTGCTTTGGTATAACTGACTTCCATTACCGTGCCGCCCGTGAATTCAACGGACAAGTGCAGCCCTTTGTGCCAAAGGAAAAATACGGCAGCGACAAATGTCAGGCCGGAAATGACATTGAATATCAGCGCATGGCGCATGAAGGGGATGTCTCTTTTGATGCGGAAGAATTCCATGATGAATCCTGTTATGAATAATCAGTCAGAAAGCGAGCGCCGTTGGCCATCATTGGTTCGCTTTCCAGATTTGCCCAATTGAAATGCTGTCCAATTTTCTCTTGCGCCCGTACCAGAGGTTGACGATGCCGCGCGAGAAAAAGACGGCTGAAAACATGGAGGTCAAAATACCGAGAACGTGAACAACGGCAAAGCCGCGCACCGCGCCGGAACCGAAAGTCAGAAGCGCTAAACCGGCGATGAGCGTTGTGACGTTGGAGTCCAGAATCGTGGCCCAGGCGTGTCGGAAACCCTCAGAGATCGCCATTTGCGGCGCTTGTCCGGCGCGTAATTCTTCGCGGATGCGCTCGTTGATAAGCACGTTGGCGTCAATTGCCATGCCGAGGGTGAGCGCAATGGCGGCCATGCCGGGAAGGGTCAGTGTGGCTTGAATGAGCGAGAGCACCGCAATCAGCAAGAGCACATTCACAGAAAGCGCCAGCACGCTGAACAAACCGAACATCATGTAGTAAGCGATCATGAAGACGGCGATGGCAGCAAAACCGTAGAGCGTCGAGTTGAAGCCTTTCTTAACTTGATCCGCGCCGAGTTGCGGGCCAATCGTGCGCTCTTCAATGATTTCCATCGGCGCAGCCAGCGAACCCGCACGCAAGAGCAGGGCGAGATCAGTTGCGGCTTCCGCATTGCCCATGCCCGTGATCTGGAAGCGCGAACCCAGTTCATCGCGAATCGTGGCAACCGTCAGTACCTGTCCTTTGCCTTTTTCAAAAAGCACAATCGCCATGCCTTTGCCAATGCGGTCACGCGTGGCTTGACGCATCTTGAGGCCGCCATCGCCATTCAAATCAATGCTGACGGCAGGCTGCTGATTTTGATCGAAAGTGGCAGAAGCGCTGGAGATATAATCGCCGGTCAGCACCGGTTCCTTGTACAGTACGACATGACGCGAGCCGCGATCCCCTCTTTCAAATTTGAACAATTCCGAACCGAATGGCGTGGGGGCAGTCAATTCCATGCCGGGC
This sequence comes from Oxalobacter sp., assembly GCA_003605115.1. Lineage (GTDB taxonomy): Bacteria > Pseudomonadota > Gammaproteobacteria > Burkholderiales > Burkholderiaceae_D > QZKY01. Next base: position 158,788 of record QZKY01000004.1, read on the forward strand.
GTGACCGTTTCATCCACGAGGCGAACTTCCAGTGTGGCGGTGCGTCCCAGAATGCTTTTCGCGCGTGACACGTCCTGTACGCCGGGCAGTTGCACGACAATGCGATCAGCACCTTGTTGCTGGATCACCGGCTCGGCCACACCCAATTCGTTGACGCGGCGAGAGAGCGTAGCGATGTTTTGTTTGACACCATCGTCACGCGTCATTTTCAGCGCTTCAGGTTTCAGGGTCATCACGAGTTTGGTGACCACGCCATCCTTGGTTTCGACAAACTGGGCTTCGCTCAGTTGGGCAGAGAGGGTTTCTTTCGCCTTGGCGAGTGCGGCGGAATCAGTGAAGCGAACTTCAACCGCATTGCCAACACGGCTGATGCCGGAGTGGCGAACATTTTTGTCGCGCAAATTGCCACGTGCCGCCACCATCAATCCTTGCAGCTTTTTATTTTCGACGCCCCGCATGTCCACTTGCAACAGGAAGTGGACGCCGCCGCGCAAATCCAGCCCCAGATACATCGGCAAGGCATTGATGCCTTGCAGCCACTTGGGGGTGTTGGAGAGCAAATTAAGCGCAACGATATAAGATTCATCCGCCGGATCCGGATTGAGCGCTTTTTCCAGCAAGGCTTTGGCCTTGAACTGCGCGTCGGTATCGGCAAAACGGGCACGGATGGACGCATGGCTGCCGGTCGTGTCAAAGAAAATCACGTCTGGCTTGAGATTTTCCTTTTGCAAGACATCGTCAACGCGCGCAAGCAATTTCGTGTCGAGCTTAAGGGTGGCTTTGGCGCTGCTGATTTGCACGGCAGGCGACTCGCCAAAGAAATTCGGCACGGTATAAATCGTGCCGAATAACAGGGCTATCGCAATAAGAATGTACTTCCAGAGGGCGTAACGATTCATGGCATGTCAGGAAAGTGGGTTCAGGCGCAGCAGGACGGCGGGGGTGGGGGCAGGTTTTCCGGGGCGTCCAGCGTGCCCGGCGGCAGCAAGGTTGTGACGGCAGCTTTTTGGATGGCGATGGTCACATGAGGCGCAATTTCAATGCGGACAATGGTGGAAGAAACATCGACAATCTTGCCCATGATGCCGCCCGCTGTCAGCACTTCATTTCCTACCGACAGCGCTTCCAGCATTTCGCGCTGACGCTTGGCGCGCTGTTGCTGAGGGCGAAACATCAGGAAATAAAAGACAACGATGATCAGGATAAACGGCAAATAATCCATCAAATTAAAGTTAGCACCCATACTGCCTCCAAAAGACTAAGTGATGCCTGCTGATATAAAACGCAGCAGGATTGAATAACGCGCTATTTTAGCACCGTGGCAAGGGTCGCAAGGATCAAATCCCGCGTGTTCGGCCTGCCTGAAATTGCGTCACAAACTGGGCAAAACGGCCATTTTCAATGGCGCCGCGCATGTCTTGCATCAATTGCAGGTAGTAATGCAGGTTGTGGATGGTGTTCAGCCGTCCGCCCAGCATTTCGCCGATCCGGTCAAGATGATGCAGATAGGCGCGGGAAAAATGGCGGCAGCAATAGCAGGTACAACTGTCGTCCAGCGGGGTTTCGTCATCGCGGTAACGGGCATTGCGGATGCGGATATCGCCAAAACGGGTAAATAACCAGCCGTTGCGCGCGTTGCGGGTGGGCATCACGCAATCGAACATGTCGATGCCGTTGGCGACACCCTCCACCAGATCTTCCGGCGTACCCACGCCCATCAGGTAATGCGGCTGGTGCGCGGGCAGTTTTGGTCCGATGTGGGAGAGGATGCGACGCATGTCTTCCTTGGGTTCGCCCACCGACAGACCGCCGATGGCCATGCCGTGAAAGCCCAGGGCGTTCAGGGCGCCGAGCGATTCCTCGCGCAAATCCTCGAACATGCCGCCTTGCACAATGCCGAAAAGCGCGTTCGGATTTTCTTCCCGCTGGAACTCGTCGATGGATCGTTTGCCCCAGCGCAGGGAGAGCTGCATCGATTTCGCGGCTTCGTCCTTGGTGGCGACGCGCTCGCCGATTTTGTAGGGGGTGCATTCATCGAATTGCATCACAACGTCTGCATTCAGCACGCGCTGGATTTGCATGGAGATTTCCGGCGACAGAAAGAGCTTGTCGCCATTGATCGGCGAAGCGAAACGCACGCCTTCTTCGCTGATTTTGCGCATGGCGCCAAGTGAAAAAACCTGAAACCCGCCGGAGTCCGTAAGAATCGGACGCTCCCAGCCCATGAAGCGGTGCAAGCCGCCGAATTTTTCTATGACTTGCAAACCGGGGCGCAGCCACAAATGGAAGGTGTTGCCAAGAATGATTTGCGCGTCGATGTCGTGCAAATCCAGTGGCGACATCGCTTTCACCGAACCGTAAGTGCCGACCGGCATGAACACCGGCGTTTCCACCGTGCCGTGGTTCAGTTTCAAGCGACCGCGTCGTGCGTGGCCATCGATTTTAAGCAGTTCAAATTTGAGCATAGTGGTTTACTCCCTCTCCCCTGGCGGGAGAGGGGTGGGGTGAGGGGGGGGTAGATTGCAGTGACAGCAGCATCGCATCGCCATAACTGAAAAAACGATAGCGTTGTTCAATCGCATGGGCATACGCACGACGAATGGTATCAAACCCCGCGAAGGCTGACACCAACATCAAGAGCGTTGATTTGGGCAAATGGAAATTCGTGATCAAGCGCGTCACCGTACGAAACGCGTAACCCGGCGTGATGAACAGCGCGGTATCGCCGCTGCCAGCTTGTAAGATTCCCGATTGCGAAGCCGATTCCAGCGCACGCAAGCTGGTGGTGCCTACCGCAATCACGGCGCGCCCGCTTGCCTGCGCTTCGCGCACGGCATCGACGGTGGCTTGCGGAACTGTGTACCACTCGCTGTGCATGGCGTGTTCCGTCAGATTTTCTGTCCGCACCGGCTGGAAGGTGCCGGCTCCCACATGCAGGGTGACGGTGGCAAACTCCACACCCTTGTCACGCAAGCGTTGTAGTAGTGCGTCATCGAAATGCAGTCCCGCAGTCGGCGCTGCGACGGCACCGAGATGTTTGGCATAGACGGTTTGGTAGCGCGCATCATCCGCAGCATTGGCAGCACGATCGATGTATGGCGGCAAAGGCATGTGACCGTATTGATCGATCAAGGCCAAGGCGTCGCTTGGAAAATGCAAGGTAAAGAATTCTCCGGCGCGTTCACCGACGGTGACATCGAATGCGTTGGACAGACGAAGCGTGCTGTGGGGGTGTGGCGATTTGGAGGCGCGGACTTGGGCGAGCGCGGTGCGCTCATCCAGGAGGCGCTCAATCAACACCTCGATCTTGCCGCCGGTGGCTTTCGCGCCGAAGAGCCGCGCCTTGATTACGCGGGTATCGTTGAACACCAGTAAATCGCTCGGCTGAACAAGATCAAGGAGGTCGGCGAATTGTCGGTCAATCAAACGCTGGCCATCCACATGCAGCAAACGCGAGGCGCAGCGATCAGGTAGCGGCGCTTGCGCGATCAGCTCGGATGGCAAATCAAAATCGAAATCAGAGAGAGAATACATGGCAAATGCATGAGGCGCGTGCGATAAAGCCCGCTATTTTACGTCGTCTTCCGGTGTGTTGGGCGGCGGCGGGCTGCGATGTCGTCCATACAGTGTCGTCAGTTCAGCGAGATGTGCCGCGTGCCAGTCTTCGACCATCTGCCAGGTAAAACGCCACTCCCAGGAACCGGAAGCTTCGCCGGGGCAGTTCATGCGATGCGCACCGTCGAGTCCCAGCACATCTTGCATGGGGAGGATGGCCAGTTCTGCGACGGAAGCCGAAGCGGCGCGGATCATGTCCCAGTGGATCCAGTCGCCGCTGATGGCAAAGTAGCGGCGCACCCGATCACGCTCCGCATCGTCAATCGTATTCCACCAGCCGCGCGTGGTGTTGTTGTCATGTGTGCCGGTATAGACGACCGAACCAGGCTTGAAATTGTGTGGCAGGTAGAGATTGTCGGCATCGCCATCGAAGGCAAATTGCAGGATGCGCATCCCGGGCAAGCCAAGCTGCTGACGGAGCGCAATAACTTCCGGGGTGATCAAGCCCAGATCTTCGGCGATGACGGGAACCTTGCCAAGCTGCTTGCGCATGGCATCGAAAACCGCGGCGCCTGGCCCCGGCATCCAGCGCCCGCCAACCGCGCTGTCATCTTTGGCGGGGATTTCCCAGTAGGATTCAAAGCCACGAAAATGATCGATGCGTACCTTGTCGAACATCGCGAGTGAGTGGCGCATGCGTTCCACCCACCAGCGGTAGTCGCTGGCAGCATGACTGGCCCAGCGGTAGAGCGGGTTGCCCCAACGTTGCCCGGTTTTGCTGAAAACATCCGGGGGTACACCCGCCACCACGGTAGGCCGTCCCTTGGCATTTAAATCGAATAATTCCGGGTGCGCCCAGACATCGGCGCTTTGTAGCGAAACGAAAATGGGGATGTCGCCCACGATGTCGACGCCCTTGGCGTTCGCATAGGTTTTCAGTTTTTTCCATTGCGCAAAGAACTGCCACTGACAAAATTTCCAAAAGTCGATTTCGTTTGCGTGAACATTCCTGGCATCCTGCAGCGCCTTGAGTTTGCGCTGTGCCAGCGGCGCTGGCCAATCCTGCCAGGCCACCTCAGCACCAAAGGTTTGTGTCAGTGCGCGAAACAGCGTGTAATCATCCAGCCAGCTTGCGTGCTGCGTGCAAAAAGTCTGAAAATCGGCGCGCGCGGCTTGGGTGGCCGTTTCGAAAAACCGTGCGGCGGCCTTGCGTAAACGGCTTGTACGAAACGGCGTCATGATGCTGTAATTCACGCGGCGATTTTCGAAAGCGTCTTCCGGTATCAGGTCGGTTTCCTCCAGCCAACTGGCTTCGTGCAATTGCAATAGATCGATCAGCAAGATGCTCCCGGCAAAAGCGGACGGGCTCATATAAGGCGAATTGCCCAGGCCAATGCAACCGAGCGGCAGCACTTGCCAGAGCGATTGTCGTGCTGTCGCGAGCCAGTCGATGAAATGATAGGCGGAGGCACCGAGGTCGCCCGCGCCGTGTGCGCCGGGCAGAGAGGTGGGATGGAGCAAAATGCCGGAAAGACGCGGAGATGTGGAAGACGTTGTCATGGGGTGGGTTGTACCGTATTAAAATTTCGAGCGTCAAAACAAGGTAACGGCGGCCAACAGCATGTTCCATTCTTGCACACAAGCATGCGGGATGGTTTTGATTTGATGGGGAATGACAACAAGAAAAAGCGGGTCGGCGTAAAAAAGCGCTACCATGTTTGCGAAATCACAGAATCGAGCCATGCGATCTTCATCGAAATCTTCCAGCGAACGGCAAAAAATGACGGACAAAACTGTCCAGCATGCCAAAGGTCGTTCTCCCGTTGCCCGTGCCAGCAGGCTCGCCAAATTGGGCTTGCGCACGGACATGGATCTGGCCTTGCACTTGCCATTACGTTACGAAGATGAAACGCATGTGATGCCGATTGCCGAAGCGGTTTTTCACGTCGGCGTCACACCGCAAGTGGAGGGCGTGGTCACGGGTTGCGATATTCAGTATCGCCCACGACGGCAACTGGTGGTGAGGATTGCAGACGATTCCGGCCAACTGGTCTTTCGCTTTCTGAATTTTTACATCAGTCAGACCAAGCAGATGGCACTTGGGCAGCGTGTGCGTGTGCGGGGTGATGTGCGTCAGGGGTTTCATGGCGCAGAGATGGTGCATCCCTCGGTGAAGGTCGTGAACGAAGGTGCGCCCTTGCCGGAATCGCTGACGCCGGTCTATCCGTCGGGCGAAGGATTGACGCAAGCCTATTTGCGCGCCGCTATTGGTGCAGCACTCAAGCGGGTCGATTTGAACGACACCTTGCCGGTGGCTTTGCTGGCCAAATTAAAACTGCCTGTATTCGATGCGGCTGTGCGCATACTGCATTCCCCGCAGCCGGATGTGGAAGCGCATACCTTGATGGCGCGCACGCACCCAGCGTGGGTGCGGATGAAATTCGACGAACTGCTCGCACAACAGTTATCGATGAAACGCGCGCAGGCCGCACGGCGCGTACAAAGCGCACAAGCCATGCAAACGATTGGCAAGGTGTCGCAGGCTTTTCGCGCGAGCTTGCCATTTACGCTGACGGGCGAACAGCAGCGCGTGTTGGTGGAAATCAGTGCGGATTTGGCGGCGCGTCATCCGATGCAGCGCTTGCTGCAAGGCGATGTGGGTAGCGGAAAAACAATCGTCGCAGCGTTGGCGGCGGCGCAAGCCATCGACAGCGGGTTTCAGGTGGCGCTGATGGCGCCGACCGAAATTCTGGCGGAACAGCATTTCCGCAAGATCGAAGCATGGATGCGACCGCTGGGCGTGTCGGTCGCATGGCTCACCGGCAGCATGAAGAAAAAAGAAAAAACGGAATCGCTCGCAAGCGTGGCAAGCGGAACCGTGCAACTGGTGGTCGGTACGCATGCGCTGATTCAGGAGTCTGTGCAATTCGCAAAACTGGGGTTGGTGATCGTAGATGAGCAGCACCGCTTCGGTGTGGGGCAGCGGCTGAGTCTGCGAAATAAAGGGAAAGAAGGTGATAGCGTCCCACATCACCTGATGATGAGCGCAACGCCCATTCCGCGCACGCTGGCGATGACGTATTACGCAGATCTCGATGTGTCCGTCATTGGCGAACTGCCGCCGGGGCGCACGCCGATTGTGACGCGCGTGGTCGATCAGATTCGGCGCGATGAAGTGATTGCGAACATTCACGCCGACGCCAAAGCGGGACGGCAAGCGTACTGGGTGTGCCCGCTCATTGAAGAATCGGAAGCATTGCAACTGAAAACGGCAACCGACACTTACGAGATGCTCACGGCGGCGCTGCCGGATGTGCGCATCGGGCTGATTCACGGGCGTCTCAAGACGACAGAAAAGCAAGACATCATGGAAGCGTTTGCGCAAGGCAAAATGGATTTGCTGGTAGCGACGACTGTGATTGAAGTCGGTGTCGATGTACCGAATGCCTCGCTGATGGTAATCGAACACGCCGAACGTTTTGGATTGTCGCAGCTTCACCAGTTGCGTGGCCGCGTGGGGCGCGGTACGGAAGCTAGCGTGTGTTTATTGCTGTATCAAGCTCCGCTGGGTGACACGGCACGACAGCGTCTGATGACGATGCGTGAGACGACGGACGGTTTTGACATTGCACGTCGCGATCTGGAAATCCGCGGCCCTGGCGAATTTCTGGGCGCGCGACAGTCGGGCATGCCGATG